>CAWHBF010000023.1:0-656074 GCA_963827515.1 uncultured Acidobacteriota bacterium | reverse complement strand
TGGAGGCGATCCAGAAGCGTGCGCTCACGGAGGGGCTGACGTATCAGCCGAACACCCTTTTGGAGGACGATCTAGAACCTCACGAGTGACCGGACGAAGAAGGTGCTGCCTTCATAGGGCCGGTTGCCGTAGCCGGTCGTCAGGGAGCCGAGCCAGTCGATGCGCGGAATGCCGGTGGCGTCGGCGAACCCGACCGGGCCGTTGGAGTCGATGGTCGCCCAGTCGGTGACCTCCATCTTGTCGTACCAGTAACCGACGGCAAAGCCGACCTTGTTGGTGAAGTAGTACTTCAGGTCCACCGCCAGGCGATTCCACTTGTTGAAGACGTTCGGCAGTGGAATGAACTGGCCGGCCGACTCTAGAGACGCGATGCGCGGTCCGCCGTGTATGAATTCGATGTCCGAGTCATTCATCTCATAGCTGAAACTTACGTCGGCCTTCGACTGAGCCAGGCCGACGAGGTCGAGGTAAGTGAGGAAAGTTTTCACGACCTCGCCGTTGTCGAGCGACCAGTCGCGGCTCGGGTCGGTCCACGTCGGATCCGGCGGTGGGTTGGCGTTGCGCGATGTCTGGAAAGTTGAGAACTCGTCGCGGCCGTAGCTGACCCCGAACGTCACGGTTTCGTTGGGGTTGACGTCGGCGCCGACGACGAAGCCATCGACGTCCTGGTTCTTCAGCCCGAAATGGTCGCGCCCAACTGGTATCGACTCATCGGGGAGGAAGGTGTCCCGCGTCGTCGAATACTGAACGTAAACGCCAGCCATTGGCACCGGGTTGATGCTGAAGACCACCGACGCCTTGGTGCGGTCGCGGTCCGCTTCGTCGAAGTAACGGAGTCCGGGCTGCGTGCCCGCCGGGCCCGACTCGTAATCCACGCCTTGAATGATGAAACCGTCGCCGCGGCGCTGGCCCGAGTCGAGCATCACCCGGATCATGGAATTGTTGAACAAGCTTGCGTCGTAGGCCAGGCGGAACGTGTGCTCTGTCACGTCGCTGAAGCCTCGGCCTTCCCGATTGAATCGCTCATTGGCGTACCCAAACTTGAGCGCGCCGAACGCCCGCAGGCCGAAGGTGCCGGACGCATCGAAGTTCTTGCGCGTGATCTGAAAGTACTCCGACATGCCCTCGACGTGGGGCGTGCTCGGGTCGTCGGCCAGCTCCTCCGGCACGGCGTCCATGCGGACATATTGCCGGCCATCGAAGTGCGGCGTGCTGTTGTCGTGATCGTTATAGCGGTAGCGCGCGACGAGGGTGACGAAAGGGAACAGCCGGCTGTTGAGCGTGAATTGCGCGTTCGTCGCGTTCACCGCGGTCTCGGCCGAGGCGCGCGGCAGCTGCCTGAGCCCAGGGAAGGCATTGAGCACCGGCGGGTTGTTGATCGACGTGTTAAGGGTCCACGGCAGCAGCGCCTCGTTCTGCCGCATGTAGGTCACCTGCACGTTGCCGTTGACCGTCGTCCTCGGCAGTAACTTGATCATGCCGGTGGCGCCGGCGGAGTTGAGGTTGTTGCTGGGCCACAGTGCCGCCTGTCCGAACGCCGCGCCGTTGCCGTTGCTGTAGCCGCTCGAATCGTAGGGCCCGCTTGGCGGCAGGAGTCCATTGTTGTAGTCGGTGGCACGGATCGGGTTGTCCCAGGTGAGCGTCTGGAGAGGGTTGTCGAAGAAACTGCCCCAGTAGTCGAGGCGGAACATGCCCTTGGGGTTCGCCCACTCGGTGTTGAGCCTGATCTCGTTATTGCGCTGATCGACCGGAGCTGCCAGGTTCTCGGCGCTATTGAACGCGTAGGAGGCTCCCCACGGCATCTCTCCCGAACGTCCGGTCGTCGAGAAGTCGACCTTCACTGTCATGGTGGGGGAGGACCTGTAGCTCATCGACACCGCGGCGTTCTTCCGCAGGACCGACATGTCGTCGGTTTTGAGGAAGTTGTTGTAGATGGATCGGTTCGCCTTGGCCTGCGCCGACGTGGAGGCGTTGCAGCTTGTCGGTCCGAGTCCCGGCGCGCAGGGCACGCCCACAGCCGTTCCATCGTCCGCCGCATTGGTCGACCCCTGCACCATCTGCCTGAGCGCCGGGTCGAGCGTGAACTTGCCGCGGCCGTCGCCTGTCCAGATGAGCGGCGCATCGTACATGTAGTTGATCGGGATGCCGTCGTAGAGACCGGTGACCGTTACTTTCGGGTTGTAATACTCCGCCTGATAGCGCTGATCGCGATAGCCGGCATTGGTGAACGACGCCCCGAAACGGTACTGCTCGGTGTTTTTCTGCATCTCGAAGAACGTGGACGCGCCGCTTCGCAGGTCGCGGTATCGCTCGTGGCGCGCCTCGTCACCATCGACGCTGGTACCGCGGAACCCGATGTCGAAGAGTCCCACGGCTGGCACTTCGGGTGGCGGCACGGGTTTGGTCGGCGGATCCTGGGCGGCTGCCCCGTGAACGGTGGCCAGAAGCACAGTCGCAATCAACGTTGTGATTCGTTTGCGCATCGTATGCCTCCGGTCACCGCAAGAAGAACTTGCCATTGGGGTGGTTGGACCCGTGCACCTGCTGATGGCAGTTCGCGCACCCTTTCGAAGTCATCCGGTTCGAGCCCGTGGAGTTGTTCAGGGAGTAGCCCTCATAAACGGTTGGAGGGTGCCGCGATGTCACGTGACAGCGCTGGCAGAGAAAGGGAAGCTTGGCGACCAGCATGCGGTCGTTGTTGCTGCCGTGAGAATCGTGGCACGTGGTGCAGCTGTCCACCACCGGTGCGTGCTCCCAGAGGAACGGGCCGCGCTTCTCGGTGTGGCAGCTCGTGCAGCTCTGGTCCACCGTGGTGCCGACACGGAGCAGCTTGATGTTCACCGATCCGTGGACGTTGTGGCAGGACGAGCACTCCATCTTGCCTTCGCGGACCGGCATGTGATTGAAGCGCTGCTGCTTGTTCGTGACGGTCTGGTGGCACTTCGCGCAGGTGATCTGCTGGGTCTTGGCCTTCATCAGCTTCGGACCTTCCGACGCGTGCACGCTGTGGCAGTCGATGCACTTGACGTTGCGGTTCTCGTGCTGACTACCGTCCCACAGGGCGTGGTCGCCCCGGTTGTGGCAGGTCTGGCACTGGCCGTTGGCCACCGTCGCTGAAACCCTTGTCAACTGAATCGGCATGACGCTACCGGGATCGCTGGCGTGGGCCTCTCCCGGCCCATGGCACGATTCGCAGCCCTGCCTCGCGGCCGGCGTCATCTGGTTGGCCCTGAATCCGTGCTTGGTGATATCCACGGTGTGGTCGTAGCCCGAGTGGCAGGCCGCGCAGGTCTCCGAGCCGACATAGCCGGCTTGTGGCGTGGCGACCACCGTCGTCTGCGTAGTTCCCGGTGGCGGCGCGGTCTGCGTGGCCTGAGGCCCCTCGGCCGCCCGCGCCTCGACGACGACCGGGCGTGTGAGAGCCGCGACGAGCGCGCCCGCGAACAGCAGGAGGACGAAGGCGGTCAGAAGTGTGACGGTCTTAGGGAAACGCATGACAACTCCCACAGTCGTGTTAAATCACCGGTTGCCCTGAGCGGCCGTGCAAGCATGCGACGTGCCGTGCAGTGAAGCGCATGTTAAAGGCTGGGCAAGCAGCCAGAAAACACAAGAAACAGGCCCAAAAGCAAACGAAAATTACACGCGAAAAAATCCGCACAGGTTGTGGGGAAGGCGCCGTTTGTTACGACAGGCTGTAAGTAACACACGGAGTGCCGTAGGTACTACGGAGGGCCGGAGGTGCTCCATGGAATCAAGATCCGGGGACGCGAGTCTGGCGCTAGAGACTCGCTGAAGACCAAGCCCTCGACTGCCATGGTCGACTTCTGACCGGGTAGAATCGGGGTGTTCGCTGTTAGGGCTTCTATGCCTGCCATTGCTGCCAGCATCGCCCTGGCTCCGTTTGAGAACCTGTCGGGCGATCCCACGCAGGACGTGCTGGCGCTGGGATTCGTGGAGGACATCGCCTCCGCGCTTTCGCGCTTCGGTGCAATCGAAGTTGTCTACCCCCAGGCGTTCGCGGCCGCATCGCTAGGACGTAGAGGCAGCGACCCAACTGCGTTCGCTTCCAACCTGCTGCGCGGCAGTGTCCGTCGAGGCGGCGACGTGATCCGCATCGCGGTCCAACTGCTCGACACCCACACGGGGCGCCAGCTCTGGGCCGATCGCCACGACGTCACCGCGGAGAATCTGTTCACGGTGCAGGACCAGATTGCGGAGCAAATTGCCAGTGCGCTGAAGATCGATCTCGACCGGTCCCGGTTACGCAATGCCCAGCGTTTGCCTCTGTCCAGCCTTGCGACATACGACTGCTGGTTGCGAGGCTTCGAGTGTCTGAAGCGCGGGACTGTGGAGGCAGACGCCGAGGCACGTACCTATTTCGAACGCGCCCTCGAAACCGATCCATCGTACGCGCGGGCGTACACGGGACTGTCCTTGTCCCACTTCAACGAATGGAGCTGTCAGGCCTGGCAGAAGTGGGATGAGACCGAGCGCCTGGCGTACGACTACGCCCGTCGCGCGGCGGTTCTCGACGATGCCGACCCGATGGTCCAGGTGGTGCTGGGGCGCATCCTGCTGTATCGCCGGCAGTTCAATGAAGCCGCGTTTCACGTTGACAGGGCCCTCAGCCTGAATCCCAACGACACCGACATGCTGGTCCACGCAGCGCTGTGTCGCGCGTATCTCGGCGATGGTGAATCCGCGCTGGCGCTGGGCACAAAGGCCATGCGGCTCAATCCATGCTTTCCGCCGTACTACACGGCGCCCGTTGGGTTGGCGCTGTTCATCCTCGGACGTGACGCTGAGGTGCTCGCGGTCGGATCCCAAGCCCCCATCTCGACGTTCGTCGACATTCCGGCTTTCCTTGCGGCCTCGTGCGCGCTGACCGGTAACCTCGAACGCGCGCGGTTCTATCTGGCAGAGTTCCTATCGCAGCTCGGCGATCGCATCACTTTTGGACGTCCACCGGATCCGGGCGAACCGCTGCGGTGGCTGTTGCACGTGAATCCCTTTCGCCGGGCCCAGGACATCGATCGGCTCGAGCAGGGTCTCCGTCTCGCGGGGCTCGAAGAGGATCCCGATGAGAGTCGGCCCGAGGCCGTTGCGCGGCCCGTGGCCCAACAGCCCAACGTGGCGCGATTTCGCCGCGAGGGCGAGGTGTGGAGCCTGGAGTTCGACGGGCTCTCCGCCCAGCTCACTCATCAGAAGGGCTTTAGCGATCTGGTGCGGTTGCTCGATCGACCGGGAGTCGAAGTGCATTGCCTCGAGTTGGCTGACCGGCCGGCCGAAACGACCGGTACCGCGCCGCAGCTCGATGAGCGAGCCCGCCGCGAGATTCAGGCGCGCGCCCGGGAACTGCAGCACGACATCCACCAGGCCGAGGCCGCGCATGATCTCGCGCAGGCGGAACGGGCGCGTGAGGAGCTCGATCAGATCGTCGAGCTGTTGTCGGGTGCACTGGGGCTCGGCGGACGGTCACGCGCGCTGGGGAGCGCCGCCGAGCGGGCCCGGTCCGCGGTAACGTGGCGGATCCGCAGTGGCGTCAAGAAGATCGCCAAGGCCCATCCCCAGCTCGGGCGGCACCTGGAAAACGCGGTGCGCACGGGAACGTTCTGCATCTACCAGCCAGAGCGACCGGTCGAGTGGCGCTTCTAGCAGGCGGCCGCGTCGCGAGTCTCCTGCGACACGCCTGCGCGGCGGACGACCTGCGAACCACCTCGTAGCGCCGCCTTACGGACCGCCCGATCGGCCTCCCATCGTGAGGCTTGGCCTTACGCCCATAGGGTGATTAACGGAGACACCCTATGTGCCAGGTTGTTCAGACCAGCGAAGACGCGCTCACGACGCGCCTGCTCCAGGCCACCATTCACACACTCGAGCTCTACGGCATCTATCTCGGCAAGGAGCTCGGCCTCTACGAAGCGTTGAAATTCGGGCGGCGGATCACGCCGCCTGAGCTGGCCCGCACGGCCGGCATCGCCCCCCGCTACGCCCGCGAGTGGCTCGAGCAGCAGGCGGTCGCGGGATTCCTGCGCGTCGAATCGCTCACTGCCCCGGCGGAGGCGCGGCGGTACTGGCTCCCGGCCGAACACACGAACGTCTTGGTCGCGGAGGACCATCCTGCGCACCTTGCCCCGTTGGCGCAGATGGTCGCCGGCATCGGCGGGGCGCTCGAGCGGGTCGTCAACGCCTACCGGAGCGGCGGCGGCGTGGCGTATCCACACTTCGGCGCGGCGTTCCGCGCGGGTCAAGCCGGCATCAATCGGCCGGCGTTTTTGTCGGACTTGGTCACGCGCTGGATTCCCGCGCTACCCGATCTCCATAGCGCGCTCACGTCGATGCACATGCGTGTCGCCGACGTCGGGTGCGGCGCCGGCTGGTCCACACTCGCGATGGCCCGGGCGTTTCCACAGGCCGACATCGTCGGCTTCGACGCCGACTCGGCGTCAGTGTACGACGCCCAGCGGAACGCGGCCGCGCAAGGCATTGCCGTCCGCTTCGACGTCCGCGCCGCCGCAGCGGTGGCCGACGCCGGCCCGTTCGATCTCGTGCTCGTGCTGGAAGCCCTCCACGACATGGCACGACCAGACGATGCGCTCCGCGCCATCCGAGAAGCGCTCGCACCTGGAGGAAGCGTCCTCGTCGCGGACGAGAAGGTTGGCGATCACTTCCACGCGCCGGCGGACGACATCGAGCGGCTCATGTACGGCTGGAGCATCGTGCATTGCCTCCCGGTCGCGATGGCGGACCAGCCCTCCGCGGCGACCGGTACGGTCCTTCGCGCCGACACCGTACGGGCCCTTGCAACGGCGGCGGGACTCCCGCGCGTGGAGGTCGTGCCCGTCGATGCCGGGTTCTTCCGCCTGTATCGGTTACGCGCACAGTGAGTGTGTCCGGATACCGCTCGTGGGAGCCCGGACGCCTTGTCGGGTCTGACACCCGATCCCACTGAGCTCACTCGTTCGTTTGAAGGAACTACCCCAGTGGAGCACATCATGTCAGCGAACATTCGAATCGCCCTCGTGCTGGTCGCGGCGGTGAGCGCGTCCGGCCTCTCAGCGTCAGGTCAGCAACCGGTGACCGAGGCCAGTGCGGTCACGCCGCGGGCGCCCGTGCTCAGCGGGCTCGGGACACTCCATCTGCCGGTTGCGACGAAGGACGCGCGGGCGCAGGCCTTCTTCGACCAAGGGCTCCGGCTGCTCTATGCGTTCAACCACGCTGAGGCGCGCCGGGCGTTTCAGGAAGCCGCGCGGCTCGACGGTGAACTCGCGATGGCGCACTGGGGGGAGGCGATGACGCTCGCCGTCAACCTCAACGCGCCGATGTCCGCGGAGAGCGGTCGGCTGGCCTACGAGTCGGTGGAGCGCGCGCAGGCCTTAGCCCACATGGCCAGCCCAAAGGAGCGGGCGCTCATCGCCGCGCTCGCGATGCGCTTTGCCGCTGATGGGACCGCGCCGCGGCCACCGCTCGATCGCGCCTACGCCGACGCGATGACCAAGGCGGCCGAAACGTTTGCCACCGATCCAGACGTCCAGACGCTGTACGCGGATGCCGTCATGAACACGATGGCCTGGGACTACTGGCAGAAAGACGGCACGCTGAAGCCCGAAGCCGAGCCCGTGCGCCGCGCGCTCGAGCGCGCGATTGGCGCGCATCCCGACCACGCGGGCGCGCATCACTATTACGTCCACTTGATGGAGGGGTCGCGCACGCCCGAGGCCGCCGAGGCGAGTGCGGATCGGCTTGCCGGGCTGATGCCCGCCGCCGGCCACATCGTCCACATGCCTGCGCACATCTACCTGCGCGTGGGTCGGTACGCAGACGCGGCCGAGGCCAACGTCCGTGCGATCGCCGCCGACGAGGACTATCTGGCGCAGTGTCAGGCACAGGGGCTCTATCCCGTCAGCTACTACCCGCACAACCTGCACTTCCTGTGGGCGGCGGCGACGTTCGAAGGCCGGAGCGCGGTCGCCATTGATGCCGCGCGTCAAGTCGCGGCGAAAGTACCGCATCATCACGCGGGCGCGCTGGCGTGGACGGCGGACTTTCCCGTCACGCCGTGGTTGGCCTACGCGCGATTCGGGCGCTGGCGCGAGATGTTGACCGAGCCCAAGCCGCCGGAGACCGAGCCGTACGCGATGGGCATCTGGCACTACGCACGCGGCCTGGCCTTTGTCGCGCGCGGCGAGGTCACGCGTGCCGAGGCCGAGCTGGCCGCGCTCACGACGCTGTTGGATCACGAAGCCTTTCGGACCACGCTCAAGGACCTGCCGCTGCTGACCAACTTGCAGATCGCGAGGCGCATCGTGCGAGGCGAGCTGGCTTCGCGAGCGGGACGCCACGACGAGGCGGTGCGACTCCTCGGTGAGGCCACGGCGCTCGAGGACGGCATTCCGTACAACGAGCCGCCGGTCTGGCATCAGCCGCCGCGGCAGGTGTTAGGCGCGCTGTTGCTCGCAGCCGGCCGGCCAGCAGAGGCGGAGGCCGAGTACCGCAAGGACCTCGAGCGGTTCCGCGAGAACGGCTGGTCGCTGTTCGGACTGTGGCAAAGCCTCAACGCGCAGGGGCGCGTCGACGATGCCCGGCAGATCCGCACAAGGTTCGACAAGGCGTGGGCGCGCGCGGACGTGTCGCTCGCATCCTCGCGCATGATGCTGGCCGATCGGCCGGTGACGGCATCGAGTCACGTGAGAACAGAAACGGAGGAACCGTTGAAGAAGTTTGTGTCGCTGCCAACAGGCGTCCGGATGGAGTACGTGGAACAGGGCAACGCCGACGGCGTGCCCGTGATCTTCCTGCACGGAGTTACCGACTCGTGGCGTTCCTTCGAGCGGGTGCTCCCGCTGCTGCCGCCGAGCATCCACGCCTTCGCGCTCTCGCAGCGGGGCCACGGCGATTCCAGTCGCCCGACGTCCGGCTACCGTTTTGCGGACATGTCGGCGGATCTCCTCGCGTTCCTGGATGCGATGGGTCTGCGGACCGCGATCATTGTGGGTCACTCGATGGGGGCCAGCGTGGCGCAACGGTTCGTCATCGACCACCCTGACCGGGTGGCGCGCCTCGTGTTGATGGGCGCGTTCTCCACCTTTGATGATCCTGGGCTTGCCGACTTCGTGGCATCGTCGATCGCGCCACTGACCGATCCGATCGCCGCCCCGTTCGCAAGAGAATGGCAGTTGAGCACCCTTGCGCGTGCCATGCCCGCCGACCACCTCGACGCAGTCGTCTCCGAGACGCTGAAGGTCCCGGCACGCGTCTGGCGCGAGGCGTTCGACGGATTCTTGCAGACGCCGGACTTCACAAGCGAGCTCACGAAAGTCTCCGTGCCCGTGCTGCTGATGTGGGGCGATCGCGACACGTACGCGCTGCGGGCGGCACAGGACCGCTTGCTCGAGGTCATGCCACACGCGCGGTTCATCGCCTACCAAGGCTTTGGACATGCGTTCCATTGGGAGGATCCGGAGCAGTTCACCAAGGACCTCGTGCCATTCCTGACATCACCGACCGGCCGCGACTCGACTGGCGCAGAGGAACACTCACGGATCCCCAGCATCGGACGGTGAGTCAATCGAGCCGGTCCGGCAAACGCATTCTCTCGGTCAAGGTTCCGCTGACTCTGACGCTCGTTGGGGCAGAGTCAGCGGGTTGTTCGAGTTCCCGCATCTGCTCGGCGTTGCTTCGATCCCGCAGCCAACGTTGAGCAGCTGATCGGGCCGACGCGCGGCTGCCAAATCAGCGAACTCGCTCGTGGAAGCTTCACAAGTCGCGACCTTCTGTCAGGTACTCGACAGAAAATCTGCGACCTGTTTCTGGTACTGAACGCGATGGACATTCCAAATCGTCGAGTGATCACCACTCTCCGCCAACCAGACGGTCTTAGGTCCGCGGTACACGTCAGCTAGATCTTGCGTTTGCTTGGAGGAAACGACCTTGTCCTGTTTGCTGTGAATGAGCAGAATCGGCGTCGTTGTCGCGAGGGACAGCGACTTCGCCGGGCTAAGTAACCCGTCAAATCTTCCACGCATCATGGCTACGTGCATAAGCAACTCGATCCCCCAACCAGGCATCGATTGCGACTCCGGCGCTTCCCTAATGAGTCGCTGAAAACTGGCCATCGGATTCTCCGCGATGACACCGGTGAGTGCCGGCATCTCGGGCAAAGCGATCAGAATGGCTGCGGCCCCCACAGAAGAGCCCATGGCGTAGACCCTTCTGTAACTGTCCGTAAGGTACAGATACGCGGAGAGGACGTCTCTCGACTCCCTGTGCCCGTAAGTCATTCCGGGCACTGGGCACGGTGCTTCGCCGTGGCAGCCGAGGTCGAGCGTCAGCACATCGAGTTTCTGACTCAGAAAGAAGCTCACGAACCTCGTGTTTTCTCTTCTGTCAGCGCCGCCGCCGTGGACGAGCACGATTGCGCCGCCCGCCGGTTCCACTCCATTGTCCGATGCCTTGATCAACCAGCCCGGCAACGCATAGCCGTTGACTGAGGGAAACTTGACCTCACTGAACGTGAATTCATGCGTATCGCGCAGGTTCCCGCAGCCTTTCCCCCAATGTTTGGCGGCTTCCGGTGTGCAGACAGACAGATCCTTCGCAACGCCCCTCCAGACCGGAAAGAGCAATTGATTGCTTGCGAACCACAGTCCCCCGCCACATAAGACAATGGCAGCGACCGGCACACTGCAGGTGATCCATATCACTGTGCGTTTCATACAGGTCAGCCTCCACCGTCTATACGAACGGATTGCGGCTTGATCGACATTTGTCCGGGCTGTGTCGTGAAAAAATCTTGTACGGATGGTCCGGCTTGGCGGGGTGGACGGATGGATCCGCCACTCTTGGCGGCCCGTCATTCTCATGTCGATTCTGACGGAATCCGTTCGTATAGAGGGTGAGACGCCGGCATGGTGCTGGCGATAATGCCACGAGGAGCTCAATGAAGCAGTATCTGCTCAGCATCTATCAGCCCGACGGAGAGCCTCCACCACCCGATGTTCTGGCGAAGGTGATGCGAGACGTGAACGCTCTAAGCCACCGCGACCGCTGGAATCGTGTCCTCATAGCCGAAGGGCAGGCCATCGTGCGGCAGTGCCTTCGGCTCAACCAGCCTGGCCCGTACCAGCTCCAGGCGGCGATCAACGCCGTCCACAGCGACGCACCGACCGCGGCGGACACCGACTGGCGGCAGATCCTGCAGCTGTATAACCAGCTCTTGACGCTGGCGCCGGGCCCGGTCGTGGCGCTCAATCGCGCAGTCGCGGTCGCGGAGGTTGAGGGTGCCGATGCTGCGCTCACCCTCGTTGATGGCCTCGACCTTGGTCGCTACTACCTGTTCCATGCGATCCGCGCCGACCTGCTCCGACGACTGGGGCGCAACGCCGAAGCAGCGCTGGCGTACGACGCCGCGATCGCGCAAACCGAGAACACGACCGAGCGCGAGTTCCTTCAGCGCAGACTTCAGGCGCTCAGCCGACCTTGACACTTGCTTGCCATTCCTGACATCACCGACCGGCCGCGACTCGACTGTCGCAGAGGAACACCACGAATCCCCAGCATCGGACGGTGAGTCAATCGAGCCGGTCCGGCGTTGCCCAGGTCAAATGGAAGTAGGCGATGGGTCGGTCTGCTGACGTCGCCGAAGCCGAAGACGTTTGCCGACCGCCAGGGACGCATTGGTAGACCGCGACCTCACTCGCTCGGAGTTATGCAGGCTCTGTGGCATCCTCCACTGGGGACAATGACGCGCATGAGTTCCTACTCATCGCGACAGCAGCGCGTGCTGCTTGTCAGCATTCTGGCTTCGTTCGTGTCGTTTCTGGACGGATTTATCGTCAACGTTGCTCTGCCGGCGATTTCGCACGATCTGGGCGGCGGGTTGACCGCCCAGCAGTGGGTCGTGAATGCGTATCTCCTGACACTTGGGTCGCTCATGCTCCTCGCCGGATCCCTTTCGGACATGTTTGGGCGCGAGCGCATTCTCACCATCGGCCTGATCGGATTCGGCGCGGCGTCGATGTTGTGCGCGGCGGCGCCGAACCCGGTATTTCTCGAAGTGATGCGAGCGTTTCAGGGTGCCGCCGGCGCGCTTCTCGTGCCAAGCTCCCTGGCTCTGATCATGGCGAACTTCTCCGGCGCCGAGGAGGGATCGGCCATCGGCACGTGGACGTCCTGGACGGTCGTCGCGGCGGTGATCGGTCCGTTGCTCGGAGGATTTCTGGTGGATGCCATCTCGTGGCGGTCTATCTTCGGCATCAACGTGTTGCCTATTGGGCTCGTTCTTTGGCTGATGCGCCGGCTGGAGCCGAGCACCGCACGCGAAAGGGCAGCGTGCCGTGGATGGGATCGGAGCGCTCCTGGGTGCGCTCGGTCTGGGGGCGGTCATGTCCACGCCCTCATCGAGCAGCCCGATCGGGGTTGGGCGAGCCCGTTGATCGTCGCGCCGCTGAGCATCGGTCTCCTGGCACTCGCCGTCTTTGTCTGGTACGAATGTCGTGCGACGCAGCCGATGCTTCCGGTGGCGCTGTTTGCCAACCGAAATTTCCGCGTGGGCAATATCGCGACCGTGCTGATCTACGGCGCCCTGTCCGCCTCGATGTTTGTCGTCACGATCTTTCTCCAGGAGATCGCCGGCTATTCTGCTTTGGCTGCGGGGCTCACGTTCCTTCCTGTCACCGCGATGATGTTTCTTCTGTCGTCGTACGTCGGGAAGCTTGCCGGAAGGTACGGACCGCGGCCATTCATGGCCGTAGGGCCCATGGTCGCGAGCGTAGGCTTCCTCCTGATGCTCCGCCTGGACGAAGCCGCACGCTATTGGACCGACCTCTTTCCCGGGGTGTTGCTTCTTGGTTGGGGCCTTGCGCTCACGGTCGCGCCGCTGACGACGACGATTCTCGGTGCCATCGACAAGCAGCAGTCGGGCATCGCCTCGGCCGTCAACAACGCCGCGTCTCGGCTGGCCGGGCTGGTCGCGATAGCCGGCATCGGCATCATCGTCGGGTCGAAGCTCACAGTTGCCGGATTTCATGCCACCTTGTGGTTTATCGCCGCGCTGCTTTTTGCGGGCGGTGTGGTCTCGGCGGTCTGGATCACCAATCCGTCGGACAGAGAAGGGGTGAATCCGTCCGTCAGTTAGGATCCCGGGTAACGCGCGGGATCGTTTTCACCGAAGACGTCATCAAGATTACGGGTCAACAAGGTCGATATGGTGTAGGACACGGCGTGTCTCCTCTTCGCATTGGGAAACGTGCGTCGAGCGCGCTGGGCAGACGGCGGACCCGCCCACGAGACGACGGGGCGGGTGGAACCCGATTATCCGAACTTCACGAGGTTGACTGCGGCAAGCGGGCCGCCTGGGAACTGCTGCACCCGCCGGCCGGACTCAAAGTCGCCGAGATCGATGGCGGCAAATCCCAACTGCCCGATCAGGTGAGCAACCGTCGTCTTCGCATCCGCATCCGTGCCCGACATGAACATCACACGATGCCCGCCCGATTGGCGAGGATCGCTCGCGAGGACCGCTGCGGTCAGCGTGTTGAACGCCTTGACCACGCGAGCCCCGGGCAGATGCTCGGCGACCACCTCGCTCGACGGCCGACCGCCAAGATCGAGCGCTGCCACGCCCTCGGGACCGATTGAGACCGCGTTCATCGCATCGATCACGATGCGCCCGTTCCACGCCGGCAGGTCTGACACGACATCGGTGTGACTCGTCCACGGCACCGCAAGAAACACGATGTCCGCCTTGGCCGCTTCCTGGAGCGTGGCGGCCTTGATGCCGGGGCCGAGTTCGCGCACCAAGGAAGAGAGCGACTCTGGGCCGCGGCTATTACTGATGGACGCCTCGAGGCCAGCGCTCGAGAGCCTCTTGGCCACGGCCTGGCCGATATGTCCCGCGCCGATGATTCCGATCGTCATAAGTGTTATCTCCAGGCAGTGGTGGCTTCGGTGATGGCGCGTTACACGCCCGCCTTGACCGGCTGTGCGCTGTTGAGCAGCTGCTGTTCCCACTGAAAGCTCGTCCCGACGTTGCCCGAGTGGTCGATAAGAATTTGCGCCATGGCCGGCACCGTGTCGGTCCGGGCCCAGTCGCGCTGCAGCTCAGCCCCGAAGACGCCCCATGTGATCGGCATCACCCCCGCCTGCACCATGCGCTGGATCGCCATCTCGTGCGCCTCGACACTCACACCACCCGAGGCATCGGTCACCACGTAGACCTCATAGCCTTCACCGGCCGCCTGAATCGCCGGCATCGCCAGACAGATCTCGGTCCACAGTGCGGCGATGACGATCTTCCGTCTGCCGGTCGTTCTTCACCCAGTCGACGACGCGCGGATCTTCCCAGGCGTTGATCCACGTGCGGTCGATCGGCTTCTGATCGGGAAAGACGTCCTGCAGTGACTTCAGCAGGAACCCTCCGCGATCCTCCACGACGGTGGTGAAGAGCGTCGGCACGCCGAATGCTTTCGCCGCTTTCGCAAGTCCCACCACGTTGTTGACGATCGTCTGCGAGTCGTGACTCCGCAGCCCCGCGAACTGAAACGGCTGGTGGTCGATCAGGATCAGCGCACAGTTGTCCGGCGTGAGGAGCGCATCACGTCCGGCCTTCGGATTCCGCGGTTCATTACTTGTTGTCTCTGCCATAGCAAGCATCCTTTCGTGCGGCCAAGGGGACAGCACCCGCTGCGCGGTCGCCTTGGTTGAATGGGTTGAGAGATGTCACGTCGGCGCGTCTCGACATGGCTGTCATCCGCGGAACACGGGCGTTGAACCGGATCCCGTACGGCGATCACCCTCCGCGTCCAGCCGTTGTTTGAGGTCACGGATGTGGCGTTCTCCCGCCGCCAGCGCCTCGGCGGACGTATGGACCGAGTACGCGCCGAGGTGCAGCGGATACCGATGCGGGACGGCAGATCCGAGCACGAAGGTGGCACCCGCATCGTCCGCACCCTCGAACGTGAGAGGCGTGTCGCTCTTCTCAAAGATCGCGAGCTCGCCCTTCAACAGACGCTCGCCGGCGGTGAGCGCGCCCTTTGCTATCGCGACCCACCCGATCTCATGACCAGAGGGCGCGTCGTACGTCCAGCGCTCGCCGGGTTTCAGCGTGACGAGTAGATAGTTGATTGCGCCCGGTGCTCGGACCGGACTCGTCGTTCCTTTGTACGCACCGACGATGAGACGAGCCGGACCGATGCGTGGCATCTGGTCGGCACCGATGTATTGGGCCTCGGGTTCCGCGTGCTCCTGGTCCGGGGGAAGCGCGACCCAGAGCTGGAACCCCTGGGTTGTGGGCGACGTGGCGGCCGAGAGTTCCTTACCGTGCCACATGCCTCTTCCGGCACGCACCCACTCGACGCCGCCGTAGCCGATCGTGCCGTGTCCCGCCTGCGGATCGTCAAACGTCACGTCGCCGTCGGTGAACACCGTGACTGTGGCGATGCCGGAATGCGGATGCACTGGCATGCCGCCGGCCAAGCCGCGCATGTCAGCCTCGAACAGATCGAGAAACACGAACGGCTTCAGTTGTTCGCCGAGGTCGGATGGGCTCATCAAACGAACGATCGGACCGTGCCCGTATCCTCGCGTCCTGTGAACGATTTTGCGCGTCATGATGTCCTCCCATTCAGAACGTGCCGTTTGGATCGGCGCCTGCACATTCAGAGCAGTTTCGACAAAGCCTTAGAGAGCTGGTCGCGGCGTGCCCATGCGACGGCCAGCGATCCGAGCAGCAGGACAGCTGGCACGGCCGGCGATCCGCCAACGATAAAGAGATGAGTCGCGACTGCGCCGACCATCGTGGCCACGAGCGCGATGGCGCCGAAGGGCGCCAGCGACGGCACGAGCAGTGCGACCGCCGAGACGACTTCGATGCCGCCCGTGAGGTAGCGGAACCACTGGCCGACGCCGATGGCGTCGAACAACGCCACCATCGCGGCGGCGCCTGCGAGCTTCGAGCCGCCGGCGAGCAGGAACATGCCGGCGAGGCAACCTGCACGCCCCAGAGCGCGATGCGATCCAAGCGACTCGCGGTCGGACCGGCGTGTCTGCGTGAGTGATGGTGCGAGTTGACATGATCAACCTCCTGTTTGCGTGAACTAGTTAGAAATCTAACTATAGTGCGCAAATTTTTTTGAGACCGCGCGCCTCAGTCGTCCTCCGTGACCCGTTCCCCAGTGGTGCGGCGGGCGTGCAGGCTCAGGCGCGGAGCAGTCGGCTGGCTTCGCGTTTCTGCGACACTGACAAACCCGCCATGGCCTCACGAAGCCGTTCCACGTGAGCGGGAAACACCTCGTCGATCAGCGCCCGCCCTTTTGCTGTCAGCTCGCCGAACACGACTCGTTGGTCCTCGGCGCACGGTCTCCGGCGCATCAACCCACGTTCCTCGAGCTTCTTGACCACGTACGTCGTGCTCGCGCCGGTCACGAGAATCCGGTCTCGAAGCTCGCCGAGTGGGAGCGCGCCCTTGTGATACAGCACCTCGAGCACTGCGAACTCAGTCATGCCCAGGCCCCACTCAGCCAGATGCGGCCGCACGCCTCGCTCAATCGCCTGTAGGCGCGACCAAGCGCGATGATCAATTGCAGCGTTGCAGCCCGATCGCGATCGGCGCCTGGAGCGTTCTGCTGGTCGGCTTTCGCAGACACAATAGTTAGAATTCTAACTAGTTGGCGACGCGTTGTCAACTCATGGCTGAGCAGCTGGCCGCGGCCCGTGTCAGCAAGCGCCGAACAGGCAGCGGTTCAGGAAACCGCCGTCTGCCGACCGCTGATCTGCGCGCCAGATCCCCACGCTTTCCAAGTCCATCCACACACCACGACCGGAAAGGCGGACGCCGGCTCATGCGAGTAAACTGCCGCGCGCCAATCAGTTGCCGGAATGGTTGTCGCAAAAAAGAAACGCTGCATTCGGAACAGCGCTTATACTTAGCTTTCGCGCCGCGGTGAGGTGGCCGAGCGGCTGAAGGCGGCGGTTTGCTAAACCGTTGTAGGGCCTTAAAGCTCTACCCAGGGTTCGAATCCCTGCCTCACCGCCAGTTCCTCGCATCCGTTCGGCTTGTCGGTTCGACAATTCTTCAGGCATCGCCCGGCTCGATTCGCTCACCGCGCTTGGCGCGAATCCCTGCCTCACCGCCATAAATTGTTGATTCTAAATTAGTTGCTGAGGGCTGATCGCTTCGTTGCCCCTATGGCCTCGCAAACGCGAATCTCACTGCCAAGAACTCTCCGAATTCGGGCGAAATCCGCAATGCGGTTGAAGGCGACACGCGCCGTTCCCTGCCGAATCGCCGTTAGAGCTTAAGATCTTCACGCACGCCGGAAGAGTTCTCTGCCCGCTGCATTGGGTGAAAAGGCGATCGTGGCGTGAAGTGTCACGTCACATCGAATACCGACACGGTCTTGTCTTGGGCGCATGCTCTCAAGGAATTCGCTCTCCCGCGCGCCGGCACGATCAGTCCTCGTGAGGATCGTCGCCAGTTGCAACGTCCAACCGGTGCAACCAACTCTCACGTGCCGCCCATGATCCAAGCCCAGCTATCAGGGCACAAGGGGAACACCCCGACGCGTTCAGGTAGGCACCCGACTGGTGGGACCGGCAGCGACTGTGCCCTCTGTGCGGTGTCTCGTTCACGATCGCCCGAGATGGGCCGATCCCGATCGCGTCCGTTGGTGAGCATAAGCTCGGCCGGGTCTGCGATGCCTGCGCCGTGAAGGCCCTCGAGGCACGGCCTTCAGAATGACGGTGGACGGGCGTCACTCAGCCGCTCGTACAACACGACACACACCTATCTCACCTTCTTTACTTCTATCTCTTGAGTGTAAAATTTATTAATTTATATCTTTCTTTAGTATTTACTTTACTTTCTTTATCCTTTCCCCTTCTTTCTTACTCACAATCCACATATAACCACACACACAACACCCATAATAATTCACCTACACCTCTTTACTACTCTCCCACAAATAAACATGGCCACACGCCGGGCAACACGCGGAAGCGAGCGTACGACGGTCGACGCCTGGGCTTTTCGCACAAAACAGCGGTGGTCAGCTGCCAGAACGTCGCACTGGACGATTTCCGCAAACTGGCTCATCCGTGAGGCGACCAGAGATCGGGATTGAGGCGTACGGAATCTGCCGGCGCATTCTAGTCGCCGTGATGCCGACCTTGCATGATGTGGTGCGCTATCCGAGAATGTGGACCAGCGCCCGCTGGAACGCGGGCGGAACGGAGTGAACTCATGGCGTATGTCGATGGCTTCCTATTGCCGGTTCCGAAACGCAAGGTCAAGGCCTATCTCGAGATATCTCGCAGGGCCGGCAAGGTCTGGAAGGAGCATGGCGCGCTCGAGTATCGCGAGTGCGTCGGTGACGACCTGAACATCAAGAACATGACCGGGTTTCCGAAGGTGGTCAAAATCAAGGCCGGCGAGACGGTCGTCTTTTCGTGGATCGTCTACAAGTCGCGCGCCCACCGCGACGCCGTCAACAAGAAGGTGATGAACGACGAGCGAATTAACGCGATGATGAACCCCAAGGACATGCCTTTCGACGTCAAGCGCATGGCGATGGGTGGGTTCAAGGTGGCCGTCGACCTGTAAGGCTAGAATTCTGCGATGCCGCCGCTCGACTGGTGCGACGATCAAGAACTCGGGCCAGGCTTCCGGCAGTTGACGCTCTCCTTCACGCCTGACTACGACGGCGAGGTGACGCGTCCGTCGTGCGGAACCGTCGTCTCCTGCCTCCAACGACAGCGGCGATCCTCTATCTGCACGGGTTCTCGAGATAAAACCCAGAGTTGTGCCTGGAGGCGATGGTGGAGTGGGCCGGCAAACCTAGTCATCCATCGCGAGTCTTTCTACTTACGTTAGGCCGCTCAACGCGCGAAGGTTGCTGGACTCGCACCGTAGGGAACGAGCGCAGCGAGTTCACGATTGAGCCCGAAGGTAGGCCGAGAGCCACGAATGAACGCGAAACCGAAATGAAGTGGCTCACCGCCCTAGATGATTTCCGCAACTGGTGGGCTGGGCCGAGGCCCACGAAAGAGAATGAAAATCGAGGATTAGGCAGAATGCCGGGCTGGGAGCGGCGAGATCGAGATTAGCCATGGAGCAATCGAAGCCGAGCAACTGTTTGATCCGGAGCGTGCGTGATTGACCGAATAATTGAGCGTCATCGGGTTCGGGCACGACCGACGATAGCTCGCGACCCTGAGTAATGCGAGGAGGCACGCTCTCCGCTCCCATAAGGAGAGACCGATGCCGTACCGGATCGCGGGAATTGACGTCCACAAGAAGATGCTCGCGGTCGTGGTGGCCGACGTCGAGGTCGACGGCGACTTTCACTTCGACCGCCAGAAGGTCGGGACGACGCCGGCCGATCTGCGCGGCTTGGCCGAGTGGCTGGTCGAGCAGGATGTCGAGGAAGTCGTGATGGAGTCGACCGCGCAATACTGGCGGCCGGTGTGGGAAGCGCTCGAACACCATTGGCGCCCCCGGCGCCGTGCGCGCGCCGGTGCGTCGCGGCTCGTGGGTACGCTCCATCTCGCGCAAGCGCAATCGAATCGCGGGCCCGGGGGCCGCAAGAGGGACTTCCCGGATGCAGAGCGGTTGGTGAAACGCCTGGTCGCCCAGGAGCTGACCCTAAGCTTCGTGCCCGACAGCGAGCAGCGCCTCTGGCGCACCGTGATGCGGCGCAAGTACCAGATCACCCGGAACCGCGTGCAGCTCCACAACCGATTAGAGGCGCTGCTCGAGGAGGCGCACATCAAGGTGTCGAGTATCGTCTCGGACCTGCTGGGCATTAGCGCCCGCCGCATGCTGCAGGCGCTGGCGGAGGGTGAGACAGATCCCGCCGCCCTCGCGAAACTTGCGGCCCCGCGCTTGCGTGCCACGCTGGAACAGCTGTGCGATGCCTTCCAGGCGTGTCGCACACTGCATCCGGTCTACCGTCGACTGTTGCAGCTCACGCTGGAAGAATTGCGCGTGATCGAGGATCACCTCGGCCAACTCGATCAGCAGATGGCCGATCTGCTCGCGGCACACCATGACGCCGTGCAGCGCCTCGCCGAGGTCCCCGGACTCGGGGTCGATTCCGCGCAGCAGATCATCGCGGAGGTCGGCGTCACCGCCGCGACGTTTCCCTCACCCAAGCATCTCGCCTCGTGGATGGGCGCCTGCCCCGGCAACGAGGAGAGTGCCGGCGTGAACTACAGCCACCGGTGCCCCAAAGGCAATCGGCAGATGCGACGCGTCCTCAACCAAGCCGCCAATGCCGCGGTGAAAGCCAAGGGTACGATCTTCGCCGTCGTGTATCGGCGGCTCGTTCCCCGGCTTGGCCATGCGCAGGCGATCGGCGCGATCACCCATCGGCTGTGTCGATTGATCTGGAAGATCCTGCACGAGCGCGTCCGATATGAGGAGCGCGGACCGGCGGTCAGCGCCGAGGCGAAGAAGGTGCGAGCGCGCAAGATGACCTCATCACGGAAGCGGCGTAAGTCAGCCAGATTCTCCGGGGTTCACCAGGGTTTCGCGCGTCGTGGCACCCCGCCTACCGTCCCACCACTAAGTGCATCGCCGCCTCGGTAAAGACCCGCTCCTTCACTCTGTAGCCGAGCGCGGGAAGGTCGATGCCTTCGAGCAAGGGCTCGCCTTGCCCGAGCAGGATCGGCGAGATGGCGAGGTGTATCTCGTCAAGTAGTCCGGCCCGCAGATACTGGCGGACGGTCGCTGCTCCGCCGCCGATTCGCACATCCTTGCCTCGAGCGGCCGCCCGCGCCTGGCCTAGCGCCGCCTCGATCCCCTCGGTGACGAAATGGAAGACGGTGCCGCCCTCCATCTCCAGCGGCGGGCGCGGATGGCGGGTCAGGACGAAGACCGGCACATGGTACGGTGGATTGGCGCCCCACCAGCCCTTCCACTCATAGTCCGGCCATGGCCCGCGCACCGGTCCGAACATGTTGCGGCCCATGATCCAGGCGCCGAGATTCTCGAACGAGCGTACCGCGAAGTCGTTGTCGATGCCGGTCGTCCCGCCGTCTCGCCTCAGAACTTCCCGCTGGAACATGCGGGTTGGAAGGAACCACTGGTGCAGTTGTTCGCCGCCGCGGCCGAGCGGTTGGTCACGGCCCTGGTCGGGGCCGGCGCCGAAGCCGTCGGCCGACACGCTAAAAGCGTTCACGCGAAGCTTGGACACGGGCGTCTCCTTGACTGTCGCTGCATGGAATTCTCGAATCGTGAATTGTCACACCGGTAGTGCGGCACCGTTACGTGACATAGGGCTGCCGCCAATGCGGATCCGAATCCTGCCAGCTGATGCACGTGCGAGCGGCGTGGAAGGCCTGCCATCGATTGCGAATGCTCGACCAGTCGGACGGCAGCGTGTCGGGCGCTGTTCAGGCCGTGGATGACATTGCAAGATCAGCAATTGGCGGGGAGGAATAGTCGCCGACCGGCGTGACGCCGCCGAGGCAGAATCGTTGCCCCACTGTTGCCCTGACGGGGATCGATTCGCGCGGACTCGCGTAGACTGAAGCGGAACGGTCCTCGGTGCGGACGCGATGGATAACACCGCCATTTTCTCGCATCCGCTTGGGCTTGTCGGTTCTTCAGTTCTTCAGGGCATCGCCCGGCTCGCTTCGCTCACCGCGCTTGGCACGAATCCCTGCCTCACCGCCAGTTTACTGTCCGGTTCTATTGAACGTTCTTCCTCCCTCGGCGGCCGTCTCCAACCCGTCTCCTCGGGACTGATTCCATCATGGAGCACATTGGCTCGAATGGCGTCTAACCTCGCGTGACATCAGGCGCATCGTTGCTTCTTGTATTCACGCTGGCGCAAGGCTCTGTCCCACCTCCGGCGGCGCTGTCTCTCGTCTTAAGCTGCGGCGAACAATCCAGCGAGGTCACACTGAGCATCCGCAATGCCGATCAAGCCGATACGGCCGTTCTCATCGGGATTGCACTTGCCAACGGCCGGTGGCACCAGCCACGAGAGCTGGTCATGGAACTCAGACGGAGCGGAAGCCCCGAAGTCGAGGAACTCTTGTACAACGGAGCCACTAACATTGCAGGTCGGATGGATCACTGGGTCATAGCGCTCCCTGCTGGAGCTACATACGCTCTGACACTCCGTGCCGCTGAGTTCGTCTCCACCTCCGCCACGCGAACCGTTGCACCTCCAGAGGAATTGAAGGTCCGTCTGACTGGACGGCCGATCACGTCCGATCTCAATGTGGATATGACCGGCATGAAGGCGTGGCGACTCTGGGCCGGAAGCGTGACTTCCAACGCGTTGCGCTTCTCGGACTGCGCTGACTAGACCGATTCGCTCGATCAATCGGTCGATTGTTGATGCGGTTGCTGGGGAGTGTCGAGGAGCACCGCGCGGCGCTGTGGATTGTGGCTTCGGCAGGTAGCCACGAGGCATCCGTCAGTTACTGTGACGAAGCTCCAGCTTGATTTGAAACGGCAGGCTCACCGGGACGTAGGACATCACCAGTACTCCATAATCCCCCGGCTCGACCAATGCCGAGATCTGTTCTTCGGTGTGTCGCCAGTCGGATGCGGTAAAACGGCCGCTGGGGGCGACGAGCACGACATCCCCAGAGAGAAACGGATCGAAACCCGGAGCGGTGGAATCCCACCGAATGGATGCATCAAGCCAGCCATCCGATGGCACGGACACGGTGAACCGCTTGCAAGACGTCCGCGCATCCCAAGTTGCCCTGATGTATGAGACGCAGAGATCGTCCACTTCGACGACCGCATCGACGACGCGCCCGTCCGGGGCAAGTGAAGCCCCGATCCCCGCTTGCCACGCCGGGAAAAACCACGGGGACCAGTTGCCAGCTGAATTTGGAGGGGGTCCAGATTGGGGCATTGACGCTAACTCTGCGGAGGCGGAGGCAGAGGCAGAGCGAGACAACGAGGGTGCCGTTGGCGACTCGGGCAGTCCATTCGAGTCGCATGCTGCTGCGCCGAGCACCACGACCGAGAGCCACCCGCAGGGCCAGCGCATCTGACGCCTCCATTCCGTTCCGGACCTACCAGGCGGAAGGCCAGCCCTCCCTGTCCAGAGTTGGACGGCGAGAAAAGAAGGAGCGAGTTGGAGGGAAGGTATACCTCTGGCCCAGACCTGTCAACCTCGTACGGCAATCTAGATTGCGCGGTGTTTGTAATCCGGTTCGCGACGATCCAACGGCGCGGTGTCCCGATCGAAGATGTATAGACGATCATGTGTGGTCGAACGGAGGCTCACTTGAAATCGAAGGTGCAGGCGATGAAATCCTCAGACCTCGTTATCGTTTCGACGTTCCGGTCCACAGCGGATGCCCAGATCGCCAAAGGCATCCTGGATGAGGTCGGGATTGAGTCCATGATCCGAGCCGACAATGCTGGGGGTATGTATCCAGCGATCAGTGGGGCCGAATTGATCGTGAGAGCCGACGATGTTCACCAGGCGAGCGAGGCGTTGAACAGAAGGCAGCATCGGTCAGACTGACCCGCTATCCGAGAACGCGTCAGGCCGCGGACCGTCTCCAGAATGTCTCCAAGGTGCTTAGCTGCGGTGGATCGCCGGACGCGCCTGATCGAGCGGTGCGTCCGCGTCTTGGATGGCTAGCTGTTTTTCGATTCGGCGTAGAGCGGAGGCTTCCGCCTTCGCGTAAAGCTTCGGCGGACCGCCGTAGCCTTGGCGGAGGCGGTTAGCCTCCGCGGACACGCGCACGCTGAAGCGTGCGCTCTACGTCGAAACGCAAACCGCTCTGGAGTTGGTCAATTCGTCGGCACGAGACGCTTCAGGTCCTCGAACCAGCCTTCAACGATGACGAAGCGCGCGGACGGTGTGTTCGGGGCATCTGCGCCGGACGCCAGTTTGAGCAGCAGGAATCGCCGGCCGTCCGGCGAGACGTCGTAATTGCGGCCACCCAGGCTTGGCGCGTATTGGCCTTTGAACACCACCACCGGGTTCCGGGCGACGAAGCTGGAACTCGCCTCGATGGGGACGCTCATCACCGCGTCTCCACTTCGATAGAACAGCTCACGGCCGCTGCGCGCCCACGCCGCCTGCGCGCCACCGCCCGTCGAGACTTGCCAGCGGCCGGCGTCTACCGTCGGAAACGGGCGCACGTACACCTCCAGCTTTCCGGACTCGTTCGATTCGTAGGCGAGCCAGCGCCCGTCAGGCGAGACCTCTGCGTTTGCCTCACCGAACATGGTCGCCAGCAGCGGCGCAACTTCACTGTCGGCCCCGGCCCCGAGCGACACGATGCCGATGTCGTCCACCTGCGTACCGTTGGGGTCCCCGTGCACGACCAGCCGTGTGCCATCGGGCGAGAACGAGGTGGGGAACACCTGGCTGTTGTTGCCGCCCTTCGCCACACGCTCGGCCTGACCGGTGCCGTCGGCCATCTGCCAGAATAGGTTCCCTCGACTCCCGTCACGCTGCGAGGAGAAGGCGAGGCGTCGGCCGTCGGGCGACCACACCGGAAACCGGTCCAACAGCGGGTCGAATGTCAAGCGCGTGAGCGTCGCGCGTTCGAGACTCCACACCCAGATGTCGCTCTCGGCGTCGCGCACATCGACGGCCACCTGCGTGCCATCCGGGGACACGCGCGGATAGGAGTAGGGCCGCGGGGGTGCGGCCAGTGGCTCCTCGCGGCCGTCGCGGTTCACCCAGGCAAGCGTGCGCAGGGTGGCGATCAGTCCACCGCCGCCCGCGACCGCACCGGATGCGAGATACACCAGCGTGCCGCTGTCCGTCACCCCGTAATTGGCCGTATCGCCACTCGTCGACGTCGACGCCGCAGACCGTTGCACACCCTGGACCACGGGCACGGGCCGGCTGCTAATCTTCAGTCGGTCCAGATCGAACGCCACCGCAAACAGACCGTTCCCCACGGCATACACCAGGTGCCCCGACGGCACATAGCGCGCGTCGCTGCCCCCTTGCATCACTACCGTGCGCACCCCCGTGCGGAGCGACTGCACGACAATCCGCGCCTGGTCCCACCTCGTCGGTCCTGTCGCCGTCGTCAGGCTGAAGAGCACCGAGTCGCCATCGGGCAGCAGTCTCGGGCTGCCCATCGACTCTCCCTCCTTGTTCGGGATGACACGTTCCGATGTGCCGCCGTCACCCGATACGCGCCAGATGCCGGACCCACGCTGTAGAGAATCGTGTTGTCCGTTCCCCAACTCGCCCCAGCCAGGCCTGCTGGAACGGGACCCCCCATCTCCGTCTTCGCGATGACCACCGGTGCGCCCCCGCCAATCGCGATGCGTCGCACCTCGCCCCTGACGAAATAGGCAATCGATTCTCCGTCGGGCGAGAAGACCGGGTTGAAATTCGGGGTCCCGAGGGTGAAAGTCGGTCCCTGGAATCAGCCGCGCGTCCAGTTCCCCCATGGCGCGAAGGTAGAGTCCAGCGAGCGTGGAGTAGACGAAGTGCCGGCCCTCCGGAGAGACTGCCAGAAGCTGAACGGTACCGGCGGCGAAGTTCAGCGCCTGGCCTTCGGGGAGCACATAGTCGAATCGCGTGACCGCACGTGGTTCGTCGGCGGGCCAGACGCTCCACCCCGCGAGCCCCATGACGACGCTCGCTGCGACAGCAACCGCCGCGAACGGAAGGAGCCGTCTCCACATCGGCTGAGCCACCGCGACCACTCCCACGCTCTGCGATGCGCCGGTGTCAAACACGCCCTCCAGCGCCAGGCGCACGTCGCCGATGGCCTGCACGCGTTGCCTGGGATCCTTCTGGACGCAGCGCCGAAGGTAGGTGCCAATCGTGGGTGAAAGCGCAGCCGGCAAGCGTGCCCACTCCGGCTCGTCGCGCATGATGGCCACAAACGTCTCCTGCACGTCGTCGCCGGTAAATGCGCGCGTCCCGGTCAGCATCTCGAACAGCACGCACCCGAAGGCCCAAATGTCGGCGCGCTTATCGACGGTCTTGCCCCGCGCCTGCTCCGGACTCATGTACGCCGCCGTGCCGAGGATCATCCCTGCACCGGTCATCATCGCGGGTGTAGTAATCGTGGGCGCCTGCGACACGCCCGGTGACATCCCGCCCGGCGCTTCCATCGCCTTCGCGAGGCCAAAGTCGAGCACCTTGACCGTACCGTCCGGGCGGACCTTGATGTTCGCGGGCTTGAGGTCGCGGTGGATGATCCCTTGCTCGTGTGCCGCTTCGAGGGCTTCTGCAATCTGCTTCGCGATCGTCACTGCCTCATCGACGGGCACGGCGCCCTGCGCAATACGGTCGGCGAGTGTCGGACCTTCGACGAGTTCCATCACGAGCGCGATCGTGCCGGTCGATCGCTCAAGGCCGTAGATCGCCGCGATGTTCGGGTGGTTCAGTGCCGCAAGAACTTCCGCTTCGCGCTGGAACCGCGCGAGTCGCTCTGCATCGCCAGCGACTGAGGCCGGCAACACCTTGATTGCGACCGCGCGCTTGAGGTTCGTGTCGGTCGCGCGATACACCTCGCCCATGCCTCCCGCGCCAATCTGCGTGGTGATCTCGTATGAGCCCAGTCGGGTGCCGGGGCGCAGGGACAATTCGAGGGGATTATAAGGGCGAGACGACCGGGCCGGGTGGGCCATTTGCAAGCCGACGGGGATCGCGGCCCCGTGACGATGAATCCTGACGGCTCAGTTCCAGCGAAGCTGGCGCGACAAATTCTGAGAAACTGCGTTTGCGCGCATTTAGTCTTCATGCTGCATGCCTTAATCCTGAGATGCGTCCCTTCGCTCGGAGTTCTCCCTCGGACGTTTCGCGGTCCTGCTGTCTTGCGCTGAAGAACACTTCTTGCACAACGTTCCGGCGGAAGCTGTGCCGCACCGTTTCTGTCCCATTTGTGATCAGCTTGGACGCTTAGTCGTTGACCTCGGCAAGGAGTGCTACGTCCAATACTACCGGTGCGACCGCTGCGGCCATGTGTGGTCGCATAGCGAGCTCATTCCCGATGCCCCCGCGGTCTCCGTCACGCCACCTCCCGACGTCCCTCGGGAGAAACAGTCGACAGCCACGCGGACGATCACAACGCCGCGCGCTCGACGGCCGCGAATCCATTGAGGAGGTCGGTCTGTGCGGGATCTCTTGGGGACGGGTAGGCGAGCGCAGTAGATGGACCACTCCCCGACTGGGCGATCACTATCACTACGCGCGCTACTGTTGCGCGTTCGATGCTGGTGGCTGACACTGGGGGCGCATGAGTTTGATCTGCACGGCGAATGCCGAATTTGCCGACAGCTGCAACCACCGCGTGCGTAGAACTCGAAAGTCAGCGTCGAAGGAGAGAAACAGGAACTCCCCTCCGACCTCTGTCACCAAGACGCCTCAGCCGCAGTAGCAACTAGTCGCCTTCGTCTAGATCGGCGCGGCACGTCGAACAGTACCGGAGCCGCACCCGGATCGGCTTTACCTGGGTCCTCGTCGTATTCGACTAACGCCATCCGGAGGACGCCTTCAGCGTCGACGACCAGTCCTCGCACGGGATTGCACCATCTAAGGTCGGTGTCTTGAACCTCGCGTTCACAGCGGAAGCAACGCGTCGAGAACATATGTGTAAGGCTCGAGAACATATGTGTAAGTGTGGAGGGAACGCTCATACGCGAGGTGACTCATCAGCGTCAAATGGTTGGTGACAGAGTCGACACTGGCCGTCGAGGTTGAACTGATGCCGGCCCATCCACCAACAGCAAAGCCTCGCGAATAGCGGGCGTCCGACACGCGTGCGGTGGCGGTAGCAGCGCATGGGATCTCTCAGTGCAATTGGCAGGCCAGGGCTTCGTGTGATGAGTAGCCCGAGTATTCAGTGCAGCCGATCAGGATTCATCGTCGCCAGGTGACACGCGATCGTCCTGCTCGGTGAGGGGACGGCGTCCAATGCGAGGAGCGCGTGAACGATTGACAACTAGCGAGCAGGGATCTATTGAATCCCTGCTCGCGGGTCTCCCGAATGCCTCCACGCGCCCGTGAGGGCTTGGGCTGTTCCAGCCGCCGGTCCGCAGCCGCCGGACTCGAGTGCATCTTGACTTGCGGTCCGAACGCTCATTCCGCCTTGTAGATCTCCCGCCTTCCGCTGACGACGAGGTCGTGGTAGCCAGCCAGGATCTTGCGAGCCTCCTCGTTCGCCATGGCCTTGTCCATCGTCCCGAAAAATTCGTCCAGGCTCTCAACTTCTGTGATGGCGACGACCGTCCAGAACGGCTCTCCACTCACGTCCGTGAGAATCCGGAATGGTTTGAGCCCCAGCTTCGGCGCGAGATCGTTGAGGCTCTTGAACTTCTTGACCATATCGCGGACCTTCCCGGGCTTGCATTGCATGATCTCGCTGACGATGTACATGACAACCTCCTATCAGCAGGGCAGACTGACGAGTGGATATTCGTCGGAGCCTCGGCCAGAAGCACGCCGAAGCATGTTTCTTATCATGCCAGTCGGCTAGCTAGACCGCTTTTCGATTCGGCGTAGAGCGGAGGCTTTCGCCTCCGCGGACACGCGCACGCTGAAGCGTGCGCTTTACGGAGAAACGCAAATCGCTCTAACTGTCTGCGCTGTCGTCACCGCGTGGGATGAAGGTTACCCGCCGGGCGGAGTCGGTACCGGTCCTCGTTCCGCCAGATTGCCGCCCGGGAGCGTCAGCGTCTCCAGCAGGTCAGCCAGGGACCGGAGCCGAGCCAGCACACCGTCGCGCTCGAGCAGCTCTTGCCACTCGATCGGTGTGAGATCCAGGATCTGCGCCAGGCCGATAACGAGGCCCTCGTTGGAGAGCGTCTCGGGCACCGGATCGATGCCCAGACGATCGGCCACACGAGCCAGCAGCGTCTCCACGCGTAAACGTTCGGCGCGGAGCGCGGCGATCTGCGGCTCGTCTCGTGGCGCCTCTGGACGGGGCGTGATGTGGGCCACGCGATACGCACCCCCGGGCTCCTCGCTCATCACCTGGAATTTCTGCAGCCCGCGCAGCACCAACGTGTACTCGCCGTTGGCGAGCTCCTCCACCTGCGTGATAACGCCCGCGCAGCCCACCGGGAAGATCGGCGGACGTCCTTCGTAGTCTGCCTCGTAGCCCGGCCGCAGCAGGACCATGCCGATGATGCGGTTGCCCTTGAGCGCGTCGGCGACCATCGCACGGTAGCGCGGCTCGAAGATGCGGAGCGGCAGCGACACGTCCGGGAACAACACGACGTCGGGAAGCGGAAAGAGCGGGAGAGTGGATGGCAGCGCCGCTGGGGTCTGCGGAGGGGCGTCAGGTGTTGGGGATTGCGCCCACGCCAGGTTCCCGGCGTGGCCCGACAGACACGCTGCCAGGATCGCCACGGTGACGGTGCTTCTCACGTGGGCCGCGGCGATTGTGATTCGCAATCGGCCACTAGGATAGCTGGAAATCGTCGCCGAGGGGCGTGGCGGTCCCTCCTCCGATCACCTGGGTGAAGGGCACATCCCGAAAGGACGTGCCCCCACGCTTTAGCTGGTGAGCGCGCGGTACGTGATTGTCTGGCCCGGCTGGATGAGCACGTCGAAAGCGATCAGCGGATAGTCCTCGGACTCGATTTCGATGTGATGGGAACCCGTCTCGAGATTGAGGTGCTGGAACACGCCGTCATAGTCGTCCACCACGCCGGCGTAGTAGCCGTCGACGAATACCTGCGCGTCACGCGGTGCGTCCACGATCCGAAGGGCGCCGAAGGTATAGCCCGGAACGACCGCGTAATACCCATACGCGGCGTGTGGGACGCGATACACCGGATAGCCGTGCACCGGGTAGGGCCTGCCGAAGTAGAAGTTCAGGCTCCAACCCGGACGATAGCCGTACGGCCGGTATCCGTAAGGCACTACGCGAGACCGCACATACGGGCGAGCGACAACGTACGAACGGCTGACATACGGGCGGCTGACGTACGGACGACCGACGTACGGACGACCGACGTACGGACGGCTGACATACGGACGGCCGACATACGGACCGTAGCCGTACCGTGGGGCGACGTACGTCTGTCTGCTCGGGGAACTGAAGCCGGGCCGGGGGCCTGGTGCGACACGCGCGACGGGTGAGGTTCTCCGCTGAGTCTCGACTCGCTCCACCGGCGCGACTCGTCGCTGAGGCTCGAAGCTATTCTGGAACTCCCTGCCTCCCTGGGACTCGACCCGCTCGCGAGGCAGGACCCTCCGCTGAGTCTCGGTGCGTTCTGGCAGCGCGATTCGTTGCGGCGACTCAACCCGACCCCGAGGCTCAATCCGTCCCCAAGGTTCGATGCGGCCCCTGGACTCAACTTGCCCGCGCGGCTCGTTCTGCCGAGGAGACTCGCGCCCAACGGCCTGGCCATCACCGCGCGGTTGCGTGCCACGCTGAACGCCTTCGCGTCGACCACCACCGTTGCCGCCATTCTGCCGGTCACCCCTCTGGGCGAACGAAGGGGTCGCCGTCAACGCGAGACACGCTATCAGTACGGCCGTTCGCATACGGAAGGATGCCATTGGATGTGTCTCCGACGAGATCACGGCAAAGGCGTTGCCACGAGGCTCGTCAGGATTTCCTTTGTATTCGCATGGATCGGTAGACTGTGCGACGCGTCCGCGTCCTCGAAAGAGCCCAGTCGTCCTCGCGTTCTGCGGCAACACCCTACCACCGGGTCGTCGGTAAGGGCGGCAGATCCTCGACGTACGGCTTGATCGACAGGAACGAGGCGACGCTCAGACCGAAGAGGGCGAAGCACGAGATGTACATACTGTGCTCGCCGCGCGGGATCAGATCCATGAAGCCGAACAGCGCGACGACCATCCCCATGAACATCACGAGGGCGCTCCATCCCACGGCCAGCCCGTGGCCGGAGTGCCTTGCCGTGGCGTAGCCCGCAATCACGCACAAGAGCGAGGCCAGCACCGCGGCCGGCAGCGCCGCGTCCCGGACGGCGTCGGTGACAGGGAACACACGGAACACCCGCTCGAGCCATGGCGCGCCTACGGCGAGAATGCTGATGGTCGGTCTGATCTGATCCTTCATATGCCGATCCTAAGGGCCACATCATACGACCGCGGGCCGATTCAACGCGAACGGGAGGCCCGATCGCTCATCCCAGGGTTGTGCCGACGCGGTACCCGGCCCCTCGTCCTTTTGCGTACCAGGCCGGTGTCATCGGTAGTACGCTGATGCACGTCAACCGCGCGGGATTGACGTCGCCTTCGGCAATTCAAGGGGTAATCCATGGTTAAGCGGCCCGTGCACATGAACGCGTTCGAGTTCGTCGTCCTTTCGTCCCTACGCGCCGCGCAGTTGATGCGTGGTTGTACGCCTCGCGTCACCACCTCTCAGAAGATGATCATGACCGCGCAGCTCGAAGTAGCCCACGGCAAGGTCGGCATGCTCGTGCCCGCCGTGCCCGCGCCGACGATCTGATACGCGGGTCCCTGCTCCCAAGGGCGGCCGGGCCCAGGGGAGGCAGGGCACGCTTGAACGCACCTCTCGCCCGGGCAAGAATGGCCTAGCGCTCCCGCCCATTCCCTTGTTCGATTCCGTACTCGTTGTCTCGTTTGGTGGACCCAATGGTCTTGCCGACGTACGCCCGTTTCTGGAGCGCGTGCTGCGTGGCCGGCGCGTCAGTCCTGAACGGATCGATGAGGTCGCGCATCACTACGAGATGTTCGGCGGAGTATCGCCCATCACCGAGCTCACAAAGCGCCAGGCCGAAGGCCTTCGACAGCGCCTCGAGGCCGCCGGCCGGTCACTGCCGGTCTACGTCGGGATGCGCAACTGGCACCCGCTCCTCGACGACACGCTCAAGGAGATGTGGCGTGCGGGTGCGCGGCGGGCGGTCGGATTCATCGCGGCGGCGCACCACAGCTACTCCAGCTGCCAGCAGTACCGCGAGAACGTGGCGGGGGCCCGCGCGGCGCTCCGCGCGGAGACGGGTGGCGACATCGACGTCACGTACGTCTCCAGCTGGTTCGACCATCCGCTCTTTGTCGAAGCCAATGCGAACCACGTGCGCGCCGCGGTGATGCGGTTGCCGGCGGACGTTCGTAGCGGGGCGCAACTGATCTTCACCGCGCACAGCATCCCACTGCCCATGGCGGAGTCTTCGTTGTATCGCGAGCAGCTCCTGGTGTCGGCCCGGCGTGTCGCGAGCGACGCGGGTATCGCCGACTGGGCGCTGACCTATCAGAGCCGAAGCGGCCGGCCGGGTGATCCGTGGCTCGAACCCGACGTGTGTGATTACTTGCGGCAGGCGCGAGCGAACGGCCTGCAGGCCGCGGTGCTCTGCCCGATCGGGTTCGTCTGCGATCACATCGAGGTACGCTACGACCTCGACCACGAGGCCGCTGCCGTGTGCGCCGAGATTGGCCTGCCGATGGTCCGCGCGGAGGCGGTGAACGACGACCCGCTGTATCTCGACATGATGGCCGACACGGTTCTTCGGACGATGGCGCGCTACGAACGAGGCCGGCCGCTGCCAATCGTGGCGCGCTGACACGCCGTCGCGTAGGCCGGGTTCCGCGGAGCGGACCCGGCGAGAGGGATCGTGAGAGCCGAGTTGGGGTAGATTCGGCAGGAGCAGCTGCCCGTCCATGGCCACACACACCCGCGCCTCGCTCGTCCTGATCGCTGCCGTCCTCCTTCCATCGGTCTCGCGCGCACAGGCCCCGGTCGAGTACCGGCTTTCCTTCGAGGAGGCCGAACACCGGCTGATGGACGTGCAGGTGAGCTTCCGCGACATACCACCTGGACCGCTGGAGCTGCGCATGAGCCGCTCCTCACCCGGGAGGTACGCGTTGCACGAGTTCGTCAAGAACGTGTTCGACGTGCGCATCACCAACGAAGCCGGGATGACGCTGCCGGCAGCCCAGTCGAGTCCACACCAGTGGACTGTCACAGGCCATACCGGTGCCGTGCGAGTGTCCTACCGCGTCTTCGGCGACCGCGTGGACGGCACCTACCTCGGGATCGACAGCACCCATGCGCACATCAACATGCCGGCCGCATTGATGTGGGCGCGCGGCTTTGAAATGCGGCCCGCGACGCTTCGTTTCGAGGCGCCGGCGGGCTCCAACTGGCGCGTTGGTACACAGCTCTTCCCCGGCGACACGCCGTTCACCTTCACGGCGCCCAACCTGCAGTACCTGATGGACAGTCCGACGGAGCTCAGTGCGTTCAGCCTTCGTACCTTCACGATTGCCGACGCTCCGGGTGCACCCCGCATCCGCCTCGTCGTCCACCACACCGGCACGGATGCAGAGCTCGACGCCTTCGCTGCCGACGCCGAGCGCATCGTCCGGGAATCCCGCCAGGTTTACGGAGAATATCCGGCGTTCGAAGGCAACACCTACACGTTCATCGCCGACTACCTGCCGTGGGCGAACGGCGACGGCATGGAGCATCGCAACAGCACGATCCTGACGAGCGCAAGTTCGATCCGCTCGGACCGTGCGGATTTGATCGACACGCTGGCCCATGAGTTCTTCCACGCCTGGAACGTGGAACGGATCCGTCCTCGTGCGCTCGAACCCTTCGACCTCGAGAACGCCAACATGTCGGGCGAGTTGTGGCTGGCTGAAGGGTTCACGAGCTACTACGGCCCGCTGATCTCAGTGCGTAGCGGCGTGACCGAGCTTCGTAACTTCGTCAGTGAGATGGGATTCGTGGTCAACCAAGTGCAGACGAGCTCGGGCCGCAGCTTGCGCAGCGCCGAAGACATGAGCCGACTCGCGCCGCTCGTGGATGCGGCCACCTCGACCGACCGCACGGTCTTCGACAACACGTTTCTCTGGTACTACAACTGGGGCGCCGCGATCGGTCTTGGCCTCGACCTCACGCTCCGCGACCGCACCAACGGCAAGGTGACGCTCGACACCTACATGCGCGCACTGTGGCAGGCGCATGGCAGGCCTGGGGGCAAGGCGCCTGGCTACGTCGATCGACCCTACACCATGGCCGATTTGAAAGCGGCCCTTGCGTCGGTATCAGGCGATGCGAAGTTCGCCGAAGACTTTTTTGCCCGTTACATCCAGGGTCGAGACGTCGTGAACTACGAGAGTCTGCTCGCCCGGGCTGGATTTGTGCTGGGGCGTGCGTCACCTGGCCGTGCCTTCGCGGGAAACCTGCGGCTGCAGGACGTGCAGGGACGCCCGCGGGTGGCAGGCGCCTCGCCCTTCGGTTCTCCGGCATACGAAGCCGGTCTCGATCGCGACGACGTGATTCTGGCGGTTGGGGGAATGAACGTGACCAGCGCCCTTGATGTCGAGCGCGTCGTCGGTGCTGCGAGACCTGGGCAGCAGGTTCCGATTGTTTTCGAACGTCGTGGCGTGCGTGTGAATGCCGTCCTTCGCCTCGTTGAGGATCCGCGAGTGGCGATCACGCCGGCCGAGGCCGTTGGTCAGAGTCTTACGCCGGAGCAGCGCCGGTTTCGAGAGGAATGGCTCGGGGTACGGTAGCGAAGTTCAAAGTGTGCGTTTCGACGTAGAGCGCACACTTCAGTGTCGCGCGCTGCAGGCAGAGCCTGCTCTACGCCAACGAAAAACGGTCAGGGAACAGCACGCCGGCCGCGAATTTCCAGTCTGGATCCAGCGCACGTTTGACGGCTCGCATCTCCTCGATTCCCTTTTCTCCGTAGAGCTCGCGCAGCATCTGCTGCTTGAGCGGGCTGCGCCCCACGCCGTGCTCCGCAAGGGGAGCGCCACGCATCGCCCCCACGCCCCTCGCCATCTCCAGGAGTGCCTCTTTGGCTCGGTGGACGTCTTCAATGGAGCGCGGCACAAGGTTCGGGTGCATGTTGCCGTCTGACACGTGACCCCAGAGCGCGTGCTCGAGCCCGAACCGCGCGAAGACCTCGCGATACAACGCGAGCGATTCCTCGAGCCGATCGAACGGTACGACGAAGTCACCGGCCGTCTTCTGGAGATCGGGGTGTACACGCAGTTTTGCGGCGGCAATCATCGCGTTCAGTGACGAGGGTACTGCCTCGCGCAGCTCGAACAGCCGGGCGGCTCCGCGCTCATCGTCCGGAAGCGCCACATGGGGATCGCTCTCGATGGCACAGGCGTGCAGGACGGCGCACATCTCCTGCAGCACCTCGTCGTCATCCCCGGTGAGTTCTATCTGCACGAGGAGCAGTCCGGAATCCGGGCCGGGTCGTTCGACGCCGGCTCGCGTGAATGCTTCATCTGGAACCAGGGCGAGCGCACGCCCGTCCATGAATTCGATCGCCGAAACGTCCACGTGCCCCTCTCCACGCCAGCTCGACCTGGCCGCGTGCCGGAGCGCGGCCGTCAGTGCCACTGCCTGGTGGTCCGAATCGAACGGCACGAGCGCGACCAGCCGGCGCGGCAACGCGATCACGCGCAGGATCGCGGATGTGACGATGCCGAGTGTGCCCTCCGAACCGATGAAGAGGTCGATGAGATCCATGCCCGGCTTCGCGTAGTACCCGGCCGACAGCTTTGCGACGTCAGGCATGGAGTAGGTCGGCACCGGAACTCGGGCGACACGTCCGGAGTCGTACTCGAACTCGAACCAGCCCTCGGGCGATGCGGTGACTTCGCCTCGACGAATCTCGGCGAGAGAGCCATCCGCCAGTACGACAGTCAAGGCCTCGACCCACGGACGCGTGCTGCCGTATTTGAACGTCGCCGCGCCCGCGGCGTTGGTGGCAATCGTCCCCCCCACGAACGCTCCGTCGTATGTCGGGATGGGTGGGTAATACAGGGCGTCGGCCGCAAGCACGCGCCGCAGTTCAACAAGTCGCACGCCCGCGCCCGCGCGGACGAGGGATCCCGGTAGCAACGAGATTTCAGTGAGCGCCCGAGTACCTGATGAGCAGGTCGCCTCTCGGCGTCGCGCCTCCCGTCAGCGACGACTGCGCACCGATCGGAAGGACACGTGGGGCGGCCCGCACGAGTGCAGCAACCTCCGCGGTGCTCTTCGGGAACACGACGCCCGCCGCGGTCCCTCCTGGTACGTGCGCGGCATCGCTCAGAAACGACTGGAGCACGTCTGCCCGGCTCTCAACGGGTGGAGCGTCAGCAGCGACCGGAGGCGAAACCTTGATGCGATGCGTAGGGCGGGCCTCCTGCGCCCGGTGGGATTCGGGTGCCGCTCGATTTGTTCACCCGAGTCTAGTGCGCCGGAGCCGTGTCCACCCGATCACGGGAACCGGTTCCAACTGATGTAGAGCGCATGCTTCAGCCTGCGCGTCAGCGAAGGCGGAAGTCCCCGCGCACCATCAGGAAGAAGAGACTGGTCACGGCGTACAGCAGCCCGATGACCTTGTGGTCGGTCGAAACGAGGGATTTGAATAACAACGTCCGCGGCTGGATTCTATAGAATGCAGCACATGGTCGCAAGAATCCTCGGACTGTTGCTGGCCGTCCTGGTGATGCACATCACATCTCCCGCTGCTGCGCAGACGGCAACCGAGCCCATGCGGTACACCCTACGGTTCCCCGAGCCGCATACTCACTATGTGGAGGTCACGGCGGTCGTGCCGACCGGTGGGCGGCCAGCGGTCGAGTTGATGATGGCCGTGTGGACACCCGGGTCGTACATGGTGCGGGAGTACTCTCGACACGTCGAGGCGGTCACTGCGTCGGCTCCGGACGGTCGCACACTCGATGTCGAGAAGTCAGACAAGAACCGCTGGCGAATCGTGACCGGGGGTGCGGCCTCCGTGAGCGTCCAATACAGGGTGTACGCACGCGAGATGACCGTGCGCACTAACTGGGTGGAAACCGACTTTGCGATGTTGAACGGCGCGCCGACCTTCATGACCCTCGTCGATGGCGCGTCGCGCCCCCATGAAGTGACGATCGAACCGGCACGCGGGTGGCAAGTATCCATGACCGGTCTACCCGAAACGTCGGGAGGGCCGCATCGGTATCGCGCACCTGACTTCGACACGCTCGTGGACTCGCCGATCGTGGTAGGCAACCCTGCCGTCCATGAGTTCACGGTGTCCGGCAAGAAGCACTACCTGGTGAACGTCGGCGAGGCCGGGACGTTCGATGGTGTGCGCGCCGCGAAGGATGTCGAGACGATCGTCACCGAGTACGTCCGAATGTGGGGAACGCTGCCGTACGACAAGTACGTCTTCCTCAACATGCTCACGCTGGTGAATGACGGCGGCGGTGGGCTCGAACACAAGAACTCCACGATGCTGATGGCCAGCCGCTGGGCGACGGGCACGCGTCGCGCGTACCTGTCGTGGCTGGGGTTAGCGAGCCACGAGTACTTCCACGCCTGGAACGTCAAGCGTCTCAGGCCTGTGGAACTGGGACCGTTCAATTACGAAGAGGAAGTGCTGACACGCAGCCTCTGGGTGGCGGAGGGCGTCACCGACTACTACGCCGATCTGGCTCTGCATCGCGCGGGACTGTCGACACGGGAGGAACTGCTCGACGCCATTTCGAACCAGATCGAGGATCTGCAGGCCACGCCAGGACGTCTGGTCCAGTCGGTCGAACAGGCATCCTTCGACGCCTGGATCAAGTACTACCGGCCTGACGAGAACAGTCCGAACGTTTCGATCAGCTACTACACGAAGGGCGCCGTGCTCGGGTTTCTCCTGGACGCGAAGATTCGGGCAGCCAGCAAGGGAGCCAGGAGCCTGGACGATGTGATGCGGGCGGCCTTCGAGAAGTTCTCGGGTGCCCGCGGGTTCACGCCTGATGAGTTCCGGTCGGTGGCGGAGCAGGTCGGCGGCGTCAGCCTGGCGTCGTTCTGGGAGACCGCCGTGGAAGGTAAGGCGGAACTGGACTACACCGAGGCGCTCCAGACGTTCGGGCTGCGTTTCCGGCCGGTCGAAGGGCCGCGCAGCGATCGTCCAGGACGCGCGTGGCTCGGCATGTCGACGCGCAACGACGGCGGTCGCCTGGTCGTCTCCGAGGTGCGGCGCAACACACCGGCCGAGGCGGCGGGGCTCAATGTGGACGACGAGATCCTGGCGATCAACGGCTTTCGGGTGCGCGCCGACCAGCTTGCCCCCAGAATCGATCAGTACAGGCCTGGCGACAAGGCCACGCTCATCGTGGCGCGTCGGGACCAGATCCTGACGCTCGACGCGCAGTTCGGAACCGAACCGCCCCGGCAGTGGAGGCTCGAAGTGGATCCAGCAGCCGACGCGGCGGAGCAGAGACGGGACCGTTGGCTCTCACCGCGGACATGACGTCCGATTCACGTCAGAGCAGCCCTGCCACAGGTGTCGGTCGGAGCTACGTGCGCGTCCTCATCCTCTGGGTCGTCGTGCTGGTCGCCTTGTACGCCTTCCAGGAGTATTTCTCCTGAGACATGTCGTTCACACTTCTGTCTTCTCGGTGCTCGGTTCGTGTTCAGGTTCGGTTCGAAGTTCGAACTTCTGGGTTCGGGGTTCAGGGTTCGGCTGTTGCACGTGTCTACCGCGAGCGATGCGAACCCTCCGAACAGCGAACTTTGAGAACCCGGAACCGAACGTGAACACGAACCGAGAAGCGAGAACGTAGAAGCGTGAACGACGTACCGCACGCGGAGCTCCTCTAGATGCACCCCGTTGACTGGTCGATCATCGCGATCTACCTGGTGTGGATCGTGTGGGACGGGCTGCGTCTGACCAAGCATAGCCACGAGCTCGAGGGCTACTTTCTGGCCAGCCGGAGCCTGCCGTGGTGGGCGGTGGGGCTGTCGGTGATGGCGACGCAGCTCAGCGCGATCACCATGATTGGCACGACCGGCCAGGGCTACGCGGACGGCATGCGGTTTCTGCAGTTCTACTACGCGCTGCCGCTCGCGATGATCGTCCTGTCGGTCACGCTCGTCCCGTTCTTCCACAACGCCAGGGTCTACACCGCGTACGAATATCTCGAACAACGTTTCGATGCGAAGACCCGCGCGCTCACGAGTTTCCTGTTTCTGCTGTCGCGCAGCATGTCGCTCGGTGTGGTCATTTCGGCGCCGGCGGTCGTGCTGGCCGTGGTCATGGGCATCAGCGTCACCAACACCGCGCTGCTGATTGCGCTGCCGACGGCCGTCTATACGATGTTCGGCGGCGTGCAGGCGGTGACCTGGACCGACGTCAAGCAGATGGTGCTCATCGTCTTCGGCCTGGTCGCGGCCGTTGTCGTGCTCATCTTCGCGCTGCCCCCGGATGTGAGTGTGCCGCAGGCGCTGCGAATAGCCGGGGCGGCCGGTCGACTGCAGACGTTCGATTTCACGTTCGATCTGACGAACCAGTACACGTTCTGGTCCGGAACGATAGCCGCCCTGTTCCTCTTCTGCTCGTACTTCGGCACCGACCAGAGTCAGGTGCAGCGCTATCTCACCGCCAAGTCGATCGACGAGGCGCGGGGCTCGCTGCTCATGAGCGCCTACTGGAAGATCCCGCTGCAGGCCCTGGTGCTGCTTGTTGGGGTGTTCATGTTCGTGTTCTATCTGTTCACGCCGGCGCCGATGCTGTTCAACGCGGTGCACGAACGGGAGATCCGCGAGGGGCCGAGATCGGCGGATTATGCCGCACTCGAGAGCCGATTCGCGGCCGCGGTCGAGGCGCGACAGGCGGCAGCCGTGGCACTGGCGGCGGCCGATGCCGGTGGCGATCCCTCGAGGCTGGCGTCGGCACGGGAGGCCTTTTCCGGCCGGGAGTCGGAGGTTCGTTCCGTTCGAGGCGAGGCCCTCGCGTTCGTTCGAGAAGCCACGGGCGACCGGACGTACAACGACGTGAACTACGTGTTTCCGACGTTCATCACGACGCACATGCCCATTGGCCTCGTCGGCCTGCTGATCGCGGCCATCTTTGCCGCGGCCATGTCCACGATCTCAGCCGAGCTGGCGTCGCTGTCGACCGCGACGGTGATCGACTTCTATCGACGCTTCGCCCGCCCCGACGCGGACGATCGGCACTATCTGCGCATCTCACGCCTGGCGACCGGGTTCTGGGGGCTGTTTGCAAGCGCGGTTGCTGTCTGGGCGGCGGAGCTCGGCTCGCTCATCGAGGTCGTCAATCGCTTCGGTTCGTTCTTCTACGGCTCGATCCTCGGTGTCTTCATTCTCGCCGTCGGCTTCCGCAGGGCCACGGCGAACGGCGCGTTCATCGGTCTGATTGCCGGAATGGGCTCGGTCGCCTGGGCCGCCAACTACACGAGCGTGGCGTTCCTCTGGCACAACGTCATCGGCGCGGTAGCGGTCGTCGTTGTCGGGTTGCTGGTGAGCGCTGTCAGGCCGGCATCGAGCCCCGCGCGATAGCGGATCTGATATTGCCCTCACCCACGCGAAAGCACGGCACCCATCGCGGCCACGATCGCGGAGACCACAATCCCGACCAACCAGGCGAACTGGCGGGACACCTTGCTATCGAGGGCGTCGAATTGACGGCACACCTTGTCGTCGAGGGTGTCGAAGCGTCGGTCCAGCGTATCGAATCGACGATCGACCGCCTCGAAGTGTCGATCGACCGCCTCGAAGTGTCGATCGACCACCTCGAAGTGTCGACCGCCTCGAAATGTCGATCGACCGCCTCGAAACGTCGATCGACGGAATCGAAGCGCCGATCGATGACCTCGAATCGCGCGTCCACCGCATTGAATCGCGCGTCGACTGAGTTGAATTGCGAACCCACCGTGCCGAATTGCAAATCGACCCGCTGCTCGAGATGGTGAATCGCTTCACGTACGTCCGACAGTCCCTGTGACAGTTCGTTCATCTGTCCCTCGAGATGCGCAACCCGCTCTTCCACCCTGGCCATCCCAGCGCCCCCACAGCTTAGCGTCGTCGGAGACAATCCTCAACGAGCGTCGGAGGTCCTAAAGAGGCAGGAACTCTGCCAGGAGGAATCCTCAGAGAAACGTGACCGAGAGGCGGGACGTGACGCAAAAACGTCACGTCCGAGACAGTTGATGCCTGGCAGTTTCTGCATCGGGTTGGGATACACCGGCTGGCCGGGGAGGCTTCGCGATAAGATCTAGCGTTTGTGTTCGAAACTGACCTGGTGGGCGTATCAGGAGCGTGAATGACCAAGATCAAGGTAAAGAACCCCGTCGTCGAGATGGACGGGGACGAAATGACCCGCATCATCTGGCAGAAGATCCGCGAGACGCTGATTCTGCCGTACCTCGACATTGACCTGAAGTATTACGACCTGTCGATCGAATCGCGCGATAGCACGGACGACAAGATCACCGTCGACTCGGCTGAGGCAACAAAGAAGTACGGGGTGGCGGTGAAGTGCGCCACGATCACGCCGGACGAAGCACGCGTGAAGGAGTTCAACCTCAAGCAGATGTGGCGGTCGCCGAACGGCACGATTCGCAACATCCTCGACGGGACGATCTTCCGTGAGCCGATCATCTGCCGCAACGTGCCCCGGATCGTCCCCCATTGGGACAAACCGGTGGTGGTTGCCCGCCACGGCTTTGGCGATCAGTACCGCGCGCAGGACTTCCACTTTCCGGGCCCCGGGACGCTCAAGATCAGCTGGACCCCGGCCGCCGGCAGCAGCGACGCGCCGATCGATCGCGAAGTCATCAAGGCGAATGGACCCGGCGTGATGCTGGGGATGTTCAATCTCGATGCGTCAATCGAAGGGTTTGCCCGCGCTTGCTTCACGTATGCGCTCGGACGTAATTACCCGGTGTACCTCTCGACGAAGAACACGATTCTCAAGGTGTATGACGGCACGTTCAAGAACACCTTCCAGAGTGTCTTCGACGCCGACTTCAAGGACGCATTCGCGGCCAAGGGCCTGACCTACGAGCATCGCCTGATAGACGACATGGTCGCGGCGAGCCTCAAGTGGAACGGCGGGTATCTCTGGGCGTGCAAGAACTATGACGGTGATGTGCAGTCCGACACCGTTGCTCAGGGGTACGGATCCCTGGGGCTGATGACGTCGGTATTGATGTCACCCGACGGCAAGTCAGTCGAAGCAGAAGCCGCGCACGGCACGGTGACCCGCCACTACCGCATGCACCAGCAGGGGAAGCCGACGTCCACCAACCCGATCGCGTCCATCTACGCGTGGACGCGCGGACTCCAGTATCGTGGCCGTTTCGACAACACACCAGAAGTCGTGCAATTCGCTGACACGCTCGAGAAGGTCTGCGTCGACGTCGTCGAGTCTGGACGGATGACAAAGGATCTGGCCACGCTCATCAGCGCGGACCAGCCGCATCTGACCACCGACGCGTTCATGAACGCCGTCGATGGCGCGCTCAAGGAGCGGATGTCGAAATAGGGCGCTAGTACTAGACCGCTTTTCGATTCGGCGTAGAGCGGAGGCTTGAGCCTCCGCGGACACGCGCACGCTGAAGCGTGCGCTCTACGGCGAAACGCAATCGCTCTAGCCCAGGTTCCTTTACGTAGTCACAGAGGCACAGAGAAGAGCAGCCACATTCTCTGTGTCTCCGCGTCTCTGTGGCCCGTGTGGGGGTGAAAAGAGCCTCGGATCAGGCAGTCGTCGCGCCGCCGCAGCTCGAGCCGGCGCCGGCGGTGCAACCGAAGCAGTGGGGCCCCACGACGATGCGACGCCCGGCAAGTGACGCGGGTGTCGCGCCGAAGATCGTCTGCGGGGCTTCGGCGTCGGTGCCGAGGTCGAGCATCTGGTTGAAGTCGCAGTCGTAGAGCCGTCCGTCCCATCCCACCGACAGCGTCGATCGACACATCAGCCCGTCAACGGCGGCGGGATTGAAGCTCGACACGAGCCGGTCCATATAGCCCTGCAGATTTCCGGAATCGATGAGGAACTGCAGGTATCGGCTGATCGGCATGTTCGTGATCGTGTACAGCCGGTTGAAGCTCACGCCGTGCCGCCGGTGCAGCTCCCGCTTCCAGTTGGCCTCGAGCCCCGCCTGCGAGCCCGGAAGGAACGCGCCGACAGGATTCGTGACGAGCTGCAGGAGAAGTCCTGACCCCTCGATCCCGTAGCCCAGCTCATTGAAGCGCTGAAGCGCCGCGATCGAATCGGCGAAGACACCGTCACCTCGCTGGGCGTCTGTCTGGCGGCCCGCGAACGACGGGAGCGACGCCACCACTTCGACTCGGTGCTCCGCCAGAAACTCCGGCAGGTCCGCGTAGTTAGGGAGGCGGGTGATCGTCAGGTTGCACCGGTCCATCACATGACGGCCGGCGGCATGGGCCCGATCAACGATGTCGCGGAAGAGTGGATGTAGCTCGGGCGCGCCCCCGGTGATGTCGAGGGTGGGAATGTCGCTCGCCTCGAGAAACCGGAGGCACGCGTCCACGACGTCCGGTGCCATGACCTCGGTGCGATCCGGGCCGGCATCCACGTGGCAATGGTGGCAAGCCTGGTTGCACCGCTTGCCGACGTTCATTTGAAGCACCGAGATGCTGGTCGTTCGCAGGGGATCGTGGCCCGCCGAGGCGGTCGCTGTCTCGAACGTGCTGGCGAGCGGCAGCGCCGCCAACGTCGCGCGTTGGGCCGCCGTCTCGGCCAGCGGGTGTCGCGCGTTGAGTAAGGTGATCAGGCCCATCTAGGTCGTATCAACCACGAACCACGAAGGCCACGAAGAACACGAAGCGAAAAATTTCTCGTGCCCTTCGTGATCTTCGTGGTTCTACCAGCTACCGGCTACCAGCTACCAACTACATGGACAGCTTGTCCACGTGGTTCCGCATCTGCACCCCGTGGACGAGCGACGCGCCGCCGCGGATCGCCGCCGCCACGTGCACCGCCTCGGTCATCTGTTCGGGCGTCGAGCCCTTGTCGAGGCACGCCGTGCTGTAGGCATCGATGCAGTAGGGGCATTGGACCGCATGTGCGACGCCGAGCGCGATGAGCGCCTTCTCGCGTTCAGTCAGCGCCCCTTCCTTGAAGACCGCGGTGTACCACTCCAGAAACTTCTGCCAGAGCTCCGGGGCTTCCGTGCCCATCTCCGCAAACTTGGCGAGATCGTGCGCGTGGTAGTAGTTGTCCATAGGCGCGAGGAGCCGGATTCATCACGAGCGCTCCTCAGATTGAGTGTAGCTGAGACTCGTCGTTCACGCTTCTTCGTTCTCTGTGCTCGGTTCGTGTTCACAGTTCGGTTCGGATTCGAGGTTCTCTCTTCACGGTTCGCCCAGCCGTATCCGAACCCCGAACCCCGAACCCTGAACCCTGAACCGAACCTGAACACGAACCGAGAAGCGAGAACCCAGAAGTGTGAACGACACGTCACACTCGATAGTCGAGGTAAGATTCGCAGCGCGTGGCTGAACAACCTCTTGTCGCTGTCGTCATGGGCTCGTCGTCTGACTGGGACACGATGCAACACGCGGTCGAGATCCTGGAGCGCTTCAACGTTCCATTTGAGCGGCATATCGTGTCGGCACACAGGACGCCTGTGTGGATGGCCGAGTTCGCGAGCGGCGCCGAGGCTCGCGGCGTCGAGGTGATCATCGCCGGCGCCGGCGGCGCTGCTCATCTGCCCGGCATGGTCGCGGCTCATACCGTGGTGCCGGTCCTCGGCGTTCCCGTGCAGAGTGCCGCCCTCCAGGGGCTTGACTCACTGCTCTCGATTGCGCAGATGCCTGGCGGTGTTCCGGTTGGAACGCTGGCAATCGGTAAGCCCGGAGCTATCAACGCGGGACTCCTCGCGGTGTCGATTCTGTCCAACTCCCGACCCGCGCTGCGGACCGAGCTTCGCGGGTTTCGCGCCGAGCAGACCGAGAAAGTTCGACGGGAACAGCTGCCGTGAACCGTGTGATCGCGCCCGGAGCCGCGCTGGGGGTACTCGGCGGCGGTCAGCTCGGGCGGATGTTCGCGATCGCTGCGCGTCGGATGGGCTATCGAGTCCACGTGTTCTCTCCGGATGACGATTCACCGTCCGGCCAGATCGCAGACCGCGAAGTGACCGCTCCTTATTCCGATCTCGATGCGTTGCGTGCCTTCGCGGGCGGCGTCGAGGTGGTCACCTTCGAGTTCGAAAACGTGCCGGTCGAAGCGATCGGGGCCGTGGAGGCTCTGGCGCCGGTGCGCCCCTCGGCTCTGGCACTCCATGTGGCGCAACAGCGGGTTCGCGAGAAGACCTTTCTCGCCGATCACGGGATTCCCACGGCGCCCTTCGCGGCCGCGGCGACGCTCGACGAACTCTGGGACGCGGTCGCGCGTGTCGGCACGCCGGCCATCATCAAGACCGCCGCGTTCGGGTACGACGGCAAGGGACAGCACAAGGTCGCGTCCCCGGCGGACGTCGAGCACATCTGGACCGCGATCGGGCACCAGGAGGCGGTCGTCGAGAAGTTCATCAGTCTTCAGGCGGAGATCTCGATCCTCGCAGCACGCGGCGCCGACGGACAAGTCGCGCTATATCCGCCCTTTGAAAACCGTCATCGAAACCACATCCTCGACCTCACGACCGTGCCGGCGGCCATTACACCCGCGGCGGCCGCCCAGGCGGCCGAGATCACCAGGACGATTCTCGAGGAACTGCAGTACATCGGCGTGCTGTGCGTGGAGTTCTTCCTCAGCACCGACGGCGACCTCCTCGTGAACGAGCTCGCGCCGAGGCCCCACAACTCGGGTCATCTCACGTTCGATGTCGCAGTGACCAGTCAGTTCGAACAGCAGGTTCGCGCCGTCTGCGGCCTTCCACTCGGGTCGCCCGATATTCCTCGCCCGGCGGCGATGGTCAATCTGCTTGGCGACCTGTGGATCGACGGAGAACCCAACTGGGCGGCGGCGTGCCGGTTCGGTGACGTGAAGCTGCACCTCTACGGCAAGACCGATCCGCGACCAGGACGGAAGATGGGCCACATCACGGCGGCCGCGCGAACGGTCGGAGAAGCCCAGGATCGAGTCATCGCCGCGCGCGACGCGCTCCTCATCTGAACCACGAAGGTCACGAAGAACACGAATCATCTAGGGCATCGAGTTCGTCGTGAACTTCGTGTCCTTCGTGGTTCCGGGGCTTGTTATCGCCTCGTCGCCGCGTCTCGCTGCTCCTCGAGCCGGATCTGTGCTGCCCGGGCGCAGTGCTGCGTCACCTGAAAGTAGCGCTGAACACCGTCCGCACCTATGTCGTACGGATGCGCACCATCACCACGGCCCGCGATCATTCGGTTCTTGCTGATCGCATCGTCGAACTCCGAGTGGTTCGAGAGGATGACGGTCGCGCGGGTGGCGGTCGCCTGCGCGGCCATGTGCTGCTGCGACTTGATATAGGTCTGGAAGTTTTGAATTCCAGGGTCCGGCGTGTTGTTCACGAAGTTGAACGCCGTGCCGCCTGAGTACGCCACGTTGACCGGCTTGCCGCGGTCTCGCACGGAGAAGGTGAACGATAGCGTGCCCGGCGTATGCCCAGGGGTTTCCCACAAGGTCACGGTGGTGTCGCCGAGCGTGATCTTCATACCGTCAGTGCCGACGATGTCGCGTTTCGGCGCCATTGTCTTGTACCTGTTCGGATAGGTTTCGACGAGGCGCCAGTCGGGCGCACCCATGACAACGCGGGCTCGGTAGCGGGTCTGCAGCATCTCGGCGCCGCCGATGTGGTCGGCATGTGCGTGCGAGATGATCACGTACTTGATGTTGCCCGGATCGAGGCCGAGCCTCTTCATTCCGCCGACGATCAACTCTTCCGAGTTGTACGGAAAGATCGTGTCGAACAGGATGATGCCGTCGCTCGTCGTCAACGCCCAGGACGAGTGGAGCTTGCCGCCGACGAAATATAGGTTGTCGAACACCTTCGCCGGGTCTGCGTACCATGTCTCACGCGCCGGCACCGTGGCGGGATTGCTGATGTACCCCGGCAACGTATCGGAGGTGTTTTCCCCACCGCTCTGCGGGAGAAGACACGTTCGGACCAGTGTCCCGAGGAAGTCGAACGCAGCTGCTGTCTTCGCCGCCTGCAAGGACGTGCGGATTTCGGCATCGAAATCCCTGGCAGTCGGCGCCGTTTGCGCGAATACGCCGAAGGCGGCACATCCGGCCATGACCAGCGCAACCCCAACCTTGGTGGTCAGTGATGTCATGGGTGGAGTGTACGTACGCGCCCGAGCGGCGTCACCTGGAATCACCTCGGTTCTCGCCACGATTCACGCGCGCGAAGACGGGTCCACGGTCGCTCGAACGTAAGGTTTCCGAGCGTCTGGTCGAGCGCTTCGGCGCTGGGCGGTCTCTGTTCAGGGTCCTTCGCCAGGCAGCTGAGAATCGCTGCGTCGAGCGCTTCTGGAACCCCGAAGCGGCGCAAGCGACCTGAGCGGCGCGGGCTCGTCGTTCACGTGCTTCAAGATCACTTCGATCGGCGTCTTTCCAGTAAAAACCGTCTTCCCTGACAACAGCCAGTAGCCGACACATCCCAGAGAGTACAGGTCGGTTCGTGGCCCCACCTCTCCCTCCGTGGCGCTCTCTGGCGCCAGGTAGGCCGGAGTCCCGACGATTGCCTGGCCGGTCAGCAGCGTGACGTCGGAAGGGCCCGGCGCGTCCGGTCGAACGAGACCGAAGTCCAGCACCTTGAGCACGTCGTACTCCTCTCCCTGTCGGCACACGAAGAGATTGGCCGGCTTGATATCGCGGTGCACGAGACCCAGCTCGTGAGCCTCCGCCAGCGAGCGGCAGGCCTGGACGAGAAAGTGCACAACCCGCTCGGGCGGCATGGGACCTTCGAGGCGCACGAGTGACTCGAGATCCATCCCTTCGAGCAGCTCCATGGCGTAGTAGAAGATACCTTCATCGGTGACGCCGAAATCGTAGAGTCGGACCGTGTGCGGAGAGGACAGCCGCGCCGTCATCTGCGCTTCTCTTTCGAACCGGGCGACCGCCGCACGTCTCGCCTCGCTGGTGTTGAATGCGTCGAGACGCACCAGCTTGATGGCTGCCGGTCGAGCGAGCATGTGATGCCGGGCGCGCCAGATTTCACCCATTCCACCCTGGCTGAGCCGTTCCTCCAGGCGATAGGCACCCATCGCACGGGCCCGCTCGATATCTCGTCCCATGCCGTACACGATTCGCGAACCGATGGCGGCGATGCCAGCACACATGAGTGGTGGGATCGTGATGCCAGACCAAACCCTCGCTTCCGGCATCGGCGTTCCGGAGAGGACGTGCCATGTCGCCAGGCCTGCCGGCGCCATCAACGCGGTTGCGAACGCGACCAGAGCGGCGCGGGTCGGCGTCGCGGGGACGATGAACGGGAATCCCGCGATCCAGACGCAGATCCACGACAGCCCGAGGATATGAGCGCGGCCATCCCACACCATGCCGGCACTCGTCCCGACGACGATCGCAAAGCCTCCGAGCACTTCGTACACGAGACCGAGATCGAGGAGTTGTTCCGGGGCGAGCCTCTTGGAACGCGAAACGACGAACAGCCCCAGCGAGATGGCAACGAACAAGATCGCCACGGTGTGCCCGAGGTTCCAACCGTGCGGCGGTAGCTGTCCGACGGCATGAGCCGCGTACTCGTTGACGCCTATCCCAGCGACGTACGCGCCCCCCCAGGTCAGCGCGGCTGTACCGACGCGATGTGCGGCCTGCGTGACAAGGCGGCGCGGGAGCACCCGCAGCTTGGAGGCTGGCGTGTGGTCGGCCGAGTCGGCTTTACGGACTCGCGAGATCGTCGAGGCGTCGTCCATGGAAATCGCGCGATCTTGTCACGGTGCGACGCAGCGCGGAAGGCCCGTCTACGGCGTCAGTGTCAGTGAGTGGACCGGGGATCCCGGAAGGAACGGTGTGGCCTCGCCCGCAAGCCAGGCCGGATGCGAATTCGCGTAGAAGGGTGACAACGGGTGTCCGCTCTGGCCGGTAGGCATGTGCATGATGCCTTCGGCCTCCCGTCCTGGTGACACGACCATCCGCTCCGATGCCCCGATCGCTCCCCAGTGCATGCGCGGCGTGTACAGATCGCCCGGGAGTGCGACGATTGGCATGTCCAGCAATCGGCCCACGAACGGGAGTCCGGCGCTCAGTGGATGCCGGAACGCGGCGACGTTGTACTCCGACCACACCCGGTCGCGGAGGCGGCCTTCCTCCCCCCGCATCGCCTGCTCGATCGCCGTGTCCACTGCAGCCGTCAGGAAATCGGTCCACGTCGCGTACTGCGGATCGAGAAGGTGCTGTGGTTGTTCGTTGACGATCGTCCAGATCGCGGCATCGCGGCGGCGTATCGTCGTGTAGTCGAAAGTCGCGTCGGCCTCGTAACACTCGACCAGGACGAATTCGATGACCCGCTCCGAGACGATGTCCCTGAAGGTGCGCGTCAGTCGATAGGCTGCCGAGTCTGCGGCAGCCTCGCCCGACCAGCCGTTCTCGAGGATGTCACGGAGCTCCGCCCGGTTGGCGTCGCCGGCAGGGCCGTTGGACAGCGTCCTGAGGATCACCTCGCGCCAGCGTTCCAGAAAGTCGGCGCTCGTATCGAGCTGGATGGCCAGGAGGTCGCGCGGGGCGAACCGATTCGTCGCGAGAAGCCGATCGCGAATGAGGCGCGCCCTCGACCCGATTTCATAACCTCCATCACCGAGCGTAGCGAGCATCTCGCCATCCACCGTTCTCGCGTTGGCCGTCCAGATGCGGCCGCCGGCTGGATCGACGACTCGCGGATACTCGGCGTCGGTGAGCCAGCCGTCCCAGCGTCGTGTGCCGTCCGACCACGATGAGGGAAGTTGGCCATCGAAGCCGACTCGCCGCGGGATCGATCCGTAGATGCTCCATGCGATTCGTCCGTTACGGTCGGCCGCAACCAGATTCTGACCGGGCGTGCCCAGCCCGTTGGCGGCGTCAAGCGCTTCCTCGATCGTTCGAGACGCCTCGAGCGGCGTCAGGGAGACGGCGAGTTGCTCGGCCGAGTGCGCCACCCAGCGGTAGGCGCGCGGCCGGCCGCGATGGTCGGGCTCAAGCACCGGTCCCCAGATTGTCCAGAGCACCGGCAGTTGCTGATCCGGCTCCCCTGCAACGGAGATCGTCTCGTCATGGCGTTCGAATTCGCGCCACCCCTCCGGTGTGCGATACGCGTTCGGTCTTGCCGGATCGACATCGAGGAGCACGATGTCGCTCCAGTCGGCGTACGTGTTGGTGAATCCCCAGGCGATGTGCGTGTTGCTGCCGACGACGAGTGTTGGGGCTCCGGGCAATGTGACCCCAATGAGACGGTTCGGCGACGCGGCGTCGTTCGGGTTGAGCCACTCGAGCGCGACGCGGTACCAGGTATTCGGGACGCGAATGCTGAGGTGCATGTCGTTGGCGACGAGCGCACCTCCGTCCGCGGTCAAACGTCCCGCCACGGCAAAGTTGTTGCTGCCAATCGCCGCGGCCTCGCTCTCGATGGGTCCGAGACCTGGGGCCCAGAGCCGAGAACTCTCGTCGCCTGGGTCGGAGATCGGGCCCAGGGGCGGTGGCACAGGACCCACTGGCTTGCCGGTGCGCTTTCTGCGCAAGTCGTACACCTCAGGCCCTGGAAGGGGGGGCACCGCGAACGGCTCTCCGACGAGCGGCGCGTCCCATTCCGATCCTCGAGGCGAGAGGAACCCGACCATGGCTGGCGGCAGCACGTCGTGCATGGTCGCCAGCGTCGCCTCATACTCGCCATCGTCGTCTTGAAGCGTGAGGAACATCGAAAGCACCACCAGGAAGCTGTCTTCCGGCGTCCAGGGCAACGGCGTCTGGCGAAGCAGTAGGTATTCGAAGGGTGGCGAGCTCAGGGCTTGGAGCCCGGCGTTGACGCCGTCCTTGTAGGCTTCGAGGAGGAGGCGGTCGTCCGCCCCGAGCAGCGAGAACGCGCGCCGGGCTTCGACCCGAAATCGATGGATTCGAGCGTCGCGATCGAGCGGGACGGCGCGCGGGCCGACCAGCGCCGCGAGCTCCCCAGCGGCACGACGTCGCGCGAGATCCATCTGGAAGTAGCGGTCCTGCGCGTGCAGAAACCCGGTCGCACGCGCGACGTCCGCGCGACTGCCCCCGCGGATGGTCGGAACGCCGAGCGCGTCGCGCGACACGTCCACCTGTGCCGAAAGCCCAGGCAGGCGCCGCTGACCCTCGAGCTGCGGCAGGCTCCCGCGCATCTGACCGCGAGCCCAGAAAGCGCCGCCGACTGCTGCGAGCAGCAGGCAGGACATGGCCAGGAGTAGGACCCGGAAGAGCCGACGCATGGCAGTGATCTTAACGGCAAGTCGGAAGTGAAAAGTCGAAAGTCAAAAGTTAAAAGTACAATCGGCGCTGATGCGTACACGCTACGGTCTGTCTCCCTGGACGCTCGACATGCCTGCTTCGCGCGTGGCGTCGTACCCCAAGTTTCGGGGGGATAGGACCGCCGACATCGTCGTGATCGGCGCTGGTATCACGGGGTGCGCCGTGGCTTATGCCTGCGCGGCCGCGGGCCTCGACACCCTGGTGCTCGAGGCGGACCGCGTCGGTCGCGGTGCGACGAGCCGGGGAGCGGGGCTACTGGCGCCAGAGCCCGGCCCGTCGTTTCGTGACCTGCTTGCGGCGCATGGCCTGCGCGATGCCCGGCGAGTGTTCGAGGCCTGGCGCACAGGCGTCACGCAGGGCGCGGCGCTCCTGCGTCGCCTGCGCATCAACTGCCAGCTCGAAGCGAGGGAGACGCTACTCGTTGCCCGTGGCGACGATGAGCCAGGCCTGCGAAAGGAACACGCCGCCCGCAGCGGTGCCGGGCTCGATTTCGGCTGGCAGACGCCCAAACAACTGAGCACGCGTATGAAGCTCGATGCGAGTGGAGGCGTGAAGATCCGGGACGGCTACGTTCTCGATCCCTTCAGGGCGTGCCTCGGGCTTGCCACCGCTGCTGTCCGCAAGGGCGCGACTTTCTGCGAGCAGTCGCCGGTGAAGCGGGTTCGCTTCACGCGCAAGGACGCCGATGTCATCACCGCGCAGGGCACGATCCGCGCCGGCACCGTGATTGTGACCACGGGCAGTGCGACCGCCGAGTTCGCGGGACTGCGGCGGCACTTCAAGCGGCGCGAGACCTATCTGGCGATGACGGAGCCCGTGCCTGCCGGCATGCGGAAAGATCTCGGCGATCGCGCAGTGGTCCTGGGTGACGCCGGCGCAGAGCCCACTCGGATTCGCTGGGCCGCGGGCGATCGGCTGATCGTTTGCGGCGCCGAGCAGGGCGAGACGTCCCTGAAAGCCCGGCCGGCCGTGCTGGTGCAACGAACAGGTCAGTTGATGTACGACCTGCTGAAAACGTATCCCGCGATCTCCGGCCTGCAGCCGGAGTATGGCTGGGAAGCCTCGTACGGTCGATCCGCCGACGGACTGATGTACATCGGCGCGCATCGTAACTATCCCCATCACCTGTTTGCGTTGGGCGGGTCGGGCGACGTCACGGGCGCGTTCGTCGCGTCACGCATCCTCCTTCGCGCAATCAAGGGAGCATCGGAAAAGGCAGACGAGGTATTCGGTTGGACGCGGTGACCCGGGCAATCGACGCGGTCGACGTCCTTGCGTTCGGCCCGCATCCAGACGACATCGAGATCGGGATCGGCGGCACGCTGGCCAAACACGCGTCGCTGGGACACCGCGTGGGACTGTGCGACCTCACCGGCGGTGAGATGGGGAGCAACGGGACCGTTGACGAACGCCTGGCTGAAGGCGAAGCGGCCCGCGTGGTGCTGGGCGCGACCTGGCGAACCAACCTCAGGTTGCCCGACCGTGGCATCGGCAGCGACCCGTCCCACATCCGGAGGGTGACTGAGCTGGTGCGGCGGACTCGGCCCCGTGTCGTGGCGATTCCATATTGGAGCGATCGGCACCCCGACCATGCAGCGGCGAGTCATCTGATCACGGAGGCGGTGTTCAACGCGGGCTTACGTCGATTTCCCGCCGAAGGCGAGGCGTGGAAGCCGGAGCAGTCCTGCTACTACTTCATCAATGACTCCGCGACACCGTCGTTCGTGGTCGATGTCAGCGCGCACTACGAGACGAAGCGTCGTGCCCTGGCGTGCCATGCGAGCCAGTTCCGGCCCGCGGGGAGCGACGCCGTGCCCACGCGATTGACGTCTTCGCGATTCGCGCAGCTCATCGAGAGCCGCGATGCGCAGTTCGGAGCGCAAGCCGGATTCGGTTTCGCCGAGGGCTTCGTTGTTCGCACGGTTGTTACACGCACCCATCTGCTGGAGGGCGAGGCCCGTCGATGAACATAGGGATCGTGTGCTATGCCTCGGTCGGGGGCAGCGGCATCGTGGCCACCGAACTGGGAAAGGCACTCGCGCGCCGTGGCCACCAGGTGCACTTCATCAGCACCGAGACGCCGTTCAGGCTCGGTGAGTTCCAGGCGGGGTTGGCATTTCATCAGGTACTGACGCCGACGTATCCGCTCTTTCGCGAGCCACAGTACCTGCTGTCGCTGTCGAACAAGATCGTGCAGGTGGCGCGGGAGTTCTCTCTCGACGTCATCCATGCTCACTACGCGGTGCCGCACGCCACCGCGGCGTTCCTGTCGCGGCAGGTGCTGGCCGCAAGCGGGTCGGCGCCCCGTGTTGTCACCACGCTTCACGGCACGGACATCACGCTCGTTGGCAACGACCCCTCCTACTCGCAGATTGTCGCGTTCTCCATCGATCAATCCGATCGCGTGACGGCGGTATCGCACAGCCTGCGCGAGGCCACCTTCGCCGAGCTCGGCGTGAAGCGCGACATCGCCGTGATCCCGAACTTTCTGGACTGTGGTATTCACCGGCGCCATGACCAGCCCGATCTACGCAGTCGTTTCGCCGGCGGCAATCCGGATGTCCGGATCGTCACGCACGTGTCGAACTTCAGGCCCGTCAAACGGATCGATGCGCTGCTCGCGATCTTCGATCGTATTCGCCGGGCCGTGCCCGCGCGGCTGCTGCTCGTCGGCGACGGTCCCGAGCTCGGCACGGCGTATCGCGTTGCCCGCGAGCTCGGCATTTCCGATCTCATCCACATCGTCGGCGCGCAGGAGGAGATCGTTCCACTCTTGTCTGTGAGCGATATCTTCCTCCTGCCGTCCGCGCAGGAGAGCTTCGGGCTTGCGGCCCTCGAGGCGATGGCGTGCGAGGTGCCCGTTGTGGCGTCGAATGTCGGTGGACTGCCGGAGGTGATTGAAGACGGCGTCAGCGGCTTCCTTCATCCGCCGGATGCCCTGGACGCCATGGCGGCGAGCTCGATCGCGCTGCTGACCGATGCCTCGCTCAGGTCGCGCATGTCGAAGGCCGCGTGCCGGCGTGTGCGAGAGGAGTTTTGTGCCGAGCGCGTGGTGCCGATGTACGAAGCGTGCTACCGCGAGCTAGTGGAAGGCCAGAACGGCAAAGACAACGATCGAAAGTCCTAGCAACAGCACGATGCGGCTGACGATGGGCATTCGAGCCGCTGCGGCGGCACCGTCTGATGACCGCGCCTTGCGCATCAGTACCTGCAGGTAGCCGACCAACCCGATCAGGATCACCACGAGCGTGAGCTTGATGTGGAACATGGGTCCGCCCCACGCCATTACCACGTCGACGCCGCGACCGATCATGATGCCCAGGCCAGAGATGATCAGCAGGAGCAATCCGAAACTGCCGTTCTTGCCGAGAATCGACGCGCGGCGCATGAACTCGCCGCGTTCGGCGGGCGGCATGCTTCGTGTAGCAAGCGCGAGCGTCAGCGCGGCGAAACTGGCGCCAACGCCAAGCGCCAGACCGATGAAATGAATGATGAGCCACAAATCGAGCATGTCTCGGTCTCCTACGTCGTGAGTGGTGATGTTATACCGGGACCCACGACCAGGTGGTCATCACGTGTCAGGCGAGGACATTCGGACTCTCTTCACAGCATGGCGTCGCGCTTGACAGCGGACAATGTCCGGCCGATCATCAGCGCTGCGCCGTGGGCCGTGCGGGGCGACGAACACCACCCGCGCGGCGGAGCAGGAATCTGGAGGGACTCGTGGCGAAGCGGACGTTGAAGGAGCGGCGGGCGATCATCGTTGGTCTCGGCACGGTAGCGGCCGCCGGCGCGCTCGGGGGACGCTCGGCGCAGGCGCAGGAGTCGTCCGACTCGTTCACGCCGCTGATGCATCAGCAGGATGCGTGGATGTCGGCCCTGCGCGGCAAGCACCGCATCGTGATGGATGTGACTGCTCCCGATGGCCTGCCTGATGCGATCCGGTTCACGGGAAATTTGCTGGCTGGCCACAAGTCCTGGTGGGGTGTCGAAGAGGCGGATGTGGCGATCATCGTGTGTCTTCGCCACGGGGCCACGCCCTTTGGTTACACGGACGCCATCTGGTCGAAGTATGGCAAGACGATCGACCCACGAGCGACGCCATCTCCCGTGGCGAACCCCTACAACTCGGGCGAACGATCCGCGCTGGCCGATCTCGCCAAGCGGGGCGTGCAGTTCATGGTTTGCGGCACCGCCAGCCGGGGGCTCGCGGGTCGTATCGCCGGGTCCAGCGGTGATACGGAGGCTGTTCTCAAGGAGATGGGCGCGAACCTGATCGCCAGCGCGCGTATTGTCCCGGCGGGTGTCGTTGCGGTGGTGCACGCACAGGAGCGGCGGTTCGCGTTGGTGACGGTCGCCTAACCGTGCCGGCCCTGGCTCGATAGCTACGAGAAGGGTGCGAGTTTCTTGAACGTGGCGAGCATCCATCGATAGCCATCGGGATCGGTCACGACAGCCACACGGTCGCCCCAAGGCTTGTCCTGAGGCTCGTCCACTCCGGCACCGGCGAGTCTCGCCTGAGACGCCGCGCGATCCACGTCCTCGACGTAGGTGTACAGCGCGGCGGCGCCTCCAGTGGGAGTCGCGGCATCACCCTTTCGAATCAGCACCACCACGGCCTGGTCGTGCCGCATCTCCGCGTACCGTGGTTGGCCATCGGTGTCAGCAAGAACCACTCCCCGGGTGAAACCGAAGGCGTGCTCGAGGAACTCCATCGACGCCGTCACGTTCGCGACGGCCAAGTAGGCGTTGATTGGCAGCATGCCGGGCGCAAGCCCGCTGCCGCTGCCGTGGGTGGATACAGCCGGCGCTGCCGCCGTGACGCGCCTGCGGACGCGTGTCTGAGCCTTTGTACGCCGGGCCACTGGTGTCGTCGGGCGGCGCGGCGGGGATCTTCGCTTTGTCACGGGGGCCGGCACTAGGATAGTTGGGGGCGGCTGGTTCGTCTACTTGTGCATTAGTGCCTTGCGCACGGATCTTGAATAGCGAGGACGAAGGAAGGACCGGCGGACGCTGATTCGCTCGTAAACCCACCGACATCGCGCGCTGATCGACATGTCGTGGTGCGGAAATCGTAAGTCCGTGTGTCGGAAGGGACCACACAGCCGTCTTTGGCGTAGAATCACGACCCCACGAGTTCAAACGGCATGGCACGAGGCAGTTCGCAGGTTGAGCATCTTCTCCGGCGGGCGGCGTTTGGCCCGACTGGCGCAGATCTATCCAGGCTGGCCCCCCTCCCTGCTTCGGTCCTGACCACGCAGCTCCTCGACTTCGAGTTTCAGCCTGACGAGGTCGATTCCAAGATAGGCAATAGCGAGTACGTGGGGATCACCACGCGTGGGCAGTTCTCGCCGAATACCAGCATCGAAGACGCGCGACAGCGCTGGTTGTTCCGGATGGTGCACTCGCAGCGTCCGCTCCAGGAAAAGATGACGCTGTTCTGGCACAACCACTTCGCCACCGCATACAGCAAGGTGGCGGGGGTTGTGGGTGCCATTCAGGCCACCAAGATGATGGCGCTCAAGTCCGGCGAGCTGCCTGGACCTCAAGGCCAGATCGAGCTTCTCCGGCAGCACGCTCTGGGCAATTTTCGGAATCTGCTCGTCGAGATCGCGAAGGACCCGGCAATGGTCGTGTGGCTCGATGGCCGGACGAACGTCCGCGCGCGCCCTCAGGAGAACTTCGCTCGGGAAGTCATGGAGCTGTTCACAGTCGGTGTCGGCAACTACACCGAGGAGGACGTGTACGCTGCCGCGCGCGTGTTCACCGGCTGGAACCTCCGAAATGCCACGGGTGGCCTGACTACGGATCCAGCGACGTACTACGAGTTCTTCTACAACCAGAATCAGCACGACCTGACGGCCAAGACGTTCACCTTTCCGATCTACCGTGACGGTGGTCGCACGATTCCGGCACGAGCCGCTGCCGACGGTATGCAGGACGGGTTCGATCTGCTGACGGCGCTGGCGAATCATCCCGAAACCGCCCGGCGTCTTGCCCGGAAGTTGTGGAATTTCTTCGTGAGCGAGTTGGAAGCTCCGGATCCGGCATTCGTCACTGCGGTCGCGAACGAGTACCTGCTGAACCGGACCGAGATGAAACCCGTTGTGCGGTTCATCCTGCGATCTCCCTGGTTTCTGGACCCGGGCAACTGGTACGCGCGGTATTCGTGGCCCGTCGAGTTCGTGGTGCGAGCGATTCGTGAGGTGGGGTGGAACGGGCTCTCGATCGACACGGCGCGCACGCCGCTGGTCAATATGGGGCAGAGCCTGTTCGAGCCCCCGGACGTGAACGGGTGGGAGCTGGGTCCTGGATGGTTTTCGACAGGCTCGATGCTGGCCCGCATGAATTTCTCTTCCACGTTGGCCGCCAATCAGCGATTCAATCTCGGCCGCGCGGCGGCGGCGTATCGCAGCGCTCCAGAAGATGTGCGGGATTTCTTTCTCGACCGACTGTCGCCAGCCCCCTTCGAGCGGGAGCCGAGTGCCGATCTGCTCGCGTACTTGAACGCGGGAGGAACGTGGACCGGGTCCGACGCGCAGCTCAACGCAAAGGGCGCGGGACTCGCGAAGCTCATCGTTGGATCGTCCGAGTATCAGTTCATCTGAGACACCGATGACCAAACTTTCGCGTCGTGAATTCATTCGTGACGGCGTCACGGCGTTCACCGTCAGTTTTGCGGCTCCGGCATTCCTGAACGACATCGCACTTGCCCAGGGTGCCCGGAGCCGAAGTCTCGTCGTGGTGTACCTCGGCGGGGGCAACGATGCCTTGAGCACGGTCGTGCCCTATCAGGATCCGTTCTATTTCAGCCGGCGTCCGGCGATCGCGATTCCGGCCGGCCAGGTACTGCAGATCGGGAGTGACGCCAATCGGCGGGCGCTTGGCCTTCACCCGCGGCTGACCGGCCTGCGCGAGATCTTCAATCAGGGGCGGCTCGCGGTTGTCCAGCGGACGGGGTACGCCAACTCCAGCCGGTCCCACTTCGAGGGCACGGACATCTGGGGGACAGCGGATCCCGGCTCGCCCTCGGGCGTTGGCTGGCTCGGAAGGTACCTGGACACGCTGCCATCGCCGGTCGACGCGCTCGCGGGCTGGAGCGCGACGGGCGAGACACCGAGAGCTCTTGTGGCGCGCACGGTCTCGGTGCCCTCCATCCCGAACGCGGCGACGTACAGCTTGTCGAGCCCGAACGGCGCCGCCGAAGCCTTGAACGAGCGCAACACGGCGACACGCATGGCGTCGTATGCTCCGCCGAATCGCCCACAGCTCTCGTTCGTCAACGGGTCGGTGCGCGGCGCGTTGAACACGCTCGACCGGGTCGCGTCCGTCAACACCTATGTGCCATCGCTGGCGTATCCGAACAACGGGTTCGCGTTGGCGCTTCGCACCATCGCCGGCTCAATCGTTCGAGGCATCGGCACCCGGGTCTACTGGGTGCAGACAGGCGGCTTCGATACCCACTCGGGCCAGGGCAACGCCGGAGCGGGCGCGTACGCGAATCTCATGGGTACGTTTGGAGATGGCTTGCTCGCCTTCTACAACGACCTGCGGAACCAGGGCCTTCTGAACGACACACTGGTGCTGCAGTTCTCGGAGTTTGGCCGGCGCATCAGTGAGAACGGGAGCCAGGGCACGGATCATGGCGCCGCGGGCGTCATGATGGCCATGGGTGGAGGAGTGCGCGGCGGCATCTTCGGGACCGCTCCGTCGCTCGATCCCAATCCGGCCAATCCGACGTTGGAGAACAACGGAGGGGACGTCCGGTACGAGACCGACTTCCGATCGGTGTACGCCAAGGTGCTCGACGGCTGGCTGGGCGCCGACTCGGTGGCGATTCTTGGCGGCGATTTCCGTGCGGGCTCACCCGCGATCATCTAGCGAGGATCAGGACGCATGATGCAGACGATCCACTCAGGTCTCCAACGGTCGATGCGGCTCGCGGCGATCGCCGGCATCGTGGCATTCCTCTCGTTCCCCGTGGGCCCTGGCGCCCCGAGTGGATCCGGTGTCGTGCACTGGCTGGATACGCTGATCAGCTACACCCGCTGACCCCGGCGGGTCCGCCTTCGGCGGCACCCGCCCCACGTATCAACGTACGTAGGCCGGGTTCCGCGAGCGGCGGCGAGTCAGGACGAGTAGATCGTGCGCAGTGCCGGTTCGAGCTGTGGATGACTGAACGTGAAGCCGAGATCGCACGCCTTGGCAGGTAACATCCGTTGACTGTCGAGGATCATGCTCGCCATTTCGCCGAGCACAGCGCGAAGCGCAAAGCCTGGCGCGGGCATCACCGATGGCCTCCGCAGGACCCGGCCGAGCGTGCGCGTGAACTCCAGATTCGTGACCGGGTGCGGCGCGGCCACGTTGAGCGGGCCCGTGACGGCCGTGTGCGTCAGGGCCCACACCACCATGGACGTCCAATCGTCACGGTGAATCCACGAGAGGTATTGCCTGCCTGATCCAATCGGTCCGCCCACGAAGAAGTGAAACGGGAGGGCCATCTGCGGAAGCGCGCCGCCTTTCCGATCGAGGACGACGGCGGTTCTGACGAGCACGACCCTCGTGTGCGTCGCGGCGGCGAGGGCCTCCTTTTCCCACGCCTCTCCGAGGGACGCAAGGAACCCGTGGCCGGTTGGACTGTTTTCAGTGAGCTGTTCATCACCGCGATCGCCGTAGACACCGACGGCGGATCCGCTGATGAACGTGCCGGGCACGGGTGTGGTTCTCTTCAAGGCCTCGACGAGCACACGGGTCAGAGGGACGCGACTCTCCCAGAGCTCGCGTTTGTGCGCCCGCGTCCACCGCCGCCCGATCGAGGCACCCGCCAGATTGATCACGGCGTCGGCGCCTTCGAGGGCACGGGCCAGCGGGGCGGGCGAACCGCCGGGGTTCCACTCGACCTCACCCTCACGTCTCGGGCGCCGCGCGAGCACGGTCACGGTGTGACCCGTCGTCCGAAGACGATCGACCAGCCCGGTACCCAGGAAGCCCGTTCCACCGGCAATGACGATGCGCATGTCTGAGGATGGTACGCCGGACTTGACGGTGCAAGGGCTATCGCTGTATTAACTAACCGGTTGGTTAACACGCCTCGTCCACGCGGCGCCGATGCCCCCGTGGCCATCCTTCGGGCCGCGGCGCAGGAGTTCGCCCTCCGAGGCTACGACGCCGGCGGCGTCGATCGCATCGCCGCCAAGGCCCGCGTCAACAAGGCGATGATCTACTACCACTTCGGCAGCAAGCTGAACTTGTACCTCGAGGTGCTCCGCGAGATGTTCCGCGCCGTTGGCACGCGCACCCGCGCGATTGCCGACGGTCCCGGTGCGGCGGAAGAGAAGCTCGACGCCTGGATCGTGACGTTGGTCGAGGAGGCGGCGGCGCGTCCCTGGTTTCCTCCCATCATGCTGCGAGAACTCGCCTCGGGCGCGGCGCACATCGACAACAAGACATTCGCACTGATGAACGCGGTCTACCTGGCTGTTCGCGACGTCATCGTTCAGGGACAGCGCGAGGGGACGTTTCGCGCGGCCGATCCGCTGCTGACGTATCTCACCATCCTGCCGTCCATCCTGATGTTCTTTGCCCGGCAGCGCGTCGTGGCACAGCGCAAGAACACACAGGGCCTCGCCGCGGCCGAGCCGCGTGACGCCAAGGAGTTTGTGCAGCACATGCAACAGGCCGCACGCGGGATTCTACGGAGACATTCATGACAACCACACACCGACGCCTTCAGTGGACCATCGCCGCCGCCTGCGCGGCGCTCTTCGGCTGCCGCGAGTCCGAGCCGTCCGGGACCGTCCGCGTGTCAGGTCACGTGGAAGCGACGGAAGTGCAAGTCGCCGCGGAGGTCGGCGGCCGTCTCATCGAGTTGCGGGTAGCGGAAGGAGATCGGGTGACGGCTGGAGCGGTTGTCGCCAATCTGGATACGCGCGACGTGGAGCTGCAAGTCGGCCGAGCCAGGGCCGAGCGGAATGCCGCCGCCGCCCAGGTCCGGTTGCTGCTGGCCGGCGCTCGACCCGAGGAGATCCGTCAGGCCGAGGCCCAGGTGGACAGCGCTTCGGCCGAGGTTGCCGGAGTCGAAGCCGATCTGCGTGCCGCCGAGATCGACCTGCAGCGATTCGAAGCACTCCTTGGGGCCAATGCCGGCTCGCAGAAGCAACGGGACGACGCGCGGGCGAGGGTGGATGTGGCACGGGAACGGGAGCGCGGCGCGCGCGATCGTGTGAGGGCTGCGCGGGAGGTCGTTGCGCGGTTGCAGTCGGGTGCCCACCCCGAAGAGGTGGAGACGGCCCGAGCGCGCGTGGCTTCGGTGGACGCACAACTCGCGGTGCTCGAGAAGATGCGAACGGACGCCGTCGTGGTCGCGCCATCGGGGGCATCGTGACCCAGACACTGAGTGATGCCGGCGAGATGGTCGCGCCACGCATGCCAATCCTCGTCGTCACGGACATGGATCGCGCGTGGGCCAACCTGTTCGTCCCGGAGCCGTTCATGTCGATCGTGTCTCTCGGTCAGGCCCTGGACGTCTTGACTGACGCGGGCGAGCAGGGTTCCCGGCAAGGTGACGTTCATCTCCCCGCAGGCGGAGTTCACGCCCCGAAATGTGCAGACCGCGGACGAGCGGTCGAAGCTCGTCTATCGGATCAAGGTCGCCGTCGACAACAGCGCCGGCGTGCTGAAGCAAGGTATGCCCGTGGACGCGGAGCTTCGCCGGCCGTGAGCGGGGCAATCGAGATGACCAACGTCACGAAGCGCTATGGAGCAACCGAGGCTCTGAGCGCCGTCACGATGGACGTGCAACCGGGCGAGATGTTCGGGTTGATTGGCTCGGACGGTGCCGGCAAGACCACCGCGATTCGCCTCATGTGCGGGCTGCTCCGACCAGACGCCGGAGCGATTCGTGTCCTTGGGCACGACCCAGTGCGGGAGCATCGGGCGGTGACCGAGCGAGTCGGATATCTGTCGCAGCGGTTCAGTCTGTATGGCGATCTCACGATCGACGAGAACATCGCCTTCTTCGCCGAGATTCATGGCGTGCGCGACTACCGTCGGCGTCGCGATCAGCTGCTCGAGATGACCCAGTTGACATCATTTCGGACTCGGCTCGCCGACCGTTTGTCCGGCGGGATGAAGCAGAAACTGGCGCTCGCGTGCACGCTCGTCCACGAACCCGCGTTGATCGTGCTCGATGAGCCGACCACCGGTGTCGATCCCGTGTCACGACGGGAATTCTGGAAGTTGCTGTCGGAGTTCCTGTCTCGCGGCATCACGATTCTGATGTCAACGCCCTATCTCGACGAGGCAGAGCGGTGCAGCCGTGTCGCGCTGATGCACGAAGGCCGTGTCCTGGCCTGCGACGAGCCCTCACGCTTGCGAGCCGAGATGCCCGGAGCCACGTCGCTCGAGGACGTTGTCATTGCCCGCCTCACTGCAAAGGAACGAGCGTCATGAATGCGATCGTCGCAAGGGTCGCCCACACACGTGTCGCGCTGATCGGAGCGCTGCTCTGGTCGTTCCTGCCGTCGGTGTCGACGGCCCAGGAGGTCGCTGTACTCCGCATCTCACTCCAGGAGGCGCAGAGCCGGGCCGTAGCGGCGAGCCACCGACTCGCCGAGGCCCGTGCCCGTGCGGCAACCGCTGAAGGGGCGATCGCCGTTCGGGAGGCTGCCGATCGCCCAATCGTGTCGCTCGTTGGGGGTTACACGCGCACCAACCATGTGACTCCAGTTCTTCGTTCCGGGCCCGGCCGGCCTTCCTCGTGTCTGTACCCGGATGCGCCGGACAACTACCGCACGAGGGTCGATGCGCAGTGGCCGATCTACAACGGCGGCCGAACCGACGCTCTTGGAGCGTGCCGCGAGGGCGGAGGCGTCGGCTGCGTCGGCCGACGTGGCGCCGCTCAGGCCGATCTTCGGCTGGAGGTCGCCCGCGCGTCTGGGCGCTCGTGACGGCTCGCGCCGCTTCGGACGTGCTCGAACAGAGTCTCGCGCGTGCGCAGGCGCACGTGCGGTGATGTCCGGGAGCAATTGGCCGCAGGTCTGGTGCCACCCAACGACGTGGCGTCTGCCGAAGCCCAGGAATCGCGGCAACGGATGCTGCTCATCGAAGCCCGGAACCAGCGAGATTCTGTCTTCGGCGGAACTCGCTCGATTGATCGACGGCGACCTGCTGCAGCCGATCGAGCCCGAGGCGGTGCTCGAGCTTTCGGCGCCGCCGGCATCCCGCCGAGCAGGACCTCGTGGCTGAGGCTCGCGCGAAGCGGAACGAACGTCAGGCGCTGGAGCAGCGGATCGATGCGGCGGAGCACGTGCGAGTCGCAGCCGAACGAGCGCAGCGGCCCGTGATCTCGCTGGCACCGGTGGCGTCGACTACGCGCGGCCGAACCCACGCCTCTTTCCGCGGACCGAGCGATGGGACCACTCATGGGACGCCGGGATCAGCGGCAGTTGGTCGTTCTGGGATGGGGGGCGCGCACGCGCGGAGGCCGCCCAAGCCGGCACGGCCATCACCGCCGCGCGCGAGCGGCTTGCCGAGTTCGACTCGGTCGTCGCGCTCGAAGTCCGCCAGCGTCTGCTCGAGATCGACTCCGGCCGCGCCGCCGTCGCCGCGGCCGGCCGACGCCGTGCGGGCCGCCACCGAGGCCAGCCGTGTCGTGGCCGAACGATACCGCGCCGGCGTGATCGCACAAACCGAAGTCCTCGATGCCGAGGTCGCGCGGCTCCAGGCGGAGCTCGATCGCACCCGCGCGCTGGCCGGCGTCCGGTTTGCCGAGGCACGGCTCGCCAGGGCGCTGGGTCGATGAACCCGATCGAAGTGCGCCGGCTCACGCGGCGCTTCGGGGAGTTCGTGGCCGTCAACGATCTGAGCTTCGACGTGCGCCAAGGAGAGATCTTCGGTTTCCTGGGCAGCAACGGCGCTGGCAAATCGACGACGATCCGGATGCTGTGCGGGCTCCTTCGCCCCTCCTCTGGCTCAGCCAGTGTCGGCGGCGTCGACGTCGAGCCGCGATCCCGAAGGCGTGAAACAGCGCATCGGCTACATGTCTCAGCGGTTTTCTCTCTACGAGAAGCTGACCGTCGATCAGAACATCGCCTTCTTCGCCGGCATCTACGGCCTGCCGCGCGAACGGTTCGCCGCGCGCCGTGCGGCCGTGCTGGAGATGGCGGGCCTGCACGGGACGCGAGGCGGCTCTCACCGGCTCGCTCTCCGGTGGTTGGAAACAGCGTCTCGGCCTCGGGTGCGCCATCCTGCACGAACCGCCCATCGTCTTTCTGGACGAGCCGACCGGCGGCGTCGATCCGCTCGTCGCGGCGGAGCTTCTGGCGGCTCATCGACGAGCTAGCCAGAATGGCACGACGGTGCTCGTCACGACCCACTACCTGGACGAGGCAGAGCACTGCCACCGCATCGCCATCATCCATGCCGGACGCCTGGCAGCGCTCGGCACCGTGGCGGAGTTGAAGGCAGGTGTTTGCCGGCAGGCCCATTCTCGAGGTGCGCGCGTCGAAGCCGGTGGAGGCGATGCGACGGCTCGACGAAATGCCGGACGTAGAGAAGACGAGCATCTTTGGCGCCGCCGTTCACGCGGTGATGCGCTCGGCTGAGGTCAGCCCCGAGGAGATTGCCGCGCGCCTTACCGCCGCCGGTGTGACGGCGAGCTGCCGCGTCGTCGAGCCATCACTCGAAGATGCGTTCCTCGACATCGCCGAACGGAGCGCATTCGTGAAGGCGCTGGCGGTTGCTTCCAAAGAGATTCGTCAGATTCTGAGGGACCGGCGCACCCTGTCGATTGTGCTGTTCGTGCCGGCCTTCTTCCTGCTGCTCTACGGCTACGCGCTGAACTTCGACATTCGAAACATACCGCTCGCCGTGCAGGACAACGACCGCAGCAGCGCCAGCCGAGACGTCATTTCTGCATTCGTGCAACTCCGGATACTTTGCGCTCGTTCAGGATGTGCCGAGCAGACGTCGACATCGTCGGCGTTCTCGATCGCGGCGACGCAAGAGCGGTGCTGGTCATTCCAGGCGGATTCGGTCGCGACGCGGCGCGCGGCGAGCCGACCAGCCGTGCAGTTCATCATCAGCGGCGACAACGCGAATACGGCGACAACGGTGATGGCCTATGCCGTCGGGCCTCGTGAGCGCGCATCTCCACGCGCTACGAAATGCAGGCGCGCGTCGGTCGCGCCGGCCGCGCCGCTCCTGACGGCGGAGACCGCGGGTCTGGTACAACCCGGAGCTTCGCAGCACCCTGCTTCCTCGTGCCCGGGCTGATCGCGTACATCGCGATGCTCACGGCGGTCGTGTCGACCGCGCTCTCGATCGTGCGCGAGAAGGAAGTCGGCACGATGGAGCAGGTGCGGATGTCGCCGGTAGGCCCGCTTGGCGTACGTCGTCGGCAAGACGGTGCCGTACTTCTGCGTGTCGCTTGTGTCGTCGATGGGCATCATCGGCGCTCTCGATGCTGCTCTTCGATCTGCCGATGCGCGGATCGTGGGCGATGCTGCTCCTCGCGGTGTCGATATTTCTCGTCGGCGCCCTGGCCTTCGGCGTGCTGATCTCGACCCTGGCCGAGACCCAGCAGGTCGCGTTTCAGGTCGCGCTGCTGACCTCGTATCTGCCGACCCTCATGCTCTCGGGATTCATCTTCCCGATCTCCAGCATGCCGGCGGTGCTCCAGACCATCACGTACGCCGTCCCGCGCGCTACTTCCTCATCGCCCTTCGAGGGATCGTCCTGAAGGGCGTCGGTCTCGAGGTGTTCTGGCAGGAACTGGCCGCGCTCGTCGTCTTTGCCGCGATCGTCCTGTCGCTGGCATCGCTCCGCCTCAGGCGCGAGTGGGGCATGGGCGGATGAGACGCGTCCTCCACCTCGTGCGCAAGGAGTTCCTCGAGCTGCGTCAGGACCCGCGGCTGTTCGGCATCGTCATCCTGGCGCCGATCCTCCAGCTCACGATGCTCGGCTATGCCGCGACCACCGACGTCCGGACGTGCCCGATCGTCGTCGTGGACCAAGACCGATCCGCGGCGAGCCGAGAGCTCATCGAACGGTTCGAGGCCTCGGAGAACGTTCGTGATCGTGGATACCGTCTCCTCTTTGGCCGACGGAGTCGACAGCGTATCTCGACCGCGGCGACGCGTGGATGGCGCTTGCGATTCCGGCCGGCTACGGGGAGCGTGTCCGCGCCGGACGGCCCGCCGCGATTCAGCTCGTAGCGGATGGCACCGATGCCAACTCGACGAACGTCGCGCTCGGCTATGCCGCGGGCGCTCGTCGTCGCCTACGCGCGCGAGCTCTCGGCGTCGCCAGGGCCGAGGCACCGCGCCGGCTCATCAGCGCCGACGTCCGCGTCTGGTTCAACCCGAGCCTCGAGAGCCGCGATGTTCATGATTCCCGGGCATTCTCGCGCTCGTGCTGCTTGTCGTCACGACGAACCTGTCGTCGATGGCGATCGTGCGCGAGAAGGAGCTGGGCACGCTCGAGCAGCTCAACGTGACGCCGCTCGCCAGATGGGAGCTGATTGTCGGGAAGCTCGTGCCCTACGCCGATTCTCGGCATGGTGGACGCGCTTCTCGTCGTCGCCGTTGCCGTCGGCTGGTTCGAGGTTCCGCTTCGCGGGCAGCCTGGCATTGCTTCTCGTGATGTGCCTTGTCTACCTGCTGACGCACCCTCGGGCTGGGCCTCTTCGTTTCCACGATCTCGCGAACTCAGCAGCAGGCGATGATGACGAGCGTCGTTCTTCTTCCTGCTGCCCATGGTCTTTCTCTCGGGGTTCATCTTCCCGATCGAGAACATGCCGGTCGTCATCCAGCCGGTCACCTATCTGATTCCCTTGCGCTACTTCCTCGTCATCCTGCGCGGCATCTTTCTCAAGGGCATCGGGCTCGAGGTGTTCTGGCCGGAAGCCCTGGCGCTGCTCGCGTGGGGTCTTGCCATCCTGGCCTTGGCCACACTGCGCTTGACCAAGCGCCTGGCCTGAGGGGCGCATGTCGGAATCTTGACTTCGACCGTCGACTTCCGACTTTCACTTTGAAGTGTGAACTTCCGGCTAGACGGTGAGCGTTTCAGTCGTAACAGCGGACGCTTCAGCGTGTGCGTACCCGCGAGGGTAAAGCCTTCGCTCGACGCCGAATCGAAAGAGCGGTCGTCTAGGTCTCCGGCACCAGTCGTACGATGCGATCGTCGGTGGCAACCGGGTTTCCACGACCGTCGCGGTTGTTTGTACACAGGTATAGATAGCCGTCCGGTCCCGTCACGACGTCCCGGATGCGGCCGAAGGCGCCGTCGAGCAGCCGCTCCTGGGCGACGATGCGCCGTGGGGGTCCCGAGTCGAGCACGAGGCGCAACAGGTGGGTGCCGCGTAGGGCGCCGACGAACAGGTTGCCGCTGAATCGCGGAAAGCGGTCGCCCCGGTAAAATGACGCACCCGAGGGAGCGATCGCGGGGTTGTAGAACGTGACGGGGACTCGCATGCCGGGCAAGGAGGCGCTGCCCTCGATCTGGGGCCATCCGTAGTTCACCCCGGCGTCGATCGCGTTGATCTCGTCGTTGCCGTTGTTCCCGTGCTCCGACGCCCAGAGATCGCCGGTTGTGGGATGCCAGTCGATCCCTTGAGGATTGCGATGCCCGTACGAGTAGAGCGGCGACCCGAAGGGGTTGTCGCGCGGCGTCGTGCCGTCGCGGTTAATCCGCAGAATCTTGCCGGCCGTCGACCCGAGATCTTGCGACCGGCTCGCGTTGGCCGCATCACCGGCTGTGATGTACAGCAGTCCGTCTGGCCCAAACCGGATGCGCCCCCCGTCATGAATGTTCGCCGCTGGGATGTTGTCGAGGAGGACAACACGCTCCGCCAGTCGTGAGCCGGCCTCGCGGTACCGGACGACGCGATTGACGGCGCCGCCGCCAGGAAGCCGAGCCGAGTAGTAGAGATACACGAGACGGCTCTGAGCGAACTCCGGATCGAGCGCCAGTCCCAATAGGCCCGCTTCGCCCTGCGTGAAGGCGTCGTCCAGTGTCAGGGCCAGCTCCGAGCCTCGAGTGGTCGTGTCGATGATTCGCACGCGTCCAGGACGCTCGGTGACGAACAGGCGTCCGTCCGGCGAAAACGCCATTGACCAGGGGATCTCGAGGTTCGTGACGACCGTTTCGGCGATGAAGCGAACGCCGTCGGCGGTCGTGAAGCGGCCACCGGTCGGCGGCGCTGGCGCCTCTGGCGTCGGAGTCGTTGGCGTCTGAGGCGAACACGCACGAGTGTCTACCGTCTGCACTGCCAGAACGAGGGCGACAACGCCGGTGAGAAGGGTTGACGTCATGATGCGACCTTACGCCTTTAGCAACGCCTGTGCCTCGCCTTCGGCGACGTTGACCCGAGTCAGAACGAGCCCGCCGGCGACGAAAAACAGGATGACCGACAACACCGCCGCCCGGCTGGAGCCGAAAAGCGACACCGACAGCGCGAAGAGCGCCGGTCCGGCGACTCCGGCGAATTTCTCGAATACCGAGAAGAACCCGAAATACTCCGAGGATTTCTGTTTGGGAATCATGCGCGCGAACAGCGACCGGCTGAGCGCCTGGCTGCCGCCCTGGACGGTGGCGACGAGGAAGGCAAGGACGAAGAAGTGCCACGCCGCGGTCATGAAGTATCCGAGCACGCTGATACCGACGTACACCGTGAGCGCCATGAAGATCGAGCGCTTGGCGCCGATGCGATGGGCTACGGCGCCGAAGAGAAATGAGAAAGGGACCCCGGCGAACTGAACCAGGACGAAGGCCGCGATACGGGCATTGCGATCGATACCAATCTCCGCGCCATAGATCGTGGCCATGCGGATGATCGTCTGAATACCGTCGTTGTAGAGCAGAAACGCCACCAGCATCAGGAACGCTTGCCGGTAGCCACGCAGCTCGTGGAACGTGTGCACGACCTGGGCGAACCCCGATCGCACCACCTGTCCCTCGCCTGTGTCGATTCTCTCGGAGGTTCGCCGCGGCTCCGGCACGTACTTGAAGAGCGGGATCGAGAACACCAGCCACCAGATCGCGACGCTCACGAAGGACAGCTTGATCGCGGCCACCGTGTCCGGGATCCCGAACGTCTCGGGCCTCAGAATCCAGAGCAGATTGATGATGAGGACGATACCGCCGCCGAGATACCCGATCGCGTAGCCGGAGGTCGAGACACGATCCATTTCTTCGGGCGCGGCGATATGAGGGAGCAGCGAGTCGTAAAACACGAAACTGGCTGCAATCGCGATGTTGGCGACGATGAAGATGATCGCGGCGTACTGCCACTCGCCGCGATCGATGGTCGCCATCATGAGCGTGGCGATTACGCCGATGCCCATGAACGCCCCAAGCATCGGCTTCTTGAGTGCACGGGAGTCGGCGATTGCGCCGAGCATCGGGCCGAGAATCGCGATGATCGCCACGGCAATCGTCGTCGCCCAGGCATATCGCGCCGTTGCCACCGCGGGCGGCAGGTCGGCTGCGGCGACCGAGGCGAAGAAGTCCGGGAAGACGGCCGTGATGACCGTCGACTGAAAAGCGGAGTTCGCCCAGTCGTACGTCGCCCAGGCACGAAGCTCGGGCCGGTCCAGCCCGAGACGGGCAAGCAGGGGCCGCTTCAGAACGTCTTGCGCGCGATCCATTCGCGGAGCAGAGAGTCCAGCACGAGGTATCGAGAGGCCTCCTTCATCAGGAGGTCCTGTTTGACGAGGGCTGCCAGCGATCCTTGGATGCTCGACGGTCCGCCGAGCCGGTAGCGGGCCCGTGTATCCGCCGACAGCAACTCGCGGCCGCTTTGCAGGACAACCGCGCGCAGCACGGCCCGTTGGGCCATCGTCAGCCGTTGCCAGATGGCTTCGAACAACGTGTCCTGCTCGGCCAGGAGCCGCGTCAGCGTCGAGTGAAGGCTTTCCAGGCTGGCCTTGCGTCCGCCCGCTGTGCGCACGTCGTCCCATGTTTCATGCGCCAGACGCTGCACGTCGTACGGGAGGTTTCCTGCCAGATCGACGATGGCGACTCCCAGATCCGCTTCGGCGCGGATGCCGCTTGCGGCAAATCGCGCTTCGATGAACTCGGCGAAGAGGGCCGCGGGGATCCGCTCGAGCCGCATGACGGGACCAGCCTTGTAGAAGGGCCGGCGCGGGCCGATCATCTTCTCCATGAGGCTCGGTTCGGAGCCGGCGAATACGTAGCCCACCTGTCGCTGCTGCTGCGCAGCCGCCCGCAAGGCGTGCTCGACCGACCCGCCGTTGAAGCCTTCAATGGCCTGGAACTCGTCGAGCGAGACGACGACCGTCCGCTTTCGCTCGGCCGCAAGCCGGCCGGGCAGCGCAAAAATCTCGTTGGCGAGACGATTGATGTCGCGCTCGGTTCTGACGGCCGGAAACGCGACGGAGAAATGCCCCTGATTCGGATCGGACGTTTCGTATCGGAGCTCGGGTCTGGTGGTCGTGATGACCTCGCTCAGCCAGGTACGCGCCCGCTGCCACTTCGTTTCCACCGTTGCAAGGGCCCGGGCGTATCCCTCGAGGAAGGACACGTAGGAGCTGTAGCTGCTGACCGTCAGGTTGACCGTAAGCGCCCCTTGGCGCGAGAGGACGGCCAGCGCCCGGTGCACGAGCGACGATTTGCCGTAGCGTCGGGGCGAGATGAGGAACACCTTCTGGGCGCCCGACAGGTCGGTGACGAGGCGGTCGAGCTCGACCTCGCGGTCCGCGAACGCGTCGCCGGGCGCGATTTCTCCGTAAATGAACGGATTATTCATGCGTTACGTTGTGTGACGTAGTCGTTACGTTAAAAGACGTAACCGATACGACGATTACCGTAACACAGGCCGGTGGATAGCCGGTAGCTGGTAGCCGGTAGCTCGTAGCCACGTGCTGGCTGACCGCCTCCGTTCGATTGGACTCCCGCTCACTGGTAGTCGGTAGCCGGTAGTCTAGCCGGTAGCCCGTAGCCAGGAGGTTTTCGTAGAGCGCAGGCTTCAGCCTGCGCGTGAGCCACCAGCTACCGGCTACCAGCTACCAACTACCAGCGAGCTAGATGGCCAGCTGACCCGTGTAGATCGCCATGCCGACGACGGCGTCGACGGACGCCTCGTGGAGACGATCGATTTCCTCGTGCGTGGTGATGCCGCCGGCGGCGGTGACGCGGCGACTGGTGGCGCGGCGGACGGCCATGATCGCGTCCATGTCTGTGCCGCCCATCAGACCCTCGGTATCGACGTGGGTGTACAGGAACTCGCCGCAATAGGGCTCGAGCGCGCGGACGGCATCGACGGCGGTGATCGGGAGGATGGTTTTCCAGCCGTGGATGGCGACACGTCCGCCACGGCTGTCAACGGCGGCAATGACCCGCTCGGGCCCAACCGCATCGGCGAGCTGCGTGGCGAATGCGAGATCCACCGATCCGTCGCGAAACAGCGATGAGCTCACGATGACGGCGTGAGCGCCTCCGTTCAGCACGGCCCGCGCGCGGTCGACGCTTCGGATGCCGCCGCCGACCCGGCAGGGAAGCCGTCCGCAGATCGCGCTGACCAGACCTGCGTTGTCACCCTGACCCTTCGCGGCGTCGAGGTCGATGAGCTGGACGCGTGGGAAGCGGGCGAACTTGAGAATCCACGGCTCCGGGTCAGGGGCTTCGATGGCGAGCTTCTCGCCTTGCACGAGCTGGACGACGTGGCCGCCCTGGAGGTCGATCGAGGGAATCAGCATCTTGTTTCCACGGACCGCGAAGTCACGAATGTCTGTATTAGACCGCTTTTCGATTCGGCGGACACGCGCACGCTGAAGCGTGCGCGCTACGGCGAAATGCGAACCGCTCTAGTGAGCCTGCGCTGTGTCTCTGAGCCTCTGTGGCCCGTGACGGCGAAGAGCGCATCGACTACAGCCGAACCGGAATGCCCTGCGTGTGGAGATAGCGCTTCACGTCGGCGACGCCCGTGTCGTCGTAGTGGAAGATCGACGCGGCGAGGGCTGCATCCGCGTGGCCGCGTGTGAACACGTCGGCGAAGTGTTCAAGGCCGCCGGCGCCGCCGGAGGCAATCACCGGAATGTTGACTGCGTCCGAGACGGCAGCCGTCATGTCGCAGTCGAAGCCGGACCGCGTGCCGTCGCGGTCCATTGACGTCAGCAGGATCTCGCCGGCTCCACGCGCCTCGGCCTCGCGCGCCCATTCCACGGCATCGCGAGCGGCGTCGGCGGTCCCGCTGCGCACGTACACCGCGAAACGATCGCCCTGGCGCTTGGCATCGATGGCCACGATCACGGCCTGGCTGCCGTACCGTCGCGCCAGCGTCGAGATGAGATCCGGGTTCCGCAGCGCCGCGGTGTTCAGGCTGACCTTGTCCGCACCCGCGTTGACAGCGGCCGCCGCGTCATCCTCCGACCGGATGCCTCCGCCGACCGTGAGCGGCAGGAAGATCTCGTGCGCGACAGCGCTGATCGTGCGCGCCAGCGCCTGCCGAGTCTCGAGCGTCGCCGTGATGTCGAGCACCACGACCTCGTCGATGCCTTCCACGTTGTAGCGGCGGGCGAGATCCGCTGGGTCGCCTGCGTGCCGCAGCTCCTGGAACTTGACACCCTTGACGACCTGGCCGTCACGAACGTCCATGCAGGCGATGATCCGTTTGGTCAGCATGGGTAGGCGCTGGCTATCCGCAGAGCTCGAGATAGTTCCGCAGGATCTGGAGACCTGCGTCGGCGGACTTCTCGGGGTGGAACTGGACGCCAAAGACGTTGTCACGTTCGACGGCGGCGGCAAATGCGTCGGTGTGCCTCGTCGATGCGACGCAATCAGGCGTGACCGGTGCGGCAAAGGAGTGTGTGAAGTAAACGTACGCACCTGACGCCAGCCCGGCGAGCAGTCGAGATGTTCGGGGGAGCTCCAGCGCGTTCCAGCCGACGTGGGGAATCTTCAAGCGCCGATCGGCGTCGCCCCGCAGCAATCGACAGGTCCCGGTGAGCAGGCCCAGGCCGGGGACGTCTGGCGCCTCCTCGCTGCCTTCGAACAACCACTGCATGCCGACACAGATCCCGAGGAGTGGAGTCCCGCTATCCACGGCCGATCCGATCGCCTGCCGCCACGGGGCCCCGAGGGCCGTCGTCGCCGAAAAGTGACCGACGCCTGGCACGATCAGTCCGGAGACGTCCGCACATTCCTCTGGCGCGGAGGGCACCTTGAACTCAGCGTCGAGCGCCGTGAGAGCCTTCTTGACCGACGTGAGATTGCCGGCGCCGTAGTCGATGAGCGCGATCACAGCAGACCCTTGGTGCTGGGCAGCATCTTCGCGAGACGCCGATCCTTCGCGCACGCGACTCGCAACGCGCGCGCGAACGCCTTGAACACGGCCTCGACATGGTGGTGGCTCGAGCGGCCGTACAGGACCTTCGCATGTACGTTGGCACGCGCGGCCGCCGCGAAACCGTCGAAGAAATCGTGGATCAGCTCGCTCTGCAGATCACCGACGCGACGGACGCGCAGCTTCAGGTCGACGACCGAGTGCGGACGCCCGCTGAGATCCACGGCGGCCACGGCCAGTGTCTCGTCCATCGGCATCACGAAATAGCCGGCGCGGTTGATCCCCTTGCGATCGCCGAGGGCCTTGAGCACGGCTTCGCCCAGGACGATGCCGACGTCTTCGACCGTGTGGTGTTGATCGACGTCCAGGTCTCCCGTCGCGCGAAGTGTCAGATCGAACCCGCCGTGCCGCGTGAAGAGCTCGAGCATGTGGTCGAGGAACCGGATGCCGGTGCTGACGTCGTAGCGACCCTGCCCATCGATGACCAGCCGCCCTCGAATCTGCGTCTCGGTCGTCTGTCGATTGAATGCCGCTGCTCTCGGTTTCGTTGTGCTCATGCCTGCCTCGCGGCCATCACGGTGTCCAGCGCTTCGATCGCGGCGAGCGTGTGGGGAAGGATCCCGGTCGTGATCCGGATGCACCCAGGGGTGGTTGGATCCTTCGACCGGTCGCGAACGTGAATCGTTCTGGCCGCCATGGCTGCGACGAAGGGCGCCGTCTCTCCGACGCGCACCATGACGTAGTTGGCCGCGCTGGGCCAGAACGGCAACCCCAGACGACGGCATGCGCTGTACAGCAACTCCCGAGAGTCCTTGACCTGCGCTGCGTAGCGGGGCAGGAACTCGGTGTCCTCCAGCGCCGCTTGCATGGCGGTCAGGGCGATGCCGTTGATGTTGAACGGCAACGTGACGGACCGCACGGGATCGAGCGCCTGAGGCTGGCCGATGACGACGCCGACGCGCAGGCCGGCGAGACCATACGCCTTCGAGAATGTTCGTCCGAGGAGGACGTTCGGGTATCGCGCGAGTTGCGGCAGAAACGTCGTCCCTCCGAACTCGATGTAGGCCTCGTCGATGAGTACCACCGCGTGAGGCGCTGCCTCGCAGATGCGGGCGAGGTCGGTCGTGGTGATGAGCTGTCCGGTCGGATTGTTCGGGGTGTTGAGAAAGATCATCCGTGTGCGGGGCGTCACCGCATCGATGACCGCCTGCGTCGGAAACGCGAAGTCGGGCCCAGGCGGCACCCACACGGCCTTGGCTCCCACCGCCATTGTCGAGTTGGGGTACGGATCGAAGGCGGGCTGCGGAATGATCGTTTCCGCGTCGTGCACGCGCGCCTTGGCAATATGCCCGACCGCGGCCATGAGGATGCCCTCGTCCAGCCCGTTCGTGAGCAGCACCCAGTCGGGGTTCACACCGAAGTGCCGTGCCGTGGCATCGACCGCCTCACGGTACTGCGGATAGGTGGAGACGTCGCTCGGACGGACCTGGCGAATGGCTTCGAGTACTCGATCCGAGCAGCCGCCCGTGTTCTCGTTCAAGTGCAGCCGCAATCCCTCTCCGGGGCTGGGATATCCCTGTAGCACCATTACGTCACCCTGATCGCGATGGACGCCGCATGCGCCTTCAGCCCTTCGGCCGTGGCGAGCGTCATCACCGTGTCGCCGATTCGCCGTAGTCCAGCCGGCGTGACGCGTTGAACGGTGATCTGTCGCACGAAGTCCACCGCGGAGAGCCCGCCACGCGACCTCGCTGCACCAGACGTGGGCAGCACGTGGTTCGAACCGAAGGCATAGTCGCCGCCGACCTGGGCCGACCACGCGCCCACGAACACGGAGCCCGCGCACCGTATCTTCGAGGCCTGTCGCTCGTCGTCCACGACCAGGTGCTCTGGCGCGGCGAGATTGGCGAGCTCCATGGCTTCGTCGGCGGACGTCGTCACGATGATGCCGCCATGAGCGCGGAGCGACTGACTGGCCGGCCCCTCGGCGGGCATGCGGGCCGCAACCTCCCGCGCGACCCTCGCGGCCAGGGCACGGCTCGGAGTGATGAGCACGGCCCGCGCGTCCGGGTCGTGTTCCGCTTGTGCGATCAGGTCAGCGGCGATCCAGCCCGCGGGCCCGCGGGAGGAGACGATGACGATCTCGCTCGGACCCGCGTAGAAGTCGATACCGCAGTCCGAGGCGACGAGCGCTTTCGCCGCTGCCACATAGCGATTCCCCGGCCCGACGATCTTGTCCACGCGTGGGACCGTAGCGGTACCGTAGGCGAGGGCCGCCACGGCGTGTGCCCCGCCGATGCGGAAGAGACGTGAGACGCCGGCCTCGATCGCGGCCGCCATGACCACGGGATCCGGGCGCGGGCAGACCACGACGACCTCTGCCACGCCGGCGGCCTTCGCAGGGATCGCCGTCATCAGAAGGGAAGAGGGCAGGGGATACCGGCCGCCCGGCACGTAGCAGCCCACGCGATCGAGCGGGACGATCCGTTGCTCGATCGTGACGCCAGGTGCGACCTGCGCGCGCCACCCCTTCGGGACCTGACGCTTGGCGACCGTGCGGATGTTGCGAGCTGCAGCACGTATGGCCGAGCGTACCGGCCTGGGGACGGTTACGGCTGCGGACCTCATCTCGGCCTCGGTGACCTCGATTGGGCCGTCGAGCGGGTCGAAGCGCTTGGCATACCGGAGCAACGCGCGGTCGCCATCACGACGGACCGCCGCCACGATCGCGGCGACACGACGTTCCGTGACGACATCGCGCCTGTTCGCTGGCACGAGCAGTGCCATGACAGCTCGACGATTACGGGATTCAACGATCTTCAGCATTGACTCCGCCGGGTCCGCTTCGCGGAACCCGGCCTACTCCTTCGAATCCCGAGCCACAGAGACGCAGAGGCACGGAGAACCCTAACTGGATTTCCTCTGTGTCTCTGTGCCTCTGTGGCCCGTGTCCCCATCTCCTCAGTCCGACTACAGCACGATCTTGTTGAGAGGATATTCAACGATCCCCTGTCCGCCCGCGGCTTTGACCTTCGGGATCAGGTCGCGCACCGTTTTTTCTTCGATGATCGTATTGACCGCGACCCAGTCCGGGTCGCTCAGCGACGAGATCGTCGGACCCTGCAGCGACGGCAGCAAGACCAGAATCCCGTCGAGGTCGGTTCGGCGCACGTTGAGCATCAGCCCCACGCGCCCCTGGGCTGCAATCGCCGCGCGAAGGAGCAGGGCGATGTTGCTGAGCTTGTCGCGCTTCCAGGAATCGGCGAGCGCGACATCGTTGGCGATGAGCTGCGTATTCGACTCCATGATCGTGTCGAGGATCGCCAGCCGGTTCGCACGGAGCGTCGATCCGGTTTCCGTGGCCTCCACGATGCCGTCGGCGAGGACTGGCGGTTTGACCTCCGTGGCGCCCCAGGAGAACTCCACGTTGACGTTCACGCCGAGCCGATCGAAGTAGGCCTTCGTCACGCGCACCAGTTCCGTGGCAACCGTGCCGCCGTCGAAGTCTTTTGCCGTCTTGAAGCGCGAGCCTTCTGGTGCGGCCAGCACCCACTTCACTTTGCCGAAGCTCTGCTTCGAATAGATCAGGTCGGCAAGGCTCGTGATCGGGTGCTTGCCCGCGCCGCTCAGCCTGTTCTCCTCGATCCAGTCCTGGCCCGTGAGGCCGGCGTCGAGGACGCCGTCGGAGACGTACCGCGCCATCTCCTGCGCGCGAATCAGCATGCACTCCACGTCAGGGTCGTCGATCGTGGGGAAGTACGACCGTGAGTTGACGTAGATGTTGAAGCCCGCGCGCGCGAACAGCTGAATCGTCGAGTCCTGCAGCGAACCCTTCGGGATCCCGAGTTTGAGTTTCATGGAATCGTCACGCCCTCCGCGCGTTGAAAGAAACAGGTCCGCTCACCCGTGTGACACACATTGCCGTCGCCCTGCCGTTCGGCCTTCACCAGCACGGTGTCGTCGTCGCAGTCGATCAGGATGTCGCGGACGGCGAGCCGGTTGCCCGAGGTTTCGCCCTTCGTCCAGAGCTTGTTGCGCGTGCGGCTGTAGAAGGTCACGTAGCCCGTCTGGCGCGTGATGTCCCAGGCCTCCGCGTTCATGAAGCCCACCATCAGCACCTCTCCGCTGACGTGGTCCTGCACGACCGCCGGAATCAGTCCGTCAAGTTTTGAAAAGTCCATAGTTCGAGTTCCAGATTCAAAGTTCGGTACAACAAAAAACCCCGCCACTGGTCCGGCGGGGCTGCATGCGTTTCAGCTGGTGTGGGGTTCTGTGTGTCGTTTCCCCTCAGCGCGCGCAGACCTGCCAGACGGCCGTATGGCCGTGGTGGTGATGGTGCGCACGATGGAGGCCGCTGAACATTGAGTCAGCAGGGTACCAAAAAGGGCCGCGTCGACGCAAGCCGGACGCGTCGGAGGTGGTATGTTAGCCGCCGTCCCATGCCACGAGGCCTGATCGCTGCGGCTACGCTCTTGGCGTTTGCCATTGCCGCCCGAGTGGCGGCGCAGGACTGGCCGCAGTTCCTCGGTTCCGATCGCACCGGCGTGTACCGCGGACCCGCGCTCTCGGAATCCTGGCCGGCCCAGGGGCCGAAGGTCGTTTGGCGCGTGCCGGTCGGACAGGGATTCAGCGGTCCCGTCGTCGTCCAGGGACGCGTCATCCTGTTTCATCGCGTTGGCAACCAGGAGGTTGTCGATGCGTTCGATGTCAAGACAGGCGCGGCGCAGTGGCGTTACGCGTATGCGACGACCTACCGAGACGACTTCGGCTTTGACGAGGGGCCGCGCGCTGTACCCGTCGTGGCCAACGGCATCATCTATACGTATGGCGCCGAAGGACAACTCCATGCCGTCGACCTCGCGAAAGGCACGAAGGTCTGGAGCGTGGAGGCCATGCGCACCTTCGGGGTACCGAAGGGCTTCTTTGGCGCCGCCGGTTCTCCGCTAGTCGAGGACGGCCGCGTCCTGGCGAACGTGGGCGGGCCGAAGGCGGGCATCGTGGCCTTCGACGCCAAGAGCGGTAAGGTCCTCTGGACCGCGACGACTGATGGCGCGAGCTATTCGTCCGCGGCGGGTGCCACGATCGGCGGCCGCCGGCTCGCGATCTTCCTGACCCGCGCCAACCTCGTCGGTCTCGACCCGGCCACAGGGCAGGTGCAGTTTCAGCGGCCGTGGCGGGCACGGCAGGCTGCCTCCGTCAATGTGGCCACGCCGGTCGTTGTCGGGAATCTCTTGTTCGTTTCGTCTGAATACGGGCCCGGCGCGGGCGTGTTCGAGATCACTGGATCGACGCTCAAGGAGCTGTGGACCTCCGACGAGGTCCTGTCGAATCACTACTCGACGAGCGTGCACCATCAGGGATTCCTGTACGGCTATCACGGACGACAGGAGTTCGGCCCGAGCTTCCGTGCCGTCGAGTTACGCACCGGGAAGGTTCGTTGGAGTCAGGACCAGTTCCGCGCCGGGTCGGTGATGCTCGCTGGGGACCGCCTTGTCATCATGCGGGAGTCAGGCGAGTTGATCCTGGCGGCGGCGTCGCCCGATGCGTTCAAGCCACTCGCCCGCGCGCAGGTTCTGCCGGCGACGGTGAGGGCGTATCCCGCTTTGTCGGACGGCTTCATGTTCGTGAGAAACGAGAACACGCTGGTCGCCCTCGACCTGCGACGCTGACATGTTCAACAGGTTTCGATTGCTGCGCGTCGGTGTCACCTCGGTCGAGCTTGCGATCATCGCGTCCTTGGTCGTCCTGTCGTCGCCAATCCTCGTGGCCCAGCAGCCGCGAGAATTGCTCGACCGTGCTGTCGCGGATTTCGAACGCGGACGTATTTCCGAGTCTGTCGCGGGATTCGATGCGTTGATCAAGGTGCGACCCGACGTAGCGCCGGAGTTGTGGCAGCGGGGCATCACGCTTTACTACGCCGGGCGCTTCGCCGACTGTCGCGCGCAGTTCGAGTCGCACCGAACCGTCAATCCCAATGATGTCGAAAACGCCGCGTGGCATTTCCTCTGCGTCGCGCGAGCCGAGTCGCCCGCCAAGGCCAAGGCCGCGCTGCTCCCCGTGGGCCCCGACGCGCGGGTGCCGATGCGGCAGGTTTACGACTTGTTTCGAGGAGTGCTGACGCCTGAGGCCGTGCTGAAGGCCGCGGGCTCGCAGCCGAGCGCTCAGTTCTACGCCCAGCTATACCTGGGGCTCTACTTCGAGGCCCTCGGCGACGACCGCCGCGCACTCGAGCACATCACCGCGGCGGCTGCGGATCGCTTCGCTGCCGCCGGTGGCTACATGCACATGGTTGCAAAAGTCCACCTCGGGATCCTGAAGCAGCGACCATCCGGCGTCCGGTAACTTGCCTCGCGCGCTGTCGCGCCATTGCATCGGCGCCTTGACAGGGGCCGCGCCGCTGGGCCACTCTCAGTCTCTTGGGATGTCGCATTCTGAGGCGCTAATATGACATCCACGCACTGAACGAAAACGAGCAGAACAACACATGAGCAACCGCTACATTTTCTCTTCCGAGTCCGTCGGCGAAGGCCATCCAGACAAGGTGGCAGACACGATCTCCGACGCAGTCCTCGACGCCTGCCTCGCACAGGACAAGATGAGCCGCGTCGCCTGCGAGACGTACGTGAAGTCCAACCTGGCCATCATCGGTGGCGAAATCACGACCAAGGCCAAGCTCGATTACGTCGATATCGCGCGGAAGACGATCCGCGAGATCGGCTATGTGAACGACGACGACGTGTTTCATGCGGACAAGGTGTTCGTGAACGTCCTCGTCACCCAGCAGTCTCCCGACATCGCGCAGGGTGTTGACGCGCGCAAGGCCAAGGGCAAGAAGACCGCGAAGCAGGGCGCCGGCGATCAGGGTTTGATGTTCGGTTATGCGTGCAACGAAACCCCCGAGCTCATGCCCGCGCCGATCATGTTCGCGCATCGCCTCGGTCGTGAGCTGACGCGCATCCGTAAGGCGGGAGGCGCCGCGTGGCTGCGCCCCGATGCGAAGTCCCAGGTGTCGGTCGTCTACGAGAACGACAAGCCCGTCTCCATCTCCAACGTCGTCATCTCCACCCAGCATGCGGCGGATGTGGAACACGCCGAGATCGAGCGGTTCTGCATCGAGAAGGTCATCAGGAAGGTGCTTCCTGCAAAGTGGCTGACGAACAAGACCGAGTTCCTCATCAATCCCACCGGGCGTTTCGTGGTCGGCGGCCCGCAGGGCGACACGGGTTTGACCGGCCGCAAGATCATCGTGGATACCTACGGCGGCATGGGCCGTCATGGCGGCGGGGCGTTCTCAGGCAAGGATCCAACGAAGGTGGACCGCAGCGCGGCCTACATGGGCCGCTGGGTTGCGAAGAACATCGTTGCAGCGGGCCTGGCCGCGCGGTGCGAACTGCAGTTTGCCTACGCGATCGGCCATCCCAATCCCGTCAGCGTCCATGTCGAGACGTTTGGCACGAACACGGTGGACGACACGAAGATCACGCGCGCCGTCAATCGCGTGTTCAGCTTCCAACCGTCCGACATCATCGACCAGCTCGACCTGCGGCGTCCGATTTACGGGAAGACGACCAACTACGGACACTTCGGCAAGAGCGACAAAGACCTCACGTGGGAAGCGACGGACAAAGTGGGGGCGCTGAAGAAAGCCCTCTAGCCGTTCCGGTCCGAACCGTGTCGCCAGATGCTGCTGCTCGTTCATCACGGTGACGCGGTTGGACCGGCGGTCGACCCGATGCAGCCGTTGTCGGAGAGGGGCGTCACAGCCTCGACGGCCCTCGCTGCGACTGCGGCATCGCGAGGCGTCAAACCGGATCTGGTCTGGCACAGCGGCAAGATCCGGGCACTCCAAACCGCGCAGCTCTTCCGACGCGCCTGCAATCCGCAGGCAGCATTCCTCGCGGTCCATGGTCTGCAACCAGGTGATCCGCCTCGGTGGATCCGCGATGAGCTCCTAGGCGACGCTCGTTCGATCCTGATCGTCGGCCACATGCCGCATCTGCCAGGTTTGCTCTCCTTGCTCCGCCCACTCGAAGGGGCGGCACCAGGTTTTCCGCTGCATGGATGTGTTGCGCTCGAGCCAGAAGGGGATCACTGGATTGAGCTCTGGAGGCTCGACGGGGAAGTCTGAGGTGCGAAGGTGCGCACCGTCCCACCCTCGCACTATCGCACCTTGGCAGAGTGCTCCCTGAGCAGTTCCCAGGCTCTTGCGACGTGCTGCTCGGTCGTGCGCAGGTGTCCAATAGCCAGTCGGAGCACGAACTGTCCGTTGAGCCGTGTGTGCGACAGGAAAACCTCTCCAGTTCCGTTGACGGCATCGAGCAGGCGCTCGTTAAACGCGTCGAGTTCGGCATCTCTCAGGCCTGGCTCCGGCGGCCTGGCTCGGAAGCAGACCACGCTGAAGGGCGTCGGAGCGACCCGTTCGAATCTCGGGTCCTCGTCGACCCAGCGACCGAAGAGCTGCGCCAGGCGAATGTGTTCGACGATCGCGGCTCGGATGCCTTCAGCGCCGAAATGTCGGAGCACCATCCAGAGCTTGAGCGATCTGAAGCGGCGGCCGAGCTGGATCCCGGTGTCCATCAGGTTGCGAACCCCCCGCGTACCCTCGGCGGTGACGAGGTAGTCGGGCACCAGCGAAAAAGCCTGGCGAACGATATCCATCCGGCGGCAATAGAACGCGCTGAGGTCGAACGGCGTGAACAGCCACTTGTGCGGGTTCACGACGATCGAGTCGGCTTCCTCCCAGCCGTCGAATCGTGAGCGGTACTCGGGGACCATCGCCGTGACCCCGGCGTATGCGGCGTCCACGTGCAGCCACAGGCCTTCACGGTGGCAGATGGCTGCAGTCTCGCGGACAGGATCGATGCTGGTGGTAGAGGTGGTGCCGACGGTCGCGACGACGGCGATCGGCAGGATACCGGCCGCGCGATCGTCCTGGATAGCTTCGCTCAGCGCAGTTGCTTGCATCCTGAACTGATCGTCGACGGAAATCTTGCGAACGGCGCGATGCCCGAGGCCGAGCAGGATGACTGCCTTGTCGACGGACGAATGCGCATGCTCCGAGCAATAGATGCGGACCGCTCCGACCTCTGGGCGTCCAGCCAGACCGAGCTCACGCACCTCTGGAACGGACGCTTCGCGGGCTGCGGCGAGGGCATGGAGCGTCGAGATCGACGCCGTGTCGTAGATCACGCCCTCGAACGCGTCGGGGAGTCCCATCAGGCTGCGGAGCCATCCCAGCGACACCTCTTCGAGCTCGGTCGCGGCGGGAGATGTTCGCCACAGCATCGCCTGCTGGTTGAGCGCGGCGGCGAGGAATTCGGCAAGCACACCGGGCGCGCTGGCGGTGATGGCGAAATACCCGAAGAAGCCCGGATGGTTCCAGTGCGTCAGCGCGGGAACGAGCACCCGGTCGAAATCCGCGATGATCGTCTCGAACAGTTCGCCCTGCTCCGGCGCTTCGGTCGGCAGCGCCCGACGGACGTCGCCGGGCTCCACTCTTGGTAGAACGGGATAACGCTCGGCATCAGCCAGGTAATCCGCGATCCAGTCCACGAGCGCGTAGCCGTGGCGGCGGAAGTCGGCGGGATCCATGGCTCGGGGCTGGGGACTCGGTGTCTGACACGTCACCGGGCCACAGAGGCTCAGAGACACAGAGTCAATCCAATAAGGATTGTTCCTCTGTGTCTTCGTGTCTCTGTGGCTCGCGGACTCTATTTGTGCGAGTTGATGTAGTTGGTGGCGAACGTCGTGAGCGCCGCGTTGTTGAGCCCAATCGCCTGCGCTTCGACCAGAGCCTTCTCAACCGGCCATTTGTCTCGAAGCGCACGCTTGATCATCCACACGGCGCCGACGCGATTGGCGGACCCGCAGTGGATGTAGACCGGCTGGTTCGAACGATCCGCGACGGCGACAAGAAAGCTGTCGATCACCATCGGCTCAGGCATGGCGGCGTTGAAGGGGAGATGAATGTATTTCAAACCGGCTGCCTGGGCGGCGGCGCGGCCTGCCTCGACATTGGCGCCCTCTTCGTTTGCGAGCCGCAGGTTAATCACCGAGACGAATCCTTCTTTCTTCAGCCCGGCCATGGCGCTCGGATCCGTGGCACCCCCGCAGCCGACCGTGGCGTCGACCCGTGAATAGTTCCGGATGCCAGCGATTTCCTGTTTTGTGACCTGGGCGGCGACGGGGACGAAGAGCGCAGCAGCCAGGGAGGCGGCGAGCGCAAGGCGAATGATCATGGGCATGGATGCTCCTCGGCCCCGATCTTACACCTCGTCGGCCCTTACTGCCGGTCGACGGTGACGATCACCGGCTCAGTCAGCCGGACGGTCACTGGTGTTCCGCTCGGAAGCGTCGCGGGGTTGCGTCCACCGGCCAGAACAGCGGTTGTTCCGGCACCCGCGCCTACGGACCCGCCGATTGCCGCGCCCTTCGCGCCGCCAAGAATGCCGCCGATGATCGCGCCGCCAATCGCACCGCCGCCGATTTTGGCCGCGCTCTCGCGGCTGGGCGCGTCGCCCTCGCGATAGACGGTTTCGGATTCAAGGCGGACTCTGCTGCCGTCCGCCAGGACAACCGACGTGAAACGAACGCCGAGCCGGGCGCGGTCCCGCAGACGGCCGCCCCTCTCGACGAGCGTCACCTCACCGTGCGCTTTCGCCCCAGCCGGAATGGCCACCTTGCCATTGACGCGGACGTCGCGTGTGACATGGGCTACGACGAGGTCTTCGAGCTGCGCGCGCTCACTCGTGGTCGAGGTTTCAATCTGAAGTCCGATGACGGAATCAGGTGAGATGACGAGCTCTTCGAACTCCCGTACCGGAGGCTCGGCCGCTGCCAGCGGCTCCGGGTCGGGAGGGTTGATCGACTCAGGTGCCGGGGCAGGGACGACTTGCGGTTCCGGCGACCGAACCGGGTCTGCCTGAAACGAAGGCCTGGGCGCGCGTTCCGAGGGTGCGTTCGCCGGGCGAGTTGGCCGCGGCCGCGGCGCCGCTGCTACTGGGGTCGATGTCGCCGCCGCCGGTTGGGTCGTCGCAGGGGCGATCGCCGCGGGCTCGCCCGTCGGGGCAATGGGTGCCTCCGAGTTGTAGGCGATTGCCACCTCTTCGGGGACGGCCTCAGCCCTGCTGCTCGTCCCGCTCACCAAATAGGCACCGCCGGCTCCTATCGCGACACAACACGCCGCAACCACGCCGACTGTCGCCTTAGTGAATTCCATTGCCCGCTCGCTCCTTGGTTTCTTGGCACAGCAAGGCCTGTGCCCTGGGGAATCACCTTATTTTGTGCCGAATCCACGACGAACTGCGCTGGACGCTGCCCGCTTTTCCGGACCTGTCCTGACTATCACGTGCGCCGACACCACCCTGCGGCGTTGCCCGCCGGGTAACACATTGGAGACCACCGCCGTAACTACCGGTAAGGCAACAACTACCCGATAGCCGAACATGGGACTCTGCGTCCCGCTGCCCGACATGACACACATCGCACTTCGATTCTCGTCCCTCTTATCGGCGTGGGTTGCCCTGACAGTTGCCTTGCTGCTGGCGTGGTCCACCGGTGTGAAGGCGCAAGACGCCGCCCGCGGGTCGGCTCTGCTGACCCTGGCTCAGCAGGCTGTCGGCGGGAAGGGTCTGGCCGCCGTGAAGACGCTTCAGGTCACGGGCACCTTCCGGCGCGTCGTCGGCGGCAATGACACCGAGGGTGATTTCGACGTGTTCATCGAGGTGCCTGACAAGTACCTGCGAAGCGAGAAAACCGGAACGCCGGGGCAGCCCTCGACGGAAACTATCGAAGCGCTCGTCGGCGGCGTGCCGCGTGACGCGGTGCGTGGCGGACGCGGCGGTGGACCTCGCGCTGGCACACCAGACAACGATGTGGCGCCCGCGGATCCGACCGACGCCGCGGCGGGACAGAGCGAAGCCGCGCGAGACGGCGGACCTGGTGATCCTCCTCAGGCCAATGCGGGGGCAGACCCTGGGCCGGCGGGAGGCAGAGGTCGTGGTGGCGCTTCCATCGATTCCGACGCGCTGCGGCGTGTGCGACAAGCGGAGGTCAGCCGGCTCCTGCTAATGTGGCTCCTCCACAGTGCGACACCGCTCGCATGGGTCGGGGTCGCTCAATCGCCCGATGGCACTGCGGACGTCCTGGAGGCGAGGTACGCTGATGGACAACCGACGCGTCTCTTCATCGAGAGCAAGACACGTATGCCGCTGATGCTGCAGTGGACTGCCGTCCCGGGTGCGGGTCCGGGTGGCCGCCGGGGTGGTGGTGGACGACGTGGCCAGGTACCTGACGGCGCCGGTTCGCCTCAGGGAGGCCCCCCACAGACGGAGAACTTCGACATGAAGTTCTCGGACCACCGTGTGGTGAATGGGATCAAGCTGCCCCACGTGATTACGCGCGGATCCAACGGACAGACGATCGAGCAATGGACGATCAGTCGATATCGCGTCAATCCGACCTTCGACGCAGAGACGTTCGCCAGGTGACACTCTCACGGATAGTGTTCGCCGCGGCTTTCGCGGCTGCTGTGTCGGCTGCACCCGCCGTTGCGCAGGCGCCTCCGCTTGTGTCACAGCTTCGCCTCACGGTCGTCGATCAGACGAAGGCCAGCGTTGGTGGCGCCGCCGTTCGTGTCGGCCCGCCAGAAGGCCCACAGACAACGGCCGTCACGAACGATCGAGGGCAGGTCACGATCCCGGCGCTTGTCGCCGGCCTCGTACAGTTGCGCGTCGAGTCCGCGGGATTCCAGCCGTTCGAAGAATCCCTGACGCTCCGGCGCGGAACCAACGACGCCACCGTCACGTTGGTGATCGCCGGGTTCCAGGAGGAGATCGTCGTTGCTGACACCGCATCCACCGACGATCGGCGCGGCAACTCGCTGACGACGACGCTCGAGGAGGCGGATATCGCGGAGCTGCCGGATGATCCCGTGGAGATGGCGCTGGTGCTGGAGCAAATGACCGGCGGCGCGGGAGCCGTGTTCCAGGTGGATGGCTTTACCAGCGGCACACTTCCGCCACGGGATGAGATCCGCCAGATCCGATTTCGCATCAACTCGTTCGCCGCCGACAACCATGACGCGGGGCGTGTCCAGGTCCAGATCATCACGAGGCCCAACGTGACGCGCTGGACCGGCAGCGCGAACATGGGGCTGCGCAGCGATGTCTTGAGCGCCCGGAACGCGTTTGCGACGGAGCAAACACCGGAGCTGTTCCGCCGGTTCAACGGGGGGCTGCGAGGTCCCATCGTGAGCGGGCGCACAGCGATTCGCCTGAACGTGGACGGCAACCGGTCCTACGATTCCGGGACGATCGTCGCCCAGCTCGGAGATGGCTCCTCCTACGTGGATCAGTTCCAACGACCCATCCAGGCGACCAACCTCACGGTTGGCCTCGAGCATGTACTCACCGACGATCGGACGCTGCGTCTCGAGTACAGGAGGGAGCAAAACTCACGTGAGAACCAGGGAGTGGGGAACTTCGACCTCCAGGACCGGGCGTTCACCCGCACGGGAACCGAGCACCAATGGAGAACCTCGCTTCAGGGGCTGTATGCCGGCAAGATACTCAACGAGTCGCGTCTGCAGGTGAACATCAGCAAGAGCGAATCACAACCCATGTCCAGCGCTCGGACCGTCCGAGTGATCGACGCGTTCACTGAGGGCAGCGCGAACGTCTTGAACCGGAATAGGACGAGGACCGTGCAGTTCGCAAACGACACCGACTTCACGCGCGGGCTACATGTGCTTCGTACCGGCGTCCTCCTGGAGGTCTCGCATTTCAGGGAGTTCGACGCCAGAAACGCCGCCGGCACGTTCACGTTCAGCAGCATCGAAAACTACAACGCCGGCCGGCCCGACACGTTCACGCAACGTCTTGGCCTCGGGGAAACATCGTTCACCTACTACCAGCTTGGGTTCTACCTGCAGGACGATATTCGGCTCAACCGGACGCTCTCGATCAGCCTTGGCGCGCGCCAGGAGATGCAATCGTTCGTGGACGACCGCATCAACGTGATGCCGCGTCTGGGATTTACCTGGAATCCTGGCGGGTCGCGCACGGCGATCCGCGGCGGATATGGGATTTTCTACGATTGGTACGAGGCGAGCCTTCACGATCAGACCATCCGCGTGGATGGCGATCTGCAGCGTGACCTGCTGATTCTCGACCCTGGCTATCCCGATCCAGTGGGCGGGCTGCTTGCCGAGGTCGTGCCGGGCGGGGTTGTGCAGGCAGATCCGGATTTGAGGATGCCGTCCGTGCAGCAGGCCTCGATCGGGGTGGATCGTCCGATTGGCGAGTTTCTGACCCTGCAGACGTCGTATCAGTGGCAGCGCGGACACGACCAACTGCGTTCGCTCAATATCAACGCGCCCGACGAGTTCGGGGTGCGTCCCGATCCAACGGCCGGCACCATCACCCAGATCGAGTCAACCGGACGAATGGCCAACGACCGCGTGACGCTCAACGCAAACTTTCGAGTTCCCCAGCGCAACATTTTCTTCAACGTGGGTTACACGCTCGCACAGGTGAAGAACCACGCAAACAGCGCGACCTCGCTTCCGGCGAACAGCCGGGATCCGGATGCGGAGTGGGGACCTGCGTCGCAGGACATCCGGCATCGCGTATTTGCTACTCTGAATTACACGTTCCCGCTTGAGATCCGCGCCAATATGACGAACCAGTATTCGTCGGCCCCGCCATACACCGTCACCACTGGAAGTGACGACAACCGCGACGGCGTGAGCAACGATCGGCCAGCGGGAATTGGACGGAATTCGGAAAGGGGTGCGTCCCGGGTCGAGACGAACCTGCGGATCACTCGCGACTTCGGCTTTGGCGGATCGCGGACTGTTGAAGGCGGCCCGGGCCCGGCCGGCCCCGGCGGCGGAGGCTTCGGCGGGCCGGGCCGAGGCGGACCGCAAGGTGGCGGAGGCGGCCGCGGAGGTGGCGGTCGGGGTGGCGGGCAGGGCGGTGGTGATCAGCGCTTCACGCTGGAGATCTATGGCCAGGCCTCCAATCTCTTCAATCGCGTGAACCTGGGAAGCTTCAGCGGCAATCTGAGCTCATCCTTCTTTGGCACCGCGACATCCGCCGCGCCGGCCCGGCGCGTCGAAGTAGGAATGAACCTCCGCTACTAGTCATCGGACCTCAGACTGGCCGCACTCCCTGCCGGGCCACAGAGGCACAGAACCATAGAGTCATTTCGGTTCTCTCTGTGACTCTGCGTCTCGGTGGCTCGTAGGGCTCGGGACTAGAATCACAAGGTGAACGTGACCGTGGTTGGCGCAGGCGTCGTCGGATGCGCCATTGCCTACGAACTCGCGGCACGAGGCACCGCAGTGCGGCTGATCGATCCGCGTGGGACCGGCCAAGGTGCATCACGCGCGTCGGCTGGAATGCTTGCGCCGCGCATCGAAGGACATTCCGAGGCGCTGCTCCGATTGGGGCTCGGCAGCCTCGATCTCTACGACAGCTTCATCACGCGCGTCGCTGCGGATGCCCAACGTCGCGTCGAGTATCGACGCTCGGGCACGCTTCAGGTTGCCCGTACGGACGACGAGTCGCGCCAGCTCGAGAAAGAGGGCCGCGCGCTGGTCGACGCTGGAGTGCCGCATTCGTATCTCGACGGTAGCGCCCTCAAATCTCTCGAGCCGGCGTTGGCAGAAGACGTTTGCTCCGGATTGCTGATTCCCGAGCACGGCTACGTTGGTGTGGCGACGCTCGTCTCGGCCCTTACGGAGGCGGCCGGCAGAGCTGGAGCCACCCTGTCCGCCGCGAAGGTCCTCGGCGTGAGCACCGCCGCTGGGTCGGTGCGCGTCGAGACCTCCGAGGGAACGCTCACATCCAACGTTGTCGTACTCGCGGCCGGCAGCTGGTCTGGCGGCATTCCGATGGCGGCAGCTCCTCCGGCGCCGGTACGGCCCGTTCGCGGGCAGCTCTTGCAGCTTCGCTTCGAGCGGCCGCCTCTGTCTCGCGTGGTATGGGGCGCCGACGGCTACCTCGTGCCCTGGGAAGATGGTCGCCTGCTCGTGGGTGCAACGGTCGAAGACGTGGGGTTCGACGAGAGCGTGACGACCGAAGGGGTTCAGCGGCTGCTCGAGTGCGCGCAAGCGTTGCTGCCCGCGGCGCGGTCAGCGAAGTGCGAGGGCGCGCGTGCGGGGCTGCGGCCCGCCACGCCCGACGAGTTGCCGATCATTGGCGCTTCATCGACAATGCCCGGCGTGTACTACGCCACCGGGCACTATCGAAACGGCGTGTTGCTCGCGCCGCTCACAGCGATCATGGTGGCCGACCTCATTCTGAACGGGTACGAGCGAGAAGGGCTGGCACTCGTGCGGCCGGAGCGATTCGGGCTGTGAAGCTCAAGAAGCACTACACATCGAGAGAAGTCGCCGTGCTGACCGGCCTGACCGCCCGGCAGCTGCAATGGTGGGACACGCGCCGGCTGTTCAAGGCCGCGCTCGCAGCCCACCGAACGGAGGCCGGTGGATTTACCGAACGGCGCTACACGCCGCTCGATGTGCTCGAATTGCAGGTGCTGGCCGATCTCCGACGCCGCGGTTTCTCCGTGCCGCGCCTTCGGCGATTGCTCACGACGCTGCACGACCAGTTCGGCGTGCGCTTGTACGAGGCGATCGGTGACGACGGCGCGATGACCCTTTTCATTGCCGGCGATCAGCTGTACGCGCGAACGAAGGACGGGGGACTCTACGACCTGGACTCGCCGTCGCAGCCGCTGCTGATGGTGGGGCAGGACCTGCCGATTCGCCCGCTGGTCGTGCGCGAGCGCAGGCGGCGGACTAGCGGATCGGAAAAACTTTCTCGAGGTCGTCGGCCGGGCGCGGAATGACGTGAACGCCGACCAGCTCGCCTACGCGGCGGGCGGCGGCGGCTCCGGCGTCGGTGGCGGCCTTCACCGAACCGACGTCACCGCGGATGAGCGCGGTCACGAGCCCGGCATCGACCTTCTGCCAGCTGACCAGCACCACATTCGCCGTCTTGAGCATCGCGTCGGCTGCCTCGATCATTCCGATCAGGCCGCGTGTCTCGATCATGCCCAGCGCATCGCCGATCTCTGGTTTGTCGCTCACTTGGGCATCCTTGGGTTTGATGGCGGCCATTTCGGTGCGCTTATCCTATCAGCCTTCGCTCTCGGAAAACGAAGCGAGCTACGGCCGACTAGCCAGCCTTCGCCCTTGTGGAAACTGCTCAGCGATGCTTCGCCGTAGAGCGCAGCTTCGCTGCGCGTGACCGCGAGCAAGCTACGGCTCGCTGCAGCCAGCCTTCGCGTTGTCGCAAAGACGTGATGTGGGCAAGGTGGTGACGTGAGTGCCAGGCGTAGCCCTGCACGAGCCAGTCAAGCGTGCGGGGGGCCTCCGGGTACTCCGGGTGGTTGAACGTCCGGGCCCAGTCTTTGGATCCCATGCCGCGGAGGATGGTCACCATCCGCGCATGGACGCCGTCCAGGAGGCCGAGCGAAACATCAATCGGCATCCTGCTGTCGGCCAGCTCGGCCCACGTCTGCTCGTTGTACGGCTTGATCGTGGGTTCGTCTTCCGTGAGTGCGAGCTTCAGCCGGATGTAGGCGTGCATGTGGCTGTCGGGCACGTGGTGCACGACCTGCCGGACGGTCCATCCGCCGGGCCGGTACGGGGTGTCGAGTTGGGCGTCGGTCAATCCACTCACCGCGCGACGCATCAACGCAGGGAGGGCGTTGAGGTCCTCAATGGCCATGCTCCGTACCTCGTCAGTTGCAGGCGTGACTGGTTGCAGAGGCCCTATGGGGTAGCGGAGATCGTTCGTCACCGCCCAGAGAATAGCGCACTGGCTCACGTTGTCTCTACGACAATGAACTGACAATCTCGTGGGCCGCCAGCTTTCCGCTGGCGCCGGCCATGAGACCACCGGGGTGTGTGCCGGCGCCGCACAGATACAGCCCACGGACCGGTCCTTTGTACCGCCCGTACCCCAGCAGCGGTCTCATCGTGGCGAGTTGATCCAGCGTCAGCTCGCCGTGGAAGACGTGGCCGCCATGAAAGCCGTACTGCGACTCGAGCTCCTCGGGTGTGATCGACTCTGCGGCCACGACGAGAGAGCTCACGCCCGGGCGCAAACTGCTCGAGTGTCGCGAGCACGCGTTGCAGAAGCAGAGCCTTGGATGTCTGCCAGTCGCCGTGCCGCAGGCTGAACGGCGTGTAGTGCACGTAGATCGACATGACGTGGGCGCCGCTCGGGGCGAGATCGGGATCCAGGATCGAGGGAATGGTCACATCGAGCCACGGGTCGGCCGACATCTCGCCATACTTCGCGTGGTCGAACGCGCGCTCGATGTAGTCGAGCGTCGGTCCAAGATGGATACGACCTGACAGGAGTGCGGTCTCGCCCGAAGGTACGCACCGGAACCCGGGAAGCGCGGTCAGCGCAAGATTCACTTTCGCGAGGGTTCCCCTTGCTCGATAGTTGCGGATCTTCATCAGGAAGTCCGGCGTTAGATCCTCTGCGTTCATGAGTCGCAGGAACGTTGTCTTTGGGTCCACCGCGGATACGACGACGGTCGCGGGGATCTCCGTGCCATCCGCAACGACCCCGACGACGTGATCGTCCCTCACGATGATCCGTTCGACCGTCGTGCCACGACGGATCTCTGCACCAGCGCCGTGCGCGGCGATTGCCATCCCCACGGTCATCGCACCGGGGCCCCCGCGAGCTCGAAACGAACCTCCCGCGAGCAGCCTATGGGCCTCCTGCAGCAGCAGCACGAGTCCGGAGCCGGCAGAACGGGGGCCCATCATGGCGCCCGATACCGCCGGCCCTGCAATCGACGCACAGAGCAGTTCCGACTCGAACCATTCGCGCGTGAGATCGGCCACCGGCATCGGCGCCCATCGCAGGAGTCGATAGCCGTTTCGCGTGCCGAGACCGCGAAAACTGCGGCCGACGCCGAGCACGTTCCACAAGTCGCGAGGTCCGGGGTCATCGATATCCGGAGGCGGTGAACCCAGAACGGAGCCGACCACCCGGGCGATCTGCTCCATCGCCGCGCGATACTCAGGATAGGCAGCCGCGTCCTTCGCGCTTCGTCCGCGCATCGCGTTGGCGGTGCGCTCGGGGTCGTCGTAGACGACGAGCGGAGGCCCGTCGAGTGGAACCGCGATCGCCTCGACCTCCGGCTCGAGGAAGTTGACGCCAAGCGAAGGCAGGTCCATGTCACGAACGATGTCTGCCCACAGTGAGGTGTGGTGGGAGAGCGTCGGACACTTGAAGCCTGGATGCAGATCGCCCGTGACGGCGCCGCCACCGAGCCCGGGGCGTGATTCCAGCACGATCGGTTTGAGACCGGCCTTCGCGAGATAGAACGCCGCGGACAGACCGTTGTGTCCCCCGCCGATGATGACGACGTTCGTCATCGGTGCGTGTCCGCCATGATCTTCAGGGCGGCGTTTCGCCCGGGCGCACCCATGATGCCGCCGCCGGGATGCGTGGCCGATCCACACATGTACAACCCCTTGACCGGCGTCCGGTACTGCGCCCATCCCGGAGCCGGCCTGAGGAAGAACAGTTGCTCGAGCGTCAGTTCGCCCTGAAAGATGTTTCCCTCGGAGAGCCCCCATTCACGCTCGAGATCGAGCGGCGTGATGACCTGGCGATGAAGGATGGAGTTCTTCAGGTTCGGAGCGTACTGCGTGAGCGTGTTCACGACCGCGTCGCCGAACTCCTCGCGCTTGTCGTCCCACGAGCCTTCCGTGAGGTGGTAGGGCGCGTACTGGACGAAGCAGGACATCACATGCTTGCCAGGCGGAGCGACGCTGGGGTCGGTGAGCGACGGGATCACGACGTCGATGTACGGCTGGCGCGAGAAGCAGCCGTACTTCGCCGCGTCGTACGCACGCTCCATGTAGTCGACGCTCGGCGAAATGGAGATGGCGCCTCGCAAGTGCGGACCGGCGGCGGGGCGGCAGGTGAACTCGGGCAGCGTATCCAACGCGAGATTGACCTTGCCGGATGAGCCACGAAACTTGTAGCGGCGAATATCGTCGAGAAAATCCTCGGAAAGGGCCGCCCTGTCGATGAACTTCAGAAAGGTCAGGCGCGGATCGACGCTCGAAGCGATCACATTGGCAGCAATCTCGTCGCCGTTGTCGAGGACAACGCCCTGCGCTCGGTTGTTCCGTACCGTGATGCCGGCAACCGAAGCATTGACTCGAATCTCGACTCCGGCCTCACGCGCGGCGTCGGCTATCGCATTCGAGATCGCGCCGGTGCCGCCACGCGCAAAGCCCCAGGAGCGGAACGCACCGTCGATGTCGCCCATGTAGTGGTGCAGCAGTACATACGCGGTGCCAGGCGAGCGCACGCCCTGGAACGTCCCGATGATGCCCGAGGCGGCCATCGTCGCCTTCAGCACGTCCGTTTCGAACCATTGATCGAGAAAGTCAACGGCGCTCATCGTCATGAGCTGGACCTGGTTGTATTGGTCCTGCCGCGAGAGGTTTCGGAATCGCTGCACGAGGAAGAGGAGCTTCTGCAGTTCACGAGGATCGAGTGAGGTCGGATCCGGGGGCAACATGTTGAGGATCGGCCTGACGAAGCGTCCCATCGCCACCATCGCGCGGCCGTACTCGTCGTACGCTTCCGCATCGACGAGGGAGTGTCGCGAGATCTCCCGGCGGGTCTTCGCATGGTCGTTGACGCGCCACAGGTAGTCGCCGTTCGGCATCGGTGTGAACGTGCCGTCGAGCGGCAGGATCTCGAGGCCGCGTCGTGGCAAGTCCAGCTCGCGGATGATCTCGGGGCGGAGGAGCGACACGACGTACGAGCAGACCGAGAACTTGAATCCCTGGAAGATCTCCTCGGTGACGGCTGCGCCGCCGAGTACGTGGCGGCGCTCCAGTACCAGCACCTTGCGGCCCGCTCTCGCGAGGTAGGCGGCGGTCGTCAAGCCGTTGTGTCCGCCGCCGATGACGACCGCGTCGTACGTCACGGCGCGCATTCTATCCCGCCCACCTCTATAATTCCGCCAGTGCCCATCGGGACAGCCTTTCACCCGCGCACCTTCGCACTGTGCGAATCGCTGAACTACCGCGAGTGGTCGGGCTACTACGCCGTCAGCGCGTACGAGAGCCACCACGAGCACGAATACAACGCCATTCGCAACGCAGCCGCCCTCATCGACATCTCCCCGTTGTTCAAGTACCACGTCACCGGTCGAGACGCGACGCGGCTCGTGGACCGGGTCATTACGCGTGACGCTCGACGCATGAGCATCGGTCAGGTCTGGTACACACCCTGGTGCGACGAGCAAGGCAAGGTCATCGATGACGGGACGGTCGCGCGGCTGGGAGAGCAGGCGTATCGATGGACCGCAGCCGATCCCAGTTTGCGATGGTTTCGGCAGAACGCCGTGGGGCTGGATGTCGAGATCGAGGATGTCTCAGAACGGGTTGCGGCCCTGGCCCTCCAGGGGCCCATGTCCGCGCGCGTCCTGCGGGCAGCGGCGGAGGCTGATGTCGAGTCGTTGAAATACTTTCGCGTGATGCCCGGCCGCATTGGTCGTGTTCCCGTGGAAATCTCGCGCACCGGGTACACAGGGGATCTGGGTTACGAGATCTGGATACCGGTCGAATCGGCCGTCGAGGTGTGGGACACCCTGATGGAGCACGGAGCGTCGTTCGATCTCAGACCGGCGGGAATGCTCGCGCTCGATGTGGCACGACTCGAAGCCGGGCTCCTCCTCATCGACGTGGACTTCCACGGCAGTCGGAAAGCGCTGATAGACGCGCAGAAGTATTCCCCGTTCGAGATGGGTCTCGGACGGCTCGTGGCGATAGAGAAAGGCCCGTTCGTCGGGCGTTCGGCGCTGGCGGAGGAGCGAAGCCGCGGCCCTTCTCGCATGGTCGTTGGTCTCGAGTGGGACTGGACCGAGGTAGAGGCGGCGTACGAACGTGCGGCGCTCGCGCCGGTGGCGCCGGCGACGGCGTCACGCGTGCCGGTGCCGGTGATGCGTGACGGCCGGCAGGTCGGTCGCGCCACGACCACCGCCTGGTCGCCGACGCTGAAGCGGCTGCTGGCGCTGGCGACGGTCGAAGCCCCCTACTTCAGCGAGGGCACGCGTCTCGAGGTGGAAGTGACCGTGGAGGCGGTGCGGCTCTTCGTGGGGGCCACGGTGGTCAAGATGCCGTTCTTCAACCCACCGCGTAAGACGGCAACGCCGCCTGGATAGTTGCTCTTCCAGCTAGCCACAGAGTCACGGAGGCACAGAGAAGTTTCGTCGTAGAGCGCACGCTTCAGCGTGCGCGTGTCCGCGGAGGCTAAAGCCTCCGCTCTACGCCGTTCTGTGCCTCTGTGGCTCGTGAAGGAAAGAACGCCCTAGCGTCCGCTCGTTCGGGCGCGTCTGGCGGCTATGAAAGACCTCACGCACAGCGCCACGAAGATCGCCGTGAGCACCACCATCGCGCTCTGAGAGAACACGGCGATAGCTGATCGCGGCCCTGCGGGCGTGCGCATCAGGCTGAACACCGCACCGGCCCAGCCCACGAGCGCGAGCGCCGCCGCCGCATGCATCGCATGCTTTCGAATCGAGTCCGACCGCGCGAGGAACCCCAGCACCACGAGCGGGAGTCCGAAGAACGCCGGAATGAGCGCCGTGACGCTGACGCCCCCGGCGAGGACGTATCCGCCGATGCCGAGGAGCGTCAGCAGCACACCGAACACGATCGTGGTTGAGGCCATGCTCGTCATTGTAGTGCCCGTGGAACCACGAAGCGCACTCTTCGTGTCCTTCGTGGTTTCACGCGCCCTCGACGTCGAGTCCGACCGCGCGCATGAGCGCAATGGCGTTACTCCGCGTTACGGGACCGGGCTTCAGGCGGTAGTCGAAATGGATCTCGCCCCCTTCGAACCGGTCTTCGAAGTGCACGTTGACGGCGCGAGGGGCGAGGGCGTGGGCCACAGCGGTCAGCGCGAGATCGTGCGTCGTGATCAGGCCTATCGCGCCGCGGTCGATGAGGCTGCGCAGCACGCCGGATGCGCCGGCGAGCCGGTCGTGCGAATTCGTTCCATGGAAGAGCTCGTCCAGTAGAAAGAGCAGGGGCACCGGACCGCGAGCGGTGTCCGCGATGGCGCGAATCCGCGTGATCTCGGCGTAGAAGCGCGACCGGCCTTCTTGGAGCGAATCCTGAATCCGCAGCGTGGCCCCGATGGCGAGCGGCGTGATCCGAAGCGCCGCGGCGCGCACCGGAGCGCCGGCCAGTGCGAGGACCGTATTGATGCCGACCGTGCGTAGGAGCGTGCTCTTGCCGGACATGTTCGAGCCACTCACGAGCAGCATTCGCGTATCGCCCCAGAGCCGAACATCGTTTCGGACGGCGCTCACCGCTGGGATCAATGGATGACCGATTCCAGGTACCGTCGAATCCCGCGCCCTCGTTGACGATCTCCGGCCACACGTCGTCGGGGTGCTCGTAGCGATATGCCGACAGCGAACTGAGTGCCTCGAAGTCACCGACCGTGTGCAACCAGGTACGCACTTGGGAGCCGTGTGTCCGGCGCCATCCCTCGATCGCCCACGCCAGATGGGTTCCCCAGAGGAGTGCGGCGGCGACGGGTGCGAAGAACTGGTTGTGCTGCCAGTCGTGCAGTTCGACGAGGCGGTGCAGGCGCCGAATGGCCGCTGACGCGGGCACGCCACTCGTGTCGAGGCTGCGACGAAGTGCGACGAGTGGGGCCGCGTTGAAGTCCTGACGCTCGAGCCGTTCCAGGACGTGCGCGAGGATGTCGAGGTCCCGGGCAGGCGAGCCAGCAGCATGTAGCGACCGCAGCACGCGCGAGCGCAGTGGAAGCGAAAAGAGGATCTCGAGGGCGACGACCGCCACGAACGGCCCGTATTCTCCGGTGCCAACGCCATACCCTGCCGTGGCTAGCGCTGCGGCCGTCAGCATCGCGGCGATACCCCGGAGCCACCGTACGCCGAGCTGGGGCCCTCCTTCCGCCCACGCCACGAGCGCATCACCGTTGACCCCAGCCCGGACGTCGGTTCCCGCCAGCGAAAGCTCCTCGCGCAGGTCGAGCGCGGGTGCAAGCTCCGTCACAGCCTCCTGCCTGCGCGTCACCTCCTCGGGCGACGCCGCACGGGTGAGCCATGAGGCGAGCCGTTCTTCGCCTGGGCGAGTTCGGGCAATCGAGAGAAGCTGAAAGAGCGACCCTGGCCCGAAGAGATCCAGGTCGTTGGCGTAGGGATGGTCATCGCTGCGGAAGCGCTCGCCGGTCTCGCCGTCGTTGGACCAGCGATCCTCGATTCGGCTGAGGCCCCGTTCGTAGAACCCGATGGAACGCTCCGCGGCCAGGCGAGCCCGAATGACACGGTCATGGCTTCGTACGAGCGCCGCAAAAGCCAGGGCCGGTAGAGCCAGCCACCAGGCGCCGGCGCTGCCGCGCCACCATGCGACGACGACCACGCCTCCCGCCAGGAACACCAAGCAGGCGAACGTAGCTGAGGAGACGGTCTCTCGCTGCCAGCCTGCCGGCCTCGGCCTGGCGCAGACCGAGCCGCTCCCGGGTACTCATCGCTCGGAGACAGCATGACGGGCCATTGTGCCCTGTTCGGGGTGGGCAGTCGCAGAACCCAGCGGTGCAATTATGTTACGGTACAAAATAATATACGTAACAGATTAAATGGATCCTTCCGGTCGAACCGCCACCGCCATCGCTGCTTCTCTCGAGCGAGGACTTTGTGCCCCATCGGCGGCCGCAGGTCAGTCGCTGCCGACCGTTCGGCAGCTCGCGGTCACTTTGGGCGTGAGCCCAACGACGGTCGCCGCCGCCTACAAGTTATTGCGCGCGAGAGGATTGGTGACCGGACAGGGTCGCCAGGGAACCCGTACGGCCTCCAGACAGGCCGCACCATCGTCGGTTGCCGCTCTGGCGGTACCTGCCGGCACCAGGGACCTCGCGACAGGTAACCCAGATGAGGCTCTGCTGCCTCCGCTCGAGCCAGCTCTTCGCTCGATCCAGGCGGAACCGGGCCGATACGGCATCGGGCCCGATCGGGCTGACCTCGTGGCCTTTGCGTCCAGCGAGTTCGAGGCAGACGGCATACCCGCGGGTGCCGCGGCGGTTCTGAGCGGCGGGTTGGACGCTATCGAGCGTGTTCTTCGCGAACACCTTCGTGCGGGCGATCGTGTCGCCGTCGAGGACCCCTCGTTTCCGGGCATTGTCGATCTAGTCAACGTTTCTGGGTACGAACCCGTGCCCTTCGCGCTGGACGATGAGGGTCCGGTGCCGGGGGCTGTGCATGCGGCGCTTTCACGGCGGTGCCAGGCGATCGTCGTGACCCCAAGAGCACAGAACCCTACAGGCGCGGCACTGAGCCGGGCGCGCGCGGAGGAACTTCGCGAAGTACTGCGTCGATTCCCCCAGGTCGTCCTGGTAGAGAACGACTATGCCGGACCCGTTGCCGGCGCACCACTCCACACGCTGTGCGACCCCTCGCGGGAGTATTGGATCGCTGTGCGTTCCCTGTCGAAATTTCTTGGTCCGGACGTGCGCGTGGCGGTCCTGGCTGGTGACGACGTCACGATCGCCCGCGTACGGGGTCGGCAAGCCCTGGGTGCCCGGGGCGTCAGTCCGATCCTTCAGCAACTCGCGCTTGCGCTATGGGCGGACCCGGCCAATGGGCGACGGATCGCCAAGGCCGGAGAGGCTTACACCGAGCGTCGTACGACGGCCATCGCCGCGCTGGGCGAGCACGGAATCGCGGCGCACGGCCGGTCTGGATTCAACGTCTGGGTGCCAGTCCGAGACGAAACAAGCGTAGTTCGCGGGTTGGTTGAGAGGGGTTGGGCCGTGGCGGCGGGCGGGCGGTTCCGAATTCGGGCCGGGCCAGGGATCCGGATCACCATCTCGACGCTTTCGATCGAGGATGCCGAGCGTCTTGCTGGGGATCTGGCACGTCTGCGTGGTTCCGTCTCGGGTGGGATTGCATGATCCCTCGTCGCTGCTCGACGAGCGGAGCGTTCAGGAAGCGCACCAGGGGTGCGACAGCCCGGAAGATGTTCAACAACTCGGAATAGAAACGATCGTCGGTCGCGAACGCCGCCTCGAATTCCCGCCCGGCAAGAAACTGCTTGAAGCGCAGGTAGTGCGCGGCGGGATGCACTTTGAGGTAACCGCGAGGCATCGTGGACAGTTGTTCACCGTCGAGCGTGCCGACGGCTTGGCGGAACATGGCGCCGTTCACGATTCGGCTGAGCCCCTTGTGATTGGCCGCGATGTGCTCCCGAATCAGCCGAAGATCCGATGACGAGGGCATGTAGAGTCCGCCGCCGATCCAGACCTCGCTGGGGGCGACGTGAAAGTAGAGCCCGGCGCCTTCACCGCGAGGAAATCCTCGCGGAGGAAAGTGCGCGGCGACGTGCGTCTTGAGTGGCGACTTGTCCGCGCTGAAGCGGGTGTCGCGGTAGATTCGATAAAGCGACACCCTCGGTTCGCAGACGAGCTCCGGCGCGAAGCTTCGTAGATCGACAGCGAGCCGATCGAGCAGCGCCACCATCGGTCCGCGCACGTGTTCCTCGGTACTGGGCTTTGCGTATCCGGAACCACTCTCGATCGTTGTTCCGCTTCAGCGACCGAAGGAACGAGAGCGTCTTCGCCGTAAAAGGTGATTTCACCGACCGCCTGCTCCTACCGCTCCCGGGCGGCCGCGCGCACTGGTTCTTGTGCTCCGTCGGAGCGCTCGCTCTTGGTGGGTACAGTGAGGTTGGAACGCAGTTCCCGAAGCTCGGCGCCCATGATCGCGTTCTCCTCGATGAGGCGGTCGATCTGCCGCTGGTGGCGCGACAGGATCACCGAGAACGAAAGCGCGGCCACCGAGATGATGGCCACCAACATGAGTACCAGTACGGCGGGCGGATAGTAGACACCGAGCCACTTCGCCGCGCTGTCCAGCACGTCGCGGCGGAGCGAGATCCCGATCAGGGACACCGCGAGGACGATCCAGAGTGCCGAGTACTCCTCGGACAGTCGTCGCCGACGCACTAACTCGAGGACGAGCAGCAGCAACAGCACGCTGCACACCAGTGCGACCACCTGAACGCGATCAGTCACGAGTGACCCCGACGCTCGCGCGGAACGGCACGATGATCACGGCCAGGGCGACGCGGGCGCCAGCTTTGACCAGACGTGCCAGAGTCAGGGAACTGCGACCGTGAAGCCGAGCGCGCCATTCGACGTCGACTTCCACCACACGCATCGCGTTCCGGCTCAGGAAGAGGTGCAGTTCGGGTTCGGGATAGCCGTCGGGAAGATGCTCGGCGAGCAGAGCCACGGCGCGCGGGCCGAGCGCCCAGAATCCGGACGTCGGATCGGTGACCGTTCGTCTGGTGATGATCGACAGCAACGCTCCGAGCGCCCGCTGGATTGGTCCTGGATGACGGCTTCGGTGCGAAGCCGAAAAACGGGATCCGAGCACGACGTCGGCCGCGCCAACAGAGAGGGGTATCAACAGACGCGCGATATCGTTGACGTCGTGCTGTCCGTCGGCATCGAGGCGGACGACCACGTCATAGCCTTGGCGGGCCGCATAGCGAAGGCCCGCACGGAGGGCGCTGCCCACCCCGCGTCGCTCCGGCCAGTAGAGCCATTTCACGTTCAGTTCACGCAAGAGGGCCGCGGTCCCGTCGGTGGAGCCGTCGTTCACGACGAGGAGATCCACATCCCCGCGTTGTCTGCGGAGGTCGGCCACCACGGTCCGAAGGCTCGGAGCCTCGTTGTAAGCCGGAATGAGCGTCAGCACGCGTCGCGTGGGGATCATCTCGAAGCGGGCCTGGCTGTCATGCTGTGCTCGGGCCGCAGAGGTCGTCGCAGCAGGCGTCGAAAAGCCCACGCGAGGACGGCTGCGAGCCAGGCAAGGTCGCGCGCCATGTGGACGAGGGGGAAGGCGAGTGCCGCCGCATCGCCGAACTGCTTGCAGGCGCGTGCGCCGGCGATCGCCCTCTCGATGGCCAACGCCAGCAGAAGCACACCACCCGCGGCAAGCAACCCGAAGCCGCCTCCAGACAGGATCGCCAACGCCGCCCCTGCCACCAGCAAGCTCAGCGCCACTCCCATCACGAGCGGATGTCCCATCATGCCCGCTGGCGACACCGCGTCGCCCGTGAGGCGTGTGGGATGCCGGGCGATGACATCCAGGCGACCATAGCCGAAACCGTACTGCTGTGCCAGATAACCCACCAGGCCCTCACGCCACCGATGGTGACTGCGCGCCTCGCGGCAGAACGCCAACCGATAGCCTGCTGCCTGCAGACGATAGCTCAAGTCGTTGTCGTAGCCGTAGCCGAGTGACTCGTCCAGCAACCCGACCGCTTGAAGGGCGGTGACCCGATAGGCCGTGTTTCCAGTACAGACGTGGTCCAGGTGCGCGCCCAGACGCGAATATCGTTGTTCAAGGTCGAGCCCCATGACGCGCGTGAAAAACGATCCACGGGGATCGGTGACGTAGCACCCTTGTGCGGCCCCCACCGTCGGGTCGTCGAGCGCCTCGACGAGCGTCCGCATCCAGCCGTGTCCCAGCACGACGTCCTGATCGACCTGACACACGATTGGCTGAGACGCGAGCCTCACTCCCGCATTCACCGCAGCTGCGGCGCCTCGGCCTGGGCCCGCGACGATCGTCAATCGCGAGGCTGCGGCCAGTGATCGCAACAGGGCCGCGGAGCCGTCGGTGCTGCCGTCTTCGACGACGATGATCTCCATCGGCCGCCCGTCCGCCTGCGCCGCGATCGACGCGAGCGTTTCCGCGAGGTGCGCGCCGCCGTTGTGCACCGGAACGACGAAGCTGACGCCGGTCATCATGCGTTCGCCTTGTGCCGTGGAATCGTGCAGCACGCGTAGTGTTTGCATACAATCGCACGACGGGCCATGTCGTTTGTTATCGGCTCTACTCCGAACGATCCCGCTCCAGGTGGACGGTTTCGCCTGTTCTTGCCAGCCGGCTGCGCAGCCCTGCTCGCTGTCCTGGTATACCTGAACGCCCTCGACAATCCGTTCGTCTATGACGATTTTCCCCTGATTGTCGAAAACACGTCGATCCTGAACGCGTCCAATATCCGATCTGTCCTCGAGCGCGACATCACGCGCCCGATCGTGACGCTCTCGTATGCCCTCGACACGTGGCTCTGGGGGCAGCGCCCCCTGGGTACCACGTGACTAACCTACTGTTGCACACCGTCAACGTCCTGCTGATTTTCTGGGCGGCTGTTCTCGCCTCGGAAGACCGCGGACGGCAGGCCGGCCAGCGTCTGTGGGCTGATGCATCCCCGAGGGTCGTTGGCTTCGTCACATCGGCCGTGTTGGCGGTGCACCCGATGCTGACCCAGGCAGTCGGCTACATCAGCGGCCGGTCGGAGGTCGCCTATTCCACGTTCTTCCTGCTGGCGTTTCTCGCGGGCCGGCGCTGGATGCTTGGCGGCGGCGCGCGGTGGTGGGTTGCCTGCGTGGGGCTGTGGGCTGTCGCCATCCTGGCGAAGGAGTCGGCGGTCATGTTGCCCTTCGTGCTGCTCGTTTACGACCGGGTCGTCCTGGATGCGGATCGATCCGAGCGGCGGCGTAGACTCTCGAGGCTGCTACTGCCGATGATCGCCGCGACGGTCGTGGCGGGTGCGGCACGAGTCGCAGTGCTCATGTTGGTGGAGTACCCCGGGGAAGCGGGCCTGGATTGGCGCTTGGCGCTCGTAGCCGTGGACGCCTTCTGGCGATATCTCCTGATGCTCTTCTCGCCACGCGGCCAGTCGATCTTCCACGCGGTGCCGTTCATCGACAGTCTGCTTTCGCCCCGTGCAATCGGCGGGCTCATTGGCCTTGCAGGTTTCGTTGGCCTCGCGTGGCGGCTGCGCCGCGTACACAGCCTCATCACCTTTGGACTGCTTTGGTTCGCGTTGCTCCTCGTGCCGTCGAGCGCTCTGTTGGTCCTCGGTCTCGGCGAGCCGATGGCCGAACATCGCGTCTACCTTTCGGCTGCTGGTCTCTTCCTGGCCTGGGGGTGCGCGTTCAGCGGGATGTGGGTCCGGGCAGATCGACGGAAGTTCGTTGCTGCCGGAGCCGCCCTGTTTTTGGCGGCCCTGGGGTTCCAGACCGTCGTTCGGAATGCGATTTGGCAGGACCCGGTCGAACTCTCGCAAGAAGCGGTGAACCTGGCGCCACGTCATTGGATGCCGCGAATCCTGGCGGCGGATGCCCTGCGACAGAGTGGACGCTGCGAGGACGCGGTGCCCCAGTATCGCGCCGCCATTCTGATTCGGCCGGTGGATGAGTATCCGTACACGATGCTCGCGCGCTGTCTGATCACGGGTCAGCGGCTCACCGAAGCCGAGGAGACCCTCCGGCAACTCCGCGTTCTCAATCCGGCGTCCCAGGATGCTTCGATGGGGCTGGGTGTCTTCGCGTTGCTGAACGGTCGCCCCAAGGAGTCGCGTGCCCACTTCCAGGACGTCCTCGATCAAGATGCGGGTCGGGCGCAGGCGAAGCTCATGCTGGCGTTCATCGATGGGTCACTGCCGGCGAGCGAGCGTGGCCGGTTGTGCGAGGCGCTGCGGACCGTGGCGGGCGCCTCGACGCCGATCGAGGCCTGTCCGACCGTTGCTCCCTGACCATGTCACGCAATCCTCGTGGCGCCGTTCGCGTGTGTGCGGGCGCGGTCGGTGTCCTTTGCCTGGTCGCCTTCGGGTGGGGAATCGTTCTGTCCATGGGCGGCGGGTTTGCCGTGAACGTCATGGGCTTCGCGGTCAGGTCACGCGATCCTTACCGACCGTTGATTGCCGGCCTTGTCGCAGCGGTTCTGTTCGCGGTGTTCTCTGAGCGCGAGCTCGGCTGGTGGAGCCGTCTGTCGACTTTGGGCAGGTCTGGCCACCACTGGCTTGCCGGATTGCTGGCGGGCGCAACCTTTGCCACAACCCTCGCGTATGCCACGACCGCGGTGGGTGCCGCGGACAGCTACGGCTACGTAAGTCAGGCCGAGGGTTGGCTGCATGGGGCGTTAGCCATCGAGCAACCGTGGGTGAGTGCCGTGCCGTGGCCGTTCCCGAATCAGACCTTCACGCCGCTCGGCTACTACTCGGAAGCGCTCGGTCGCACACCGTCCGATCTGATTCCCACGTATCCTCCTGGGCTCCCACTGCTCATGGCCGGAGCAAAGGTCGTGGGAGGGCAAGAAGCGCTGTTCTGGGTCGTGCCCATCATGACCGGACTTTTCGTGTTCGCCACGTATGGGCTCGGATGTCGATTGGCTTCACCCACGGCTGGATTGATCGGGTCGTGGCTCGTGGCGACGAGCCCGGCCTTGCTCATGATGGCGATGGCGCCGATGAGCGACGTACCAGCCGCGGCAGCATGGGCGGTGGCGTTCTACTTTCTCTTCGGTCCGACACGGAGATCTGCGGCCCTCGCCGGAGTCGCCGCGGCGATCGCGGTTGCGATTCGGCCGAACCTGGTTTTCGGCGTACCGATCATGGCCGCGTGGTATCTGCGGGCGATGTGGGGCTCCGATGCGGTGGCACGGCGGCGCACGCTGGGTGAAGGCATCGTGTTCTGTCTCGGCGTGGCTCCGGGAATCCTTTTCATCGCCATCTTCAATGCCGTGATGAATGGTTCTCCGCTGAGATCCGGCTACGGACAGATCGACGCGTATTTCGGTGTGACGCATTTCTGGCCGAATGCGTGGAGCTACTTCACCTGGCTGGTCGAGTCGCAGACACCGCTTGTGCTGGTTGGCGTCGCGGCGCTCCTGTCGCCAGCCGCTCGAATATGGTCCGGCGCACGCGACCGCAGAGCCGTGAGCATTTCGGCCGCTTTTGCACTCGCCATCTGTGTCTTCTACTGCTTCTACTTGCGTTTCGACGACTGGTGGGCCCTTCGTCTGCTGCTCCCGATTTGGCCATTTCTGCTGCTTGGCGTCGGCGCTGTCGCGGTGTCCGCGACCCGGGACGCATCCGCGACCCGTCAAATCGTCACGGCGGCCCTGCTGGTGTTCCTCGGCGCACACACCCTGCATATCGCTGCTGACCGCGAGTCGTTCAGGCTCTGGGAGGGCGACCGTCACTACCCATCCGTTGGACGCCTGGTGCGCGAAACGACGGAGCCCAACAGCGTGATCCTGAGCGTGCTGCACAGTGGGAGCACGCGGTACTACGGCGGTCGCGTGACGATGCGCTACGACTGGGTCGATCCGCAGTGGTTCGACCGCGCCGTGGAATGGCTGACGGCACGTGACGTCCATCCGTATCTGCTGGTCGAGGAAGAGGAACTCGAGGCAGTCAGAGCCCGTTTCTCCGGGCAGCGCACGTTACGGCGGTTGGACGACCCACCGGTGTTTCTCCATACGGGACAGGGGCCCGGGACGGTGGCACTCTTCGATCTCGCGGATGCGCGGGACGACGTGGCGGCGCCGCCCCCAATCGTGCGTCAGACGGACACGACCAGGAGCCAGACACCGATCACCATGGAACACTTGCGGATCGAGTGACTGGGCCGACCTCGCGGATAATACGTTCCTTATGGCCATCGCCTTGTCAGATACGACCCGCGCGGCCCTCGCGGCAGACCTGCACGCGCTGCTCGGCGATCGATGCACGACCAATCCAACGCAGATCGAACACCACAGTCACGGTGAATCGTGGCATGTCCCAGGATTGCCGGACGTCGTCGTGTTTCCGACGAACACCGAGGAGGTCTGCGCAATCGTTCGTCTGGCGAACGTGCATCGTGCGCCGGTCGTACCCTTCGGCGTCGGGTCCTCCCTCGAGGGGCACGTCAACGCCATCTACGGCGGCATTTCGATTGATCTGACGCGCATGAATCGTGTGCTGCGCGTCAGCGCCGACGATCTCGACTGCCAGGTCGAAGCCGGCGTCACGCACCGCCAGCTCAACAAGGCGCTGGCCAACACCGGCGTCCACTTCTGGGTCGATCCCGGCGCCGATGCCACGATTGGCGGCATGGCGGCGACGCGGGCGTCGGGCACCACGGCGGTCCGCTACGGCACGATGCGCGAAGCCGTGCTGGGTCTCACGGTAGTCCTTGCTGACGGGCGGGTCATTCGCACCGGTGGCCGCGCGCGCAAGTCGTCGTCTGGCTACGACCTCACGCGTCTCTTCGTGGGGTCCGAGGGAACGCTCGGAGTCATGACCGAGATCACCCTCCGATTGCACGGTCTTCCCGAAGCCGTTTCCGCTGCGGTCTGTCCCTTTGAAACGATGGAGGGTGCGGTCAGCACGGTGATGACCACGATTCAGCTTGGTATTCCCGTCGCTCGAATCGAACTCCTGGACGAACTGCAGATGGACGCGGTCAATCGGTACTCCCGGCTGTCCTATCCCTTGAAACCGACGCTCTTTTTCGAGTTCCACGGCACGAGTCAGGAGAGCGTGGCGGAGCATGCGCGCACCGTGCAGGAACTCGCCTCTGAACACGGAGGGTCCGGGTTCAGTTGGGCGACCACGCCTGAAGATCGGGCAAAGCTGTGGCATGCGCGTCACAACGCCTTCTACGCGGCCGTCGCGCTCCGCCCCGGGTGCAAGGCGTGGACGACGGACGTCTGCGTGCCCATTTCCCAGTTGGCGCACTGCGTGCTCGAGACGCGCCGCGACATTCAGGGCTCGAGCTTGGTTGCGCCGTTGATGGGGCACGTCGGCGACGGCAACTTCCACCTGATCTTCGTGATCGATCCAGACGATCCCACCGAGCTGGCGGTCGCCACCGAGCTCAACGCACGGCTCGTGCGTCGCGCGATGGCGGTGGGTGGTACCTGCAGCGGCGAGCACGGCGTAGGCATCGGGAAGATCGATTACCTTGCCGACGAGCACGGCGAGGCGCTCGATGTCATGAAGGCAATCAAACGCACCCTCGACCCGGACAACCTGATGAACCCGGGTAAGATGTTCGCAATCTAAACAGGAACGGATGGATCAAGAATCACGAATCGTTCCAACGGGCCACAGAGTCGCAGAGACACAGAGCATTTTGATTTTCTCTGTGACCCTGTGGCTCTGTGGCTCTGTATAGTCCCGACCAATCGATGGCCAAAGCGCGCGCAACCGATCCTTCGCTGTTCGATCTTCCGGAATCTCCTGATTCGCCTGCGCGCGTGCCCCCTCCTCCGGGCGGGTTCAGCGACGTGGTGGCGCTGCACGACGCGGCGCAGAGCCGGTATCTCAACTACGCGCTCTCTGTCATCACGTCGCGAGCGCTGCCGGACGTCCGGGACGGACTCAAGCCGGTGCAGCGCCGGATCCTCTATACGATGTGGCAGCAGAACCTGACTGCCGACACCAAGCATCGCAAGTGCGCGAAGGTTGTCGGCGATGTCATGGGGAGCTTCCATCCTCACGGCGATGCCGCGCTCTACGAGACTCTTGTGCGCATGGCCCAGCCGTTCGCGCTGCGGTATCCGCTGGTCGACGGCTCTGGCAATTTCGGTTCGCTCGACGGGGACAGCGCGGCGGCGATGCGGTACACCGAATGCCGCCTGGCGCGGATCTCCGATGAGATGCTCTCGGAGATCGAGCAATCGACGGTTCCCTTCAAGCCCAACTACGACGGCACCAAGACCGAGCCGGTCGTGCTCCCGGCGCGCATTCCGAACCTTCTGATCAACGGCACGACCGGAATCGCGGTTGGGATGGCCACGAACGTCCCGCCGCACAACCTTGCGGAGGTGTGCGCGGCCCTGCTGAAGCTGCTCGACAACCCGGATCTGAGCAGCGTCCAGCTCTGTCGCTACGTCAAAGGACCTGATTTCCCGACCGGCGGCCAGATCCTCAATTCACCAGACGAGCTCAAGGAGATCTACAGAACCGGGTCAGGCACGGTTCGTCTCCGTGCCACATGGGAGGAAGGCCCGGCGTCGCGTGGCGGGCAGAAGCTCTTCATTACCAGCGTGCCGTACGCCACCAACAAGTCCGTGCTCGTCGAGCGAATCGCCGACGTCGTGCTGTCGCGCAAGCTGCCTCCTCTTCTCGACATCAGGGACGTGTCTACCGACGACGTGCGAATCGAGCTGGAGCTCAAGAAGGATGCCGATCCGCGGATGGTGATGGCGTACCTCTTCAAGCACACGCCCCTCCAGTCCAACTTCATCGTCAACCTGACGTGCCTCATCCCGACTGAGAATCCCGAGGTTGGCCGACCCGAACGCCTCGACCTCAAGGCGATTCTGTGGCACTTCCTCCACTTTCGTCTCGATGTCGTCACGCGCCGCCTGGAGCACGAGCTCGTCGCGCTGCGGAAGCGGATTCACATCCTCGAGGGTTTCGAGAAGGTCTTCGACGCGCTCGACGAGATTCTCCGCGTGATCCGCAAGTCCGACGGCAAGGTCGACGCCGCCGCGAAGATCATGACGCGCTTCGGTCTCGACGCCGAGCAGACCGACGCCATTCTCGAACTGAAGCTCTACCGCCTCGCGCGGCTCGAGATTCTCGTCATTCAGAACGAGCTGGCCGAGAAGCAGAAACGCGCGCGCCAGATCGGCGGGTTGTTGAAGAACGAGGATGGGCGCTGGAAGGTCGTCCGCGACGAGCTCGAGGAAATCCAGGAGAAGTACGCGGTCAAGGCCGACAAGCGGCGCACGCTGATCGAGTCGGTCGAGGAGGTCGAGTTCACCGCCGACGACTTCATCGTGGATGAGGATAACGTCGTGATCGTCTCGCGCGATGGCTGGCTGAAACGCCAGAAGGAAGTGCGCGACCTCTCGACCACGCGCCTCCGCGAGGGCGACGCCGTGCTGGCCGTCCTGCCCGGAAGCACACGGGCGTCGATCGTCCTCTTCACGAATCTCGGGATTGCGTATACCGCGCGCATCGTGGATGTCCCCGCCTCCACCGGATACGGGGAGCCGGTCCAGAAACTCTTCAAGCTGCGCGACGGCGAGAAGGTGATCGCTGCGTTCAGTCTGGATCCGCGGGCGATCGGCACGATTGCGGCACGCAAGGAGGGGGCGGTCCCGCCGGTCCACGCGCTGGCGGTCACGAGCGACGGCTACAGCCTGCGCTTCGGCTTCGAGCCGTTCGTCGAGGTCGAGTACGCGCAGCGGACGCCGGTTCGCACGCCCGTCCGACGGTGTCGAGGTGGTCGGGGTCACACGGATCACGGGTGAAGAGATTGTGATTGCGGCCACCCGCGACGCACGGGCGATGTTGTGCCGTGCCGACGAGGTGAACTACCTGTCGGGGCCTGGAAAGGGCGTGATTCTCATCAAGCTGGCGGGACGAGGACCACGTGCTTGGCTTCATCGCATCCGTCGGCGATCGAGACCTGATGCGCGTCGAAACGAGTCGAGGCAGCGAGCAGACGATCAGCACGACGAAGTACGAAGTGACCGGCCGAGGGGGGAAGGGACGGGAATTGCTCCAGCGAGGGCAGTTCACGCGGGTCATTCCAGCGGATGTGGACACCCCGCCTCCCCTCACGCCGGCGTAGACGGGCGTGGCGTATACTGGACGGGGTCAGGTAACCATTCCCATTCCAGAGAGACACCCGACGAGCCCCGCCTGCAGCATGTCAGCTCGCGTCGCCAGACGCACGAAAGTTCAATGAACGTCACAACAACATCAGATACCCGGAGTACCCGAATCGCCGTATTCATCGATTTCGACAACGTCGAGATCGGCGTCAAGAACACCATCGGCGGACAGTTCGACATCGGCCTCGTGCTCGATGCCATCAAGGAGCGTGGCGAAATCGTCACGAAGATCGCGTACAGCGATTGGAAGCGCGTGGGCGACTACAGCCGCCTGCTCACGCAGCACGCGATCCGCATGGTGCAGCGCAACATGACTCCCGGTGGCGACAAGAACGGCGCCGACATCACGATGGCCCTCGACGCGCTCGAGATGGCCTTCACGCACAGCCACATCAACGCATTCGTCATCGTCGGCGGCGACAGCGATTTCATTTCGCTCGTCGAGAAGCTCAAACAGTACGGCCGCAAGGTGATCGTCGTCGGCGGCCGCCAGTTCACGAGCGCCACGATGCAGCAGAACTGTCACGAGTTCATCGCGTACGAGAACCTCGTCGGAACCCGCAGCAGCTTCCGGCCGGCCGGACGAGGAGCGAGACCCTCCGCAGCTGCCGGCGCGAGTCCGGTCACGAAGGCGCTGCCGCTCATCATGCGCGCGCTCAAGGTCCTATCGGACCGCGAGGTGACGCCGCAGCTCGGTCTGCTCAAGAGCACCCTGCTGCAGCTCGACTCGACGTTCTCGGAGCGCGAGTACGGCGCGGGCAGCTTCCGCGACTTCATGGAGAAGGTGGCGGCAGCCGGCGCCGTGACGCTGCGCGAGTCGGGTCGGAGCATGCTCGTAGAGGCCAGGGAAGACGCGGAGGGTGTGATCCACGCAGCGCCTTCGGCGTCGGTCGAACCGAGGCCCGAGCCCGCGACTGCCGTACCGCCGCCGGCCGTGTCCGCGCAAGCAGACGGTGAGGAAGAGGCGCTGCCCGTTTCACCGATGACCATGCAGGACGGCATGCGCGCGATGCAGAAGGCATTCAGCAGTGCCGTCCCGCCACCGCGATGGCCGATGTACGTGCGGCAGGCGAAGCAGTTTCTTCGCAATGCCGTCGAAGGCTTCGACGAGCGTCACTACGGGTTTTCGTCGGTGGTGGACCTCCTCCGTGCCGCGGGTAAGGAAGGCATCCTTCGGGTTGAGCGGGATCGGCAGGGCGCCGTGCGCGTGTTCGCCGGTCCGAAGCTCGCCGCGCTTGCCCCGCCCAGCCCGATCGAGCCCGGCAACGAACGAATCGAACCCGGCAACGAAGGACTGGTCGTCGACGCGGATGCGTCTGACGTGCTGTCTGTCGACGTCGAGTTGGTCGTGGCCGAGCTGGTCGTCGAGGAGCCACCTGACGGCGAAACCACGCAGAATGCCGCCGCGATTGCCGCCGCCGGCATCGTCGGCGGGGCAGTGACTACGCGAAAGCGGTCGTCGTCTCGCAGACGAGAGCCCGTGAAGGCTGCTGTCGGTGCCGGAACGACAGCCGCGAGGCCTGCGCGGCCGCGTGCGCGGAAGACGGTGCGCTCGAAGACCGTCGCGACCGGACGTTCGTGAGCAGCTACACCGCCAAAGACATCACCGTCCTCGAGGGACTCGAACCGGTTCGCAAGCGCCCCGGTATGTACATCGGCGGTGTCGGTACCGCCGGCCTGCACCACCTGGTGTGGGAGATTCTCGATAACGCGATAGACGAGGCGATGAACGGCTTTGCGTCGAACATCGCCTTGACCCTCCACGCCGACGGCAGCTCCGTCACGATTTCCGATGATGGCCGCGGGATTCCCGTGGACAAACATCCCTCGACCAAGAAAAGCGCGCTCGAGGTCATCTTCACCGTGCTCCACGCCGGGGGAAAGTTCGAGCACGGCAGCTACAAGACATCGGGCGGGCTTCATGGCGTCGGTGCCAGCGTGGTCAACGCGCTCTCAACGGAGCTCCTGGCATCGGTCAAACGTGATGGGTCGCTCTGGGAAATGGCGTTCAAGCGCGGACACCCGACCGGCACGCTCAGAAAAACCGGTGCCGCGCGTGGTACCGGCACGACCGTCTTCTTTCGCCCAGATCCGACGATCTTCCCGAAGGTGGAGTTCGATCCGGCGACGATCCGCGAACGTCTCGAGGTGGCCAGCTACATCCACAAGGGTGTCCGCGTCATGTTCGAGAACGAGGGCGAGCGGACGAAGGAGGTCTTCCACCACGAGGAGGGACTGTCCGACTACCTCAACAAGATCGTGACGGAGCGCGGAGCAAAGCCGGTTCACGATGTGCCGTTCGTCCAGTCACGCGACAGCGAACCACGGCTCGACCTCGTGCTGCAGTGGACGGAGGCGACTGACGAGCACGTTCGCAGCTACGTCAACGGCATCCCGACAGCCTCCGGCGGCACGCACGAGAACGGGCTGCGCGCGGGCCTCGGGAAGGCGATGCGCAACTACATCGAGACGCACAACCTGTCGCCGAAAGGCGTCACGCTCGTAGCCGAGGACATCCGAGAGGGGCTCTCCGGCGTCGTCAGCATCTTCATTCAGGAGCCGCAGTTCCAGGGGCAGACCAAAGATCGGTTGAACAATCCCGAGCTGACGTCGGCTATCGACTCGGCCGTGCGTCCGGCCCTCGAGCACTGGCTCAACCACAACAGGACGATCGCCGAGGCGATCGTCGGGCGCGTCATCCTGGCTGCCCGAGCGCGAGAGGCCAGCCGGGCCGCGCAGGCGGAGGTCACGCGCAAGACCGCAACGACCGGGCGTCTGAATCTGCCAGGCAAACTGAGTGACTGCACGGGCGCCGGTCGTGACGACACCGAGCTCTTCGTCGTCGAAGGCGATTCTGCCGGAGGTTCTGCCAAGCAGGGGCGAGATCGTGGCAAGCAAGCCATCCTGCCGCTGCGCGGCAAGGTCATGAACACGGAAGGCATGACGCTTGCCAAGGTGCTCGAGAACAAAGAGCTGGCCGATCTCGTCACCGCGCTCGGCTGCGGGATGGGGAAGAACTTCGACCTCAGCCGGCTGCGATACGGAAAGGTCATCATCCTGGCCGACGCCGATTCCGACGGCCATCACATCGCGACGTTGCTGCTGACGTTCCTCTACAGGCACATTCCGCAGCTGATCGCCAACGGCAAGGTTTTCCTGGCGCAGCCGCCCCTCTACCGGATCGACATCGGCAAAGAGACGCACTGGGCCCTGGACGACGACCATCGCGATCGGATCCTGAAGCAGTATGGCAACGGCCGCAGCCACCCGGACATCACGCGTTTCAAGGGGCTCGGCGAGATGATGCCGAAGGTGTTGTGGGAAACGACACTGAGCCCGAAGACTCGACGGCTGTTGCGTGTCGAAGTTGTCGATCAGATCGTGACCGACCGCGTGATCAACGAGCTGATGGGGAAAGACGCGTCCGCGCGCTTCCGCTTCATCATGGAGCGGGCCGATCAGGCGCAGGAACTGGACGTCTAAACGGTTTTCATCTGGATGTAGCGCGCCAGCCTCGAGAGGGATGCCGTCTAGCGACCCTTCTGCAGTTCCTGGTAGATGACGCCGAAGTTGCCGCCGGCTCCGCCGCGTCCGCCGGTGAGCGTGTAGCCCTTGAACTTGTCAGGCAGCCTCAGATCGGCCATCGCCTGCTCGGGCGTCTTCCCGGCTTTGAGCGACGCGCGCGCGTGCTCGAGGAATAGCCGGTTGAACTCGCCGAAGTCGACGAAGTCCTGCCACTTCTTGACGTCGGTGTGACCCGTAATCACGGTATCCACATTCTTGATCGCGGCCGCTGCCTTGCCGATGGTCTCCCCGTAGGCCACCCCGCTGCCGCCGTTAGCCGGGTCGATAAAGGGCTGCGCCGTATTCGCGAACACGTCCCCGGCATGCATGACCCGGCGGTTTCGGAACACGACGAACGTATCGCCGTTGGTGTGCGCCGCGCCGAAGTAGTACAGGTCGATGGCGTCGTTCCCGCCGAGCAGCGTGAGGCGATCCCCGTACGTCCGGTCGGGGAGCCCGTGCTTGTTGGCCGCCTCCTGGAAGACCGGCATCTTCTCCATGTTCGCTTTCGTGTTCTCGTGCGCGACGAATTCAACACTGGCCGGGAAGAACATGTTGCTGCCAGTGTGATCGCCGTGCGTGTGCGTGTTGATGATCATCGTGACCGGCTTGCTCGTCACGGCCCGGACCTGGTCGAGGATGCCCTGGCCGTTGTTGGCGAGCTTCGTATCGACGAGGACGACGCCGTTGGCGGCCTCGTAGACCGCCGTCGCTCCACCCTGGCCGGGTATCCGGTAGAGGCCGTCGGCGATCTTCTCGATCTTGCCGAGGGGCGGCTGCTGCGCGACGACGACGCCGAGGGCCCCCGCGGCGACGATGAATCCCAGCACGAGCACACGGCGCGTCATACGTATCTCCTTCTCAGCGGGCGCTGCAGGGACAGCGCGTGTCGTCAACGGCGGACGATCGCGGCGGAGTATAGCCCAGAAAGACGTCCGGTTCGAAGCGCTTGTCGTCACGATGCGTCATGCACTGTCCGTCAACGAGGGACGCCATCGTTTCACCGCGACGCTCACGGTCGGTGTGCCGGCGCAAAGAGTCTCGCGAACGCCGCCATTCTCGGCGAGACGGCTACAATGGGTGCGCTCATCGTTACGCGGTCTACGGGAGGCGCACCATGTTCAGTCTGATGACTCTGATGCTGCTGGGGCAAGCCGCTACGGCGCCCTGCGAACGACTCTCCTCGTTGACGCTTCCGCAGGCGACCATCACGTCGGCAGCGATGGTCCCTGCCGGCCCCTTCGTGCCGGTGCCCCCCGGCGCGGCCCCTCAACCGGCGGGAGGTCGTGGAGCGGTACCTCCGGCCGGCGGCCCTGCTCCGGCGCCTAGTATCGCCTATCGTCTCGGGGGATCGTTCATGCGGAACTTCGACATCAACGGCGCACAGGTGACGCTCCTGTTTCCGCCACGCTGAACGGGCAGCAGGTGCAGAACACGCGTACGCTCGAGCGACTGAGCGGCCTCGCCGACATGTAACCCGGGTTCCGCCGGTAACCGACGTCAATGCAGCGTCCACATGGAGGAGTCATGATCACCGCACGGAGCATCACGCGTCTCACTGCGTTCTCGACGTTCATCGTGCTTGTGATGGGAAGCGTGCTCGTCGCGCAGACGCGCGAGAAGGGTCCGTGGTGGCCCTCGCCGCACGGCGCGAAGGATCAGGCCGGCAACTCGAACCTGATCACGCCGGACAAGATTCTCAAGGCCCTTCGCATCCCGAAGACCGGCCAGACGTACGAGCTCGGGCACATCTACGAGCCGAACATGCCGCAGTACGGTAATCGGCCGTTTTATCTGATCACCCATGTCGCGCCGGTGCCGCAGAAGGAGGGGCAGGGGTTCGCCCAGCAGGAGTATTTCACGGGCTACATCGGCCAGATGGGCACGCAGTTCGACGCCTTCGGCCACCAGGGGCGGGTCGTGCGGATGGCCGACGGCACGTTGAAGAACGTCTACTACAACGGGTTCACGCAGGAGGAGGTGACCGGCGCGAACCGCGGGCTGGGAGGCCTGGAAGCGCTTGGCGTCGAGCACGTGAAACCGATCGTCACGCGCGGCATCCTCATCGACGTCGCCGGCTACAAAGGCGTGCCGGTGCTCGACAGCCGCTACGAGGTGACGCTCGCCGACGTGCGCGGGGCGCTGGCGAAGCAGGGCGTCAGCGAAAACAGCATCGAGCCGGGCGACGCCATTCTGTTCAACTATGGGTGGGCGGCGAATTGGGGCAACCCGCAGAAGTACAACGATGCGCGGTTCTTCGTCGGGGAGAACCAGGGATCCCCGGGCATCGGCGTCGACGTGTCGCGCTGGGCCGTGGAAAAGAAGGCATCGATGGTCGGCGCCGACAGTTGCTGTGTGACGATCCAGCCGCCGGTCCGGCCGGAGCTGGGTAACGTGCACCACGAGCTGCTCTTCGGCGGGGTCATGATGCTCGAGAACATGGATCTGCGAGAGCTGGCGCGCGACCGTGTGTACGAGTTCCTGTATCTGAATCTCACCGAGCGGATCAAGGGTGCCACGGGGTCGCCCGTGCGGCCGATCGCGGTCAGGTAGCAGAACGGAACCGCCGATTGCCGGAGTGGTCGCTGATCACCGGCACGAAGCCCGGCGACCCAGCGCCGTGCGTCGCGTGCGAGTCATCGCCTCAGAGGGTGGCCATCGTGCCTGTCGATGGCCGCCCCGTGTGGCCCCACACTACGCGATCTGGAGAATCTCCCGGTGACCGGTGACATAGAGGTCGGTGTACCCCTTCATCTTGCTGCGGAACGCCTCGTTCGTGGCGTAGTCCTTCATACGGGCGTCGAACTCCCCGATGTTCTGCGCTTCGTACTCCAGAACGACGCGATTGAAATCTCCCGTGAGATCGGTGAGCACGCGGAAACTGGCGAGGCCAGGAGCCGCGGCTGCCGCGTCTTTCAATTGGGCGGCAAGCTTGCTTGCATTCCCCGGCTTACAGACGAAGCAGTTACGAACGACGATCATGATGCTCTCCTTCTCCAACTCGTGGGGTTACGGTCTGATGGGACTTGTACTTCCTGAGACGATCTCTAGTGCAATGACTACCCGTAGGACTCGCGCTTGATTCTCTTGTCAGGGACGCCAATCGCCTTCAGGCTGGCGAGAGCGGCTTCGATGAAGCGCGGCTGCGGCGTGGTGCCCTGTTCCTTCGCTGCCTCCCGATCGAACTTCGAGATACCGGGCCCGCAGAGGTAGACGAGGCACGCTGTCGGGTCTGGAATCAGCTCCGTCAGAAGCGTGGTGTCCACGCGACCCTTCCGCACACCGGGTCCGTGGATCGAGGCGTCCTCTTCGCGCGTCAGCGTATGGACAACCTTCAACCGATCGGGGTGGCCGGCGGCGAGTTTGGTGAGCGTGTCTCGGAAGATCACATCGTTCCAGGTCTTGTTGGAGTAGATGAACGTGTGCCGGAGTCCGGGGTGGTGTTCGAGCGCGAACTTCAGGATTGACAGGTTCGGCACGCTGCCAGATCCCGCGCACACGTGTACCAGATGATCGGTCTGCGAGGTCACGTCGGCAGGAAGCGTATAGGGGCCTGTGAAGCCCGTCACGACCAGACCCATCCCCCGCACCGTGCGCTTGACGAGGAGCGGCGATAGCAAGGGCGGATACTTCGTGACGTTCGGTACGAACCGTTCTTCCTTCACCGTCACGGCGAGATAGCGCTCGTGCGGCGCCGAGCACATCGAATAGGCGCGCGGTGGTTCAGCCTTGCCTTTCAGGTGCTCGAGAAAGCACGTAAACCGGTCGAGCGCTTCGAACTGGTGCGGATCGATCGTCAGAAAGTGGCCGGCCTTGTAGTCGAGCCGGTCGTTGCCCGTGAAAAGGACGAGCGTTGACGTGTCTGGTGTCTCGACGATCACGTCGGCGACCATGACCTCGAGTTCCTTGATTCGCCTCGATGCCCCCGTGGCGGATTCTGTCTGTGTACTCAAGAGTGCGACTTCAGCACGTTTTGCACACCCGTGCAAGATGCCCGCCTGGCGGTACAGTCTTCCATAGTAGACTCGCCGAGACGCATTCCGAATGGCCGGATCCCCGCCTCAACGAAAGACCTTCGATCGTTCAATCATAGAAGGCCCCATCCGTCCGGCTGTCTGGCGCCTGGCGTGGCCGACGATGTTGCAGAACATCATCGCCGGTTTGCAGGGCATCATCGACCACGCGATGGTCGGACACTTCGTCGGCTATACCGGCAACGCCGCCATCGGCGTCAGCTGGCAGATCATCATCGTCGTGATCGTCTTCAGTACGTCGGTGTTCACCGGCATGGCGATCCTGGTGGCGCGATTCGCGGGAGCGAATGAGCCCGACAAGGTCAATCGTGTCGTGTACCAGTCGTTTCTCACCGCGGCGGGCATGGCCGTCGTCCTGGGCGCCGCCGGATGGGTTGCCGCGCCCAGCCTGCTCAATCTGGTCAACACGGCACCGGAGGTGCATGCCGAGGCGCTGCCGTTCCTCCGCACGATGTTCGTCGGAATCATCGGCATGATGATGTTCTTCATGCTCGGTGGCGCGTTCCGCGCCGCAGGGGATCCGCACACGCCGCTCCGTCTCGGTGTCGCGATGACCGCGCTGACGATTCTTTTCAACATCGTGCTGATTCCAGCCTATGGCGCAGTGGGCGCCGCGTACGGCACCGTGGCGAGCAGCAGTCTCGTGTCGGCCTACGGCATGTGGCGTCTCCTTCGACCGGAGTCGGTGATCCACTTCGAGCCTGGCATGGACCGGCGTCCGGATTTCGCCGTCATCCGCTCGCTGTTCAAGTTCGGACTGCCGACCGGTGTGCAGGGAATCGCGATGAACATCGGAGGCGTCCTGATGCTCCGCTTCATCGGAGCGCTGGAACACAGCGCGGCAGCTCAGGCGGCCTACACCGTCGGCTACGCGCAGTTGTTCTCCCTGATCACCTGGACGTCTGTCGGACTGATGGGCGCTGCCGCCACCATCGCCGGGCAGAATCTCGGCGCGCGGAAGCCGGAGCGAGCGATCGAGGGCGTACGTGTAGCGTCCCACATCGGCCTCGGCGTGGCTGCCGTCGTCGGCATGACGTTCCTGCTCGTCCCACGCTATCTGCTGGCCTTTTTTGGCATGACCGATGTGCTGGTGATCGACATCGGGGAAACCCTCCTCCGCTACTTGAGCGTCTCAGGCTTCTTTATCACCGTGGCCTTGAGCTACACCGGCGGGCTTCAGGGCAGCGGCGACACACGCAGTCCTTTGTATATTTCAATCCTGTCGCAAGTGATGGTTCCCATCGGCATTTGCACGGTGCTCGGGGCCACGACGGGGCTCACGGCCGAGTGGGTATGGACCGCCATCTTGATCGGTCACATGACACGGTGCGCGCTGAGCGTCATGCGATTCCGACAGCAGAAGTGGCGCGGCATCGAGGTGGACCTGGCACCGTCGAAGGATGAAGAGATTCGAAATGCGAAGTTCAAGTTGCAGAATTGAGCCATGAGATGACAGCGCGCGCCGCCGTGCGTCTGATGGCTATCGTTGTGAACGGCATATTTGCCGTCTGGCTGGTCGCGAGCGTGATGACGTGGGGATCGGGTTCGTTGTGGGATGCGGGCCTGCTGGCGGTCGCACCGATTCTCGCAGTGCTGGCCCTCTTGTGGCCGAACCGTGGTTGAAATTCAAAATGCAAAATTCAAGATGCAAAATTGAATTCCAAATGTGACAAGACTGGGTGGACGATTCACGATGCACAGCGGTTCGGGCTTAGGTATTTTCTGCGTACCTTTCCGAGACCGGCCTCGAGTTGCGAGCATTTCACCCAGTTCCTGACCGTCGGTCACATGGCCCCGACCATGCAATCTGTGGCAGAGTGGTCGTTGAGTCCGGCCAGGACATTCGAGATCGGTCCTTCCGCTACGCCTGCGAAGTTGCCAGGTTCGCGCTCGGTGTGACTCGCACGGGGACCAGACCCGTCACCGACCAACTGCTCAGATCCGCAACGAGCGTCGGTGCCAATCTCGAAGAAGCCAAGGCGGCCTCGTCAAGGCGTGAGTTCGTTCGTTACGTCGATATTGCCCTCCGAGAGGCGCGCGAAAGCGCTTACTGGCTCCGCATCTGTGTCTCTCTCGAGATCGAACCGAAAGCCGAAGTCGAACGCCTTCGAAACGAAGGCGATCAGATCGCCAGAATCCTCGGCGCCATTGTTGTCAAGACGAAGGCTCGCGATGTCTGAGCAGCCTCCCTTTCGAATTCCCAGTTCAATTTTGAATTTTGCATTTTGCATTTTGAATTACCCTGATCGCCATGCCCCCAATCAACGAACCCAACCTCAGCTATCTGCCGGGCTCGCCTGAGCGCGCGGCGCTGAAGGCGCGGCTGTCGGCGATGGCGTCAGAGAGGATCGAGATCCCACTCATCATCGGCGGCAGGGAGGTTCGTACCGGTCACATGGCCCACGTGGTGATGCCTCACAATCATCGCCACGTGTTGGCGGATTGGCACCGTGCGGAGCCGTCGCACGTCATGGAGGCGATGGCGGCCGCAACGAGAGCGCGGGGTGATTGGGCCGCGTCAACGCTCGAGGAGCGTGCGGCGGTCTTCCTCAGAGCCGCGGACCTGCTCGCCACCACATGGCGGGCCACGTTGAATGCCGCGACGATGCTCGGCCAGTCGAAGACGGCGTTTCAGGCGGAGATCGACGCGGCGTCCGAGCTGATCGACTTCTGGCGCTTCAACCCCGCCTTCGCGGCCGAGATCCATGCCGAGCACCCGATTAGTACCCGACGCAGCCTCGAACCGGATGGACTACCGCCCGCTCGAGGGAGTCGTGTATGCGGTGACGCCGTTCAATTTCACGTCGATCGCAGGGAATCTCCCGACCGCGCCGGCGCTGATGGGCAACACCGTCGTCTGGAAACCGGCGGCAAGCTCGATCCTGAGCAGCTACTACGTCATGCGGATTCTGGAAGCGGCTGGCCTGCCGCCGGGCGTCATCAACTTCGTGCCCGGTGACCCGGTTGAAGTGTCGGATGTTCTGCTCGAATCCACCGACCTCGCCGGCATCCATTTCACGGGGAGCACCCAGGTCTTCCAAGGAATGTGGAAGAGGGTTGGCGACAACATCGGGCGCTATAGGAGCTACCCTCGACTCGTCGGTGAAACAGGGGGCAAGGATTTCATCGTGGCGCATCCCTCTGCCGCCGTCCAGGAGCTCGCGACGGCGATTGTGCGAGGCGGCTTCGAGTATCAGGGACAGAAGTGCTCGGCGGCAAGCCGCGTGTACGTCCCGCGATCGCTCTGGAGCGACGTTCGGGAGCGGGTCGTCGCGATGATGCGGGAGATGAGGATGGGGGACGTCTGCGACTTCCGCACCTTCATCGGGGCTGTCATCGACGAAAAAGCCGTCGCGAGGATCGCGGGCTATCTCGACGATGCGCGACGCAACGCGACGATCGTTCAAGGTGGCGCCGTCAGCGACGAACGAGGCTACTTCATCGAGCCGACGTTCGTTGAGACCGCGGACCCGCAGTACCGGCTCATGCGCGAGGAGATTTTTGGACCCGTAGTGACGGCGTTCGTGTATCCCGACGGTGAGTGGGAGGAAACGTTACGGCTCGTTGACTCGACGTCTCCCTACGCCCTGACCGGGGCTGTCTTCAGCCGCGATCGAACGGCGATCGATCAGGCAGCGGCGGCCTTGCGCAATGCCGCCGGCAACTTCTATGTCAACGACAAGCCCACCGGTGCCGTCGTGGGGCAACAGCCGTTCGGAGGGGCACGCGGCTCCGGAACGAACGACAAGGCGGGCTCGAAGATCAACCTGCTCCGATGGGTCAGCGCGCGGACGATCAAGGAAACGTTCTCGCCTCCCACCGATTACAAGTACGGCTACATGGTCGAAGAGTAGAAGGGCGCGACCCGGGACAAGAGGCTCCCGCAAGCCACAGAGACCCAGAGGCACAGAGAGAATCAAGGTACCTAATTCGTCTCTGTGTCCCTGTGCCTCTGTGGCCCGTTGAATCACATGGACCGCATACCATTTCAACCCAGCGACGGCGTCAATCGCGTTTCGCGAATGGACTACACGCGTCTGCCCGTGGTGGTGCTGCTGGACAACGTGCGCAGCCTCTACAACACCGGCGCATTCTTTCGAACCGCCGACGCGTGCGCCCTCGAAAAACTGGTGCTGTGCGGGATCACCCCGAGACCGGATCAGGGCAGGAAACAGAAACACGGCATCTCCAAGACGGCCCTTGGCGCCGAAGAAACGGTCGCGTGGGAATACGCGCCGAGCACGTCTTCGGCGCTCGAGACGGCCATCGCTGCGGGCTATCACGTTGCGGCTGTCGAGACGTCACCGCAGGCGGTCGATCTCTACGACTGGGCACCTGTGTGGCCGCTGTGCCTTGTGTTCGGCCACGAGACAGAGGGCGTGTCGCCGGCTGCCGCGGGCTATTGTGGGACGCACGTACGCATTCCGATGCTCGGTCGGAAGCACTCGCTCAATGTGGCCACGGCGGCTGGGGTGGTCTTGTACGAACTGCTGCGAAAGCACAGCGAACGCCGTCCGTGGTCCACAGGATCCTGACACCGGGCTGGTCAGACAGGCCACAGAGACGCAGAGCGGTTTGCGTTTCGACGTAGAGCGCACGCTTCAGCGTGCGGGTGTCCGCGGAGGCTAACAGCCTCCGCTCTACGCCGAATCGAAAAAGCTGTCTAGGTTCTTGGTGACTCTGTGCCTCTGTGGCCCGTGATCAGCAGGTCCGGCTGAAGCCGGACACTACTTTGGTGCGAGTGCCGGTCAGGCTGGCTTCCCGATACACCAGGTCGTCATGCATCGTTGCCCTTGCACGTTGGTGGTCTTGATCGGGTCGATCAGGTGACCACCTAGCCGTTCCGTCCAGTCCACTAGCATCGCCAAATCGACGACAAATCGATCCGAGCCGTCTGGAAGGCGCACGCGAGTACCGGCGACCGGGCCCAGAACGGCCTCCAGCCCGATCGTCGAGGCCAGCCGAGCGAATAGCAGCCCCCCGGGGGCCAGGACTCGCCAGAGCTCCTGGACGATGCGCGCGAAATGAGGCTCGTCGCGCACGAAGTGCAGCACCGCGCTGGCGATGACCGCGTCCATGCTGCCATCCGGCCAAGGCAGCTCATCGAGTTCACCGGTGACGAAGTGGGCAGGGGGTGTAGCCGGCGCCAGCCGGGTGGCTAGCGCGCGTACCTGTGCAATGGCCGCCTGGTCGCGATCGATCCCGAAACAGGTGAAGCCGTTCTTGAGGAAGAAGACGAGGTTGCGACCGTCCCCGCAGCCGGCATCGAGCACGCGACGCCGGCGATCGAAATGTCCGCGTGCGAGCTGGTCGAAGAGGTAGATGTCGATTTCGCCGAAGGCGGATCGCAACTCGACGCTGGGGGTTGTCATAAGGGATTGGCGGTCGCGGGCGGTCGCGCAGGCCAGAGCCTGCGCGCTACATATTGCTGCTACTCGATTCTGATCAGGTCGACGTCGAAGACGAGCATGCCGCGGGGGGAACCAGCTTCACCCTTGTAGGCCAGAGCCTGAGGAATCCAGAATCGCGTCCGCTCCCCCTCCACCATCAGCTGCATGCCTTCTCTCCAGCCGCTGATCACATCGTCGAGCCCCAGCGTGGCTGGTTTGCCGCGCGCAACCGAGCTGTCGAACATCTTCCCGTCGGTCGTCCAGCCGGTGTAGTGCACGGTCACTCTGTTCCACTGAGCGGGTGTGCGCGTGCCGGTGCCAGGCTTGAGCACCTTGTAAGCAAGTCCTGTAGCCGTGCGCTTGGCATCATCCGGGGGACCGGCCACGTCGGGCGGTGCGATCGCTGGCGCCGTACGCGTGTCGAGCAACTCGATGTCGAATACGATCATCCCGCGGGCCCTGCCGGCCTGACCCTGGTAGGCGAGGTTCTCCGGCAGCCAGCACCGCCGCGTTTCTCCGACTTTCATCAGCTGGACGCACTCACGCCACCCCACCAGAGATCGGTTCAACGGGAACATCGACGGTGCGCCGCGGCTTCTGGAACTGTCGACCAGCGCGCCTTCCACGGTCCAACCCGCGTAGTGGACGGTCACGACGTCGGTTGGCGCGGGCTGTTCGGATCCTGTGCCTGGTGTGATCACCCGAGAGCTCAAGCCCGATGCGGTCTTGACCGCGTCGGCGGGTGGCGCGGCCACATCGGGTGGTGCCAGCTGCGCGCCGCTCGTCGATGGCGCCTGGGCCGACAGCATCGCCGCGGCAACGGTGATAGCGACAGCCACTGCAAAGAGCTTCTGCTTCATGTCCTCCTAATCCTAACCTTCACGGGCCACAGAGGCACAGAGACACAGAGTGATCAATCGGGACCTGGTCAGCTTGGCCACGGGCCACAGAGGCACAGAGACGCAGAGGTTCGATTCTCACCTTCGTGTTCTAGGGTTCAGCCCCCACGCGGCGACCCGAGTACCTTGGTTTTGCCTCTGTGTCTCTGTGACTTTGTGGCCGGTAAACGTGCGGAGACTGTGGCTCACGTCCCGCTACAGGACGACCCTGCGGATCCCGTCCCTCAGCAAGGCACTGTTGAAGTTCAGCACGAGCCCGACGCGGAGACCCGTCACGCGCAAATACGTCAGCATCTGCGCGGTGTGAATTGGATCGAAACGTTCGACTGCCTTGACTTCGACAATCACCGAGTTGGCCACCACGAGGTCCGGCCGGTGTTCCGACAGCAGCAAGCCCTTGTAGTAGAGCGGAATGCCCACTTGGCGTTGGAACGATAGCCCAGCCGCGGCCAGCTCGAAACACAAGGCGGATTCATAGATTGATTCGAGCAACCCTGGTCCCAGATGTCGATGAACTTCGATGGCGCACTTCAGGATCTGGTCCGTCAACGCGGCGTGGACACCGTCTCGTGTGACTTCCAAGGGAATGCCTCTGTGCCTCTGTGTCTCTGTGGCCCGTGATCAGGTGAAGTCGCGGAAGTTACGCAGCGCTCGCTCTTTGACTTCCGCAGGAATGAGCGGGAACGTCTCCAGGATGTGTTCGAAGTCCTGTTCGCTCAGGCCGTAGAGGTGTGCGACCAGTGCCTGGACCCTGGCGTACTCCGGCATGCTCTCCGCCAGACCGCGGCCGCCGGCAAGGGTGCGGGCGTGCCGTACGAGCGCCTCGAACGCGGGGGATGTGCTCGGGACGACGGGCGCCGGCAGTCGAGAGACGAGCGCAACCGTCACGTGCGTGTTGACGCGCAGGCGGATGAGGTAGTTCGCGACGAAGCTGTTGAGCAAGCAGCAGAGGACCTGCTGAGCGTCTGCCGACAGGTGTGATTTCAGACAGAAGAGTGTGTGCGTCGTGGCGGCGCGGGCTGGAATCACAGCCGCGATCAGCGTGAGTCTGTTCGTTGCACTGGCCACGTCTCGATAAGCCAGGCGAGCGCGGCGCATGACCCTCTTCACCGTGATTCCGGGACGCAGCTCGTATCGGGACGTGTCGATCGACACTCGAAACGGCTCGATTTGCTTTCCCTCGAGCACGGGGCGCGCTCCGTCGGCTCCAGTGAATGGCGCGAACGCGCCGCTGTCGTCGGTCGCATTCAGCTCGCGGCCGAATCGAACGTTCCATCCATGCTCAGACCCGAGCCACTGGAATCGTGCGCTGATCTTCTCCAGCAGCTTGAGATCTCGTTCGCCACCGATTTCCGGGATTCCAAGATCATCGTCGCCCGAGACACGCGCCAGGAGCGGTCTTGCAATGACGACAGGGGGGCGAGCAGGAGCCTGCGCCTCCAGGTCGTCCGCGTGCCGAATCCCAAACCGGCACGCGGGACCGCTCGTCGGCCGGCCGGCCGTGGCCGTGAGGAGAACGAACCGCAGGCTGCGATGAATAGGGAAGATGCCGTTGCGATTGTCGAGCCCCGCGATCGAGTCGATGTCCGCCCGATCGAAGAGGTGACGTCGCAGCGGTGCAGCACCGGAATCCGAGAGGATACCGGACGGCAGAACGAGTCCGATACGGCCGCCCGGTCGCGTGAGCTGCAACACACGCTCGACGAAGAGCTGGTAACGGTTGACGTGCGCCCGGCTTTCCACTCGATAGATACCCGCGTCGCGTACGAAGCCGACGAGCCGGCGCGCCTCGAGCCTGCGGCCGGCACGAGCGTCGAGTCCGCCGCTGTCGGCGCGAACCATGTCCCAGGGCGGATTGCCCACGATGGCGTCGAAACCGGCTCCCGGAAGACTGTGGCCTTCTTCGTCGGAGAAGACCTCGGGAAACGTGAGCGGCCAGTGCAGGAAACGATAGTGTGTCGCGAGCGAGGCCGAGTGCTCGAGGAGCCGGTCGCTCGCTCGTTCGGGGAGCGTCGCGGCTTTGCCAAGCAGACGATCGGATAGTTCCCGAAAGAGTTGCCGGCCCGGGGGGCCATCGTCCCAGAACCAGCTGGCGCACCAGAGATCGAGCACCGCCGACCAGCGGCCGAGCGGCGATGCCGGCCGGTTGAGCGTGGCCAATATCTTCTCCTTGGCGGCGACGATCGCCGCCGACTCGTCGGGGGCGTTTGCGAGCTCAATCCGTGTCCGCACCGCATGTCGGAGGGTTGGGGCCAGATCGGTGTCCTCGAACAGCGGTAACGCTTCGGTCCGACGCTGGCGCCCGCGCGTGCCTGGCGGCTGTCGCATCACATCGCCCACGGTGGCACCGACGAGGCTGTCGCCCGGCACGAGGTGATGGTCGAGGAAGGTCAGCGGCTTGTCCGATGCGAGCGTGGCCAGCCACAACGACAGCCTGGCGAGCTGAACCGCCATCGGGTTGATGTCCACGCCAAACAGACATCGTTGTGCGACCTCCCGCCGAACCGAGGCGCGATCCGCGGCCGAGATGTCACCCGAGTGCCAACGGCCCTCACGGATGAGGCTCTCTTCGACCGCTGCTGCGAGATAGCGACACGCACCCACCAGAAACGCGCCGCTGCCCATCGCGGGGTCGAGCACGCGCAAGCGCAGAATCTCATCCGCACTTTTGTCGCTGATGAGCGGTTCGAGGGTGCGTCGAACCAGAAACGCGGTGACTCCGCGTGGCGTGTAGAAGGTGCCGCTCGACCGTCGAACGTCGCGTGTTCGGTTCAACGCCGGCGCACCCATCGGAGCAGGTTCGTACTCCAGGACGCGCTCGTACACCGCGCCGAGCTGCTCCACGTCTAGATCGGCGTAGGAGATTCGAGCCCTTCCGACAGTTGGCGTCCGCGTCGTCCCGACGGCCATCACCGCGTCTGCCATGACGGCATCCTCGATACGCGTTCGATCAAACGCTGCTGAGTAGGCCGGGGCGAAGAGGCGTCCGTTGAACGCCGTCACCTTCAGGGCTCCGGCCGAGCAGCCGGAGTGGGCCAGCCGCGAGATCGCCAGAACGGCCCGCCACACACCGCGATATCTCCGTCCTGCCAGCAACTCCGAGACGATCGCTTCGATGCTGTAACGCTCGCGATAGACCGGGTGCCACATGGGGACCAGGCCGCGCGCTTCCGCAAAGAGCAGAAACAGAATCCGGTAAAGCACCGTCAGAGATTGCTCGAACAACACGCGTGGGGGACGTTGAGGTCGCGATGCCGCCAGTGCCGTGAACAACCGGCCAAGTGCCTCGAGCACTCCGTTGCCGAGCGACCTGCAGACGGCCACTCCGTGATGGTCTGAAAGCGCTCCTGCAAGATCCAGGAAAGGAGGACGCGCCCCCATCGCCTCGGCATGCGCCACGCTCCAGAAGATCGTGCGCGCAAGGGCTTCCGATGCGACGAGGGCGAGATCGAACTCGAGGTATCGACGCGACCATGTGTGGTGCGCATCGACGATCCGCCACGCGGCGCCGTTGCAGCAGAAGCACCAGCGCGCGTCGGATCGGACGCCGTCGAGCACGAGGCTGCGCCACGCACGGTCGAGCGGTTCGTCCCAGGGCACGATCAATACCGGCACGGCGGCCCCAGACGAGCCCTGTGCGGTAAGCGTCGTCCGGCCCGGCTCGTCGAGGCGTCTTGATACGTCGAATCCGAGAAGCTTCAGGAGCGGAAGGACCGCGACGTCCACGATGGCACGTACGCTGGACGCCGGGCCGAGCGCACGCTCTCGACGATCTGACCAAGTGTCGAGGGCGCGAATCGTCATCGGCGACGGCGAGATTGCTCCGGGCAATGTGTGCCAGGCAGCTCTGGCATAGGTGGCGCTGATGAGACGCCCGCGCATCCCGGCGATCATGTCACTCGATCACCGCGGCAAGCGTCAGTCGGCACGACTCAATCTCCACCGCACGGAGAGCCTCGAGATCGCGAAGACGGCGTCCGGACTGTGACAGGGCCTCATCCAGCAGCGCCGACTGTGACTCTGTCAGGCGTTGCTTTCGGTTGTCGAAGAGCGAACGTTGCATCAGGCCGGCCGACAGACGCGCGCGGCAGTCGTGCAGTTCGGCCATGAGGTCTTGCTCGCGGCAGGTCCACAAGGCTGCAGGGCGACGAAGCCTGGCCCGGAGTTCGAGGAGCGTCCGATGCTGCGCGACGGAAAGCACCTCCACGATCGACGGAGAATCTGACATGAGACAGCGGCGGATGTCGCGCTGTCGCCGCCCTACCGCGTGACGGAGTTCGGCCGTGAGCGCCACCAGCGGTTCGCAGACCACCTCTCCGGAACTGCTCGAGATCGTCATGCTGAATACCCAGACGCAACGGGGCGCAGGACGAGCGCGACGCCGGCAGAGGTTGGCGATGACCCCCTGGCTGTCTGTCGGCGATGGCGAATCTGCGTCGAGCAACGCGCGAGCGCTGGCGATACGCCCTGCCTCTTGCTCGGCCTCGTGTCGGAGATCGATCGTTGAGGCTCCGCCGGATCCGATGCCGGCCGCGGGTTCGACGTCCGGGATCGGTGCGTCTCCCAGGATCGACTCGGCGACACGACGCTCGTTCGGGATCGAGCTGGTCAGTTGCATCGCGCCCTGGATCCTGGCGATTCGGCGTGCGAGTCGGACGACCGTCGTTTCCTCGCATGTCCCCTGGGCTACGAACCTGACCACGTGCACCGTGTCGGACTGGCCTATCCGATCGACCCGACCGGCCCGCTGCTCCAAGCGCAAGGGGGTCCAGGGCAGTTCGAGATTGATCACGAGTCGGCAGCGCTGGTGCAGGTTCAACCCTTCGCTCGCGGCATCCGTGGCCAGGAGTACTCGCACAGTGCCGTCGGTGAAGCGACGAAGGGCATCGTTACGTTCCCGCGCCGTCAGGCCGCCGTGCAGCTGGACCGTCTCGGTGCCGGAGAGCGTCGCCGATATCTCCCGAAGCGTGTCGCGATACTCCGTGAACACGATGACCGGTTCGTTCACTCTGGAGATCAAGCGTCGCAGGGCGGCGAGTTTGCTTTCCACCGTCGCCGCGTCGCGGGCGAGGTCGAGCAGCCGCAGGAGATGACTCCGCTCCTCGCGTGCGTCGGGGAGTCCTGGGCTTCGAAGCGACACGGCAGGCTCTTCGTCGTCGATGACCTCGTCAACGAACGGGAGATCCGGTTGAATGTCCGGTATTGAGCTGGGCTGTCCCAATAGCCCCAACCTCCGTTCGACCGAGCGCACAAGCGAGGCGGCGCTGCTGCAGGCGCGTCGTGCCAGCACCGACATCGCGAGTTGGGCGCCTGCGCCGGTAGCATCGCGCGATCGGTTCCACACCAGTTTCGCGTACGCCATGAGCGCGCGGTGCATCTCGACCTCGGCCATCGTCGGACGGACACGCAGCAACGTGTCTCGTCTGGTGTGAGGGAGACCGACATCGATTCTCGTGCGCCTGAACACAAGGAGACGGCCCGCGCGTCCGAGATGTCCGAGATGACAGAGGCGGTCGAAGGCCTGGTCGTCACCGGAGTGAGGCGTGGCTGTGAGCAAGACGAGGGCGCGGGCACGATTGCCGATCACGCCGGCCGCTGCGGAGCGGTCGGAACGTCCCGCCAGATTGTGTGCCTCGTCGAAGACGACGAGGTCCCAGACGAGCGTTTCGATCGAGCGCATGACCTCTGGTCGCTTGATGTAGTCGATCGAGGTGATGACGACCGGTCGCACCGACCACGGATTGACTCCGGCGGGCAGCTGCGACGTCAGACGGGCGATGCCCGCGGCATCGAGGATGTCCGCACCAAGACCGAAGCGGCTCTCGATCTCCTCGCGCCATTGTTCCCGCAAGGCGGCAGGGGTGACCACCAGCGTTCGCCCGTCAGGCCTCCGGGCGAGCGTCTCGGCAATCATCAGACCGGCCTGCACGGTCTTGCCCAGACCGACGGCGTCCGCGATCAGGAATCGGCAACCTTCGCCGCGCACGAGCGCCAGCACCGGCTCGAGCTGAAACGAGATGATGCGCAGGCGCGCAGGCGTTGCCGCTCGAAGGGATGTCAATGATGGGGATGCCGTCGCCAGCGTGCGTCTCGCCGCTCGTCGCCATCGGCGACGACCGACGACGCGAGGCACCGAGTGCGCCTGGACGCGTTCGATCGTTTCGAAGGGCAGGAGGAAGGTGGCGTGGCCGCTGCGGTTGCCCGCGTCGCAGCCGGCGGCTTCGATGGCGGTTGTGCGGTCGTAGGTAACCCGGCGAACTATTCGCCAGCGTTCGTCGCGAATGCGAACGACCTCGCCGGCCTGGAGGGGCGCGGGGCTCGTGGCCACGCCGACGCGTCTGCACGGCGCGTTCCGGCCCGGCGACAACGTCAATTCCCGAACGCTGCCCCTTGAAGTCCGCGAAACTTGCCGAGATTGGATTCGGCGGGCTCGTCAGTTTTTGCGAAGTCTGGCGACCGTCGCGCCGAGGTGGGACTCCGCCGCGTCCCAGAAGGCCTCGACCAACGGGTGATTCTCGAGCGCCTGTTGGACGATCCCGCGCTGGATCCCCTTGCCGCGGCCATGAATGAGGCGGACCTCACCGAGGCCTGCGTCGTGTGCCGCATTCACGTACTCTTCGACGACAGACTTGATGTCGCGCGGCGCGAAGGCGTGGAGATCGAGCGCGCCTTCGATCGGGATCCGGTGGGTCACGAGGCCGTGTAACTCGCCGTGACCACCGTCTTGATTCCCCCGCGGACGGAGAAGTCGCCGACGACCGTCATCCGACGCGGCCGGCAGACGGCGACGAGGTCGTCGAGGATCTGGTTGGTCACCGATTCGTAGAAGATGCCTCGGTTCCTGAACTCGATCAGGTAGTACTTGAGGGCCTTGAGCTCGATGCAGCGCTCGGCGGGAACGTATGTGATCCGGATCTCGCCGAAGTCCGGGAGTCCGGTCTTCGGGACACACCGATGTGAACTCAGGACAGGAGATCGCCACCTCGAACTCTCGTTCGGGGCGTGGATTCGGGAATGTCTCGATCGTCGTCGCGCTTGACATGAATCGAAAATTCTAGCACTTTGGCTTGAAATCGCTTGTGTTTCGTCGGTGGTTTCGTTGACACTCAACAGGACGCGAGATAGCATTACGCGAATTTCCTGAGAGTTTTCGTCGCAGTCTTTGTGCGCCAGCCACTGCGACGCGGCCGAGAGTTGGCGCGTATTCGTAAGGGGGACGTATGGCTGAGGCCCGCAGAATGGGCAAGTCGGAATTGTTTTCGCATTTCGCGGATCGCTTCGAAGTGAAGCGGACGCAGGCGCGAGACTTCTTCGATGAGCTGACCGTGTTATCGGAGAAGGAGCTCAAGCGCTCCGGAGAGTTCGTACTGCCCGGGATGGTGAAGCTCGTCGTGCAGAAGCGCAAGGCACGGATGGGTCGCAACCCGGCCACGGGCGAGGCGATCAAGATTCCGGCCAAGACGGTTGTGAAGGCGCGCATCGCCAAGCAGCTGAAAGACGCAGTTCTTCCAAAGAAGTAGTCGGCACGGGCCGACAGCGCATCCCCCAGGACCCGGCGCCACGACGCGCCGGGTTCTCACCGAACCCAGTGTCTCGTATCAGTTCCCGCGGATCTTGCGGGCGAGGTCGCGGATTTCGAGCCGGTCTATCTTGAACTTCAAGGTGCTCAGTGGGACGCCGAGGGTCTTGGCGGTCGCTGTCACGTTCCAGTCCTTCTTTTCGAGCGCTCTGATGATGAAGTTGCGTTCGAACGTCGAGACAGCGTGTTCGAGAAGTTTCTCCGACTTCGACTCCGACGCGCTCAGCTGAGCCATGTGAAGTTCGTACGGCAGGTCTTCGTCGGTGATCCAGTCCTTGTCCGAGACCGCGACCAGCCGCTCGATCAGGTTCTCGAGCTCCCGGATGTTTCCCGGCCACCAGTAGGCGCCGAGGATGGAAAGCGTCGAGTCGGCGATGCCCTGGATGTTTTTTCTGAACTTCAGGTTGTAACGGCGCAGGAAGAATCGGGCGAGATCGGGCAGGTCCTCGATCCGGTCTCGCAGCGCCGGCATCCTCATTGGGATCACGTTCAGGCGGTAGTACAAATCCTCGCGGAACGTTCCGGCCTTGATCGCCTTTTCGAGGTCGACGTTGGTGGCGGCGATGAGACGGAAGTTGGTCTTGATCGGATGTGTGCCCCCGACCCGCTCGATCTCCCCCTCCTGGAGCGCGCGCAGCAGCTTGGCCTGCAGCTCGTAGCGCAGGTCGCCCACCTCGTCCAGAAAGAGCGTTCCGCCCGCGGCGAGCTCGAACTTCCCGAGCTGCTGGCGGATAGCCCCCGTGAACGACCCCTTCTCGTGGCCGAACAGCGTGCTTTCGACCAGCTCGCGCGGAATCGCCGCAAGGTTCACGGCCACGAACGGCGCGTCCGTCATGCCTGCGCCCCGGTGGACGAGCCTCGCCAGGAGTTCTTTTCCGGTGCCGCTCTCTCCCAGGATCAACACCGTAGCCGACAGCTTCGCCACCCGCTGCACCAGCTCGACGATGTCTCGTGTCCGCCGGCTCGGTCCGACGACGAACTCACGGTCGACCCGTTCGGACACTTCCGCACGAAGCCGAACCACGTCACGGTTGAGATCCTGACGCTCGCTGGCCTTGGCCACGACCGAGCGGATTGCCTCGTGGTCGAAGTCCTTGGAGATGTAGTGATAGGCGCCATAGCGCATGGCTTCGATGGCGGCGTCGAGGTCTCTCACGGCGGACGTGATGATCACCTCGACCGAGGGGTAGTTCTCTCGAGCGATCTTCAGCACTTCGAATCCGCCGATGCCGGGCAGGCGCACGTCGAGGAGTATCAGCTCGACGTCCTCCTTCTCCATGACCTGCAGCGCGGCTTCGCCGGTGGCGACTCTGAGCACGCGGTAGTCGCGTTTGAGGATGGCGCCCAGGTGGTCACGCATGCCCTCGTCGTGATCGACGATCAGCACGGTTTTCGTACGGTCGGACATGCGCGCTGCGAGTATAGCGCGCTCCTTGACACTGCCAAATTTCGTTGGATAAGGTAAATTGAGCAGGTCTGATTAGCGCGTGATGATTCTTCTCTGGTCTACCGTGGGCGCCTCCCTGATAGTCGCGCTCGTGGCTTGGCGCCAGGCGCGACGGACCGCGAAGCGGCTTGCGCAGCTGTCCGAAATGCACTGGGAGCTCCGATACCAACACGGCGAGCTTCGGATGCGTCTGCAGCGCCTGACCGGAGAAGGACCGCCTCCGTCGCCGGAGACTCCGGCCGCCGGGCCGATCGGCGAATCGTTCGTGCCCCTCAGCTCACTCAAGCGCTGACGGCGGTTCCGCAGGAGTCTTCGTGCCAAGTCCATACGATGTCCTCGTCATCGGCGCGGGTACGGGCGGATACGTGGCCGCTATCCGAGCGGCACAACTCGGCAAGAGGGTCGCCGTCGTCGAGAAGCAGAAGTCGCTCGGCGGCACCTGCCTCATCTGGGGGTGCATTCCCACGAAGGCCCTGCTCGAGCACGCGCACGCGTTCAAGGTCGTCAAGGACTCGGATGAGTGGGGCATCGCCATACCTTACGGCGCTCCGGCCATCGACATGCGCCAGGTGCACGCGCGCAAGGACAAGGTCGTCAGTGGCCTGACACGAGGCGTTGAGTTCCTCTTCAAGAAGAACAAGATCGATTGGATCAAAGGTACCGCCCGCCTTGGTGGAAACGGACGGGTCGACGTGTTCGAGGGCGACAGGCAGATGCTCGAAGCGAAAGACATCATCATCGCGACCGGCTCTTCGCCGCGCAGCGTGCCGGGCATCGAGATCGACCACCGCCGCATCATCACGAGCGACGACGCTATCCACCTGCCACAGGTACCCGAATCACTCGTCGTCCTCGGCAGCGGAGCCGTCGGTGTGGAGTTCGCATCGATCTTTCGCCGATTTGGCAGTGACGTCACGCTGATCGAACTGCTGCCCCGCCTCGTACCCGCCGAGGATGCAGCGATCTCCGCTGAGCTCGAGAAGTCGTTCAGACGTCAGGGCATCCGGTCGCTGACAGGGACCAAGGTCACGAAGGCGACGGCGACCCCAGCCGGCGTGGAGGTAGAGGCGCAGACAGCCGAGGGCAAGACCGAAACGATCACGGCGGAATGCCTTCTCGTCGCGATCGGACGGGGTCCTGTCACGAGCGGACTGGAGGTCGAGGCGCTCGGCGTCGCGCTGGAGAAAGGCTTCATCAAGGTCGATTCGATGTACCGCACGTCGGTGCCGAACGTGTCGGCGGTCGGCGACGTCATTACGATCGACGGCCTGGTGCACCCGCAGCTTGCCCACGTTTCATCGGCCGAAGGGATTCTCGTGGCCGAGCGGATTGCCGGCAAGGAGGTGCAGCCGCTCAACTACGGCCACGTACCCAGCTGCACGTACTGCGATCCCGAGATTGGCAGCGTCGGCCTGACCGAGGAGGAGGCGAAGGCAGGTGGCTACGATGTACGCGTTGGTTCGTTCCCGTTCGGGGTGCTCGGGCGCGCACGGATGGCGGGCGAGTCCGATGGTTTCGTGAAGATCGTGGCCGACACGCGATACGATGAAATCCTTGGTGTCCACATGATCGGTCCACGATCCACGGAGCTCGTCGCGCAGGCAGTGCTGGCACTGCGCCTCGAATGCACCGTGGAGGAACTCATCAGGACGGTACACGCGCACCCGACCTTTTCCGAGGCGGTGGGCGAAGCCGCGCATGCCGTTCACGGCGCGGCGATCCATCTCTAGACAGGAACGTATGGATCAAGGGTCAGGATCGTTTCAACAGGCCACAGAGTCGCGAGACACAGAGCATTGTGGTTCTCTCTGTGACTCAGTGTCTCTGGGGCCCTGTGTAGTCATGCCCACCCAAGTCTTCATGCCCCAGATGGGCGAATCGATCGTCGAAGGCACCATCGTGCGCTGGCTCAAGAAAGTCGGCGATCGGGTCGATCGGGACGAACCGCTCTTCGAGATCACAACCGATAAGGTCGAGGCTGAGATCCCTTCTCCAGTCGAGGGAGTCCTCACAGAGATCACCGCGCGCGAAGGTCAGACGGTATCCGTCAACACCGTCGTCGGCATCATTCAGCATGCCGGGGAAGAGCCCACGAAGACCGAGGCCAGCCCCACCGTCGCCGCCGTGCCTCCGGCAGAGGCAGTCCCACGTGCGGCCGCGCCGGCATCAACCGGGGACCGCGCCGAGCTTCGCAGGCAGAAGTCGTCGCCACTCGTGCGGCGAATCGCTCGCGAGCACGGCGTTGAGATCGCGAGCCTCGAGGGGTCCGGAGTCGGTGGACGGGTCACGAAGCAGGACATTCTGGAGCATCTCGGACGGGTCCCGGGATCTGAGACTCGGGATTCGCGTTCCCAGCCCCAGGCCCCGAGCCCCGAGCCCCGAGTCCCGAGTCTCGAGGCGAGCGTTCAGCCGCTTTCGGCCATGCGCAAGAAGATCGCGGAGCACATGGTGCTCAGCAGGCAAACGGCCGTGCACGTCCATACCGTGTTCAACGTGGACTTCTCCAGGGTGGAGGGCATCCGGCGGGAGAAAAAGGGCGAGTACGAACGGGTTGGAGCCAAGCTGACCTTCATGGCGTTCATCGCCAAGGCCGTCACTGACACGCTTCGTCATCACCCGATCGTCAATGCCTCGCTCGAAGGAGACAACGTCGTCTACAAGAAGGACGTCAATCTTGGAATTGCGGTGGCGCTCGACAGTGGATTGATCGTGCCGGTGGTGCACCAGGCCAACGAAAAAAACCTGCTTGGCTTGAGCCGCGCGATTGCCGATGTTGCCGATCGGGCGCGAGCGAAGCAGTTGAAGCCCGAGGAGGTGCACGGCGGGACGTTCACCGTCACCAATCCCGGTCACTTCGGCGCGCAGTTCGGCATGCCGATCATCAACCAACCGCAGTCGGCGATTCTCGGGGTCGGAACGATCGAAAAGCGGCCGGTGGTCATCGGCGACGGCATTGCGATCCGCACGATGGCGTACCTGACACTCGGGTACGATCACAGGCTGATTGATGGAGCCGTGGCCGACCAGTTCATGGCGGACGTGAAGAAGTACCTCGAGTCGTTCGATTCCGTTCAGGTATAGCGTTTCGTGTCCCATGGGAGAACTGGAAGTCCGGCGCCTCGGTGTCATTCCCTACTCTGAGGCCCTCGCGCTTCAGCGGTCACTGGTCGAGGAACGACGTGAGGGCCGTGTTCCGGATCTCCTCTTGCTGCTACAGCACCCGCCAGTCATCACGCTTGGCGTCAAGGGCGATGGCGGGCGCTCGAATGTCGTCGCGGATTCCCTGCGATTGTCCGCGCTTGGTGTCGGCATTTCAGAAACCGGACGGGGTGGCGACGTCACCTACCACGGGCCGGGGCAAATCGTCGGCTACCCCATCCTCGACCTGCGTCCGGACCGCTGTGACGTGCATCGGTATGTGCGCGATCTCGAGGAGGTCATGATTCGCGTGTGCGCCGACTACGGCGTGCCGGCCGGACGGATCCAGGGTTTGACGGGGGCGTGGGTCGGCAATGACAAGATCGGCGCGATCGGCGTGCGCGTGTCGCGCTGGATCACGAGCCACGGCTTCGCGTTCAACGTGAACACGGACCTCCGCCACTTCGATCTGATCGTCCCGTGCGGGATCGCGAACCGAGGGGTGACGTCCCTCAAACAGGCTGCTGGCCGGAATCTGCACATGGACGAGGTCGAGGATTCGCTGATTCGTCATTTCTGCGACCGCTTGGAACGGGTCGCGACGGCAGCGCCGTAGAGCGCACGCTTCAGCGTGCGCGTGTCCGCGGAGGCTAAAGCCTCCGCTCTACGCCGAATCGAAATGCGGTCCTAGCCTAGGACGACCGCACGATCCAGGCGTTGTATCGATGTCTTGCGCCTAGGAGAACGAGACCGAGCATGCACAGGATGCCGCCGAGCGAGATGGCCGCTCCAACGGCGAGCGCGCGGGGTCTGTAGAGGAACTCCACTCGATGGCGTCCCGGCGAAAGGCGAACCGCGCGCCACAGGCCGTCGGCACGCGCGATCGTGGCCTGCTGGCCGTCCACCGTCGCGCTCCAGTCCTCGGAGTACGAGTCGAGGAGGAGCAGATACCCGTCTTCGCGACCGACGCCGGCCTCGACGAGGGTGCGATTGGACGAATCCTCAGTGATGCGCGCGAACGGTTGGACTGGCTGGCCTCGCGTCCCTGTGGGGGGCACGTCGCGATCCACCAGCACGACAGCCCGACTGTCCCATCCGCTTTCGAAGAGCGCAGCTATCTGCGTTTTCACCTGCGGGACCACGCGGGACGTCGGCACGATCGACACGCGCGGGGTTACGGTGTCGCCGAAGTCGAAGAGAAACGACTCGTAGAACTGCGGGATTCGCACGAGCGGCACGCGGTCGCCCGCGCGCCGCTGTGGCAGCACGCGATAGCGCACGCCCGTGCGATCGAGGAGACGCTCACGCGCCTCGCTGCTCTCGTCGAAGAAGCGACTCGACATGTCCGCAAACGCTTTCGGCCACAGCACAGGCAGGTCGAACGTCAGGATCTCGCGTACCTGCCATGGTGATGGGTAGAACGCGGCCTGGATGCTCAGCGCCGCGCGACTCGCCGAGCCGGACAGGCCCGGCGCGTCGACGTAGCCGCGCGACCCGTCGATGTCCATACCGGAGAGAGATCCGTCCCTCTTGCCGCCCACGTAGAAACGAGCGTCGGGGTGCGCTTTGACATGCGACAGCCACTCGGGTTCCGCGAAGTGGGCGGCGTCCAACACAGGGTTGATACCCCAGGCGCGAACCAGGAGATCCGCGACGAGAAGCGTGGCCAATGCGGAACGCCCAGCCAGCGCGACGAAACGTTCGCGCGGCACGGTGAGCAGGGTGAACAGCGCGGAAGCGACAAGGGAGACGAGCACGATCGGCGCAGCATCCTGTCGCACGGTGCGTAGCATCCACTCGGCTGCGCCTGTCCCCTTTTCATCTCCCAGCGCGCGTGCGAACACCGCGAGCGAAGCCGCGATCGGCGCCGGCAGGTAGGCACACGCCGCGGCGAAGAGCAGCACGCTGCTGCCGATCGCCGAAGGGAAAGCGACGCTGAGCAGGCGTGCCCTGGTCAATCGTCTGGCATCCACGGGATCGCGCGCCTCTTCGCGGTCCGCGGTCGTTCGCCCGCCGACGAGTCCTTCCCAGCCAGCCGCAGCGCCAGCCGCCACCGCCATGGCGGTGACGACGAAGTACTTCACCGGGAACCTGAACAAACCAAAAGGCGGGACGTAGTCGCGCAAGAACGGATAGATGGGTGTGTACGCCCCGAACGAGGTGACGATGCCCACCATGCCGGCTGCTACCCAGAACAGACGCCATTTGCGGTCCCCGTTTCCGGCAAGACCGAAGACCGCGAGGGCCAGCAACGGCACGCCGAAGTAGATCGAGAAGAGCAGTGGCTCGCGCCCCGTGTACAACAACGGCATCCACGGCACGTCGGCCAGGGCCCGCGTCCCGAAGAAGTTGCCGAACAGGTGCGGCCAGACGGTTTCGATGAGCGCGGTGGGGCGCAGTGACCATCCGTCTGTCGTGATCGAGCCGGCCCGCTCTGCAAGCGATGACGCGTGCGTCGTCGGGACGAGCTGAATTGCGGCGATCGCGATGCCGAGCGCGGAGGCCGCGCCGGCCCTGATGACGGATCGGGTCACGCGCGCGAGGTCGTTCGACCTCGTACCGTCACCAATCGTGGCCGCGTACGCGAGGATCAGCGCGAGCGTCGTGAAGAGCGTGACCGGCTCGCCTGCAAGACTCTGCAGAGCGATGCTCGCCGCCAGGATGGCCAGGTTCCGCGTGGTCGGCGCCGACAACACTCGGTCGGTGCCCCACAGCGCCCACGGAAGCATAGCGACGGACCACGACAGATTCGGGGCGTTGCCGGTGGAGACGATCGGCCCGCACACAGCGAATGCGATCGCGCCGATTGTCGAGGCCGCGGCGGAGAATCGTCTGGAGAAGAACAGCCACCCGCCGACCGCCGCCAGCGGAAACGGCAGCGCCACCCACAGGTTGAAACCGAGCACCTCGCCGCCAACCAGCCGCGCGAGAATGGCCGGCGGCAGGAACATCTGGTTCAGCGCGTCGGAGTATGCGGCCTGGCCGGCGCCCACGTAGGGATCCCACAGCGGCCACTCGCCCGATAACCACGCCCGCCGGAGCCACAGATAGCGTCCCCAGAAATACTGGCTGAGGTCTCGAACGTAGAAGACGCGCGCGCCCGACAGTCCCGGTAGGAAGGGAATCAGCGAGACGCAGATCGCCATGAGGGGCCACACGAGGCGACGGGACACACTGCGATGTACACGTGCTTCCGGCATTCGGGTGGCGTGTGTGGGACTGGACAAGGCTCTCGGTGATTATCGGGACCAGCAAACAGGGGCGGTAGTACGGCTGCCCGTTCAGCGGCGCGCGACAGCAGTCGATTGGCGGTGGTAAAATCGGCGCCTCCTGCAAAGCTACCGCACCGCCGATCTCAGGCGCCGCCGCATGGATCGCGACGTGTCGAGGAACCGCGGCATCTCGGTCTGACATGCCGTTGCCAGGTCACATGCGACACACCGCCCGAGTCCTCGATCGTCTCGGTGGATTGAGGCTCGGCGCTCTCGCCTTCCTATGCTCCTACGCGAATTGGTTTCTGCTGTGTGCGTTCCTGGCGGTGTTTCTCGCGAAATCGATCGCATTGTCGCGGATAGCCGGGGCGCCGCATGGTGTCGCGGGGATCTGGGTGCTCGTGGCCAAGGATGCGCTTTTGTATTTCGGGCTGGCTGCGATGTTTCGAGTCATCGAGCGGCGCGTGGGTTGGGCAGCGTGGCCCACAGCCCTGCTGGGATTCCTGATCCTCGTCGTCTCCGTTCTCAGCGCGGCCTACCTCGTCGTGGCGGGTGAACTCCTTTCATGGCAAAGCCTCATCGTCGGTGTGGCGCGGTTCGACGAGGTGCGGAGTATCGCCGCCGAGTCGGCGCCTGTAATGTGGTTTGTCGGTGCGGCGCTCTTCGTTCTCTTGGCAATCCCGTATTCGTGTCGTCGCCGATGGGGGAGTAGGGGGTCACCAGCCCTGGGGTTCGGCGTCGCTGTGGCGGCTGGTGTCATAGGGCTTCTCGCACCAATGCCAGAGCAGGTACCCGTCGCGCGATTGGCAGAGAACGTCGCGTTCACTGCTTTCGCGGGCTACCTCGAGCAACCGTCAGCAACTCAATCCGCCGGCCTGTTCGGTCGATTTCCCACGCCTCTTTCCGGCAATGCCATCACCCAATGGGCGCAAGCCAGGAAGCCGCCGAACGTGCTGTTCTTCGTTCTCGAGTCCACGCGCTGGGATGTGACGTCGCTTGCCGGTGGCCCTGCGGACACGCCGGCGCTGGCACAGTTGGCGGAGCGTGGGCTGAGTTTCCAGAATGCCAGGGCCGTGGTGCCGCACACCACCAAGTCGCTATGGTCTTTCTTGTGTGGCCAGTACCCGGTTATGCAGTGGGAGCTATACGAAGTATCTCTCTCGGTCGAGGGGCAATGCCTGCCACACATTCTTGGAGTGGCCGGGTATCGTCGAGCGTTCTTTCAAAGTGCTCTCGGCAGCTTCGAAGATTGACCGCGCCTCGTTGCGAATCTCGGGTTCGAACAATTCATGGCGTGGGAAGACATTGCCGGCGAGCCACTCGGTTTTCTTGCCTCCGATGACGAGAGCTTGACGGCTCCGTTTCTCCGCTTCGTCGACGAGGGCGCGGGAAGGCCATTCGTCGCCGTCCTGCTCACCTCGGCAACCCATTTCCCGTATCGCCTGTCGAAGGCCGCCGCCTCACGCACTGAAGAGTCGCGGAAACCGAGAGTCAGCTCGTGGGAGCGCTACGGCCGTCTTGTTGAAGCCGGGGATGCGCTGATGACCGACGTCATGCTCGGACTCGCCGCGAGGGGCCTCAGTGAAAATACGATTGTCGTTGCGCTGGGAGATCACGGTGAAGGTTTTGGGGATCAGGGTGTCAGACAGCATGACACCAATTTTTTCGAGGAGGGTCTGCGCGTTCCAGTAGTGCTTGCCGGTCCTCGGATCGCACCGCGCGTCACCACTCAGGCGGCTAGTCTTCTCGACCTCTTGCCCACACTTCTCGATGCGCTGGAGCTACCGTACGCCACGGACGCATTGCCCGGGCAGAGCTACCTGAACGGCGATCCACCGCCATCACCCAAGATCTTCGGCTGCTGGTTCGATCGCAAATGTCGCGGGTTCGTCGAGGGTAGCCGGAAAGTGGTGTACGTGCCGGAGAGAGACGAAGCGTTCACTTTCGATCTCGCCGTCGACTCCGGGGAGAAGGCGCCACTCCCGTTGTCAGTTCACGACCGCCGAACGCTCGAGGCCGTCAATGAGCGAATCACCGGCCTTCAGTCGACGACGCTACCTCTGGTTGGCAGCGAACTCTCGGCCTTCGGCGCCTGGCGTTGCCCGTTGGGTGAGTCGTGTCTGCACCCCGCGTCGCCTGCCGGCGGCCTTCACGGCCAGAAGTAGTCGAGGGTCACGGAAGCCTAGCGAAGCAGAGCGATGCTGTTCGCGAGCTGTTGCAGCTGGTTCTCGTTGTCGTCCTTATCCGCCGCCAACGCCGCCTTGAAGCGGTAGGTTCGATCGCGGGACGTGATCGTCAAAGTGCCGTCGTCCAGGCCATGCAGGAACTCGCTGTGGCTGAAGGAGAAGGCGTCCTCCCCTTTCTCCTTTCCCTCGTCCGGGAGGAATGCGACACCGTCTCGAGAGACAACGAGCATTCCGCGGCAGCTCCCGAAACGATGTTGATGAACAGCGGCGAAGGACGTTTCGCTGACCGCTCGTCGGACGGTTGGTGGCGCGGGTGTTCGAATGACAGGCTCCGTGCGCGTCGGTTGCGCAACGGATCGAACGGGAGGTGCCGTGGATGGAGCCGGAGGTGTGACGACACGAGCCGAAGGTGCTACGGCTGCGGACGAAGGTGCGATGACTGGGGCCGTAAGCCCAACGGCTTCCGCTTGAAGCATGACGGGTCTGGCCTCGGTCTGAGGTTCCCTGGCGAGCCGGGAGGCAAAGCCAATTGAAACCATGACCGTCAAGACCGCCGCTGCTATGTAAAGCGTGCGCGCCGTCGAAAGGCGCGCTGTCACGCCCGCGGGTTTCTCCTCGGCACGTCCAGGTCGCAGCGTGGCCGCCCGATTCTCAACCGCGCGCCCTTCGCGTGGCGGGAGACCGGTCTTCAAGATCTGGGACGCTGCCTCGCGATCCAAGGGCTTCGACAAGTGGTATCCCTGTCCGAACTCGCAGCGTAGCGTGCGGATCAACGCCAGCTGATCTTCGTTCTCGATGCCTTCGGCGACGACGGATAGTCCCAGCTGCTGGGCCGTCGTCGTGACGATGCCGAAGATGGGTGTCATGTCGTCGTTGGATTCGATGCCCCGCACGAAGGACTGGTCGATCTTGAGGGCGTCCACTGGCAACTGTCGCAGACAGGCGAGCGAGGAATGTCCCGTGCCGAAATCGTCGAGGCTGACTCTGACGCCCAGAGCCCGAATCTGCATGAGCAGCGTCTTGGCGGCCGTGGGGTTCTCCATTGCGACGCTTTCGGTCAGCTCGAGCACCAAACAACGTGCTTCGACACCGGAGTCGCGCAGCACCTGACCGATGTCTTCAACGAGCGACGGCCGGAGCTGCACGCTGGAGACGTTGACGGAGATCCAGAGGTCACTTGCCGACTGAGTATCCTGCCAGGTCTTCAGCTGGAGGCAGGCTTCGAGCAGCGCCCAGTGGCCGAGCGGAACGATAAGTCCTGTCCTCTCCGCAATCGCAATGAACTCGATCGGCGGGATCATGCCCAGCACCGGATGCTGCCATCGGAGGAGCGCTTCGAATCCGACGACCTTGTCTGATTCGAGCGACACAATCGGTTGGTAGAAAACGTGGAACTCCTGGCGTTCAAGGGCTGGTTCGAGATCGGCTTCCAGTTGGAGGATCGACTGCAGCGATTTCAGAATCGCCGTGTCGAAGACCTCGCAGCGAGCCCCGCCGAGCTGTTTGGCCCGATGCAGTGCTGTTTCTGCATCGCGCAGCACGTCGTCACCCCGCGAGTAGCCGGTGGCGCTCACGGCGATCCCAAGGCTCGCCGAAAGAAACACCTCTCGGTCGCCCATTGCAAACGGGGCGAGGATCTCCTCGAGGATCCGGTCGGCGACAATGACAGCGTGGTCGAGTTGTTTCAGGCCATCGAGCAGGATGGCGAACTGGTTGCCCTCCAGCCGCGCGACGAGATCGCTGTGGCGCAGCATCGGCGGCACGTGCCAGACGCGCAGACTGGTTTCGAGGCGCCGTGCCGCGGCCGCGAGAAGAGCATTTCCGACCGTCGGTCCACCGGAGGCATCGCCGGTGGCTGACCGGTCGAGATCCAAGAGCAACACAGCGTAGTGAAAGCCTGGGTAACGGGTGGCCCGCTCGATGGAGCGTGTCAGATGCTCCGCTAGCAAGAGACGGCTTGGAAGCCCGGTCTGCGGGTCGGTGACGGTGGCCGCCGTGACGTCCGCGTGAGAGCCCGTCACACGAGTCGCCTGGCCTTCAGCATTCCGTTCGACGACCGCACGGCACGACATCCAACGGTACGAGCCGTCGGCGTGAAGCATTCGATGACGGATGTCGAAGTCGCTGGAGCCGTCCGCCAGATGAGTCTCGATCGTGTGGTTGACCAGGGTGCGGTCCTCGGGATGGACTCTTTGCAGCCATGTCTCCTGCGTGCCGGCGATCTGGTGTGCGTCGCACCCGACGAGGGCGATCCAACGAGGGGAGAAATGAACGCGGTTGGAAACTAAATTCCAGTCCCACAGCCCCTCATTCTCCGTCCGGTTTGGATCCATAGACGCACAGGCCTTCCAAGGCTCAGCAACATCACATCCGAGACGACCAGCTCCTCCTCGACAACCCTCTGGGCATGGCGAGGGGAGTATCCAGGTATATATGTCGGCAACAGCGGACGAAATGAGTAGATCGATTTCGTGCTATTACAGGCATCCGTGTGAAGGCAGCGAGCAGATAAAGCCGGGGGCTCGCCTGAAGCCGCTTTCGACCCAGGGCGGGTCAGTAGAGACGGCGTGTCTCGACGAATGTGTCCGGTGTGCCCTCGGCGGGATTCACAAAGATGATGTCCCTCGGATCGCGCCGCGGCGTATCGACCGACAGGAACACCAGCGGCTCGCTTCCGATCGGCGTAATGGCGTGGACGACGCCCTTCTTGAAGAACACCAGCCGGCCTGGACCCACCTCGATCGGCGCCGTGTCGCCCATCGCGAAGATGGCACGGCCCGCCACGACGAAGAGGTATTCGTCGCAGTTCGCGTGATAGTGCGGCGGTACGTCGGCGTAGACGCGGAACACGCGTGAACTGGCCTCTGGCTCGTCGGTCAGGCGCGTGTCGATCAGCATCGTCTCGGCGTAGTCTGGAAAGTTGCGTGCGATCGCTGGTATATCGAAGACAGCGCTCATAAAGGCTTCGTTTCTCCGGCACCTGACTCCGGGTCAACACGTCCGTCGAGGTCCGGGACGGCTTGGACGATTGCTTCCGAGACGCCATGACCTACGGTGGCCGTGACCTCGATACGCACGGCGTTCCAGGTGACGGTATCGCCGATCGTTGCGGGGCGGCTGAGGAGCAGCAACACGAGACCGCTAATCGTCGTCGTCTTCGGGTGCTCGAGCTCGCGGCCCAGGGCGGCGCCCGCTTCCTCGAGGCGAACGGTGCCACGGACACGCAAGCCGCCGGACGCCTCACGGACAATTGCCCGGCGACCCTGGCCTTCTTCGATGTCCCCCACGACCTCCTCGAACAGGTCTTCCATGGTGACGAGGCCGGCCGTGCCGCCATGCTGGTCCATTACCACGGCCATCTGCGCCCGGTGGCGTCGCATCACGGCAAGGACTTCGTCGAGCGGCGTCGGTCCAGGTACGAACGGCAGCGGGCGAGCGTCTTGTGCTGTGACCGGTCGGTGAGTGACCAGGTGGCGAAGCGCTTTCTTGATATGAAGGCTCCCGATGATGTGGTCGAGATCGCCGACGTAAATTGGGTATCGCGTGTGCGGACTTCGACGAACGATCTCGCTCAGCTCGTCTGGCCCGGTCCCGACCTCAATGCCCGTCAGTGCCACCCGCGGCACCATGGCCTCACCCGCCGTGAGATCGCCAAACTCGAAGAGCTCCTTGAGAATTCGGCCGGACTCTCCTCGAAGCATGCCGCCTTCCTGGCTTTCTTCGATAATGTATTGCAGCTCTTCGGTCGTGTGGTATCGCTCCCCATCGACCTCCTTCCGCCGAACCCCGATCAAGCTTAGCAGCCGGTTGCCGATCGCATTGAGACCTACGACAACGGGTCGCAATGCCGTCTGAATCGCCAGGACGATCGGCGAGACGTAGAGCACCGTCCGTTCGGCACGCTGCAGTGCCAACGCCTTCGGGATCATTTCGCCGATCACGATGTGGAGGTAGGTCAACACCGAAACCGCGAGCAGGCTCGCCAGCGCGTGGGCCGCAATCCAACGACTGCTGTCGTACGGTTCCAGATACGGCAGCAGCCAACGCGCCAGGACCTGCTCGCCATACATTCCGAGCCCGAGGCTTGCCACCGAGATGCCGACCTGGGTAGTCGCGATGTACAGGTCCTGCCGTCGCGGCTCCGCGAGGATGTAGGCCACACGTTGAGCCAGCACGCTCCCTTGGGCGGCCTGGTGCTCGATTGCCGCGCGGGATGCCCCGACGATGGCGAACTCGGCCGCGACGAACAGGCCGTTGGCAATGACCAGCATGAGGATCACGCCGATCGGGACGAGGACCTCTGTCATGCGTTGTCTTCGGATGTGTCCGGCGCGACACGGCGCACCAAGACCGACACCACTGCGCGGTCGGCGACCCGCTCGACTTCGAACTCGTAGGCCCCGACGGTCGCGCGGTCACCTGGGGTCGGCAATCGACCAAGCGTCGAGGTCACCAACCCGCCCACGGTGGCGGCGTCGGTATCCCAGTGGGCACGGAGCAACGTGGCCGCTTCGTCTACGGCCATCGATCCTGGGACACGCATCCTTCCGTCGGCCGTTGATTCGGCTGCCGGGTCCCCGGATTTGAACTCATCTCCAACCTCCCCGAGCAGTTCCGACAGCACGTCCTCGAGCGTCAGCAGTCCGGCCGTCCCGCCGAACTCGTCCACGACGAGTGCCTGGTGCGAGCGTCGTTCGCGCAGCTCGCGGAGAACGCGGTCGACTGTCACGCTTTCGTGCACGCTCGCGATCGGTCTCAGCAGCGAGGTAAGGGTGACGTCGTGTGCACCGCTGACGTGCCACCGGACGAGGTCCTTCGTGTGAAGCATCCCCACGACGTTGTCGATGGAGCCCCGATAGACGGGCAGCCGTGAGTAGGGGCTCTGCGCGACAGCGACCGTGACCTGCTCGAGAGGGGTATCGATGTCGAGCGCGGAAATGCGCCGTCTCGACACCATGAGCTGCTTCGCCTGTCGGAGACTGAGCCGCAACGCGCGCTGCAGACGCCGGTGTTCGTCGGGCTCGAGGAGACCGCCGTCCCGGCTTTCGGCAATCAGGAGCTCGATCTCGTCCGGTGAGTGAATGTGTCGATGGGTCTGCGAAGGTGAGCCGAGCAGCCGAAGGAGGAGTACGCCTGAACCGTTCAACCACCTGATGAACGGGCGGTACACCCACAGAGACGGCACCATCGGCACGAGCGTGTAGAGTGCCGTTTGCGTCGGGTACTGCAGCGCCAGGGACTTCGGGATGAGCTCTGCAAAGATGACCTGGGCGACCGTTAGAACCAGCAGGACGATGCCGGCGGAAGTGGATTGCGCGGCGACGTCCTGCATGCCGCCCCAGTCGGTCATGAGTGGCGTCAGCCACACCGCGAGTGTGCGCTGGGCAAAGGCGCCGAGTATCAGGCTCGAGAGCGTGATGCCGATTTGGCACGCGGCGATGTATCGGTCGAGCGCGGCGGGTGATTCAACGAGGGGCAGCAGCCACGCCGCAAGGACGTTTCCGTCCTCAGCGAGCTGTCGAATGCGGCTTCGACGTGCGCTGACTGCGCTGAACTCGGCGCCGACGTACACGGCGTTGATGAGGAGCAGCGCAACGACGATGAGCAGGGCCGAAAAGATCACTCCAGTGGGTTGTGTGACTCAGCGTGTGGCTGCTCGAGGCAGATCCTGCCTCGCGCCGATTCGCGCCGCGAGCTCGAGCACAAGCGTGGCGACACGAGCCGTGCCGGCTGCGTCGATCCGATTCCAGTCGTCGCCGGGCCGATGGTAGTCGTCGTGAAAGCCCGTGAAGAAATGGAGGGCAGGAACGTGTCTGTCGATGAACGATGAATCGTCGCTGCGCCCGGCTCCAGGGCCTCCGCGGGTCGTTGTGATGCCGGCGATACGAGCCGCCGCTTCGACGTCAGCCGCGAGCGATGGCGCTTCGTTGAGGCCGCCGACCTCCACCTTACCGTTGGCCCGCCCAATCATATCGAGATTGAGCATGGCGACCGTGTCCGCCAGCGGGACCGTCGGGGCTATCGCGTATTGGACTGATCCCAGTAGCCCACGCTCTTCACCTGCGAACGCGACGAAGACGACGGAGCGCGAAAAGCGCGACCGATCCGCCGTCGCCGCTCTCGCGATCTCGATGAGAGCGGCGATGCCTGACGCGTTATCGTCCGCGCCATTGTGAATCTCGCCAGTGAGCTCGGGGGCGTTCGAGAATCGGCCGCCCAGACCGACATGGTCGTAGTGACCGCCGAGTACGACCGCCTGCCCCTGGTGCGTGCCGTTCGGGACGTCGAGAACACCGATGACGTTTCTGACCGTGCGGCGCTTGAGTGACAGACGCTCCGCGTAGTCGACCGAGGCGCCGGCGAGCGCCTGCGATCGCGGCACGAGATCGCGGTCGATCGTCGCGGCAATTTCATCGAGCTTCCAGGCGCTCAGGAGCGGTGCCACAGCGTCGCGACGCACCCGAAGGACTGGTATCTGGTGATCCTCCGGATCGGCGTCGATCTCGAAGAGCCCGTAGTTCGCTTGGTCGACGCCGTGGCTGGGGTCGGAAACGACCAGCAGCGCTTTGGCGCCGCGGCTGCGCGCCGCGAACGCTTTGTTGTACAGCGTTGTCTCACGCATCGGTCGCGCGCCGTTCAGGCGGCTGTCGCGCAATGTTTCCTGCGGTTCGTGGGAAAGGATGAGAACCGCCTTGCCTTTGACATCGAGGCCAGCGTAGTCGTCGTAGCCGGCCGTCGGCGCCGACAAGCCGTAGCCCGCAAACACCAGCGGCACACCTTTCAGGTCGACCGACGGCTGCTGCGTGCCGTTGGTCGGCGTGGCGGCCAACGGGTAGTACGACTCGCCAAGCGTCAGACGGACTGATTGAGTGCCGACGCGAATGACGAGGGAATTGCCCTCATCGATGTTCAGGCCTGCCGTCAGCCCGAAGGGCTGAAACCATCCGCCGTCTTGCCCGCCAGGTCTCAAACCGGCCGCCTTGAACTGAGCGGCGATGTAATCGGCCGCGCGTTCGAGCTCTTCGGTTCCGTTACCCCGCCCCTGCAGGTCATCCGAGGCCAGGAACTTGATGTGCTCGAGGATCGCCTGCGGCGGGATCGGGGGCGTCGCGGCGCCGACGGCGCCGGTTGTGAGTAGCCCAAGGAAAAGGGCCGACCGAAGGTAGCTGAGCACTGTATTGATCCTATACCTAGGCGTTGAGCGCGGTCTGGAGCCGCACCTGCTCCCTGGGACCTAGCTCCGGGACCCGGAGGTCGGCAATGCCGTCAGCGGAGAGCTGCGCCGGCAGGGCTCCCACGACGTGTCTGACCCCAAACTCTCCATCGAGCCAGGTGAACACGCTGAACGAACGCCTGGAGGCTGACAGGATGGCTTCGGTGACCGCGGCCGCGGCGCCCCCGAGGGTGTTGGGTCCGGGCGGCCACAAGTGACCGGCACGGGCCTCGATTCGCGCGAGCTGAGCCTGCGACACCACGCGTTGCAGCGCATAGCCCCCTATCGAGGCCTCGCTCCACGGCACCACGAATCCATCCGGGGGCTTGCCGAGCACCGCGAGCGTGACCTCGCGCGGCGAGCAACGGGCCTCGAGCGCCACAATCGCTCTGATTGAAGAGACCAGCGCTTCTGGCGAGGAGCCGATGAGACGCCCGCGTCGGAGCGAGAGTTCCAGAGCGGTCTTCCCGAGGAGCTCCACGTGGGAGACGCCGGCGAATACGATCGGCGTGTTCCCGAGGTACCGAGCGATCCGCCCAAGCATCGCCAACCCGTCGTCGCCTCGCCATTCTTCGGACTTCGAGCCCATTCGATCGGCGATCACGCACACGCTGCAGCCGGTGACGCGCGACTCGTCCGCGGTGCCCTGCAGGCTCGTATGGAAACCGTCCACGGCGCCAGATTGTTGGATGTCGAGGGCTTTGCCCGCGGCCGCATCGCCCGCGGCATCGACGAGCAGGACGCGGCCGATCTGGTCGTGGGCGGCGAGCGCTTGCGCGGTCGCACCGCCTATGTCACCGGCGCCGACGATCGCGACGGTCTTCATGCCCTTGCGGGGTGGGGTGGCATCCGCCCGTGTATTGTATAAGGCGACGTCATGATTCGAGACAAGGTTGCCGTTGTGACCGGTGGCTCGCGAGGCATCGGCTTGGCGACTGCACGAACACTTCTTCAGCGGGGTGCGCGTGTGGCGATCATGGCCACCTCCGACACCACGCTTCGCTCGGCTACTGACGAGCTGGACACGATATCGGGCAACCCAGCTGTCATGGCCCTTCGTGCCGACGTTCGGAGCTATGCGGACGTGGAGCAGGCGTTTTCGAGCGTTGCCCAGCGGTTCGGCGGGATTGACGTGGTCGTGAACAACGCCGGCGTCGGGGCCTTCGGTGCGGTCGCTGACATGACGATCGAGGAGTGGCGGCAGGTCTTCGACACCAACGTCAGTGGCGTATTCCACGGGTGCCGGGCGGCTGTGCCGCACCTGCGAACACGAGGCGGCGGCTGGATCATCAACATCAGCAGCCTGTCGTCGACCAATCCGTTTCCGGACGGCGCCGCGTATTGCGCGTCGAAGGCCGCGGTCAACGCGTTCAGCGAAGCGTTCATGCAGGAGGTCCGGCACGACGGCATCCGGGTAGCCTGCGTGCTGCCAGGTTCGGTCCGCACTGATTTCATGGGTCGGTCGTCGTCCAGCTCGGACGATTGGAAGCTCGCGCCCGACGATGTGGCCCAGGTCGTTGCGGATTTGATCGCCCACCCGGCACGGAGCCTTCCGAGCCGAGTCGAGATTCGTCCCGCCAGGCCCCCCAGGAAGCGGTAGCAGATGGAGGAGGCCATGTCCGTTCTCGTCAAGCATCGCGACGCCCTCGAGGTTCACGAGACCATGATGGGCTCGACCAGCGGGCGTCTCGCCGTGGCACTCGACCTTCTGACCGATGCACTCGCGATGGTCGGCCAGCACGGCGTGTACTGCCAGAGCACCCGTCTCCCCGGAAAGCCAGCGCTGGACATCGCGTTCGTGGTCGAGCAAATCGGCGACGCGAAGGAACTGCTCCAGACCGTTCTCGAGTTGAACCGTCCAGCGTGAGCAACACCCCGCCAGCTCCGATCGGGGTGGTTGGTCACTACAACCTGCTCGAGCGGCTCGAACCCGCTGGTCCTGGAGAACTGTTTCGCGCGCGGGATACTCGCCTCGGCCGAACGGTGGCGGTGAGGCTTCTCCCCGCCGAATTCGCCAGCGAAGCTGGCGAAAGGGCCGAACTGCTCGAGAGGGCGAGGGCGCTCGTCGCGCTCTCCCACCACAATACGACCGCCCTCTTCGAGGTGGGCGAGCACGAGGGCCGTGTCTACCTCGCTTTCGAGTTTCAGGTGGGGCAGACACTCCGCGCGGAGATGGCCGGCCGACAGATGAAGGTGCGTCGGGCCATCGAGGTGGCGGTACAGATCGCCGATGCTGTATCAGATGCCCATGCGGCGGGGTTCGTACACGGTGGCCTGAGTCCCGATTCGATCGTCATCACCGCGAAAGGTCACGCCAAGATTCCGGCGTTCGAACTGGCCTCACGCGCCGGATTCGAACCGAACACCGCTGAGGCTCGGCTGCACGACTACGACGCCCCCGAAGAGTCGAAGGGTGAGGAGTCCGACGAGCGATCCGACGTCTACTCGGTGGGCGCCATTCTCTATGAGATGCTCACGACCCGGCGGCCCCTCCACCGAGGCTCTGCCGCGCCGAGCGCGGCAAACGGGCATGTGCCAGCCGAACTGGACCATGTCGTCCTGAAAGCGGTCGCCCCGAATCCCGCTTCCCGTTTTCAGAGCGCGGCAGTGCTTGCAGCGGAGCTGAGAGCGACCGTCGCATTTCTCGATTCGCGCGACGTGGCCGGAGACGAGGACGAGCGATCCGCAGCGCCTGCCGTCGGCTTTCCTTGGACCCTGACGCTCGCGTCGTCATTCTGCTGGCGCTTGGTGTGCTGGCTTGGTGGCTCGTGGCACGGTGAGGATCTGGCCGAGTTACGCTGAAAAGGCAGGGCGGGCCATTAAGGTTAAGTCGTCTGGTACTGGTCGGCAGAGCGATCCAGGCAGCTATCGCCGTACGAAAAGAGCTCGAGCGCGTACAGCGCGAACGGAATCGTTTCGAAGAAGATCCGAAATTCTCCGATATTGGCGAACAGAAAGATTCCGGCGAGGAAAGCGAGGCTCACCAGCTTGAGCCCCTTTACGGTTCGGTTCAGGGACGGGAGCAGCATGAAGGCCAGCAGCGTACCGCCATTGGCCAGCACCGGCACAAGGTCCAGATTCAAGAGGCCTCTTAGATTCCTCAACAGGTGCAACCTCGTGGGATCCTCGCCCCCCTCTCGCGCGTACTCCATGGTGAAGAAGGGAATCGGCACGTCCACGTAGATGTCGATCGCGGTCTTGACGGCCAGGCATGCGCTCAGGGAAACCGTGAGCAAGACCAGTCGACGGGTCCAGGACTGTTCCGTAAAGAAGAAAGCCAGACACAACACAGCGGAGGTCTCTTTGAAGCCCATTCCCAATGGCAGCACAGCAGCGATCAGCCAGTATTTCTTCCTGACATACAGGATGAGGAATGCCGTGAAGATGACGACGATGGGCAAGTCCCAGGGGTAAATGCGCTCGACGCTTGGCGTATACCCGAACAGCAGGGCAGAGAACGTCCCAAACAAATAGAAGATTGACCGGCGGCCTGCCGCGTGGACGTACATCAGTCCGAGCAGCGCGAACCACAAAACCGTCCACGAGGCGATCGTCCACTCGAGCGCACTGGCCTCGTCGTTGCGCTGTTGCGCAAATCTGTCATTCCAGCGCGCCACCTCTGCGGCACCGAAATTCGCCAACAGGCGCGTTCTCCAGGCGACCTTGAAATCCCGATACTCTTCGATGCCATTTGAGAACGAATGGAAGGCGCGTTCGTTGTCGGCATGCAGCGGGGCCAGCGCAGCGGCCTGAAAGGCCAGTGTTACGCTCAATCCCAGCACGATGCACATCGGCGGCAGTAAATCAGTCAACCAGCGCACGCGTGCCTCTCAATACAGCTGCGATCGTCACCATTCGTCCACAGCAGGCGCAGGTGCCCTCGAGCAGCGCGAAGGACGCCACGCGAAACGGGCGCTGCATTGTCCGTGATGATACAAGAAGGTCGCCACACCAGGGCGGAAGCGGTCTGTTTCTAGTGCAGGTCTTCGCTGCGCAAGGATCTGGCCCAGTTGCTCCGAGAAGGCAGAGCGAGCCAGCACTTCGTCGATCCCTGCACGACGCGCCGCGACAATGACGTCCGTCTGGACGTGCGAGACGTAGCCGAGCGTCGGGATGTCCCGCAAGGTCGAGTCGGCCTTCAACTGCGCAATCACATCGAGCGGCCGCAGCTTTGTGCTGTTCAAATCGAGGATCACCAGCGTCGGCATCTTTTCTCGAATACGCGACACGACCTGCTCAGCCGAGCGCTCGAAGAACACCTCGGCGCCGAGCGCTTTGGCGGCGGTCGAGATCTTGATCGAGAAGATGAGGTCGTCCACGGCGCAGAGGATCATCGGTGTAGGGTAACAGGTACAGGGAAATGATTCTCGAAATTCGCGAGGCTCCGCCGTTTCACAAGAATGGCTTCGTGGTTGGCTGCGAGCGAACCCGCGAAGCCATTGTTGTCGACCCCGGTGACGAGGTCGATGAACTTCTTGCCGCCGTCACGACGCATCGCCTCGACGTGCGACACATCCTTCTGACGCACGCGCACATCGATCACATCACCGGTGTGGCGGCGGCCAAGAGCGCGCTGGTCGCGCCGGTGTATCTCCATCGAGACGATCTCCCGCTCTACGAGCACGCTGTCGAGCAGGGACGGATGTTCGGTTTCCACGTCGAACAGCCCCCAGCGGTTGACCGGTTTTACGATCAGGATCCAATCCGCTTCGGAGACTACGAAGTCCGCGTGCACCATACCCCTGGACACTGCCCCGGGGGTGTCTGCCTGCACGTGGGGAAGACGGGCGAGGCCGGGACACACTTGCTGGTTGGCGACACGCTGTTTGCCGGCTCAATCGGACGCACCGACCTACCGGGCGGCAACTACGGAGTGCTGATGCGTTCGATTACAGAGGTGCTGTTCGCGCTCGGTGACGACGCGATCGTCCATCCCGGTCACGGTCCGGATACGACGATCGGCATCGAGCGCCGCACGAATCCCTTCGTGCTGGAGTACTTGCGGGGACGATAGCCGCGCACGTTCTATCACCGCAGGCTACGCACGGACGATAACCGCGCACGCTGAAGCGTGCGCTCTACGTGGCAGTTGGGTGTAAAGCGCAGGCTTTAGCCTGCGCGTGACTGATCGCGGCGCGGGCCGCAGACTGACGTCACGAGGCCCGGCGTCAATCTGCGTCTCGCACCGCGACGAGCTCCATCCGTCCGACGCCCAGGCGGTCGCCCGATGACAGTCGCTTGGAGACGACGCGCTCGCCGTTCAGGAATGTGCCGTTCGTGCTGTCGAGGTCTTGGACCTCGAGTTCGCCGTTGGCCAGTGCCGTGAGACGGCAGTGGATGCGAGAGACGAGCGGCGCGTCGACGATGAAATCGGCGCCAGTCGATCGGCCAATCGTGCGAATGCTACCGGTCAGAATGCGGAAGGTCTGCTCGGGTCCCCCCTCGACCACGGTTCGTAAGATCCACATCGTGCTCGTTCCGACCTAGCGGCTGATTGCCGCAGCCACGGCCTTCATCATGTCGGCGGTCGTCGCGCGGCCGCCGAGATCCGGAGTCTTGACGGTTTCGCTGCCGATGATGCGCTCGACCGCTGACAGGATGCTGTCATGCGCCACTCTTTCGCCGAGGAAGTCGAGCATCATCGCTCCAGCCCAGATGGCGGCGATCGGATTGGCGATCCCCTTGCCGGCGATGTCCGGAGCCGACCCGTGAATGGGCTCGAACATCGAGGGCGTGGTCCGTTCGGGATTGATGTTGCCGCCCGGTCCCACACCGAGGCTGCCGGAGATCGCTGAACCGATGTCGGTGAGGATGTCCCCGAAGAGATTCGACGCCAGGATCACGTCCAGGGTCTGGGGATGTGTGACCATGCGGGCCGCGATCGCATCCACGTGATACTTGCGATAGGTCACGTCCGGAAACTCTTTGGCCACGTCCGTGACGACTTCGTCCCAGAGCACCATCGAGTGCTGGAGCGCATTGGACTTCGTGGCGCTGGCCAGGAGTCGGCGTGGGCGCGTCTGTGCGAGCGCAAAGGCGTAACGCGCGATGCGTTCGATCCCTCGCCGCGTGAAGATCCCGGTCTGTTCGGCAAGCTCATCCGGTGTTCCACGGTGGAGGCGACCCCCGATCCCGCAGTACTCGCCCTCCGAGTTCTCCCGGACGCACACCATGTCGATGTCCGCCGCCGTCCGTCCCCTCAGCGGCGAATCGATGCCCGGCAGCAGGCGCATCGGCCTCAAGTTGACGTACTGCCGCAGTTGCTGACGGAAGGGAAGGATCATCTCCCGTGCCGTGATGTGGTCCGCCACGCGCGGGTCGCCGATCGCGCCGAGGTAGATTGCGTCGAATTTGAGCATCTGCTCGATCCCGTCCGGGTCGAGCATGCGCCCTGTGCGGAGATAGAAGTCGGATCCCCACGGGAAGTCGGTGAACTCACACTGGAAGCGTCCCTGTGCGGCAGCGATCTTCATGACCTCGATGCCCGCGGGAATCACTTCCTGTCCGATGCCGTCTCCGGCAATCACTGCAATGCGATACGTTTTCATCTCAATACCCAATGTTATCTCGGGACTCTGCGACCTCGATCCCCTGACCGGGCCACAGAGGCACAGAGACACAGAGTCAATCCAGACGAACTAACCACGAAGAACACGAAGATCACGAAACCCACCAAGCGTGCATCGTGGTCGCTCGCGACCGCGTACTCCTTGCAGCTTTCGAGTCGCTCTGTGTCTCTGGGTCTCTGTGGCCCGGTGAGGTCAGGTCTTGCGCAGAGCAGCGACCGTGCCGAACGCGGCCGCCGCGACCAACATTCCTGCAAGAGTGGGATCGAGCCAACGGTTATCCCCCGCGAACCCGAAACGAACGATGAACATGGTGAGCACCCCGCACGCGATGGCCGCGAGTGCCTCTGCCGAACGAGCACGCGTCAGGTAGAGTCCTCCCAGGATCGGGACGAACAGGGTTACGACGAGCAAGGAGTAGAAGATCGTCAACGCACCGATGACGGTCTGCAGAACGATTGCCAGCGCGACTCCAATCAATCCTCCTCCGACCGCCGAAAGGCGCGCGACACGCAGGAGCTGCGCGTCGCTTGCCTCAGGTCTTAGGAAGCGCTTGTACAGGTCCTGCGACGCTGACGTCGAGATCATGAAAAGGATGGCGTCGCACGTGTCGACTTCGGTTGAGAACACGGCGGCGAGTGCCAGCGCCCCGAGCCACGAAGGAAGCTGCTCTTTCAGCACGGTCGGCAGAACGGTATTGGGATCCTCGATACCCGGCATGGCCACACGAGCAGCCATTCCCAGGAGCACCGGAACGAAAGCGAACAGCACCAAGACGATGGCATTGAGTGCGATGCCGGTGCGCAGTGCCCCCTCGCTTCGCGCGCCCCACGACTTCTGGATGAGTCCCGGCGATACTGCAAACGCAGGCGCCAGCAGCACCAAGAGCGTCCACCCCGAACCAGGGCCGGACGAGTACGTGAAATCACCAAACCAGGGGGGTGCCTCAGGCCCGACAACGGCCTGGACTCCGCCGACGCTCCCGAGCACGGACGGGATCGCCAACGCGAAGCCCGCCATCATGACGACGAGCTGTAACACGTTGACCCGTGCCGACCCAAGCAGCCCACCGGCGGTGAAGTAGACGGTCATGATCGCGCCGCCGATCAGCGCGCCTGCCCAGCGAGGGACGCCGGTCAGCACATTGAGAATCGCCGCGCCGGCAATGAGTTGTCCCGCCAGCAGCGCGAGCGTGCCCAGTCCGACGAGCAGCGCCGCCGTGCACCGGACGGTCGTGCCGTACCGAAACTCCAGATAGTCGCCCGTCGTGTAGAAGCCGTGCTGCGTGGCGACCCGCCACAATCGGGGCGCAACGGTGAAGGCAAAGACCAGCGAGCCGATGCCTGCCGAGCCCACCCACCACCAGGCGCTCAGTCCGTCGCGGTAGGCCAGACCGGCGGCCCCGACGGTGGAACCCGAGCCGATGTTGGCCGCGATCATCGTGGTGAAGACGAGACCTGGCCCGAAGCGGCGGCCGGCAACGAAGAAATCGCCGCTTCCGCGAACCAGCCGTGCCGTCCAGAGACCAATGCCGACAATGGTCGCGGAATAGACGATGAGCAATGCGAGGTGAATGCTCACGCTTGCCGTAGATCGGCGGGTCCGCTTCGCGGAACCCGCCGGCAGGCGCCTGTCACTTGTAGCGCGCCGGAATCGTACCGAGCTCGCGTGCGGACGGAAGGCCGCCGAGACTCTGTGCTTGCACGGCTGCCCGCACGATGGCTTCCGCGAGCACCTCGGCCGCAAGCGCGCCGATGATGCTGGCCTCCGCCTGTCCGGCCCATCGTCCCGTCGCGAGCGCGAACACGGTGTCGCCGTCTCCGATTGTGTGTGACGGGCTCAGAGCCTTGGCCAGGCCATCGTCGGCCATCAGTGCAACGCGGTTGGTGTCGGTCTTCGTGAGACGCGCGTTCGTAGCAACGACGGCAATGGTGGTGTTCTCCGCCGCGCGCGGTGCGATTGCGCGCTGGAGGCTTCCGTCGCGAAGCAATTTTCGAGCGTCGGCCAGTGACTTGCCGTCTGGGGTCCGCACGCCTGCGACAACCAGGCCCGTCGCGGGGTCGACGACATCGCCCACCGCGTTGACAGCGACGAGGGCGGCGACCACGAGTCCATCTGGCAGTCTGATCGAAGCCGACCCTATGCCGCCCTTCATCGATCGATCTCGGCCGGCAACCTTGCCAAGCGTAGCGCCGGCACCCGCGCCAATGTTGCCTTCGGCGACCGCAGCGTCCGAGGCGGCCATGGCGGCCTTGTATCCGCAGTCCGCAGTCGGACGGATCTTGGGGTCGCCGCCGAACCCGAGGTCAAAGAGAATTGCGGAGGGCACGATGGGGACGACTCCGGCGGCACCGACATTCCAGCCGATTTTTCGCTCTTCCAGATACCGGACAACGCCCTGAGCGGCGTCGAGCCCATAGGCGCTTCCGCCCGAGAGTACGATCGCATTGACCTTGTCCACGAGGTTGAGCGGACTGAGTAGATCCGTCTCACGCGTTCCCGGGGCGCCGCCCCGCTGCGAGACACCACCCGATGCGCCTTCGCCGTCCACGAGCACCACGGTGCAGCCGGTCGGCCGGCCGCTCAATGTCTCGTGGCCGACTCTCAGACCCTCGACTTCGGTGAGGCCTTTACTCTGCACGGGGCGTGGTGATTGAGCCGCCACGGCTGCTGCCAGCGCCAATGTCGTGGCGATCGCCAAGGGGATCGACTTCATGCGCTACCGGATGCTGGCGAACGTCTTGGTCAGCCATGCGCTAATCGCGGTTGTCACATCCTTGCTGACGGTGCGGTCCTCGAGCGACGCGTACTCCGAAACCTCGCCCGTGATCGCGGGAAGGAGCAGGTGATTGACGCCGCGAACGGCGACAAGGCCAACCGCCCTGGAACGACTGCCCTTGCCGAGCTCCGCCAGCCGATCGGCGTGCGACACGGGGACCTGCGCGTCGAGCTCTCCGTGCACGATGAGGAACGGCTGGCGCACGTCTTTGATGACTCTCGCGGGATCGAACATCAGAAGGCTCTGAAACCAGGGGGTGTCGGCCTGCTTTCGCGTTTCTGGTGGGATCCCCTCCCATCCGCGTCCCGAGATGACTGCGGCATTGATCCGCGTCTGCAGCTCGATCCTCGAGACCAGCTCTGCAGGGGGAAGGTTCATCTGCTCAAGGGCGTGTCGCTGTTGCTCGAGGACACGCTCTGTGCCCGCGGTCGAAGGCGCCGCCAGCGTCGCAACGCCGGCGATACGCCGCTCGCGCGTGGCCGCCAGGAGCGCCGTCCACGCGCCTTCGTTGTGACCGATGACGGCGATGCGGTCGCGGTCGATGTCGGTTCGACTGCCAAGCCAGCGAAAAACCGCAATGGCGTCGTCTGCATGATCGGCGAGCGTGGCCGACTCCGCGCGTCCGCCACTCTGGCCGTAACCGCGCTTGTCGTACCTGACCGTGAGAAATCCCGCGTCAGCCAGAGCACCGGCGATCTGGCCAATCACGGGGACGCCTGCGACCACACCGTCGCGATCGTCGATGCCGGCACCCGAGAGCAGAATCACCGCCGGAAGCCGCGTGGGCGCTGGTGTGGCCGACGCTGGCCGGGTGAGCGTCGCGCCCAGATTGAAGCCGGTGGACGGGATGTTCACCGCTTCGTCGCTGGGGTTGGAGTAGACCACCGTGCGTGCCGTCGAGGACGCCAGGTCTTCTCGCATCACATCGAGCCCGATGGCAGGCATGCTGACGCGCAGAAGAGACCCGTTCTCGTCTGCGTAGAGATTGACCGTTGTTGCGCCTCTGGCGTCCGAGAGCGTGAGCGTGTAGCGGCGGACGTTGAAAGCGGAAGTGGAGATTTGCACGCGCTCGGCGGCCGCGCTCGTCAAACGCAGCGCCACCAGGTTTCCCGCGCGAACGAATCCGGCGAACTCTTCTCCGACCGGAGACGTGGCAAGCCGGCGTGTCAACGCTTCGTAGGATCCGAAAAAGACGTTCGGCAGGACCACTGTCTGCGAGGGGGACGAAATCATGTCGGTGCGGTCGATGCGCTGGCCTCCGTCGGTCCCACTGGTCACGGCGGTGCCGCTTTCGAAGACCGTCTGCAGGCTCGCGGGGCCGCCATTGACCGTCGCTTCGAGCTCGAATCGCTCGGGGGTCCAGTTTCTTCGATAGCGGACTTCAGCGCGCTCCATCACGATGTCGAGCGATCCGGAGAGGCGACCTTTGCCGGTGATCGTGATCCCGTCAGCCGAGGTCCGTACGGTCACTTCCTCGCGACCGACCAACGTGCCGCGCACGAAAACCGTGTACCCGTAGGTCGTGGTCGTGGGCGTGGGTGTGGGCGCTGGTCCCGCTTGCCTTGCCGCCACCGGGACGGCGAGGAGCAGCATCACCGCGCAGATACAATGACGAAGAGGCATCAGCGGCGATCGTATCAGGTGTTCCAAGGTCTATGACCATTTCGGATCAATACCGGGCGCTCAGGGAAACGGCTGTCATTGGCGCTGTTTCGCCACGAAAAACCATCGGAATCAGCGGCAAGGACCGGGCGGTCTACCTACAAGGACTGCTGACCAACGACATCCAGGCCCTCGCTCCTGGCACCGGCTGCTACGCGGCATGGCTGACCCCCCAGGGGCGGATGCTGACCGATCTTTACGTGTTCGAGTCGGGTGACATGATTCTCCTGGATGTGCCCGCCGGCGAGCTGGCGGGCACGATGCAGCGGCTGGATCAATTTCTGTTCAGCGAGGACGTTCAGTTCACGGACTTGTCGGAGGCGCTCGACGCCGTATGGATCCACGGACCGGCTGGCCCTTCGATGCTCGAACAGATCTTGAAGGGCGCCTCGAGTGGTGAAGCGCAGGTTGAGCCCGGGTCGCTGCACGCTTGGCCCGAGCATCACAACGCCAGGGTCTTGTTCGCGGGTACGCCCATCGTGGTCGCACGCGTGAGTCAGCTTGGTGTTCCTGGATTCTGCGTCTATGTCGAAGCTGGTTGGGCAGCGGAACTCGAGCGGGCGCTCGTCCTGGTGGGTGCTGTCGCGGCAGATCCGACCGTCATCGAAGCGGCGCGGGTCGAAGCTGGATATCCGCTTTTTGGCGTGGACATGACAGCCGAGACGATACCGCTCGAAGCTGGTATCGAGGGCCGGGCGATCTCACTCAGCAAGGGTTGCTACGTCGGACAAGAAGTCATCATCCGCGTCCTGCACCGTGGGCACGGCCGCGTTGCCAAGAAGCTGGTGGCTTTGCGCGTCGAAGGAAGCGTCCCGGTGGCCGGGGCACGAATTTTCGCTGAGGACAGGGATGTCGGTGTGGTCACGAGTGCGGCCGACTCACCACGGCTTGGTTCGATCGCGCTGGGTTACGTCCATCGAGACTTTGTCTCGCCAGGCACCGGTGTGGCCGTGGACACGCCCGCCGGTCGCGCGCCTGCCGTGGTCAGCGACCGCCCGCTCGCGTGAGTATGGCGATGAACTCGGTGTCCGCGGGCGGAAAGCCCAGCAAAATGAGCTCGGCTCGCGGCACCCATCGCATTTCTTGCCCCAGCAGTGGCTGCGGCGCGCTCTTGAGGCTGCAGCGGTAAAAGGAGAGCTCGACCGTCCGGTCTGCGTAGGCGTGACGCGTCCGGAACATCCGCTCTCCCACCTCGACGTCCACGTCCAGCTCTTCGCGCAGCTCTCGCTCGAGCGCCCCTCGGTCCGTTTCACCGGCGTCTATCTTGCCGCCGGGAAACTCCCACATGCCGGCCAGGTGCACGCCGGCCTGCCGTCGCGTCAGCAGAAAGCGGTCATCGTCTTCGATGACCGCGGCCACGACTTCCACCACGCGCGGCGGTTGTTCCACGCTAACCCGTGCTCCGGGCCGGGTACGAGCGGCACATCTTGGCTATCGGGCAGATCGCGCACCGCGGCTTTCTCGCGACACAGACCGTGGCTCCCAGGTCCATGAGCGCCTGGTTGAAATCGAAGACCTGCTTGTACGGCAGAACCACTGCTGAAATGCTCCAGAGGCGTCGGCGCATCGAATGTGCCTTGGCGTCGCCGCGGCCCACGAACACACGAAAGAGCACGCGCGCGACGTTGGTGTCGAGAATCGCAGCTCGTTGCCCGAACGCAAAGCTCCGGATGGCCCCCGCGGTGTACGCACCGATCCCTTTGAACGAGAGGAGCGTCTCTTCGTCTGACGGCAGCTCGCCGCCGTATCGGGCCACTGACTCGCGAGCGATCGCGTGCAGGCGCCGAGGGCGGATGTTGTACCCGAGCGGACGCCAGGTGTCGGCGACTTCATCCTCTGGCGCCGCCGCCAGCGCATCGAGCGAGGGATATCTGTCGAGCCACTCGTGGTACTTTGGCAGGACTCGATCGACCTGCGTCTGCTGGAGCATCACCTCAGAAACGAGTATGTGATACGGATCGTCGGTATGCCGCCACGGAAGGTTACGGCCGTTCTTGCGGTACCAGGTGAGAAGCGCGCGACGAAACCGTTGGCGAGATGCCGGAGGGGGCAGAGCGGCGACTGACATCCCACCTATAATTCCACGCGTGAAGATCTACACCAAGACCGGCGATACCGGGCAGACGTCGCTGTTCGGCAAGATCCGCGTCTCGAAGGCCGATCCTCGCGTTGACGCGTACGGTGACGTAGACGAGTTGAACACCTGTCTGGGCGTTGTTCGTGCTCAGGGAGTCCCCGTCGACGTTTCCGCGTCGCTCGAGGCCATTCAGCGGGATCTGTTTGCTCTTGGTGCGAGGCTCGCCGATCCGGCCGCCCGAATCGCCGAGCGTGTTTCCAAGGTGGCGATCACGAACGCAGAGGTCGAGCGGCTCGAACAGCTGATCGACAGTCTGGAGACGGAGCTGCCGCCTCTGCGGAAGTTCATCCTTCCTGGTGGGTCGCCCGCGGGCGCGATGCTCCACTTTGCTCGCACGGTGTGTCGGCGCGCCGAGCGCCGGGTCATCGGCCTCGGCGAGGACGCCGTGGAGCCGATTCTCGTGGTGTACCTGAATCGACTGTCGGACCTCCTGTTCGTGATGGCGCGCGCGGTGAATCATCGCGTGGCCGCGCCCGAGGTCGAGTGGTAGGGCGGCGTGGCTGAGGACGCCAGGCTCGTATCTGCGTACGCCTCTTGCGCGCGGGACGGCCGCCGACACTATGAGAACTTTCCGGTCGGCTCGCTGTTGCTTCCGCATGGCATGCGGAACCACGTGGCAGCCGTATATGCCTTTGCCAGAGCGGCCGACGATTTCGCGGACGAGGGGCAGCGAAGCGTCGGCGAGCGTCACGATCTGTTGGACGGCTGGTTGGAGCGACTGCGACGGACTCAGTCGGATGGCGAGCCAGATGCCCGGCTCCGGCAAGGAGAGCCGGCTCACACGCCGGCGATCTTTCTTGCCCTCGGTGCGAGCATCCGGGCCTGTTCGCTGCCCATCGACTTGCTTGAAGATCTTCTCAGCGCGTTCCGGCAGGACGTGACTGTCACGAGATACTCCGCATGGACGGATCTGCTCGACTACTGCCGCCGATCGGCGAACCCGATCGGGCGGCTTGTCTTGCGGATCTCCGGCCGCCGGGACGCACAGCTGGATGCCTGGTCCGACGCGATCTGCACCGCACTTCAGCTGGCCAACTTCTGGCAGGACTTCAAAGCGGATTACGACCGGGGCCGCGTGTATCTGCCGCTCGAAGAGCAGCAGGTCCACGGTGCCCGTGAGGACGATCTGGCAGCTGCGGTTGTTGCCCCAGCCTGGCAGAAGGCGCTCTCGGCTGCCACTGTTCGCACGCGGTGTCTGTTCGACGAGGGCAAGCCGCTTTGTAATGCGGTTGACGGCCGGCTTCGGTACGAGCTTCGAGCAACCTGGCTCGGGGGGACCCGTATCCTCGACCGACTGGTTGCTGTCCGTTTCGACGTGGTGAACCGTCGTCCCACCCTGGGCCTGTCAGACGCCCCGTGGTTCGCGTGGCAAATGCTCACCTGGGCGAACCCCCGTGTGCCGCTCGCTTACGGGTCGCGGTCCCTATGAGCCGCGATACCAATTTCTACTACTCCTTCCTCGTGCTCCCTCCGCGGAAGCGCCGCGCGATCGTGGCCGTCTGGGACTTCTGTCGCGCCGTCGATGACGCGGTAGACGAGGTGGAGCCAGGTCCCGACGCGGAGACTCGCGCGGCCGCCCAGTTGGAGGCGTGGCGAGTCGAACTGGAGGCATGCTACGCGGCTGCCAGCGTGGATCGCACTGGCCACGGACCGCGCACCGCCCAGGGGCGGGCACTGCAGGAGTACATCCGGGAGTTCAATCTGCCGCGGACGCCGTTCAACGACCTGATCGAAGGCGTGGCGATGGATCTATCGTACGTCCGGTATCCAACGTTCGATGCCCTGGCGGAGTACTGCCGCCGTGTCGCGTCGACCGTCGGTCTCGTCTGTGTGGAGATCTTCGGTTATCGAGATCCCGGAGCGCGCGAGTATGCCGTCAACCTCGGAATGGCGCTGCAGCTCACGAACATCATTCGCGACGTGGCCTCGGATCTTGAACGCGGACGGACCTACCTGCCGACCGAGGATCTTGTCCGCTTCGGAGTGACGGAGGAGGCGCTGCGTCTCGGAAAGGTCACTCCGCCGGTTCGGGCGCTGCTCGAGTTCGAATGCGCCCGTGCCCGCGACTACTACCGTCAGGCATCCGCCTCCCTGCCGCCGGCGGATGCGCGGAGCCTGGTTGCGGCCGAGATCATGGGCGGCATCTACTTCGAGATTCTCGAGCGAATCGAACGCGCCGGCTACGACGTCTTCCGCGAGCGCATTCGGGTGCCACGTCCGTACCGCGCGCTGATAGCGCTTCGCATCTGGGCCAGATCGCTCTTGCCACGGTCGTGAGTCCGGACGTGATCGTCATCGGCGCAGGCTTTGCCGGGCTGAGTGCCGCCGCGGCGCTGGCCGAACGGAATGTGCGTGTGCTCGTCCTCGAGGCAAGGCCGACGCTCGGCGGCCGCGCGACCGCATTCACCGACCCGGCCACCGGGGAGCGCGTGGACAACGGGCAGCATGTCATGTTCGGCTGCTATCACGAGACATTCCAGTTTCTTCGTCGCATCGGCACCGATTCCCATGTGCTCGTCCAACGTCAACTGACGGTCGACACGATCGACCGCGCGGGACGACGGTCGAGGCTCAAGTGCCCCGCTGTTACCTTCGCCCCTTCACCTTCTGGCAGGAGTCCTGACCTGGGACGCGCTCGGATGGCGAGACCGCCTTGCCGCGCTGCGCATTCGAAGCGCGCTGCGACGCACGTAGGGCGGGTCCCGTGGAGCGGACCCGCCGCGAGGAACAACTCGAGACTCTCACCGTCCGTGAGTGGCTGCAGGCACACGGGCAGACGCCGCGCCTGATCGAACTCCTCTGGGAGCCGCTTGCGGTCGCCGCGCTGAACCAGCCCATCGACATCGCCGCGGCGACGACGTTCGTCGCCGTGCTCGCGCAGCTATTCGGGCGCGATCCCCGGAGCGCGTCTTTGGCGCTTCCGCTCAAACCGCTTGACGAACTCTACGCGCTGCCCGCACGCAGCTATATCGAACAACGCGGCGGAGCCGTCGAGACCGGAGCCGTCGCTCGCGTTGACATCAGCGGTGACAATCCGAACGTCATGGTTGGCGGTCGTCGCCTAGATGCCCGTGCCATCATTTGTGCCGTTCCCTGGTACGCCCTCGCGGAGGTGTTTCCAGAACGGCCTGCCGCGCTCTCCGCCGTTCTCGACGCGGCGGCACACACCGGCGCGTCGCCCATCGTCACGGTCAACCTCTGGTTCGATCGCGTCGTCACAGACCAGATGTTCATTGGATTGCCCGGTCGGACGATGCAGTGGGTGTTCGACAAGCGGACGGTATTCGGTGAGCAGGCATCGCACCTGTCGCTCGTGTCGAGCGGCGCTGCCAGCGTCGTCGGACGCAGCAACCACGAACTCATTGACCTGGCCGTCGACGAAGTGCGCGACGCGCTGCCTGCCACGCGGTCCGCTGTCATGACTCGCGGTGTCGTCGTTCGCGAGAAGCGCGCCACGTTTTCAGTGGCGCCCGGGCAGCCGCCGCGCCCGTCCGTCATAACGTCCGTGCCCGGCCTGTTTCTCGCTGGTGACTGGAGCGACACCGGGCTTCCCGCCACCATTGAGGGGGCCGTCGTCAGCGGCCACCGCGCCGCGGCCGCCGTGATGGATGTCTTCCGATGAAAGACGCGGCTGCAAGGACCGTGCGCGCACGCGAACGGCGTGGGTTCACTTTTGCGACGGCGTCCGGCTGACAGGGTGTCCCCACAGTTCAAATGCCGAAACGGCGATCCACCCTCCCGCCGGAGGAGGGGGCTGCTTTTCCACTGCGAGGCCTTCAGTATGGGGACCGCTGCCGGGAATCACATCGAAGTAGCCGACCTCATCGACCTTGCTGAGGTCCGGGTTCTCAACCCAGCCGGCGCCCAGGGTCACGCCGCGCACAGGATCAAGCCGCAGCCACCGACATTCGCTGAACGAGATCGTGTACTCGTGGTAGTCCGCGACGGAGCCTTCCGCTTGATCGCCGATCAATAGCGTGCCGTCCGCCAATTTCAGAATAGGACGCACGCGGTGGAAGCCGGACACGATCGTCGTGAACGTGATCTTTGCCCTGCCTCTCAGATCGAAATAGTTGCTCCTGTCGCGCAACGTGAAGCCACAAGGACCCTTGCACAATCCGAAGAATGTGCGAGGAAGGTTCGCGCCGGCGCCGGTGGCAACGATGATGTTGCCGCCGTCGCCATACAGCTGGAGATCCACATTGGGTGTGGTCACCGAGGATTGCGCTAACGGCAGGCGAGTGTGGTTCTGCAGGGTCATGTTGAACAACAGAACGGGCGCTGGAGGAGCCTGGACAGCTTCGAGTCCAGACGAGAGAAACACGACCATTGCGCCGATTGCAGCCGTTTTGAGTAGGTCCTTCACAGATGCCTCCAACCCGTGCGAGTTATACCATTCGCTTCTCGCAGCCGCACATGCGAACACGCGTCGGCCGTGACATCCAAGGCCGGATTCAGTTTTCGCGTCGTCCTCGCCGTAATCGCGTTTGTCACGCTCCTCTGTGTGTGGCTTTCGGATCCGGCACACCTTCGATGATGCTGACGCCGACGCGAGTGGGGACGACCCGTGTGAGCTCGAAGCCCGCGTCGGAGAACAGGCGGCGGTACTGGTTCTCGCTTCGTTCCTTTCCACCGTAAGTGATCATCATCAAATCCATCCACTTCGCGAAGCTCGGATCGTTCCCGATGGGCACGATGGTCTCGACAACGACGATTCTTCCCCTCGGTCGCATCGCAGAACGGCAGTTGCGCAGGATTGTCGCGGCGTCTTCGTCGCGCCAGTCGTGGAGCACGTGGCGCATTAAGTAGATGATCCGCGCCGGCGGGCACTGCTTCCAGGAAGCTTCCGCTCTCTACGCGGCAACGTTCCTGGAGGCCGGCGCTTTCAATGGCCGTGCGGGCGCGGCCGGCGACTGTCGGCAGGTCGAACAATACACCTTTCAGCCGCGGGTGCCGTGTCAACGTACCCACGAGGACCGAGCCGTTGCCGCCACCGATGTCGACGATCTCCTCGAACGAGGAGAAGTCGTACGCGTCGAGCATCGGTTCTGTTTCGTCGCCATGGTGTCCCGTCATGGCTTTGTCGAAGATGGCCCCTCGGTCTGGGTTCCGTGACATGTAGTCGAAGACCGGCATCCCAAACGCTTCAACGAATGCAGTCCGGCCCGATCGAACGGCCTCCAGTAGCTTTCCCCAGGATTGATAGAGGTCTTTCCCGTGCAGTTGTGCGTACGCCCGCTGACCTCCACGCTCGCTTCGCAAGGTGTCCGCGAGCGGTGTCAGCCGGAACCGTCCGTCCGCGTCTTCGGAGAAGATGCCCAGGCTGGCCAGGGCACGCAGCACGCGGTACAAGAGCTCGGTGTTCGCTCCGGTCGTTTCGGCCAGTTCAGCCGGGGCCTTTGGCCCATCCTCGAGCAGGTCGGCGACGCCCAGTTCGGCGACCACGTAGATCGCCTGGGTCACCCAGTACCCACGTATCAACTGGTTCATCTGGTTCTTGAGATCTGTCGCTTCGGCCACGTATGCCTTCCTTCCGACGGGAGTCGATCAGCCTAGCCCATCCTTCGTACCACTTCCTGCGAGCGACCACAAACGGGCCTACTTCGGCGACAATTGGTTCGGATGTACCTTTCGGGAAAGCCAGCGCTGGTCGCTGGAGTTCTTTTTCTTGCCACGTTCGCGCTCGGCACTGCCCAACCGTTGGCCGCCCAGGGACTTCCAGATGCCGGGTCTCTCGCCGCCTCCCTCCCAGCGATCGTCGGGCCGGCGGCCCCACTCGCGCCCGCCACCATCACTCGCGATGACCGGGGAGGCGCGACGATGCGTGCGGTGCGGCTGACCACGGCGCTGACCATCGACGGTCGGCTGGATGAATCGATTTACCAGGACGTGCAAGCGGCGAGCGGCTTTATCCAGCAGGTTCCGATTGAAGGTGATGCGGCCACCGAGGAGACGGAGCTGTGGGTGTTCTTCGACGACACCAACCTGTACATCTCCGCGCGGTGTCTCGACAGTCAGCCGGAACGGGAGGTCGCCACGGAACTGCGGCGCGACCACAGCGGTCTCATTCAGAACGAGAGCCTCAGCCTCGTCCTCGACACGTTTTACGACCGTCGCAACGGCTTCACGTTCCAGACTGGCCCGCTCGGCACTGTCCGCGATCAGGCCATCATCGACGGCCAGTTGAACGAAAGCTGGAACACCGTGTGGGACGTTCGTTCGTCGCGCTCGGAGCGCGGGTGGTCGACGGAAATGGTCATTCCTTTCAAGTCGCTGCGCTACGGCGGATCCGGCCCGCAAGTCTGGGGGATCAACGTTCGGCGGATCGTCAAGTGGAAGAACGAGTTGTCGTTCCTGACCGGCGTCCCGGCTGCGTACGGTTCGGGCGGCGTGAACCGTTTGAACGTCGCCGCGACGCTCGTCGGCGTGGAGACGCCGCTCCAGTCGAAGAACCTCGAGTTGAAGCCCTACGTCACCGGATCGGTCCTCACGGACAAGAGCGCCGCGGTTCCGTTCTCGAACGACCCGACCGGTGACGTCGGGTTCGACTTCAAGTACGGGCTCACGCGCGGCCTGATTGTCGACGCCACGGTCAACACCGACTTCGCGCAGGTGGAGGAGGACCTGCAGCAGGTGAACCTCACCCGGTTCAGTCTCTTCTTTCCCGAGAAGCGGGAGTTCTTTCTGGAGGGGCAAGGCATCTTCGCCTTTGGCGGCGCTCCGCTCCAGTCATTCGGCGGGATCAACCGGGACATCCCGATTCTGTTCTTCAGCCGGCAGGTCGGATTGAGCCAGGGCCAGTCGGTACCGGTCGTGGCGGGTGGCCGCATCACCGGCCGTGCGGGTGCGTACACGCTCGGAGCCATCAACATCCAGACAGGAGAAAAGGCGTCGGCTGGGGCGCCCGCGACGAATTTCTCGATCGTCCGTCTGAAGCGCGACATCCTTCGCCGCAGCACCGTCGGCTTGATCGCCACCCGCAGGGATCCCAGCGCAATGGGTGACTCGAACCTGGCGGGCGGTCTCGACGCCAGCTTCGGGTTCTTCGACAGCTTGAACGCGAGCGGGTACTACGCGCGCACGACACCCCGCCCGTCCGGCACGGGCTCCAGTGCGAGCTATCGGACGTTTCTTCAGTACGCAGGGGATCGCTACGGCGCCGAGGTCGAGCATCTCGCGATCGGCGCGGACTTCAACCCGGAAGTCGGGTACATCCGGCGCAGCGACTTCCGCCGCACCCACGGACAGGCGCGGTTCAGTCCTCGCACACCCCGGAGCAGGCTGGTTCGCAAGTTGTCGTGGCAGGGAAGCCTCGACTATGTCGAGGATGAGGCCCGCACGGTCGTGCAGAATCGCTCGATGTCCGGCAACTTCGACATGGAGTTCAACAGCGGCGACGCGCTCGCCGTTGACTACGTGCGCGACTACGAATTCATCCCACGCGCCTTCACGATCTCCTCCGGCGTGATCGTGCCGGCGGGAGGGTACGACTATTCGAATGTGCGCCTGGCGTATAACATCGGACAGCAGCGCAAGGTGTCCGGCCAGATCGCCTCGTCAATCGGGTCGTTCTATGGAGACGGCACCAAGAAGGAAGTGTCGTACAGCGGCTATGTCGGGCTGAACTCGCACCTGGCGTTCGAGCCGGCCATGGCGCTGGCGTGGGTGGACTTGCCATACGGCGAGTTCACCGCCCGCGTGATCAGCGTCAGGACCATCGTTACGCCCAATCCTCGGATGGTGCTGAGCGGCCTGATGCAGTTCAACGCCGCCACTCATTCACTCACCTCGAGCGCGCGGCTCCGCTGGGAGTATCGCCCCGGCAGCGAGCTGTTCGTCGTCTACAGCGACGGCCGCGACACGCTCACCCACGGCGTGCCGAACGTCATCAATCGTTCCGTTGCGATCAAGCTGACCCGACTCATCCGCTACTGACCGTCGTTTCTCACGGTGGGCTTCACAAGCCACGGTGCTAGGCGCAAGATGTTCCTGTATGCGCCTTTTGGCGGTTCTCATGACTCTCATCGTCGTGCCGCTCTCGGACCGGATAACTACACGCGTCGTGGCGGCATCACAACGCACCGTTGAGGCCGCTTCCTCCTCAAATGCTGACGCGTTGTACGCGATGCGCGAGGACCTTCCGGACGCGCTCGCGGCAGCGGCGTTCTGGGCACAGCGGCTGGCGAAGGACGAGGCGGATTTCGAAGCAGCGTGGAAGCTGGCGAGGGCGTGCTATTGGCTGGGGGGCCACGTCCCCGAGGCGGAGCGGCGCGCCCGGTTCGAGCAGGGTATCGAGGCCGCCCGCCGCGCTGCTGCCGCGCAGCCGAATCGTCCGGATGGCCACTTCTGGATGGCGGCGAACATGGGTGGAATGGCAGAGGGCTTCGGCTTGCGAGCCGGACTTCGCTACCGAGGGCCCATTAAGGCATCGCTCGAGAAGGCTTTGGCCATCGATGCCGCCTACCAGGATGGGAGTGCGGATCGCGCGCTGGGCCGTTGGTACGCCAGGGTGCCGCGGCTTTTCGGCGGCAGTAACGCGAAAGCCGTCGAACACCTGCAGCGTTCGCTGAAGTACTCCCCCACGAGCATTCCGTCGCATCTCTTTCTGGCCGAGGTGTACTTGGACATGAACCGGCGCGACGACGCACGGCGCGAGCTCGAGGCAGTGGTCGCGGCGCCTTTTCACCCTGACTGGATCCCGGAGGAGCGCGAGTTCAAGAAGCAAGCCGAAGCGCATCTGCGCCGCCTGCGTTGACGCCCGACAGAGCTACTATCATCTCGGCGGGAGCCGACTCCTTCAACGTTTCACAATGATCACATGACCGCTCTAGTGTCCATGAACTCGATCGTCGTCCACTACCAGGAGATCGGGCTCAAAGGGAAGAACCGTGCCTGGTTCACCGGGAAGCTCGTGCGGAATCTTCGGAGCGCGACATCGGACCTCGACGTCCGAACCGTCCGGTCGCTGATGGGCCGCATCGAGATCGTCCTCGGCCCTACGGCCACCCGAGAACAGGTGGGAGAGCGCATCCGACGGACCTTCGGCATTGCGAACTTCTCGTACGCGGGCCGAACGGCGCTGGACCTGGACGCGCTGACCGCGGCGATTCTGCGCGATCTCGCTGACCGGACTTGCGGCAGTTTTCGCGTGTCGGCGCGGAGAGCCGACAAACGATTTCCGCTCACGTCGCCTCAGATTGAACGGGAAGTGGGCGGGCGCATTCAGGAGGCGCGCGGCTGGAAGGTGGACCTCGACAACGCCGAGCTCGTCGTGCGGGTGGAGCTCCTCACCGACCAGGCATTCTACTTTTTCGGCAAGGAAGCGGGCCCTGGCGGGTTGCCGACCGGCACGGCTGGACGAGTGGCCTGCCTCCTGTCGGGTGGCATCGATTCGCCCGTGGCCGCGCACCGCATGATGAAACGCGGCTGCGCGGTGACGTTCGTGCATTTCCACAGTTATCCCATCCTGTCACGCGCGTCACAGGAGAAGGCCCGGGAGCTCGTATCGCTGCTGACGCAGTGGCAGTTGCGTTCACGACTGTTTCTCGTGGCGTTCGGCGACATCCAGCAGCAAGTCGTGCTGTCTGTGCCGGGACCCATGCGGGTCATTGTCTACCGACGGCTCATGATGCGAATCGCCGAGCGTATTGCACAGGCACGAGGCGCCCAGGCCCTTGTGACAGGCGATGTGGTAGGGCAGGTAGCTTCCCAGACGCTCGAGAACCTGGCCGTGATCGGATCGGTGGCGACGCTGCCGGTATTTCGGCCTCTCATCGGAATGGACAAGCAGGAGATCACGGCCGAGGCGATCGGGATTGGGAGCTACCCTATCTCCATCATTCCTGACCAGGACTGCTGCACGCTGTTTACTCCACGCAATCCCATGACCCGAGGCCGCCTCGCGCAGATCGAAGCGGCCGAGGCCGCCTTGCCGGTCGAGGCGCTCGTCGAGCGGGCGGTGGCTGAGGCTGTCGTGGAAATATTTGAGTACCCCACCTCCGCCGCGCGAAGGCGGCCGATGGTAGGATCGAAGACCGAGGTGCAGAGTGGCTCCAACGACGGCGATTGAAACGGGTGCGTCAGCGCTCGCCAGCATCACATCTATCCTGGGCGACGAGGCTGCCCTGCTCGACCACCAGTGCAAGACGATTCCCAAGGAAAGCCTGCACCTGCCTGGTCCCGGGTTCGTGGACCGGATTTTCGGCCCCTCGGATCGGCCGGCGAGGGTGCTGGGTAGCCTGGAGGCGATGTTCGGTACCGGACGCCTTGGGGGGACCGGGTATCTTTCCATCCTTCCGGTCGATCAGGGCATCGAGCACTCGGCCGGAGCATCGTTCGCGCCAAACCCGGCGTACTTCGACCCCGAAAACATCGTCCGGCTCGCGGTCGAAGGCGGCTGCAATGCCGTGGCCTCGACGCTCGGGGTGATGGGTACCGTCTCCCGGCGCTACGCGCACAGGATCCCGTTCATCGTGAAGCTCAATCACAACGAGTTCATTTCCTACCCGAACTCGTACGACCAGATCAGGTTCGCCAGTGTGAAGCAGGCCTGGGACATGGGCGCCGCCGGCGTCGGGGCCACGATCTACTTCGGATCCGAGGAATCGAAGCGGCAGATTCAAGAGACGACGCTGATGTTCCAACAGGCACACGAGCTGGGTCTCTTCACCGTGCTGTGGTGCTACCTCCGTAACCCGGCGTTCAAGACCAAGGAGGTCGACTATCACCTCGCGGCGGACTTGACGGGACAGGCCAATCACCTGGGCGTGACGATCGAGGCGGACATCATCAAGCAGAAGCTTCCTGAAAACAACGGCGGGTACGAGACGCTGAAGTTCGGGAAGACCCACAAGGCTGTCTACTCGCAGCTGTCATCGAATCATCCGATCGACCTGACCAGGTATCAGTTGGCGAATTGCTACATGGGCCGGGCGGGGCTGATCAACTCCGGCGGCGCCTCGTCTGGCGAGGGGGATTTGAAGGAAGCGGTCAAGACCGCTGTGATCAACAAGCGGGCGGGCGGGACGGGTTTGATTTCCGGACGAAAGGCCTTTCAGCGTCCGATGAAGGAAGGCGTCTCGCTGCTAAACGCGATCCAGGACGTCTATCTCGCCAGGGAAGTGACCGTCGCGTAGACGATTTCTTTTTTGTCTCGACGTAGCCACAGAGACACCGAGACACAGAGAAGCTAGAGGCTAAAAATTTCTGTGTCTCTGAGCCTCTGTGGCCCGTTGAGAGACACGCTCAGAGTCCGAGGAACTCTCGCAGCGCTTCGTGGGTGCTGCGGAACGCGAGTTCGTTCCACGGTATTTCGTGCGGCTCGAAGAACCTCGCTTCGAGTCCTTCATCGTCGCAGCAGAGCGCCCCGCCGATCATGGTCGCTGCATAGACAACGATGACGGGCGTTCGACCTGTGTACGAGTAGATGTTGATCAAACGGTCGAGGCGGATGTCCAGGCCAGCTTCCTCCCGCGCTTCGCGCACGGCGGCACGTTGCACCTCTTCACCGCGGTCGACGTATCCGCCTGGAAATACCCACTTGCCGTAGCCCGGCTCGATTGCGCGACGTACGAGCACTATCCGGTTACGGTCGTCGCCGATGACGGTGCCGACCGCCAGCTTAGGGTCGAGGTAGAAGACGAATCCACACGTCTGGCAAATGAGACGGGGCGGATCGCCATCCTTCAGCAGTCGTGACTCGAGCGGCCCCCCGCACACGGGGCAGAAGCGAAACGCGCCATCGTGGCCGTGAACGTGCGTTGGCACTCTATAATCTTCTTTCATGTCGATATTGAAAGTCGCGCGGATGGGGCACCCGGTGCTCCGGGAGCGCGCGCGACCGCTCGAGCAGTCCGATCTCCGAAGCCCACTCGTCCAGACGCTCATCGATGACATGGTCGAGACGATGCACGAGTACACCGGTGTGGGGCTCGCGGCGCCTCAGGTGCACGCAGGACTGCGTTTATTCGTGGCGCTCCTGGAGGAGGATCCAGACTCGAAGACGACGGCTACAGTCGTCATCAACCCGGAGATCGTGCCGAACTCCGCAGCGCGACAGGAAGGTTGGGAGGGCTGCCTCAGCATCCCTGACATCCGCGGAATGGTGCCTCGCTTCACTGACATCACTGTCAAGGCGCTGGATCGCAACGGCCGGCCTTTCGATCTGCGTTTGACGAAGTTCGCTGCGCGGGTGGCGCAGCACGAGACAGACCACTTGGACGGCACGCTCTTCTTCGATCGCATGACGTCGCTCACGTCGCTGACATATCTCGACGAGTTCTCGCGCTTTCACTCCAAGGACGACGACTGATGCGGGTGTCGCTTGTCACGGGTGGAGGCCGAGGAATCGGTCGAGCGATCGCGCATGCGCTGGCCGGACCTGACACCTGCGTCGCGGTGGCGGCTCGCACTCGCAGCGAAGTCGATTCCACCGCACGCGAGCTGGCGCAGCTCGGTGGACGCAGTCTCGCAATCGTGATGGATGTCAGCGACGAAGCATCCGTGACGGCGGGCATTGCCGAACTGGGTCGGACCGTGGATCATGTCGACGTGCTCGTCAACAATGCCGGTGTCGGCGGCGGCGAGACGGTCGAAGGATCCGACGTCGCGCGTTGGCGCCGGACCATCGACACGAATCTGACAGGCATGTATCTTGTGACCCGCGCGGTGGTGGCCCTGATACCCCCTGGCGGTCGCATCGTCAATATGTCATCCGTCCTCGGACGGTTCGGTGTGTCCGGCTACACGGCGTACTGTGCGTCCAAGCATGGCGTCATCGGTTTCACGCGCGCGTTGGCGCTCGAGTTGACCAAACGTCGAGTCACCGTCAATGCTTTGTGTCCGGGATGGGTCAATACGGAGATGACCACCCAGGGGATGCTGCAGGGCGCGTCGGCCACCGGGAAGACGTTCGAACAGTTTCGGGACCAGGCGCTCGGGGCCGTCCCGATCGGACGGATTATCGAGCCGGCGGAGGTTGCCGAGCTCGTTCGCTTCGTCGCCTCACCTGCGACGGCCGCCGTGACTGGACAGACGTATAACATCTGCGGCGGCCAGACGATGGACTAGTGACGTGGAGCCGTGTGGGCAGACGATGGTTTGCCGGGCGTGTCACGCTTTTGGTGAATGGAGACTATGTCGAGGGAAGTTGAAATTCGGTTGAGAGTTCCGAACATGAAGGTGCGCGCCTTGGATGAGAACGGTTATCCAATCGATCACAGCGCCGTCAGGTTCAGGAAGGTCATCCAGGTGCCCGCCATTCCGAAGCCCGGGGAGGCGCTGGACCTGACCGCCCTCTCAGGGGCAATCGTCAAGGCTACCGTTGTCAGAGCCGATTGGGACGAAGAAACCAGTCGGTTTGTGGTGGCGTGCCAGTACGTGAACCGGTCGATTTCGCCGGACGAGTATGCGTCGCTCGCCAACGACCCCGAGTGGAAGCTGACACCGCTCATCTAACTCGGTCTCATCTAGACCGCTTTCCGAGTTGTACGTAGAGGCAGGCTTCAGCCGGCCTTCCCGGTCCGCCTGAAGGCGGACACTACGGCAAAATCGGAAAACGCTCCAGGCGTAGTGCGCAGGCTTCAGCCTGCGCCTCAGTTGGGCGCTTCAGCCTTCGCTTGTGCGGGGCTCTCTCGATAAAACGCGATCAGGTCCATGCTCTTGGGAGGAGCGGCGTCGAGCTGTCGAAGCATCGTCGTGACCTGGCCGCGGTGGTAGGTGGCATGGTTCACCACATGCTGGAGCATGTGCCACAGCACTGACGCCGAGGGATGTCCAGCGAGCGACTTGTACTCGATTACCTGCGCGATTCCGGTCCCGTCGAGCTCTCCGAAGAACACGCGCATCTTCTGTTCGTGCTCGAGCCAGGCCGTCCGAATTGTTGCTGAATCTGGAAAGAGATCAGGCGCGAGCATAGCCACGGGGGACTGTCCCTGCCAGCGGCTGTACCAGATCCATTCGGCCGAATAGGTATGCGCGATCGTGTCGCGAACCGAGCTAAAGCTGTTGCCCATGTTCCGCGTGAACTGGTCGGGCGACAGGCGATCGACTGCCTCGAGCATCCGGTCTCGCGCCCAGTAGTGGTAGTCGAGGAGCGTGCGGACGTCGTCAGGATTCATCGAGGTCAGTTTCCCCGAAACAATTCCAGCAACGCCGTCACCTCTGCCCTCACGGCTGCCTTGAGCGTCGGTTCATAGGCAGGCGCCCATTCGGGCGAGTGAGGGGCCGGGACGGGGATGCCGGTGTCACGCGCCGCAGCCAACTTCGCAGGGTCAACCGCTCCGATGTGCAGGAGTGTCGACGGAACGCCCGCGAGGCCGTACTGCGCGAAATCCTCGGAGGTCATCTTCTGTGGCATCTCGACGACATCCTTTTCGCCGAGACCTTTCTTCAGCGCCCCCGCGAGACGCAACGTCAGGGGCGGATCGTTGTACACGGGAGCGCCGGCGTTCGCGGGTGCGTCCACCTGCGGCTCCCGCGGAGCACCCGCCGAAAGGGCCTCGCCTCGCGCGATGCGACGGATGGCCGCGAGCGTCCGAGCTGCGGACCTGCGGCGTGTAGGTGCGGACGGACAGTTGCAGCCGCACCTCGTCCGGAATGATGTTGGCCTGCGTGCCACCGTGAATGGATCCGACGGTGATTACCACTGGGTCGACCGGGTTGTTCTCCCGCGCCACAATCGTCTGCAGCGACAAGACGATGCGGGCCGCCAGTACGACCGGGTCGATGGTGTTGTGCGGCATCGCGGCATGGCCTCCGCGGCCGTACACGGTAATCGTGACGGAGTCGGACATCGCGCGGAAGTAGCCCGGATGGTAGCCAATCGTGCCCGCGGGCATCGTGTCGTCGTCGTGCAGCGAGATCGCGAAGTCCGGACGCGGGAAGCGGGTGAAGAGACCGTCGTTCAGCATGGCAGATGCACCTCCCCGCACCCTCTTCGGCGGGCTGCCCGACCATGAGGAGCGTGCCGCGCCAGCGATCGCGATGCTCGGCCATCAGGCGTGCGGCGCCCGCCCAGGCGGCCATGTGGAGGTCGTGCCCACACGCGTGCATCACAGGGACCATCTGGCCGGCGGCGTTCTTCGCGACTACCGAGCTGGCAAACGGTAGCCCGGTCTTCTCCTCGACAGGGAGCGCGTCGAGCTCCGTGCGCAGCATCACCGTGGGCCCGGCGCCGTTTCGCATGACGGCGACGATGCCGGTACGACCGACCGCGGTGGTGACCTCGAAGCCGAGCGCCTTCACCCTGGCGGCGAGCGCGGCCGCAGTGCGCGTTTCCTGGAACGCCAGTTCCGGATTCCGGTGGAGGTCCATGTAGAGCGCTTCGATATCCGGGTAGATCGCATCAACCTCAGCCAGTGTCGGGGTCGTCCAGGGAGCACCTGTCTGCGCTGAAAGGCCAGTGGACGTAATGACGATCGCGAGCGCCAGTATGCGCGGAGGGTGCATGACATTCCTCATGAGGAAACCAATGTTGGCACGGACGAGGTCGCTACGGGCTACCAGCGATCGTCCGCCGTCGGACCGTACGAACCGGGCACCGGCACGTCGAGTAGCCGGAGGTACACGGACATTTGTCCACGATGATGCACCAGGTGGTTCAGCGTCATGTCGCGGAACACGGCCTCTCGCGGCTTCTCGAACCGGACTGCTCCACGTATCTTGAACCGCCATCGCTGTGCGGCGTCCGTGTCGGCCGCGTTCTCCATCACCTGCTTCGCCCTGGCCACATCGGCGTCGAAGGTGTGGAGCAGTGTCGTCATCGACTCCGCTTGAAAGGGTTTATAGGCGCTCGGGTTCATGTCGAACTCGTCGGCGCCGAAGATCGGTTCGACCCACCGGACACAGTCGACCAGATGCGATGCCAGCTCTCCGGCCGTGAACGACTTCACGTGCGGACGCCACCCGTACTGGTCGCCTGGCAATCGCTCGAGATGCTTCCGGGCGGTGGTCGTCTCGCGGGTGAACTCCCCGATCAGGATGTGGATTCTTGTCACGTCAGCGCCGCCCTTCGGGCACGATGGTCTCACCCCGTGCCAGCATCGCCACCAGTGCCGCAATTTTCCTCGAGCGTCCGGCGGGCTGTCTTCATGTTGTTCGTGCGAAACGCCAGCGCGAAGAGATTCTGGCGTCCGAGGGTGCGAAACGTCTTGCGCGCCCGGGGATTCGCCTCGATCGACGCGCGAAGGTCGGCGGGAATGGTGGCTTCGGTCGCCATGCGGATGGGGGCGTAGGCGGCATCCCAGCGACCATCCGCCTTCGCAGCGTCGACCTGCCGCTGGCCGTGCGGCGTCATGCGGCCGACCTTCGTGAGTCGGGCGACGTGATCCCTGTTGATCTGGCTCCAGACGCTCTTCGCTCTGCGTGGCGTGAACCGCTGCAGAAAGGAACGCTCGTCGAATGCCTTCCGGATGCCGTCGATCCATCCCCAACAGAGCGCCACGTCCAGCGCTTGGGCCCAGGTGACCGTCGGCAGTCCAGAGTCCTTCTTGTGAATCTTCAGCCAGATCTCAGTCTCGCGGGCGTGGTTCCTGGCCAGCCAGGCTTCAAAAGCCGCCTCAGTACGGAAGCTCGTGATCTTCTTTGGATCGGGAACGATCGGCGCCATGGCATCGTTCGCGTTGGCCGCGAACGACCGATCGTAGCAGGATTGCGTTGCTTCACCCCTGGCCGATGATGAGGCCGTCGTTGTCCTCAGGGCTAACGCGTCGCGAACCGAAGATCGTAGCGACTGCAAGGAGCCAGGCAGGGCAGGCCGGAAGTGGACGAACGCGGATCGGCTGTCGGCGATTTATAATGCGTTCCCCGTGCTTTCTACTGCGCCTCCCAAGGTCACACTCCGAAACGCTCCAACGGTTCCGTTCGACGGCGCCATCGCCGCCGCGCGCACCTGCTACTCACCTCGGGTCATCGACACCCGGGAGATCACCGAGAGCCAGCGCAACACGATTGGCGGCCTGACCTTCGACGCCGGACACCATACGGTGTACCAGCACGCGCACTTCGAGTTCGGCCTGGAGAATGTCTCGCGCCATTTCGTCTGGACCTTCCTGCACTCGTATCCCTTCTACAACTCCGAACAGTCCAGCCAGCGCTACGTCAAGCTGAAGGAACCGCGCGCGTTCGTGCCGCCGCTCGCCGGTGAGGCGCGTGACGTCTACGAGCGAGCGATCGAACGGGCCTGGGAGCGCTACGCGGAGCTCTCGGTCCTCCTCAAAGACGATGCCCTCGCGATTCTGAAGGAGCTGCGATACGTCCGCCCGACCACGAACCCGGATCGCCTGAAGCAGATCGAGCGAGACGCGGACAAGCGTGCCATCGAGACCGCCCGCTACGTCATTCCCATCGGCGCCTTCACCTCAATGGTGCACACGATCTCAGGCATCGTTTTGCACCGTTTGCTGCGAATGGTGAATACGAGCGACACGCCCTACGAGGCGCGCCTCGTCATCGGTGAGATGGTCCGGCTCGTCCGGGAATGGGACCCGATGTTTTTCGAGAAAGTCGGGCTCGGCCCTATTGATGCGGAAGCGCTGCCAGAGGCGAGATTTCCAGCACCCCAGCGCGGCGCCGACCGTGTCGCCGCCGCCTTTGACGCCAGGCTGAACGGCAGATGGTCGAGGCTTCGGGACGCCTCGGCCGATGCAGAAGCGATCGTCGCTGACTCGGTGCGCTCGGTGTTCGGCCTGGAGCCGGAGGATCTGTCAGATGACGCCGCGATCGACAGGGTGATGAACCCAGCCTCCAACCAGTACAGGCTGGATATCTTGAACGTGTCGTATCACTCGCCGCTGATGCGGTCGCTGCATCACGTGAACTATGTCTTCGAGAAACGCCTGAGTCACACTGCCGACTCGCAGGATCAGCGGCACCGGATGGTGCCGGCATCCCGCCCGCTGATGACCTTCGCCGATACCTCGCAGCCCGACTACATCACGCCGCGACTGATTGCCGCCAACGCCAAGGCTCGGGCTGCCTACGAGTGCGCGATGCGGGAAGCCTGGACCGCCAAGAACCGTCTGCTCGAGCTCGGCGTTCCGTTGGAGTTCGCGCTGTACGTGCTGCCGAACGCCAAGACGCTTCGCTTCGTGGAGTCGGGATCGCTGCTGGCGCTCTTGCACAAGTGGACGCTTCGTACCTGCTTCAACGCGCAGGAAGAGATCTATCTGGCGTCGATGGACGAGCTCGAGCAGGTTCGCGCCGTGCATCCCCGCGTCGGACGTCACATCGGCCCACCGTGCGTGATTCGGAACGGCCTGGTCTCACCCCGGTGCACCGAAGGCACGCACTTCTGCGGCGTGCCGGTCTGGCGAGACTTTCCGGTCGCCGTGCGCCGGCTCTAAACAGGAAGGTTTGACTCAAATGTCAAAGATCGTTCCAACAGGCCACAGAGTCGCAGAGACACAGAGTATTTTGGTTCTCTCTGTGACTCAGTGTCTCTGTGGCCCTGTATAGCCTGCCTGCGTGGTCAGGGTCTGGCTCGTCCACCTGTACACGGCGAGCGGCGCGCTCTGCGCCTTTCTCGCGCTCAACCGCATCTTCTACGACCGGTACCGCGACGCTTTCTCCTGGCTCGCGTTCGCCCTCGTCGTTGACGCCACCGACGGTTTTCTTGCCCGCCGCGCCGACGTCGCCACCCGCACACCCGGGTTCAACGGCGGCAAGCTCGACGATATCGTCGACTACCTGACCTACGTCTTCGTGCCGGCATTTTTCGTGTGGCACGCCTTGCTCGTTCCGGATCGGTGGTCGACTGCCGTGGTGGCCGCGATGCTGTTCTCGAGCGCCTACGGGTTCTGCCAGGACGACGCGAAGACACCTGACCACTTCTTCACCGGCTTCCCGTCGTACTGGAACATCGTCGTGTTCTATCTCTACGTGGCCGGCTGGACCCCGGCGACGAACGCGGCAATCCTGCTGATCCTGGCATTGCTTGTGTTCGTCCCGATCCGCTACGTGTATCCATCGCGGACGCCGACCTGGCGGCCGCTGACGATGACCCTGGGCGTCGCGTGGACCGGGCTGATGTTCGGGCTGCTCTGGCAGCTGCCGGATGTGTCGCGTTCGCTGCTCTGGGCGTCGCTCGTGTTCCCGGTGTACTACGTGCTGCTGTCACTTCGCCTTCACTTCGGACGCCGAGCCGCGCACCAGGTCTAGACAGGAACGCATGGATCAAGAGTCAAAGATCGTTCGAACAGGCCACCGAGTCGCAGAGACACAGAGCCTTCTGGTTCTCTCTGTGACTCGGTGTCTCTGTGGCCCTGTCTGGCCGTGACTCCGGTCGCCCTGCACGCCGGCAACCCCGGGCCGATGACCGGCGCCGGCAACTGGACCTGGCTGATTCCTGGCCGCGTGCCAACGTTGATTGACGCCGGCGTCGGGATGCCCAACCATTTGGACGCGTTGGAGTCTGCGCTTGGCGGCGCGAGGCTCGCGCAGGTGTTGGTGACGCACGGTCATTCGGATCACGCATCCGGGGCGCCGGCCATCGCCGCGCGCATGCCGTCTGCACGTTTCCTGAAGCATTTGTGGCCTGGGCGCGACGAGCGATGGAACGTGCCCTGGGTGCCGATAGCGGGGGATGACCGGATCGAGGCAGGGGAGACGACGGTCACGGCCCTGCACACCGCCGGGCATGCGCCGGATCACCTGTGCTTTTGGCACGCGGAATCACGGACCCTCTTCGGTGGCGATCTCGCCATCGAGGACACGACGGTATGGATTCCCTCGAGCCACGGGGGCGACTTGCACGCCTATCTCCTGTCGCTGGAGCGGGTGCTCGCATTGAATCCCTCACGAATATTGCCGGCACATGGGCCGATCATCGAGGATCCGAATGCGCTGCTCACCAGTTACATCGCCCACCGGCAGAAACGCGAGCGCCAGGTGATCGAGGCCCTTCGATCGGGTGACAGTACAGCTGATGAGATCGTCGCCCGGATCTACTCGAGGCTAGGGGACGAAATCCGCGCTCGTGCAGTGGAGACGGTTGTCGCGCATCTGAGGAAGCTCGAGCTCGATGGCCTGGTGCGTCGCGGTGATGAGGCGTGGCATATCATGACGGAAGGTTACGTCGATGGTGACAGGCCGTCTTGAGAAGGCATTTCAGGTATGAACGACGTTCTAGATTTCATCAACGTCAATCGCGATCGGTACGTCGATGAGCTGAAGGACTACCTCGCGATTCCGAGTATCAGCGCGCTGCCACAGCACGCCGGTGACGTGCGCCGCGCCGCCGAATGGACCGCGGAAGCGCTTCGCAGAGCAGGGATGCAGAACGTCCGTGTCATGGACACGCCAGGTCATCCGGTCGTTTACGGCGAATGGCTCGGCGCTCCGGGCAAGCCGACGATTCTCTACTACGGCCACTACGACGTGCAGCCGGTCGATCCGGTTGACCTCTGGACCACCCCACCATTCGAAGCCACCGTGCGCGATGGCGAGATCTACGCGCGCGGCGCCGCCGACGATAAGGGCCAGGTGTTCATGCACATCAAGGCGATTGAGGCATTCACCAAGAAGGCTGGAGGACTGCCCGTCAACATGAAGGTTCTGATCGAGGGTGAAGAAGAGGTGGGCAGTGACCACCTCGGTGATTTCATCAAGAACCACAAGCAGGATCTCGCGGCAGACGTGGTCGTGATCTCCGATTCCCCGATGTTCGATCGCGGGATTCCTTCTATCTGCTACGGACTTCGCGGCCTCACGTACTTTCAGATCGACATTCGCGGAACGAAGAGCGATTTGCACTCCGGCTCTTTCGGCGGCGCGGTGGCCAACCCGGCGTTTGTCCTGGCGCAGGTGCTCGCCCAGATGAAGGATCGGAGCGGCCGGGTGAAGATTCCAGGTTTCTACGATGCTGTCCGGCCGCTCAGCGACGCGGAACGAGCGGAGTGGAAGAAGCTGCCGTTCAACGAGACCCGTTATCGCAAGGACCTTGGAGCCCCTCGTCTGTTTGGCGAGAAGGGTTACAGTACGCTCGAACGCGTGTGGGCGCGGCCGACATTCGAGGTCAACGGTCTGCTGTCAGGGTTTACGGGTGAAGGGGCCAAGACGGTGTTGCCAGCGGTTTCGATGGCCAAGGTCAGCATGCGGCTCGTGCCCGACCAGGACCCCGACACGATTGCCGATCGCTTCGAACAGTACGTGAAGAAGCTCTGCCCCGCGACGGTCCAGCTCACCCTCACGCGCATGCACGGCGGCAAACCGTGGATGACGGAGTTCGACAACAAGTACGTTCGCGCGGCCGGTCGGGCGATTGAATCCGGCTTCGGTCAACGCCCGGTATTCAACCGTGAGGGAGGCTCGATCCCGGTGGTCTCCACGTTCCAGGAAGAGCTCGGCGTCCCGAGCGTGCTGTTCGGCATCGGTCTTCCCGACGAGAACGCCCACGCGCCCGACGAGAAGCTCGATCTCGGCAACTTCCACAACGGAATCATCGCGTCCGCGCATCTCTATCAGGAAATCGCCAATCTGAACGACTGACAGCGAACGTGTCGTTCACGCTTCTGGCTGCTCACTTCTCGGTTCCTGTTCAGCTTCGGTTCGGCTTCATTATTCGAAGGTTCGAGAGATCGAATCATCGAACAGATGAACCGGTGAACCGAACGTGAACACGAACCGAGAAATGAGAACTCAGAAGTGTGAACGACAGTTCACACTCGTCTAGTTGAGCCCTGCCACCCTGCGGCGAAGCGTCTTGACGTGCTCCCAGATTTGCTGGTGCTCTTCCCTCGTGTCTTCGGTCGCCTCACCCATGCTGGCTAGCTTGAGGTAGGTCTGCAGATCGCGGAGCGCGGCGCTGATGTCGTTCAGGTGATAGGCCAGCAGGCCGCGGTCCCGTAGCTCACTGAGTGCCGACGGCGTGATGGCCAGGAGCAGTTCGGTGACGTCGCGCGCTTGCGGAAAGGAGCGCATGTGCATGTAGATGCGCTTCAGATTGAGCAGCATGCGCACGATGATCTGGGTGCGCGTCGCTGGCGCCATGAGCGAACGGCTGAAAGCCACTTCCGATCCGACATGCTTCTGCAGCAGCGTTCGGCAATCGTGTTCCGAGAGTAACGCCCCCTCGTGGAAGGGGTCGACGATGAGACCGCGGGCACGCCGACCGGCAGCATCTCGCACGCGCACCAGGAAGTGACCTGGAAAGTTCACTCCGTCGATGTCGAGGCCTGCGCGGCGTCCGACCTCCATGTAGACGACCGATAGCGTGATTGGAATACCGCTTCGTCGATCGAGTACCTCGTTCAGGCAGCTGTTGCGCGGGTCATCGTACCGCTCCCTGTTGCCGGCGAATTGTTGGTCACCGAACAGGTACGCGTTGAATCCCTTGACGCGCGACAGGGGAGAGCTATCGCCCGCTTCGTCCATGTGCCGTTCGATCCACGACCGGGCCGCTTCGCCCATCGTGTCAAGGCGAGCGACGTACGTGGAAGCGTCGAGGCGCGGGTACTCGATTCTGGCGATGACCAGAGCGGCGTCGGCCAGTGCCGTACCCGGTGCGTTCGACGCGGCCAGCAGCGCGTCGATGAAACCTTTACGCATGGTCCTCGCTGGCGCACAGCCGATCGAGTGCTGTCAGGGTCAGTGCTCCAAGGCCGCTGACCACAAGTTCGGCCTGCGGCAACTCGTTCGCGGGATAACTGTTCGTCACTCCCACGCAGCGGAGCCCCGCACCCTGTGCCGATTCCAGTCCCCACCTCGAATCTTCGATAGCGACGCACCGCCGCGGATCGAGCTCGCGCCCGCTCTTTGCACGTAGCTGCTCGAAGGCCAGACGGTATGGCGCCGGGGACGGCTTGCTCTGCGGCGTGTCACCAGCGGCCACGATCGTGGTGAAGAGCTCGTCGATGCCGGCGGCCTCGATGATGCTGAGGATCTCGGGTTTCAAAGCGCCCGAGGCAATCGCGATCGGCACTTCGGCAGCCGCAGTTCGGATGAACTCCACCGCACCAGGGAACAGCACATGGTCGTCATGGAGCATCTGCTGAAGCCGCACGCCCTTCCGTGCGACCAGCTCGGTGACCTGACGATCGGTCATCGTCACCGCACGATCCACCGCCAGTGCCTGGAACAGGCCCACATCGTCGTATCCGAGGTATCTGGAGTAGTAGTCGGCCGCACTGAGCTCGATCCGTTCTTCAGCCAGGATCTGCTGAAACGCGCGTAGATGGAGCGGTTCGCTGTCGGCGATGACGCCGTCGAAATCGAACACGATCGCCTGAAGCGACGTGATCATGCGCCGGGCGCCATTTCGCCGGCACGGACCTCCGCCTTCAGCCGGTTCGTCGGCGGCGGGAACGGGCATTCGAAGCTGGCGTTGTACGCGCAGTACGGGTTGTAGGCGCGATTGAAATCGATTGTGTAGTACCCGGTGGACGTCGGCTCGATATCCAGATACCGTCCGGCACTGTAGGTGTCGCTTCCCGTCGTCTCGTCGGCGAACGGCACGAAGAGACTCGTGATCCGCACCGTTCCGTCCGGGGAAAACGCACCCAGGCTCCGCTTTTGTCCCAGCAGCGTGAACTCCAGGACACCAACGAGTTGCATCTTGCGTAAGGCGCCCGACGAGGTCGGCATCTCGAAGACCGGTCGTTCGTCGGCGAGGCGGAGGACAGCCGGCACGGAATAACTCGGTTCAACCGGGAAGTATCGCAGAGGTAGGATGGCGCTTCGTTTGTCTCCAGGAACCGGAGACTCGGGAGACTCGCGGAAGAACTGGTCCTTGAACGTGCGCTCCGTCGTGACCTGCTCCAGATACTCCGAATCATCCGGGCCCGAAGGCCCGGACGAGCACGCGGCAAGCCAAACGAGCGAGAGCGCGATGAAGACGGGACCGACTCTGAACCTCACTATTCAAGGATATACCGCCCCTGCTCGACCGAGGCGTCAGCGAGGCGCCGTCTCAGGGCGACGGTGTTGACCGGGGCTATTTTCAGCACCCGTCGTAGCGCGGCCAGAAGGGTGCGTAGCGAGTCGCCTTCGGCCATGGCGGCCAGGGCGCTGCGGGCAGCGTGCTCCACGCGTTGAGCCGCCTCACTGACGAAAGTCTGCGCGGCCGCGGCATGGAGGTCGGCGCGGGGCAGGGCGGCGGTCGCCGCCGCGCGAGCACGAAGCACCGCGCTCTCGGCCGCACAAGTGTCGATCATGATGTCGGCGGCGTAGCCGAGTATCTCCTGTTCGTCGTTGAGTTTCTGACCGTAGGTTTGCATCGCCGTGCCGAGCACGATCAGAACGACCTTCTTGAACGCCGAGACCGCTAGACTCTCCCGACCCAGCAAAGCATCGTCCGTGAAGCTCGCAGGCGCCGACGGCGCCAACAGCTCGTCCTGCAGTGCCTTCGCGGCGGCGATGAGGGGCAGGTCGCCCTTGAGCGCGCGGCGGATCACCATCCCAGGGATGAGTAGGCGATTGACCTCGTTTGTCCCCTCGAAGATTCTGTTGACGCGCGCGTCTCGGTAATAGCGCTCCGCGGGGTAATCCTTGACGAAGCCATTGCCGCCATGAATCTGGATGTTCTCGTCGAGGACGTAGTCCAGAACCTCGGTGCCACCAACCTTGGCAATCGAGGCCTCAACCGCATACTCCTCGAAGGCCTGGGCGACCGAAGCGCCGTCGCGCGACGTCGCGGCCAGGGCCGCATCGATGAGTCCTGCAGTCCGATAGATCAGGCTCTCCATCGCATACGTGCGTGCGGTCATTTCACCGAGCTTGTACCGGATGGCGCCGAACGTCGCGATGGGGTGACCGAACTGCCTGCGCGCCCCGGCGTATCTCGCGGCATCACCAATCGCCACCCGGCTCCCGCCCACGCACATCCCTCCGAGCTTGAATCGCCCGAAGTTCAACGTGTTCAGCGCCACCTTGTGTCCCTTGCCGACCTCGCCGAGCACGTTGCCCGCCGGAACCTTGGCGTCCTGCAGGATGATCGGAGTCGTCGACGAGCCGTGCAGGCCCATCTTGTGCTCTTCCTTGCCGGCGCTCACGCCAGGGAAGGCTCTTTCGACGATGAACGCGGTGAAGTGCTCACCGTCGACTTTGGCGAAGACGATGATCACGTCGGCGAATCCGCCGTTGGTGATCCACATCTTTTCGCCATTGAGCGTCCACGATCCATCCGGCTCGCGCGAGGCGCGGGTCTTGGCCGCGAACGCATCAGACCCTGACTCCGCCTCGCTGAGGGCGTAGGCGCCCACCAGTTCCCCCGCGACCAGCTTCGGCAGGTACTGCGCCTTCTGAGCGTCGGTGCCAAAGAGAAAGATCGGCAACACACACAGGTTCGCCTGGCCGCCGTATGTCGTCGCAAACGACGCCGACCGAGCGATGCGCTCTGCGACGATGAGCGAGGAGACTTTGTCGAGATCGAGACCGCCGTACTGCTCGGGCACGTTCGTACCGAGCAACCCAAGCTCGCCGCATCGGCGGACCAGCCGCCGGGCGAGGTTCCAGTCTTTCGACTCCAGCTGCTCGAGGTTCGGCAGCACCTCCGAGTCGATGAACTCGTCGGTGGTTTTGGCAATGAGCCGGTGCTCGTCGGTCATTCTCTCCGGCGTGAAGACATCGGACGGGTCCGTGTCGTGGAGCAACCACGACGCTCCCTTTCTGGTTTCGCTCACCATGCTCATCCGACGTCCTTACATACGCTCGAAGATACCCGCAGCACCCATGCCTCCACCGACGCACATCGACACGACGCCGTAGCGGACGTTACGCCGGCCCATCTCGTGCAGGAGAGTCGTCGTGAGTTTTGCACCGGTGCATCCGAGCGGATGCCCCAAAGCAATCGCTCCGCCGTTGACGTTGAGTCGCTCTGGATCGATGGGCAGCTCTCGGAGGCAGGCGAGCACCTGGGCAGCAAATGCTTCGTTGAGCTCGATGAGGTCGATCTGGTCGAGTGACAGTCCCGCCAGCCTCAGAGCCTTGCGAATGGCGGGGACCGGACCGATCCCGAACCGTTCGGGCTCCACTCCCGCTGTTGCGAAGGCAACGAAGCGACCCAATGGTTTCAGGCCCCTGGCCTTTGCGAGCTCGCCGGAGACGACGAGCACCGCGGCCGCGCCGTCGCTCGTTTGCGACGAGTTGCCCGCCGTGACGGTGCCGGTAGCATGGAAAGCCGGTCGGAGTTTCGCCAGCGCCTCCGGCGATGTGTCACGTCGAGGCCCCTCGTCCACCGCGAAGGTCAATTCACGGGTCTCACGGGCAACGTTACCCTGCGCCGGTGTCGTGACACGAAACGTGAGCGGTGTAATCTCGTCGGCGAATCGGCCGGCGTCGATGGCCGCCAGGGCGCGCTGATGACTGCGGAGAGCGAACGCATCCTGTTCCTCGCGGCTGATTCCGCTTTCTCGCGCATGGTTCTCGGCCACGAGCCCGGTGCTCAGATAGACGTCGGGGTAGCTGTCAACGAGGGCCGGATTCGGGGACACCTTGTTTCCACCCATCGGCACCATGCTCATCGACTCGGTGCCACCGGCAATGACGCACTGGGCGAATCCGCACATGATTCGCTCGGCGGCAAAGGCGATCGACTGGAGACCCGACGAGCAGAATCGGTTGATGGTGACGGCGGAGGCCGAGACCGGAATGCCGGCCCGCAGGCTTGCGATGCGCGCCACGTTCAACCCCTGCTCGGCCTCGGGCATTGCACACCCGAGCATCACGTCGTCTATCTCCGATGGTTCGACGCCTGGCGCACGCCTCAGGACCTCGGCGATGACGGTGGCGGCCATTTCGTCCGGCCGAACGGTCTTCAGCGCACCGTTCGGCGCTTTACCCGCTGCCGTGCGAACCGCGGCGACGATTACTGCGTCTTGCATGTGAAATCCTCGAGGAGATCGGCGATCGCGTCGCCGACTTCGGCTTGCTGCCCGTCGAACAGGTGGTCGGCCCTGTCGATTTCGACGAACTCCTTGGGTTCGAGGAGTTGGGCATAGAAGTGTCGCGCGAGCTTGATCGAAATGAGTTCGTCGTGTCCGCCGTGGATGACGAACTTCGGCTTGTTGGACAGCTTCACCGATGCGAACTCGTACTTGTGCACCGGTGGGGCGATCGCAATCAGGGCGCAGACCCGGTCATCCTCTGCACCGACGGTTGTGGCGATGTAGGAGCCGAAGGAAAAGCCCGCGGCCCAGATTTCGAGGTCTGGATAGGCTTCCGACATGAAGGTGAGAGCGGCCCGGTAGTCATCCATTTCGCCACGCCCCTCGTCCCATGCTCCCGCGCTGAGGCCTACACCGCGGAAGTTGAACCGCAGTACCACGCACCCGATGCGCGCCAGGGCTTTCGCCGCCTGATACACGACTTTCGTGTGCATCGTGCCGCCTTCGGTCGGGAGCGGATGCGCGAAGACGACGGCAGCACGCGGCGTGCCGATCGGCATGTCGAACAGCGCTTCGAGGGGTCCGATTGGTCCGCGTATCTCTCGCAACGGATTAGCCAACCTGTCTCCTTATATGGGTCTGGTCAGCGTCCTCGGCAAACGGCACGACGAGCCTGGCAAAGTCCATTGGGCGGGTTGTCAGCCCCAGGTGACCGGTACGTGCGAGCGTTGTCACAAGCGCGTGCGGCCAGATCTGAGCGGTACTGCAGGGTCGTGGCCACCGGTACGACGCGATCGAGTCCAGGTTCACCCGTCACGATGAGCGTAGGCGCGACCACATTCGCGAGATCAGCACGTAGATCGATCGATTCGACGAGCCGGGCACGGCGGGCCATTCGGGACGGTGAGAACATGTGCGTCAGTGCCCGCCAGGCGTGCAAGGTACCAGCGCGGACGCTGGGCACGGTCCCCGGACTGGCTGCGGCGATCTCCTTGTACAGACGCAGCGCACTCACCATGAAGAGCGGCGTGAGCAACCTCGGTGCACGAAGGTAGAACTTGAGCCGAGCATCGGGCTTCCACGAAGGCGAGAGAGCCGACACCAGGAGCAGGCATGTGGTGCGATCCGGATACCGTGCGGCAAACGCCGCGGCGATCAGGCCACCGTAGGACACACCGCAGATGGTCGCCCGGGTCAGGCCGACGGTGTCGAGCACCTCACGAACCTGATTCACGTAGCTCCAGAACCCTTGTCGTTCGTCGAAGGCTCCCCCGCTCGTCGGCTCGTCGGCCAGCGAGAACGTAATCACGCGGCAGCGCTGCGCGAGCGTGTCGATCGCGGGCAGCATCCACTCCCAGCGCCCCTGTACTCCAGGGATCACCACAATCGGTGTGCCGCTGCCACGGTCGATGATGTTCAATGGCACTAGCGTGGTCTCTAGGCTCACCAGGTCTTCTGGTCACTAGTTTCGAAGCGGCTTGCCGGTCTTCAGCGTGTGCTGAATGCGATCCAGCGTTTTTCGTTCGCCCAGCAGACTGAGGAATGCGGCGCGTTCCAGATCCAACAGGTCCTGTTCGCTGACCGTCGACGGATGAGGCAACGATCCTCCCGCCATGACCGTCGCAAGCTTTCGACCGATCAGTGCGTCGTGGTCGCTGATCCGCCCGCCCCGCCAGGCCAGATGAACGCCCAGCTTGAGCGGCGCCAGCACGGCGTCGCCGCCGACGGGAATAGCGGTCCTTCGTGGCGGCGGGTGGTAACCCTCGGCGACGCGCCCAAGGGCACGGCCTTTCGCGTCGGCGAGCAATCGCTCCCGATTCATGGTGATGCCATCGACCGGTCGCAGGTAGCCAAGTTGTTCCGCATGCGGCCCGCTCGTCGACATCTTGGCAAACGCTATCGTCTCGAACGCCCGCTGGATGACGGGTAGATAGTCGGAGGTCCCCGGAGGCATCGTCTCCACGGCCCGAGCGAGCATCTCCTTTGTACCACCGGCCGCCGGGATGAGGCCCACACCGACCTCCACCAACCCCATATAGGTCTCCGCTGCCGCCTGAACCCGATCGCCGTGCAAAGCGATCTCGCAGCCGCCTCCAAGCGTCAGGCCCGCCGGCGCTACGACGACAGGCACATCGGCGTATCGAAGCGCGAGCATCGTCCGCTGAAACGCGCGGATCGTCAGGTCGATGTCATCCCAGTTCTCTTCTTGCGCTTCGAGGAGGAGGAGCATCAGATTGGCGCCCGCGGAGAAGTTGAGCGCATCGTTGCCGACCACGAGCGCCACGAAGTTGCGGGATGCCTCGAGAAGGCCGGCCTGCAGCATCTGAATCGTGTCGTCGCCCACGACGTTCATCTTCGAGTGGAACTCGACGCAGAGGACACCGTCCCCGAGATCCACGAGGCTGGCACCCGCGTTCCTCTTTACAACCGTGGTTCGTTCCTTCGCCGTGCGCAGAATCTGGAGATCGGGCGCGGCCGGCGGTACGTCGCCGCCGCGTACCACGTTGCGACCACTCTGCAGTGGTTGGTCGAGCAGCGGTGGAACCCCGTCTGTCAGGATCTCTGGGCTGGATTCGCGTACGGCTTCGACCACCGTGCGTATGCCGATGGCGTCGATGAGCTCGAAGGGACCCAACTCCCAGCCGAAACCCCATCGCAACACGCGATCGACGTCGTCAGGCGAGTGCGCGATCGAAGGAGTGACCCTCGCCGTGTACACGAGGGTCGGCGCGAGTGTGTCTCGGAGGAAGCGGCCAGCCTTGTCGTTGGCCTGGAACAACGTGCGCACCCGGTCGCGGACGTCTGCGATCGGGGCGACTGCCTCGAGCGACGCAATCTTGACCCGCTGCTTCTCGCCGTACTCGAGGGTGTTGGGGTCGAGCGTGAGGATGACCGAGTCGCCGTTCGGCTGCTTCACGCGCTTGTAGAATCCCTGGCCGGCCTTCTCCCCGGTGAGTCCGCGCTCGAGCATTCGAACGAAGAAGGCGGGCAGCGTCCAGACGTCTCGTTCCGGAGTGTCTCCAAGCCGTTCGCGGAGGTTGTTGACCACGTGGCCGAGGATGTCGAGGCCGGCAAGATCGAGCGTGCGGAAAGTGGCGCTCTTCGGGCGTCCCAAGGCCGGTCCGGTGATCGTGTCGACCTCGTCGATTGTGTACTCGCCCCGGGCCACTGCTGCCAGGATGCGCAGCATCGCGTAGAGGCCGATGTGGTTGCCGATGAAGTTCGGTGAGTCCTTGGCCACCACTACACCCTTGCCGAGACGATGGTCGGCGAAGTGGTGGATGGTCTCGATCACCTCGGGTCTCGTCTCCGCTGTCGGGATGACCTCGAGCAGGTGGAGATAGCGCGGCGGGTTGAAGAAGTGTGTGCCAAGCCAGTGCCGCCGGAAGTCGTCGCTCCGCCCGGCCGCCAATGTCGTTAGGGGAATGCCTGACGTGTTGGATGTAACGATCGTACCTGGGCGGCGGACGACGTCGACCTTCGCGAGTAGTTCACGTTTGATATCGAGCTGCTCGACAACCGCTTCGACGATCCAGTCACTCTCGCTCAGGCGGTGCAGATCGGTGTCGAAGGCGCCGGTCGAGATGAGCGCCCAACTATCCGGCGTAAAGCCCGGGTCCGGCTTCAGCCGTCGGGCGCGTTCGAGCCCCTGCTTCGCGGCGTCCGCGGAGACGTCGAGCAGAAGCACAGGCACACCCGCATTGCCGAAGTGTGCGGCGATCTGCGCGCCCATAGTGCCCGCACCCAGCACGCCCACGGACCGGATATGCATCTTCCTGAGTGTGTTCGCGGAGGGCGTGTCGACGCAACCGTGTGCAGCTGTTCGGTCTGATGCTAGCGCTGCTGTGTAATCACGAGCAGCCGACAGGGTACGTGGCTTTCTGGAAAGCTGAAGATAGCTCCCGAAGAAAGTCATCCCTGGAGCTGAATGAGTTCAACGCACAACCGTGCAACATGCCAATCTCGCTCGAAAAATCAGCTGATCCTCGAAGTGGTCCTCCCATTGCACTCCAGCTCGTCGTGCGCCGTTGATGGCACGTAGGCGTGGAACAGGTGGGCTGAACGGCCCCAGGTCGTGGTTTCGGGTCAGGAGCATGGGATGAAAAGGATTGTGAACGTTGTCTGTGTTGCTGCATCGATGTTGTGGCTTGCGGGTCCCGCTTCCGCGACACCGGTGACCTTCCAGGGCGGCGTGTTCGACGTAACGGTGTCCGATCTCGGCAGCGACGTCTACCGGTTCGTGTATACGGCCGATTTCACAGCCTGGGATGACACCTCTGCCGATGACTACATCACCGCCATCGACTTCGGCCTCACCGGATGGCACGACGTCGACAGCGTGACGTTGGTGAACGACACGGCACCAGGAGATTGGGTGGTCGTCCAGGGTAGCGGAAACGCCAACAACTGCAACGAGAACCTGAACCAGTTCAAGATCTGCGCTCAGGAGGATTCGCTGCTTTTGAGCGCTTCGACCGAGGACGATCAGGTCTACACGTGGACCATCGATGTTGCATACAACACCCTTGGGAACCTCGGTGCACTCACGTCCGACGAGAATCCGATCATGGCGATCTTCTACACAGCTTGACTGCAAGACCGACAACCAGGACCGATGAGGAGACGTGCGAGCCGAAGCAGACCGGCAATTTTTCGCTCACCACGGACTATGGCAGAACCGATTCGACAACGGACGCGACGTGGTCGTTCCGGAGCCAACCATGATGACAATGCTTGGTGCAGGTCTCTTGCTCGTCTCACGCAGACTGCGACGCCGGTCCAGATAGATCGAGTCAGCCCCCCAGCCGACGCGGCAGGCGACCGGCGGACCATGTGGTCCGCCGGTACGCTCGTCCTCGTGACGGCTTGACCCCACCTCCCGCTGTTCGGCCCCGCCCGTTCGCCGCAAATGAGTACGATCGGGGCGACGTGTCATTCTCCCGATCCTCCAAGAACAGACTCACTCGCCACGATGTCGCCAGGTTTCAAGGTGACACGCTCTTCGAGCGAGTGGCCCGCGTGGTCTGCGTCGCCGACGTGCTGCCACGCAAGGAGCTGTACGAGGCCTGGGAGGTTGCTCGCAGAGTGCGCAGACGATTTCGTGGCGGTCGCGTCGTGGACGTGGCTGGCGGGCACGGGTTGCTCGCGAATCTGATGTTATTGCTGGACGACACGTCAGGCGACGCTCATGTGGTGGATCCCTCTCTGCCTCCCTCCGCCGTCGCGTTGCGCGACGCCCTGACCGCCGCCTGGCCTCGCCTCGTCGGTCGTGTACATTCGATCGCCGCACCGCTCGAGTCGTTCGCGTTGACCCGAGACGATGTGGTGGTGTCCACCCACGCGTGCGGCGCCCTCACTGACACGGTGCTCGACTATGCCGCGTCGGCTTGCGCCCGGGTAGCCGTGTTGCCCTGCTGCCACGATCGAAATACCTGTGATACGGGTTCACTCACGGGATGGGTCGACGCTCTCGCTTGCGATCGATCTCCGGCGGGCCGCACGACTCGAGCAGCGTGGCTATCGAGTGTGGACGCAGACGATCCCCTCGGCGATCACGCCCAAGAACCGCTTGTTGCTCGGTGCTCCGGTCAGTTGATCTGAGGCCGCCTGATTGGCGTGCTATTTCTTGACGGGCCGCGCGTCCTCGTTTCGCTCGACGAGGGCAAGCAAGGCTTGCAGAGCGTCGATGTCGGCGGGCTTGATCAAGTGGTAGTCGAACCCCGCCGTGTGCGACCGTCGTCGATCCTCATCCTGCCCCCAACCGGTCAAGGCGATGAGGGTCACCTTTTGGAACTCGGGTTGCTGCCGGATTCGCCGTGCCACCTCATAACCATCCATCCCGGGCATTCCGATATCCAGGATCACGACATCTGGTCGATAGGCGGGCAACGCCTCGAGAGCTTCAGCACCGCCGTACGCGACATGCACATCCGCACCGAGGAGCTTGAGGAGGATACCCATGCTTTCGGCTGCGTCGCGATTGTCGTCAACGACCAGCACTCGGCGCGGCTTGAGGAGTGAGCTGGAAATCTCCGGTGCCGCCGAAAAGTCGGCCGGGTGTCTGTCAGGTACCAGCGGCAGTCGAACCACGAACTCGCTTCCTTTCCCGAGTCCGGCGCTGTTCGCCTGAACAGTGCCGCCATGCATTTCGACCAGGCTCTTGACGAGCGTCAAGCCAATGCCCAGGCCGCCTTGAGCCCGGTCGGCGTGACGATCGATCTGGGTGAACAGCTCGAATACGGACGGGAGCATCTCGCGCGGGATCCCCGCACCCGTGTCCCGCACTGAAACGACTGCCCATCCATCCTCGCTGACGGGCGGTGATGCGGATCTCCCCACCCGCGTCGGTGTACTTGGCGGAGTTGTTCAGAAGGTTCGCAAATACCTGAGCCAGACGGATAGGATCCCCGTCCACGATCAACGGCTCAGCAGGAAAGGCCAGCATCAGATGGTGTTCGACGGCCTCGATCAGCGGACGACTCGTTTCCACGCTGTTCTTCACAACCGCCGCCAGGTCGACTCGCTCCTTGCGCAGCGCGATCTTGCCGCTGGTGATCCGCGACACTTCGAGCAGGTCGTCCACCAGGCGCACCATGTGGCTGACCTGGCGGTCCATCATGTCGCCGACACGTTCGCCGACTGGGTCGTGCTGGCTGGTCAGTCGCAGAATATGGAGGGAATTGCGAATCGGTGCGAGCGGGTTTCGCAACTCGTGGGCGAGGATGGCAAGGAACTCGTCCTTGCGGCGATCGACATCACGCAGTGCAAGCTCAGCCTGTTTGCGCTCCGTGATGTCGCGCGCGACCTTCGAGGCGCCGACGACCGTCCCCGAGGAGTCCCGAATCGGAGAGACCGTCAAGGAAATATCGATGAGCCGGCCATCTTTCGTGACCCGCACCGTCTCGAAGTGGTCGATATGCTCACCGCGGCTCAAGCGTTCCAGGAGGCCGCGCTCCTCGGCGTGCCGCTCCGGTGGAATCAGCAGCGTGATCGGCTGGCCAATGGCTTCCTCAGCCGAGTACCCGAAAAGGCGCTGGGCACCGCCATTCCAGGTGAGGATGTGGCCGTCGAGCGTCTTGCTGATGATCGCGTCATCTGAGGTCGCGACGATGGACGCAAGGATCGCCTGTTCCTGGACGCTACGCTCGCGTTCGGCGAGATGGTCCCGAGTCTGGTATTGCCGCTGACGTGACCGCAGGGCCGACCGGACGGCGCTGACGAGCGCCGCGACTCGCATCGGTCGCTCCAGGACGGTGACGTTTCCGAGGATTTCCATTGCCATGCCACGGCCGGCGAATCGGCGCCCGGACGTGCCAGGATCAGCAGCGGCAAGTCGGACCATGGCGGTTGACGGGCCAACCACTCTGAGAGGCACCCGACCCGGTCAACCGCGATTGCTTCCTCCGCCAACAGGATCACTCCACCGCCGACTGCCAACCCTTCGCAGATCTCCTCGAGAGTGGGGCAGGCCACGCAGGTCACCCCGGCCGTCTCCAGGACGGACGCAGTCAGGGCGGCGTCCTTGCCGGTAGGGGCTAGGACGAAGACCCGCTGCTCAAGGCTGTCGTGGTCGCGATCCCTCACTAGGGTTTCCTTCATGCAAGGGCTCTGCCCCTCCCTCGAAAATAGGCACTCCCGTGAGCACCCCACGGAAGTGCCGCAAGGGCGGCCCTACGCTGATGCGGCCAGTCTCCAGACGGAACTCTCGAATGCTCCGCTCGTGCGCACCCCCGCGCTTCTTGACCACCGAGATCGCCTGTCGCAGTTCCCCCTTCGTTTCAAAATAGCGCATCAAAATTACCGCGTCGGCCAGGTAGCTGGCGTCCACGGGGGTGATCATCTGGCCGCCGATCAGCCCCTGATGGGCGCCGATGAGGAGCGTTGCGACGCCTGCCTGCCCCAGGTAGGTCAGGAGCTCGTGCAGCTGGATGATCAGAAAGCGCTCCTCGGGCATCGCGTTGAGGTAGCCGTTCAAGCTGTCAATCACCACGATGGATGCGCCATGCTGCTCGACGGCTCGTCGGATGGCATGGACGAACTGGCCCGGGGACAGTTCGGCGGGGTCCACCTGCTGCACCGTCACCTGCCCGGCATCCAGGTGCTTCTTCAGGTCGATCCCAAGGCCGGCGCTGCGATGCATCAGCGTGTGGACGCTCTCGTCGAAGATGAACATGGCCGAGTGCTGGCCTCGTGCGGCGGCCGCCGCGACGAACTGCCCGGCCAGCGACGACTTCCCGGTGCCCGCTGCACCCACGATCAAGGTGCTGGTGCCTCGCTCGATGCCGCCACCGAGCAGCGTGTCCATCTCAGCGATGTTGCTGGGGAGCTTTTCCATGACCGGGGCCGTTCGGTGTTCGCTGGCCACCAAACGCGGATAGACTTCGATCCCTCCACGCTGAATGATGCAGTCGTGATAGCCGCCCCGGAAGCGGACACCACGAAACTTGGCGACGATGAGCCGCCGCCGTTCCGAGCCGTATTCCGGGTACAGCTGTTCCAGCCGAATCACGCCGTGCGCGATGCTCTGGACCTGAAGGTCATTGGCTGCACTGGTCAGATCGTCCAGGAGCAGTACCGTGCATTTTCGGCCTCCGAAGAACTGCTTGAGAGCGAGGATCTGCCGGCGGTAGCGGAGAGGGTTGCCCGCCAACAGTCGCAGTTCCGAGAGTGAATCGAACACGACACGCGTCGGCTTGATCCGCTCGACGTCGGCCAGGACCGCTCTCGTCGTTTCGCTCAACTCCACCTCCGACGGGTGGAACATGGTGTACTGGTCGTCCGACCGGAGACTGTCTTCGCTCGGGACCAGTTCGCGGACGTTGATCCCGTCGAGCGTCCAGTCATGAGACGCCGCGACGCTCCGGAGTTCCTCCGCGGTTTCCGAGAGCGTCACGTACAGGACCGATTCACCACATCGCGCGCCCTCGAGCAGGAACTGCAGCGCCATCGTTGTCTTGCCCGAGCCTGGCACGCCTTCGATCAGGTACATCCGATGCGGAGTGAAACCTCCACCCAGGATCTCGTCGAGGCCTTCGATGCCGGTTGAGGCTCTGACGTCGGGAGTTGGTTCGGGAGGTCGTGACGTGGAGGCCATCGAAAATCACCTTTCCTGGACCCGGTTGACTATATTGTCTGCGTTGGGACGAAGGATTACCGCGATGTGAAGCGGCCACGGGCGCAAGGCCCTCCGGACTCTTGAGCAGAGTGCCTAGTATATTCACGGAGAGAGCCATCGCGCGTTCTCGTTCCGCCGGTCCCCGCATTGCTTACTTCCAACGCGTGAGGATGGCCTCACGGTCGAAAAGCCTGATCCCGAGCAGCATCAAACCGGTGTTCACCCCGAGTAGCGCGAGGGCGATAAACATGATGACCGGGCCGGTCAGCGCGAAGCTGCCGGTGAGTTGGACCACCAGAAGACCGGCGATCGGCAGGATGACGAGCACGCCGATCTGTTGGGCGCTTCGTGGATCGTTGACCCGCGAGGACACGCACACGGCCAACTGGAGGGCGGCGAGCGACGCCAAAGGTCCCAGCAGGAAGACGATGCCGAGCGAGGCCGGCGTAAAGAGGGCTCGATACACGCCTGGTTGCGCGAATATCACCACTCCGGCGACGTAGACACTGAAACAGATGGCGGTCAGTAGTAGAGCAGGCAGGAGCGATCCGAGCACTTTCGCTGCAAGCAGCTCGAACGTCGTGATCGGCGTGGCGAGCAGCGGCTCGAGCGTGCGCGCCTGCTTCTCACCGATCACGCTGTGCGCGGCGACCGACATCGATCCAGCGATAGGCGTGAGCACGAGCAGGACAAGGAAGTGCTGAAAAATCCAGGCCTGGATCGTCCCTTCGGGATCGAGCCCGCGCATTGCCGGCTGGTTCTTGTACGTCTCGACAACGAGCTCGAAGTCGCTCGAGTCGGACAGCCGCTCGTCGGCAAAGACCGGAATGATGATCGCTACGACGAACGGCAGCAGGAGAGAGAAGAGTCCGGTGAGCACGGCCGGGATGAGGAGGGAGGGATTCTGTCGAAGATCCGCCACGTCCTTGTCGAGCAGTGCCAGGATGCGAGTCATGCGGCCGGCGGTCCGTTCTTCGTCGTTGATGCGCTCTGATCCTCGTTCTCGAGGAGACGGAGGTAGACGTCCTCGAGGCGTGGCTCTTCCGCGAGGACAGAGAAAACGTCCGCGCCGGCTTGGACGAGGCTTTTCACGATCAGAGGAGCCGACGACGGTTCCTTGCTGACTGCGATCGAGAGTACCGGCCCGTCTGCGCGGACATCGTCGAACCCGCTGGCGATCAGTGTACTGGCGAATGGCGCGGCCGCCTGACCAAGCGTGATGCGCAGGCGAGTGCCGAACAGACGAGCCCGAAGTGCCGCAGGTGTGTCGAGAGCGATCAGGCGCGTTCGCAACACCGCGACGCGCGAGGCGATCCGATCGACTTCGTCCAGGTTGTGGGTCGAGAGGACGACGGTGTTCTGCGTCTCGCGCAAACGAAGCACGAGTTCGCGGACTTCGCGGGCGCTTTCGGGGTCTAGGCCAGCGGTTGGTTCATCGAGCAGGACGACACTAGGCTTGTGCAGCAGCGTGCGCGCCAACGCCACGCGCTGTTTCAGCCCTTTCGACAGTTGACCGGCGATATCGTTCGCGCGGTCGAGGAGTCCAAATGTTTCCAGGGCTTGGCTGACGGCCTGGTTCGGCTTGGGTAGCCCGTGGAGTCGCGCGTACACGAGAAGGTTCCGCCGTACGTCGAGGCGTTCCCAGAGGCCGGGCGCCTCGGTGAGAAACCCAATCTGGCCACGAAGCCGAGGGGCTGTCTGGGGCGACATCGTGTCCGCCTTGAAGCGGACACTTCCAGACGAAGGTTCAATCAGACCCGCCAGCATTCGGAGTGTTGTCGTCTTGCCGGCGCCGTTCGGGCCGAGCAGGGCGAAGACCTCTCCAGGGACGAGTTCAAACGACACGTCGTCCACCGCCAGGCGCGACCCGAAGCGCCGCGTCAGGTGAGATGCAGTCAGCATCGCTAGTGGCCCGTCCTGGTGATATGTACAGCGCCTTCCTCGCGGGGCATCCCGATCCCCGGCGTTGCTCCTCCTTCGAATACAGGCCAGGTATTCTCAGTCGTCGCGCCTTGGGGCTCGGGCGCCGCGCGTCGGAATCCACTGCACATATCACCAGGACGGGCCACTAGCCGATGCCGGGATTGAACTCGTAGCAGCCGGGCGTTGTGAGGAGCCTGCCGCTGCGAGTGAAGGAGAGGCTGGTCGGACTGACGATTCCCGCCGCCCTGAACTGCAGCGTGCGGACCTTGTCGCCCTGTGCGTCGTACACGTACGTGTAGGGCTGGTTCAGCGAGACCCACAGGCGTCCTCGTCCGTCGACGGCCGCCGCGCGAACGGCTGGCACGACGAGCGGGATCTCGCGATTCTCGACGCGCCGTGTGGGCCAGCGTGTCGGCAGCGACGCGAGGTAGCCGTCCAGTTCTGCTCCCTCGATGTGTCGCTCGAATCGCAGCGTGCCCGTCGCGTCGTACTTCCGAAACATCGGAATGCCGGACACGAACACGTAGAAGTAGCCCCCTGTCGGGTCCACGACCGGCAGACCGGCGTTCAGCGCGACGTGAAGATCGCGGTCGGTCTCGTGACCGGTATCGCGCAGCCGTCCGATGCTTCGGAGCGCCGCTCCCCCCGTGGTGTACTCCGTGATGAGCGCGCCGCTGTCCGGGTGGCTCACCGCGAGGTTCGATCCAGCGTACTGGATGGAGGCGACACCGGTCACGACGAACTGATCGAATGTGATCGGCACGGCTGTCTGTCGGACGGGGAGCGTGAAACCGCCGGCGCGCTTGCCCCCTGGCTCGAACACCTGTACCCGCTGGATGCTGCGGGGGGCATCAGCCACGACGAATGATCCGGCTGCCGACACGTCGAAGCCGCGCGGCTGGATGATTCGTCCGAGCTCCTGTCCGATCTCGACGAGCTTGGACGCGGACGTCCTGGCGGCGTCCACGCCGTAGACCGTATGACCCCGGCGATCGAAGACGAGGTACGAACTGTCCGGCGCCTGCTGAAATCCGATCGGCTCTTCGAAGAGTCCGACGACATGCGGAGGCAGGCCTCCTACCGAGCGCAGAACCTCGACGTTCAGTGCGGCGTCAGTCGGCGCGCCGAACATCGCCGCCGCCAGGAGGGCCATGGCGAGGGCGCGGACCGGCATTAGTAGGCCACGAGTGTACGGATCGCCTTGAGGACGTCAGCGGAGCCCGGCAGGATCACCTCTTCGAGTACCGGCGCGTATGCCACCGGACAGTCGAGCGCCGCCACTCGCGTCACGGGCGCATCGAGGTATTCGAACAGCTCCTGGGAAACTCGCGCGGCGATCTCGGCGCCGAATCCCGCGGTCATCTGGTCCTCGTGCGCGACGATCACGCGGTTTGTCTTCCGCACGTAGGCCGCGATCGTCTCCCAGTCGTACGGAATGATCGTACGCAGGTCGATCACGGCCACGCTGGTCCCGTCGTGCTCCGCCTGCTGCGCGGCCAGGAGCGATCGCTGAACGAGCGCACCCCACGTGAACACCACGACATCCGCTCCCTCACGCGCCACCGCGGCCTTGCCGAACGGGATCGTGTAGTCCTTGCCGGGATACGGATGACGGTTGTACGTCTGGCGATAGAGGTGCTTGTGCTCGAGGAACAGTACCGGATCGTCACAGCGAATCGCCGTGCGGAGCAGCCCGGCGGCGTCGCGTGCGTTCGAGGGGAATGCGATTCGAATGCCAGGCGTGTGCGCGAAGATCGCAACCCCTGACTGGCTGTGGTAGGGTGCGCCGCCGCGCAAGTACCCGCCGATCGGGACCCGTATCACCATCGGGCACGACCAGTGGTTGCCCGATCGGTACCGCATCATCGACATCTCGTCGCGCAGCTGCATGAACGCCGGCCAGATGTAGTCGAAGAACTGGATCTCGACGATGGGTTTCAGCCCGCGGAGGGCCATGCCGACCCCTCGTCCGATGATGTTGGCTTCCGAGAGCGGAGAGTTGAAGACCCTCTCGGCGCCGTACGTTCGCTGCAGCCCGTGCGTGACTTTGAAAACGCCCCCTTTGCCGGAGACGCTGGCGAGCGCTTCCTGCCGGCTCGCGTCCGCCACGTCCTCGCCGAAGACGAGAATGCGAGGATTGCGGGCCATCTCGTCCCTGAGAGTGCTGGTGATCGTGGTCACCATGGTTTCCGCGGGGCCTTCCGCCAAGGGATCCGTGGCCAGCGACGGAGACGTGGGATCGACGTCCGGCGAGAAGACATACAGCGCGGCGGTGCTGGGATCCGGCTTTGGCGCGGCGAGGGCCAGCTCTGCCGCCGCATTGATCTCACGTTCGACCGACGCGAGGATGTCCGCGAAATCATCGTCGGTGGCCAGACCCTTGACCTTGAGAAAGTGACGCATGCGCACGAGGGGATCGCGGCGCGCCTCCGCCTCACGCTCCGCCGGCGTCTTGTATAGGCGCTCATCGTCCGAGAGTGAGTGGGAATACGGTCTGGTCACCGTGGCGTGGACGAATGCCGGGCCCCTCCTGGCACGCACGTGCGCCACGGCGGCACCGAGTGTGCGGTGGCTGGCCAAGTAGTCGGTGCCGTCGCAGCGGAAAGTCTGTAATCCAGGGAAGTGCTCGACGAGCCTCGAGATGTCCCCTCCGGGAGTTTGCGTCTCCACCGGGACCGAGATGGCGTAGCCGTTATCCTCGCAGAGGTAGAGCAATGGCAGGCGATTGGTACAGGTCGTATTCAGCGATTCCCAGAACTCACCTTCGCTGGTCGCGCCGTCGCCGACCGAGACGTAGGTGACTTCGTCGTCGTGAAAGTGTGATTCGCGATCGGGAATGGCGGTGAGACGCTGGTAGGTGACGCCTGCCTCGGCACAGCCGACCGCGTGCAGGCACTGCGTGCCCGTCGCGCTGCTCTGCGACGGGATGTGGAGGCGCCGGTGACCCCAATGTGACGGCATTTGCCGTCCGCCCGACGCGGGATCGTCCTTCGAGCCCACCGAGGCCAGGAGCATCTCGAGCGGTGTCACCCCGATGGAGAGGCACAACGCACGGTCGCGATAGTAGGGAAAGAACCAGTCATAGCCGCCGCGCAGATGACTGCCCGCAGCCACGAGCACCGCTTCGTGCCCGGCGCCGCTGATCTGGAAGAAGGCCTGGCTCTGGTTCTTGAGCTGGATCTCCTTGTCGTCGAGCTTTCGCGACAGGAGCATCGTGCGGTAGGCGCTGAGCAGCTCGTCCCGGGTCAACCCCGCTTGGTCGTCGCCGCGTGCCCGCCCGGTGCCTGTGTCAGTACCACCGGCCAGGGTCGACCCCTTCATACGCCGGAAATTATGGCACTATCGGGAGCCTATGACCACCGTGCGGGTCCACCGCTGGGATGAAATCGCGCTCGAAAAGATTACCGAGATGATTTCGCAGAAGATCGTGACAGGCGAACGCGAGATGCTGGCCCAGATCTACTTGAAGCGGGGCGCGCTCGTGCCGATGCACTCGCACGAGAGCGAGCAGATGACCTACATCCTGCAAGGGGCCTTGAGGGTGGTCGTCGACGGTGAGGAGATGACCGTGCGCGAAGGTGAGGTGCTGCACATTCCGTCCGGAGTTCCGCACCAGGCCGAGGCGCTCGAGGACACGTTCGAGCTCGATGTTTTCAGTCCGATCCGGCTGGATTGGCTCCCGAGCGAGAGCTAACGACGAACGCGCCCCGGAGAACCTACGCTCACCTCCCGCTCGTCGGCGCGGAAATCGAACCTCCAGCCCGGCAGCATAGGCCTACGTTCACATGAGGCGTTGAGCAATGGCAAACCAGATCAAGGGCCGGTCGGGGGGCAGCGGAATGTACGGCCTGCGCGCGTTGGCGCTGATGCTCGGCCTGTTCTTTCTCTTCAACGGCCTCGACAAGCTCGCCTGGTTTTCCGACAGCGGCATTCTGGCGACACGGCTCCAGGGGTGGCTGCAGAACGCCCCGCCAAGCACGCGCTGGTACATCGAGACCGTGGCGGCGCCGGGCGTTCCGCTTTTCGCCAGACTCGTCCCTCTGGCTGAACTGTCGACGGGTGTCGCGCTGATCATCGGCTTCTGGACGCGTCTGGCCGCGACCCTCGCGCTCTTCATGGTGCTGAACTTCCACTTCGCGCGCGGGTTCATCTTCGACCCGGAGTTCCTGATGGACGGAACAGGTTTTCCCGTCCTCGGCGGACTGCTGGCTGCTCGCACTCGGCAGATCGGCGCTGCCGTTCAGCGTGTCGAAATCGTGACCACGAAGGGCACGAAGACGGCAAGGGCACGAAGAACGGGCAGGGATTATAGCAGGCTGGGCTCGCAGAGCGACGGAGCGCCCCGGATGACCACAGCCGCTCACCTCCCGCTCGCCGACGCGGCAAATCGAACCTCCGGCCCGATAGCAGCGGCCTACGTTTATCTTCCGGGGTAGTGGCAAGGCCGTCGCATTTTTCGATTCGGCGTAGAGCGGAGGCTGCAGCCTCCGCGGACACGCGCACGCTGAAGCGTGCGCTCTACGGACGAAACGCAAACCGCTGAGCAGTTTCCACAACGGCGTAGATGTCCGCCTTGAGGCGAAGTGGTGCCTCGAGGATGTCAAATACTGCGGTCGGTGTGAGCAAGGGTGTCTGGCTTCGTGGCCTTCGCCGCCGTCGTTCCCTTCGTGGTTAATGCACCCGGCGATTGTCGTGTGACCTGCCGCCCGAGTAGACGTCGAACCGACGGCGAGACTTGTTGATACGCCACCGCGCGAGGCGATATCGGATCTCCGCGAGGAGGTTGGTTCTTCCGCCCTTGAGGTACAGATACGCGGCCACGAGACCACCGAGGTGCGTCGTGTGGGCGACACCGCCTCCCGTGGCGCCCATCGACGAGTACAGCGAGATGGCGCCCATGATCATGACGAAATACTTCGCCGGGATCGGGAAGAAGAAATACATATAGATCGGGCGGTTAGGGAAGTACAGCGCGTAAGCGAGCAGCACTCCGTACACCGCTCCCGATGCCCCGATCGTCAGCGAGTCGTACAGCCGATCCGCGAACGGCAACGGCGCGAACGATAGCAGCAATGTCGTGAGCGCGGCGCCTCCACCGGCCACGAAGTAGAACTTGGTGAAGTACCGGCTGCCCCACATCCGTTCCAGTTCCACGCCGAACATCCACAGCGCCAGCATGTTGAACAGGATGTGGAATACCCCGCCGTGCAGGAACATGTACGTGAACGGCTGCCAGATCTGCAGCCGCTCGACGACGTCTGCGGGCCGCAGTCCGAATGTGAGCGTCATGGCCGGCACGATCGAGTCGAGGAGGAACGCAATGACACTCGCGGCGACGATCATCTTGATCGCCGGCGTCAACGGCCCGGGGCCGAACGAGTAGGAGAAATTGGACGCCGCCGGGTAGCGAGAGCGCATTGGTGTCAGTGTGTGCCAATTGACGTCTAGGGGGCAACGTCTCCGCTGGTCGTCTCTGCGTGTCCCACGTTGGCCGCGCGGGACGGCACGTGCCCAAACCTGCCGGATGGCAGCGGCATCGCACAGATGGCCGCCAGCAATGGCAGGAAGGCCATAGCCACAAGAGTGCGCTCGATCCCGATGCGGTCGGCAAGCATACCCACGAACGGCACGCTGATCCCGCCGGTTCCCCAGGCGAAGCCCATCATCAAAGAAGACACGGTGGCGGCGCTGATCGGGGCAATCATCTGGGCAAACGTGACGTTGACGGGGAGCGTCGACTGGAGCAGGAAGCCGCCGAAGGAGACGATGACGACGAACGTCCATCCCGGTTGCATGGGCGCGAGCGCCAGGAAGGGCACCGCGAGCACGAGCGACCAGATGATGACGTTGCGCGGACCCCACCTGTCGGCGAGCGGACCGCCGAGAAATCCGCCGACGCTGCTGGCGAACAGGTAGAGCGCCATGGCCAGGCCCGCCTCGGTGACGGACATGCCCCGCCGAGTCAGCATGACCGGCATGAAGGTCGAGAAGCTCAGCGCCGCGAGCGTCCGGATCACCACGACGGAGTACAGCAGCGCCAGCGGCTTCCGGTAGGGACGCAGGGCGCCGAAGCCGCCGACTTCGTCGTGGTCTCCGAGCCGCTCGATGGGCGGCACCCGCGGGAGGAAGATCGCCAGCACGATGAGGGCCGGGAGCATGAACAGCGGGGTCCAGTGGAGTCCGAAGCGCTCGGCAAACGGCGCGAACAGCAGCGGCCCCAGGGAGAACCCGAGCGACCCACCGGTGATGTGCACCGACATCGTCAGACCCCGGCGATCGCCTCCCAGGCGATGCGCGAGCGCGGCGGCGGGCGGATGAAACGCCGCGGCGCCGAGGCCGCCGGCGACGAGGATCAGGCCGAGCATCAGGGTGCTGGACGCGAGTCCCACGAGTGAGAGGATCGATACCGCCACCAACGGACCCACGATGAGCGGCACGCGTGGGCGCCAGCGATCCGCGATATGACCAAATCCGAGCTGCGCCACTGAGTTCGCGATCAGAAAGCACATCTGGAGCGCGCCCGCGGCGGCGAGAGAAAGATTGAGATGAGGGATCAGGAGCGGTAGGAGAGGAGCGTAAATATTCGTGTAGCCGTCCACGATGAAGTGCGTGCTCGCCAACAGGACTACCGTGGGATGCAGACCGAACGGCCACCGCTTCATCTGGGTCCGATGCGGAGCTTGCGCGAGACCAGTGTCACCGCTTTTCGGAACTCGTGGACGCGAAGGAGGTACGCGGAGGCGGCCAGGACGACCATAGCCACGCCGATGGTCGAGCCAAGCCGGATGAGCTGGGGTGCGAGCCCGGCGCCTGGCAACCACAGACCGGTTCCCATGTCGACCGCCACCGCGGCGATGCCCATGATTGCCGCGGCGATCGTGATACGCACCAGTGACGCGGAGATCCGGCCGCCCTCGATGCCGCCGAGGCGCTTCCGAAGAAAGAACATGAGCAGCGCTGCGTTGAAGAGCGCCGCGATCGATGTGCCGAGGGCCAGGCCGCCGTACCCCATGAGGCCCACCAGCCAAATATTCAACACTGCGTTCGCCAGCACCGTGGCGACGCTGACCATCACCGGTGTCCGGTTCTGTCCGAGCGCGTAAAACACCGGGGAGGTGATCCGCACCACTGAGTAGCCCACGAGGCCGAGTGCGTAGTACTGCACAGCGATCGCGGTGGCGGCCGTGTCGGCGGCGGTGAATGCGCCGCGCTCGAAGATGAGACGCACGATTGGCGGCGCGAGCACCATCAGGCCGACGGTGGCGGGGATGTTGAGCATCAGCATCATCGAAAGGCCATCGGCAACCGTGCGCCTGGCCGCGCCTTCGTCGCGCACGGCAACGTGACGGGACACAGCCGGCAACGTCGCTGTGGCAATTGACACGCCGAAGAGCCCGATCGGCAGATACATCAGCCGGAAGGCGTAGTTCAGCCACGAGACCGCGCCCGTCCCCTCGCCGGTTGCGAGGACGGTGTTCACGAACACGTTGACCTGCGTGGCCGCGAGCCCGATCGTCCCCGGACCCATGAGCACGAGGACGCGCCTGAGGCTCTCATCCTTCCAGTCGAGGATTGGGCGATACGTGAAGCCTTCGCGACGGAGGCTGGGCCACTGCAGCGAGAGTTGAGCGACGCCGCCAACGAGCGTCCCTATCGCGATGGCGGTGATGGCCGGCAAGCTGAGCGCCGGCATCAGCGGCACGAGCGTCAGCGCACAAATGATCGTCGCCACGTTGAACATGGCTGGCGACAGTGCAGGGATGAAGAATCGATGCAGCGAATTGAGCATGCCCATGAACGCGGCGGCCACCGCTACGAACGTGAGAAAGGGCAGCATCAGCCGCGTCAGGAACACCGTCAGCTCGAACTTGCCGGGGACCTCCCGGTACGCGCCGGCGAAGAGCCCCACCAGGGGCTCCGCGAAGATGATTCCAAGGACGACCAGTGCGACGGTGATAACGATGAGGCCGTTGATGACGAGGTTGCCCAGACGCCAGGCGGAGTCTTTGCCCGCGGTCGTGAGATGCCGGGTGAACGTCGGTACGAAGGCGCTGCTCATCGCCCCCTCGGCGAAGAGGTCTCGCACCAGGTTGGGAACCCGGAAGGCGACGTTGTAGGCGTCCGTCGCGTCGCCGGCGCCGAAGAGCGCCGCCAACACCTGTTCTCGGACGACGCCGAGGACGCGGCTCGTCATGGTCGCCGCCCCGGCAGACGCAGCAGATCGGGCGAGGGTCGAGGGAGGAGGAGAAGACGAAGGAGAGCTAGGCGCCAAGCGTGCGGCGGACTGACTCGTTGACGGTCCGACCATCGGCGTTCTTGCCGGCGAGCTTCGGCATGACCGCCTTCATCACCTTCCCGATGTCTTTCGCCGAGGTCGCGCCCGTTTCGGCGACGGCCGCGGCAACCGCCGCGTCGATCTCCGCCACGGTGGCGGCGGGCGGCAGGTACTCTTCGAGCACCGCGATCTCCGCGGTTTCTTTCGCGACGAGATCCGTGCGACCGGCCTTTGAAAACTGCTCGATGGAATCGCGGCGCTGTTTGACGAGCGACGAGAACACCTGCAGGACCTCCGCGTCCTCCAGGTCCCGACCCTTCTCGATGTCCTTGTTCATGATGGCCGCCTTCATCATGCGCAGCGAGGAGAGACGTGCCGGGTCCTTGCTCTTCATCGCGGCGGTGATGTCGGCGTTGACCTTGTCGGTAAGTCGCATATGCGTGGGACGCGGGACACCAGGTCCGGCGTCAATGATCCTGATCGGAATCCCCGTACGTCACGTGCCAGCCGTTGGTCTCGTCGTAGAAACCCCTCGGCACCTGGACCGCGTTGACCTTCACACTGACTTCGAGCGTCGACTTTACGTTGAAGTAGCCGTTGCGACGCAGCACGCGGCGAAACGCTCCGTGCATTGCGTAACAGCGTACCTTGTCTGCGTCCTCGGCGCGCGCCGCGCGATCGACCCAGCGCAAGAGCGTCTTCAGACCTGACACGTCGTCTGGATCCACGAGGAAATCCACGAGCATCGTCACGCGCCCGAGCGGTTCGTGACGGTGGCGGTAAACCGCGTAGCCGTGCAGCTCACCGTGCCGGCGTAGCGCGACGATGGAGTACCGCACGTGGGGAGGCTCAACGTACCGCCAATTGAGGTACGGCGCGTCACGCCGGACAGCCAGATCGAACTTCGGGGCGAGTCGTTCCCATAGAGCGCCGAACGAGGAGTCGAAGCGCCGGATCGGCTCGCACTCGGCGCGGAGCGGTCGAGACCTGGAGACGATCTGGACGACTGGCGCGGAGACGGCAGAGACGAAGCGGTTCAAGAACGTTGGCCAGTGGGGGAGCCGAACGGCGCGCCGCGTCAGGGGCTTGACCAGACACGGTAGCGGGTGAGCGGGTGGCCAGTGAAGCCGGTCGAGCATTCGGCGTGACTCGCCCGAGGCGCCCAGCGTCAAGACCGCACCGGTGTTGCGATCCCACGCCCTCGCGAGCGCTTCGTCGAGCCCCTGGCTGTCGCGCTCGGGGGCGACCAGCGCGCCGGTGCCCCATGCGCCATCGACCTCCAACCCCTTCAGAGACACGCGCACCGGTAGCGTCGGAAACTGACCGACAACCGTTGGTCCCTCGCGCGCAACCCAGATGCCAGGATGTCCCGTTTGGTTGTAGGGGTTGCGACGATGCTGCCAGTCCCAGCGAAGCCGATTGGCTTCCGCCGCGTCCGGCCCGTGCGTACGGCGATACAGCGTATCCACTCCGCGGCGGTCGTCCGGTCTGAAGCGATCGATCTCTGACATGACAGCGCGAGCGGCGCAGGGAACGCGCGGCCGCTACGCCCTATTGTACGCGTGCTGGTCCGGGGCGCTGCTGCCCTTGCGGCAGCGTCGTGAAGCCAGGAGTGGCTGACGAACCAGCCGGAATCCCGAATGGGTTCGACGGTGTCGGCTTGACGGCCGGGGCATCGTCGTTCGGCTCTTCTGCTTCGTCCGCCTCAGCGGTGTTGGGATCCGCCGGGTTCGTTTGGATCGGTGGTCGCACACGAGGATCGATCGGACGCTGCGGACCCGCCGCTACCGCATCCTGTTCGTCCGTGCGGCCTGCGTCATCCTGATCGGTGTCACTCGGTGGGGCCTCGGGCCGAGGCGGCCGCGCAATGATCGGCGGCCGCTGCGGGCCCGGTCGTGTTGCGACTGCCGGTGCCGGGTTCGCCGGAGGCGTACTTGTCGGAAGGATCAGGATGCGATCGAACATCGACACGCCGCTCGATCCAGCGCGCCGGGGGGCGATCATGTAACCCGACACCCCGCGCAGCAGGACGTCCAGCGCCTGACGTTCTGGAACCGCAGTGAGCTCGAGGGTCACCGGCTGACCCACGACACGGTCGCCGTTGACAACGGTTGCCCCGCCGAGGCGCGCCCACTCTCCCAGGATCGCGCGAAGAGGTGCATCACGCGCGCTGAGGGTCACCTTGCCGTCGTTGAACTCGAGACGCACCGACTGCTGCGCCTGTGCGGCGCAGGTCCAGCCGAGAAGAATGGCCGTGACGGTCAGTGCCCGGAACGCCATATGTCTGATTGTAGTCTCGGTCCAGGACGACGGTAACCCCAGGGGGGCGTAGAGTCAACCCTGCCGGGCGTGTTCGATCACCCGGCGAATGATCTCTTCGAGGCCCACCTTCGGGTCGTAGCCGATGAGGGCATTGAGCTTCGAAATGTCGGGAACGCGGCGGGGCATGTCCTCGAAGCCCGCTTCGTAGGCTTGGTCGTACGGGACGAAGCGAATCGGAGAATCGCTTCCAGCCATGGCCTTCACTTGTTCGGCGAGGTCGCGAATCGAGATTTCGCCCCGGTTCCCGATGTTGAACACCTCGCCTATCGCCCGAGGCTCCGAGGCGAGGGCCACCAGGGCGTCGACCACGTCACCCACGTATGTGAAGCTGCGGGACTGCGTCCCGTCGCCGAAGACCGTCAGCGGCTCGCCCGCGATAGCCTGGCGGACGAACGTGGGCAGCACCATTCCATACTGGCCTGTCTGCCTGGGTCCAACGGTGTTGAACAAGCGGACGACGACGACGGGCAGCTTCTTTTCTTTCCAGTAGGCGAGCGCCAGGAACTCGTCGATGAGCTTGCTGCACGCGTAGGCCCAGCGATGTTTCTCCGACGGGCCCAGAACCAGGTCCGCGTTCTCGCGAAAGGGCACGTCGGAGCTCTTGCCGTAGACCTCCGATGTCGATGCCAGGAAGACGAGCTTCCTCTTCTTGTTCGCGTGCTTCAGGACGACCTCGGTGCCGTGCACGTTGGTTTCGATCGTGTGCACCGGCCGCTCGACGATCAGCTTCACGCCGACCGCAGCGGCGAGATGGAACACCACGTCGCACCCGTCGATCATCTCCGCGAGCAGCGGCTCGTTCGTCACGGAGTCGACCACGTATGAGAACCGAGTGCACGACTTGAGGTGCGCGATGTTCTCGATCGATCCGGTCGAGAGGTCGTCGATGATCGCGACGTCGTGGCCGAGATCGAGGAAGCGTTCGGCCAGATGAGATCCGATGAATCCGGCGCCGCCCGTGATGAGCGCCTTCATGCGGACGTCCTCATCCCGCTCACTGAGGGGCGACCTGTACGGATGCCGGCAGGTACTGCTCTGCGTGAGCTCGGTAGAAGCGCAGCGTGCGTTCGAGGCCGTCGCGCAGCGACGTCACGGGACGCCAACCCAGCGTGCGCTCGATCAGGGATGAGTCGGCATAGAAGTCGCCGATGTCGATGGCTTTCTTTTCTGGAGGCCACTCCACGCAGACGAAGCGACCGCTGCCGGCAACCGAGACGAGAAGCTCCACCAGGTTGCGATGCGCAATCGGTTCCAGGCCGCCCACGTTGAATACCTGTCCGTTCGAGGCGTCGTCCGCCCCTGCACGAAGGAAGGCATCCGCGGCGTCGTCGACGAACACGAAGTCACGCAGTTGAGAACCGTCGCCGTAGATCTGGATCTCCCGGTCTTCCATGGCAAGGCGGATGAACCACGCGATGAATCCCTGGCGGTTGTGCTTGATCAGCTGGCGCGGACCGTAGACGTTGGTCAAGCGCAACGAGCAGGCACGTACGCCGAACACGTCGTTGTACACGAGATGATAGTACTCGCCCGCCGCCTTGTTGATACCGTTCACGTCCGTGGGCTTCACCAGGTGCAGTTCGGTCACGGGCAGCTTCTCGGGTCGTCCGTACACTTGTCGAGTGCCCGCGAAGACGACCTTCACGCTCGGGTTGTAGCGGCGGCAGGCCTCGAGGATCGAGAGTTGGGCGCGGCAGTTGATCTCCAGATCCGTGTAGGGATCCCGCATGCTGTCGATGTGACTCACCTGCCCCGCGAGATTGAAGATGACCTCCTGGTTGCAGACCAGGTGATTCATCGTGCTCGACTGGCGCACGTCGGCGATATTGACGCGCACGCGGTCTTCGATGTCTGCGACATTGAACAGGTTGCCGCCGTACTCTGGAATCAGGGAATCGACGATGAGCACACGTGCGCCGAGCTCGACGAGCTGATGCGCGAGTGTGCTGCCGATGAAACCAAGCCCGCCGGTGATCATGACGCGTCGGTCGCGATAGAACGCGCGGTAGTCCGTACCGCGGGGTGACGAGCGTTCTGTCATCGCTCGGTTGATTCCCGAGGTGCGCGGCTGGCGATCGTCGGGTTACGGAACAGGACAGAAGTGCCCTGCCGGCCTCGGCCGAGGACGACGAGGGTGATCCACAACTTCAGTACGTCGATCCCCGTCAGGAAGATACGGCGGAAGTTGAAGAACTGAGAGCGGCCGTGGGTGCGGTGGTAGTGATGGACCGGCACCTCGGCGATCGTGAAACCGGCGTCCTGGATCTTGCGCATCAACTCAAGACAGATGACGCCTGTGTCCCGCTCCAGCCTCACGCGATCGAAGACCTCTCGACGCATCAGCCGGAAGTCGCAATCGACGTCCCGCACGCGCAGCCGGAACAGGCACTTGACGGTGTAGTGATAGATCCGCCCGATCGCAATGCGGTACCAGGGATCCGATCGACTGATCTTGTACCCCGTGACGACGTCCGTGCTGGGCGTCAACCGGTTCCAGAGCACTTGGAGCTCACCCGGGTCGTACTGGGCGTCGCCGTCGGTGTATGCGATCAGGTCTTTCTTCGCGGCCGCGAAGCCCGTGCGGAGCGCCCCGCCGTAACCTCGGTTCTGGTGATGATGGATGACGCGTACCTGGGGATAGGTGCGCGCGAGTTCGTCCGCCACCTCCCGCGTCGAATCGGTACTGCCGTCGTTGACGACGATCACTTCGAAATCGGTCGTGAGCTGCGATGCCGTCTGCACGGCGCGAATGACCAGACTCGCTATCGTGCCGCCATCGTTGTACGCAGGAAAGAACATGCTCACGCCGGGGGGACGGGCGGGCTCTGAACGTTCCATGAAAGCCCCAAATCGTAGCCGAGAACGGTCCACTGAACAAGAAATTGACGTTTCTGCCAGAGCGGGTCTGGTTGGCACCACCGGCCCTGCGCTGAAGGAGAACCGGCTACGCATGTAGGTCGGGTGCCCGCAAAGCAACTGTCGACCTATCTCGCAGGCGAAGGATAAACGAACCTGTCGATTTCACGTAACTACGCACAGTTACGCGGTTTATCAGATTGACATCGCAGATGGCCCCGTCTTACTATCCGGGTGGATTTTTGTGGCCTAAAGTGGAGCACCAGGGACTAAGGGGCAGCAGTTCTGCCAGGATCGACGACAAGGGCCGGTTGAAGGTCCCGACGACCTTTCGAGGCGTCATTCGGGACCAGCAGGGGCCGGACGTCTTCGTGACCAGCCTCACGGGCGAGTGCGTGCGCATCTACCCCATGAGTGTCTGGCTCGAAGTCGAGCAGCGCCTCTCGCGTGTCCCCGGCAGCCATCCGGCGCTCCTGAAGTTCCTCGACCGCGTGGCCTACTACGGCCAGGCCGACGAGCTCGACGGTCAGGGTCGCGTCGTGATCCCCTCGCACCTCCGCGAAAGTGCGTCGATTGTCGGGGATGTGCGCGTGCTTGGGCGAATCAGTCATCTCGAGGTGTGGAACGAGGAACGGTTCCTCCACAAGCTCCAGCGCGATCCGTGGACCGACGACGACGGCCTGCGATTGTCGGAGCACGGGATATAGGGGCGATGGTATCGCTATTCGCGTTCGAATGGTGCGTCCGATGCGGCCGGGAGTAAGAGATGCACGAGCCGGTGATGGTGGCGGAGGTGCTCGAGCATCTCGCACCCGAGCGCGGCGGAGTGTTCGTCGACTGCACGGTCGGGTTGGGCGGTCACGCGAGGGCGCTGATCGAAGCGGGTGCGTCCAGAGTGATTGGACTCGATCGGGACCCGGCCGCGTTGGCAGAAGCGGGCGCCGTGCTTGCGCCGTACGAGTCGCGGGTGCAGTTGATCCATTCCGACTATCGACGCCTCGGTGCGGTGCTCGACGGTCTGGGTGTCGTCGCCATGGATGGGCTGCTGGCGGATCTCGGCGTGTCGTCGATGCAGTTCGATGCGCCCGGACGCGGGTTCAGCTTCCGGCGTGATGAGCCGCTCGATATGCGAATGGACACGACGACGGGTCAGACGGCGGCGGAAATGATACGGGAGGCCGACGAGCGCACGCTGGCCGACGTGATCTACGAGTTCGGCGAGGAGCGGCAGTCGCGTCGAATCGCACGTGCGATCGAATCGGTTCGAGCGCGAACGCCCATCACGACGACAGGGCAGCTGGCCGACGTCGTGCGTCGCGCGATCCCGAAGCGGGGGTACACACGGATTGATCCGGCCACGAAGACGTTTCAGGCGATCCGAATCTGGGTCAACCGGGAACTCGAGGGCCTTGACCTGTTTCTGGCGGATGCAGCCCGGCGGCTGCGACCTGGGGGGCGAATGGCGGTCATCAGTTTCCATTCGCTTGAAGATCGAGTCGTGAAGCACACGCTTCGGTCGCTTCAGACGGCGGGCGAGCTGACGATCCGTACGAAGCGGCCGTTGGTGTCGAGCGAGGCAGAGATCGAACGCAATCCCCGCGCGCGCAGCGCCAAGCTGCGCGCGGCGGAGAGCGCACGGCCTGACGAGATGTGAGGCGAACATGACCGGCGAAACTTTTGAGTACGCAATCAAGAAAGACGTTCGCAACAATCCCATCGTCCGCGAGATCGACCGCGACCGGCACCGCGAGTTGTGGCGCGCGGCGATGCTCGGCGTCGTCCTCGTCGCCGTCCTGCTGTTCTGGGCGTGGCAGCATTTCGAGTTGTTGAGGCACGGGTATCGGCTGGAGCAGATGCAACGCGATCGAGCGGTGGAACTCGAAGTGAATCGTCACCTGCGTCTCGACATCGAGACGCTCAGGTCTCCGGCGCGTATAGAGCGAATTGCGATCAAGCAGCTCCACATGGTGGCGCCGGGTCCTGCCGAGACGTCTGTGATCGAGCTGGTCCTGCCGGCGACGCCGCCTCCTCGATCGGCTGTCGCCCTCCGGTAGGCATTTCGTTCGAGAAGGGTAGTCCTGCCTGTGGCCGAAACACCCGCGCTCCTGTGGCGCACGACGCTGAAGCGGCGGCTCCTCGTCGCGATCCTCCTGCTTGGCGGCTGGGCGGTATCGATCGAGGCGCGCCTCGTCTACCTGCAGGTGATCAGTCATGCCGACCTGAGCGCGCGAGCCGAACGGCAGCAGGTCAGCACGATCGAGACGACCGCGAAGCGGGGCGACATCCTGGATCGCAACGGCAACGTGCTGGCGTTCAGCGTCGAGGCCGATTCGATCTACGCCGTCCCCACCGACATCGGAGATCCCGACGCCGCCGCAGCCGCGCTCTGTCGCGCATTGCAGGATTGCAGCGTGCGGGAGCGGCGGGCGCTGACGGAACGCATTCGGCGTGGTCGGGCGTTCGCGTACGTGCGCCGCCAGGTGTCGCCCGAACAGGCGGGTCGCGTCGCAGCCCTCGAACTCGACGGCGTCGGTTTCATGAAGGAGAACCGGCGGTTCTACCCCAACAAGGAACTCGCCGCGCACCTGCTCGGCTACGTCGGCATCGACAACACCGGGCTCAACGGCCTCGAAGCGACGTACGACTCCTTGATCAGGGGCCGCCCCGGAACGGTGCTCGTCCAGACCGACGCGCGCCGCCATGTCTTCAGCCGGGTCGAGCGTCCACCAACCAGCGGCGCGACCCTCGAGCTCACGGTCGACCAGTACCTGCAGCATGTCGTCGAGCGGGAACTGCGTCTGGGTGTCGAGGAAAACCGTGCGGCGGGCGGAACTGCGGTGGTCATGGACCCTCGCACAGGGGAAATTCTGGCGCTCGCGAATTGGCCCACTTTCAATCCGAACGCGTACCGCGATGCCCGTCCGGGGGCCCAACGCAATCGGGCGGTGCAGGATCTATACGAGCCAGGCTCGACATTCAAGATCGTGACGGCGTCGGCGGCCTTCGAGGAGCACCTGATCGAACCCCAGGACCGCATCGATACCAGCCCCGGGTCAATCCGCTTCGAAGGTCGGGTCATTAGCGACAGTCACCGCTACGGTGTGCTGTCGTTTGCCGATGTCATCGTCCTGTCGAGCAACGTCGGGGCGATCAAGGTCGGACTGAAGCTGGGGCCCGAACGACTCGGCTCGTACACGTCCAAGTTCGGTTTTGGCGTCCGCAGTTCCCCGGACTTCCCGGGTGAGAGTTCCGGCATCGTGTGGAATCCGGCCAAGCTGAACGACAGCGCGCTTGCGTCCGTATCGATGGGCTATCAGGTAGGCGTGACGCCCCTGCAAATGGCCGCTGCCGTCAGTTCGATCGCCAATGGCGGAGAGTTGCTGGAGCCACGAATTGTCCGCGCCGTCATTCAGGATGACATCCGCACCCCTGTGCCGCACAAGGTCGTGCGCCGGACCGTGACAGCGGGAACGGCCGCGCTGCTGACGGACATCATGGAGCAGGTCGTGGAGCGAGGCACAGGGAAGATGGCCCGTGTGCCCGGCTTTACCGTTGCCGGCAAGACGGGAACGGCGCAGAAATTGGTGGGCGGCCGGTACTCGCGCTCCGACTACAACGCATCGTTCGTGGGCTTTGCGCCCTCACGCCAGCCGCAGTTCACCATCGTTGTCGTCATTGACTCTCCGCACGGGAAAAACTCGTACTTCGGCGGGCCGGTGGCCGCGCCGATCTTTCAACGAATTGCCGCCGCCGCATTGCGTCACCGCGGAATTCCGCCATCGATCAATCCGCTGCCGCCGGTGCTGGTTGAGCGGGGCGACGGACGCGAGCGACCGACACCCGTGACGGGTCCAATCAGTCTTCCGGTCGGGCCAGACAGGGCGCAGGCCCCTCCCCAGGTTCTTCCCGACTTCCGCGGTCTCGGCGCGCGAGAAGCCATGAGAGCGGTGGCGCAGCTCGGGTTGACGGCACGGGTACGGGGCGCAGGCATCGTGGTCGATCAGCAGCCGGCCCCGGGCAGCCCGATCGAGCGCGGCACAACCGCCACGCTCACTCTCGAAAGACGCGTCTCCACCAACACCGAGCAGATCCCGTCCGCTGAGACCACACCATGACGGTCGGCGAGCTGCTGCAACGCGTTGCGATTGCCCTGCCGCCCGACGTGCGACCGGTGCTGCCCAGCACTGACCGGTCGCTGACCATGCCGTGTCGCGGCGTGACGCACGACTCGCGCCGCGTCCAGTCAGGGTCGGTGTTCGTCGCGCTCCGAGGTCTGAAAAGCGACGGGGTTGACTTCGTGCCTCAGGCGATTGCCGCCGGCGCGGCGGCTGTGGTCGCGGAACGAGCACCGGATGCGCCGATCGGTGTGCCGTGGATCGTGGTGAAGGACGCCCGGCTCGCGCTGGCATGGCTCGCTGCAGAGTTTCACGGGCACCCAAGCCGAGAAATGCGTGTCGTCGGCATCACGGGTACGAACGGCAAGACGACAACCGGCTACGTGCTGAGCTCGATTTTCGAGGCCGCGGGCGTGCGCTGCGGATTGATGGGAACAGTCGTGTACCGGGTGGGACAGCAAGAGATCGCCGCAACCCGAACGACGCCGGAGGCTCCTGAGCTCCAAGAGTTGATGCGCCAGATGGTGAACACCGGGTGCGGCGCGTGCGTCATGGAAGTATCGTCGCACGCACTCTCCCTGCGCCGTGCGGATGGGATCCACTTCGCGGCTGGCGTGTTCACCAATCTCACGCGCGACCATCTGGATTTCCATGAGGACATGGAGGACTACTTCGCGGCCAAGCGTCGCCTGTTCGAGATGCTGCCGCCGGATGCCCCTGGAGCGGTCAACGTCGACGATCCTCGCGGCACCGCCGTTGCCGAAGCGGCAACGCGGCCGGTCACGTACGCGGTGAACCGCGCCGCGGATGTCACATCCGGTCCGCTGTCGCTCTCGCTCGAGGGTCTTACCTTCGACGCGCGAACGCCACGGGGAACGGTGCGCGTGCGGTCGCAGCTTGTAGGCAGGCCCAACGTCTACAACATCCTCGCGGCGATCAGCGTGGCGACGGCCCTCGATCTGCCGCTCGAGGCGATCGAGCAAGGTGTGTCGCGGCTCGAAGGCGTGCCCGGCCGCTTCGAACGTGCCTCCTCAGCCGGCGACGACATCACCGTCGTCGTCGACTACGCGCACACGGACGACGCCCTCAGGAATCTTCTGGAGACTGCGCGCCCTCTCGCGGCGCGCCGTCTCATCACGGTGTTCGGGGCGGGTGGAGAGCGAGACCGGACGAAACGGCCCCTCATGGGCATGGTGGCGGCGCGATTGAGCGATGTGGTGGTGATCACGTCGGACAACCCGCGAACAGAAGACCCGAACCGGATCATCGACGAAGTGAATCGTGGCGCACAGCCGGAGACGCGCCAGCGCGGCGCCTCGGTTCTGACGCTGGTCGATCGACGGAAGGCCATCCTGCACGCGATCGACCAGGCGTTGCCCGGCGACGTGGTGCTCGTGGCCGGCAAGGGTCACGAGAAGTTTCAGGAGATCGCCGGCGAGTCGCTGCCATTTGACGACGTTGTTGTGGCTCGGGAGGCGCTGGAGGCGCGGCGCCTCAGGTTGAAGGTTGGGTGACGCGTTACGTCTGACGCTCCGCTGGGTGGCTGAGGCCGTCGGCGGCGGCTTGCGCCGCGGTGATCCGCAGCGGGAGATCGGGAACGTCGTCATCGATACGAGGGTTCTGAAGCCGGGCGATTTTTTCGTGGCGCTGCGCGGGGCTCGATACGACGGACACCAGTTCGTCGCCGAGGCTTTCGCGAAGGGTGCGAGCGGCGCGATCGTCGAGCGCGGGTGGGCTGTGTCCGCAGCGTCGGCCGATGCGGACCAGGTGAAGGTGCCGTCGACGGGTCAGGACCTCATCGAGGTCGCCGACACGACGACGGCGTTGCAGGACTTGGCGCGTGCGGTACGTCGAGCGAGCGGAACGCGGGTCGTGGCGATTACGGGTAGTGCGGGCAAGACAACCACAAAAGAAGCCGTCGCGGAGTTGCTTCCGAAACGTTTTCGGGTGGCGAGAAACAAGGGAAATTTGAACAACCACATCGGGCTGCCGCTGTCGCTGCTCCAACTGCGCGACCGGCCGGATGTTGCGGTCATGGAACTGGGCATGAACCACGCGGGAGAGATCAGCACGCTTGTCGCCATCGCTGAGCCGGAGACGCGCGTCTGGACCAACGTGGGCGACGCCCATATTGGTTTCTTCCCGTCCGCCGACGCCATCGCGGATGCCAAGGCCGAGATTCTCGAGCGCGCGAACCCCGATCACCTGCTGGTTTGTAATGCCGACGACCCTCGCATCAGCGCCCGAGTGGGCGGTTTCGCCGGTCGCACCGTCACGTTCGGGACGTCGAGCGGCGCGACGGTCCGCGCGGTCGACGTCGAAATGCTTGGTGTCGATGGCATGCGCGCGCGGGTCGTGACACCTGCAGGCGAGCGTCAGATCCAGACGCCACTCGTGGGGCGCGGCAATCTTTCGAACCTGCTCGCGGCCACGGCCGTTGCGTTGGAGTTCGGATCATCCCTCGATGAGATCGCCGCGACGGCTCCGAACCTCAGGGCCGCGGATCGCCGTGGGGTGGTCGTTCGGCTCCGCGACGGTGTCGTCTTGATTGATGACTCCTACAACTCGAGTCCGAGAGCCTTGGCACGGGCACTCGAGACGGTTACGTCGGATGCCGGGTCACTACGCAAGGTTGCGGTCGTTGGCGAGATGCTCGAACTTGGCACGCACGCCTTGGACTTGCACCGAGAAGCCGGCCGGCTCGCGGCTGCCGCGGGGCTCGGGCTGTTGTTCGCGGTTGGTGGAGCACCTGCTCGCGCGCTCGCCGAGGCGGCCATCGAAGCTGGCATGCCGGCATCGGCCGTGACGTATGTCGAGCAGAGCGAGTTGGCGGCAGGCCAGATCGTCGAGGCGATCCGCCCGGGCGACCTCGTGCTCGTCAAGGGGTCACGAGGCACACGCACTGACCTCGTGGCCGATCGCATCGCGACGGTATTCGTCTGATGCTGTATCACCTCCTGCCGGACCTCGCGCCCTACTTCGGTGTGTTGAACGTCACCCGGTACATCACGTTCCGCACCGCGGCAGCCAGCCTGACCGCGCTGGCGATCAGTCTGCTGCTTGGTCCGTGGCTGATTGCCAAGCTGCGTGACTTTCAGATCGGCCAGGTTATTCGCCAGGAGGGGCCGCAGTCCCACCGTGCCAAGGCGGGGACGCCCACGATGGGTGGGTTGTTGATTCTGGCGGCGGCAATTGTTCCGACACTCTTGTGGGCCGACCTGTCCAACTCGTACATCTGGATTGCCGTGCTGGCGACGTGCGCGTTCGGGGCGGTTGGGTTCGCCGACGACTATCTGAAAATCGTCCGTCGTTCGCATCACGGTCTCATCCCGCGCTACAAGATGGGCTGCCAGATTCTCGTCGGTCTTGCTGTCGGCGTTGCCGTCCTGGTTCTCGCCGAGCAGAATCCGCCGCTCTACAACACGCGGCTCATCTTTCCGTTCTTCAAGAACCTCATCCCGGACCTTGGGTTCTTCTACTTGCCGTTTGCCGCTTTCGTTCTCGTGGCCTGGTCGAACGCGGTCAATCTGACCGACGGGCTCGATGGCCTCGCCATCAGTACGTTTGGCGTGGCCGCTGCCGCGTTCACGGCCCTGGCCTATGTCACCGGGCACGCGATCCTGGCCGACTACCTGTTGCTCGTGAGGTTTCCTCCTGCCGGCGAGCTGACGATCTTCTGCGGGGCGCTCGTCGGCGCGAGCTTGGGTTTCCTCTGGTACAACTCGTATCCCGCCGAGATTTTCATGGGCGATGTCGGTTCACTCGCGCTTGGCGGCGCGCTGGGCACGGTCGCCATTCTCATCAAACAGGAGCTGCTCCTCGTCATCGTGGGAGGCGTGTTCGTGCTCGAGGCCTCCTCCGTTGTCATTCAGGTCGCCTCCTTCAAGCTGACCGGCAAGCGTGTCTTCAAGATGGCGCCCATCCATCATCACTTCGAGTTGATCGGATGGAGCGAGCCGAAAGTGATCACCCGATTCCTGATTCTGGCCGTCATCCTGGCGTTGTTCAGCCTGACGACGTTGAAGCTGCGGTGATGGTGTGGGTGATACGGATTTCTCGGTTCGAGGGCGCCGTGTGGTGGTTGTCGGAGCCGCGCGCAGCGGGATCGCTGCGGCCGAGCTGCTCGCAAGGCGTGGTGCGCGCGTGATGTTGACCGAAGCACGTCCCAGCTTTGCCGACGCGGACCGCCTTCGGGCGGCCGGCATCGAGGTCGAGGTTGGAGGACATCGTCAGGAGACCCTCGAGACGGCGGACCTGGTCGTCGTGAGTCCAGGAGTTCCGGTCGACGGACAGCTGTTCGACGCCGTGCGTGATCGAGGCGTTGAGATCATTGGCGAGCTCGAGCTCGCCTGGCGATGGCTCCGAGGGCGCGTCATCGCCATTACCGGTACCAAGGGAAAGTCGACGACCACCACTCTGGTTGGTCGAATGCTGACCGCGGGCGGCCATCGTGTGCTCGTCGGCGGCAATATCGGCGTACCGCTCAGCGCTCAGGTGGACACCTCGACGACCGACACGATCCATGTCGTCGAGGTCAGCAGTTTCCAACTCGAGACGACCACCACCTTCCGACCGTGGATTGCCGTGTGGCTGAACCTCGCGGACGACCATCTCGATCGGCACCCGAGTCTCGAAGGGTATGTCTCGGCGAAAGCGCGCGTGTTTGCCAATCAGACGACCGGAGATTGGGCAGTGTTGAACGCGGACGATCCGGTTGTGACGGCGCAAGGCGCGTTGGCGAAATCGGCTCGCGTGGAGTTTTCGTTGTCGGGCCACGCTTCTACCGGATTCGTGGTGCACGGCGACTGGATCGTGCGACGGACCACGACGGGCACCGACCGGCTCGTCCCATTGACAGCGGTGGAGCTGACCGGCCGCCACATGCTCAACAACGTTCTTGCGGCGACCGCCGTGGCATCGATCGCCGAGGTGTCGCCGGAGGCGATGGTCGCGGCCTTGCGCGGATTTCGAGGACTCCCGCATGTGATGGAGCCGGTCGCCGAGATTCGCCGTGTCCGGTTCGTGAACGACTCGAAGGCGACCAACGTGGAAGCGGCGCAGCGGTCGATTGAGAGTTTCCCTCGAGGCGTCGTGGCGATCGTCGGCGGTCATTTCAAGGGCGGTGACTTGCGGCAGCTGCGCGAGCCGTTGTCGGTCGGCGCGGTGGCCGTTGTGGCCATCGGCACGGCCGCGCCAATGGTTCACGACGCACTCCGGGGGGTAGTTCCCGTCCTCGATGCGGCGTCGATGCGCGAAGCCGTGGAGCGGGCGTACGAGGCGGCCGCACCCGGAGGCGTCGTGCTGTTGGCGCCAGCGTGCGCCAGTTTCGACTGGTTCCGCGACTACGCCGAGCGCGGCGATACCTTCAAAGCCGAAGTGATCAGGTTGAAGAGGGCGGTGGAAGGCAAAGGAGATGAGGACACGTGACAAGAGCGTGAGCAGTGAGCAGTCGTCAGCCGGTTCGGCGCGGGGGGGAGTTGACCGCTGGGAACGCAGACTACCCCGGTCTGCGAGGTCGGTGTCCCGTTCCACGGGCCGGCTGATGACCGCTGACTGCTCACGCCTTGCAACCGGATCGGGATCCTATCCGATCCGGGGAGTGTTTCGGGTTGGAAGGCAATTGACTGTAGGGGCGATCGGGAGATGACATGGCGCGCACGCTGAAATACGACAAAGTGCTCTTTACCGCGACGCTGCTGCTTGTGTGCGCCAGCGTGATCATGGTGTACAGCGCGTCGGCGATCCTCGCCCTCGAGCGCTTCCAGCAGCCCTACTTGTTCCTTACGAAACAGGTGATGTGGGTCGTCCTGGGGTTGGCCGTCCTGGCAATCGCCATGCGAGTGGACTATCGGGCTTACAGGAACGACGCGTTCGTCTGGGCGCTGCTCGGTCTCGTGGGGGCGACCCTCGTTGCCGTGCTCTTCAGCTCGCCCGTGAATGGCACGAGGCGTTGGTTTGGTCTGGGAGGGTTGGGGGTGCAGCCGTCGGAGTTCGCCAAGATCGCTTGCGTGCTGTTCACGGCGTTGACCCTGGAGCGTCGCATGCACCGCATCGACGAACTGTCCTATTCGCTGTTGCCGATCGGGATCGTATTGTGCGGCATGGTGGGCCTGATCCTCCTGCAACCGGATTTCGGAACGGCCGTTTCTCTAATACTGATCGTCGCCGTCATGGTGTTCGCGGCCGGGTTGCACTATCAATATTTCATCGGAACGCTGCTGGCGATGGCGCCGGTCATCTATCTGGTGCTGGTGAGTGCTCCTTACAGACGCGATCGTCTGCTCATATTCCTGGACCCGTGGAAGGACCCCCTAGGCGACGGTTTTCAGATCATCCAGTCGCTGATTGCGGTCGGAACCGGCGGTGTATTTGGACGCGGTCTCATGGAAGGCGTGCAGAAGCTCTTCTACCTGCCCGAGCCGCACACGGACTTCATCTTCGCCGTCATCGCAGAGGAACTGGGGCTCATCGGTGCGACGGCGACGCTTGCCTGTTTCTGTCTTGTCGCCTGGCGAGGCACTCGAATCGCCCTGCGCGCCCAGGACAGCTTCGGATCGTTCGTCGCGCTTGGCATGACCGCGATGATCGTCGTCCAGGCCTTCGTGAACATGAGTGTGGTGTTGAGCCTGCTGCCGACGAAAGGCATTCCGCTGCCGCTCGTCAGCTTCGGCGGTTCTTCGCTGCTCATCAGCCTGCTCGGAATGGGCGTGCTCCTGAATATTTCGCAGCACGAGACGGTGACGGCGTGAACGGTAGAAGCACCTGGTCCGACGTGCGTGCGGTGCGATGTGCGACCCTGCGACGGCCAACGGTGCGATGGTGCGATGGTGCGACGGTGTGATGGTGCGGGGGCCGCAGGTACGAGGGTGCGAAGGGACGATGTCGCGTGCCGCTATCCGTCTTGATCGCCGGTGGCGGGACAGGTGGGCACCTGTATCCCGGAATCGCGGTCGCGCGCGAGTTGCTAGCCAAGGCTCCGGATGCGCAGATCGCCTTCGTGGGCACGGCGGCCGGCATCGAGGCCCGCGTGATCCCGCGCGAGGGTTTCGCGCTGGAGTTGATCCACGCCGCCGGATTGAAGGGCAAGTCGCTGGGGGCGCTCGTCCGCGGTCTCACGCTGCTGCCGCTGGGCGCGCGAGATGCGTGGCGAGTGATCACGCGTCGGCGGCCGTCGGTGGTCGTGGGTGTTGGTGGCTACAGCTCGGGTCCGGTGGTTTTGCTCGCAGCTCTCAGGGGCTTGCCGACGCTCTTGATGGAACAGAACGTCGTGCCTGGCCTGACCAATCGATTGTTGGCACCGGTTGTTGATGCCGCCGCCGTGACGTACGAGGAGAGCGTGCGATTTTTCGGGAGTAAGGCATTTGTCTCTGGCAACCCCGTGCGGGCAGCGTTTCTCGATCGACGCGACACGTCGGTGTCCGCTGATCCGGTTGTTGCTCAAGAAGCCGCTCCGGCGGAGTCCGTGCAGGTACTCGTCTTCGGCGGCTCTCAAGGTGCTCATGCAATCAATGTCGCAATGGTGGAGGCCGCATCTCGATTGGCCCAGGGGGCACCCCGAGTGCAGTTGACCCACCAGACAGGTGAGCGCGATCTGGCAATGGTCCAAGACGCGTACCGACGCGCGGGTCTCGATGCACGGGTTGAGCCGTTTCTGTACGAGATGGATCGCGAGATGAGGGCCGCGGACCTGGTCGTCTGTCGAGCAGGGGCGACCACCCTCGCCGAGTTAGCGGCCTCGGGGAAGGCATCGATTCTGGTGCCGCTGCCGACTGCGACCGACGATCATCAGCGTCGCAACGCAGAGGCGCTCGTGCACCACGGAGCCGCGGTCATGGTGGTCGAGCGGGAGTTATCAGGGGATCGGATCGCGTTCGAGATTCTCGGGCTGGCTCGCGATACGGTCAAACGTGGACAGATTGGCGACCGAGTGAGGCGTATGGCGCGACCTGATGCTGCCCGCCTTATCGCGGAGAAAGTCGTGTCCCTTGCTCGGTAGGACTCGCCGGATTCACTTCGTCGGTATCGGGGGGATCGGCATGAGCGGCATTGCCGAACTCCTCGCAAACCTCGGATACGAAGTCAGCGGCTCGGACCTGAAGTCGTCTGACGCCACGCGAAGGCTCGCCGACAGCTTGAGTGTCAACGTGCACGAAGGCCATCGAGCCGGCAACGTCGGCGATGCCGAGGTCGTGGTGGTGTCTTCAGCGGTTCGTCCGTCAAACCCGGAGGTCGTGGAGGCGCACAGGCGGGGCGTTCCCGTTATCGCCCGGGCCGAGATGCTCGCCGAGTTGATGCGCCTGCGGTTCTCGATTGCGGTGGCGGGTTCGCATGGCAAGACCACCACCACCTCGATGATCGCCTTCGTGCTGGAGCAGAGCGGCCTCGATCCCGACGCCGTCATCGGGGGCCGACTTCGTGCCTTCGGCAGCAGCGCGCGACTCGGGCGGGGTGAGTACATGGTGGCGGAGGCGGACGAGAGCGACCGTTCATTTCTCATGCTGTGGCCATCGATCGCCGTGCTGACGAACATCGACGACGAGCATATGGAGAGCTACGGCAGCTTCGATGACCTGCAGGGCGCGTTCGCCGAGTTTGCCAACAAGGTGCCGTTCTACGGGAGCGTGATCGCCTGCGCCGACGATCGGGGCCTGGCTCCGGTGCTGTCGCGGATCACGCGTCGTCTGCTCACCTACGGGCTGAACGCCGCGAATCCGCTGGACGGGACGCGTCCCGCCGCGCATTTGGGTGGAATCGAGGTTGAACTCGGAGCCTTTGGCGCACGCTGCCGCGTACACCGCTGGCGTGACGGCGCACAAGAACCTCTGGGTGTGCTCGAGCTCTCGGTGCCCGGTCGGCACAACCTGCAGAACGCCCTCGCGGCGGTTGCCGTGGCGTGCGAGCTCGGCCTTGATTTCGCTCAGACGGCCTCTGCGCTCCGCGTTTTCGAGGGCGCCGAGCGACGGTTCGAACGGCATGGCGAGGCCGGAGGTGTGTTGGTGGTGGACGACTACGCGCACCACCCAACCGAGATCGCCGCGGTACTGGCCGCGGCGCGCGCGGCCCTTGGGCGTCGACTCGTGGTCGCGTTTCAGCCGCATCGGTACAGCCGGACGCACCGATTGATGGACGCCTTCGGGCTCGCGTTCCGAGAGGCGGACGAAATCGTGCTGACCGACATCTACGCTGCCGGCGAGGATCCGATTCCTGGCGTCACGCTCGAAGCGGTTGCGGACGCCGTTCGACGGGGTTCTGGCCGGCCTGTGCGGACGGTTGCGCGCGTCGACGACCTGGTGCCGGCGTTGGTGGCTCTCGCGAGAGCGGGTGACGCGGTGATCACACTGGGCGCCGGCTCGATCGGCACGTTGCCCAAACGGTTGCTCGAGGCGCTGGCACACAGGGAGGCGACGATCTAAGTCATGGCCGTACCAGCACCGACAGACAAGCGATTTCGCCGCGCACACGCGAGTCCCGCACGACGACGGCGGCCCTTGGGCCTCTCGACCCGGCAGGTGGTGTATACCGCGCTATTCGCCGCCGTCGCTGCTTACGGCGGTTATCGCGGCGTCGATCTGGTGTTGACGAACGAGGCGCTGGCCATTACGGACATCACGCTCAGCGGTAACACGGCGCTGTCGGGTGATGACGTCCTCTCGCGGCTCGACGGGCTGCGGGGTCTGAACACGATGACGGTGGATCTCGAAGAGTGGCGACTGAAAGTGCTCGAGTCCCCCTGGGTCGAAGCGGTGGCCATCCGTCGGGTCCTGCCTGGTGCCGTGGACGTCAGTATCGTCGAGCGGCGGCCGATGGGAGTGGGACGCATCGGGAGTGCGCTCTACCTGATCGACGAGCGTGGCGCGGTCATCGACGAGTACGGCCCCAATCACGGGGAGTTCGATCTTCCACTCATCGATGGCCTGGCCGTCGGCCGATCGAGTTCGGCTCGCGGGCCGGTGGTTGACGAAGGCCGAGCGGCGCTGGCCGGACGTTTGATGGCGGCACTCCAGGAGCGGCCCGATCTCGCCGAGCGCGTGTCGCAGATCGATGTCAGCAATCCCCGCGACGCCGTCGTGATCCTCAAAGGGGATACGGTGATGATCCGCGTCGGTACGGATCAGTTCGTCGAGCGTCTGCAGGCTTATCTCGACATTGCCCCGACGCTGCGGGGTCAGATGCCGCAGATTGACTACGTCGATGTGCGTTTCGGCGAACGGGTGTACGTCGGGGCGCAGCCCTTGCGGGGCGGCGGTCGAAAGATCGCGGGCGGAGGATAGGGAGGACGATGGCTCGCAAGGAACGCTATCTCGTTGGGCTCGACGTGGGGACGTCGAACGTCTGCGCGGTCGTCGGCGAGGTGCACGACGACAACTCGCTGGACATCGTCGGGCTGGGTGTCGCCGAGTCGCGAGGAATCAAACGAGGCGTTGTCGTCAACCTGGAAGCGGCCGTTGAGTCGATCAAGAACGCCATCAAGGAGGCGGAGCTGATGGCCGGAGTCGAGATCGACTCCGTGCACCTCTCTCTTTCCGGTCCTCACGTGAAGGGGTTCAATAGCCGCGGTGTGGTCGCGGTCGCCGGCAGGAATCGTGAGATTACCCGCGACGATGTCAGACGGGCGATCGAGGCGGCGAAAGCGGTGACCTTGCCCGCGGGCCGAGAGATCCTTCACGTCCTTCCGCAAGACTTCGTCGTTGATGAGCAGGATGGGATTGGTGCCCCGGTCGGCATGACCGGGGCCAGGCTGGAGGTCAACGTGCACGTGGTCGCGGGCGCCTCCTCCTCGACGCAGAACATCATTGCCTGCGTCAACAAGGCCGGTGTGACTGTCGTCGACACGGTGATCGAACAGCTCGCGGCGGCCGAGGCCGTGTTGACCCAGGACGAGAAGGACCTCGGCGTCGCGTTGGTCGATATCGGTGGCGGCACGGCCGACCTTGCAATCTTCGAACGCGGAAGTCTCTGGCACACCGGCGTGGTGGTGGTGGGCGGCGACCACTTCACAAGTGACATCGCCGTCGGGTTGCGCACGCCGATCCCTGACGCCGAGAAGCTGAAGCGCAAGAATGGCTGCGCGCTTTCGTCGATGGTAGACGAGGATGAGACAATCGAGGTGGCGAGCGTTGGAGGCCGCAAACCGCGGCTGATGGCCCGCCGCATCCTGTCCGAGATTCTCCAGCCGCGCGCGGAAGAGATCTTCCATCTCGTCTGGGACGAGATCCGTCGGGCGGGTTACGAGAAGTCGCTGAATTCGGGGATCGTTCTCACGGGTGGTGGGTCGATTCTCGAGGGGATGCCCGAGATCGCGGAACAGATTTTCGATCTGCCGATCCGACGCGGCTGCCCGGCGGATGTCGGCGGACTGGCCGATCACGTGAACAGCCCCACGTTTGCCACACCCGTGGGGCTCGTGCTCTACGCGCACCGCCATCGCGCGTTCGAGCCGCGACCGGGTGGCGCGTTTGCGCGCATACGCGGGCAATTCCTCACGATTTTCAAGGAATTCTTTTGACGGAGGCTCACATGAGGCATAGCGATCCCTACGGGAAGGGCGATGAGCGGCTGCGGCTGACGCTCGACCCGGAGCCGCGGCCTGGCGCGAAGATCAAGGTCATCGGAGTCGGGGGCGGCGGCAGCAACGCCGTGAACCGAATGGTGACCGTGGGACTCGGCGGCGTCGAGTTCATCGTCGCCAACACCGATGTCCAGGCGCTCGACCAGAGCCAGGCGTCGGTGAAGATCCAGGTGGGTCAGAAGTTGACCAAGGGCCTCGGCGCAGGGGCCGATCCCAACATCGGGCGGCAGGCGGCCCTCGAGGATACCGACCTCCTGATTCAGGCGCTGTCGGGTGCCGACATGGTCTTCGTCACCACTGGTTTGGGCGGCGGCACAGGTACGGGTGCCGCGCCTGTGATCGCCAGTCTTGCCAGTGAGCTGGGCGCGCTCACCGTCGCGGTGGTGACGAGGCCCTTCAGGTTCGAGGGGAAACGGCGTGCCGTACACGCGGAAGCCGGCCTCGAGGCACTTAGAGAATGCGTCGATACGGTCATCACGATTCCCAACGAGCGGCTGCTGTCGATCATCGATCGGCGGACATCTCTCAACGATGCCTTCTCGTTGGCCGACGACGTGCTGCGGCAGGCGATTCAGGGTATTTCGGACCTGATTCTCGTGCCCGGACTCATCAACCTCGATTTCGCTGACGTCAAGACCATCATGTCGGGCATGGGTGTTGCCATGATGGGCACCGGGACGGCCGAGGGTGAGAACCGGGCGATGCAGGCTGCGCAGAAAGCCATCGCGAGCCCTCTGCTCGAGGATGGTTCAGTCAATGGTGCGCGCGGCGTGATCATCAATGTGACCGGGGGTCCGGACCTCTCATTGATAGAGGTCAACGAGGCGTCCTGCGTCATTCAGGAGGCGGCACACGAAGATGCGAACATCATCTTCGGTGCGGTCGTCGATCCGACTCTGACGGGCAAGATCAAGATCACGGTCATCGCGACGGGATTCGATCGGAAGGCCAGCCAGCGGGGGTGCCCGCGCTCCAGACGCCGGTCGACTTGAACTTCTACACGGACCATTTGAATCGTTCCGCCGCCTCCACTGCGGCGGACCAGCCGCCGAGGGAGTCCGTGGCTCCCGCCATTGTGGAGGTCCCGTTGGTCCTGGGTCGCCGGCCAGCGCTAGACCTACATTTCGCAGGGTCCAGCGCGCCTGGCGACGGAGGGAGCCTCGTCGGGGGAGAGTTCGACCCCGATTCCTCCACGGCGCTCGACGTCCCGGCGTTTCTTCGCCGCCAAAGCTGAGCCGCCCGACTGCCCCGTCGGGCGCCCGTGCCGGTGGTACACTAGGTAAACCCACGGCAGGCGCGCTCGGCGTCTTTTTAGCAGCAGTTCGCGCACAGTCTCAGTAGTCATTTCCATGAAAAACTGGCCGCAGCGCGAACGCGCTCTCGACCTCCTGTCCAAGGAGGTTGGGTACATCCGCAAACCCCATGGCGGCCGCTTGCGCGTGGCGCTGGCCTTTCCGAATACGTACTTCGTCGGGATGTCGAACCTGGGCTTTCAGACGGTCTACAAGCTGTTCAATGCCGAACCCGACATCGTCTGCGAGCGGGTGTTTCTGCCTCCCAAAACGGAGTTGGCTGCGCAGCTCGCGTCTGGGGCTCCGCTGCTGACCATCGAATCGCAGACCCCGGTTGCCGACTTCGACGTGTTGGCTTTCTCGGTGTCCTTCGAGTGGGACTACACGAATGTCCTGACGCTGATGCGCCTCGCAGGATTGCGGCCGCGAGCGGAGGCCCGCACGGGTCGCGACCCTCTCGTCCTGATTGGTGGAGCCGTGACCTTCGTGAATCCGGAACCGCTGGCGCCATTCGCCGATGCCATCGCGGCGGGCGAAGGGGAGATGTTGATTCCATCGCTTCTTCGGGCGTTCAACGCCGCCTCGGATCGCGCTGACCTCTTGCGCTTGCTGGCAACTGAACGCGGCTTCTACATTCCGTCGTTCTACGACGTGCGGTACGCGGAGAACGGAACCATTGCCGCCTTTGTTCCCAGAGAGGGCACCGGTGCGCCTCCGGTCGTGAAGAAAGCGTCTCTGAAGTCGACCGACGCGGTAGACCCCCCGGCGACGATGATTTTCACGCCGGACACCGAATTCGGCTCGAGGTTTCTGGTCGAGGTCGTTCGCGGCTGCGCCAACCTGTGTCGGTTCTGCTGGGCCGGCTACAACTATCTGCCGGTGCGTGCGTTTCCAAAGGATCGGATCCTGCAACTCGCCGAGCAGGCGCGGTCGCACTCCAGCCGGGTTGGGCTCGTGTCGATCGCGCTCTGCGATCACCCGGAGATCGAGGAGATTCTCACGCGCCTCTCCGGAATGGGCTACGCGATCAGTCCGGCATCGCTTCGGCTCGACGACATCACGCCCCGAATCGTCCAGCTCCTCAAGGAAAGCGGTGAGCGCACGATCACCATCGCGCCGGAAACCGGATCGGACCGACTCAGGCGCGTGATCAACAAGACGATCACCAACGACGAAATCCTCGCCAGCGCCGAGATGATCTTCGCCTCCGGTATCGAGAACCTGAAGCTCTACTTCATGATCGGCCTGCCGACCGAGACTGACGACGACTTGGTGGCCATCCGTGATCTCGTCGTGCAGCTGCGCGGGATCATGCTCGCGCACGGTCGAGGACGTGGGCATCTTGGCAAGATCGTCGGGAGCGTCAACCCCCTCGTGCCCAAGCCCGGGACGGCCTATCAGTGGTTGCCGATGGAAGACGACACGCTGGTCGAGCGAAAGATCCAGCGGATGCGCGGTCTGATGGCCGGTATCGACAATGTCTACTTCAACATCAAATCGGAGCGACACTCGTTCTACCAGGCGCTCCTTTCGCTCGGCGATCGCAGAGTGGCGCCAGCGATCGAGGCCGCCGAGCGCAACGGCGGCAACTGGCGCGCCGCCGTCGCCGAAACGGGCGTTGATGCGGATTTCTTCGTCTTCCGTGACCGGTCGCACGACCCCGTGCTGCCTTGGGACATCATCGACGGCGGGATGAAGTCCGACTTCTTCCGCTCCGAGTTCGACAAGGCACTGCGGGAGGAGTGGACGCTCCCGCCGAAACGGCAGAAGGAGAATGCGCGCCTCCTCCCGGTCCTTCAGTAGGCTCGGGACGTGGTTCATCGCCCTCGGTGTCTGCTCAGTCCTGGTGTTCGTCGTCGTTCTGGTCACCGGTGGCTTTGTCATCGACATCGGGTTCCTTCGTCTTAGCGCCCAACGCTGGTCCCGTCCGCTCGCTCTGGCGCTCGCTGCTTGGATAGCGGCCGCACTTCTTTGCCGACGTCAAGGTCTCGCTGACGGTCTTGCGGCAATTGCACCGTGGTTCGATCGACACGCCGTCGCCGCAGCGGTCGTGGTCAGCGCGGCCGCGGCCGGCACCGGGATCGCGTTCGGGACGTACTCCGCCGCGGCGTCCGACGCCGCGGCGTATGTCAGCCAGGCAGAGCTGTTGGCATCGGGTCGCCTCGTCCGAGATGAACCGCTGGTACGGCAGGTGGATTGGCCCGACGCGGACTGGGCATTCTCAACCCTCGGCTACCGACCAGGGCTCGATCCTGGAACAGTCGTGCCAACGTATCCGCCCGGCCTGCCCCTCGTCATGGCGGCCGCGCGGGTCGGCGGCGAGTGGGGTCCCTTTGTGGTCGTCCCACTGTTCGGCGCGCTCGCGGTGTTCTGCTCCTATGCGCTCGGTGCCAGTCTTCACTCCCGGATGGCGGGTCTCATAGCCGCCACGTTGTTAGCCACAAGCCCTGTATTCCTGTTCCAGTTGGTCCAGCCGATGAGCGATGTGGCAGCCACTGGATTGTGGGCGCTCGCCTTGCTCCTGGCGATGTCATCGCAGCCGCGCGACACGATTGCCGCCGGAATGGCAGCTGGGTGCGCGCTGACGATCCGCCCCAATCTGCTGCCGTTGGCACTTGCAGTGGCGATGGTTGTCTCAGGCGGGTTGCGGGATCGTGGCGCGTCGTCTCGCGTCATGATGCACGCCTTGCGAAACCTCACCTTTGGCGCGATGCCTGCCGTCGTCGTTCTCCTCCTCCTTCAGTCACATTTCTATGGAAGCCCGCTGGCGTCAGGACACGGTTCGTTCGCCGACTTCTTCTCCCTTTCAAGCGTGTGGCCCAACGTGCGCGACTACTTCTCTCGACTGATTCATGGTGAGGGCCCGGCCCTGTGCCTGGCAGGTCTGTCGGCCCTCACATTGATCGTCAATCGGCGTCGTGTCGGCACCACGAGCGGTCTGGCTGGTGCTGCCCGTGTAGCCGCGGCCGTGTTCGCAGCGCTGCTCGTGTGTTACCTCCCGTACCTCGTATTTCCCGATTGGTCCTACCTGCGGTACTTCCTTCCAGCCCTCCCAATCGGGTTCGTCGTAGTGGGCGCACTGATGTGCGACGCCTGTGCGACTCTTTCTCGATCCGCACGCGGGCTGACGATTCTCGTCGCGCTCACCATCGCGTGTGCAGTCAACGTGCAGGTGGCGAAGGCCGAACAGGCCTTCAACCTGCGGCGCTACGAGGCGCGTTACCGGACCGTCGGCCACTATCTCGATGCCGTGCTCCCTTCCTCGGCCGTGGTCATCACCGAGCAAGAGAGCGCCAGCGTCCACCACTACACCCACAGGTCCGTGATCCGCTGGGATCTCCTGCGCGTCGACCTCGACGAAGCCGTGTCAACGCTCGAGTCGCTCGGCCGGTCTCCCGTGCTGCTCGTGGAAGATTGGGAGGGCCCGAACCTTCGTGCCAGGTTCCCGGCATCCCGCCTGGCCAGCCTGGACTGGCAGCCGCGTGCCGATATCGGCAGCGACACACGAGTCCGGCTGTTCGATCCGGGGGATCGCGGACAGTCCTCCCGCGACGTCGTCACCGACCGGTTTGCGTCGCCCGATGCATCGGCGAGATGAGCCGTCAGTGTCGTGTCAGGTCGCGATAGCTGTTTGGGCTTCCCGCTCCGCGTAGGCCTCGAGAATGAGTTCACGAATTCGTTCCTGCGAGGTGGCATCGGCGATTGGTCGGAGCAGCGCGAAGCTGCGGCGTTCCCCGTTGACCGAGTACCTGTCGAGCGGGAAACGTGACATTTCGGCCGCCGCCAGTGCGGCGCTCCCACACGCCGAAGCCGATCAGTTTCAGACCTTCCAACACGCCTTCGGTGAAGTGCAGTTCTGCGTCCGCGAGTTTGCCGGGTGGGTTGGCTTTGTCGTTGAGCGTAATGGTAACGATCATGGTGTCCTCCGGTTCGTGGCGTCTCGCCGGATATGGGGAGGGCAAGCAGGTTGCCACCGTATCCCTCGAGGGGCGGCGGTGGAAGTGCTAGGCGTGGCGGGGATTACGGGCGAGCCGCGGTACGAGGCCTGAAGCGCCTATCAGCGAACGTACACTCAGGTTGTCAGTCTTCGCAGTTCAGGCGGGTCCACGCACCAGGAGGACGTGGGCGATCGCCATGTCCCTCGAGTGGGTAATTGTGAGGAAGGCACCGGTGGCCCCCAACGACGCGAAGCGGGCGGCGGCGCCGTCATGAAACCGTATCTGCGGGGGGCCGTTTCGCCGAACGACTTCGATTCCTCGCCAGAACACGCCGCGGGAGTGCCCGGTGCCCAGTGCCTTCATCGCCGCCTCTTTGGCGGCGAATCTGGCGGCGAACGACGAGGCGGCATCGCGCTTGTGCCGGCAGTAGGCGACTTCCTCGTCCGTGAAGATACGATTGACGAACCGATCGCCGTACCGTTCGATGGCGGCGGCAATCCGGGAGATCTCGGTCGCATCGACGCCCGTGCCTATGATTTCCATCTGCGCCGATCGTACATGACGTTGCCAGCCGTCCCGGACACGTTCTATTGGACCGACTCACGATGCGGTCTGGTCTTGAAATGCCGGCCCCTAGACGCCGTTGCCAGGCATCTCTTCACGACACGTGAACTGCAGTTGTCGTCAGATGTGGCCTGGGGACACATCGGTGCGTCGCTGGGCGTGGATCACGTCACCATGCTCAATCAGGTGCACGGACGCGACGTCGTGTCGCTCAGATGCGATTCGCCACGTGTACTCGGGCCCTGTTCCGGCGATGCCCTCGTGTCCAATAATGCGGGCGTGGCGATCGCTGTTCGTGCCGCCGACTGCGTCCCATTGCTCCTTGCCGACCCCAAGAGCGGAGCCGTTGCCGCCGTTCATGCCGGATGGCGCGGCACGGCTGCCGGAGTGACAACCGCCGCCGTTGGCGCACTGGTGCGCGAGTTCGGCGCGAGACCGGACGATCTGCTTGCGGCAATTGGTCCAAGCATCGGACCCTGCTGCTACGAGGTCGGCAGCGAGCTCGTGGATGCGTTCGCTGCAGCCGGTCATCCCCGGCATCTCATCGACCGCTGGTTTCTTGCCTTGCCCGCGTCACGCGGCCGCCGCGAGCGATCGACACTGACACTCGACGTGGCCGGAGCGAACCGCGACCAGCTGGTCATCGCGGGTCTCCAGGAACAGAACATATTTCTCTGCGGCCTGTGCACCGCGATGCACCTGGACGTTCTGACGTCTTATCGAGCCGAGAAGGAGCGGGCGGGACGGCTCGTGGGTGCCATCGCGCCAATTGAGTCCGTGTAAAAGAGAGCCATCGAGATCCGCTCTGCGTCGATCGGAAGGTTGCGCGCGGAGCTCAGAGGCGGACAGTCGGCGATGCGTCCTTCGCTTCGTTTAGCGGGGCCGCTTTCTCGCGCTGACGTTGCCCGATACACCCACGATTACAGCGCGCGGACTCGCGTTGACTCACAAACTAACCGTTCCGAGAACCTCCGCGAAACCGTCTTACGCCGGGTTGTTTTGTGTAGTCGACACGCTGCGAGTGGTCGCGAGCGCCCTCCGTCAAACGATTTCTTGACGCACGCCCGCACTGGGTCGTAGTCTGGGCCGACCTGACGAATCCTAGATCGTGATTGCCAAGCTGCTCGCGACACGGCGAGCCGTCGCGTTCGCTTGCGCGGTCGCCGCGGTATGCCTGCCCATCGCGGTGCGCCTGATCACCGGCGCTCCCGGGGCGCTGGTGCACGTCCGCTGGGCGCCGTCAATTGATGTCGATGCCCGCCAGAGGCTAGAGACACGATTTCGCCTCGTGGACGGCGAGAGTCTTGGCGGAGCGACGTGGCGCTACGACCTCATCGATCCGTCACCCGATAACATTCGTGCCCTTGTGCTCGACCCGGCGGTCGAAGACACGCACCAACTCGACCGTGTGCGTTTCGCTCTCGACGGTGCGGAGCGCACGGCCCGGCGAGGACAAATCAGCTCCGGCGGCACACTCGTCGCAGCGGCCGACGGAGTCGCGGTCGCGCTGACGTCTTTCGTGGCGCTGCTCGCCCTCGTGTCGCTCTGGCATGCGGTCAGCACACGCGATCGGTGGGCCGGCCAGCGCGCCCTCGTGCTCCGAGCAGAAGACCGGTTATTCCGAGCAGAGAGCGAACTTCGACCGTATATCTTGTTAGGGATTCTAGGAGTGGCCGTGTACGCGGTATCACTCGGCTACCCGCCTACGAACGGCGATGATCTGAGCTATCTAGCCCTCGCAGAGAGCGTCGAGAATCCTCTGTCCTATTTTGTTCAGAATCATGGTCTCGGAGCAACGTACCGACCGCTGCTGCAAGCGAGCCTTTGGTTCGTCTATCAGGCTTTCGGAGTGTGGGCGCTGCCCAATCAGTTCATCAACCTTCTCCTTCACCTGATCAACGTATGCCTGCTGTACAGGATCGTCCGGCGAGCGCAATCGGACAAGACCGTTGCCTGGCTGTTCGCAGCCGTGTTCATGGTTTCCAACTACACGTTCATGGCAGCGACGTGGGTGTCGGATCGCCCAATGGCATTGACCGGATTGTTCTTATTGCTGCTCATCGATCATTTGTTTCAACACCGACATACGTCTGGACATACCTCCGAACATGCCTCCGGTTCATCAGTGCGAGTCTCTGCAATTGCGGCGTTCTCAGTGCTGGCGCTCATGAGCAAGGAAAGCGGGTTGGTCGTGCCTGCGGTGGGCTTACTCTTCGCGCTCTGGTTATACCGTGCGGCACACCTGACCGCGCGACATCGCCTCCACATAGCTGTTGCGACGACGTCCATCATCGGGTTCTACATGGTTTTTCGAGTTCTTATTTTTGGACCCGGCTACGCTTCGTATACCCAGGATGGCGTCATGTTCCTGGGCTTGATACGTTATGACGACAGCGCCGATCTTCCACAGCTTCTGCGCTATCTCAATTATGCGGAAAACGTCGTCAAGAACGCCCTCGCACCCGTACTGCCGGTCTTTGACGGGGTGGGCTCTCCCTTGGCCGGGCGATCGTTGCTCGTCTACTTGCCCATCGTTGCGTCAACGGCGCTGCTGTTCGGCTTGGCTGCGCGCCACCGCCTGACTCGACTTCAGTTGATGGCACTGATGATCATCCTCGTCAACGCCCTCACGCATTACGCGCTGTATCGAGATCGCCTCCAGTACATGTCGCATGCTGCATTCTGCTTGTTTGTAGCCACCTCGCCTTTCCTTGGAAACACCCAGGACAATCGCCGCACGACGATAGTTGTCAAGGCGCTCGCCGTCATCTTGCTCCTGGGCGGCATTCTGTGGACAAGCCACATGCTCGATTACTCGATGCAAATTAGAAGGCGGGAGTTCGGTTTGCTTCCGACCGAAGGCATCGAGAGATATGGGCGTGTTGCAGAAGAAGTGCTCTCACGATACCGATGACGACTCCCCGCGTTGGGGATTGACGCGGTGGGAGTGCATGCGGATCGGACGATGCAGGCTGGCTAGAGCGGTGGCGTCCCGATATGATTACGAGAGTGGCCTCGTGGATACGGCCGTCGCATCCATCGCCTCGTTGGCAAGTCGGTCGGCGTCGCGGTTGAGTTCGCGGCGCACGTGTTCGAACCGGACATCACGCAGGTTGCGCACCAGATTGCGCGCTTCCGTCCAGAGCGGCTGCAGCCCAGGGTGCTTCACCCGGTACTCCCCGGACATCTGTTTCACGAGAAGGAGCGAATCGGACCGCACAAGGAGCCGCTCGATGCCGTGACGCGTCGCCCAGGTGAGCGCCGCCAGCAAGCCGCGATACTCCGCAACGTTGTTCGTTGCCACCCCGAAGGCTTCCTTCAGCTCCACAATCGAACCATCGTCTCGTTCGATCCGGACGCCGTAGGCTGCCGGGCCTGGATTGCCACGAGATCCGCCATCGATATTCGCCACGGCAGAGCCGCCGCCTGGCGTCCCGAACAGCGACCCCTGGCTCATTCCTAGGCTCCGCCCGCCCCTCGACTCGCTCGGGGCGACCCTGAGCGACGTCGAAGGGTCTGGATGACCTTGAGCGAACGTCGAAAGGTCACGGAGTATGGGTGACTGCGCCTTCTGCGGGCGCCGGGGGAGGGATGTAGTACAGGATGCGCTGGCAGGTATCACACTGGACGATGCCGTCGTTCTGCCGCACCTGCTGAAAGACCTGCGGGCGCAGGCGCACGTGACAGACCGAACAGAGCCCGTCACGCGTGGCGCTGCAGATCGCGATGCCTTTTCGGACCCGAGAGACCTGTTCGAACAACGCGAGGAGGCGCGGTTCCAGACGGGCCAGCAACGCCTCTCTCGCTTGCGACGCCTTGGCCAACGCTGCTTCCTCGACAGCCAGTTCGCCGGCGAGGGCGGCTTTCTCGGCGCTGACTTCTTTCTCTTGCGCGGCGAGGACGGCCTCGTCCTGCTTGACCTCGGCCGCGATGACGTCCGCTTCGATCATCCGCTCGAGTACCTTTTCTTCGACCGCGCTGACGTCGCGCTGCGCGGTCTCGGTCTCGTGCTGGATGGCCTGATACTCGCGGTTGGTCTTGACCGCCGACTGTTGGTCTTTGAACTTGCTCACACGCGCCTGAAAGACCGCGGCGTCCTTCTCGAGCGCGCGGCGCGCCTCGTGGTTCTCCTTGAGCCGCCCCTTCGCGAGTTCCAGCCGCTGCCGCGCTTCGGACAGCCGCGTGTCAGCTTCGGCCAGACGTTCTGGATGTGCGGCGATGCGCCGCCGCGCATCCTCGATGGTGCTGTCGAGTTGTTGCAGTTCGATGAGACGATCGAGATCAGGAGACATGCACGATGATGGTGGGCCCGCCAGGATTCGAACCTGGGACCAACCGATTATGAGCCGGCCGCTCTAACCGCTGAGCTACGGGCCCCGGGAGCAGTGCGCAACTGGAAAGTGGAAAGGTCAAACTGCAAAAGTAAGTCACGAAGCACCCGGTTTCACTTGCACACTTACTTCCCACTTTCCACTTCGTACTTTCCACTTCTGACTACGTTCGTCCTTCCAGAAATGCCTTGAGCTTACGGCTCCTGGACGGGTGACGCAACTTTCGAAGCGCCTTGGCCTCGATCTGTCGTATCCGTTCACGAGTGACCGCGAAATTCTGGCCCACCTCTTCGAGGGTGTGCTCGCTGCCGTCGCCGACGCCGAACCGCATCTTGATCACCTTCTCCTCACGCGGCGTGAGGGTTCGGAGCACGGCCTCGGTCTGCTCGCGGAGGTTCAGGTTGATCACCGCCTCGGCGGGCGACACGATGTTGCGATCCTCGATGAAGTCCCCGAGATGCGAATCCTCTTCTTCACCGATGGGGGTTTCCAGCGAAATCGGTTCCTGGGCGATCTTCAGCACCTTGCGGACCTTGGCGACCGGGATATCCATCCGCTTGGCGATTTCCTCCGATGTCGGCTCGCGGCCCAGCTCCTGCACCAGCGCGCGCGACGTGCGGATGAGCTTGTTGATCGTTTCGATCATGTGCACCGGGATGCGGATCGTCCGGGCCTGGTCGGCGATCGCGCGCGTGATCGCCTGGCGAATCCACCAGGTCGCATAGGTTGAAAACTTGTAGCCGCGGCGGTACTCGAATTTGTCGACCGCCTTCATCAGGCCGATGTTCCCTTCCTGGATCAGGTCGAGGAACTGCAGGCCGCGATTCGTGTACTTCTTGGCGATCGAGACGACAAGGCGGAGGTTGGCTTCAACCAGTTCCTTCTTCGCCTGTTCGGCCTGCGCCTCGCCGCGCTGGATGACCTCGATGGTGCGGCGAAGACGCTCGGGCGTCTCTTCCAACTCATCGATCATCAGCCGCACATGCGTGCGAATGTCCTTCAGCCTCTTGGTGAGGTTCTTCTTCTCCTCCTCCTTTAGCCTCGGGCCCTTGACCTTGACCTTCGGATTGAGCTGCCGGTCGAGCGCATCGGCTTCACGCTGCACGCGCTGCACGGAGTCGACGGCGTCCTTGACCTCTTCGATCAGGCGGCGCTTGATGGTCTCGGTGAACTCGATGCGTCGGATGAGACGCGATACCTCGATGCGGCCACGAAGGGTCTTCCACCGGGCGCGTCGGAACTTCCGCTTGTCCTTGCGGGGCGTCTCCTCCATCCTCTCGGCGAGCTTGACGAAGGTGGCTCGCGACTTTCGCACGGCTTCGATCTGCTCGAGCACTTCTTCCTTGCGCTCGTCGATCACTTCGTCGGTGATCTCTTCGTCGCTGAAGATGACCAGCTCTCGAATCGTACGCTCGCCGGCGCGCAACTGGTCGCCGGTGGTCAGGATTCGCTTCGCGATCGTTGGCGTCCGGGAGATCGACTTGATCACCGCCAGCTTGCCGCGTTCGATGCGCTTGGCGATGGCCACTTCGCCCTCGCGCGTGAGCAACGGAACCGTGCCCATCTCGCGGAGGTACATGCGGACCGGATCGTTGGTCTTGTCAAGCGCGCCGGGGGTGAGGTCGAGCTCGGGCTCGTCCCCAGAGCCATCGCGGTCGAAGTCCTTGTCCCCCCGGTAGGCCTTGTCGGAGTCAACGACCTCGATTCCGGCGCTGCCGAAGGCGTTGAAGAGATCGTCCAGATCCTCCGACGATGTAATCTCCGACGGGAGTAGCTCGTTCACCTCGTCGTACAGGAGATAACCCTTCTCCTTGCCAACGGTGATCAGCTGCCGTACTTCGTCGTATCTTTCTTCGATCGACAGGCTCATAGTCGTTCCACCAATGTCTCTGGTCTTTGGTCTCTGGTCTTTGGTTTTTCGTCAGTCCTACGAGAGGCCAAAGACGAAAGACCAAAGACCAAAGTCGAAAGACCTCCTAAATCAGCCCTTCGATCCGCTGGAGCAGATCGAGTTTGCGCGCCCACAGCGCGTCGATGCTTTCGCCGTGCTGAGCGGCGCCCAACTCCTGCAGGCGGTCGATTTCCCGCTGGATCGCCGTATGCTCACGCTCGCACCGCAACCGTCTCAGTATCCGCGCGCAGCCCTCGGCGTCGGTGACATGGGGTTCCGGCTCACTGGCAATGGCCGTGACGAGCTGGGCATCCACACTAGTTAGACGTTCGAGGAGTATCGCTGGCGAGAATCTCCTATCTTGATTCAGTTTACGCGCAAGATCCAGCACCGAGCGCGCCGGCAACCCTTCCAGGTCGCCCTCGTCCAGACCCTCGAGGGCAACGAGTGCCGGCTCGGGATCGTGAAGAAGCAACCAAATCAGGCCCTTTTCGGCCTTGGTAACCCGTCCGAGGTTGGGTAGTTCACGTACCGTAACCGTCGTCTGCCGCTGGGTGGCCATACGTCGAATCTCAGCTCGAACGACTTCATCCGTGATTCGGGCCTTGTGCGCCAGGCGGTCGGCAAAACGGTCGCGGACCGTCATATCTGGAATACGGCTGGCCACCGGTAACATTTCATTCAGAAACTTGACCCTGCCGTCATCGGTATTGAGGTTGTGTCCCCCCGCCGCCCGGTCCAGGAGAAACTCCAGATAAGGCGTGGACGTTTTCAGACGCTCGCGATAGCCGGCATGACCGTGTTTTCGCACGTACGTGTCGGGATCCTCGCCGGCCGGCAGGATCGCCACGTTGACGTCAAACCCTTCACTAACTAGCATTTCACAGGATTTTGCCGCCGCGCCCTGACCGGCAGCGTCAGGGTCGAAGCTGAGCACGACCTTCCCCGTGAACCGGCGCAGTTGCTGGGCCTGAGCGGGTGTGAGCGCCGTACCGCACGAAGCCACGACCGCGTGGAACCCGGCCTGATACACCTGGGCAAAGTCGAAATAGCCCTCTACTAGCACCGCCATCCCCCCTTGCCGAACGGCCGCCTTGCTCAAGTTCAGGCCGTAGAGGGTGCGGCCTTTCGAGTAGATCGGTGTTTCGGGCGAGTTCAGGTACTTGGGTTGCTGGTCGGCATCGACCGCCCGGCCTCCGAACGCGATTACCGATCCAGTGTCCCGACAAATGGGGATGATCAGCCGGTTCCGAAACCGGTCGATGACCCCACCGTCGTCGCGCTGGACCAGGAGACCTGCACGCAGCAACAGGGCCTGCGAGAAGCCCTGCTTCAAGAGCGACTGCTTGAGCCCCTCGCGCGCAGTTGGCGCGAACCCGAGTCCGAGCGCCGCGCTCGTGGCGCTCGTGATTCCGCGACCGGCAATCTGTTGTCGAATGCGGGCGCCAGCCGGGGACGCGAGCTGCTCATGGAACCACGCGGCCGCTGCCTCGTGTACGTTGAGCAGCCCTTCTCGTTCCGCGGTGCTCGCACGTTGTTCGTCGTTCTGCTCGAGCTCCGGAACAGTGACGCCGAAGCGCTGCGCGAGCTGCTTCACGGCGTCCTGGAACCCAACCTTCTCGTGAAGCTCGAGAAACTTGAAGACGTCGCCCCCCACTCCACAGCCGAAGCAGTGGAAGAAACCCTTGTCGCGGTTGACGTGAAACGAGGGGGTCTTTTCGCCGTGGAACGGGCAGAGCCCCTTATATGTCGCCCCCACTTTCTTCAGCGACACGTAGTCCTGAATGACGACCACGATATCGGCGTGGTGCTTCAGGTCGTCGATGAACTGTTGGGGGAACAAAGCCATTATACGCCGAAACTCAGTCTTTCAGCACCACCACGGTCGCACCGCCGCCGCCCTGGTTCTGCGGCGCGGCGTCGAATCGTTCCACGAGCGGATGGTTCTTGAGAAACGCGGCAACTGCGCGGCGCAGTTGTCCAGTCCCGTGCCCATGGACGATGCGAAGCTCACGCAGGTCGCTGCTCATCGAGGCATCGAGGAAGCGCTCGAGGCGCGCGAGGGCCTCCTCAACCGTCGCACCGATCACGTTCAACTCAGACAGCAGGCCTTCCCGCGGTTGAAGGTCCACGCTGATGCTGACCGTTGCCGTTGGCGCAGGGCCGCCGATGACCCGCAGTTCTTTCAGCGCAACACGAAGGCGCTTGCCTCGCACGTCAACGTTAGCGTGTTCGCTTTGCACCTCCGTCACGATTCCTTCAAGGCCAAGCCCCCCTACGATGACGCGAGTCCCGGGCTCGACCGACGCTGGGTGCTCGACGATGGCGGTCGGCTCCGGAGCTGCACCACCCTTCAATCGATTCGCGATCTCGTCCAGTGCCGCCCGCGCCTCTGCCCGGACAGCGCCCGTCTCGCCGGTGTTCAGGCCGGCCGCGCGAAGTCGCTCTCCTGTTCGCAATCGCACTGCCGCCTGATCGGATAGGGCGGCGGCCTTCGCTTTGAGTCCTTCGACCACTGCGTCAATCTCGACTCGTGCGTCGCGGAGTCGATCGTCCAGCTTCGCGTCCAGTCGCCGCCGCAGCTTGTCCTCGCGCTCGCGAACCGAGTCTTCCCGCGATCGCACTTTCATCGCCGCTTCCGTGACGGCTGCCCGTTCCCGCGCCAGGCCTTGTCGATCCTGCTCGACCTGTCGAAGGTCATCGTCGATGCGCTTCAAGTGCTCTGCGAGGCGTTTTTCCGGTTCGCTGAGATTCTCCCTCGCGGCGGCAATGACTGACGCGGGCATGCCAAGGCGCGCCGCGATCTCGATGGCCAGGCTTCGGCCCGGCGATCCGTACACAATCCGATAGGTCGGTGCAAACGTGCCTGGATCGAAGCCGAACGATGCTCCCGTTACGCCGGGCGTCGTGGACGCGTACGATTTCAAGGAGTCGTAGTGGGTGGTCGCAATCAGGTGCGCGCCCCGCGCCCGGAAGTGATCGATCACGGCGATGCCGAGCGCGCTGCCTTCAATCGGATCAGTGCCCGCTCCAATCTCGTCCAACAGCACAAGCGAGGGCAGCGCCAGTTCGTGGTCCATCGAGACGACATGGCTGATGTGTGCCGAGAAGGTGCTCAAGCTGGCGGAGATCGACTGCGCGTCCCCGATATCCGCAAAGAGCGAACGGAACACCGGAAGGCGAGAGCCCTGCTCCGCGGGCACATGAAGCCCTGCCTGCGCCATGGCGACGAGCAGCCCGGCGGTCTTCAGCGCGACGGTCTTGCCTCCCGTATTGGGTCCGGTGATGACGAGTGTCGTTATAGGCGACAGGAGCAAAATATCGACCGGGACTGGGGATCGGGGGCTCGGGGCTCGGAGCCCGGAGCTTCGCGTTTCGGATTCCACGCTCGAGGTGCTGTTTCCCAATCCCGAGCCCGCAGTTCCCAGTCCCGAATCCCCAGTCCCGAGTTCCGAGTTCAGTCTTTCCTGGACCCGCTGCATGAGCAAGGGGTGGCGCGCGGCTTTCAGTTCGAGCGCGCCGTCCTGGGCGATCACCGGTTCGACCCCGCCAACCATGATCGAGAATCGAGCGCGCGCCTGGATCACGTCCAGTTCCGTCGCGATGTCGATGGCCTGGTACAGATCGTCCGGCCTGGCGCGGAACGCATCTGTCAGTTCGAGCAGAATGCGTCGCACCTCCTCGAGTTCCTGTTCTTCGAGCGCGACGATGTCGTTGTTGACATCGACGGTACCGAGCGGCTCCAGGAAGAGACTCGCGCCGCTGGCGGAGGTGCCATGGACGATACCGGGTATCGAGGATCGGTGTTCCGCGCGGACGACCAACACGTAACGTCCGTTGCGATCGGTGATGACCTGCTCCTGAAGGTACTTCGCCGTGTCACGCCCCCGCAGGAATCCGTCGAGCGTGGAGCGAAGCTTGGCTCGCTGTTTTCGCAGGCGTTCGCGGATCCCGGCCAGCGTCGGGCTGGCATCGTCAGCCACCTCACCGGCTGAGTCGATCTTCCGTCTGACATCAGCGATCTCTGCCCCGAAGGACGAGAGGGGAGCGACCAGCTGCCGCAGGATCGGAAACGATTCGCCGAGCCGTGCCACGACGCTCCGCGTCTGATCAATCGACTCGAGGTAATCGGCGAGCGAGACGAGGCGCAGCGGTTCGAGCGCTCGGCTTTCGACCGCCAGCGACTGAAGGATGGCATCCAGATCCGCCGGCGCTCTCAGCGGAAATCCCGGTCGGTCGCTGAGGAACCGGGTGCCCTCGCTGGTGGCCCGTTGGGCATGGGTAATCGCCACGGCGTCGATGGACGGGTGGAGCTCCGCTAGACGTTCCTGACCGGTCGGCGTGACCGCCAGGCCACGCACAACTGCCACGATCCGACCGAACTCGAGGGCCCGCAACGCACCCGGGTGCATCTGTACTAAGTCTTTGGTCTCTGGTCTTTGGTCTCTAGTTTGAGCTCTGGTCCGGATGTCCTTGCCCTGGCCGAGAGACCAGGAACTAAAGACTAGAGACTAGAGTCCAAAGACGTCAGAGATGATTAATCACGCTCGCCATGCAGGCTCCACCAAAGCCATTGTCGATGTTCACGACAGCGACACCGTTCGCGCAGCTGTTGAGCATTCCCAGGAGCGCGGCGACTCCGCCGAAGCTGGCGCCGTACCCGACGCTGGTCGGCACCGCAATGACCGGTGTTGACACGAGGCCAGCGACGACACTGGGCAGCGCGCCTTCCATACCCGCAATGACGACGATCGCCTGCGCGTCTTGGAGCCGGGCCTGCTCTGACAGCAGGCGATGCAGCCCGGCAACGCCGACGTCGTAGAGGCGATCGATACGGTTGCCCATCATCTCGGCCGTGATGGCCGCTTCCTCGGCGACCCCCAGATCCGACGTCCCGGCGCACACGATGAGGATCGTGCCGTTCCCGACCGGCACGTTGCCCTGTGCAAGCGTGATTGCGCGGGCGTCAGGGTGGTATACCGCGTCAGGTACACGCGCCCGCACCGCCTCGTATGCATCCTCCGTCGCGCGTGTCACCAAAAGCGACTGCTCGCGGGCGACGATTCGCTCCGCGATCGCCGCGATCTGGGCGGGCGTCTTGCCCAGTCCCAGGATGACCTCCGGGAACCCCTGCCTGAGCGCCCGGTGCGTATCGACTCTGGCAAACCCCAGGTCTTCGAAGGGCGCCATGCGGAGCACGGCAATGATCTCGTCAGCCGCCGTCGACGGGTCGACGTCGCCACGGCGAACTCTGTCTAGCAGATCTTGAACTTCTGGACCGGTCATAAACACTTAGCCGCGTTGGGATTTAGGGGAAGCCGGCAGTATAATTCACTCACTGTGCCCCCCGCCCGGTGATGCCGTCGTATGACGTCTATTGAAACGCTAATTCTCGCGACCTATTTCTTCGTTCTCGTTATTCTGGCTGTGTACGGATGGCACCGGTACTACTTGGTGTACCTGTACATGAAGAACAGGGGGCGCAGGCCAGAACCGCTGGGATCTTTCGACCAGCTGCCTCGCGTTACTGTTCAGCTGCCGATCTACAACGAGATGTACGTCGCCGACCGCTTGGTCGACGCGGTCTGCCAGCTGGACTATCCGCGGGAACTGCTCGAAATTCAGGTCCTGGACGACTCGACGGACGAGACGACCAGTGTCGCGGCGCGCGCCGTACGGCGAAATGCGATCGCCGGCATCAACATCTCCTACATCCATCGAGCCGACCGTGCTGGCTACAAAGCTGGCGCTCTCGAAGCGGGACTCAAGGTCGCGAGCGGCGAGTTCGTGGCGATTTTTGACGCCGATTTCATCCCGACCCCCGATTTCCTGCAGCGCACCGTGCAGTTCTTCACCGATCCCAAAGTGGCGATGGTGCAGGCGCGGTGGGGACACATCAACCAGGATTACTCGCTCCTGACCAAGATTCAATCGATTCTGTTGGACGGCCACTTCGTGCTGGAGCACGGCGGCCGCAACAGCGCCGGCCTCTTCTTCAACTTCAATGGAACGGCGGGGATCTGGAGAAGGACGGCGATTTCGGATGCCGGTGGCTGGCAGCACGATACGCTGACCGAGGATCTGGATCTGAGCTATCGCGCTCAGTTGCGCGGCTGGCAGTTCGTGTTTCTCCAGGACCTGATCGCGCCGGCTGAAGTTCCAGTCGAGATGAACTCGTTCAAGTCGCAGCAGCACCGCTGGGCGAAGGGATCGATTCAAACCTGTCGAAAGGTGCTTCCCGCCCTGTTGCGTTCCAACCTGCCGCTCGGCGTGAAGGCGGAGGGGTTCTTCCACCTGACGGCCAACTTCAACTACCTGCTCATGTGTGTGCTGTCCGTGCTGATGGCGCCATCGATGGTGATTCGCTACAACATGGGCTGGTACGAGATGCTGCTCATCGACGTCCCGTTGTTTTTCGCGGCGACCGCGTCGGTGGCGAATTTCTACATGGTCTGCCAGCGTGAGCTGCACAAGGACTGGACGACGCGGCTCAAGTACCTTCCCTTCCTCATGTCGATCGGCATTGGTCTCACCGTCAACAACACGCGAGCGGTCCTGGAAGCGCTGTTCAACAAGCAGAGCGAGTTCGCGCGAACGCCGAAATACCACATCGAGGGGCAGGCTGACGAGTGGATCGGCAAGAAGTACCGCCAGACCGTTCTCGTCCAGCCGATGATCGAGCTGGCCCTGGGCCTCTACTTCACGGCCACCGTGTTCTACGCGCTGGCCAATGGTATTTACGGCACGCTCCCGTTCCTTGTGCTCTTCCAGCTTGGGTTTCTCTACACGGCGCTGCTCTCGATCTTCCAGCAGTTTGCCGGCGGCGACGACGCGCTGCTGAAGCCGGAAGAAGTCTGAGCCCAGCTCTGACCCCGAGGTGGCCCCCGGCTCCAGGCTCTCGGCTGGTGGGCCCTGCCCCCTCTTCGTGTCCTTCGTGGTGTTGGGCGGACTACGCGATTCCGAGCACTAACGGAGCGTCCTACTGATGACGACTGCAGAGAAAGCCAAGGGCGGGCTCGAGGATGTCGTCGCGACATCGTCGGCGATCTGTTACCTCGACGGCGATCGAGGTGTGCTGGCCTACTGCGGGCACGACATTCACGATCTCGCCAAGTCCGCGACATTCGAAGAAGTCTGCTACCTCCTCTGGCACAGACGTCTGCCCACGAGGGCCGAGCTAGGCGACCTGCAGTCGCAGTTGGCCGCGGCGCGGATGCTGCCGGAACCCATTCTTCGGTTGATGCGTTCCCTGCCGCCCGTGGACGGCATGGATGCGCTTCGAACGCTCACCTCCGCGCTCGGGCACTACGACTCCGAGGTGAACGACGCGGCCCCGGCCGCGCAGTACCCGTAAGGCTGTCAGGCTCACAGCGCAGGTGGGCACGCTTGTCGCCACATGGGGGCGTCTCAAAGCCGGCGGCGGAGTCATCGATCCGGACCCGGTGATGGGTCAGGCGGCGAACTTCCTCTACATGTTGACGGGAACCCGCCCCAACCCAACGGCGATCCGCGCCTTCGACGTAGCGCTCATCCTGCACGCCGACCACGAGCTCAACGCGTCCACCTTCGCGGGCCGTGTGGCGGCGGCGACGCTCACCGACATCTACTCGGCGGTGGTCGCGGCGATTGGCACGCTCAAGGGCCCGTTGCACGGCGGGGCAAACGCCGAGGTGATGAAGATGCTGCTCGAGTTCGGGCAGACGGCGACGAGCGATCGCGTGGAGGATGCCGTCCGCGCCAAGCTGGCCCGCAAAGAGAAGATCCCGGGTTTCGGTCATCGCGTGTATACGACCGAGGATCCACGCGCGACGCACCTCCGCCAGATGTCGAAGGAGCTCGGCAAGCGCGCCGGCAACACTGCGTGGTTCGACATGTCGGAGCGCATCGAGGCTCTCGTCAAGAGCGAGAAGAAGCTCAATCCGAATGTCGATTTCTATTCGGCGTCGACCTACTACACCCTCGGCATCCCGATCGATCTCTACACGCCGATCTTCGCCGTCAGCCGCATGTCCGGATGGACCGCGCACATCCTCGAGCAGTACGCCAACAACCGACTCATACGTCCGCGTGCTGACTACACCGGGCCCGCATATCCGCAGCGCTTCGTCCCGCTCGACCAAAGGTAGAACTCGCGCAGCTAAAGCGTGCGCTCTACAGGTGACCACAGAAGAGAGCTGTCACGCGTGATCCGGGACGACGCCACCGACGCGACAATCGTCCCTGGTACCGCGCGCTCGACCGGAAGCAGTGGTACACCCTCTGTGCCGCCAATCTCGGCTGGGTGTTCGACGGCTACGAGACCTACGCGCTCATCCTTACCGTCGCGGCGGTCTTTCGTCAGCTCCTGTCGGGCGATCAACTGGCCGCGATTCCGTTCTATGCCGGACTGACGATCGCAGTCACGCTGCTCGGCTGGGGCATCGGCGGTATCGTGGGCGGCATCCTGTCCGACTACATCGGGCGGAAGCGGATGCTCATCTACGCGATCCTCGCGTATTCACTCACGACGGGTCTCACCGCGCTGGCCTGGTCGCTGGAATCCTTCATCGCTCTTCGCTTCATCGTCGGTCTGGCGCTGGGATCCGAGTGGGCGACGGGCGCGGCCATGGTGGCGGAGATGTGGCCGCCCAAACATCGGGGCAAGGGCGCTGGGCTGATGCAGTGTGGTCTCGGTATCGGCTTCTTTATCGCGTCTCTCGTCTGGCTCTTCGTCAGCCCGCTCGGTCCATCGGCCTGGCGGTGGATGTACGTCATCGGCATTCTGCCGGCCGCGGCAACCTGGTGGGTCAGGAGGAGCATCGACGAGCCGGAGGCATGGGCGGAGTCGGATCGCCGCCGCCGTGAGGCGGTGGCGCAACAGAAGCGCGGACAGGCTCTCGACGAGCCGGCGCGTCGTCTTACCCGATTCACCCTCTCGGATCTCCTCTCGGACCGGAGCACGCGACGGCTGCTGGTGCCGGCCCTCCTGATGTCGACGACGACGACGCTGACGTGGTGGGGAATTTCGAGTTGGGTGCCGCCGTACGTCGCCTCGTTGGCGGCGGCCAACGGACTGCCGGCCGAGCGTTGGGCAAGCCTTGCCGGCATGTCATACAACTTCGGCGCCGTCTGTGGCTATGTGGCGTTCGGCTTTTGTGCCGACGCCTGGGGCCGGCGGCCTGTGACCATCACGTGGTTCGCCAGCGCCTGGCTGCTGACGCCCGTGCTGTTTCTCTGGACCTCCAGCCCGACGCTCGTGCTGGTCGTCTGTGCCGTCAACGCGTTCTTCTCGCTCGGTCAGTACACCTGGTGTCCGGTCTGGCTGCCAGAAGTGTTCCCCACCCGCGTTCGTGCCACTGCCGTGAGCTTCTGCTTCAACGCGCCGCGGTTCATCGCGTTCGCGGGCCCGCTGGTCGCCGGCACGCTCATCACCGTGTTCGGCGACTACGGGCGCGCCGCGGTGATCGTCAGCACGATCTATCTCGTCGGGATCCTGGCCGCCCCGTTCTTCCCGGAAACACGCGGCAAGCCGCTGCCGGAGTAGCGTCATCGCCCACGAATCACGTTGGCGGCGCGACGCGACGAACGATGTCGGGAAGTCGTACCGCCGTCCGTCCACGTGCGAGGCGTCGCTGGGTGTGCAGAAGAGAACAGCCGCTCGCACCCAGCTTCGCTACCATGCTTCCAGACGTGCCGCGAGTGGCACCCGTCTGTGAAAGCACAAGCCACTGATAAGAGCCTGGATCGAAAGTCACTGGGGGAAGCTCGGGCAAGCCCAGGCGGCCGCCGCCCCGCCCACCGTTTCGAGGCCCTCTGGCACCGTACCCGTCAAGTACGCGGCGCTGCACAAGTACCTTAAGGAGCGCTACGCCGACGCGGTCACGATGAGCTTCGGACAGATTGAGGACGTGTTGGGCTCAGAGCTTCCGGCAGTGGCTCGCGCCAAGCCGGAGTGGTGGACCATCACGGACGCCGAGTCTGGGGATTGCGCGCAAGCACAGGCGTGGGCGCTCGCCGGTCGAACCGCGGAGCCCAACCTTGGGGCGCAAATCGTCCGGTTCGAGCGTGGCCCATCGTCCTAGACGCGAGACTCCGATTGACGATCCTAGGCTCACTCGATGACCGCGGCTCTCGTCGTCATAGAGGTGTGTGCACTTTGGAACAGTCAGGGACTCGACCACGTGCCTACACTGGAGCATGCAACTGCAATCGATCAAGACCACGCTCGCCTCGGCCTGGGTCCTCGCCGTCATCGTCGTCGGCCTCGCTGTGGGCGTGGAGTCCACGACTGGCCTGATTGCGCTCGCGACCGTCGGGCTGCTGCCTCCGCTCGGCCTGCTCCTGCTCTGGAATGACCCTACCCCGTCACTGAGCGAGAGCATTACCAAGGTGTTGCGATGACTGTCGTCTCGAGCGAGTTCGAGTACGCCGAGCGTCTGGCAGCAGTGGCAACGGCGGAACGCCGAGAGCGGCCGGAAGGCGGATCGTCAGATTCGTGCGATATTCGCGGTCGTGTTCGTTGCCATCTGCACGATGCTCGCCTACCAGCTCCTCTCTCGTTAGAGCGATTTGCATTTCGCCGTAGAGCGCACGCTTCACGGCCGTGTCGCGGTGGAGCCTCGGCGGACCGGCCGTCGAAGCTTGGCGAGGCGGCAGATCCGCTCTACGTCGAATCGAAAAGTGGTCTAGCCAGATCTCGAGCATCGGCTCGTCGTGGTGCGGAGTCGGCGGTGTGTGACCCGCCCTGAGCACACGTCCATCTAATCTTAGGGCCGACCTGACGAGCGTTGGCGAATGTCATTTTCGGCGAAATGGGATGTCAACGGCTCGAGAACAGATCGTTCCACTTCGCCTTGACCTTCTCCTGCAGCTCGCGGCTCGCTTCGGCGACGGCGGGAAACTCCTTGAGTCGATCATAAGGACGGCACGCGTCGATCACTGCTTTCGAGCTGAGCGGCGCGTCGTACGGATAGGCGACAAACATCGGATCGTTCTTCGATCCCACTCCGCGCTGGATGATGTCGATGTCGACGGCCGGATCGGTGCGGGTGGCCACGGCCCACATCACTTCCTGCAGGTTCGAGGGATCGATGTCATCGTCGACGACCACCGAGTAGCGCGACATGTACGCGCCCGCGCCGCATTGATTGAGGATGTGGCCGGCCTGCCGGGCGTGTCCAGCGTAGCGTTGCGTGATCGCGACGACGGTGAACATCCGGGCCCCGCCGATCTCGTGGGCCCACACCGCCCTGACGTCGGGAACGCCCGCAGCGACGAGCGAGTCGAAGAGCAGCGCCGACCGCATCACAGCCTTCGAGTAGGAGTAGTCGTTGGGCGGCTTGGCCGGCGGGCTGCCGACGATGATCGGGTCGTGGCGATGATAGATGCGATCGACCGTGACCACCGGCGCGGTTCCCGCCTTCCCGGGGTAGTAGCCATGGAACTCGCCGAATGGTCCTTCAGGGCGCATGTCGCCGGGAAGAATCCAGCCTTCGAGGACGATTTCCGATGCTGCCGGCACTGGCAGGCCCGTCAGTTCAGCCCGCACCACGGACACCGGCTCCGAGAGAATCGCGCCAATGTAGTTGTACTCGCACAGCGAAAAGGGCACCTCGATGCCTGAGATGAGATAGCCGAGCGGATCGCATCCGATGACGATAGCGACGGGGCAGGGCTTGCCGGCCTTCGTGTACTTGTCCCAGTGGATTGCGCCGTGCTTGCCAGGCACCCAATCCACTGCCACGTGGTTCCGGTCGTGGACCATGACTCGGTAGGTTCCGACATTGATCCAATCCGAGTCGTAATCCTTCGTGACGACGCAGCAGCCGGTGCCGATGTATCGGCCGCCGTCTAGTTCGTGCCAGAGCGGCGAAGGGAAGGCCAGCAGATCCACCTCTTCGCCCTCGCGTACGTTCTCGAGCAAAGGCCCATTCGTGGTCACGACCGGGTCGTACCGCGGGGCTTCGGCGCGCCATTTCGCGGGCCGGCCACGAAGCGTCTGCACGAGGGCATGGTGATCGGCGATCGCGTCGAACCGGAGGATCGATGCCAGTCGCCGCGGACTGCTCGTGCTGCACGTGAGAATGCGGAGGCCTGCCGGATAACCGACAATCTGGTCGAAGAGCAGCGCCGGATGGGGGCCTCTCCTGACGTTCACTTCGCTAATCGCGCCAATCTCGAGATTCCAATCGGCGCCGATGACGTCCGTCAGTTCGCCGAATTCGCGGACCTCGTCGAGCCATCGACGGAGGTCGAGCGGATTGCCCGCTCCCACGCCTGAGGGGGCGCTCACGGCTCCTTCCTCTTGGCCCGCGTTCTGGCCGCCACTTGGACCGCGTCGACGATCTCTCGATACGCACCGCACCGGCACAAGTTGCCCGAGAGGTAGTGCTTGATCTCGTCCTGGCTCGGGTCAGGCGTCTCGTCGAGCAGTTGCCGGGTCATGAGCACGAAGCCGGGTGTGCAGAATCCACACTGGAAGGCGCCGCAAGCAGCGAACGCCTTCTGGACCTCGTCGAGCTTTTCTCCGGCTTCTGGCTGTTCGATTGTGACGACTTCGGTGCCGTCCACGAACGCGGCGAGGTAGAGGCATCCGGATACGGCGAGTTTGTCCACCAGCACCGTGCAGCAGCCGCACAGGCCTTGACCGCAGCTCTCGCGCGCGCCGAAGAGCCCGAAGTGATCCTGCAGCAGCTCAACGAGGGTCTCGTGCGGCGCGACGTGCGCCGTCACGGCTTCACCGTTGAGCGTGAATCGGATCGTGTGCCTGACGGTCGTCTCGGTCATGCTTTCGCCTTCATCGCTCGATAGACCGCTTCGGCCGTGATTGGCAACGACATCATTCGCACGCCGACGGCGTCGTCCACGGCATTGGCGACGGCCGGCGACACGCTGAATGTGCCGCTCTCGCCCACGCCTTTCGCTCCGAAAGGCCCTCCGCGCTCCTCGGCCTCGACGGTCTCATTCGTCACGGTGGCAGGGACGTCGAGCATGCCCGGGATTTTATAGTCGGCGAGCGAGGCGTTGGTGACCTGGCCGCCGTCAAAGAGCATCTCCTCGAAGAGCGTGAAACCGAGCTGCATGAGCGCGGCGCCGAAGATTTGCGTTTCGACCACACGAGGGTTGAGCGGCGTGCCAGCGTCCGCCACATTGACGAGCTTCGAGACGCGCACCTGACCGGTTTCGACGTCCACCTCCACCTCGGCACCGGCTGCGCCGACCATCCAGTAAGGGGTCACGTTTTCGGACTGGCCGGTGTGATGATCGGTCGGCGCGTACCGAGGGGATGAAGCTTCCGGTGCCGACGATGGTGCCCGCTTTCATGCCGTAGCGCTTCTTGAAGACATCCGCGATCGGCGTATCGTCGGCGAGTCCTGCCTCGCCTGCCATCGCCAGGAGCGCCTTGCGCGCATCCTCGGCAGCGAGTCGGACGGCGTGCCCCATGTGGTAGGTCGACCGCGAGCCGAGCGTTGCCATGTCGTAGGGCGTCACGTCGGTATCGGGATGCGCGACCTTGATGGAGGTCAGTGGGAGACCGAGTACCTCAGCGGCGATCATCGCCATCGCCGTATCCGAACCTTGTCCCATGTCGACCGTGCCGCAGGTGACCGTACAGCTCCCCCAGCGTGCAGCGTGACCATTGCGACCGACGTCGTGGGCGCGATGCTGGCCTTGAAGCCGATCGCAAGGCCGCGCCCTCGGCGAATCGTCCCGCTCCCGCGATCGAACGGCTGTTCCCAGTTCATGAGCGCGGCGAGCCGCTCCAGAACCAGTTCGAGCGCGGTATCGCGCATGAGCGTGCCTGTTGCTTGTGGCCTGCCCTCGCGCAGCAAGTTCTTCCGACGCAAGGTCAGCGGATCCATGCCGATGGCCCGCGCGATCATGTCGGTGTGGCTCTCGTATGCCCAGACGAGCTGCGACACGCCAAATCCGCGCAACGCGCCTGCCGGCGGCAGGTTGGTGTAAATCTGGTAGGAGTCGATCCGCACGTGCTCGATGTCGTACGGGCCGGCGGCGGTGAAACCCGATTTCTGCGTGACCCGTGGCCCAATCTCGGCGTAGGCGCCTCCGTTCCACCAGACCTCGCAGGCACGAGCCGTGATGCGTCCGTCGCGGGTGACGCCGCTCTTGATCCGCAGCGTGGCCGCGTGCTTGGTGATGGTGTAGAACTGCTCCTCCATCGTGAGTGAGATCTTCACCGGCCGGTGGACGATCAGGGCAGCCGCCGTGACGAGCGCTTCGAGCTTGATGTAGAGCTTTGCGCCGAAGCTCCCGCCCAGGTGACCGACCTTCACGCGCACCCTGTTCTCCGGCCAGCCGAGCAGGCGCGCGATCTCGCTCCTGACGAACGAGGGCGTCTGCGACGCGGTGTGGATCGTCACGCTTCGATCGCCTGGCTCGGCCACCGACACTGGCGGTTCGAGCGGCAGGTGCAGCACCTGCTGCATCGTGAACGTATGTTCGAAGACGTGGTCGGCCGCCGCGAACGCCGTATCCACGTCTCCGCGCCGCAGCTTGAAGTCGAGAGCCACGTTGGTGTCGCGCCCGCCTTGGAGGTGTTTGAGATCTGGAAAGAATCCGGCCGGTTTCAGCACGTCGTGCACGATGACTGGCGAGGTCATCGCCTCCACCTCTCCGAACACCGCGGGCCATTCCTCGTAGTCGACCTCGACGAGCCGGGCGGCCTCCTCGGCCACGTGTGGATCCGAGGCGAGCACCAGGGCCACCGGCTCCCCGACGTGGCGCACCTTCTCGATGGCGAGCACAGGCTGGTCGTGGAACGCCGGGCCGTAGTGCGGATTGGCCATGACGGTGGCGACGTCCTCGGCGGTCAGCACGCGATGCACGCCCGGCAGGGCCAGGGCCGCTTTCGTATCGATCCCCCGGATGCGACCGTGCGCGAGGGTGCTGCGCACGATCTTTCCATGCAGCATGCCCGGCAACCGGAGGGTATGGACGTACTCGGCCCTCCCCGTCAGCTTGGCCCAGGCTTCGAGTCTGGGGACGGAGTGCCCGATGTAGCTGCCGCCATTCGCCTTGCCGGCCATCAGGACGGGCCCCCAGCCATGCATTGGCGAATCCCTCGGCCAATCGACACGCGCACGAGGTCACGCTTGTAATCAGCCGAACCCCGCGCGTCCGATACGGGATCGACCTGCTCGCCAGCGGCCTCGCCGGCTCGACGGAGCAGCGCGTCGTCCACGTGGCCGCCCCGGAGCGCGTCTTCCGCGGCTGTGAGGCGCACCGGCCTGTCGGTGGCGGCGCTGACGACGACACGTGCGTCACGGATCAGGTTGTCATCGACGTCGAGCACGATTGCCACGCCGAGTGCCGGCCAGTCATCGGCCGAGCGCGTCGTCCACTTCAGATAGGCCGCACGTCGGGATCCCTGGGCCGGAAGCCGCACATCGGTGATGACCTCGTTTCCAGCGAGCACTGTCGCGTAATAGCCGGACACCAGCTCCTCGGCGGGAATCGTGCGTTCACCGTCTGGGCCGGCCGCGACAATCCGCGCGCCGAGCGCGATAAGGATTGGCGGTAGATCCGTATGCGGATCCGCGTGCGCCAGCTGTCCGCCGAGCGTGGCGACGTTTCGGACACGCACATTCGAAAGCATGGGGAGGGCGTCGGCCACGACCGGCAGTTCACGCCGCACGATCGGTGAATGGGCGAGATCTGAAAGTGTGGCCATCGCACCGAGGTGAATCTCGCCTTCCGCCGAGGCAATCTGCGAATACTGCCGGGAAACCTTCCGCAGGCTCACAAGGCGGCCAGGCCGAAACACCCCGGCTTTCATCATGAGCATCAGGGCCGTGCCCCCCGCGATGGCACGGGTGGTCGGGTCCTCGGGATCGAGCAACGAAATCGCTTCCTGCAGCGAGTCAGGCTCCCGGAGATCGAACGGCGTCACGCGGGACCCGCGGGTGTGAATGTGGCACGCAGCCGGTCGACGAATTGCCGCTCCATGTCCCGTGCCTTGGCTTTGAGCACCGGCTGCCCAAGGCTTCCGAGCCGTCCGGTCAGAACCGAGTCGATCGCATAGTGAATCCGGGTCCCGTCACCGTCGTCTGAGAGCTGGGTGATCGATGTGGCGGACAGGCGACCAACGATTCCCGTCGGAGCGCCATCGATACGGGTCTCTATCGTGTGAGGCCGGTCCAGGCGCACCATCTCGACCTTCATCTTGAAACGGAATGTCATGTAAGCGACCGTGGTCTCGAACTGGGCGTCGTAGCGGCCGGCGCCGGTATTGACGAGGCTTGATACGCCATCGAAACACGACGCAAAGAAGTGGGGGTCGGCCAGTTTGTCGAAGACGGCGTCGCGTGGGGCGACGACGCGAAATTCACCGGTGATGTTCATTCGACGATCTGTTCGGTCCTTGCTGCTGCGTCGGTCGGCCTGTTCCGCTACGTACCCTGTACCGGGTGTTGCTCCGCCGCCGATTGTCTCATGGCGGACAGGTACCGCGTGCGATGCGCTGGACGATTGTCTTGAACCCCAGACGATGGTAGCGTCGTCGGCCTTGCGGGACCGTCTGGGTACGGTCCTCGCACGACCAGCCCGCGGGCAGCTTTCAATCTCGACGGCTGCGAACGCGGAGCGGTGTCGTGCAACCACGATCTCTCGAACAAAGAGTGACGATGCTCGAGGAGCAGATGCAGGAATTACGGGAACTGCCGGCACGGGTCGCCGGCGTCGAGTTGCAGATTGTCCGACTCCGGGACGAGATGCAGGAGGCATTTTCTGCCACCCGGTCCGAGTTTGGCGGGAAGGTGGACGGCCTTCACGGGAGGATGGGCGGCCTTCACGCGAGAGTGGACGACCTTCACGGGAGGATGGACGGTCTTCGTGACGAACTTCGGACCGAGATACATGGCATCCGCGATGAGCTCCGGAACGAGACGCATGGGATCCGGGACGAGTTGCTGGCCGAAATTCGGCTGCGGGGACCAGGCGACGAGGGACTTCATGCAGGACCTTTTCGAGCACCATCAGTCGAACTTGAGGACGATCGGCGAGCGGCACCCCACGAAAGGGGCGCAAGCGATGAACGAGAGCGACCCGTTTCTGACCGACGAGTGGAAGAACCTTCCCTGCAAGACCCGGGAGGTGCGTTTCGAGGCGGACGGCACGCCCTGGACCGAATCGCGCGATCCGGTCATGCGCGAGCGCATTATCGACGTGTACCGCAGACTGTGCGAAACGGGAGAAACGGGTCGGCAGATCGTGGCCGTGCATCAGGAGATCAGTGCGGATCTCGTCGCCCTCATCCAGAGGAAGAAGCGGCGCTCCGCCCGGGTCCCCAGGCGGACTGGCAGGGTCAGGGCTGCGCGTAGTCCCCGTTGATGGCCCTCTGAACCACGAAGAAGCGCGAAGGTTACGAAGGAGCTCGACGCCCGCCGCCACCTCGGCTGCAGACCCCAGACTCAGAGACGCGAATCTTCTGTCCGCCCTTGGGAAAGCTCTGGACGTAGGTTTCGTAGGTGCCGGATTCATCGGACTCGTACGCGATCCAGCGGCCATCCGGTGAGATCTGGCCGTGGACCTCGTTCGCCGTGCTCTGCAGCAGCAGGAACGGCTTCCGGTCACCGACAAGAGGCATGACGCCCACGTCCCGGTTCGTCTGGGAGTTCAGAATCGTGTACGCGAGGAATCGACCGTCCGGCGAATAGCTGTTGGGGTCGAGAGGGGTAGCAGACAATACCTCCACTTCACCGGCGCCGGCGACCGGTACCCTGAAGACGCCGCGAGGGGCGGTGCTCCTCATCGCGATGCTCGAACCGTCAGGCGACCAGAGCGGGAGCTGATGTCCGTCCTGCGCATCCAGCGTCAGGCGCGTCTTCACGTTTCGGGCTATATCAAACAGCCACACGTCCGTCTTTCCGCTCTCATCCGTCTGCTGCACGGCCACGCGTGACGTGTCGGGAGACAGGTGGAGATTTCTGTATTGCCCCGATTGCCCAAGCGTGGAGAGGCGGTCCCCGGAACGGCTGAACCAGACGAGCTGATTATCGGACTCCTGCTCGAGCGTCCGAAAGGCGAGCATACCCGCGCCTGACACGCTAAAGCCGCTCTCGTCGACATTGTCGTCGCTGTTGAACATGGCGCCGACGGCTCCGATGGTGACCGCGCGCCCAGAAAGGGCCCCGGTTGTTGCGTCGAACAGTTGCGCCACCAGTTCGGCACCGCGCACGAACACGAGGTACCCGGTCGTCGGGCCGCCCGGTCGATTTGCCGCGCTGCCGAGCGGGGGCGAGCGACTGTCGTCCACGCACGTGACCTCAGAGTAAAGGGAGGCGAGCCGCAGAGGCGGCGATTGTCACCACCGACAGGTATAATTTCCTGTTCGTACCTCAATGGATCAAGCCCACATCAGGAACTTCTCGATCATCGCGCACATCGACCATGGCAAGTCGACGCTGGCGGATCGCTTCCTCGAAACCACCGGCGCCCTGCAGGCGCGAGAGATGGAAGCGCAGGTGCTCGATGCCATGGACCTCGAGCGCGAGCGCGGAATCACGATCAAGGCGCACCCGGTCCGCCTGAACTACACGGCCAAGGACGGCCAACAGTACGTCCTGAACCTCATCGACACGCCAGGACACGTTGACTTCAGTTACGAAGTCACGCGCTCGCTAGCGGCCTGCGAAGGAGCCCTTCTGCTGGTCGACGCGGCTCAGGGAGTCGAAGCGCAGACACTGGCGAACGCGTACCTGGCCGTCGAGAACAATCTCGAGATCATTCCCGTCATCAATAAGATCGACCTGCCGAGCGCGCAGCCGGATGAGTGCAAGCGCCAGATCGAGGACATCATCGGTCTCGATAGCAGCACGGCGATTCTGGCCAGCGCCAAGGAAGGCACAGGAGTCGTTGACATTCTCGAGGCCATCGTCGAGCGATTCCACCCGCCGACTGGGGATCCTGACGCCCCGCTCAAGGCGCTGATCTTCGACTCCTGGTTCGATCCCTATCGTGGCGTCGTGATCGTCGTGCGGGTCATCGACGGGATGCTCCGAACGAAGAGCAAGATTCGGCTGATGGCCACCAAGCAGGACTTCGAAGTCGATGGCCTCGGCGTGTTCTCGCCCAAGGCCATTCCGGTCGACATGCTCGGGGTGGGCGAGGTGGGATTCATCATCGCCAACATCAAGGTCGTGGCAGACGCGAAGATCGGCGATACGGTCACCGACACGGCCCGCCAGACCACCGAACCGTTTCCTGGGTTCAAAGAGCTCAAGCCGATGGTCTTCGCCGGCTTGTATCCCGTGGAAAGTCATCAGTACGCCGAGCTGCGTGAGGCACTGGAGAAGTTGCGGCTGAACGACGCGTCGTTCTTCTACGAGCCGGAAACGTCAGCGGCGCTCGGATTCGGTTTTCGGTGCGGGTTCCTCGGCTTACTCCACATGGAGATCGTTCAGGAGCGGCTCGAGCGTGAGTACGATATGGACCTGGTGACGACGGCGCCGGGTGTGTTGTACCGGGTGACGACCACGGACGGGAACGTGCAGGAGATCGACAGTCCGGCCAAACTCCCGGACGCCGGTCGCATCACCAAGCTCGAGGAACCGGTCATTACCGCGATGATCCTGACCCCCTCGGAGCACGTGGGGCCGATCATGCAGCTCTGTCAGGACAAGCGCGGCGTCCAGAAGAAGCTGGAGTACCTGAAGTCCGATCGGGTCCTCGTCACCTACGAACTGCCGTTCAACGAGGTGGTGATGGACTTCTACGATCGACTGAAGACCATCTCGCGCGGCTACGCGTCGCTGGACTACCACGTGACCGGCTACTGGGAGTCGCCGCTCGTCAAGATGGATATCCTTGTGAACGCCGAGCCGGTTGACGCACTCTCGATGATCGTCCATCGTGATGCGGCGTACGAGCGAGGACGCGCGCTGGCGTCGAAGATGCGCGAGCTCATCCCGCGGCAGATGTTCGAGATTGCCATCCAGGCGTCGATCGGAAATCGAGTCATCGCTCGAGAATCGGTGAAGGCGCTTCGTAAGAACGTCTTGGCGAAGTGCTACGGCGGTGACATCTCCCGAAAACGCAAATTGCTCGAGAAGCAAAAGGAAGGCAAGAAGCGGATGAAGCGGGTCGGCAGGGTCGAGATTCCGCAGGAAGCGTTCCTGGCGGTCTTGAAACTCGGTACCGAGTCTTGAAACTAAGTACTGAGTAGGCGAGTATCCCCAGAGCCCAGAGCCCAGAGTCGGAAATAGAAAGTTAGAGTTAGAGTCGAAAGTTGAAAGTCGACAGTCGAAGTACGATGGCCACACAGCAGCCGGCACCCGTCGCATATCGCAAGTCCACTGTCAGGGAGTACTTCGAGTCGATCTGCGTGGCCGTGATTCTCGCGCTTTTCGTGCGGACCTTCGTCGTGCAAGCGTTCAAGATTCCGACTGGGTCGATGGAGAACAACCTGCTCATCGGCGATCACCTGCTCGTCAACAAGTTTGTGTATGCGCCGACGGTGACGGGTTTGGAGAGGGCCCTGCTGCCCATCGACCCGATTCGTCGCGGCGAGATCATCGTGTTCAAGTATCCCGAGGATCCCGAGCGAGATTTCATCAAGCGTGTTATTGCCCTGCCTGGCGAGACGATCGAGCTGAGGAAGAAGCGCGTCTTCATCGACGGGCGGCAGCTGGACGAGCCGTACGTGCGCTACCTCACGCCGCCTGACGAGGATGGCGGGGAAGACTTCGACGTCCGCGTGCAGTACGGCCCGGTGACGGTTCCCGCCGGGCACCTGTTCATGATGGGCGACAACCGTGACAATTCCCAGGACAGCCGCTACTGGGGGTTCCTGCCGCAGGAGTACGTGAAGGGAAAGGCGCTTTTCATCTACTTCTCGTTCGGCGAGGGTGGGCTGTCGGATATTGTCTCTGGCGTACGGTGGGGTAGAATCTTTCACCAAATCCACTGATGAAGACGATCATCAAGATCGCGATTGCGCTGGCCCTGATGAATGCGGTCGTTCGGACCGGTCTCGTCGCGATGGACTACTACCAGCTGAAGGACGCCGCGCAACAGGAAGCCACCTGGGGCGACCGGGCCACGCCAGCGCAGCTCGCCGAGAACGTGCTCGAGAAGGCGGCCGAGTTGGACGTTCCGCTCGATCCAGAGAACGTCGAGGCCAGCCGGAACAAAGACCTGACGGTCATCAGCGTCGGCTACACGCAGCCGGTCGAGCTCTTTCCTGCCTTTATCTATCCAGTTATCTATCCGGTCGAGCTGTCCTTCGAGGTCCAGGCGAGGACGATGACCGGGCTGAAGTAGCGGTCGCACCCTCGCTGGGGCGCGCCTCGTGTGTCCCCTTCCGCCAGGCTGTCCGCCATGGGAGGCTCCAGGGACACTCGCATTTGACGTGGAGGCCCTGCTTGGCCGAGACTGACGCCCGGTACAACCCATGAACAAGTTGCTCTCGATCGTCATGTGGATCGCCATCGGGTTGCTCGGGGCGATCGGATTCGGTGTCATCGCACTGTCACGCGGCGAAACGATCAGCGCTGGTTGGCTGGTGGTCGCCGGGGTCTGCACGTACCTGGTGGCGTATCGGTTCTATTCGCGCTACCTCGCGTACACGGTGTTCGGCCTCGATGATCGGCGTGCGACACCTGCCGAACGGCTCAACAACGGTCGTGACTTCGTACCCACGAACAAGTGGGTCGCCGCCGGTCATCATTTCTCGGCGATCTCAGGAGCCGGGCCGCTAGTTGGGCCGACGCTGGCGGCGCAATTCGGGTTCCTGCCAGGCACGCTCTGGCTGATCGTGGGCGTCGTGCTCGGCGGTGCTGTGCAGGACATGATCGTGCTGTGCGCGTCGATCCGCCGCGACGGCAAGTCCCTCGGCCAGATGGCCAAGGAAGAGGTGAATCCGGTCGCGGGAATGGCCGCGATGGTGGCGGTCTTCGCCATCATGATCATTCTCCTCGCCGTGCTGGCGCTCGTCGTGGTCAATGCCCTGCGTGACAGCCCATGGGGACTCTTCACGATCGCGGCCACCATCCCGATCGCGTTGCTGATGGGGGTCTGGATGAACAACATCCGGCCCGGCAAGGTTGCCGAAGCCACGGGCATGGGGATCGTGCTGCTGCTGGCGGCGCTCCTCGGAGGCCAGTGGGTGGCGGCGCACCCGACGTGGGCCCCGGCATTTACCTGGTCCGGCACCCAACTGGCCTGGGCCGTCATGGTGTACGGCTTCATCGCTTCCGTGCTGCCGGTGTGGCTGCTCTTGTCGCCGCGCGACTACCTGTCCGCGTTCCTGAAAATCGGCACGATTCTGGTGCTGGGTGTCGCGATCGTCCTGGTGATGCCACCGCTGAAGATGCCGGCGGTCACGCAGTTCATCGACGGCACCGGACCCGTTTTCGCAGGGAAGCTGTTCCCATTTGCATTCATTACGATCGCGTGCGGCGCAATCTCCGGGTTCCACGCGCTCATTTCGAGCGGCACCACACCCAAGATGGTGACCCGCGAGAGCCACGCGCGGCTCATTGGCTATGGCTCGATGGTGACCGAGTCGTTGGTCGGGTTGATGGCCATGATCGCGGCGGCGACGCTCGACCCTGGCGTGTACTTCGCCATGAACGTCGGCCCGGCCATTCTCGGCACCACGGCTGAAAGTGCGTCACAGGCCATCGCGCAGTGGGGGTTCGTGCTGCGGCCGGAGCAGATGACGGTGCTCGCGCAGCAGATGGGCGAGGCAACCCTGCTGTCGCGCACCGGAGGAGCCCCGAGTCTGGCAGTGGGTATGGCCGGGATCCTGGGCGGGGTGTTCACGGGCACGGGCCTGGCCCTCTGGTATCACTTCGCGATTCTCTTCGAGGCCGTCTTCATTCTGACCACGATCGATGCCGGCACACGCGTCGGTCGGTTCATGCTGCAGGAGTTGCTCGGTCACGTCTACGAGCCGCTGGGCCGCTACTCGTGGTACCCGAGCATCATTCTGTCGTCGGCGATCGTCGTGCTGGGATGGGGATACTTCCTCTATCAGGGCGTCATCGACCCGCTCGGTGGCATCAATTCCCTCTGGCCCCTTTTTGGGATCGCCAACCAGTTACTGGCGGCCGTGGCGCTCTGCGTGACGACAACGGTGCTCGTCAAGATGGGCAAGCTGCGGCATGCGTGGGTGACGCTTCTGCCGCTGGTGTGGCTCGCGGCGGCGACGCTCACCGCCGGGTATCAGAAGGTCTTTTCGCCATTGCCCGGTCTCGGCTTCCTGGCGCATGCGCGATCCCTTGCGACCTCGACGAACCCCGGAGCCGCGCGAATGATCTTCAACGACCGCTTGGACGCGGGGCTTGCGCTGTTCTTCATGGTCATCGTGCTGGTGGTGATCGCCGCGTCGGCGAGGGAATGGTGGTTGGTGGCGTTGAATAAACAGGCACCTCGCGTGAACGAGGCGCCCTATGTGGAGACGCGCCTGGATGCGGCGTCCGCCTAAGAACCAACAAGCCACAGAGTCGCAGAGACACAGAGAATTTTGGTTTTCTCTGTCTCTCTGCGTCTCTGTCGCCCTGTATAGATCCCGGAGCCTGGGACTGTCCTACGCCGTCTGTGCGACGTGCGGCCGGTGGGGCAGCACGTTACTTTCGCGTCCGCGGCGGTCGCGTTCCCGCATGAACTCGAGCGTGCTCTGGAGGACGGAGATCGTGGCTTCGACGCCGGCCTCGGCTTCGCGTCGTTTCATCCAGAGGCCATCAACGTCTCGCTGTGCTGCGTCGATCTTTCCCTGGGTCGCCTGAACGATCAGTTCGGCCTGCCCCTCGGCTTCACGCACGATTCGCTGCGACTCCTTGACGGCGTTCTCCCGCATGTCGTCCGCGATTTTCTGTGCGCTCATCAGCGTCGATTTCAAGCTGCCTTCCAGCTCGCGGAACTGATGAAGCGAGGCCTCGAGACGGATGATCTCCTGGCGCAGGCGGTCGTTCTCCCGGAGGGCCAACTCGTATTCGCCGGCAGCCTCGACCAGGAATGCCGTGACTTCGCTACGGTCGAAACCGCGCATCGCGGCGCCGAACTCACGCTGACGCATGTCGATGGGCGTGACGCTCATATGGCGGTCCGCACTCGTGAGGCGCGTCAAGTCGTCGGTTTGTTTCGTGGTCTCTTCGTTAAACATGTCGGCTCCCAAAAATTGCCGTTCCTACTCGCACCATCGTGGCGCCTTCCTGGATGGCCACCTCGAAGTCGCCGCTCATGCCCATCGACAGTTCACGAAGCATGGGACGCGGTACCCCAGCTGCCAGCCAGCCTTCCCTCAATTCGTGCGCCTGTCGAAACCAGGGCCGCGCGTTCTCCGGTACCGACGCCAGAGGCGGCAGGATCATCAGCCCAACAACCCTGGCGGCTCTCAGGCGATCTGCGGCCTCGAAGAGCCGCGGAACCTCCGCTGGCGGCGTTCCGAACTTCGACGCTTCTCCTGCGAGGTCCACTTGGATCAGCAGTTCGGGGTTTGTTCCGGCTTCCACCGCTGCCACGTCGATTTTCTCCAGCAATTCGACGTCGTCCACGGACTGGATCGTGGCGAACACTGCCCCTGCTTTCCGGGCCTTGTTCGTTTGCAGGTGGCCGAGAAGATGCCAACTAATCAGAAAATCGGTCGATGACTGGATTTTCTGTAGGGCCTCTTGAACGCGGTTCTCGCCAAAGTCGCGCTGTCCGGCGGCGTACGCCTCCAAGATGCGATCGAGAGCGATGGTTTTGGAGACAGCGATCAGGCGGACGGTGAGAGGATCCCGGCCGACCGACCGGGCCGCGGCGGCTATGCGCGCGCGGACCTCGGTCAGCCGATCGGCGATCACGGGTCTTACTTGGGGAGCTGCTGCAGGAAGGTCTTCACCTCGGCCGCCTTCGGGCCGTTCGCGTCGGCCTTGAGGTAACCCTCAAAAGCCTCGCGTGCCTGCGGGATCTGTCCGAGATTCAGATTCGCCATGCCGAGCTGATAGTGGGCCATGGACATCGAAGGATCGGCCTTGACGGCAGCTTCGAACTGGACCTTGGCCTCCGCGTACTTGCCGGCGTTCCAGAGAATGACACCCTGGTTGTAGAGGCCTTCGGCACCCCCGCCAGCTCCGCCGGCGCCCGCGAGTTCGGAGGCCTTGGCGCTGGCCTGCTGCGCCTGGTCGAACTTCTTCTGCGCGTTGTACACGTTGGCCAGGCCTGTGTACGCATCGGCTGAGTCGGGCGCGAGGGCAATGGCCTTCTGGAACGCCCCCTCGGCCTCCGCGTACTGCTGCTTCTTCGTGTACGCGACGCCGAGGTTGTAGAGGCAGTCGCTGCAGCCAGGCTGCTTGACGAGGATCTCGTTGAACTTCTGAATCGCCTCGTCGTCGCGTCCGGCGCGCATGGCATCGACAGCCCCCTGCGCGAGGGCCTGCATCTCCTGCTGCGCCTTCACCTGCTCTGGCGTCATCCCGCTCGTTGGCGAGAGCTGAAACGAGAGCTCGACCGGGGTGCCTTGCGAGACGGTTGCCGGCTGCACCGCCTTCAGTTTGTCCTTGGCGACCGTGACGTTGTAGCGCCCGGACGCTAAGCCGACCTGCAGGAACTCCCCGTTGCGGTTGGTCTTGGTTTCAGCCTTCCGGTTGGCTTCGGTCGCCTCGATGGTGACCGTTGCACCCTCAACGGGTTTCCCCGCCGCATCAACGACTTTGCCTCGGATGACGCTTTGCGCCGTCGCCGGGGCGGTAACCGCGAGCACGACGGCAAGCGCCAGGTACTGCGCGGAACAGATTGGTCCGCATGAACATCCTCCAGAAAGTGTGCTGACTCATATTACCCCGTCGCTGCACGTGTGTGCGGCCGAAGTATAACTGCCAGTCTGGCGGTAGTTTACACGAAGAATCGCTCGATCGCGTCGATGTCGTGGGTCACGGGGGCTGGCGGGAGCGAGGCCAGAAACCTGCGCCCATACCCCATCGTCCGAAGACGCGGATCGAGCACGGCGAGGATCCCGCGATCTGTTCGATGTCGGATGAGTCGTCCGAGTCCCTGCTGCAGCGCCAGGATTGCCAACGGCACCTGGTAGTCCGCGAAGGCATCGCCGCCTGCGGCCTTGATCGCGTCGATCCGCGCCGCGGTGACCGGATCCCCGGGAGAGGCGAATGGCAGTTTGTCGATGATGACGCAGCTCAGCGCTTCGCCGACGACGTCGACACCCTGCCAGAAGCTGGATGTGGCCAACAACACGGCATTTGGTGTGGCTCGGAACCGTTCGATCAGTTCAGTCCGAGGTGCCGCCCCCTGGACGAGAATCGGATAGGGCAGCGACATTTCCACCACGCGCTGAACCGCCCTGAGGACCGTGTAACTGGTAAAGAGGACGAACGCGCGTCCGCGTGAGCGCTTGACGATCTCCGTGATTTCCAGGGCCGCCGCCTGAGCGAAGCCCGGCGCCTTGGGTTGAGGCAGGCGGCGGGGCAAGTAGAGCAGGGCCTGCGTGGCGTAGTCGAACTCCGAAACGACACGTAGTTCCTGGGCGGCACGAACACCCAGGCGCCTTCTGACGTACTCGAATGAATCGTCCACCGCGAGCGTGGCCGACGTGAGCACTGTCGAGCGCATACGTTCGAACAATAGATCCCGAATGATGCGCGATACGTCGATTGGCGCCGCTCGAAGGAAGGGTCTGCTGGATTCGGGACCGCGCGTCTCGATGTAGTAGACGAAGTCAGGGTCCGCGGCGCGCAGGAGAAAGCGTAGGTCAACACGGATGGCCTCCGCTCGGCGTTGAAGAGCCGTCCAGGTTTCATTGGCGTCCCCGTTCGCGTCAGGACTGTCATTCGTCTGATCACTCACGCCCACTGGTGAAGGCGGGGGAGCTTGCGTGACTGCGGCCTCCAGCTCTTCCAGCGCGCCGGCGAGCGACACCCCGTTCTCGGCATGGTCTTCAAGGCTCTCGGCCGTGTAGCGCGCGCGCCCGTCGGTTGATCCACCGCCGGCGCGATCGGCGCGGGCCATGGCGAGGCTGCTGAAGAACACCCGGGAATAGTCCTCGACCCGCGCGAGCGCCTGGACGAGCTCGATGGACTGGCGGGACGTCAAGCCTCGACCACCCGTGTGAGCGGCCGCCAGCAGTCGATGGCCGTCCCGTACCGAGATCCTCGAGACGGTAGAGGCTCAGCGAGCGGCCGAAGTACTGCGTCGCCACATCCTCGAGCTGGTGCGCTTCGTCTACGACCAGGGTTGGGCAGAAGGGAATGACCTCGCCGTAGGCGCTTTGTCGCACGGAGGCGTCTGCGCACAGAAGGTGATGGTTGACGATCACGACGTCGGACTCTGCAGCGCGTTGCCGCATGCGCGTCACGAAACAGTCGCTGTATTGAGGACACTCGACGCCGAGACACGTATCTGCCGCGGCCGAGATCTGACCCCAGAACGCCATGTCCTCCGGCAGGTCGCGCAACTCCGCGCGGTCACCCGTGTCGGTCTGCTTCAGCCAGTCATCGACGATCGGCAGCAACATGCGATCGCTTGACTCGATGAGCCGGTTTCCGCTCGCCGTCGTCCCCTCGACACCGTCGCGATAAACCTCCCATCGGTGCAGACAGAGATAGTTGGCGCGACCCTTCATCAGGGTCGCTGTGAATGGCACACCGAGCGCACGCTGAAGCGCGGGCAGATCCTTGAAGTAGATCTGTTCCTGGAGGTTCTTGGTCCCCGTGGAGACGAGCACCCGTTGGCCGCTGAGGATCGCCGGAATCAGATACGCAAGCGTCTTTCCCGTGCCGGTTCCCGCTTCGGCGAGCAACGTCCCTCCGGCTTCGACAACCGACGCCACCGCCTCGGCCATCTGGCGTTGACCCTCGCGCGGCTCGTAGCCCTTGAGGGCACGAGAAAGGGGGCCGGTTGCCGAGAATGCGTCCCGGACGGACCGCTGGAGCGGACTGATCGGATCGTTCGAGTCGTTCGGATCGTTCGGGACGTTCGGATCGTTCGAATGGCTCGAATCGTTCGAACGTGCCGAACTGTTCATTGCTTGTCGGGGTACAGCGGGAACCGACGACAAAGGCGCTCGACTTCGCTGCGAACGACGGCGAGCGCGCGGTCGTCTTCGGGTGACGCGAGCACGCGCGCGATGAGGTCGCCGACCTGGTCCATCTCCTGCTCACGCATGCCGCGGGTCGTGATCGCCGGGGTGCCCACGCGAATTCCGCTGGCCACCATGGGGGGATTCTGATCGAACGGGATGGCGTTCTTGTTGACGGTGATGCCGGCCTTGCCGAGTGCCGCCTCGGCAACCTTGCCGGTCAGCCCCTTGGAGAAGACGTCGACCAGAATGAGGTGATTGTCGGTGCCACCGCTCACGAGCCGGAAGCCATGAGCGCTGAGCGAGGCCGCCAGTCGCTGCGCGTTGGCCACGAGCTGGCGTTGATACTCAGCGAACGTCGGCTCCATGGCTTCCCTGAAGCAGACAGCCTTGGCCGCGATGATGTGCATCAATGGCCCGCCCTGCACACCCGGGAACAGCGCCCGGTCGAGGTCCTTGGCGTACTGCTCGCGGCAGAGAATCAGACCCGCGCGGGGGCCGCGGAGCGTCTTGTGCGTCGTGGAGGTGACGAAATCGGCGTGCGGGACGGGGCTGGGATGGACGCCTCCGGCCACGAGACCCGCGATGTGCGCCATATCCACCATCATCGGGGTCCCGATGTCGGTGGCGACCTTCGCGATGCGCTCGAAGTCGATGATCCGCGGATAGGCGCTGGCGCCCACGATGATCATCTTGGGCTTGTGTTGATGCGCCAGCCGCTCGAGTTCCTCGTAGTCGATCCGCTCGTCTTCCTTGCGGACTCCGTACGGCACGATCGTGTACAGCTTGCCGGAGAAGTTCAGCGGGTGGCCGTGGGTGAGATGGCCGCCGTGGGCCAGGTTCATGCCCAGAACGGTGTCACCAGGGTTGAGGAGCGTCAGGTACACCGACATATTGGCCTGCGCGCCCGAATGTGGCTGCACGTTGGCGTGATCGGCGCCGAACAGCTTCTTCGCGCGTGAGATGGCCAATGATTCGGCGACATCCACGAACTCGCAACCACCGTAGTAGCGCTTGCCGGGATACCCCTCGGCATACTTGTTCGTCATCACCGAGCCGGCGGCTTCCAGGATCGAAGCGCTGACGAAGTTCTCTGACGCGATGAGCTCCAGGCCGTCGGCTTGCCGACGTGCTTCGTTGCGAATCGCGTCGGCGATCTCGGGGTCGGCATCCGCGAGCGATCGTTGCATCGGTGATAACGCGGCGTTGGGCATAGGCCGGAAATTGTACTATCAATAACCCATGCCACCCTCGGTTGCGATCTCGGCGCGCGGCGAACAGCGAATACGCAGCGGTCATCCTTGGATCTACCGCGCGGATGTCATGGAAGCGGACGCGGAGGGCGGTGAAATTGTCGCGGTCGTCGGACCGAGGAACCGAATCCTCGGTCATGCGCTGTTCAGCGACCGTTCCCAGATCACGTTGAGGATGCTGGGTCAAGGCGAGGCCGAGGTCGGACTCGCGCTCATTCGCGCCCGGCTGGAGCGCGCAATTGCGTTTCGATGCACCCTTGGCATCGATGCCAGCGCCTACCGTCTGGTGCACGGGGAGGGCGATCTGCTGCCCTCGCTTGTCGTTGATCGGTACGGCGACTATCTCGTCATGCAGACACTCTCACAGGGCATGGACCGTCTGCTTCCCGACATCGTCTCGATGCTGATCGAGTGTCTGGCGCCGATCGGGATCCTGGCGAGGAACGACCCCAAGGTGCGGGCGCTCGAAGGTTTGGAGCAGAAGGTCGAGGTCGTTCACGGGAGCGTACCGGCGTCCGTGACGGTGCACGAAGGACCGGTTGAGTACCAGGTGGATCTTCGAAAAGGGCAGAAAACCGGCCTGTTCCTCGATCAGCGGGAGAATCGCGACGCGGCCGCGCGGTACGCTCGGGGGAGACTCCTGGATTGCTTCAGCTACAACGGCGGCTTCGCCTTGCGATTGGCCCGACAGTGCCCGGAGGCCGAGGCGGTCGACATTTCGGCGGACGCCGTAGCCCGGATCCGCGCGAACGCCGACCGAAACGGTGTGTCACACCTTCTTGCTCGCGAGGCGAATGTCTTCGACGAGTTGAGACGACTAGAGCGGGCCGGCGCGCGCTACGACACCATCGTGCTCGACCCGCCCGCTTTCGCCAAGAACAAGGCATCCGTGCCAAACGCGCTGGCTGGCTACAAAGAAATCAACCTTCGCGCGATGCGCCTTCTGACGCCCGGTGGGTACCTCATCACGTCCAGTTGCTCGTACAACGTCAACGAGGACGCGTTCGGGGCCACGTTGCACGAGGCGTCGGTTGACAGCCGCGTGCCCGTCGCTATGGTCGAGAAGCGCATGCAAGGCCGTGATCACCCGGCGCTCATCGGCGTGCCCGAGACCTACTACCTGAAATGTTTCATCCTTCGCAGAGTGGAGTAGGGGCAGGCGCGTGAGCCAGAGAACCGTGCTCATCACCGGCGCGTCCTCCGGCATCGGTGCGGCGTTCGCCGAGGTCTTCGCCGCGGAGGGGTTCGATCTCGTGCTCACCGCGAGGCGCGAGGATCGGCTGCAGTCTCTGGCGGAGCGGTTGAGGCGCGCCCATTCGAGAAAAGTGGAGGTGCTGGTTGCTGACCTGTCGCGGGTCGATGCCCCGGCGAGCATGTGCGGTGAGATCACCCGTCGCGGCTTGACGATCGACGGACTCGTCAACTGCGCCGGTTTTGGGGTTCCTGGCTCGTTCGTGTCGTCGCCGTGGGCACGGCAGCAGGAGCTTCTGCAGGTGACGATCATGGCGGCCGCCGAGCTGAACCACCGGCTTCTGCCCGGCATGATCGAGCGCCGCTACGGCCGAGTCGTCAACATGGCCTCGCTTGCCGCGCTCGTTCCAGCTCCAGCCGGGCACACCCTCTATGCCGCCTGCAAGGCGCTGATCGTGAAATTCTCCGAGGCTCTCGCGAACGAAGTGCGGCCCTTTGGCGTCCACGTGACAGCGGTGTGTCCCGGCTTCACGCGAAGCGAATTCCATGACGTCACCGGCACGCGGGCCCTGGTGCAGAAGATGCCCACGTGGCTCTGGATCGACGCTGAGACGGTGGCGCGGGAGGGTTTCGACGCGGTGATGGCCGGGGTATCGATGCACGTGCCCGGGAGAATCAATCGCCTCATCGTGACGCTGTCGCGGCTCATACCGCAGCGATTGCTCGTTGCGATCGGTCGTCTGACTGCCAGAGGCTATCGGAAGACCGACTGAGCCGCTCTCCTCTACACCACGATCGAACGAGCCGCGAGCAGCGGTGTCGCCAGATCCGCTCGGCCCTCGACGTGCACGGCGGATCGGGCGGCATCGCCTTTCAGCCCGTTGAACAGCAACCGCCATGCGGCCTCGTCCGACAGCCCCGCCCGTGCCGCGGCGGTCGGCGGCTCACCCGCGTGGATGGTCCAACGATCGGCGGAACGGACCAGCGTCCACACTCCCCCAGCCGGGCCGCTGACAGCAATCACGAGGCTGTCGCCTGGACTAGCGTCGACGGCGCGAAAGGCGTGCGGAAGACCTCTCACGGCAATTTCGATCACCGCATGGAGGAAGCGCGGATCGCGAAGGGACGGCGCGCCCACGGCCAGGCGAATCTGCTCCTGGTGATGCCACAACTCGGTGAATTCGCGGCCCACATCGAACCAGCCCTCAGACGTCTGCTCTCCTGCCCACGACACACCGAAGAGGGCGGGCGCGTCGCTCGGCAGACCCTCGAAGAACGTGGCCAGCTCGGTCGTGGACGTGGCGATCAGGTCGGTCAGGATTCGCGGGCTGAGTCTCTTGCTCGAGCCGACCCAGTCAGCATTGAGCCCGTTGATGAAATCCACGAACTCGCGCTCGGACGTGATCGGTCGGGGCGGTGGCGGTGGCACGAGCTGGTCTCGATGAAAGGACAGGCGTCGGCACGTCACGTCGATCACGTGGGCGACGACGTCCCGTACTACCCAGGATCCCGCACTCGTCGGCCGCTCCCAATCAGCCGGTTTCAAGGTGCGAAGCAAGGCCACCAGCTCGGCGGCCACGGGTCGAAAGAGTGCGCGGGTATCTGTCGGCGGAATGCTCGCGAGGGGCATGAGCGATTCTAGAACTAGATCCAGCGCTTCCACCAGACGAGCGCCAGCGCAAACTGATGGTCGAAGCCGGGCCGCCCAAAGCCCTGGCGCGCGCGGTGGCCCGCGCGGACGGTGATCTCTGAAGTCAACCGGTAGCCGAGGACCTCCTCGAAGGTTTTGAGGCGCTGGACCTCTACGCTGATCGGTGTCACGAGCGGAGAGGCGATGCGTTCGGCTCGTCCGGCGACAAACCACCGCGGAGCGAGCGTCTGCTGTCCTTGCACGAACCATCCCGACGCCACGCGGCTCTCGGTGCTCGTGTCGATTGAATCGCGGACCCACTCACCCGCGAGCTTCGTATGTGCAAACGAGAGTTCGGATTCGACTGTGTACACGGTGGCATCTCTCCCAACCGTGTTGGTGGGGCTCTCTCCAGCGCCCATCCAACCGCCGTGGGTCACCGAAGCACCGATGCGGAAACCGATGAACGGCGTGACGCCGCCACCGACGACGACATTGGTAAATCGAGGCGGCTTCGGATCGACGAAGATGCCGCGCCGTCGAAGGGGAGACGTATCGATCACCGCCGCTCGAGCGTCCCATTGCGCGCCGGATACCGTGACCTGCCCGCCGAATGGATAGATGGCCCCCAGAAGGTTTCCACGCGGACCGCGGGGTTCTACCGGAGGCAACGGAGAGAACAATGACGCGGGCTGTGAGATGGTGGGATTGAGGTGGGGGCGGCGTACGGTGAGGTTCGCGAGTCCGACCGGAGATCCAAGGAGCCCCCCGTCGATCCTGACACCGATCGGGACCCGCCCGCTCGTAGCGCAATGTCGCGATCCAGATATCCGCGCTCTCGGAGCCTGTGTTGGCAACCCGCTGCGCGATTGGCCACGCGACCACCTCGAATCCCCGGCCCAACCCCACCGAGACGATGGCGTCAACCATGATGCCGGTGGTGTGGTTGCCGCTCCCGTCCACGGAATGGTCGATGGCTGCTGCCGTATCGATGGCAACCCGCGACGGCCGCGCCTGCTGGGCCAGGACAAGCGTTGGCGTGACCAGCACGATCGTACAGAACAGGCAAATCGCGCGGATCGCGCCGAGTCTACGGCGCGGCGCACCTGGCACTGGTGTACGCCTCATGCGATCTGATGCATGGGTGCCGGCGCTGAGGTGAGTTCAGGCGCCACACTCGCAAAGGGCACGACCGCCAGCAGCGCGTTCAGCGCCTGCGGATCGAAATCGGTTCCTGAATGGCGTTCGAGCTCGGCAATAGCCGTTTCGGTATCGCGCGCAGGACGGTAGGCGCGTGCGCTCGTGATGGCGTCGAACGCGTCAGCCACGTGTACGATTCTGGCCGCCAGAGGAATGTCATCGCCGCTCAAGCCGAGCGGGTAGCCGCGTCCGTCAGGCCGCTCGTGGTGCAGTTCCACGATTGGGATGTGCGGGGCGAGAAACGGCACCTGTCGCAGGACATGCGCACCAATTGAGGGGTGACGCTTGAGCTGCTCGTACTCCTCGACGGTCAGCGCCTCGGGTTTCCGAAGGATCGCGTCGCTGACACCGATCTTCCCGATGTCGTGGAGAAGCGCGCCCAGTCGGAGCACTTCGAGGTCGGTCTCGCTGAGGTTGAGCCGCCGGCCGATGAGGACGGAAAGAGCGCTGACCCGCTCGGAGTGACCGGCGGTGTACGGGTCCCGCGCGTCGAGCATGGCCGCGAACGCTCGAATCGAACCGAGATAGGCCGCCTGCGTCTGGGCCTCCGCCGTCGTCAGGCCACGGACGAGATCGTTGAACGTTTCGGTGAGCGAATCGAGTTCCAGGCTGATTCCGCTTGGATGCAGCGGCTTGCCGAGGTCACGCGACGCGGCCATCATCCCGATCTCTCCAGCGAGCTGGTCGATGGGACCGGTCAGTGTATGCGCCAGCCAGAAACTGCCGAGCCCGGCGAGCACGAACGCGCCGAGCGCGAGCGTGCCGAGCGCCCACAGTGCGTTGCGGGTGGCGGCGCCGGTCGCCGCGTCAATCGAGGAAAGCGTGTAGACACGGGCCGGGCCAGACGCCAAGAGCGTGCGGACGGCGTATTCCTCGCCGTTCAGCGCAAAGGTCCCTTGCGGTGCAGTTGCGGCTGCCTCGCCGTCTGCCTCGCGCCCCCGAGTCGTGCTGACGAGGTCTCGGGTCACATCGTCGGGCATCGTGCTCGCCACCACGTCGCCGCTCACAGTAATTACCACATCCTCGCCGGCGAGGCCCGCCAGTTCGCGCGCGTATTCGGTGTCCAGGCCGGCACCGATCACGAGCGCCCCGACGTCGCGATCGACGAGTCGCAGCGGCGCGCCGACGTAGCGGAAGGTTCCTCTCGATAGGGCGGCGACACCCTCGAACGTAGACGAGTCGTTCGACGGCGCCTCGATCAACTCTCCCAGTGACCAATGGTCTCGCGAGATGCCCGCGCTCGCGAAGACACGCCCCGTGGCGTCAAGGACCGCCACCACATCGGCTCCGGTGAGCGTGGCGAGCTTCTCCGCCTCAACCGTGACCGTTTCGCGAAGGGAGGCAGCGTGGTCGGCGGGGAGATCCGAGAAGCTGCTTTCGGCGAAGTACGTGTCCAGCGCGGCCTTCAATGTGGGGTTCTCCGCGACGATCGCGATCGTCGCGAGCTGCTCCTGTTGCCGACGCGCCTCGAGCGTCGTGAAGATGCGCTCGGTGAGGCTCAACCTTCCGATCTCTGCGGCGCGGACCCGGCTCCGCACCTCCAACGTCAGAACCACGAAGACGACCGACAGAATGACGGCCACCGTAACGAAGGTCATCGTCAGCGTGCGGGCGATGAGCCTCGGAGGGCGTCTCACTGGGCGGGCACCGGCAAGACGAAATCCGCCGTGGCCGCCTGACCAGACTCGATTCGGACCCTCACCGTCGTATCACCAAGCCGCTCGTGCCACGCCGTGATCGACTGCTCGCCCGTCGGGACGGGAGGCAGCTCGAACCGACCCTGCTCGTCCGGCACAGCGAACCACGGGTGGTCGAGCACCATGACCGTCGCGCTCATGTGTGAGTGGATTTCGCAGAACACTTTCACGATGCCGGGCTTGTCGAAGCGGACTCGCCGTGTGTCTCCGCGTGGATAGCGGCCCAGGTTGAAGTTCTTGGCGCGGGAGAGAGAAAACACGTTGTGGTAAATCGGGTCATCGTTCGGAAATTCGACCTCCGAGCCCACCGTGACAGCGACGACCCGAGGGGTGAAGCTCTCGTTGACCTGCCGAATCGCAACACGCATGGGCGCGACGGTTTGGGGCTTGGCGTTTCGCAGGTAGACGACGACATGGCGCAGCTCTGATGTCGGAGCGAGTGCGGGTGCCGCAACCGATCGTGTCGGGTAGGCGGCCGAGGGCCGCCTGGCCGTGATGGGGACGCCGATTTCCACGCGCCCGGCTACGGGCGCCGGCTGCTGCTGGGCAGTCGGGCTGCTCGTGAGCAGCAGCAGCCCAGCGAGGGCCGTCAGAAGACGTCGCCCTGATCCTGCAAACACCTGATACCCCTCTCTTCTTCTACCTGAAGTCATGTCTAATATCGGCATCTGTCATGCTGAGCCTGATTTTGGCCACGACGCTGGTGAGCCAGGCTGGTCCGGAACCAGCGCCCGGGCCCGGTGTTCCCGAGGCGCTGGCGAAGGAACGGTCGGAGTCGGTTCGAAACCTACGCTACGAACTGCTGTTCGTCGTCCCTGCAGACCTGAGCAGCCCTGTGCAGGGACAGGTCACCATACGATTCTCTCTCATCGCGCCACACCGGGTCGTCCTGGACTTCGCGCAGCCTGCCGAACGTGTGCGGAGCGTCCGGGTCGCCGGCGCGGACGTGCGGGTGACGGTGGTGAACGGCCACGTGGTCATTCCCGCCGGCGCGACGCGAGCGGGGGAGAACGAGGTGGTTATCGAGTTTGTGGCGGGGGACGACCCGCTGAACCGCAACGCGGAGTTCTTGTACACGTTATTTGTTCCTGCCCGCGCCCAGCGGGCCTTCCCCTGTTTCGATCAGCCGGACCTGAAAGCTCGCTATACCTTGTCGCTCGAGGTGCCGGCGGGGTGGAAGGCCGTGTCGAACGGGTCCGTCGCCACCACCGACTCCAGCGCCGGGCGCACGCGGATTCGGTTTGCCGAGACCCAGCCGCTGTCGACCTACTTATTTGCCTTCGTGGCAGGGCAGTTTTCGGTGGAGACCGCAACCAGGAACGGGCGCGAGCTCAGACTGTTTCACCGCGAGACGGACGCCGCCAAGGTCGCGCGCAATCGGGAGGCAATCTTCGACTTGCACGCCGCCGCGCTCCGCTGGCTCGAAGACTACACCGCGATTCCGTATCCGTTCGGCAAGTTCGACGTCGTGGCGATTCCTTCCTTTCAGTTCAGTGGTATGGAGCACCCCGGAGCCATCCTCTACAACGCCGCCAGTGTGTTGCTCGACGAGTCGGCAACCCAGAACCAGATACTCGATCGCGCGAACGTCATTTCGCACGAAACGGCTCACATGTGGTTCGGCGATCTCGTGACGATGCGCTGGTTCAACGATGTGTGGATGAAGGAGGTGTTCGCGAATTTCATGGCCGGGAAGATCGTCAACCCGTCGTTCCCGCAGGTGAACCACGACCTCCGGTTCCTGCTGGCGAACTACCCGGGTGCCTACCAGGTGGATCGCACGGCCGGCACGAACGCGATCCGGCAACCGCTCGCGAACCTCGACGACGCAGGACAGCTCTACGGGGCCGTGATCTACCAGAAGGCTCCTATCGTCATGCGGCAACTGGAGACGATCGTCGGCGAGACCGCGTTTCGAGACGGCCTTCGAGAGTACCTCGCGACCTACTCGTTCGGAAATGCGACGTGGCTCGACCTCGTGCGCATCCTGGATGCACGCACCAGCGACGATCTCGCCGCGTGGAGTCGCGCCTGGGTGGAGGAGCGCGGCCGCCCCGAGGTCCGCACGGACGTGCGGGTGGATAACGGCCGTGTGTCGAGGCTCACGCTGAACGTCGTGGATCCGTTTCAACGGGGATTGATCTGGCCGCAGCGGTTGAAGGTCGCGCTTGGATACCCGGACGGAGTTCGCGAGATTGCGGTGACCGTCAACGGCACCATAACGGTTGTACCCGAGGCCGAGGGCATGCCCTTGCCGCTTTTTGTCCTACCCAACGGCGGGGGCGTTGGCTACGGTCTATTTCTTCTCGACGATGCGAGTCGGGACTATCTGCTCGCCAATCTGCCGACGATTCCAGATCCGCTGACTCGCGGAAGTGCCTGGGTCACGCTGTGGGACAACCTGCTCGAGTCGCAGGTCGCGGCTGGTGCGTTCATCGACCTGGCCCTGCGCGCGCTGCCGATGGAGACGGACGAGCAGAATGTCCAGCGGGTGCTCGGCTACACGACGCGCGCGTTCTGGCGCCATCTCGCCGCCGAAGAACGTGTGCGTCGCGCTCCGGCGCTCGAGCGCGTTCTTCGCGCTGGGATCGGACGAGCCGTGACGAGCAGCGCGAAGTCTGCATGGTTCTCGGCGTTCAGGGACGTAGCGCTCAGTCCCGATGGACTGGAGTGGCTCGAAGCCGTGTGGCGTCGCAACGAGAAGATTGAAGGGCTGACGTTCGCGGAGACCGACGAGATCGTCATGGCTCTCGAGTTGGCCGTCCGCGAGGTCCCGGCGTGGACGGAGATCCTGCAGACCCAGCTCGAACGCACGCAAAACCCCGATCGCAAGGCGCGATTCGCGTTCGTGATGCCGGCGTTGTCAGCCGATCCGGTGGTGCGGGAGCAGGCGTTCGCTCGTTTGCGATTGGTGGAGAACCGGCGAAGGGAGCCTTGGGTGGTCGAGTCGCTGGCGTACCTGAACCATCCCCTGCGTGAGGCACATGCTCGGCGTTTCGTCGGCCCGAGCCTCGATCTATTGCGGGAGATTCAGCGCACGGGCGATATTTTCTTTCCGACGAGATGGACCGAGGCCGTGTTGTCGGGTCATCGGTCGGTCGAGGCGGCGGCGACCGTTCGGGATTTCCTCGGCCGGGAGCTGCAGTACCCGCAGCGCTTGCGCTGGACGATTCTCAGCGCCGCGGATGAACTGTTCAAGTCGGCGCCCTGAGCGCTGCTCGAGGATGCGCCGGACGACCTGACGGTCGTCACGTCCACAGCTGCTGACTGGCCAATCGCGCGCCCTCAGCCATGGCTTCCAGCTTTGCCCACATCACCGTCGGATGCACGCGCCTGTTCAGTTCCTCTTGTGCGAACCCGCAGTCCGTGCCGGCGATCAGGTTCTCCCGTCCCACACACGAGGCAAACCGAAGGAGCCGTTCTGCGACGAGCTCCGGATGCTCGACGACGTTGGTCCCGTGGCTCACGACCCCTGGCACGAGGATCTTGCCCGGCGGGAGCTTGACCTCCTGCCACACTTTCCATTCGTGTTCGTGGCGCGGGTTGGCCGCCTCGATGAGGTACGCGCCCGCGTTTACCTTGAGGATGAGATCGACGATCTTTCGCAACGGCACGTCGGTGGTATGCGGCCCCGGCCAGCTACCCCAGCACACGTGGTAGCGGATGCGATCCTGGGGAATTCCTTCGAGCGCGTGGTTGAGCACGTCGACGTGGCGGGCGAGCCACGCATAGTACTCGTCGAAGGTCCCCGGCGGCACCATCCGGTCGTACGTCACCGCGGCCCGGGCGTCGTCCACCTGCAACAGGAAACCGGCATCGACGATCGAGCGGTACTCGGTCCGCAGGGCTTCGGCGAGCGCCACCACGAGGTCTTCGTCGCTCTTGTAGTACTCGTTCCTCCGGTCAGGAATCGCGCTGGACGGTGCCGCGACCGGCAGGAAGGCCTCGTCGACGCCGGCCGTCTTCGTCGCGGCTCTCAGGTTGTCGATGTCGCGCTGCAGTTCGAAGAGGCCGTTGTACACAATCGGGCCCACGCAGACAGCGTCGTGCCGCGTGACGTTCGACCAGTCCTTGCCGTCGCCGCGTCCCTCGAGTTCGGCATAGAACTCATGAAAGCGCTGGCGGTCGCCGCCTCGCGCAAAAGGATTGGCGCCAGTGACCTCGCGCAACTCGAAGCCGCTGAGCCGCTTCAGTGCATACAGGGACCAGCTCGTGGACTTGCCGAACTCACCATCGTTCGGCACGTCGATCCCCGCCTTTACCTGACGATTGACCACGTCGCCGACCGCGTGTTTCAACGTCGCGTCGAAGGTCTGTTGCTCGACTGCCTGCCCGCCCTGTCTCGCGCGCACGAGCTCGAGGAGTTGGGGCGGCCGGATGAGGCTGCCAGTGTGCGTCGTGAGAATACGAGTGGTGCTGCGTTTCATGGTGGGGCCCTGTGGTTGGGTGTCGAGGACGCGGAGCAGATTATATAGCCGGCAGGGAGTGTTATCGCCGCAACACCGCGCGGAAGACGATCAGGTGGCCGGCAAGCGCAGCGAGCACCATCACCGCGGGCAGCCAGACGAACGGCGGATAGGTAATGAACACATTGACGCGGTCGTCGCCAAACAGCCGAAACCGAGGCGTCGAGAGGATCCCGACCGTCACGACGTTGAGGACGAGGAGCAGGCCCAGGACGTTCCACGTCAACACCACTCGTCGTCCCACGCGACCTGAAAAGACCAGCCATGCGACCATCAGCGCGGTGATGCCCGTGACGATGTCGAAATTGCGACCCGAGTAGCTCATCTGTTCGGGCATGACGCCACGCTCGTACATCGCGTGCATCGCGAGCTCGAGCGGCAGTCGGAATCCCTGGATGCCGATGAGCACCCAGAGCGGAAGCCCCAACGCCAGGCGTCGTCCGTACGCCGTGCACGCGAGCACCGCGGTGACGCCGAGAATGCCAACGACGAGGAGGGCAAACGGTGGTGGCGTCGCGTCCCACAGGCGGAGGACCCCGCTCTCCGCTGCGCGCCAGGTTGCGGTCATCCAAACCGCGGAGACCACGACGGTGATCAGCATCGCGTGCCGGCGTGCGGCGTCGTCTTCGTTGAGATGCCGCGCCGCCGCGTGGGTTCCCCACAGCAGTGCGCCGAGGAGTCCGAGAGGAATGACCACGAATGCGAGGACCGCAGGATCGCTCAGAGTGACCGCTGGCATCGTCATCACGCCGGCGATTATTGTCTGTCCGGGACCGGATCGTCATCGCATGGTGACGTCGCGGCCGATGTAGTCTCGATGAACCGGGCCGATGGACGTGTAAGATCCCCAGATTCCCCATCATGATGCGTCCCTTTGAGCTGCGGCTGTCGGCGAGGGTACTGTTCGGGCCTGGCACTGTGTCGCGCCTTGGCGAAGTGACGCGCGATCTTGGCGTTCGTCGAGCGCTGCTCGTCGCTGATTCCGGAATCGTGGAGGCAGGCTATGTCGCCCGGGCCGTGGCGCTCTTGGGCGAGGCTGCCATCGAGGTTTGCCGATTCCACGACTTTGGGGCCAACCCGGATAGCCGGATGGTCGAAGCGGGCCGAGAGCAGGCGGCTTCGGCAGGTGTCGATGTGATCGTCGCGCTCGGCGGTGGCAGTTCGCTCGATTGTGCGAAGGGTATCAACTTCGTGCTGACCAATGGCGGCGGCATGAGCGACTACCGAGGCTACGGCAAGGCCACACGTCCCATGCTGCCGATGGTTGGCGTGCCTACGACTGCCGGCACCGGGAGCGACGCGCAGTCGTATGCGCTGATTTCGGATGCAGTGACCCACGCGAAGATGGCGTGTGGCGACTCAAAAGCGGCGTTTCGAACGGTCATCTTGGACCCCGATCTCACCGTCTCTCAACCGCGGATGGTCACCGCCGTCAGCGGCATCGACGCGATTTCCCACGCTGTCGAGTCGTACGTAACGACGCGTCGCACGGAGCTGTCGGACCTGTTCGCCCGGGAGGCCTGGCGGCTGCTGGAGTCGAACTACGAGCGTGTCCTGAGGGCTCCCGACGATGTGGGTGCTCGTGGTGCGATGCTCCTCGGCGCGCACGAGGCGGGGATGGCGATTGAACAATCGATGCTTGGCGCCGCGCACGCGTGCGCCAACCCGCTGACCGCGCGGCATGGCACTCCGCACGGCGTCGCTATTGGTGTCATGTTGCCGCACGTCGTGCGCTGGAACGCCGCTCAGGTCGGTGAGAGGTACGCGGAGCTGCTGAGAATCAGCGGTGGCGCGGATGAACCCGACGCGGGAGCACGTCTGGCAGATCGCCTGGCGGCGCTCGCTGTCGCCGGTGGCCTCCCTGCGACGCTCAGTGAGCTGGGAGTACCTCGAGGAGATCTGGCGAGCCTCTCGGCTGACGCGGCCACGCAGTGGACCGGCACCTGCAATCCACGTCCGTTCGATGCGCAGGCCGCGTTGGCGCTGTACGGACAGGCCTATCGATTGATGATTGTCTGGGCTCTGGGCTCGACGTGTCGCGCGGAGGCTCAGAAATCCTGGTGCGCCACGCACAGTGCGGCCACGATGAGCAGTGCGGCGAGTCGTGTCACAAAGTCGTCGGACTCGTCGTAGTTATACTACGTGGCGATGTCCGAAACCGTGTCTCGGCCCCTCCCACTGGTGACTCAGGACGATCAGACCGAGGTCGGCAGCTATTTCGTGGCTACGTACCCTCCGTTTTCTGTTTGGGGGAAGGCCGGAGTTGAGACAGACGCAAAGCCCGCGCTGAATGCGCCTTCGGCTGGACCGCTCGGTTTGTATCTGCACATTCCCTTCTGCCGCAAGCGATGTCACTTCTGTTACTTTCGCGTCTACACCGACAAGAATTCGCAGGACGTAGCCGACTATTTGGACTTGGTCGGTCGCGAATGGGATCTGTACACGCAGTTGCCGGCCATCGAGGGTCGCCCGCTCAACTTCGTGTATTTCGGTGGGGGCACGCCCTCGTTTCTTTCGACAAGTCAGCTCGAGCGCCTTGTGACGAGGCTGACATCAAAGACCCGCTGGGACCAGGCCGAGGAAGTTACATTCGAGTGTGAGCCGGGCACGCTGACGGCCGCGAAGCTGGCGGTGATTCGTCGGCTGGGCGTGACGCGGCTGAGTCTCGGTATCGAGAACTTCAACGATCAGATCCTGGAGCTGAATGGCCGGGCTCACCGGTCGCCCGAAGTATTCCGGGCCTACGAACAGGCGCGCGCGCTCGATTTCGCTCAGATCAACATCGATCTGATCGCGGGCATGCTGGGCGAGACCGAGGACAACTGGCAAGACTGCGTGCAGCGGACGATCGCGCTCGCTCCAGACAGCGTCACGATCTATCAGATGGAGCTTCCGTACAACACGACGATCAGCGGTGACCTGTTGAAGGGGACCGGACGGTTTACCGAGCCTGTCGCGAACTGGTCGACGAAACGGCGCTGGGTCGGCGAGGCGTTTGTCGCGCTCGAGGCCGCGGGCTATCACGCGCGGAGCGCGTACACGCTGGTGAAAAATCCTGCCACCCGCTTCATCTATACCGATCGGGTGTGGTCGGGTGGCGATCTGGCTGCGCTCGGTGTGGCATCGTTCGGTCGAGTGCACGGCGTTCACATGCAGAATCTCGACACGTGGGAAACCTACGCTGCGGCGATTGAACGTGGCGAGCTTCCGCTCGCCAGAGCCTATCGACCGACGACCGAGGAGCGGTTGATCCGAGATTTCATCCTCCAGCTCAAACGTGGATCGCTTGTGCCTGAGACATTTCGGGAGACGTATGGGGTGGACGTGCTCGAGCGGTTTCGCGTTCCGCTGGAAACACTGACGGCCGACGGCTTCCTCGCCGAAGCCAGTCGAGACCGAATTGCCCTCACGCGCGCGGGATTGCTGCGCGTGGACGTGTTGCTGCGGCGGTTCTTCCTGCCCGAGCACGTGGACGTCCGCTATACCTAGGAACACGTCGTTCACTCTTCTGGCTTCTCATGCTTCTCTGTTCGTGTTCAGGTTCGGTTCGCTGTTCTTGGTTCGGCATTCGGGGTTCGCGGTTCTGGCTCGAACATGAACACGAACCGAGAATTGAGAAGGCAGAAGGGTGAACGACAATCCAGCGGAAGCGTTTCGCCCGATGGTGAGCGAGTACCGACTGCGGCGCCGGGTGCAGTTCTACGAGACGGACAGCGCCGGCATGGTCCATTTCAGCTGCTTCTTCCGCTATATGGAGGAAGCCGAGCACGCGATGTGGCGTGAGGCGGGGCTGAGCATCGCCCCGGAAGGCGCCGACGTCGGCTTTCCACGAGTGTCCGTCGCCTGTGAGTATCACCGTCCGCTTCGTTTCGAAGATGAGTTCGACGTGTCGATACGCATCACGGCTATCGGCGACAAGACGATCACCTATGCCTGCGTCGTGTCAAAGGGTGACACCCGTGTCGCCTCGGGCACGTTGACGATTGCGTGCGTGCGTAAGCGGGCAGGTGAGCCGATGAAGGCGACGAGCATCCCGCCGGAGATCGCGGCGCGATTCCAGGTCGCCGTCGGCGCTGAGCGTTGATGCTGCCCGAGGAGCGGTTCGACCGGGACGCGCTTGCGGCGTGGCAGGGGCGGCGACTGGCGCTCCTTCTTTCACAGATCGACGGTCGCAATCCCTTCTATACACGCAAGCTGCGAGAGGCGGGCGTCCAGATCCACCGCTTGCAGCTGCCAACCGACCTGCGGGCGCTGCCGCTGACTACGAAGGGTGAGCTCGTCGCCGATCAGGAGCAGGCGCCACCCTGGGGGAGCTCGCTCACGGAACCGATCGAACGGTACACGCGTTACTGTCAGACGTCATCGACGACTGGCCGGCCGCTGCGGTGGATCGATACGAACGAGAGCTGGCAGTGGGTGCTCGACTGTTGGAAGGCTGTCTACCGCGCTGCACACGTCGCTCCAGGGGATCGGGTGTTTTTCCCGTTTTCGTTTGGGCCTTTTCTGGGCTTTTGGGCAGGTTTCGAGGCAGGCGTGCAGGTAGGGTTGCATTGCGTCCCGGGAGGCGGGCTGTCGAGTCAGCTTCGTCTTGCGATGATCGAGAGCGTTGCCGCCACTGTCGTGTGTTGCACGCCCACCTACGCTATGCACCTGGCCGAGGTGGCCGCGCAGCAGGGGAGGGAACGATCGCTCGCGGATGGCAGCGTGCGCATGCTGATCGTGGCCGGCGAGCCCGGCGGCAGCATTCCGGCCACGCGCGAGCGTATCGAACAGAGCTGGGGCGCGCGGGTGATCGATCATCACGGTCTGACGGAAGTTGGTCCGATGAGCTTCGAGTGTTGGGAGGCGCCGGGCTTCCTCCACGTCAACGAGGCCGAATACATCTGCGAGGTACTCGACCCGATCACGGGTGCGCCGGTCGCCGACGGAGAATCGGGAGAGCTGGTGGTCACCAATCTTGGACGCAGGCCTGTCCCGTGATCCGCTACCGCACCGGAGACATCGTCGTTCGCCGGTCGGAGCCGTGCCGATGCGGGCGTACATGGGCGCGTCTAGAGGGCGGCATCGTCTCGCGGGCCGATGACATGGTGAACGTCCGTGGCGTCAACGTCTATCCCTCGGCAATCGAAGCGGTGGTTCGTCGGTTCGCCGAGATCGGTGAGTTCCGATCGACCGTGTCGCGCTCGGCGGCGATGCGGACGCTGACGATCGACATTGAGGTCGCACCAACGGCGGGCGACCGCGCCGCCTTCGCCGCGCGGGTATCGCACCAGGTGCGAGAGGCCCTGGGTTTGAGCGTGTCGGTACAGCTCATGGAAGTCGGAAGTCTGCCGCGATTCGAGATGAAAGCGCGGCGGTTCGTCGTGGAGGGGTAGTCGTTCATGTCCAGCGAAGCGAACACGGGTCCAGATGTTGTTGTCATTGGTGGAGGGCCGGCGGGCGCCACTGCGTCTACGCTCCTTGCGCAGCAGGGTGTACGTGTGCAGCTCTTCGAGCGCGAGCACTTTCCGAGGTTCCACATAGGCGAATCGCTGATCCCGGAGACCTACTGGGTCCTGAAGCGGCTCAACATGCTGCCGAAGATGCAGCAGAGCCGTTTTGTGAAGAAGTACAGCGTGCAGTTCGTCAACGCGAACGGCAAGTTGTCCGCGCCTTTCTACTTCTGGGACAACAAACCTCACGAGTGCTCCCAGACATGGCAGGTCGTGCGCAGCGAGTTCGACAAGATGATGCTCGACAACGCTCGTGAGCATGGCGTGGAGGTCCACGAAGGGGTGCGGGTCGTGGATGTCCTCATGGAAGGCGAGCGAGCCGTGGGCGTTCGGATCAGACCGAAGGACGGCCCGGATCGCGACGTGCGTGCCAAGGTTGTCGTGGATGCCAGCGGCCAGAACGGACTGATTCAGAACAAGCGCCGTTTGCGTGTGTGGGATCCCGTCCTCAACAAGGGAGCCATCTGGACCTACTGGCAGGGTGCGTATCGCGATACGGGCCGGGACGAAGGCGCGACGATGGTGCTGCAGACGGCGGATCGGCAGGGGTGGTTCTGGTACATCCCGCTGCACGACGACATCATCAGCATCGGGGTCGTGTCGCCGTTCGACACGCTGTTCAAGGGACGCGGGCCGTACGCGCAGACCTACGAGGAAGAGGTCGAGCGCTGCCCTGTGGTGAAGGAGCGCGTCGCGTCAGCGACGCGGGTGACCGGGTATTTTGCGACCAAGGACTACTCGTACCGGTCGAATCAGGTGTCGGGAGACGGCTGGGTGCTCATCGGCGACGCCTTCGCGTTTCTCGATCCGCTGTACTCGTCCGGCGTGCTCCTGGCACTGCGCTCAGGTGAGATGGCGGCCGACGCGATCGTCGAGGGGTTCGCGAAAGGCGATACGTCGGCGGCTCAGCTGGGACAATGGGGCCCCGTGTTCAATGAGGGCGTCGACCGCATGCGGCGTCTGGTATGCGAGTACTACGACGGCTTCAGCTTCGGTAAGTTCGTGAACGCGTATCCGCACCTGCGAGGAACCGTTACCGATCTGCTGATTGGCGATCTCTTCGAGGACAAGGTCGACAAGGTGTGGCAGCCGATGGAGTCGATGTACCCGGCCGGAAAAGGCGAACTCCCGTCCTGGAGAGCAGGTACTCCAGCGGACGCGGCCGAACACAAAGCCAACGAACTGGTCCTGCCTGAGGGTCGAAAGCCGTAGGCACGTTGCGCTACGGCTCCTCGAGTCAGCCGGTCAGCTCTGGACCCACAGTTTGGGCTTTCCAGTTCCGTCGTCCGTTCCCTTGATGTACCAGTTCTTGCCCTGGGGATCGTGATCCATCGTGGTCGCGAAGTCGAACGGCGCCTGGAATTCGATGTAGTCGAACCCCGACTCGGATGCGATGAGCTGGTGCCATTCGCCCGCGGGGATGAGAACCAAGTCACCTGGACCGACGGGCAGGCTGCCGGTGTCGTGCTTCACCTCGCCGGTGCCCTTCTCGATCAGATAGAAATGCTCGGGCGTGATGGGGCTCGTCTTCGATGCGTGGTGCACGTGCCTAGGAGAATACGCCTCGGGCGCATAGGCCATGCGGCCAAGCTGCAGGTCCCAGGATCCCGAGAGCCCTGTTTCCTTGTTGACCCAGAACGTCCGCTCCCGGATGCGCTTCTCGTCGACCAATGACCGCAGCTGCGCTTCCACGAAGAAGTAGCCCTTCGGCGAGTCATTTCCGGTCGGCTTGCCGGTGTGCTTCGGCACCGTGACGAGGAGGAGAACGAGTGCGGTTCCTGCTGCCGTGACCGTGGCTTCCTCACCGGGCTCCAGATACGCGCCTGCACGTCGTTGAGCGGTGTGCTCCACCGCATGGCCGCCCGAGGTGTAGGTGACTTTGGCGTCGCGGCCTTCCAGGATGTACACGACTTGCGTCTTGTCACTGGATGTCAACCGACATGTCTTCCCCGCCGCGACCTCCTCGATCGCGACGTGAACCCTGGTCCCGTCGTCAGATGGACGAAGAATGTTCCGCACGCTCCCTTCCGGTACGGGAACTCTGGTCTTGCTGTCGATGTTGAGCACCTTGATCATGTCGTTCTCCAGGGCCGGCAAGGGCCCGTGCCTCTTGTCCGCTGGCGGATGGGCGCGCCGAGACGTGCGGCGCTCCTACTGATTGTCGTTGATAGTCAGTCGGTTGAATCGCGCGCTCGCACATTCCCGACGATCTGGACGACAGAATTCTACAGCACCGTGGTTGCCGCACCGCCGGACTGTGTTGGAGCGGCGATCTGCGCTGGACCTCCCCGATAAGCGATACCAGAGGGCTCCCGAAGTTAAGCGAAGGGCCCCTCATAAGAGGTTTCTTGCGAAGTCGAAACAAGCGTTCGATGCTCTCGGACTGCGCTGTCAGGACAGCTTGTCCCAGGGTGCGATCCCGACGTATTATTTGCCGCACAGCGCCCCCTTATCCGACGAAGCACGCGCAGCCGAGACCCATCGCAACGACGTTGCTGCCGGAGGCAACCATGCGACAACCGCTCTCATGGGTCACCGTTCTGGCGTTATCCACCCTCGGGTGTACCGAGGGCTTCGACGCCAATCCCACGGCGCCAAGTAGCTCCGCGAACCGGTACACCGTCGCTGCGATCGGAGACGTCGTACACGCGCAGGTCACGACCAATGACGTACCCTGCGATTCCGGTTTCTACTGTAAATACTTCCAGGTCGCGGTGTCGGGTGATGGAACGCTTGAAGTCGGTCTGACACATGCACCTGGAAGAATCCATTCGGCGCCGATCGACATGTGGATCATGGGCGCTGGCGGTCCCCCGACGTGGATGGACGGCTACGACTCCGGTGTTGAGTCCTACGCGCGCATGCGAGCGATTGCGGGCACGACGTACAAAGTGGGCGTCATCAGCTACGAGATGCCCGGTGTGGCATTTCAGTTACGTTTCTCGCTGACCCCGTAACGAATAGGCGCGCCCAGCAGCTACCACACCCCCGGCCAGGGCTTGCCCACCAGGAACGCGGGGTTGGCCCCCTTGCGCGGGGTGTACTTCTGAACCCGGCCGGTTCGCACTTCGGCAGTGTAGAGATTGCCCTCTTTGTCGGTGGTGAACCCGTGCACCCCCCACTGGCAGCCCTGGCACGTGCCAAACGTGCCCCACGAATAGAGAAAGTTACCATTGGCGTCGTAGGCGACGAGCTTGTTCGATCCCTGGTCGGCGGCCCAGAGCACGCCGTCAGCGCCCATGGTGATGCTGTGAATATTCATCGGCGGACGCGGGCCGGTATCCCATTGGTCCAAGAACTTGCCGTTTTCATCGAAGACCTGGATACGGCCGTTGTTGCGATCGTTCACGTACACGCGTCGCGTGGTCGGGTTGACGGCGATGCCGTGCACGCTGTTGAAATAGCCGGGGCGCCGCTCGTTGGGCTGCGTGCCCTTCTCGCCCCATTGCAGGAGCTTCTTGCCGTTCATGTCGTACTTGATGACGCGGGCGTTGTCGTAGCCGTCGGCCAGATACCAGGTATTGGCGTCCATGAAGGCCATGAACGTCGGCCGGGCGAAATGCGTGTCGTCGTTGCCCGGCACGCCTGGCGTACCCAGCGTCAGGAGGCGCTGCTTGCCGTCATTGGTGAACTTGCTGACGAAGTGGTTGTCGGCATCCACGATCCAGATGTGCTTTTCCGGGTCGTAGGGGCTGATCTCCACGTCATGCGGCCGGCCCCAGATCTTGTCCCATTGCGACCAGTCTTCGATCATCTTGCCGTTGCGATCGAACACCACGATGACGTGCTCCCATCGCCAATCCACGCCGGCGCGGCCGTCGCTCCCATCTGCGGCGCGCCCTGCCACTGCTGGGCGTGGCACTGGCGGCTTCGCGCAGCGGCACGCCGCCGCCGACGGGAAACTTGATGCCGGCTCCCAACTGAGGCAGCCAGGTGGTTCCGCGCCCGCGCCCCTCGGCAGCACGGGCAGCTCGCCTTTCTGCGTCACGATCACACGGTCGGGACTCTCGGGAAACACATCGGTGGCCTGTGACCAGGTCCACCCCTCATGGTTGGGAAGGCTCTCCGCCAAAGGCATCGGCCATTTCTGCACCGGATCGTAAGGGCCGAACACGTCGTGCCCGCCCTTGAGTCCGGGGACGGCGGCAAACCCCTCGCCGGGCCCCTCCTCCGTCCTGCTGTCCCTCGACAACGCCAGGCCCGCAATTCACCAGAAGGATGCCCCCAAATAAAGCGAGGCATACAGCCGCAATCTTGAGCGTTCGTTTTTTCATGTTGGGAGCCTCCGCGACTCTCGCAAACTGCGCCAACCATACGCCCGCCACCTCTTCGAGTCAATTTGGGTACAGGTGCAACCACACGCCGACAGCGTGCCCAGGCCATACGCGCGTTGGGCTCTGTCGGCTCTCGGTCTTGCTGTCCAATATTTGCTATCGTCGTGTACCGGGCGACGGATCCTGAGGACCATGAGTGGTGTTTTGCCCAGGAGATTCCACGCAGAGCAACAAAAGCGGACAACTCAGAAAAGCGAGCGACCGCGTGACTGACGATACGAAGGCCTGTCCCGTCTGCGGCGAAACCATCAAGGCCGCGGCCATCAAGTGCCGATTCTGCAACACGGACCTGGCGGCCCTCGAGACCGCCAAAGAGGCCGAGGTCGAGCGCGAGCTATTCGTGGGGAGGCCGAAGCCAATCACGAGCGCGGGTGAGTGGGCGCTGGTGGTGCTGACTTTGGGTATCGCGTTTCTGTTCTATTGGATTCGGAGCCTGTCTATGCGATACCGCATCACGACGCAGCGTGTGCAGATCGAGCACGGGCTCTTTTCCACGACCAAGGACAACGTGGAGCTCTTTCGTATCGATCACTTCGACCTGCACAAGCCGTTCGGCATGCGCATCATGAATGAGTGCATGCTGCACTTGCGCTCGTCCGATCCCCACTTTCCGACGGTGATGCTTCGCGGCGTGCCAAACCTGGAGGCGCTCGCCGACACGCTGCGCGAATGCTCGCTCCGGGAGCGCTCGCGCCGCCGGGTTACGACGTTCGTCGAGGCCTGATGACCAACGACAACAGCGGGGAAGTCGCGAAGGTCGTGGCGAACGCCATGATCACCATCATGGAAAACAGCACCGGCGACAAGATACCTAGGTCGAGGCCGATGTTGAGGACCACGAGCTCCACCAGTCCGCGGGTGTTGAGCATGATGCCGATCAGGAACGCATCGGCCCATGTCATGCCCATCGCGCGTGCCGCCACGGCGGAGCCGATCCCCTTCCCGGCTACAGCGACGGCCAGTATCGAGCACCGTCTCGCCGACGAGCTCCCAGTCGTTGATCCGCGGCACCGACGTTCGCAGGCCGCTCGACGCGAAGAAGAGCGGCAAGAACAGCGCGGTGGTGATTGGCTCGATGCGGTCGGTGAAGACACGCTCGGCGTCGGCCGCCCGCGGCATGATGACGCCGGCGAAAAACGCGCCGAAGAGCGCGTGGATGCCCAACGCATCCGTGGTGTAAGCCGACACGAGCACCGGTCACGAGCATCACCGCCAGATCGGAGGACGTCTCCAACTCCCCCCTTGCGGCGAACGAACTTCGTAAGCATCGGCCGGACGATGCCGACCATCACCATGGCGTAGACCGAACAGACCGAGCAGCGGGAGGCCGGCATCGGCGAGGCTGCCGGCGCGAACGATGGCCGTGATAGCCGCGAGGATCAACCAGCCGACGGCATCGCCGAACGCCGCACAAGCCACCGCCAGCGTGCCGATGGTGTGGTGAGTAGTCTGGCGATCCATCAGAATTCGAACAAGCACCGGAAACGCCGTGATGCTCATCGCCGTGCCCATGAAGAGCACGAACGGCACCGCGTCCACACCAGGCGGGGCGTACCGGTACCAGGCAACCGCCGCCACCGAACTGCCAAGCGAGAAGGGGACGATGATGCTGACGAGGCTCGTCACGAGAGCCACACGGCCGATCGATTGCAGATGGCCGACGTCGAGGCGCCAGCCAACCAGGAACATGAAGAGCACGAGACCGACCTGACTGATCAGCGCCAACGTGGACAGCGACCCATCCGGAAACACGAAGGCCGAGAGGTCCGGCGCGAGCCAGCCGAAGCACGAAGGGCCAAGCAGAAGACCGGCCGTCATCTCCGCCATGACCGCCGGCTGTCCGAGACGCGCGAAGACCGGTGTGAGGAGACGGCACGCCCCGAGGATGACGGCGATCTGTAGCAGAAGGAGCGGGAGACTGGGCATGACGGCCCTGCCGAGTGTATCTTTGTTGACGTTCCACAGGAGGAGACCTATGTCGATGTTTCGTCCGCGTGCGACCGCGATGGCGGTTGTGGCCTCGGTCTGGTGCGTGGGAACACTTCAGGCTCAGTCGCCGCAGGCAGGAGGCCATGTGCACTACGCCGAACCGGCGGCGCAGCAGGCGTCGCCTACGGGCGCGCTCGCACCTCGGCTGCAGAATCTCGGCCTGCACACCTTTCCCGTCTCGACGCGACATCGTCAGGCGCAGCAGTTCATGAGCCAGGGGCTGAACCTCGCGTATGCCTTCAACCATGCCGAGGCACGCCGGGCGTTTCGCGAAGCCGCGCGCCTCGACCCGAACCTCGCGATGGCGTACTGGGGCCAGGCGCTGGTGCTTGGACCGAATATCAACGCGTTGATGGAGCCCAACGAGGAACCCCAGGCGTATGAACTGGTGCAGAAGGCGATGTCGCTGCGTTCACGGGCGAGCGCTCGGGAGCGGGCGTACATCGAGGCGCTGGCGCAGCGATACTCGGGCGCTGCGGCCGATCGCAAGCCACGCGACAAGGCGTACGCCGATGCCATGCGCACGGTGCAAGCAACTTATCCGCAGGATCTCGACGCCGCCATGTTGTATGTGGAGGCGATGATGGATCTGCGTCCCTGGGGTTATTGGCAGCGTGATGGCACGCCTCACGAGGGTACGTCGGAGATTATGGCCATCACCGAACGGGTGATGGCGAGGAATCCCCGTCACCCGGCAGCGCTCCACATGTACATCCACCTCGTGGAGAGCATCGCGCCGGAGAAGGCCGAACGGGCGGCCGATACGCTGCTGACTCTCATGCCTGCGGCCGGGCACATGGTTCACATGCCGGGGCATATCTACCAGAGAGTCGGGCGCTACGCGGATGCCATACGAGCGAACGAACTCGCTGTCGCCGCGGACGAGGACTACATCACGCAGTGTCGGGCGCAGGGTCTGTATCCGATGGCGTACTACCCCCACAACATCCACTTCCTCTGGTTCTCCGCGACTTTCGATGGTCAGGGCCGCACCGCTGTCGAGTCGGCCAAGAGTCTCGCTTCAAAGATTGACGATGAGACGCTGAAAGCCGTGCCGTTGCTGGCTGGATTCCGCGTGGTGCCGTACTACGCATTGACCCGGTTCGGCCGATGGGACGAGATGCTCAAGGAACCCGAGCCGCCGGCCCACAGCCCGGTCCTGCGAGCGGTATGGCATTACGCGCGTGGCCTCTCGCTCGTGGCGACAGGTCAGACGGATGCGGCGGTGCCTGAGTTGGCTCGTCTCCGCGAACTGCTCGCGGACGAGTCGATGAAGCAACCGCTTTTCTCGCCCAATCTGGCGGGCCTCGTGTTGGCGCCGGCTCCGGAAGTGCTGGAGGGAGAGATTGCGGCCGCGCGTGGTGACTATCCCGGCGCAATTGCCCATCTCGAGCGCGCCGTTCGCCTGGAGGACAGTCTCGTCTACACCGAACCGTCCGAGTTCCACTATCCGCCGCGTCATGCGCTGGGTGCGATCCTGCTCGAGGCTGGACGTCCCGCCGAAGCGGAGACGGTCTACTGGGAGGACCTGCGGCGCAACAGGGAAAACGGGTGGGCGCTGTTCGGTCTTCTGCAGGCGCTTCGTGCACAGCAGAAGACCGAGGAAGCCGCGGTCATCGAGGCTCGTTTCTCGAAAGCGTGGGCACGAGCGGACGTCACATTGACCGCCTCGCGGTTCGGACGCTCGCCGGGTCCACGTCAGACAGATTGACCTGAGGCAGCGGGGACCGGATCCTCGCTCCTGGCCGACAAGAAGGGCGACGGGCGAGAGATATCTGAAATCGGGATGGTGTCCGGCTGCGCGCGAGAGCGCGAGGCTGCGCACTTTGTGCAGGGCACGGCGATTGCGGGTCGCCGTGCATGATTTCGCTCAACCGTATCCGCCGATCCGCCCTCGTCGTGTGCGCGCTCTCGGTTGCCCTGTTTGCCGCAAACGACGCACGGGCTCAGGGACAGAGCCAATCCCGCAGACCCGAGAGCCCAGGGCGCTCTGGCGAACGGATTCGGCCAGATAATCCCCGCGTTCCCAACGATGGCCCGCTGCTGAGGGATTCGGCGGTTCCGGCATCCGGCGACTACCGCATTGATGCGCTCCTCTCTGGCTCCACCTGGAGCACGGCAACGATCACCTACAGCTTCTACGAGGACACTATCTTCGGCGGCACCTACTACGGCACGGAGGCGGTGAGCGAAGTCAGCGAACCGGTGAAGACCAACGTGCGCGCCATCATGGCGTGGTACGGCACGATCATCAACCGTACCTTCGTGGAAGTGAACGAGACGCCCAGCACGTTCGGGCAGGTACGGTTCATGCGGTCGACGGCGCCGTCGTATGCCTACGCTTACTACCCGAGCTCGTCGAATCTCGGGGGCGACGTGCATTTGAAGTCGAGCTATGACCGTCTGGGCGACACGAATGGTTTCCAGCACCCGGCGGGTGAACACGGCTACACCACACTCATTCACGAGATCGGGCACGCGATCGGTCTGAAACACCCACACGATGGGACGCCCAACCTGCCGTCGGATGAAGACAACCATACGCGCACGGTGATGTCGTATGGATTCCCTGGCGAGTCGCCGGGCACACCCATGGGCTACGACGTCATGGCCCTGCAGTATCTGTACGGAGGCAAGTCCTATCGAACCGGGAGTGATACGTATCAGTTCACTGGAGCCGCGATCGATCAGTACAGTCTCGGAGGCCAGCTTTACATCAACCCAACGCTACGCACGAAGCAAGTGATCTGGGACAGCGGCGGCTACAATGTGCTCGATCTCTCCGGCTTCGAGGCCAGCTCTTCCGGATACCGTCTCGACCTGAACCCGCTCGGGTGGCTTTCGACCAACGCCAACTATCTGACCACTTACCTGATGGCCGGCGCCGTGGTCGGCCCAGGCGTTTCGATCCGGCACATTATCAACTCGGGCAGCAGCGACACGATTTTCGCGAACGCAAGTTCGAACGTGTTCGCCGGCTATGCGCTCGACCGGGTCACAGGTGCCGATGTCATCCACGGCGCGACGATAGCCGACATTCTTGATCTGTCAGGGTACTCACCGGGTGACGTGTTTCCGTCGCCCATGGGCAACGATCTGCTGCTCAGCTTCGGTGCGAATGGCAGCGTGCGACTCGTTGGCTACTATGCGTCTGCCAACAACCAGCCGGCCATCGTGTACGACACGATCACGCCCAGCGTGAGCATCGGCGATGTCACGGTCAGCGAGGGCAACACGACATCGTCGGCCAGTTTCACGGTGACTCTGTCTGCGCCAGCCTCGACCAACCAGTCGGTCAGCTTTGCGACTTCGGATAGCGATGCCATCGCCGGCAGCGACTACGTGAGCAGCGCTGGTGTCGTGACGTTCCTCCCCGGCGAGTTGCAGAAGAGCGTGACGGTGACGATTCTGGGGGACACGGTGCAGGAACTCAACGAGACGTTCCTCGTCACCCTCAGCTCGCCGTCGGCTGGTATCGAGCTCGGCGATGCCGTCGCTGTCGGGACAATCCTCAACGATGACATTCCACCAAACCAGCTCCCCACCGCCGTGGTAACGGCGACGCCGACGAGTGGCTTCGGTCCGTTGGCGGTGAATTTCACAGGCAGCGGATCGTACGACCAGGACGGTAGCATCGTGTCGTACGCGTGGACGTTCGGTGATGGGGCCTCCTCGTCGGCGCAGAATCCCTCGCGCACGTACTCAACGCCCGGTACCTACACTGCGACCCTGACCGTCACGGACAACCGCGGCGGCACGGGCACGGCGTCGACCCAGATCGTCGTCAGCCAGAACCCGGCGCTCGTCATGCACGTCGGGAGCATCACGATGGCCCTGGTGCAGAGTGCCGCGGGCACGTCTGCCCGGGCGACCGTCAGAATCGTGAACGGGAGCGGTCAACCTGTCCAAGGCGCGACGGTGAGCGGCAGCTGGACGGGTCTTGCGAAGAGCAATTCAACAGCAACGACCGATGCCAACGGCAATGCGGTGCTGACTTCGAAGGCCTCCCGAAAGAAGGGGACGTTCACGATTGCCGTCACAGGCGTCACACGCTCCGGCTACACCTACAACGCGGGTGCCAACGTCGTCACGACGACGTCGATCGCCGTGCCTTAGGCGCCGGCGCCCGGACAGTAGAGCGATCGCGCCGTGAGCTCGCGGTGATCGAGCCCTGCCGCCTTGTCGAACACCCGCAGCGACGGTGGCAGGTCGACTGGAGAACGCCATTCATCGGCCCGTCCTCCTGTCGCGACGATGCGGACCGCCAGAGCGTCCCACCATGGCGCGATGCTCCGAGCGATCGGCTCGATGATCAAGATCCTCGCGCCCCGACCGGCGGCGTCGATGAGCCGCGCCTCGAGCAATTCGCGGGTGGCGGCGGGAAGCTCGTTGAGTACGTATGCCGCGATGACGGCGGTGCCAGGTGCGAGCGGTGGCAGCCGCACCAGGTCTCCTGCGCGTGCGCGCCCCGCGACCCGCAGCTCGCGATACGTCCACCGCGCCTCTTCGACCGCCCACGGGTGACGGTCGATGCCCGTGACGTGGGGCCTGCCGTCGGCCGCCAACGCCCAGGCGGCGCCCGCAACCCCGGTTCCACAGCCCATGTCGAGGATGGATCTCGGTGGGTTGGTTTCGGCGCCGAGCGCCCGGACGACGAGATCGGTCGTGAGCAGATGCAGAGGCGCGTAGAACAGTGCAAACGCCGCACGTTTACCGGCGGTGTCGAGCGAGCGGCTGATGGCCGGACCCCTCCGCTGCACGTAGGCCGACGAGAGGGCACGCAGCGCGCGCGTGACTTCCTGTACCCGCAGATTGGAAAGATGTCGCGCCTCGAGGGCGGCAAGCCATTCGTGAAAGATCTCGGAGTCTTCTAGCGACAAAGGTTGTTGAGTCCAGCACACGGCGTTGATTGAGATCCCCATGACGGCCGATACGAGAGGAGGCGGAAGTTTTGGGCTACGCTACACGGCCATTCCCAGGAGGCCCCATTAATGCGCACGTTTGCTTCGATTGTAGTCGTCACGTTCTTGCTCAGCGCCGTTGCAATGCCTGCTCACGCACAAGTGTCGCACGTCGCGCCCCAGTCGATTCTCGACGCGGCGGTCCAGGATCATGTCGCGGCCAGCGCGGCTGATCGGGAGACCGTTCAGCGGTTGCTCGAGCGGCCGGAGGTGCAGGCTGTTGCCGGTGATATCGGACTCGATCTGCGCAGGGCGCAGTCGGCGATATCGACGCTCGACGCTCAGCAGCTCTCCACGATCGCTGTCCAGGCCAACCAGGTCGAACAGGCGCTCGCAGGTGGTCAGTCGAGCATCACCATCTCGACCACGCTGATCATCATCGGACTGCTTGTCCTGATCTTGATTGTCATTATCGCTTGATACCCCCTCGTGTGAAGGATCTCGTGCTGTGCTGCGCCGTCCTCGCGACGGCGCAGTCGGTTCCCCTTCACGCACAGGGAGAGAGCCCGGCGGCGCTCTCTCTTCTCGACGTCCCCTTCATCTCACAGACTGAATTGCTCTGCGGCGGCGCGGCGGCCGCGATGGTGCTGCGGTATTGGGGCGAGCGCGGCGTTGCCGCGGAATCGTTCTCGGACCTCGTCGATCGCAGCGCAGCCGGTATCCGTACGGATGTCTTGATTGCCGATCTCAAGCGCCGCGGATGGATGGCCACTGGGCTCGAAGGGACCGATGAGACGATACGGGACGAGCTGGCCAAGGGTCGCCCGGTCCTGACGCTGATCGAGGATCGGCCCGCAACCTTCCACTACATCGTTGTCCTTGCCGTGCACGAACGCGGCGTCGTCTTTCATGACCCGGCGCGGGCCCCCTTCCTGGTGATGTCGGCCGCCGAGTTCGATCGGCGCTGGCGTGCGGCAGACCGATGGATGGGGATGGTGCTGCCACCCGGCTCGCCCGACGCGACGACCCATCCCGCCGAGGGGGCATCGTCGACTGATCCGGGCGAATTCGCCCCATCGTTCGCCGGCACACCCTGCGATCGGACAGTGGCGGAGGGGGTGCGCCTAGCGCAGGCCGGCGATCTCGAAGCGGCGGAGCGGCTCTTCGCCTCCTCCATCGGATGCCCCGCGGCCATGCGCGAGCTGGCAGGTGTGCGGGTGTTGCAGAAGCGATGGGCGGAGGCGTCTGATCTTGCGTCGGCGGCAACCGCCGCCGATGGACAGGACGTTTACGCCTGGAAGTTGCTTGCCACGAGCCGTTTCGTAGAGGGCGATCGGATAGGCGCTCTGGCGGCATGGAACCAGGTGGGAGAGCCACGACTGGACCTCGTGCGCATTGGCGGTCTGACGCGTACGCGCCATCGAGTGGTTGAGCGGTTGGTGTCCGTCGACGCCGGTGAGGTGCTCACCGACGCACGTTTCGTGCGCGCGAGGCGACGACTGTCCGAGTTGCCGGCCGCGAGAACGACGAGGCTGGACTACGTGCCCGTGCGATCGGGACTTGCGGAACTGCGAGGAGCCGTCGATGAGCGGCCGCTCCTCGCCACGGACCGCCTGTCGCTGGCGGCGATGGGGATCACCGCGCTTGCGACGCGAGAGGTCAGGCTGACAACCGGGTCGGTGGTCGGGGGCGGTGAACAGCTGTTTGCCGCCTGGCGATTCTGGCCGCGACGTCCCTATGTCGCGGGCGGTATCTCGGCACCGGCACCGTGGGGAGGCGTATGGAACGTACTCGCCTACTCCGGCCGACAGGCGTTCACCTCCGATCTGCCGACAGCCGAGCGCACCGGCGCGCGGCTGGGCACAGCCCAGTGGCTGACCGCCCGGCTCCGCTGGAACGTCACCGTGGGGGGCGACCGGTGGAACGATGGGCGAGCCCGAGGCACGCTGGGCGGGGGGCTTCGACTTGCCTCCTCAGGCGATCGGGTCGAAGCCAGGGCCGATGTGAACACTTGGTTCGGCGATGCTGGCTTTTCCACGGCCGAGACGTCTCTCCGGGCGCGATCGTCAACTGAACGCCGTGGTACGGTCGTCATGGCCTCAACCACTGTTCAGGGCGCGTCCCGCCAGACGCCGCTCGATCTCTGGTGGGCTGGTGACACAGGCGCCGTGCGTCCCGCTTTGCTCCGCGCGCACCCTGCGTTGACGCATGGGCGACTCCGGACGGATCGCTTGGGGCGCGTGGTGATCCAGGGGTCGATCGAGGCACGACGGTGGTGGCGTGTCGTCGGCCCCGTGAGTGCCGCAGCCGCCGCTTTTGTCGACGTCGCACGCACCGGGCTTCGCGTCGATCAGAGTGCGCGCCACGATGTCGATCTGGGGATCGGTGCCCGAGTCTCGGTCCCGGGCATGCCGGGTGTCCTGCGAGTCGATCTCGGAAAGGGACTGAGAGACGGCCGAACGGCGGTCTCCTTTGTGTACGAACCCTGATCGACCCGCCGCGATCGCCGCGTCGATCCCGTGTCTAGGCGAGTCCGGCGTTCTTGTCCTTCGCGCGACGGTGCGCCGTGTACGCTGCGACGACGTGGCAGATCCAGCCGAGCAGCCCCCCTGAACCTATCCAGAGGCCCGGCGTGACGACCAGCCAGAAGATGCCGCGGATGAAGTCGCCGTTGTAGATTTGCCCGACGCCGGGAAGAACGACGCTGAGCACGGCGGCCACGCCGGGATTCCGAAGGCCGCTACTCGTCACGCCATGGTCCCGCGAAGAGGCGCACACACCCGACTAGCGGGCCTCTTCGCACGGCGTGCCGCTCACAGTCGCGAGCATGATCAGGGGCCGCCGGCCTCGACGCGCGAGGCTGTGGGGCGTACCTCGCGGAACCGACACGAAGCTTCCCGCCACGAGCGTCGAGTCGCGACCGTTCATCTTCGCCGTGCCTTCACCGGCGACAACGTAGTAGGTCACGTCCGCCGAGTCGTACAAGCGCTCCGGCTGATCCTGATTGAGCTGGACGAGCGTGCTCCTCGCGTTGCCGCTGCAGGAGACGATCGAGTCACGGCGTGGTTGGTTTCCGGGGATGAGCTCACGTTCGATCATTTCCACAATCGACAGCGTGCGCGGCTCGCCGACCGGGCCGACGGGCTCCTTCACCGGAGCAGCCGGTTCTGGCGCCGGGGGCGGTGGCGGTGGTTCAGGCCGGCGTGCAGCGATGTTCAGCGCGACGTCGAGGTTCGTAATCTGTCCGGCCCTCAGGACCACTTCCTTCTCGAACGTCACGACCTGGTCGCCGCTGAAACGCAGACGATAGGTTCCCGCCTGCATGGCCGTAAGGCTCAGTTGCCCGGTCGAGTTCGTATCGCCGCTGCGATCCGAAGTGCCGAGTACTTCAACGTGTACCCCAGGGAGCGTTGTCCCCTGAGTGTTTGTCACCGTCAGCGCGATCCCCGCACGGGCTTGGGCCGGTGCGGGACGTGGTGCGGCGGGCGCCGGCGTGGGGGTGGCCGGGCGCGGTGTGGCCGGTGCAGGCGCTTGCGCTGCCGGCTTGGGGGCTGGAGCCGGTGCCGGCGCCTGTGCAAACGCCACCGAGGACGCGAGAACCGAAGCGATGATTGCGGCTGGCCATCTCATCTCGCGAGTATAATCATCACCGGCCGCCAGGGGTATCCCGTAAGGGATTGAGACAGACCCTTGGAACCTGATCCGGTTGGTACCGGCGGAGGGAGCGCGGCGCGGTCCCGCCTTCAGTATTCATGATTGATTTCGCCACGGCGTACCCGAATTCCAGGAAGATTTTCGAATCGCGGGCGGTTCCGCTCGTCCCAGACGGGCCGGTTGCCACCGTCCAGGTACCTATGCGCGAGGTGGCCCTCGCTGGCGGTGAGGCCCCGGTGCGTCTGTACGACACGAGTGGGCCAGCGGGCTACGACGTCCGCGGCGGGCTCCCCAAGCTTCGGGAGCCCTGGATCGAGGCGCGCCGCGCCGCCGGCGTGGTCGGAACGCAGCTCCACTACGCGCGCCGTGGAGTGATTACGCCTGAAATGGAGTTCATCGCCGCGCGCGAGGGGCTTCCTGCCGAGTTCGTGCGCACCGAGGTCGCGCGGGGGCGCGCCATCATCCCGGCCAACATTCGGCACCTGGAACTCGAGCCGATGATCATCGGTCGGAACTTCCTGGTGAAGATCAACGCCAATATCGGCAACTCTGCCGTGCGGTCGTCCATCGAGGACGAGGTGGAGAAGCTCCAGTGGGCAACGCTGTGGGGCGCCGACACGGTCATGGATCTCTCGACCGGGAAGAACATCCACGAGACGCGCGAGTGGATCGTGCGGAACTCACCGGTGCCGATCGGCACGGTTCCGATCTACCAGGCGCTCGAGAAGGTCGGTGGTAGTCCCGAAGATCTCACGTGGGACGTCTACCGCGAGACGCTCATCGAGCAGTGCGAGCAGGGAGTGGACTACTTCACGGTCCACGCAGGAGTGCTGCTGCGATTCGTGCCGATGACGGCCAGGCGTCTTACGGGGATCGTCTCGCGCGGTGGCTCGATTCTGGCGAAGTGGTGCCTCGCGCACCACCAGGAGAACTTCCTCTACACCCACTTCCGCGAGATTTGCGAGATCATGCGCGCGTACGACGTATCGTTCTCGCTGGGCGACGGACTGCGTCCCGGGTTCGATCGCCGATGCGAATGACGAGGCGCAGTTTGCCGAGCTGAAGACGCAGGGTGAGCTCACGCGCATCGCCTGGGAGTATGACGTTCAGGTGATGAACGAAGGTCCTGGTCATGTGCCCATGCATCTCATCAAAGAGAACATGGAGAAGCAGCTCGAGTGGTGCGACGAAGCGCCGTTCTACACACTCGGGCCGCTGACGACCGACGTGGCGCCAGGCTACGACCACATCACGTCGGCTATCGGAGCGGCGATGATCGGCTGGTACGGCACCGCGATGCTCTGCTACGTCACCCCGAAGGAACACCTCGGGCTCCCTGATCGCGACGACGTCAAAGCTGGCGTGATTGCCTACAAGATCGCCGCCCATGCCGCCGATCTCGCCAAGGGGCATCCGCGCGCGCAAGTGTGGGACGACGCGCTGTCGAAGGCGCGGTTCGACTTCCGGTGGGAGGACCAGTTCAACCTGTCGCTGGATCCAGTGACGGCCCGCAGCTACCACGACGAAACGCTTCCCGCGGAAGGGGCCAAGGTGGCGCACTTCTGTTCGATGTGCGGCCCAAAGTTCTGCTCCATGGAGTTGACGCAGCAAGTTCGCGACTATGCCGCCGCCCAGGCGCTGACCGATGTGGACGCGTTGCGGAAGGGGATGCGCGAGAAGTCTGAGGAGTTCCGCCGCGAAGGCGAAATCTACGTCAAGCGTTGAACCGGCGTGACGCCGCGAGATCGAGAGGTCAGCGGTCTGCCGCGGCCGCCGGGTGGTACAGGGACGATCATGATGATCGTCGTGAATCGCGAAGGCTGAGCGCCCGGGATTGGGTTCGGGTATCCCGCCGATCCGCCCCATGTCCAATCCTTGATCGTCACCCCAGGTGGAAACGCCATCGTCTCCTCCCTGAAGCGGCCTACTTCGAACATGTGGGTCGGCGGTTCCTTGAACACCTCGTTGCCCCGTTCCTTGAGCACCGTCCGGTAGTACGTCACGAGTTCCGCGTAGGAAGTCGTGGCCCCGAACACAAAGTACCGCTGCGACCGGCCAGCATCGTATGAGGCGATGAACTGGGCGGTCGGGTAGATCGGGAAGCCCAGAGTTGCTTCCGTCGGTGCGCCGGCATTTGCGGGTGGCACGGCGGGCGTCGCAACCTGCGGTGGGGGAGGCTGAGGCCGAGGCGCTGGCGCCGGGGCGCAGTTGATGGCGGGGGCGCTGTGCCGGGACGGGGAAACGGTTGTGGTGTCTGTGCGAACACACCGCCCCCCATCGCGACCATCACGACCAAACACAGTACCTCCCGAGTCATGAGTCCATTATAGGGAAGTCACGCGCAGACGTTCAGATCGAAGTGCAGAGAGATGTACAGTCAGTGTCCGGCTTCGGCCGGACTGACGCGATTACGCGGACGTTCGCCAGTAGTCGAGCAGGTCGTCCAGCATCTGGTCAAAGCCGATGCGGGGCGCCCAGCCTGTGGCGGCGCGCAATCGTTGCGCATCGCCGACGACGAGCGGGGTGTCGTTCGGTCTGAAAAGCGTTGGGTCGGTCTCGATCTCGACCGGCACGGTTGATCTGCCGACCAATGCGTTCAGGATCGCGCGAATCGGCCTGGCCACGCCGGAGGCCACGTTGTAGATGGTTCCGGGCACGCCGCTCGCCACGAGCAGCGCATAAGCCCGCACGGTGTCTCGGACGTCGGTGAGATCGCGCTGCGCGTCGAGATTGCCGACTCGAATCACGGGAGGCACGTTACCTCGTTCGATCTGCGCGACCTGTCGAGCCATGCCCGCCGCTGCAAACGCAGGGCTCTGACGCGGACCGGTGTGGTTGAAGGCCCGCGCGACGATCACGCCAATCCCGTCCTCGACGAGTGCACGCAGCCCGAGCTGCTCTTGCGCGAGCTTGCTGACGGCATAAGGGCTCGCCGGCGCCACTCGAGCGTGCTCGTCGAGCGGGTGGCTCGATGCTGCGTAGACCGACGCGGACCCGGTCACGAGCACACGGCAGGGAATTCCGACCCTGCGGATCGCATCGAGCAAATAGTGCGTCGTGAGCACATTGCCGGCGAGGGGCACGGTCGTGTTCTTCCACGACTGGGCGACGTGCGCCGCACCCGCGCAGTGATACACCACCGTGGGTCGAAGGCTGCGGATTTCCGCACGCACGCGCTCACGATCGAGGAGATCCACGTGTGCCCAGCGAGCCAGGTGGGCGACCTGCAGTGGCGGGCGGGACCGCGACCAGGCAGTCACATCGGAGTGCGACGCCAACTGCTCAACGAGGTGGCTCCCTGCGAAGCCGGCGGCGCCGGTGATCGAGTACCTGCGGACGGTCGTTCACGCTTCTGGGTTCTCTGTGCTTGGTTCGTGTTCAGGTTCGGTTCGAAGGTCAGGTTCGAGGTTCAGGTTCAGGTTCGGCGTTCGTACTGTGCCTGGTAGTACGAACGGAAAGCGGGATCGTTTTCCTTGATCGGTCGCCACCACCACTCGTTCGTGCGGTACCACGCGATGCTTTCGCGAAGACCCGTCTCAAAGGAGACCTGTGGCGTCCAGCCGACGGCTCTCAGTTTCGTCGTGTCGAGGCAGTACCGCCGGTCGTGACCGGGCCGGTCGGCGACGGGCTTGATCAGGGATTGTGGCTTGTCGAGGTTCGACAGAATCTGATTCGTCAGGTCGATGTTCATGACCTCGTTGCCGCCGCCGATGTTGTACACCTCCCCGGTCGTTCCCTGGTCGATCAGCAGGTCGACGGCTCGACAGTGATCGTCCACGTGCAGCCAGTCGCGAATCTGTCGTCCGTCGCCGTACAGCGGCACCGGGATGTCATCGATCGCGTTCGTGACGAAGAGCGGGATGACCTTCTCGGGAAACTGGTACGGGCCGTAGTTGTTCGACGCGCGGGTGATGACAACGGGCACGTCGTAGGTGGCCCAGTAGCTGTACGCGAGCCTGTCCGCGCCGGCCTTACTCGCTGAGTAGGGATTGCGTGGCTTCAGTTCGTCGCTCTCTCGGCTCGCACCGGAGGCGACGCTGCCGTACACCTCGTCGGTCGAGATCTGAACGAACCGGCGGAGGTGCTTCGCGCGGCGCGCGGCCTCCAGCAGCACGAAGGTGCCTTCGACGTCCGTCTTGATGAAGTCTCCAGCGGCCAGAATCGACCGATCGACGTGGGTCTCCGCGGCAAAGTGCACGACCAGTTCCGATTGCTCGACAAGCGGACCGCTGACCGTCGCGTCTGCGATGTCGCCGTGGACGAAGACGTGTCGCGGATGGTCCATGACGTCGTGCAGGTTCTCGCGGCGCCCGGCATACGTGAGTTTGTCGAGGGTCGTGACCCGCCAGTCAGCGTGCCGCGCGAGGGCGAACCGCACGAAGTTGCTGCCGATGAACCCGGCCCCGCCCGTGACGAGGACCTCAACCATCCTTGCGTGTCCAGTCGTAGGGGAGCGTATCGTGCGGCGCGAGACGGTACTCATCCGGCCCGGCGTATCGATAGGGTTCGTTGGGTACGTTGACGACGAGGGATGTGTCGGGGCTGATGCACTTCCAGCCGTGGTAAACGAGATTCGGCACCTGCACGAGCGTCGGATTGTGCACCCCGACGAAGAACTCGTTGATCGCACCCTTCGTGGGCGAATCCGGTCGCGTATCCACCAGGACAAGCTTCACCATGCCGGCGATGCACGCGAAGTTGTCCACCTGCTCCCGATGGTAGTGCCAGGCCTTGACCACCCCGGGGTACGTGGCTGACACGTACACCTGTCCAAACTTTGTGAAGAGATCCGTGTCGTCCGCTCGAAGGATCTCCAGCAGCCATCCGCGCTCATCCGGGATGAGCCGAAGGGCCTTCGTTTGAACGCCGTGAATTCGGGGAGACTTCGTGACCGTCGCTGTATACACCGCAGGATCTGTCATGTCACCACCTGATGCCGACTTCTGAATTGTCTCCCAGCATGAACCGGTACGCGCTGGGCTTGACCGGAATCCGGTAGATCCGCACGTTCCTCCCGATCAGGCTGTCGATCACGCGGTTCGAGAGATCCCGGACGCTCGATCCCTCGAGAACGATGCTGTGCTCGATCTCGGAATCGAGGATCTCCACGTCGTTCATGATGGAGGTGAACGGACCGATGTAGGCCTGCACGATTCGCGCGCCGCGGCCGATGATGGCGGGCCCCCTGATGACCGACCGCTCCACCACCGCCCCGGCCTCGATGACGACCTTCCCCTCGACCCGGCTCTCGGCGTCCACCGACCCGTCGATGCGCCGCTCCTGGATCTCGAGAATCAGCCGGTTCGCCTCGAGCATGTCCTCGAGCTTGCCGGTGTCCTTCCACCATCCGTCGACGATGTGCGGCCGGACCGTCAGGCCGCGATCGATCAGGTCCTGAATCGCGTCGGTAATCTCCAGCTCATTTCTGAAACTGGGCTTGATCCGGTTGACCGACTCGAACACCTCCGAACCGAACATGTATACACCCACGAGCGCCAGATCCCCGATCGGTTCCTTCGGCTTCTCGACAAGGCGCACGACCGTGCCGTTGCGCAGCTCGGCGACTCCGAACATCTGTGGATCGGGCACCCGCGCCAACAGGATCTGCGCCGCCGGCTTCTCGCGAGCGAACTCCTCCACGAAGTGGGTGATGCCCTTGTTGAGGAGGTTGTCGCCGAGGTACATCACGAACGGATCAGTGCCGATGAAGGGCTGACTGATCTTCACCGCATGTGCCAGGCCCAGCGGCGCCTCCTGCTCGATGTATTCGACTCGAACCCCCCATCGGGAGCCGTCTCCAACCGCAGCTCGGATCTCCGCCTGGGTGTCGCCCACCACGATGCCGATCTCGCGAATGCCGGCAGCCGCGATGGCCTCGATGCCGTAGAAGAGCACGGGTTTGTTCGCCACCGGGACCAGCTGCTTGGCGCTGGTGTAGGTCAGGGGACGCAGACGCGTCCCTTTCCCGCCACTGAGGATGAGCCCTTTCACGTCAGTTACCGCCTCCCAGGCCGCCGAAAGCGCCGAAGAAATTGGAGAAGGTGCCGAGGCCTGCCAGTACCGAGCGACACGTTGAATCGCCGGTCGGAGGAAATGGGAAAGCTCGAACTGGCCTGCGGGTAGTTGAACTTCTGAAACTCGGCTTGGATGCCGCAGCACTGTGCGAGATACGAGAGCCCGAGGCTTTGGGTGAGCACTGTGGAGCGACCGATGTCCCACGTCAGGGAGTACGACCCTTCAGACCGGCCTTCAAGAAGATCGACGTTCGTTGCCCACGTCAACGAACTTTCGGGCTTGGCCGTCGCGGACCGTCGGTACCGGCTGTAGCTCAGGCTTGTTGCGCCTTCCCCGATTCGCGCGGTCGTTCCGGTGGTGACCACATGCAGTCCTTCGCCGTGCACGCTGTACTCCAGCCGGGTTGTTGAGTCGAGCAGCTCATTCGGCGTGACCTTGATGCCGACCGCGATATCCGACAAATCGACCGGCCTGGAGTGAAAAGACGTGCTCACGTACTGCGTATCGTTCAGGCTGGATCGTTCCGTCGCGTAGTAGGTCTGCTGAATGCCAAGCGTCAGAAACTGAACGGTCGTCCCCGCCGAACCATCGGACGTCCGCGCGCGAGCCAATAGTCGATTGTTGATGCCATAGGTCAGTCGAGCCGACCCGCCGGGAATCACCTCGCTCGAATCGGAAAGCGTGAGCACGTTGCGGGCGTCGGGGATTGGCGAAATGTACTCGAAAGCGAACGTTGGTTCGATGAGATGCTTCATTCGCTCGCTGTAGCCGCTGCCGGGCGTATCCCAGATCTTCGCCAATACAGGTCCCACGACATCGGAACGGAGCGTGAAGTACTGACGCCAGAGAGGCTCATCGACCACGCGTCCCTGGTCGTCGGCACTCTTCGTGTAGTAGGTCGTGCGGTACGACGCGCTGGTATTGAACGTGAGGAAGCTGAGCCGCGACAATGCCGCCCTGAGCGTCGGCAGCGTGTCGAAACGAGCATGGCCCCTGTCGCTCGCCACGACACCGTCGGTCACTTGCCGATAGGGGAGGTATGCGAGGTCGTTGGTCAGCGAGCCGTAGACTGGCAGGCCGAACAGACGCTGGGGGGCGATCGAAGCCGTAATCCTCGGACTGCTGCCGTACACCTGGTAGCTATCGCTGTCCGTGGCTGTCTCGATGCGCTGGAAGAGGGCGCTCGTGTTGAGGCTGCCCCACATGCCCACCATCCCGGCTTCGATGGTCCGACTGGCGTTGGACGCCCTGTAGAAATCCTGCTGGTACAGCTGCTGCGTGATCAGACTGGATGTGTAGTCGACTCGCTGGTGCAATCGGATCGCGGTCCCGATCGCCTGATTGCCCCTGCCGGTGATCTGGTAGGTCAATTGCGCCGGGAGGACCGTCACGGTGCCGGAGTCGTTGAACTCGGTCTCGTGCTGGTCGAGAAGGTAGTAGCGAAGATTCCCGTACGAATTCTGGCCCTGCGACATACCGGTACTCCCCGCCGGCGCCCTGCCCGGTGCGAGTGAACCAGTCGTGAAAAAACGTGGCGTCCTGGCTCCGGTTGATCGCCCAGAAGAAGGCGTTGCTGAAGGACGCTCCGCGGAGCGTCGACGCACCGTACGTCGGCATCAGGAATCCGGTCGCCCGGTCGTCGTCCTGGATCGGGTAGTAGATGATGGGGAGGTAAAACAGCGGCACACCTTTTACTTGCAGCAGCATGTTCCGCGCGATCGCGTAATCGTTGAGGTTGATCAGCGCCGACCCGCTGGTCACTTCCCACCGAGGCGTCGGCTGCACGCAGGTCGTGAAGCCACCACGCGTCAGACGGTAGGAGCGGCTGGAGAGCCTCTCGATCGTGTCGCCGTAGAAGTAGACGTCGGGATCCTGGTTTCCGAACTGTGCACGATCGACCGTGTCACCGAGCGACAAAATGCCCGAAGCCAGATGGAATGTCCCCGTGCCCTTCGCCACGTTGAACTCGACCCGCTCCGCGGCGATGCGGCCTTCGGGATTGGAGAAGACGACGTTTCCGCTGGCAACGAGGCGAAGCTCCGGATCGGTGAAGACGTCGATGACGTCGGCGGAGAATCCCATGCCTGGACATTCGATCTCCGCCTGCCCCGTCAGTCGCACCTGAGTCGCCGAGAGCCTCTCGAATACCCATTGCGTGTTTCGCGTGCAGGTGCTGAAGAAGGCGTCGCCGGCTGCCGGCACTGCTGCTGTCTGACCGGCAGCCTGGGGCGACTGCGCCAGAGCAGGCAGTGCGAGCGCGCAGAGCAGGAAGGAAAGTGGAATTCGCGAAGAAACCATGAGGAATCAGAGAGTTACCGCAGGATAGCACGGCGTCTGAAGCGGTCGCGAACCGCCCCCACCACGAAGATCGAACCCGCGACGCACACCGTGCGGTTGCCTGTCAGGGCCTGTTCGACCGCCGTCGCCGGGTCGGGCTCGGTGCGCACGTCGACCCCTGGGCCTGCGGCCCTGATGCGAACGGCCAGATCGTCGGCGGGAAGCGCACGTGGAGTATGCGCCGCGGTGGCGATCACCGATGACACAACCGGGAGCAAGGCGCCGATGATGCCATCGACGTCCTTGTCGCGCATGACGCCGAAGACGAGGATTGGCCGTTCCGGGTGATGCACTCGCAAGTACACGGCGAGCGCCCGCGCGCCGTCGACATTGTGCGCGGCGTCGAACAGCAACCGGCCGCCATCGTCCAGATGAATCAGCTCGAGACGACCGGGCCACTGGACGTCCGTCATCCCGCGTTCGATGGCGGCTTTCGATACGCCGATGCCCCGGCGTCTCGCCGTTTCGAGCACGCGGATCGCCACGAGGGCGTTGCCAATCTGGTGTGCGCCTCGAAGGGCGAGCGTAAGGGGCCCGTATCGCTCCTCTGGCGTTTCGATGACCAGGCGGTCATCGTCGCCCTCGACGGCGCTCACACGTGCGCCCGCGCTGGCGTCCACCAGCCGCGCCCCATGCTTGGCCGCGACCGTCGCTATGACGTCACGAGCCTGGACGGGCAGAGCGCCCGTGACGACGTCCATGTCGGATTTGATGATGCCTGCTTTTTCGAAGGCAATGGCTTCGATCGTGTCGCCGAGGAATTGCTGATGGTCGAAGCCGATCGACGTGATCGCCCCAACCTGCGGCGCGATCACGTTGGTGGAGTCGTACCGTCCTCCCAGACCGACCTCGATGACCGCGACCTCGACGTCGGCGCGACGAAACAGTTCGAAGGCGATCGCCGTGGTGGCTTCGAAGAACGTCGGATGGACAGGCAGTTCACCGGTTGCCCGCAGCCGGTCGGCGCAGTCGAGCACGTCGCTCGCGACGAGTCGCAGGGCCACCGGGTCAACAGGATCCGCTCCGATGACGAACCGTTCGGCGAGATCCACGAGGTGAGGGGAGGTGAAGCGGGCTGCACGGAGGCCCGCAGCGACCAGGGCGGCATGAACCATCGCCGTGACCGAACCCTTGCCGTTCGTGCCCGCGATGTGGATCGACGCGAATGTCCGTTCGGGATGCCCGAGAGCCGAACACAGTCGTGAGATGTTGTCGAGCCCGAGCTTGACCCCGAAGGCTTCGAGTGCGAAGAGGCGTTCGAGCAACTGTGGCGCTTACGCCTCTATTTCGACGGCGCCCGACGTGACCATCGTGGGCTGCTCGTCAGGGGTCGATTCAGCGCCCATGAAGCGGAGCGTGCTTGCCAGAACTGCCTTCATCTCTCGGCGATCGACGATGAGGTCCACCATGCCGTGATCGACAAGGAACTCGCTGCGCTGAAAGCCCTCGGGCAGCTTTTGACGGATCGTCTGTTCGATCACGCGTGGTCCGGCGAACCCGATAAGCGCTTTGGGCTCGGCCACATTCAGATCGCCGAGCATCGCAAAACTGGCGGTCACGCCCCCTGTTGTGGGGTCGGTCAGGATGGAGATGAACGGGAGGCGCGCGCGGTCCAGGCGCGCGAGCGCCGCCGAGATCTTGGCCATCTGCATGAGCGATAGTGCGCCCTCCATCATGCGCGCCCCGCCAGAGCACGAGACGATGAGGAGCGGGTGCCGGCGCGCGAGCGCCATTTCTGCGGCTCGCGTGATCTTCTCTCCCACGACCACGCCCATGCTGCCGCCGATGAACGAATACTCCATCGCCGCGATGACCACGTCGAGCCTGTCGAGACGGCCCGTGGCGATCAGGACGGCGTCCTTGATGCCCGTAGCGGTGATCGACGCACGCAGACGGTCTCGGTAGGCCTTCGTGTCCTTGAACTGGAGCGGGTCGTTGGAGGTGAGGTCGGGGAAATGCTCCGTCCACTGCCCTCCGTCGAAAAGCGCGCGCAGACGGTCAGCGGCGCTGATGCGGAAATGGTGCGCGCACTTCGGGCAGACGTGGAGGTTGCTTTCCAGGTCCTTGTTGTACAGAACCTGCGCGCAGTCTGGACACTTGACCCAGAGCCCTTCGGGGACCCGGCTGGGATTCTCCGCCGAGGCCGAACTCTTTGACGGCTTGCGGGCCTTCTTGAACCAGGCCATGAATCCTGAACTGTAGCATGGGAACCCACGGACACCAGGGGTCTCGGGTGGTCAACAGTGACCGCCGCGCGCAACGGCCCAAACGCCTCGAACGACCCGAACGCTATGTTCTTGGTACGTAATACCGCGTTCCCTTGTTCATCGTCCGGATCTGGCGCATCAGGTCGTCGACCGCCGCGTCGCTTGCCGCCAAGTCCAGGTGCGAGGTCTCGACCACGAGGAGCGGGGTTGCGGAGTAGTGAAAGAAGAAGTGTTGATAGGCCTCGTTGAGCTCGCGCAGGTAGGACGGGTCCGGCTGCAGTGTGTCACCAGCGTCGGTTGCGCGTTCGCGCAGCCGTCGCGCCAGCAGATCCGTCGGGGCTTGGAGATAAATAACGAGATCTGGTGAGGGTACGTCCCGCGCCAGCAAATCGTACAGCCGCTGGTAGATGAAGAGTTCGTTGTCGTCGAGGTTCAGGTAGGCAAAGATCTTGTCTTTGTCGAACAGGTAGTCGGCGATCGTGGTCTGCGCGAACAGGTCGGCCTGGCGCAGCGCCACCTGCTGTCGATGCCTGTTGAGGAGATAGAACAACTGGGCCTGAAGACCGGCGCCTGGACGGCCCGCATAGAAATCTGCGAGGAACGGGTTGTCGTGTTCCTCCAGGACGACCGTCGCGTCGAGTCGAGTCGCCAGCCGATCCGCGAGCACCGATTTGCCGGCACCGATCGGTCCTTCGATCGCGATGTGCTGAAATGACATGTGCTCGATCGCGCCCGGATGGGCCGCGTCTGCATGCTATCATCCGCCTGAGAATGCACAAGGCTCGCGCCACGTGTCTGTGCCTTGCCCTCCTGTGTGGCGCATGCGCGACCGCCCCACCGCAGAGGTCGGTGGAGCCTCCGGTCGTCCCCTGGGAAGAGAAGCTCAGGTGGATGATGCGGCTGGAGGATCAGCGACTGCTGCGCGATCCGAACCCGCCGCCACCGCTCGTGCTGGTGCCCGCAACCAGTACGCAGCCGGCTGTTGTCGCCCCTCCGCCTCCCTCTGACTTGATCCGCCTGCTGGGCGATCCCGAGGCACGTGTTCGACGACGGGCGGCGCTTTCGCTCGGCCGTGTCGGTCTCCCCGCAGCCGTGGAGCCGCTGGCGAAGCTTCTCGCCGACGAGGAGCCGGATGTACGGCAAATGAGCGCGTTTGCGCTGGGACTGATCGGCAGCCCGGACGCACGATCGGCGCTCCTCACCGCGCTCCGCGATGCAGATCCCCGTGTGCAGGGTCGGGCAGCCGAGGCGCTCGGGATCCTCGGCGATCGCGCCGACGCCGACGCCGTGAGCGGCATGGTACGAACCCACGTTGCGGGCGGCGCCCTGGCAGGTCTGGCGGCCGATGACCTGTCCTATCCGCTTGCGCCCGCCGTTGAGGCCGCCCGCCTTGGCCTCTATGCGCTGGTGCGGTTCGGATCGTTCGATGCGCTGTGGGACGCGGTTTTCCAGGCAAGCGGAGAGCCGGCCTCGAACTGGTGGCCCGTGTCGTACGCGATTCAGCGGCTCGGCGATCCGCGCGGTGCCGACGCGCTCGTGCAGTTGTTGGACACGCCGGGCCGCTACACCGCTGCGTTCGCAGCCAGAGGGCTCGGCGTCATGAAGGCGCAGGTCGGAAGCGCGCCGCTACGTCAGATCGTCGAGGCTCGCACAGCGCATCCTGCGGTGCTCATCGAAGCCGTGCGGGCGCTCGCGGCTATGGGGGATGCCACTGCGTTGCCCGGACTGATGAAGATCGTGGCCGATGCGGGAGCCGAACCCGCGCTCAGGCGTGAGGCGATCGCCGCCCTCAGCGCGGTAGCGACGTCGGACAGCCTCGACAGGATGCTGGACCTGATATCAGACAGTGCGCCAGCCGTCCGCGGTGCCGCCAGACGGGCTCTGGCCCGCATCGACCCCGACACCTTCCTGTCCGCGTTGTCGGGCCTGGACATGGATTCCGACTGGACTGTCAGAGCGGCCGAGGCCGAAGCATTGGCGACGCTGCCCCCCGCACGAGCGCAATCTCGATTGCAGCTCCTCCTTCGCGATTTGGACCTCAGAGTCGTGTCGGCTGTTCTGACCGCGCTCGTGACATCGAAGGCCATGGCGGCGGAGGCGGTGCTGACCGAGCACTTGAAGGCCAGCGATTTCGCCATCCGCGCCGTTGCGGCAAACGGACTTGCTGAACTGAAGGCCACGGCCTCTGTCCCGCAACTCACCGCCGCGTATCGTGCCTCGCTCGGCGACGAGTCCTACGTTGCGCGAGCCGCCATTCTGGCCGCTCTGGTAGGAATCGACCCGTCGGCGGCGCGTCCCCTGCTGGAGGAGGCGCTTCGCGATCGGGAATGGCCCGTGCGGGTCCGGGCCGCGACATTGCTGCAGGAGCGCGAGGGCGGAGTGGATGCGGCTGCATCGATCCGACCCGCCGTCGGTCGACAGCTGTCCGACTCAGAGTGGCAGGGGCTCGTCAGTCCGGTCTTCTCACCGCACGCCTATATCGAGACCGACTTCGGGGTTGTCGAGATCGAGCTCGCCGTGTTGGACGCTCCACAGACCGTGGCGAACTTCATTTCGCTCGCACGCGGTGGCTTCTTCAACGGGATGGCGATTCACCGCGTGGTGCCCAACTTCGTGGTACAGGCCGGCGACAAGCGCGGCGATGGCGAAGGCGGGCCCGGCTACACGATCCGGGATGAGATCAACATGCGCCCGTACCTCAGAGGCACGGTTGGGATGGCCCTCGACTGGGAAGATACGGGCGGTAGCCAGTTCTTCATCACCCATTCTCCACAACCGCACCTGGACGGTCGGTACACAGTGTTCGGTCACGTCGTAGCCGGCATGGAGATCGTCGATCGGCTGATGCCGTGGGACGTCATCCAGCGGGTGCGGATCTGGGACGGGGTGACACCCGAGTAGCCTGCGGCCGCCATCCGGGCAAAAAAAGAGGGGACGCGCGAATTCGCACGCCCCCTACTTCATGGCGAGACCAGCGCTACTTCTTCTTCGCGGCCTTCTTCTTCGCGGCTTTAGCCTTCTTCGCCATCTGTGAATCCCCCCCTTCGGTGGTTGTGGATTGCGAGCCTTTCACCGTTCGACCCGGCGCACTCTGCCGCCTGGCACGTCGGCCCAGGTCGTGGCGTTCCTCGCTTCGCGGGCTCACTCCCGGCGCACAACGCGTCGCGGGAGGGCAGCAACTGAAAAAAGTTAAAAAAAGGGGTGCTCCATGTGAGCACCCCTAATCTCGTTCGAAGAACTACCGCTTCTTCGCGGCCTTCTTCTTAGCGCCCTTGGCAGCCTTCTTCGCCATGTGGTTTTCTCCTTAGGTTGTGGTGGCTCAACCTCCGACGGCCACCATGACCGTCACAACGGGTGGGCTGAGCCATCCACCCTCATACCAGATGTAGATTATGGGTGAGATTTATTTGATGTCAAGCACAAAAGCGCTTGCGTTGTCAAAAAAACGCGTGTGGACGCCACGTCCAATCACGCGCCATCTGTCAAGTCTCACCCTCTAACCCTAATGTCGGATCGGCGTGTGCAGAACTTCACGGTCGCGCGCGCAACGCCGTGCGCGCGCGCGTTGCGATGCGCAGAGGATCGTCAGTACCAGCGGCCACGATCGCTGCTTCGTACGATGCAATCGCATCGCTGCGTCGTCCGAGGTGCTCGAGTGTGTCGCCGAGTTGCAGGTGTGCACGCGCGACGGCGGCGAACGGCGCGGGAGGGCGCGCGCTGATGACCGCGCGAAGCAGCTCGATCGCCTCCTCACCACGCGAGAGACGGTCGAGTTGCAGGGCGATGCCGAGGCGTGCCGCTGTCTCGGCCATCTGCGCCTCGGCCACGCGCCCAGCCCGTGCGGCGTTGAAGAGCCGCTGCCACGATCGGAGGCTTGCGTCTGCGTCACGCCGGTAGACATCGTGCAGCTCGGCGACCGCCTGCGGAAAGTGGGGGTTCCGCGGGTGCCGTTCGACCAGGTCCTCGAGCAACGCGAGTGCCGACTCGGGCCGTTTCTCGTACCAGAGATACAGCAGGTGGAGCTGGTAGTCCGCCTCGCTGCGCAGGAGCAGCCCGCTCTTTCGGGCCTGGTCGATCTCGTCGAGTCCACCGGCTCGATCGCCGCCTGGTAACAGGAACAGCCATTGGAGGATCCTCAACGCCGCCGGCGCAACGTCCGCGTAGTAGCGGTACAGGCCGATGCCGAAGTGTGCATCCGCCATTTCCGGGTCCAGCGACAGGGCGCGCTCGAGAGAGTCCTTGATCCGTTTGCCGTCCCGCGCGGCAGCCAGCCTCTCGCCCCTCAGCACTCTCCACTGCGATCGCGCCCCGTACGCGCCTCCAAGATAGAACCAGGCCTCTGCGCGCTGGGGCTCGCGTGTCGTCCATGCCTCGATCGCGGTGATGGCCGCGTCGACCTGCGTCTCGAACGCGGTGTCGCGTGTGCGGCTGAACGGGTCGAGCTGAATTTGCCACCAGAGGCTGACCGCCTCGAGCAGCTGACATGCCTCATCCGGCGCGGGCCCACACGCCCGAGTGAGTAGGAGCGGTACCTCGTCAAAGCGGCCGTCGAGGATGGCGTCATAGGCGCGTCCCACCTCGGGCGACGCGGTGAGGCCCCGTTGCCCCTGGCGGACGGCGGTCGGACTCGCCGTTGCCAGGAAGGCCGCCAGACACACGAGTGTGATGCGGATCATCGGACGGCTCGGTGTTCGAAACGGCGCTGCCGAGGACGCTCGAGCCCGTCGCGGCCGATCACACGTCGACGGGGGACGGCTGTCGCTCACCGGACGCTGGTGCGAAGCATCTGCTTTTCCCCGTGGCGCTCGAGCGCGAGCGCAATCAGCCGGTCGAGAAGCGCCGGATAGGGGAGGCCAGACTCTGCCCACATCTTTGGGTACATCGAGATCGTGGTGAAACCCGGAATCGTGTTCACTTCGTTGAGGTAGAGGGCGCCACCCTTGCCGTCGAGAAAAAAGTCGACGCGCGCCATGCCGGCCAGATCCAACGCCCGAAAGGCCTCCACGCTCAAGCCTCGCACCCGGTCAGCGGCTTCTGGAGAGATGTCGGCAGGAATTCTCCAGGATGCCCCCTCAGGGTCGATGTACTTGGCATCGTAGGAATAGAAGCCATCGGGATGCGTGACGATGACCTCGCCGGGGACTGACGCTTCGGGCGCGGCGTTGCCCAGTACGGCGCACTCGATTTCACGGGCGTTGAGCACACCGGCCTCGACGACAACCTTGCGGTCGAACTCAAACGCGAGATCCATCGCGCGGGTGAAGTCCTCAGCGGCCTTGACCTTTGAGATGCCGACGCTCGAGCCGAGGTTGGCTGGCTTGACGAACATTGGAAATCGCAATACCGTCGCCGCCCGATCGGCAACGACACCCGGTTGGTCGAGCCATTCGCGTCGCATCACGGTGAGATGGGGAACGATCGGCAGTCCTTGCGCCGCAAAGAGCGTCTTCATGACTGCCTTGTCCATGCCGACGGCCGAGCCGAGGACGCCCGATCCCACGTACGGGATGTCCGCCAGCTCCAGCAACCCCTGCACTGTACCGTCCTCGCCATAGGGGCCGTGCAAGACTGGGAAGACGACGTCCAGCCCGCCGCGTGAGACCGCGGCCGAGGCGTCGACGACCTGCAGGGCTTCAGTCCCGCGCTGTTCGACCACGTCGGCGGCGGAGAGCACCTCGGGAACTCGGCCCCCGAGAACCCACTGTCCGCTCTTCTCGATCCGCATCGGCACGGCTTCGTACCGCTCGCGATCGAGGTGTTTGAAGATCGACGCGGCCGAGGCCACGGATACCTCATGTTCGCCCGACCGGCCGCCATAGATGACGCCGACTCGGAGTTTTTTCACACTTATCATCTTAACGTGCGCGAGTTCAGCTTCAGCGTGAGAGCGACCGATGGCGGAGCACGTCTAGGCGAATGCCAGACGCCGCACGGCGTCTTTCAGACGCCTGCCTTCATGCCAGTCGGCACTCAGGGAACGGTCAAGGCCATCCGCCACCCAGACCTCGAAGACGCGGGTGCTGAGATCATGCTCTCGAACACGTATCACCTGCTGCTGCGTCCGGGAGATGAGCTCATCGCACGTCGCGGAGGCCTTCATCAGTTCATCGGCTGGAAGCGCCCGATCCTTACCGACAGCGGCGGGTATCAGGTCTTCAGCCTGGCCCATCGGTGCGTCATCACGGAAGAGGGGGCTGATTTCCGCTCACACCTTGACGGGACCCGTCACCTCCTCACTCCGGAACGCGCGACGGACATCCAGGCTCGGCTCGGGTCGGACATCTCGATGGTGTTGGACGAATGTCTTGCATTCCCTGCTACCCACGACGCGGCGGCGAACTCGATGCTCCGGTCGGTCAGGTGGGCGGAGAGGGGTCGACGGCGCATGTTGGAACTTCGCTCGCGGCGTGTCGACGACGTCGCGGTGTCCAATGCGGGACAGGCACAGTTTGGGATCGTCCAGGGAGGAGTGTTCGAAGACCTGAGGCGAGAAAGCGCCGACGCTACGGTGGCGGTCGGGTTCGAGGGATACGCGATCGGCGGTCTTAGTGTCGGCGAGCCAAGTGAGCAGATGTATTCGGTCGCAGAGCATGTTGCCCGCAGGCTGCCCCCGGCTCAGCCGCGGTATCTCATGGGTGCCGGCACCCCCGAGGATCTCGTGGAGTGCGTGGCCAGGGGCATCGACATGTTCGACTGCGTGATGCCAACCCGCAACGCTCGCAACGGTCAACTCTTCACGAGTCAGGGTCGTATCAACATCAGAAATGCAAAGTACGCCGAGGACGACCGCCCTCTGGATCCCGCCTGCCAGTGCTACACCTGCCGCCATCATTCCAGGGCCTACTTGCGGCATCTGTGCATGGCCGGCGAGATGACCGCAGGTGCCCTTAACACGTTGCATAACCTCAGCTTTTACCTTGACACCATGAGGGGGATCAGAGACGCTATAGCGTTTCGGACCTTCGATAGTTTCAGGCAGGATTTCCTTCTGTCGGCTTCCCGCCTGTCGCTCGATTCATGACATTTCTATCTGCGGAATTTGGGCTCCGGGGTGCGGGTCTTCCCTGGCTTCTGGCCATGGGCGCGCCGTCTGCCGGCGCGCCGAGTGCGTGGGTGCAGCTCTTGCCCTTCGTGCTCGTTGTCGGGATCTTCTATTTCGTCATCCTGCTCCCCATGAAACGGCGTCAGCAGAAGGTCCAGGCCTTCCTGGCTGCGCTGAAGGTCGGCGACCGTGTCGTGACCTCAGGGGGCTTGTTCGGAACCATTACCCGCCTTTCCGATCAAGCCATCCAGGTCCAGATCGCCGACAAGGTGCGGGTTGAGGTGTCCCGGAACGCGGTCGTTGGCTATCAGGGGCAGGAGCCCGTGGCGCCGGAGAGTCAGTCGTGAATAAAAATCTACGCTGGAAAGTCCTCCTCATCGTTGCGGTGGTCGGCTTGTCTGTCTGGTCGTTCTACCCGCCAGGCACGAAGGTGAATCTTGGCCTCGACCTCAAGGGCGGCGTGCACATGATCATGCGTGTGCAGACGGACGCAGCGCTGCGAATCGAGACCGAAACGACGGTGGAGCGGCTGCGCGAGACGCTTGCGACCGCTGGAGTCCAGTACGCAAAGCTCGAGGTCACGAGCCCGACCGAGTTTGTTGTCGAAGGGATTCAGAACGATCAGGGATTCCGGACGGCAGCCATTGACGTGGATACGGTGTTCGCCCGGTCGTCCGGCGCGGGTAGCTACACCTATACCATGCGTCCGAACCTGGCCGTTCAGCTCCGCGAAGAGGCTGTCACACAGGCGCTCCAGACCATCGAACGCCGGGTGAACGAGCTGGGCGTCGCCGAACCGATCGTCGCCAGGCAGGGCGCGGCGGATCAGATCCTGGTGCAGCTGCCGGGAGTCACTGACGTGGCACGCGCCAAGGAGATCATCCGCTCAACGGCGCTTCTCGAGCTGAAATTGGTGGAGCAGGGCCCCTTCCCCACGCAGGAGGCGGCGATGCAGGCGGTCAACAACGCCCTGCCGCCGGACATGGTCATCGTTTCGGGCGCCCAGGATGTAGCGGCAACGGGCGGTGGGACCCCCGGCACGGTCTACTACATCGTCCGGCGCGTCGCGCCCGTCACTGGACGTGACCTCAGAAACTCCCGGCCGACGCTCGACGAGAACAACCTCCCCGCGGTGAGTTTTACGTTCAACCAGGATGGCGCTCGTCGTTTTGGCACGTTCACCGAGCAGAACATCGGCCGCAGCCTCGCCATCATTCTGGACAACCGTGTCTTCACGGCGCCGACCATTCAGTCGCGCATTGCCGACGAGGGTCGCATTACCGGTAGCTTCACCCAGCAAGAGGCGCAGGATCTGTCACTGGTCCTCCGCACTGGCGCATTGCCCGCGCCGATGGACTTTCTTGAGGAGCGAACCGTCGGTCCGTCGCTTGGGCAGGCATCAATCGATGCCGGTATCGCGGCTTCGATTGGCGGCCTCTCGCTCGTGGTGGTCTTCATCCTCTTCTACTACAAACTGACTGGCCTGAACGCGGTGATCTCGATTGTCGTCAACCTGATCATCCTGCTCGGGATGATGGCGTATCTGGGCGCGACGATGACGCTTCCGGGCATTGCCGGCTTCATCCTCACGATCGGCATGGGCGTCGATTCGAATGTCCTCATCTTCGAGCGCATCAAGGAAGAGCTGGCCACGGCCAAGGGGGTGCGCGCGGCCGTGAATGCTGGATTCGACCGGGTCTGGTGGACGATTGTGGACACCCACGTGGCGTCGTTGATTGCCGCGATGTTTCTCTTCCAGTTCGGCACCGGGCCGATTCGCGGCTTTGCGACCACCCTCACGATCGGTTTGCTGTCGAATGTGTTCACCGCGGTGTTCGTGTCACGGACCGTCTTCGAGCTGGTCATGGCTCGCCGGCACACGCAGACGCTCAGCATCTAGACAGGCTGCCAAGTTCCTATGCGAATGTTCACCAACACGACTTATAACTTCACCCGTTGGCGCTGGCACGCCATCGGTTTTTCGCTCTTCGTCATTCTGGCCGGCGTTGCGCTGATCGTCCAGCGCGGTGGATTGCCCGTCGGCATCGACTTCTCCGGCGGCACGATTGTCGTGGTCAAGTTCGACCAGGCGGTCACCGAAGACCAGGTTCGCGACGCGGTTGACCCAATCCCAGGCGAAGAGGTGGTCCAGCAGTACGGCGATACCGGGGAACACGAGTGGCTGATCCGGCTCGCGGAAGCGGGGGAGGAGCAGGGCGCCGGCCTCGAGCAGGGTTCAGAGCAAATCTTGGGCGCCTTGCGTGGTGCCGGTCTGCCGACATTCGAGCTTCTCAGCCGAGAGATCGTAGGGCCGGTCATCGGCGAGGACCTGCAGCGGCGCGGTATCTACGCCACGCTGGCCTCGATCCTGGCGATCACCGCATACATCGCCTTTCGGTTCAAGGTGTCGTTCGCCGTCGGCGCCATCGCTGCCACGTTCCATGACCTCATCGTCACGGTAGCGGTTCTGGTCCTGTTCAACTACGAGGTGTCACTGAACATCGTGGCCGCGCTTCTCACGATCACCGGCTACTCGGTCAACGACACCATCGTCATTTTCGACCGTGTCCGTGAGAATCAGCGCTCCATGCGGCGCGACTCGCTCGATCACGTGGTCAACGTGAGCGTCAACCAGACCCTGGCGCGCACCGTGATCACCGCCGGCACCACGTTCCTTTCGGTGCTGGCCCTGTATCTGTTCGGGGGCGAGGCGCTCGAGGGTTTTGCCTTCACGATGCTCGTCGGTATCGTCAGCGGCACCTACTCGACTGTGTTTATCGCTTCGTCCATCGCGATTGTTCTGGGTCAGCGGAAGCGCCGGGTTGCGATGGCCTCAGCTCCTGGACGAGCGGACGCTCCGACGCGACCCGGGCGCAAGACGCGCGGCGCACGGGCTTCTTGAGCGTCCACTGTAGGCCCCAGCCCGTTGGCGTCGCCCGCCGGTGAGTTACCTCGTTGCCGCGCTGCTCGGGGTGATTCAGGGTCTGACTGAATTTCTGCCCATTTCGTCCACGGCGCACCTGCTCATCGCGGGGCGTCTGGTCGGATACGAGGATCCCGCCTTCACGGTGATGATTCAATCAGGTTCGATGTTGGCGATTCTCTGGCTCTATCGGGTCAAGATTGCGGGAGTGGTGCGTGGCCTTCCCTCCGATCGCGGCGCACGACGCTTCGCGCTGATGCTGGTGGTCGCGGTTGTGCCGGCCCTTCTGGCTGGGGCGTTGCTCGGGGACTACGTCCAGACCGTGCTCTACGAGAGCGTGCGGGTCATCGCGGGCGCGTTCATCGTCGGCGGACTGGTGATGTTGGCGGTCGAGCGGTTTCGTCCAGTCCCAGCGGTGCTGGAGGCCGAGCACACGCCGATCGCAAGGGCGTTTGGGGTCGGGGTGTGTCAAGTGCTCGCCCTGGTGCCAGGCATTTCTCGCTCCGGCGCCACGATCGTCGGCGGCATGCTGATGCGCCTGGATCGTCCGGCAGCCGCGGAGTTCTCCTTTTTTCTGGCGATGCCCACCATGGCCGCCGCGTTTGGCTACGAGTTGATGCAGGTTCGAACGTCCCTCTCGCCGGACCGCGCGGCGGAAATCGCGATCGGCTTCGTGATGGCCTTCGTCGCCTCCGCGGCGGTCGTAAAGCCGTTCCTTTCTTTCGTGAGGCGCTCGGGGTTCGCCCCCTTTGCGTGGTACCGAATCGTCGTCGGGGCCGCACTGCTGGCGCTGTTTCCGGCAGGGTAGGCATTCATGCAGTGGCTACGGCGCAGTTTCATCGCCGGGTTCTTCGCCACCGTCCCGCTGGTGATCAGCGTTTTCGCGCTGGTGTGGATCTTCGGTATCATTGACCGTTTCACAGGGACGCTGGCGACCCGTGTGTTAGGTAGGGCCGTCCCGGGACTGGGAATCCTCATCTCGTTGCTCGTCGTGCTGGCGGTCGGGGCTGTGACGACCAACGTCATCGGACGACGCCTTGTTGTGCGGGGCGAGAAGTGGTTGATGCGTGTGCCGGTGTTCCGGACGGTATACGCGCCTGTGAAACAGCTCGTAGTAGCCTTTTCGCCGGACAACGAATACGGGTTCAAGCGCGTCGTGATGGTGGAGGACTCCCGTCGAGGGCTGGTGATGGGGTTTCTCACCAAGGAGTTCACGGTCGATCGGGGTCAGGGACCGGAACCAATGGTCGCGGTGTACGTGCCGACGAACCATGTGTACCTGGGTGACGTGATGGTGTGTCCGAGGAGCCGCGTGTTCTTTCCCGACCTGGAGGTCGAGGATGGGGTGCGTATCCTCCTCACCGGGGGCATGTCGCTGCCCGACCGCGTTCGCGACAAGGACCCTGCAGCTACGTCAGCGGCATTCAGCAACGAGACGAGAGGATAAACAGGATGATCGCGTCGTTCAGAGGATGGATGAAGATTGCGGCGGCCGTTGCGGCCCTGCTGATGGTGTTGGTCGGACCCGTCGCTGCGCAGCAGCCGGAGCCGGCCGAGCGGGGGCCCGGAGGCGAAGCCAGCCTGGTGCTGCCGGCCTTGGATTCGGTTGACGTCGGCGGCTACAACGGCCGGACGTTGTTGATGATCGGCCTTGGCGTGTCGCTCGGCGGCATGATCTTCGGCCTACTCATCATGGCAAGGCTGAAGGCCTTGCCGGTCCATCGCTCGATGCTCGAAATATCGGACCTGATCTACGAAACCTGCAAGACCTACCTGGTGACGCAGGGCAAGTTCCTCGCCTTATTAGAGATTTTCATCGCCGTCATCATCGTCTTGTATTTCGGGCTTCTGCTGGGCATGGCCGCGAATCGCGTCCTGATCATCCTGCTCTTCAGCGTCATCGGGATCCTCGGCAGCTATGGCGTCGCCTGGTTCGGCATCCGCGTGAACACATACGCGAACTCACGCACCGCATTCGCGAGCCTCGAGGGTAGGCCCTATCCGGTCTACACGATTCCCCTCAGCGCCGGCATGAGCATCGGCATGCTGCTCATCAGCGTCGAGTTGCTGATCATGCTGTTCATCCTGCTGTTCATCCCCGGAGACTACGCCGGGTCCTGCTTCATCGGCTTTGCCATCGGCGAGTCGCTGGGGGCGGCGGCGCTCCGGATCGCCGGCGGCATCTTCACGAAGATTGCCGACATCGGGGCCGACCTGATGAAGATCGTCTTCAACATCAAGGAAGACGACGCGCGGAACCCCGGCGTCATCGCGGACTGCACCGGCGACAACGCGGGCGACTCGGTCGGTCCGAGCGCGGACGGCTTCGAGACCTACGGCGTCACGGGTGTCGCGCTGATCACCTTCATCATGCTCGCAGTACCAGAGGCCGCGACACAGGTGCAGTTGCTGGTCTGGATCTTCGTGATGCGCATCATGATGGTCATCGCGAGCGGCGGCTCCTATCTCCTCAACGAGGCGATTGCGAAGGCGCGGTACGCCACGGCCGCCAAGATGAACTTCGAAGCGCCGCTGACGCAGCTCGTGTGGCTGACCTCGATCGTGTCGGTCGTCGCGACCTACGCGGTATCGAGAGTTCTCATTGCAGACCTTGGTGACGGCACGTTGTGGTGGAAGCTGTCGACGATCATCACCTGCGGCACGCTCGCGGGCGCCATCATTCCTGAGCTCGTCAAGATTTTCACCTCGGTCGAGTCCGCCCACGTCAAGGAGGTCGTCACGTCCTCGCGTGAGGGCGGTGCGTCGCTGAACATCCTTTCCGGGCTCGTCGCCGGCAACTTCAGTGCATATTGGCTCGGGTTGAGCATCGTGGCGCTGATGTCGGTCGCCTACCTCGTGAGCGCCGGCAGCGACTCGATGTCGGCCATGATGCTGGCGCCCGCGGTGTTCGCGTTCGGGCTCGTGGCGTTCGGGTTCCTTGGGATGGGTCCCGTGACGATTGCCGTCGACTCGTACGGCCCCGTGACCGATAACGCCCAGTCCGTCTACGAGTTGTCGATGATCGAAGCCATCCCCGGCATCCAGCAGGAGCTGAAGCGGGACTTCAAGGTGGATGCGCAGTTCGAACGGTCGAAGATGCTGCTCGAAGAGAACGACGGCGCCGGCAATACGTTCAAGGCGACCGCGAAGCCCGTGCTGATCGGCACGGCGGTTGTCGGTGCGACGACCATGATCTTCTCGATCATCGTGCTGTTGACCAACGGGCTCACGGAGAACCTCGACAAGCTGTCGCTGCTCCACGCACCCTTCCTGCTCGGTCTGGTGACCGGCGGGTCGGTCATCTACTGGTTTACCGGCGCGTCGATGCAGGCGGTCACGACCGGGGCCTATCGAGCGGTCGAGTTCATCAAGGCGAACATCCGGCTCGACGGCGTCGAGAAGGCGTCAGTCGCCGACAGCAAGAAGGTGGTCGAGATCTGCACGCAGTACGCGCAGAAGGGCATGTTCAACATCTTCCTCACGGTCTTTTTCTCCACCCTCGCGTTCGCCTTCGTGGAGCCGTACTTCTTTATCGGCTACCTCATCTCCATCGCGCTCTTCGGGCTCTATCAGGCCGTGTTCATGGCGAATGCTGGTGGTGCGTGGGACAACGCGAAGAAAATCGTGGAGACCGAGCTGAAGATGAAGAACACGCCGCTCCACGCGGCGACCGTCGTGGGCGATACCGTCGGCGACCCGTTCAAGGACACCTCGTCCGTCGCGCTCAACCCGGTCATCAAGTTCACGACGCTTTTCGGCCTTCTGGCCGTTGAGTTGGCCGTCGAGCTGACCACGGATATGGGGAGTGGCGTCAGCCACGCGCTGGCGGCGGTGTTTTTCGCGCTGTCGCTGGTGTTCGTCTATCGCTCGTTTTACGGAATGCGCATCGGTTCGGCACACTGACGCCGCTGGACAGGGGGGTTGGTGTCCGGTCTGGGCCGGGCGTCAACCGCCCCGAACACCCCGGCGGTTTTTAGTATTGCGCTCCGGACAAAACCCTATAGTAGAATGCCCGGTCTGTTCGCTTGGAACTCCGGAGCACTTGGCCGGTTGCGGTGTCTAACTCTCGTAAGGACCTTTGGGGCTCGCTGGCCCCGCCGGTTCATTGACACTGATTTTTCGGGGTAGCTATAATCGGCCGCCCGTTCGGGACCGACCGACGTTTGCAGGAGGGTAAGACCCGTGCCACGCGTAGAAAAGATGTTCGGCGACATCGTCGATCCGTCGGTCAAGGTGGGTACCAAGCAGTGGTACACGATCCCGCTGTCGATTGCGGTTCACACGTTCGTGCTTCTGGGCGTGGTCATCATTCCGTTGATGGCCTACGACGTGCTGCCGACGCCGCCATCGATGATGAGTGCATTCGTGGCCGCTCCGCCGCCACCCCCGCCACCCCCACCGCCGCCACCTCCACCTGAAGCGGCTGCTCCAAAGCCCGTAGTCGAGGTCAATCCCGCGGCTGCGCCGACTGAGGCCCCGAAGGAGATCGCTCCAGAGCCGCCTCCCGCGCCCGATTTCGACCGTGCACCCGAAGGTGTCGCGGGTGGGATCGTGGGTGGTGTCAGTGAAGCGCCGCCACCCCCGCCGCCACCGCCGCCACCGCCGCCACCCGCTCCTGTGAGAGTTGGGGGAGCGATCAAGCCGCCCGTGAAGACCAAGGACGTCCGCCCGCAGTACCCGCCGATTGCACAGTCAGCGCGTGTCCAGGGCGTGGTCATCATTGAAGCGACCATCGGTCCTGGCGGCTCGGTTCAGGACGCCCGCGTGCTTCGCTCGATTCCGCTGCTCGACGGCGCCGCGCTCGAGGCCGTCAAACAGTGGGAGTTCACGCCGACGTTGCTCAACGGCGTGCCGGTGCCGGTCATCATGACGGTCACCGTTCAGTTCACGCTGAGTTAGCTGAGTTTAATAGAACTTCGTTCACTACTTTCCGGAGGCTGTAATGGATCTTGTCGAAATGTTCCGCCAGATGACGGCGGCTGCGTGGGCCATCGCGATCGTCCTTTTCATCATGTCGTTCTGGTCGATCGGTGTGGCGATCGAGCGCTTCTACACATTCGGCCAAGCGCGGAAGCAGTCCAAGCTGTACGCGCCGCAGGTCGCCAAGCACCTGAAGGACGGCCGTTTGAAGGAGGCAATCGCGCTGTCTGGGTCGAAGGACTTCCGTTACAGCCACCTCGCAAAGGTCGTGATGGCGGGACTCCAGGAGTATCAGTTTCAGCAGGAGAGCGGTGGTGGCCTCCAGCGTGAAGACGTGCTCGACACGGTGCGCCGCTCGATTCAGCGCGCGACGGCGTTGACCAGTTCCGACCTGAAGAAGGGCGTGACGGCGCTCGCGACCATCGGATCGACGGCGCCGTTCGTCGGACTGCTCGGCACGGTCATCGGCGTTATCAACGCATTCGTCGGGATCGGTTCGACCGGAACGGGCAGCATCGGCGCCGTGTCCGCCGGTATCGCTGAAGCACTCGTCGAGACCGCCCTGGGCTTGTTCGTCGCCATCCCCGCGGTCTGGTTCTACAACTATCTGAGCAACCGCCTCGAGTACTTCAACGTGGAGATGGACAACTCTTCGTCGGAGCTCGTGGATTACTTCATCAAGAAGACCGCGTAGGTTTTTTGGCAGCCGGAGGCCTTCGGGCCTCCGGGCCGTTACGGAGTATTCGCTATGTCAATGAACGTCGGCGGCACCGATGGAGGTCCCAAGTCGGACATCAACGTCACGCCGCTCGTGGACGTCATGCTGGTGCTGCTCATCATCATGATGATTATCGCGCCACTTCTGCAGCAGGGCGTCGCGCTCACCCTGCCGGTCGCGACCAATAGTGGTGAGAAACCCGAGACGCAGGAAGACACGCTCGTCCAGATCACGGCGGACGGCCAATTCCACGTCAACGGCAAGGCTGTGTCGGAGAGTGACCTTCGCCGCGCTGTCGAGGAGGCGCTCGAGACCAAGAACCAGCGGATCCTGCTCATCAAGGCTGATGAGGATACGGCGTACAGCTCCGTGATGACCGCGATGGACCAGTTGCGGGCGGTTGGGCTCGAGGACATCGGGCTCATCACCGAACGTAGAACACAAGGCGGAGGCGAATAGTGGCTCACCACCATCAGCACTATGGCGCCGACAAGGTCTACAAGGGCAAGAAGCTCGAGACATCGTGCGAGATGAACGTCACGCCGATGATCGACGTACTGCTCGTGCTGCTCGTGATCTTCATGGCGGCCCTCCCGCTGTCGCAGCGCGGCGTCGATATCAATCTTCCACCGGAGACGCAGCAGAATCAGGATCAGCCGCCCCCGGTTGGTCAGATTGTGCTCAACTACACGGCCGACAGGCGGGTATCCATCAACAATCAGGACGTGCCGTTGGCTGAGCTCGAAGACCGCCTCAGGGATATCTTCGAGGAGCGCCGCGAGAAGACGATGTTCATCATGGGCGCCGGTACGCTTCGCTACGGTGAAATCATCACCGTGATCGACGCGGCCAAGGGCGCGGGCGTCGAGAAGGTCGGCATCGTCACCGAGGGTATGCGCGCGGCGGCAGGGGCTACGGGCGGTCTCTAAGCACCAGGCGGCGACCGTCGTGAGATGTGTGGGCCGGCTTCCCTCTGGGGAGCCGGCCCTTTTCGTTTCTCGCTCCTCTATTCGTCCGCTTCAGGCGGGGGATGGCTCGTCCGCGGGGGGAGTCGCCGCCGCTGGCCGGCCCGTACCGACCCGCCTCTGCGTTTCATAGAGGACCAGGATCGTGGCGCCGAAGCCGACGGTCCACGCGACGTATTCCACGATGTAGCCAAGGGCCGTGAGTGGTGCGCCCAAGAGAAAACCTCCTGCAAAGGCCGCCAACTTGGCCATGAGCGTCAATCCGCCGATCGCCACGATCCCAAGCGCGACCGCCAGATAGTCACCTCGCTCCGTCCACCCGAATCTGGAGGTGAGCTGCCGGCCGAGTTGATACCCCAGCGCGACGAAGCCGACAAGCATCACGAGCATCACGAGCAGAATGGCGAATGGGACGAGCGCAAGCAGCGGGATCCCGACGATAGAGACCGCCAGCACGACGACCAGGAGAATCAAGACGGGCAGGAAGAGGATTTCCGCCAGCAGACCGACGAGTCCGGCGCGGATCGGAACGGCTGACGTGCGAGCAGCGATCCGCTGGATTGGCTCTCGCCCGAACGCCAGGGCGATGAGGCCGACCAGCACGAGCAGAGTCATGCGAAACACGGTGGCGGCCAGGCTCCCGAAGCGAGGCCAGAACTCACCGAATGAATTCGACCATCGTCCGCGGCGGCCGAATCCTCCCCCCGCTCCAGCGCCAACCTCATTCGTGCTCCCAAAGATGCGTGCGCCGGTTGCACGGGTGAGGGAGCCCCCAACGACATTGACGTCGCCTCGCACGACGGCCTGGGGTCCAAGGGTCACGGGGCCTCCGACAGCTACGACATCGCCCGTCACCTCGCCCTCAACGGCTACCGAGCCGCCGATTGAGACGACGTCTCCCTGAATCCGCTCGTTCACACCGACGGCGATGTCCCCGCCGAACCGAACCTTATCGCCAGTGGTCACCTGGGTCCGTTCGATCTCGGCGGTGGGTGGTGAGTCTGGGCTGGCAGCGGCCGGTGCGATCGGTGGAGCGCCGGCCAGATCGCGCTGGCGCTGAAGATCGAGATAGCTGACTTGCAGGATGAGGTCCGAGTCTGGTCCCAACCGGTCACGCAGCTGTTGCCCCGTCAGCGCCTCTCCGTCAACGGTGACCACGCCGCCCACGATCTGGACCATACGCACGTCACTCGTCGCCTGGCGAGGCACGAGCGCCACGCCCTGCTGCAGCGCGACGAGGTCGAATCGCTCGCGTAGCCGCGTGCTGAGGTCGGGCGTGGGCTCGCCTGCCTGCCCGTGTCCCGTACTTTGAACGCCGAGAACGAGAACGACCACAACCATCGTTCGGGCTATCCACCGTGTCGTCATGACTACTGCCTTCCTCGCATCAGGCGCACGCTACAAACAGAGTGGCCCTGGGTCTCGAAATCCCGACTCCGCCCGCAACAGCCGGTGGAGGGCATAGAGAGCCCCACCTCCAGCCACTTCCATGGCGAGCAGAACGGCCGCGCTCTGAGGCAACCCGACGACGCCGGCCATCAGGCTGCCGACATGTGTCATAGCCGCCCACCAGTCGATCGCGATCGTCACTGCGAGCAGCAGTGGTCCGGTGGAGCTCACGGCGGTTGTCGCGATGGTTGCGAGCAGCCGCCCAGAGGTCTCGCCGAGCAGACCGTACGCCGCGACACCAGCCGTTGCGGCACCCAATAGGGACGCGGCGAAGGCCGCATACACAGTCACCCGCCGACGGCGAGCCTGCGCCCGCCATGCCATCTGAACCGCTCGACGGACAAAATCCTCGGAGGGCTCGACCGCCGGGAGCGCCGCGAACACGCGTGAAAACGCCTCGTGTGCGGACCCCTCGTGATTGAGATGCTCGCTCGATAGCCAGTCGTCCGTGAGCCTGTGCCAGCGACTCATTGGTGTCTGCCTCCTGATACGGAATCCATGCGCCGTGGGTTTCAGCGGTCGGAGGGTCCCCAGCCGGCCGCCGAGAGGATCGTGGCGAGCTCTTTTCGGGCCCGGTGAAGATAGGTCTTCACGGTGCCCTCTGGAACCCCGAGGATGGCTGCAATCTCGTCCACCGAAAGGCCCTGTTGATACTTGAGGACCACGGCTTCGCGGAAGTCATGCCTGAGCCGACCCAGGGCTTCCGTGAGGGCTGCGGCCAGTTCCCTGCGCTCCGCTTCGCTTTCAGGCGAGGAGCTGGGGTCGTCAGCGGGACCCGCGTGTCCCGCGGTCAAGAGGGCATCGAGCGAGACCGTTTCGACCCGTCGGCGCCGAAGGTAGTCGACCGAGACGTTATGAAGGATCTGGAAGAACCAGGATGAGAATCGACGTTCCTGGTCGAAGGTTCCAAGGCGGGCGAAGGCCCGTACGAAGGCCTCCTGTGCGAGTTCCTCGGCCAACGCCCGGTCGTTGACCAGACGGACAGCGACGTTCACCGCCGGGGAAGCGTATCTTTCGACCAGCTCGCTGTAGGCCGCCTGCGATCCGGCAAGGGCTCGACGGGCCAGCTCGGCGTCGCTGGTTGGCACGGGCGATCATGATACGGGAGCCTGTGCCGGTGGGTTTCAGCAGCCGGCGGAGTCCCAGTCGTCTGCCGCAGAAAAAGAAAAAGGAACGGCCGGCGCGCTCATGACGCCGGCGCCGGCCGCTGGGGTAGCTGCAAGGAATCCACGCGCAGGCTGCAGCCTGCGCGTGACGAAGTGAGCGGTCTAGTTGAAGCTATATCGGAAGCTCAGCAGGAACTGGTAGACGTCGCTGAGGCCCGTCTGCGACTGGAACGTCTTGTTCACCAGTTGGCCGCTGGCCAAGGCCAGTCGGTAGTTCGCACGGCCTTGCGCATCCACGCCGGGGTTGGTCAGCAGTTGGGCTCCGTAGGCCTGTGTGATCGGGACCACCAGACGCTGGCTCACGCCCCAGTTGCTGTTAAGTAGATTTCCGAAGTTCGTGAAGTCGATGCGGAACTGCCCCGCGTTGCGCTTGCCGCCGATGTCCCGGAAGATGTCCTGAGTAATGCTCAGGTCCATCCGCTTGACCAGCGGGTTCCAGATCCCACCACGCTCGGCGTACTCTCCGCGGTGCTTGCGCAGGTACTCGTCCTGATTGATGTACGCCTCGAACGCCTGCGCCTGCTGTTCAGCGGTAAACGTGACGCCGCCCGCAGCGAAGGCGACGAAGTTCATCTCGGACATGTCTCTCGGAATGTAGATCAGGTCGTTGCCCGAACCGCCGTCGCCGTTCATGTCGCCGGCGAACACATAGCTGGCCGTTGTACCGGTCCCGGCGCCAGCGCCGTTCAACGACGGGCTTGCTTCCCAGAACGCCGCGATCGTCGTGGCTCCGAAGCCGAAGTAGGAGCGGTTGTAGGAGGCGTTCACGAACACCCGGTGTCCCTGGGCCGACTGCGAGCGTCCGAGGCCGGGGTTGTTCGGGTCGCCGGCGTGCTGGTTGAGATTGAACGAGGAGCCGGCCGTTGTGCCTGGGTCGATCGTGTTGTGCCCGTCGCCGTAGCTGTACGAGCCCTTCAGCGTGAGCCCGTGATAGAGCGACTTCGACAGCGACCCCGACAAGTTCCACGAGTTCCCCTCACTCTGGTTCTTCATGACGATGGCTGCCGTCACCTGATTTCCCGCCGCATTGTTGATTCTGGTCACGCACGGGCCAGGGGTGGGCGCTGCGCACCCTGTTCCAACCCAGCGAGGCCTGTTGTCGACGCCCGTGAACGCGGATTGCGCCGCCGGCAGATTGGCATTGATGTAGTAGATGCCGTTGACGTCCTTGTTGTAGATGAACTCCGCGGTACCGGTGATGCCTCCAGGCAGGCGGCGATCCACGGCGATGTTGCTCCTCCAGACCTGTGGGAACTTGAAGCTGTTGTCGGTGACATTCAGCTCGTAGCTCGCCGCCGGCGCGCCGGTGACATTCGCTGGCTTGTAGCGATCGATATCGCTGTGGAACGGCCGCGTCGTTGGATTGTCCTCGAGCAGTGAGCCCTGCAAGACCCCGGTGTTGCCGAGCTGGTTCGAAATCCAGACATACAGCGGCGGGCCCGTGAAGATGCCCGTGCCACCGCGAACCTGAGTCTGCTGATCGCCCGCCACGTCCCAGTTGAACCCGACGCGCGGCGAAAAGAGCAGCTTCGCGTCCGGCAGGTTCCCGCTGGAGTAACTCACCGACGATCCCGTTTCATCGCGGAACACCAGGGCGTCGGCGTTGGGATTGGGATACGTGGTGTCGTCGAAGGCTGGGATATCGAGTCTGGCGCCTGCCGTGAGCGTCAGGTTCGTGCGTGGCCGCCACTCGTCTTGGGCGTAGCCACCCAGGTTCCATACGTTCAGGTTCTGGAGGGGCTTGTCCAGACCGGGCATGTTCATCCACCGCACCTGATATCGCCGCGGCGTGATGGGTGAGGTCGTCCGGTTCGGATTCGCCAGAAAGCCGTTGGCATCCGCGTAAAAGTCGGCCAGCGAGTTGTAGACGTAGGCGCCCTGCTTGCAACAGTTGAAGAACGAATTCTGGGCTTCATACCGCTGCATGGTGAAGCCGAACGTCAGCGAATGGCGCGCACTGAACCTCGTGAGGTTGTCCTGCAGCTGATAGGTCTTGTACAGCAATTCGTTGTTCGGCGTGAAGGGTTCGGTGCCCAGCGAGGCGTAGGCCGTGCCATCCGGCGCGAGGATGTCGACGAACGGAAACAGCTTGCCGGGATCGGTTCTGTTCTCGTTGTTGGTGGTATAGCCGGCGATGAGACTGTTCGACATGCTGCTGCCGATCACCGCGTTCCATTCGCCGATGCCCGACTTGATGTTCTCGAGCTGTGCGTAGTTGGACGCCTCGAAGGGCAGGAAGCCGATGCCGAGCGTTCGTCCCAGGCCCGCTGAGCTCGAGCCGGAGATGAGTTTTCCGTCACTGGAGTCGAGCTGGCTATAACGGAAGCTCACCTTGTTGCTGTTGTTCATGTTGTAGTCGGTCCGGAGCAGGTAGCGCTTCGCGGGCGTCTCGGCGGGGAGATTCTCATATCCGCCCGTGTCATAGCTGAAGTTCTGCTTCAAGTACGCGCTGAGCGTATCGAGGTCCGAGGCGAGGACTCGACTGACGTTCCCGCTCACGGGCTGCCCACCTGTATTGGCTGTAAAGGTGTGGAGGGGCGCCGATCGCTTCTCGTCCTCGTAGTTGCCGAACACGAACAGCTTGTTCCTGACAATCGGCGCGCCTGCCCACACGCCGGTGTTCCTGAAGGTAAACGTACCAGGGTTCACCGGAAGTCCCATCGCTTCGGTTCCGACGTAGTCTTCGTTTCGCATCCGGTGGTAGACCGAGGCGCTGAGCTGATTGGTACCGCTGCGGGTGACCGTGTTCACGCCACCCCCGATGAAATTGCCCTGGCGTACGTCAAAGGGCGCGACGCTCACCTGCACCTGTTCGATGGACTCCAAGGAGATTGGGGCGACGAGGGTTCTGCCGCCCGGCTGACCCTGACCGAGACCAAACGGGCTGTTGAAATAGGACCCGTCGACAGTCATGTTGTTCTGCCGGTTATCCTGGCCGGCGAACGATCGGCCGGTCGCCTGTGGCGTCAGCCGGGTGAGGTCGGCGATGTTTCCCGACACCGTCGGGATCGTCGCGATGTCGGACCGGCTGACCGACGTCGATGCGCCTGTCCGGGAAGAACTGAACACCGGATCGACCTGTGCCGTCACCGTGATCTCTTCCTGCACGGCGATCGGTTGCACGGAGAACACCAGGTCCGTCCCCACGCCGAGGTTGACCATGATGTCGACCTGCGTTTCTGGCGCGAACGCCGTTCCCCCGGCGCCGACGTACGCGACGGTCACGCTGTACGGCCCGCCAACCCTCATGCCGGGCATCGAGAATCGGCCGTCAGCGCGTGTCACGGCTTCGTACGTGGTGCCGGATGGTTCGTGGATCGCAATCACGCTGGCGCCGGCGACCGGCTCCTGCTGGGTGTTGGTGACGATGCCTGTCACAGCACCGGTGGTGACACCTTGGGCCAATAGGTGCTCGGCTGGCCACAGCAGCGTACACACCGCCAAAAGGGTTACGAATCCTCGGATATGCGTCATTACTTCTCTCCGCAGAGTCTGCGTGTAGGTTGGAAAACTAACTCGGGGTCTAACGTATCAGGGCAGTGTAACGGCGGCGTGGACGGCTACACCCTGGCGCTGATACCTGAAGAATTGTACATGAAAAGGGCCGCCTCACCGGCGGCCCTTTCGCGTGTTCCTGCGGGACTCCCCGCTGCATTCTCCGTTGCCCGCTACGAGTCGTGCGACTCGAGCCACCGGCCCCGCACGCCTAGTCGGTGCGGCCGGGAGTGCCCGCCGCGGCGGCTTCAACTGCGCCGGCCGCGTTCTTCTTCTTGATGTCTTCGGCGCGGTTTTGCAGGTCCGTTGCTTCCTTGAGCAGCGCCTGCTGTCGGGCAGGGTTCTGTTCGAGGTTCGCCTGGACGCGAAGGAGCAGGTTCTTGTAGACCAAGGCTTCCATGTACTGGTCGTTGAGGCTCAGGGCCTTGTCGATCGGCCTCGAGGCCCAACTGCACGTACTTCATCTTTTCCGCGTTGCTCAAGTTGAAGTCGCGATACGCCTTCTCCCAGTTGTAGGTGGCGATCGTATAGAACGCCTCGGGATTGTTCGGCTCACGATCGGCGCGTGCGACCAGCGCCTCCATACTCTTGTCGAACTCGCCCTGTCGGTTGAAGTACGCCGCCAGGGTGGTATACACCGCTGGGTCGGTGGGGTTCATCTCGCGCGCCTTCACCAGCGTGGACTCGGCGTTCTCGTAGTCGCCGCTGTCTTCGTAGATGCGGGACAGCGCGAAATAGTTCACAGACTCCTTGGGATCCATCTGAATCAATTGCAGCACGACAGGCTCTGACTGCGCAGGATCGTTGAGCTTGTCGGATCCGAACGCGTTCGCCAGGTACTGCAGCGCAAGCCGCTTCAGTTGAGGATTCTGCTCCAGTTCGGCTGCTTTCTTGTAGTTTTCGACGGCCCTTTCGAGAAGCAAATCATTGGCCGGTTCGCCGCGCCGTGTCGGGCGGAACTGGTTGTCGTAGCTGTTGCCCAAGTAGAAAAAGGCTTCGGTCTGGGTCGGGTCGGCCAAAATCGCCTTCTCGTACGCTTCAACCGCGCCGCGATAGTCCTGCTGCTGGTAGGACGTGTGACCGTCCTTCAGCGCCATCCTCGCCTGGATCATTGCTACCTGGCCGCACCCAGCGACCGTCACGCCAAGGCTCGCGACGAGCGCCAGCACCATCGACTGCGACGAAAACTTCCGCATCCTGTCCCCCTTGCGCACCTTCTCGAAAACGTACGGCGGGCCGTGTCAACGACCCCAATTCTGTGTGGCGTACCCCTACGGCCCTGGCGGGCAGGACGGTCGCCTGCCCCAGCACTGTAGCAAACGCGCCAGTATAGTGATCCGTTTTCGGGAGAGTCAAGCTGTCCCCTCACGCGCCTTGACCCCCCTGGACCCCCCTCCTATCATGAAGCTGGCGCTTCACACCCTTATAGATATAGACGCCTTCCCTAGATGATTAGGTTTGAGACGCTCCTCGAAAAGGTGCGGAGCTACAGTCCGGAAGCGGACCTGGAGCTCCTCCGGCGCGCGTACGTCTTTTCTGCCCTCGAGCACAAGGGGCAGATCAGGCACTCGGGCGAGCCGTATCTGGTTCATCCATTGGAAGTTGCAGACACGCTCGCCGACATGAAGCTGGATGTCGTGGCGGTGGCGGCCGGCCTGCTGCACGACGTGGTCGAGGATACGCTGACCACTCCGGAGCGGATTGCGGAGCTCTTCGGCGACGAGATCGCCCACGTCGTCGAAGGGGTCACGAAGATCGGGGCAATCCCCTTCTCGTCGACCGAGGAGCGGCAGGCGGAAAACTTCCGAAAAATGCTCCTGGCGATGGTGGATGACATCAGGGTCATCCTCGTGAAACTCGCCGACCGGCTACACAACATGCGGACGCTTCACCACCTTCCCGAGGAGCGTCGGACGAAGATCGCCCAGGAAACGCTCGATATCTACGCGCCAATTGCGAACCGGCTCGGGATGAGCAAGGTGAAGAACGAGCTCGAGGAGCTCGCGTTTCGCTGCACCGACCCGCAGGCGTACGAGTCCCTGCGATCCAAGGTCGAGGGTCGGCGAAAGTTCGCGGAAGGCGTCATCGAGGATCTGACCCGAAGGATTCGCGCCAAGCTCGATGAAGCGCAGGTGCCGCTGATCTCGCTGGATGGCCGAATCAAGCGCCTCTACAGCATCCACCTGAAGCTGCAGCGCCAGAATATCGACCTCGAACGCGTGTACGACTTCGTCGCGCTGCGCGTGACGACGAAGTCAATCAAGGACTGCTATGCGGCGCTCGGCATCATCCATCAGACGTGGTCTCCAGTGCCCGGACGGATCAAGGACTTCATCGCGATGCCCAGGCCCAACGGGTACCAGTCGCTCCATACGTCGGTCATCAGCGAACACGGATTTCCCTTCGAGGTCCAGATTCGGACCGAGGAGATGCACCGGCGTGCCGAAGAGGGGATCGCCGCGCATTGGAAGTACAAGGAAGGACGTGTTGGCGACAACCGTGACGAGCGGTACTTCCAGTGGATGCGTCAGCTGCTCGAGGTGCATCAGGAGGTCCGGGATCCACAGGAGTTCCTTCGGAATCTGAAGATCGACCTCTACCCGGAGGAGGTGTACATCTTCACGCCGAAAGGGTGAGGTGAAGTCGCTGCCGCGTGGCGCGACGGCCGTGGATTTTGCCTACAGCGTACACACCGACGTCGGCAATCAATGCGTCGGTGCGAGGGTGAACGGCAAGATGGTCCCGCTGCGCACGCCGCTGCAGAACGGGGACATTGTTGCGATCATCACGCAGGCCGGGCACAGGCCGAGTCGCGACTGGCTCACCTTCGTCACGACGTCCAGGGCGCGAAGCAAGATCAGGCACGTGCTCCAGGGCGAGGAACGTGCGCGCAGCTTCGAGCTTGGACGCCGGCTGTTCGAAAAGGAGGCGCGGCGCTTCGGTCTCAACCCCAAGAGCGTGATCGAGAGTCCGGAACTCGCGGCATTCGCCTCGGAGTACGGTGCGCAGAAAATCGACGACCTGCTTGCGCACGTCGCCTACGGCAAGTTGTCGGCGCGCGTCGTCCTGCAGAAGGCCGTGCCTGGGGGACTCCCGAAGGAGAAGCTGCCGGACTCGGCCGTCCTGTCGGCCGTCAAGCGGGTGCTGCGGTCAGGGGCGTCGGAAGACCGCATCAAAGTCCGCGGGACCGACGACGTGATGGTATTTCGCGCCAAGTGCTGCAACCCGATCCGAGGTGAGCGGATCGTCGGCTACATCACACGAGGGAAGGGCGTCTCGGTCCACTCGGCCGGTTGTTCGAACGTGCTCAACCTGATGTTCGATCCGGATCGACGTATCGACGTTGAATGGGACAACACCCGGACCGATGTGGCGCCCTACGTTGTCCGTCTCACCATGCAGGTGGAGGATCGCAAGGGGATGCTCGCAGAGATCAGCGCGAAGGTATCCGGTATCAACACCAACATCACGAACATGGAGGCCCGGACAGACGATGATCGACGGGCTCGTATCGACATGACCGTCGAGATCCAGGACATGAAGCATCTCGAGAAAGTCATCAAGTCGATCAAACGGGTCGAAGGCGTGTTGGGGGTAGAGCGGACTGCGCGCGGGTAGGTCAGTAGGATTCAGTCTTCCTGCGGTATCCCCTCGAAGAACTCCACGATCCCGGTCTCGAGCGAGTACTCCGCGCCCACCACGACCAATCCCTTCTTCTGGAGTTCTTCCAGCACCTCGGAGCCGTGGCGCAAGTGGTTCACCGACACGCGGACGTTGTTTCGAATCGCGTGTCGCACGAGCGCGTCCGAATCGTGTTTCAGTTCTGTCTCGAGCAGCACTTCCACCGAGGGTCGGATGCGGTCGACGATCGACCGCAAGTTGCGAGATTGGTTGTCCCGCGGCCTCCGGAGTTCGTCTAGCGTGGCTGTGACCGCGCCGCACCTGGAGTGGCCCAGCACGACGACGAGTGGTGTACCGAACTGCTCCGCGGCGAACTCGACACTGCCGATCTGAGAAGCGGCGACGATATTCCCAGCCACGCGGATGACGAACAGATCGCCAAGGCCCTGATCGAAGACGATCTCGGCCGGCACCCGCGCATCGGAGCATCCCAGGACGATCGCGAAGGGCTCTTGCTCCGCAGCGCGTCGCGTCCTATCGGCCGAGGTCGCACCGGCCTGCGTATTCGAAGCGAAGCGCCGGTTCCCCTCCTGCAGGCGTTCGAGAGCGTCGCGCGCGGAGATCATGGCGATGGCCTCACGGATGGGATGCTCTCGTGGCGGAGTCCCGCCTGGTACGCTATGGAACGACCGCGATCGCGTCGATCTCGACGCGCACGTCGCGCGGGAGACGCGCAACCTGGACGGTCGCACGGGCCGGCGGGGGCTCGGTGACGAACTGCGCGTAGCACGCGTTCATGGCGGCGAACTCGTTCATGTCGGTCAGATAGACGGTGGTACGAACCACATGATCGAAGCCAGCGCCCGCCGCTTCGAGCAAGGCTCCGATGTTCCGCATCACCTGCTCGGTTTGTGCCTCGATTCCGCCGTCCACGATCGTTCCACTCGCAGGATCGATGGGGATCTGCCCGGACAGGAAGAGGAGATTGCCTGCGCGAATCGCAGGCGAGTAGGGACCAATGGCCTTGGGTGCCCCCGAGGCAGCGTATGCCTGCCGCACGTCAGGCGGCCTTGATCACCTTGCCGCCACGCAGGCAGCGGGTGCATACACGAATCCGCCGCGCGGCACCGCTGACGAGCGCCCGCACCGTCTGCAGGTTCGGCTCGAACCGGCGCGGTCCTACGTTATGCGCATGAGAAACTGTTCGACCGAATACCGGCCCCTTGCCGCAGACTTCGCACCGCTTTGCCATTGACTAGCCTTTCGTCGAGAGAACGCGTCCGAGCGAGCCTTCTAGCATAGCAGCTTCAGGGAAGAATCAGCCTGTTCTCCGGCGATGGCGGCGGGTCGGACTCGGGCTGGCCGCTCGATTGAAGCAGGCGGGCGAGGAGGTCCAGGTACCTCATGTCACCGCCGTCTGGGTCCGGCGAACCCTGAGCCGGGCGTGCGCCCTTCTCGATAGTCCGAAGGACCACTCCGGCTTCGTGATCGGAGATGGTGGCGCCTTGCTCACGGATCTGGGTGAGGGTGGTGGTGAGTTCCGTGGCAAGCGCCTGTGCCGGGAGCCCAGGAGGGGTGTGTTCGTAGATGACTCCGCGAACTGACGTTTCGAGGGTGGCAGCCACTGCTGCCGCCGCCTCGGCCACGTCACTGTCGACGAGGCGGCTCAGTCCGGCGGGCTTGAACCTGACAATGACCGAATGAAAGAGGAAGAAGAGCTGGTATTGCCGCTCTGTCAGATGGCGAATGGTGGGGAGCAGTTGAGCGACGTCGTGCTCTTGCCTCCGCCGCACGACCGCCGGGGGGTGTTCTCTCGCGGTAGATAGGTAGCCACAGTGGCTGGGACACGCGATTTCGACTTGGCGTTTCGTGCCGCAGCATACCGTGCAGATCGTGCTGTTGAGGGCCGGACAGTCGCGGCGGGCCCTGCGAACGTCCGCAGGATGGGCAGAGCATGTCTTCAGCTTGGCATAGAGGCCAAGTGTCGGCAACTTGGCACCACGTTGACGTCCTGGGCTAACCAACAAGGAAGGTAGGATTCGTATCAGTTCTCGACCGTCGCGCGAGACGACATCCTGTGACGCGACCGAACGGCATCCAGTGAGCATTTGCGTGCAGTGTTTGAATATCGCCACATTGTTGATTTTGAGACACATTGATTTTTCTGAGGTCCGCACGGGTTCCATTCCGGTCGCCAGAGGTCTTGCCAGGCGCTTCTGCTCTTCAGGGCAAACGTCGATTCAAATAGCTTTAAATTAAGGGTTTATCGGCATGTCATGCGTCCAGAACTGGCCGGTCATGATGCGTCTGATTGTTCCGTGTTCCACTTTGTCCTGCGAGGCTCACATACCACACATTGTCATTTTTACACTCATCAAGATAGGACGTACGTTGCCAGCCATCGTTGCAGACTCGGTTGCCACGCTTGCGCGGTGCGGAAAAAGGCCGCTCGGGGCCTGGTGGCCGAAGCCATTTGTTCTTAAGTGTTTACCTAGAAACTAGCGGCTGGGATCCGTTTCTGGTTCGATCGGGACCGTCCGGAAAGGCCTTCCACCGGTTCGCGGCGTCTAATCAGGCATCGCAGTTGCAGAGAGTGATGCACAAGGATAAGCAGTCACTCCCATTGGGGTGACGTGGGAAGGAGCGGCAAGGCACCATGGCGACGACAAAGAGCACAAAGACATCGGCCAAGACGAGCCGTTATAACGAACTGAAGAAGATGCTCGAGGACCGCCGCCGCCAGCTAATGAGCGACGTGCAGGGCCGGATTCGAGACGTACGCGGTGAAGGCAGCAAGGACCGCGAGGTGCTCGATCAGGGCGAGAGCTCTGAGGTCGACATCCAGGACGACATCGAATTCGCGCTGATTCAGATGAAGTCGGAAACGCTGAACAAGATCAACGAGGCGCTTCGACGTCTGGACGAAGGCACGTATGGCAACTGCTTCGAGTGTGGTGACGAGGTCGCGGAAGCGCGCCTGCGAGCCCTGCCGTTTGCGGTTCGGTGCAAGGATTGCGAAGAGGCTCGGGAGACGGCGGAGCAGCGCGAACGGATGCTGGCGCAGCGTCGCGGGTCGTCCACGCTGTTCTTCGACATGTCCAACTGACGGGTCAACACAACAACCTGTTTCGCCACGTGAGGGCGGCCGCTAGCGGCCGCCCTTTTTTTCTTCGACCGACCCATGAGCGATCAAGACCAGCCGCCGGACGTTGATGAGAGCCCACTCGACGACCAATCGATGGTCGTGCCTGGCGAGCTCCCGATTCTTCCGCTGCGCGACACCGTACTATTTCCCAACTCGTTCATGCCGCTGGCAGTGGCGCGCGAGAGTTCCGTCCGACTCATTGACGAGGCCATATCAGTCAGCAAGCTGATCGGCATTTTCACGCAGCGCGACGCGTCCGTCGAGGAGCCGCAGCAGACCGATCTCTACGAGGTCGGCATCGTCAGCCAGGTGCACAAGATGTTCAAGTTGCCGGACGGCAGCTTGCGCCTCATCGTTCAAGGGCTCTCGCGCGTAAGGCTGGATCGGATCACCGAGACCCGGCCGTACCTGCGGGCGCACGTCAGTCCCGCGGTGGACGTTGTCGGAGATGACCACCGTCTCGAGATCGACGCGCTGATGCGCAACATCAGGACGAACTTTCAGCAGGTTGTCTCGCTGTCCCCACTTCTCTCGGACGATCTGCAGACGCTGGCCGCCGACGTCGTCGAGCCTGGACGTTTCGCCGACTTCGTCGCATCGAGCCTGACCACCATCGCGACGCCGGCCAAGCAGGCGGTTCTCGAGGCGCTGGACGTCCGAACACGCATGGACGATCTGAACCGCCTTCTGATCAAGGAGCTCGAGGTTCTGGAGCTCGGCTCGAAGATTCAGTCACAGGTCCAGTCGGAGGTCGGCAAGAACCAGCGTGAGTATTTCCTTCGCGAGCAGCTGAAGGCGATCCAGAAGGAGCTCGGAGAGGGCGACGACCAGTCGAAGGACGTTGACGAGCTGCAACACAAGATCGACGCAGCCGGCATGCCCGAGGCGGTCAAGAAGGAGGCGCTACGCGAGCTCGATCGCCTGTCCAAGATGCCGGCCGCCGCCGCCGAGTCCACCGTCTCGCGGACCTACCTGGACTGGCTGGTGGCGCTGCCGTGGCAACAACGCACCGAAGAGGTGATTGACCTGCACAGGACCAAGGAGGTCCTGGACACCGATCACAGCGGGCTGGAGAAAGCCAAGGACCGCATCCTCGAGTACCTCGCAGTCCGAAAGTTGAACCCGCAGATGAAGGGCCCGATTCTCTGCTTCGTCGGTCCGCCTGGCGTCGGGAAGACGTCGTTGGCGCGCTCGATCGCGCACTCGCTGGGCCGGAAGTTCGTGCGCGTGTCTCTTGGCGGCATGCGTGACGAGGCAGAGATCCGCGGCCATCGGCGCACCTACATCGGTGCCTTGCCGGGTCAGATCATTCAGGGTTTACGCAGGGCTGAGTCGAAAAACCCGGTGTTCATCCTCGACGAGATCGACAAGCTGGGGTCCGACTTTCGCGGCGACCCGGCGTCAGCCTTGCTCGAGGTGCTCGATCCCGAGCAGAACACTCTCTTCAGAGATCACTATCTGGATCTCCCGTTCGACCTCTCCGAGGTGCTGTTCATCACCACGGCCAACGTGCTCGATCCGATACCGCCGGCCCTTCGAGATCGTATGGAGGTGCTCGAAGTTCCCGGCTACACGGAGGAAGAGAAGCTGGCGATCGCGCGCGATCACCTTGTCGAGAAGCAGGTCAAGAATCACGGCCTGACTCCCGAACAGTTCGCCGTTACCGACGCAGCTCTGGGCGCCGTCATTCGTGGGTACACACGTGAAGCCGGGGTCAGGAACCTGGAACGCGAGATCGGAGCGTTGTGCCGGAAGGCGGCTCGGCGTCGCGCGGAGGGTCGCGAGGATCCCTTGATCGTGACCCCCGACGTGGTCGTGGAGCTGCTCGGAGCGCCCGCGTTCATGGACGAGGAGATGGCGGAACGCACCAGGGAGCCCGGCGTGGCGATCGGCTTGGCCTGGACACCGGCCGGCGGAGACGTATTGTTCATCGAGGCCTCGCGGATGGCGGGCGCCGGGACGCTGACGCTCACGGGCCAGCTCGGGGATGTCATGAAGGAGTCGGCCCGCGCCGCGCTCGCGTGGTTCCGCGCGCACGCGGCGAACTACGGCGCGGATCCCGATTTCTTCAAGAAGGCCGAGATCCATTTGCACATCCCTTCGGGCGGCATCCCGAAGGACGGCCCTTCGGCCGGCGTGACGCATTGCCACGGCGCTCGCGTCAGAACTGACGCGGCGACCAGTTCGCGGCGATATCGCGATGACAGGTGAAATCACACTCTCCGGCCGCGTGTTGCCCGTTGGCGGAGTCAAGGAGAAGGTCCTGGCGGCCAGGCGCGCCGGAATCCGTGAAGTGATTCTGCCCAGGCAGAACGAGAAGAACATCAATGAGGATCTCACCGAGGACGTCCGGCGGGACATGACGATTCATTTCGTCCAGAGCGTGGACGAGGTGTTGCTGTTGGCGCTCCAGGCTCCCAAAGCGTCAATCGACCGAAAGAGCGGCCGTCGTCCGCAGCCTGGAGTGCAGTAGCCGATCGGCCTCTCAGCCCTGTGTCTGCGATCCAGGGCGCTGCAGGAGAGCGATCCCTGCGACTGTTTTCAGATCCACGATCGCACCTGCGGCGATCATGTTTCGGATCTCGTCCACCGAAAACGCCTTCGACTCGATGTCTTCGTCTTCGTCCTGCCGGACGGTGGGATCGGAATCGTTGGGCTCACGGAGTCCAGTCGCCAGGTAGAAATGCATCTCCTCGTCGCAATAGCCTGGCGTCGGGAAGAAGCCGCCGAGATGTTCCATCGCGGACGGGACGAGTCCAATCTCCTCGTGACACTCCCGCGCGGCCGCCGCGCCTGGCTCCTCTCCAGGCTTGAGGCTCCCCGCCGGCAGTTCCCACGCGAAACGACCGATGGCATGACGGTACTGACGCACGAGGATGATCGCGCCGGCGTCCGTGACCGGGATCAGCACGGCTGAGCCTGGATGCCTGACGATCTCGGCGTCGAGTCTCTCGCCCCGCGGGAGCGTGATCGATTCGACGTTGACCGCGAAGATACGACCCTGGAAGATCCTCCGAATTTCCTGCGGAACAATCGGCCTAGTCATCGTCGTTCCACTCCGGGAGATCCTCGAGCACGCCCAGAAGGTCAGCCGGCAGCGGCACGGAGAACTCCATTCGGCGCTGGTCCCGTGGATGTTTGAAGGCAAGGCGCTCGGCGTGCAGGAACGGTCGCTCGAGGCGCAGAACCGCACGAAGATCGCCGGCAACCCGGCGCCGCACGCCGCCATACACAGAGTCGCCGACGATGGGATGTCCGATGGCGCTCAGGTGAACGCGAATCTGGTGGGTTCGTCCCGTGTGGATGGCCACTTGGCACAACGTGACACCTGGGAGATGACGGGCGCGCGTGATACGCGTCACCGCGCTCCGCGCGTGCTTGGCGCGGGCGGACATCTTCTGCCGGTTCGCCGGATCGCGGCCGATTGCGGCATCGATGCGACGGCCCGCCTGGACGACCCCCCACACGAGCGCGATGTATTCCTTCTCGACCTCGCGGTCCTGAAACTGGCGTGACAGCTCTTGGTGGGCTGCGTCGTTCTTGGCAATTACCATGACGCCCGACGTGCCACGATCGAGGCGATGGACGATGCCCGGGCGAGATTCGCCTCCGATACCGCTGAGATCCGTGATGTGGTGAAGCAGCGCGTTGACGAGCGTCCCGGACGGGTGGCCCGCGCCTGGGTGCACGACGAGGCCGGCCGGCTTGTTGAGCACGGCCACGTCGGGGTCCTGGTAGATGATTTCGAGTGGGAGCGCCTCGCCGGAAACCAGCGGCGGCGTCACATCCGGGATATCGACGGTTACGCGCTCCCCATCGCGTATCGCAAGGTTAGGCCTGGAGTCGCGACCCTCGATCGTGACGTGCCCGTCCGCAATGAGCTTCTGGACGAGGGAGCGCGAGCGTCCCTCGAGCACCGACACCAGAAAGCGGTCCAGTCGCTGGCCGCTGAAATCGGGCGGCACCGTGAATGTAAGCGACAAATCTAGGAACCACGAAGAACACGAAAAACACGAAACCACAGGTGGTTCCCATTCGTGACCTTCGTGGTTACAGACAGCGCAGGCATGGCCACCTACGCCGCGATCTTCCGGCTACGCTGTGTCTCCTGAGGAGCCGTCGGAGCGGTCTTGGCCAGCCAGATCAACATGACGAGACTCAGGGGGCCCAGCACGAGAGAGATGACCTGCGACGTCGAGAATCCGAACATCTCGCCGCGGGGATCGCCACGATAGATCTCGACGACGAAGCGTGAGAGCGCATAGAGGAACATGTAGGCCCAAAACGTCCGTCCCGCGAAGGTGCGGCCACGACGCTCAGTGGTCAGCAGCAGCACCAGGATGATCAGTTCGGCGCCGGCCTCGTAGATCTGCGTCGGGTGCAGGGGTATTCCCAGTGGCGTGCCGACGTTGGCGGCGGCGAGGGGATTCGTGAACGTGATCGCCCAGGGCACATTCGTCGGCGTACCGTAGCAGCAGCCGGCCGCCAGGCACCCGAGCCGTCCGGTGACATGGCCGAGGGCAATGCCGGGCGCGAACACGTCGCACGTCGTCCAGAAGGGGAGATGATGGCGGGCGATGTACCAGAAAGCCACGATCACCGCGAGGATCAGCCCCCCGTAGAACACGCCGCCCGAACGCACGAGGGTCAGGAAGTCTGCCGGTGAATTGTTGAACTGATCGAAATCAACGACGAGGAGCAGGAGTTTGGCGCCGATGAGTGCCGCGATGATGATGTAGATGCCGAGGTCGAGCACACGGTTGGCGTCGAGGCCCCACCGCTTGGCCCGCCGCATGGCCAGCCAGAGCCCGAGCAGGTACGACGCGGCGAGCAGGACGCCGTAGGAGTAGATCGTGATCGGGCCGAGGCTAAACAGCTCTGGATACACTGCTCGTCCTGACGTTCAGAAGATCGAGAATCATGAAGATAACCCCCACCGTAATCGCGGCGTCGGCGACATTGAACGCCCAGAAGTGCCAGTCCCCCCAGTACACGTCGACGAAATCAACCACGTAGCCTGCTCCAATCCGGTCGATCAGGTTGCCGGCCGCACCACCCACGATGAGCGCAAGGCCGAACCGCGCGAACCGCTGATCCATTGGGAGCCTCGCCGCGTACACGGCGAGCGTCGAGAGCGCGATCGCGGCCACGCCAGAAAGCACCGCCGTCTTGAACGGAAAATCCACGTTGTTCATCAACCCGAACGCAGCTCCGTAATTGTGCACCCGAGTCAGGTTGAAAAACCCTGGAATGATCTCGAGGCTCTCGTGCAGCTCGAAGTTGGCTCGCACGAGCATCTTGGCCGCTTGATCCAGGGCTACGATGACCCCTGCGACCAGAGGCTCGTGGCGACGCCACCGAGTGGGGGCCATCAGCGGGCCACGGGCTCGGCCAGGGCTTCGACGCAGCGATCGCAGATGCCCGCCCAATCGGGCTCGGTCCGCACTCCAGCCACGTAGCGCCAGCAGCGCTCGCACTTGATGCCGTCAGCCTTCCGGACGCGAACATGCAATGTCGGTGAGACCGTCGATTCCCCTCTCGTGCTGGATCCATCCCCTTCCCGCACAGGACCGACAGTCACATCCGATACGCCGAACAGGGTCGGCAAGAACTCCCGATGCTGGGTGAGACACTCGAACCCGTAGTCATCGAACTCGAGCTCCACACGTGCTGAGAGATTCGAGCTGATCGTCTTCGCCTGTCTCTCGTGTTCGAGTTTGGCGTTGACTTCATCCCGAACCGACCGGAGCTGCTTCCACTGACGCAGCAGCTCATCGTTCCGCCACGTGTCGAGGCCGGCGGGGAAAAGCGAGAGGTGAACAGAGGGTTCCCGCTGCTGACCCGGCAGGTTGCGCCACACCTCCTCCGTCGTGAACGGCAGGACGGGAGCGAGCAGTCGCGTGAGGCCGTCGACGATCAAGAACATCGCTGTTTGTCCTGATCGGCGCGCTTCGGACTGAGCGCCGAAGGTGTACATGCGGTCCTTCGTGACGTCCACGTAGAACGCGCTGAGATCGACCGTGATGAAGGCGTTCGCCTCCTGAAATATGGCCTGATAGTCGTACCGATCGTACGCGGCCACTATCCTTTCGGCCACGACGGCGAAGCGCGCCATGACCCACCGATCGATTTCCAACATCCGCGCCGGCGGCACGACGTCGGCGTCTGGATCGAACTCCGACAGATTTCCCAGGAGCACACGCAGCACGTTGCGGAACTTCCGATACGCCTCGACCACGCGCGCGAGAATCTCCGGACCGAGGCGCACTTCTTCCCCGTAGTCCACCATCGAGACCCACAGACGCAGAATCTCGGCGCCGCCCTGCTTGATCACGTCTTGGGGCGCCACGGTATTCCCGAGGGACTTCGACATCTTGCGCCCGTGTTCATCGACCACAAACCCGTGCGTCAGCACCTGTCTGAATGGGGCGGCCCCGCGCGTCCCTATCCCAATCAGGAGCGAGCTGTGAAACCATCCGCGATGCTGGTCGCTCCCCTCGAGATACATATCAGCGGGCCAGGTCAGGTCCGGATCCGCTGGGATCACGGCCTCGTGGCTCGATCCGGAATCGAACCAGACGTCCAGAATGTTGACGTCCCGTTCAAACGCACGCCCACCGCAATTCGGGCACGCGAGTCCTGGGGGTACGAACTCCTCCAAGGGGCGTTCGTACCACGCGTCGGCGCCGTACTCATCGAAGATCCCGGCCGCTCGCTCCACGAGCGCCGTGGTCAGCAGCGGCGTCAGGCAGGTCGTGCAGTTCAGCGCGGGGATCGGCACGCCCCAGGACCGCTGGCGCGAGATACACCAATCCGGCCTGAAGGCAACCATGTTGTGGATTCGCTCGCGTCCCCACGACGGGATCCATTGCACGCGATCGATCGCGTCGAGCGCCCCCTGCCGGAGGTGACCCGAGTCCATCGAGATGAACCACTGCGACGTCGCGACGAAGATCACCGGATTCTGGCAGCGCCAGCAGTGCGGGTATGAGTGCTCGAAGTTCTCGCGATGCCACAGGCGCCCGCGCTCCTGCAGCGCGGTCTCGATGAGCGGATTCGCGTCGAACACTCGCTGGCCACCGAAGAACTCCACGGTGTCGAGGAATCGGCCACCGGCATCCACGGGAGCGTAGATGTCGAGCCCGTACCGGACGCCGGTGAGGAAGTCGTCGCTCCCGTGCCCCGGCGCCGTGTGTACGACGCCCGTGCCCTGTTCCAGAGTGACGTAGTCTCCCAGCACGCCGAGGGAGTCGCGGTCGTACAGCGGATGCCGGAACGCGAGGCGATCCATGGCCGCGCCGGGGAACGTGGCGATTGGCTCCCCGAACACTTTGCCGGTTGCCTTGCTCACGCGCTCCGCCATCGCCTGCGCGATGATCACATGGGTATCGCCCACGGCGTACGCTCCGTAGGTCGTCTCGGGGTGGAATGCCACGGCGAGGTTCGACGGGATCGTCCACGGGGTCGTTGTCCAGATCAGGGTCGATACTGCCCGTCCGGCCAGCGCAGGCACCCGGACAGCCAGCTCACCGGCGGCGCTCGGCGCCAGCGGGAATTCGACGTAGATCGACGGCGACGTGTGAGAGTCGTACTCGACCTCGGCCTCTGCCAGCGCGGTTCGGCAATGCATGCACCAGTGGACCGGTTTCTTGCCCTTGTAAACCATCCCCTGTTCGACGAACTTTCCGAGCGCGCGAACAATCGCGGCTTGGTATCCGTAGTTCATCGTCAGGTACGGCTTTGACCACAGGCCGGTCACTCCGAGCCGCTCGAACTCCTCTCGCTGGATCTGGACGTGCTCCCCCGCGTACTTCCGGCACGCACGACGGAAGTCGGCAACGCTCATTTCTTTCTTCTTCGACCCGAGCTCCCGATCGACTTTCAGTTCGATCGGCAATCCGTGACAGTCCCATCCCGGTACATAGGGCGCGTCGAACCCAGCCATCGTTCGAGAGCGGACGATGAAGTCCTTGAGAATCTTGTTGAGTGCGTGTCCGATGTGGATGCGGGCGTTGGCGTACGGCGGGCCGTCGTGCAGGACGAACTTCGGCTGGCCTGCACGACGCTTTCGGATCTCGCCGTACAGATCCATCTCCTGCCATCGCGCGAGCCATTCGGGCTCCGCCGTCTGCAGGTTCGCCTTCATCGAGAATCCTGTCCGCGGCAGGTTGACCGTGTTCTTCCATTCGGGCATGTTTCACTAGATTCTATAATGGCGTGATGGCCACGCTCGAACTGCTTTGCCGGTTGCGCGCGTTCTACCGAGGTGGTGTTCGATGAAGCGTGCGGCCGTGAAGGCCGTCTTCTTCGACGTGGATTTCACGCTCATTTATCCCGGGCCGACCTTTCAGGGCGTGGGTTACGAGCAGTTCTGCGCTCGCTACGGGATCCGCGTCGATACCGACCGGTTTACCGATGCCGTGCGCGCCGCTTCCCCTGTCCTCGACCGGGAGCACGACCAACAGTACGATCCCGCCATCTTCGTGCGCTACACACGCACGATCATCGAGGGGATGGGTGGCCAGGGCGACAGGCTCGACTCCTGTGCCGAAGAGATCTACGCCGAGTGGGCGGCGTGTCGGCACTTCTTGCTGTATGACGACGTGGCCCCGACGCTGAAGACACTCGCGTCACGTGGCATACGGGTAGGGCTCATTTCGAATTCCCATCGCTGCCTGGACTCCTTCCAGACGCACTTCGAGCTTGACGGCCTGATCGCCGGCGCGCTGTCGTCCGCCGAACATGGCTACTTGAAGCCGCACCCGAGCATCTTCGAATCCGCGCTGGCGCTGCTCGATGTCGGCGCCGAGGAGTCGGTGATGGTGGGCGACAGTCTGCCGCACGATATCGAAGGCGCACGCCGCGTTGGGATGCACGGCGTTCTCGTGCAGCGCTCGACAGATGCCGTGGGACCAGAAACGGCCGGAGACGTTCCCGTGATTCGCGACCTGACAGAGCTGCCGCCTTTGCTCCCTTGACAGCGAAAAACGGTCGAGTTGCGCCTCTGGAGCGATTGGCGTTTCCTCCGCTCTACGCCGAATCGAAAAGCGGTCGAAGCCCCCCGCGACCCATTCGATTCCCATGGCGATCCTGCGGGTCAGTCCAGTTCGTCGGTCTGTGAGCCCATCCATGGCCCGCTTGCGTCGGGGTTCAACGCGAGGGCTCGCTCGAGACCGATCAGGATCAAGTCCGGAATGGCGACGTCGAAGAGGTTGTCTCGCTCGAAGAGACGCGAGAACCCACCTGTGCCGATGACACAGACCGGTTCGTTGGGAAACGCATGCTCGCGAATCTCTCGCGCGAGCTCCTTCACCATCGCCCGGTTGCCGTAATAGAGCCCGGACTGAATGCATTCGACCGTCGATCGGCCGATGAGCTCGGCCGGTGGCACGATTTCCACCGTCGGGAGCCGCGCGGTGTTCTTCTCGAGCGACTCCATCCCCATGCGCACGCCCGGCAGAATGATGCCGCCGAGATAGTGGCGGCTCGCCTTGATGGCGTCGAACGTGGTTGCCGTGCCGAGGTCCACGATGATGAGGTTGCGGTCTGGACAAAGGTGCAGGCCGCCAATCGCGTTCGCGATACGGTCCGGTCCGACCTCGAGCGGATTGCGATAGCCGATCTTGAGTCCGGTCTTGGCCCCCGCTTGCAGGATGAACGGGTCGAGCTGAAAGTACTTGCGACAGCAGCTTCGCAGTGAATAGATGAGCTCGGGAACCACGGAGCAGATCGCGATCTGCCGTACGGCCGCCGGATCCCTCCCATGCTCCCGAAGCACGTCACGCAGGAATAGTCCGAGTTCGTCCGACGAGGTTGAAGGTCGGGACGACTTGCGAAACCGAACGGACAGCGTTCGATCCTCGAAGACGCCGCCGAAGATGTGTCCGTTTCCAACGTCCAGGGTAAGGCGCACGGTTACCCTCCAACGGGTACGTTGTCGATGAGACGAACGCCGCCGAGGCGGACGGCTCCAACCCGGCGACCGTCTCGATCCTCGACGTAGTCCACTTCGAATCCGGCTACGCGCAGTTGGCGGGCGGCGTCGTCTGCCGCCCCCGCGCTTGTGAGAGCTCGGTAGAACAAGGGGGCGCGCGACCTGTCGGCAGGCGAAAGATGACGATTCCGCGAGCTGAGGGCCAACCCATCGGTTTCGCGAACCGTCGCACAGCCCACGATGGCCGAAGGAAGGAACAGCGCTTTGGCCATACCGCGTACGAGCGTGAGCTGCTGCCAGTCCTTCTCGCCGAAGTAGGCTCGTTCGGGCTGAGCAATCTGGAGGAGCTTCATGACGACCGTGAGGACGCCGTCGAAGTGTCCGGGCCGGTGAGCGCCTTCCAGTTCGGAGGAGGCCTCTGTTTCGGTGACGCGGTATCGATAGGCATCTGCGTAGAGGGCCTCTGCACGGGGCAGCAAGAGGAAATCCGTACCTTCAGCCCGAAGTACCGCGAGGTCGTCCTCCAATGCTCGAGGATAGCGGGCGAGGTCAGCGGGGTCGTCGAACTGTGTGGGGTTGACGAAGATGCTGACGACCGTCAGGTCGTTCTCTTCTCGACTGCGACGTATCAGCGACCGATGGCCGTCGTGCAGGGCGCCCATTGTCGGCACGAACCCGAGCGTGAGGCCCGCGCGCGTCTGCGCGAGGCGCGTCTCGCGCCACGCGACGATGTCCTCGAAGACGGTCGTCACGAATAGCTTTCCTCGGGCGTCGGGAAGCGAGCGTTCTTGACGTCCGCGTCGTACGCGTCGAGGGCATTCGTGAGCAGTTCCTCGCCATCGATGTACCGGCGCACGAATCGAGGAGCACGGTCCGGATCGACGCCCCAGAGGTCTTGCAACACCAGGACCTGTCCATCGGTGCCGACGCCGGCCCCAATGCCAATCGTGGTTATGCGCAGTTCCGACGTGATGCGAGCGGCGAGCGCTGCCGGAATGCATTCGAGCACGACGGAGAAACAGCCGAGCGCTTCGAGGGCGTGCGCCTGCTTCAGGATTCTGTCCGCTTGGGCACACCCCCTTCCTTGCACCCGGAATCCTCCGAGCTGGTTGACTGATTGCGGGGTCAGGCCGATGTGCCCCATGACTGGAACACCTGAGCCCACAATGCGTCGAATGAGGTCTTCGTGCCCGTCAACGCCTTCGAGCTTCACCGCCTGCGCTCCGCTTCGGATCAGCGCGCTCACGGCGGCCATGCCTGTGGAAATCCCCCTTCGGAATGAAAGGAACGGCATGTCCGCGATGAGAAACTTGTCACCGGAGGCACTCGCGACCGCGCGTGTGTGGAGCGCCATGACCTGAACCGTCGCGGCCACCGTTGTCTTATGGCCGTGCATCACCATCGCGGCCGAGTCTCCGACCAGGATGGCATCCACCCGCGAGCGCGCGACGAGGCGAGCGGACCAGGCATCGTAGGCCGTCACCACGGAAATTTTGTGGCCTTCCGCCTTCAAGCGCGCAAAGTCCAGCACCGTGCTCATCGACGTCTCCCGAGGCTACGGGCGGTGTGCCGCTGCGATGTGGAATGACGACGCGACTGAACGTGAGTGCGTGGGCCGTGCGTGCGGTTGCGAATGGTGAGAGGCGGAACGCCGTCGAACGCGGGTACCTGTCCCATGGATCAGGTCCTCCAGATTGGCCGGATAGGTGATCGATTGCGGTCGCCGTTCCAGCGAATCGGCGCCGTAGGCATGTTATCTCGATCTCGAGGTCATCCGTGTGCGCCGTAGTGGAAGGCGCCTCAATCCTCCAGCCTGGCGGCCAGGTCAGCCCACGGCTAGCCTGGCGGCCAGGTCAGCCCACGGCCGGCGAGCAGGTGCAGGTGGATGTGAAAGACGGTCTGGCCGGCCTCCCCATTCGTATTGAAAACGGTCCGGTAACCCCGCTCGTGAAACCCGTACTCTTTCGCCAGCGTGGCCGCGCACCGAAATAGCGACCCGACAAGAGCGTCATCCTCGGTCGACAGGTCGTTCAACGTGGCGACGTGCTTCCGCGGCACGAGCAAAAGATGAAGCGGGGCCTGCGGATTGATGTCCTTGAAGACCACCACGGTGTCGTCCTGGTAGACGATGGCCGCGGGAATCTCACCTGCGATGATCCTGCAGAAAAGGCAGTTGCTCATCGATGTCGAATGATAGCCGTTCGGGGAATTCCCTGCAGATCCTGGCGCACGCGCTGCAATGAGAGCGCGCCTCGTGCCTGGACGAGGGACGCCACACCATCCTCTTGCCCATAGCCGAACTCCATCACCAGGTAGCCGCCAGACACCAGCGTGGCGGCGGCGGCATCGAGCACGCCCCCGATGTCGCGAAAGCCTCGGTCGCCCCCAAACAGCGCTACGCCCGGCTCGTGCAGCACCCCCCGTCCAAGGGCTGGGCGGTCACCGTCCTGCACGTACGGCGGGTTGGCAGTCAGCAAATCGAACGGTCCGTCGATACCGTCCAGATAGGATGTCGTGACGAACTCGATTCTGTCTGCCACGCCATGACGTGCCGCATTCCGCTTCGCCACGAGTAGTGCCTCCGCCGAGATATCGGATGCGACGACGCGGCAATCGGGCCACTCAGTCGCAAGAGCGACGGCCACGCATCCGCTCCCGGTACCGATGTCGCCCACCCGAGGCGAGCCGCTCCTCGCGGGGATGCCGAGGTGTCCACCACGCAGGAGCGCCAGCGCCTCTTCGACGATGAGCTCGGTTTCAGGGCGCGGAATCAGGACGGCCGGTGTCGCTTCGAAGTCAAGGCCCCAGAACTCTCGAACACCGACGATGTAGGCCGTTGGTTCGTGACGCTCGCGACGTGCGATCCACTCGGAGAGCCGCGGCTCCAGCCCCTCGGGCCGAGGGGCCTGCCGATCCGCGAGCAGTCTCGCGCGATCCCAGCTCAGGATGGTGCAGGCGTAGAGATCGACGTCGATGGATGCTTCGTCCTGAGGAATGCCGGCGGCGACCAATCGGGCCCGCGCGCTGGAGAGAGCCTCGTGGAGTGTCAACTGACCGCGGTCGCTTCTTTGAGTTTCTCGGCGTTGTAGAAGGCGATGACCTGGTCGAGAATCTCGGCGGGGTCCCCCTCGAGCACGTCGTGCAAGCGGTGGGTGGTGAAGTTGATGCGATGGTCTGTGATCCGGCTCTGCGGGAAGTTGTAGGTCCGGATTTTTTCGGAGCGCTCGCCTGTCCCGACTTGTCCCCGTCGTTCCTTGGCAATCGCTTCCTGTTGCTTGCGCAGTTCCATCTCATAGAGCCGCGCCCGCAGCACTTTCATCGCCTTTGCGCGGTTCTTGATCTGCGATTTCTCATCTTGTTGCGAGACCACCACACCGGTCGGTATGTGCGTCAGGCGCACGGCTGAATAGGTGGTGTTGACGCTCTGGCCTCCAGGTCCGCTCGAGCAGAACGTGTCTACACGCAGATCCTTTTCGTTGATCTGGATGTCGACCTCCTCGGCTTCGGGCAGAACGGCAACGGTCGCGGTTGACGTGTGGATGCGTCCGCTCGCCTCGGTCGCGGGCACACGCTGCACACGATGCACGCCGCTTTCGTACTTGAGCCGGCTATAGACGCCTCGCCCCTCGATCGACGCAATGACTTCCTTCGTGCCACCGGTGCCGCTCTCACTGGTCGACATGACCTCGATCTTCCATCGCTGACGCTCCGCGAAGCGGCTGTACATGCGGAACAGGTCAGCGGCGAAGAGCGCCGCTTCGTCTCCCCCGGTGCCGGCGCGAATCTCCAGGATGACGTTCTTCTCGTCGTTGGGATCCTTCGGGACCAGCAGCACCTGGAGGGCTGCGACGATCACGTCGCGCTTCGCGTGCAGATCCTTGAGCTCTTCCTGCCCCAGCTCGCGCATGTCCGGGTCGGCGCCGGCCACGATGCCTTCGGCGTCTTCGATGTCCTTCTGCACCGCCTTGTAGTCACGATACTTCTGGACGAGCGGTTCCAACTCGGAGAGCGCCTTGGAGGCCTTTCGGTATTCGGCCTGATCGGACTGCACTTCCGTCGTGCCAAGGCGTGCCGTCAGATCCTCGTATTGCGCTTCAACGTTGCTGAGTTTATCGATCATAGAAACGGGTCATCCTCCGGAGACGGGCGGCAGGAACGCCACTTCGTCGCCGTCCTGGACGGCTGCCGCCATCCGGGAGTATTCCGCATTGATGGCCACCGACAGCGTGCGCTCATATTCCCCGAGCGCCGGGATCTCCGTCGCCAGCGATCGCCACACGGTCTGCACGGTGGCCGGTCCCGGGATCTCGCGCATCAGTTCGCCGCTCCCGGCCAGATCACGCAGCCGCGCGAAGAGCCGAATCGTTACGCGCATGCGGTCTTGTACGCGTTCTGCTTCGCCGTCTCGTCGTCAGGGTCGGCGGTCGCGCCCTCCAGCCAGACATCTCCGCCTTCGAAGTGCTCGTGCTTCCAAATCGGGACTATCTGCTTCACTCGTTCGATGGCGTAACGGCAGGCAGCAAATGCATTGCCACGGTGTGCTGAAGCGGCCACGATGGCGACGCTCGCTTCGCCGATCTCCAGCCGCCCGATCCGGTGGTGCACTGCCAGACGTGCATCGGGCCAGATGTCGCGCGCCTCGTCGATGATCCGGACGAGCGCGCGTACGGCCAGCGGTTCGTATGCCTCGTACTCGAGGAAGCGAACGGCTCGGCCCTGATTGTGGTTCCGCACGAGGCCGGCAAACGTGGCCACGGCGCCATCACCCTCAGTGCCCTGTGTCAGTTCGTTCGTCAGCGCGTCGATATTCAGCCGGTCCGGTGTGACAGCCGCCAGGGCCATAGCTCAAGTATAGCGGTCCCAGAAGTGGTCCATCGGGCCGTGCCCGCGCCCGAGCATCGGGGCGTTGCGAATGGCGCCAGCGATGTATGCCTGGGCCTGGGGTACGGCTTCCTCCAGTCGATGCCCCAGGGCCAGGTGTGCAGCCATTGCAGCGGCGAACGTGCATCCAGTGCCGTGCGTGCTTCGCCCGGCGACCCGTTCCGTCCGGAACTCCGTGAAGCGTTGTCCGTCGTAGAGGAGATCGACGATGTCGTCCGAAGACAGGTGGCCGCCCTTGATGACTACGCTGGCGGCGCCCAAGGCGACGAGGCGGCGTGCCGCCTCACGCCGAGACTCGGCATCGTCAATACGGCTGCCCGTGAGCGCCTCGGCTTCAGGGATGTTTGGCGTCACCACGAACGCCTGCCGGAGCAACAGAGACTTGAGGGCCTCGACGGCATCGTCGTCGATCAGCCGATCGCCGCTCTTCGCAATCATCACCGGATCGACGACGAGCTGTAGCGCGAGGTCTCTGGCCGCCGCCGCGACGGCGGCCACGATGGCGGCGTTGGGCAGCATCCCCGTCTTGGCGGCGTGAGCGCCGATGTCAGAGACGACGGCTTCGATCTGGGCCGTGACCAGATCGGTTGAGATCGCCGTCCAGGTCGTGACGCCCACGGTGTTCTGAGCCGTAACGGCAGTGATGGCGCTGGTGCCATAGACGCCATGTGCAGCGAATGTCTTCAGGTCGGCCTGGATGCCGGCCCCTCCGCCTGAATCACTGCCGGCGATCGTGAGTGCCGTTCGCATGTCTTCAATCGCTGGTTGACCCGTCAGGATTGGTCAGACTGTCGTCCCAGGCTCGACTGACGGCCAGTTCGCGCAGGATGCATCTCCCCACACGACCACAGTCAGACCGCGTCTAGTGGATGCGGGTGGGTCCGAGTAGCCGCCAGAGTCCAGGCAGGATCCCAGCCGCGGCAACGAGCTTCAACACATCGGCAACGAAGAAAGGATAGACGCCTGCAGTGAGAGCGGCCTGAAATCCGATGGCTGCGCTCTGCACCGGTCCCATCGCGAAGAGCGCCAACCACGTGACTCCGCTCGTGTAGATCACGAAGAGACCTGCTGCCATGGCCAGAACGGACGTGACGTAGCGGCGATCGAAGCCGCGCTCGGCAAGGTACCCGACGAGCAGCGCGGCGATTGGGTAGGCGAGTAGGTAGCCCCCAGTGGGGCCGAGCAGTCGCAGCGCGCCAGGTGGGAGCGTGGCCGATGCGGCAAACACCGGCAAGCCAGCGATGCCCGCCATCAGGTACAGGGATTGACTGGCGAGTCCGAGCCTGGGGCCGAGTGCCAACCCGCCGAGCAGCACCACCATGGGCTGAAGGGTGAACGGGACGACGGTGAACGGAACTGGGATGCTGAACTGGGCCGCCGCGGCCGTGAGCGCTGTGATGAACAACACTGCCGCAATCCGGATCGTGCGCGCATGCGCGTTGCCACGCACGGCCACTGCGTCTAGGAGCGTTGAGCACGAGGCTGTCTGATGCATCACGCGGGATTGTACCGCAGGTGGTGGCCCCGAAAGGCCGAGCGGAGGGACCCGGGACTAGCGACCGAGGACGAGCAGATACTGGTAAGGGAGGATCTGGCGGAGGACCACGCGAAGCCCCGCCGCCTGGGCATCGCGCTCGACGCTAGCGCTGTCCACGCGCACGCCCTCTTCCGGCGCGGGGCCAGGACCGCCTCGGCCTGGCTTGTAGTTCACGATGCCGAGCCGTCCGCCAGGCTTAAGGGAGGCTGCGAGATTTCTTAGCAACGTGACGCGGTTCTCGACTTCCGGGTACGTGTCCACCACCAGAACCGCGTCGAGGGCGCCGCTCGGAAGGTTGGGCGCGCTGTCGGCGCCGAGCCGCGTCTCCACATTCTGCAGGCCTTCCCGGGCGACTCGACGCCGAATGGCCTCGAGCATCTGCCGCTGCACGTCCTGCGCGTAGACGATGCCGTTGGGCCCGACGCGCCGCGCCAGGTGAATCGTGAACCATCCCGCACCAGCGCCGATGTCGGCCACAGCCGATCCGTCGGCAATCGCCAGCGCGTCCATGATCTGGTCGGGCTTCTGCCACGCGGCCCTGTCCGGTCCTTCGAGCAGGCCCAGATCCACTGGCGGGAAAAGCCGGCCATGACGTTCGGCCAACGCATTCTGGGCGGCTGCGGGAACCGACAGGCCGATCAGGGAGAGGATCACCGCGATCCCGGTCAGCTGCCGCACAGGCCCCGCCGCTCGGTCCGTTCTGAATTGCATAGCGGATGACGAGTCCAATTATACTGCCCAGATGGCCACTGCTTTTTTCGACAGCGTGCTTGCCCTCATCATCAAGACATCCACCGATTTGCCACCAGATGTACGCGCCGCGATGAAGGTGGCGATGGGCGACGAACCCGCCGGCACGCGCTCCGCGCAGGCGCTGTCGATCATCGCGCAGAACATCGATCAGGCGGCGGACTGCGAGGGCGCTATCTGTCAGGACACCGGCATGCCAACCTTCGAGGTGAAAACCCCGGTTGGCGCCAACCAGGTCGCCCTGAAACAGCAGATCCGTGAGGCGGTGGCCGAAGCCACGCGCCGCGGCAAGCTGCGCCCCAACTCGGTTGACTCGATCACAGGCGAGAACTCCGGCACGAACCTGGGACCCGGCACCCCGATCGTCCATTTCGAACAGTGGGAGAAGGACGAGATAGAGGTCAAGCTGATCTTGAAGGGCGGCGGCTGCGAGAACATGAACGCGCAGGTACTCGGTTCCGGTCGAGTTGCCTGGCCTCGGACGGGCGGACCGCACGATCGAAGGTGTGCGGAAGTGCATTCTGCACGCTGTGTGGAACGCTCAGGGTAAAGGGTGTGCGCCGGGGGCTGTCGGCGTTTGTATCGGTGGCGATCGCACCTCCGGATACGTGCACGCCAAGGAACAGCTCTTCCGTACGTTGGACGACGTGAACGCTGATCCGCGCCTGGCTCAGCTCGAGGCGTCGATCATGGGGGAAGTGAACCAGTTGGGCATCGGCACGATGGGATTCGGAGGCCGGACGTCGCTCATCGGCTGCAAGATCGGCGCACTCAATCGGCTGCCTGCGAGCTTCTTCGTGTCGGTTGCGTACGACTGCTGGGCGTTCCGCCGGCTTGGCGTGGTGCTCGACGGTCGTACGGGTGAGATCACTCGGTGGCTCTACCGCGACCCAACGACCCCTGTCACGGCCATGGCCGATCAGGCTGGGTTCCAGCGAACCGGCCGCGAGGTCACGTTGAAGACTCCGCTGACGGAAGCACAGGTCCGCGGCCTGAAGGTGGGCGACATCGTGCTCATTTCGGGGCGTGTCAATACGGGTCGCGACGCGGTGCACGCACATCTTACGAAACACGATCCTCCAACCGATCTCTCGGGCTCGGTGCTCTACCACTGTGGTCCGGTCGTGGTGAAGGAAGGCGACGGTTGGCGCGTGACGGCGGCGGGTCCGACGACCAGCATTCGCGAGGAGCCGTACCAGGCTGACATCATCCGGCGCTTTGGTGTTCGCGCGGTCATCGGGAAGGGCGGGATGGGTGCAAAAACGCTCGCGGCGCTGAAGGAGTCCGGTGCGGTCTATCTCAACGCCATCGGCGGTGCTGCCCAGTTCTACGCGCGGGCCATCGACAAGGTTGAGGGGGTGTCGCTGCTGGAGTTCGGCACGCCCGAAGCGATGTGGCACCTGGTCGTCACCGATTTTCCGGCGATCGTGACGATGGACGCGCATGGCAACAGTCTTCACAAGGACATCGAGCAGGAGTCGGCCAAGGAATTGGCGGCGATTGGAGGCGGGGGTTAGGAGTGGCTCTCGCCGCAAATATCTGCCGTACAAGGGGATACGGGCATGCCTGTGTTCTAGTAGGCTTGTCGCGCGCGTTGGTGGCGCTTATAATCGGGTAGACGGGTTATTCAGTTTGGGGAGATGAACAAGACCATGATCAACGTATCCACGTCGGCGGCGTCGAAGATCAGCGAGCTACTCACCGAAGAGGGCAAGGTCGGTAGCGGCTTGCGTGTCTTCGTGCAGGGTGGTGGCTGCTCGGGCTTTCAGTACGGTCTGATGATCGAAGAGGGCGGCGGCGAGGCGGACCAGGTGTTCGAATCAAACGGCGTCCGGTTGTTCGTCGATCCGGTCAGCATCAGCTATCTCAAGGGCGCCGAGGTTGACTTCGTTGATACGGTGACGGGCGGTGGCTTCACGATCAAGAATCCGAACGCCGTGTCGACGTGCGGATGCGGCTCGTCCTTCAGCGTCTAGGACCTTGCGGGTCGGGAGGCGACTCCTGACCTGCCATCTCGCCTAAGCCAGCGTGCCTCAGCCCCTGCCCGATCTCACGCGCCTCAAACCGCTCGGGGGCAAGCGCTCGAGCAAGCGGGAGCAGATTGTCAACGTCTTCCTCCGCCAGGAGGGGCACCTGAGCGCGGACGATCTGGTCGATCTCATCAGGCGCGACGACCATCGCATCAGCCGGGCCACGGTCTACCGCACGTTGCAGTGGATGGTGGACGCCGGCATCGCCCGCAAGGTGGACTTCGGCGAGGGGCGATTCCGTTTCGAGCACTCGTACCGTCAGCCGCGCCATTTTCATCTCATCTGCAAGACCTGTCACCGCTCCTTCGAGTTTCTCAGTTCGGACATTGAATCGCTCGTCGAAGAGGTTGCGGCGGCGCGAAGTTTCACCGCTTCACAGAGCGTGGTGCAGATCTACGGCACGTGCGAGGAGTGCCGGACGGGTCGCAACTCAGCAAGCGACCCGGGCCATACCGATCTACTGTTCGCGCGCGACGCGCTTCGCATCGCGATCGCGACCGAACGCAGCGGCCGCGAGTTCTACACCCGCGCCGCGCGGCTGACCCGCGACGCGCGCGGCCGCAAGATCTTCGAGGATCTCGCCAGCGAGGAGCAGGGGCATCTCGCGAAACTCGAGTCCCGCTACGCCGAGTTGCTTCAGCGGGATCCCAAGCTCGAGTCGCGGCCTACCTTTCTATTCTTCAAGGGCGCTGCGAACGGACTGTTCGCCGAAGGCGCCGAACGCCTCCTGAAAGGGGTCAACGACCAGCAGGCGCTGTTGATTGGCATCCGCTGCGAGCGCGGTTCTTACCGGTTCTTCAAGAAATACGGAGACCGCTTCGAAGACTCCGAGGGCAAACAGATCTTTCTCGAGTTCGCCGACGAAGAACGGGAACATCTGGATTTGCTGGTGCGGGAGTACAAGGCGCTGGTGAAGCGCCAGGGCCATACACGGCGCACGAAGCGGGCGGGGGCTGCCTCGGCCCGCGCGGCGCGGTGAACGTTCGCCCCGCAGGCTCGATCGATCTCCATCTGCACACCACTGCTTCCGACGGTCGCTGCACCCCTCGAGAGCTGGTCGAGCGTGCGGCGCGTGCAGGCGTGTCGGTGATGTCGGTCACCGACCATGACACGATCGCCGCTGTCCCTGAGGTTCGCGCCGCCGCCCGCGAGTACGGCGTTCGAGCCGTCAGCGGCATCGAGATCACGGCCGTTGACAACCAGCGGGACATCCACGTACTCGGATACTTCCTCGATACCGATGACGAGGCGCTCGGATTGTTTCTCCTTGCGCAACGTGCGGCCAGGATCGCGCGGGTCGAAGCCATCGGTGCGCGGCTCGCGATGCTGGGCGTGCCGATTGCCGTTGACACCCTCGTCGTGGAGACGTCCGCGGTGAGCGGCCGGTCGATCGGGCGGCCGCAGGTTGCGCGCGCGATGGTGGCCGCCGGCCACGTGACGAACGTCCAGGAAGCCTTCGATCGATGGCTGGCACACGGTCGGCCTGGCTTCGTGCCGCGCGAAGGCGCTTCGACCGAAACGGTCATTCGCGTCATTCGCGGCGCCGGCGGAATCGCTTCGCTCGCACACCCGGGCAAGCTTGGCCATCGAACCGAGGCTGAAAGCGCTCGCCCACGCGGGGCTTGATGCTGTTGAAGTGTTTCACCCGGATCACGATACGTCCCTCGTGGAGCGGTACCGCGTGCTCGCACGGGAACTGGACCTGCTGGTGACCGGGGGATCGGATTTCCACGGCGACCCCGCGCATGGAAGGGAACCGGGAGGCGTCAGCTTGCCGGCCGTCGAGTTCGAGCGCCTGTGCGAGGCGCGACCAAATGCCGACAGCTGACGTCGTTATCGCGCTGCGTGACGTACGGAAGGACTATCGGGGTCTCCGGCCGCTGCGTGTGCAGAGTCTTGACGTTCGCCAAGGTGAGTCGGTCGCCCTCGTCGGACTCGACCGTGTCGCCGCTGAAGTATTCGTCAACCTCGTGATCGGCGCGACGCTACCGGATGCGGGCGATGTGCTGAGCTTCGGGACGCCCACCCGTGCCATCACCGACGCGGATGAGTGGCTTTCTGGAATGCACCGGTTCGGGATTCTGAGCGAGCGCGTGGTGCTGCTGGAGTCATGCACGGTCGAGCAGAATCTTGCGCTCCCGTTTTCCCTGGAGATCGATCGGATTCCCGAGGAGGTGTCTTCGCGAGTTCGCGAGCTGGCTGACGAGGTGGGGATCGCCTCTCGCTTGCTCGCCGAGGCTGCCGGAACGCTGAGCGCCGGCGCGCTGCACCGAACGCGACTCGCGAAAGCGTTGGCGCTCGGTCCGTGTGTACTGCTGGCGGAACATCCGAACGCGGCGTTGCCAGTGGATGAGGCGCCTCGATTCGCAGCTGACCTGGCGGCAATCGCCGCCCACCGGCAGATGGCGATGGTCGTCATGACCGCCGACGTCGCGTTCGCACGCGCGGTGTCAGGCAGGGCTCTGATGGTGCATGCGGCTACGGGGCAACTGACGCCGGTTGGAGGATGGCGGGATTGGCTGGCGCGTCGATGATGTCGAATGGTCGAGTCGAAGAGACTCCCGGCCCCGCGCGGGGCCGGGCGAACGAGGCGAGGCTGACGCTAGCCTTCGATCAGACGAACGTCACCCGCACGAGGTCCCTTGGTGGAGTCTTCCGACGTGAACTCCACACGCTGTCCCTCACGCAGCAATTCAAACACTGCGCCGCGCACTGCACTGCGATGAAAAAAATGTTCAATTCCGCCCTCATCGCGAATGAATCCGAACCCCTTGTCGATGAGGAGGCGAGCGATAGTTCCGGTCGGCATGGCCGTATCCTCCGATGCGCGCAAGCCCGGGACAAGATCCCAGGCGCTTCATGGACCGCTGGTGAGCGAACTATGAAGCCACGACAAACGTAGCGGTCACACGCGCGCCGGCGGCCGAAAAGCTCGGCCAGTGTAGGTAGTACGGCCTGGGAAGTCAAGGCAACGGGCAGAACGTCCGATTCGCGTCGATTGCGCCTCGAGAGACAGACTCGCTAGGATGTGACTCACATGTTGGCCGCCATCATCCTTGCCGCGGGCGACTCGAGGCGCATGGGTACGCCCAAGGCGCTGTTGCCAGACCCCGATGGCCGACCCTTCGTCGCACGCCTCGTGCGGAGTTTCTCGGCCGCCGGCATCGACGAGATCGTGGTCGTGACAGGCGCGATGCACGACGCGATCGTCGATGCCATCGCAATAGATGCGCCACCCGCGCGCCCGCTCTGTGTTCGCAATCCTGATCCGTCGCGCGGACAGATCTCCTCGTTATGGGCTGGGCTCGAGGCCGCGATCCGGTCCGACATCGAGGGTGTGCTGGTGACACCCGTGGACATTCCGATGGTCCGCACGACGACGATTCGACAGGTGGCTGAGGCATGGGCCCGAACGCATGCCCCGATCGTGCGACCGGTCGTCGGCGAACGGCACGGTCATCCAGTGCTCTTTGATCGCGTCACCTTCGAAGCGTTGCGTGAGGCGCCTCTCACTGAAGGCGCTCGCGTCGTCGTTCATGCGAACGCCGATCGTATTGTCAACGTGACGGTGGACGATGATGGCTGCCTCGTGGATATCGATACACCCGCCGACTACGAGGCGGTGATAGGGAAGAGCATCAGACGCTAGAGCGACGTGCGTTTCACCGTAGAGCGCACGCTTCAGCGTGCGCGTGAATCGGCACTCTTACGTATCGTCCTCGTCATCCCCAGGGTCCGGGCTCTCGAGGGGCGGGGGCGGCATCCATACGCGACCTTGGGGCGCCCGCGCGATTCGACGGAGCTCGCCAGGGTCCAGCCAGTTCACGCAACAGCGCTCGCACGTGTCGATGACCAGGTTGCCTGGGCCGCCGTAGAAGTGACTGAGCATCGGTTGCCCGCATTCGGGGCAGGCCAGCACGCGTTCGCCGGGATTCTGTCGGCGGGGGAGCGACACGCCGGAGCGATCTTCGCGCGATCGTGCCGCTTCGATGACGAGCACGAAGCTTTCGATCGGGATCAACATGCCAGAACAGTCTCCGCAATACAGCAGCGCGTTCCCATCCAGATGGGCGTGGACGAGCGGCGTTACGCACACCGGACATAGCCGATCGCTCGGGCCTCCGACTTCGATGTCCCTGACGAGAATCGGCTGCTCCTCGAGCGTCCCGCAATGCGCGCACGCGAACACCCCACTGGCCTTGTCGGCCTGCATCGGCGCGCCGCAATTGGGGCAATTCGTCGGAGGTTTCACTGATGTCCTCAGCGTTCGATACTCAGGACCGTCACGGTGATGAGCACCGCTGCGGCCAGGACCACGAGCAGCAGGATCTTCCAGGGACTGTAGGGATACCTGCCGGCGACACGTCCAGTGTAGCCATTGACGATCACCTGGAAGGCTCTGGCACCGTAGTTGTAGGAAAGAAGCCAGACAGGCACGAGAACATGTTTGAACGTGCGGCTCGAGTACTCCGGGGAGATGCGCAGGTTGCGGTACGTATCACCGGGAATCTCTCGGGCGCAGAGCTGCTCGAGTTTGTCCCGCATCTGGTCGAGAGCGCGCGCGGCGGCGTCGAAAAGGACCACCTTGTAGTGTTCGACGACATGTCCAGACAAGAAGGCGGTGTCGTACGCAACGACCTCCCCGGTCGGAAACGGCTCCACTTGGCGCAGGAGATCGAGCGGCAGGCCCTGCGTGCCAGGCACCGGCTCGTCGTCGAAGGTGTGGTCGATGACGCCTGACGCAGGTTCCCACCTCGTGCGTCGTTCCTTTCGGACGACGCGCCGACCCTTGGAGTCTGTCCCCGAGACATCGACGTAGTAGTGATAGCCGGCCTCGGCTTCCCACGGGCAGTGGGCCCTCGCGTCGAACGTCCAGTACGGAATGTAGAGACTACGGATCGTGTCCACGAGCGACGTCCGGGCGAGTTTTCCAGGTGCGAGCCACTTGCTTCGCCACCAGCGTCTGATGTCATCACGGACGCGACCGGCGTCGATACGAAACGGCAGAAGTCCGGTTGGGCGGATCGGCGACTTGATCTCTTTGTAGTCGACGAGCGCAGGCGCACCGCAGAACTCACAGTTCTGGCCGACGCGTGTGGGGTCGAAGACCATGACCGCGCGGCAACTCTGACACTCGACGGAACGGCGTTCCACTTGCCATCCGCGCCCCTCGTCGGGAAGCTCGCGGAGGGCCGTCACGAGATCCATTTCGACCACCTGGCCAGTCTGGCGGTCGATTTGATACGGAGACTCCGTGCCGCAGAACGGACAGATCAGCTTCTGCTTGGCTGGACTCCACTCGGCCTGCGCGCCGCAGGCCGGGCAGGCATGTTTCTCGAGTGCCGGAATCTCCGTGGACATCGAGGGGTGTAGGGCTCTAAACCGTGCCGTCCTTCTGCTACGACTTCATGTAGTCGGCGAGCGCCGTTCGTGAGATTCGCCAGGCCGACCCGATCTTCTTGCCTTTCAGATCCCCAGATTCCAGCACCGTCATGACATCGGCTTCAGACACGCCGAGCGCCTGAGCCGCATCCGCTGGGCTCAGCAGTTCGGGTAGTCCTGGCGTCGCGGCCGGCGCCACCGTTGGCGTCGCCTGGCCACCCGCGAAACCCTGCCGCATCATCTCCTGCGCGAGGCCGAAGCCCACGGCCAGCTCGGCGGCCGTCCCCGCCGCGCCGCCTGCGCCTCCGCCGGCTTCGAACCCTTTCGCCATTTGATACTTCACGAAGTCGTTGAGGTTGCCGACCGCGGCCATGCTCGAACGCTTGTCGATGGCTTCTTCGACCTCTGGCGGGACCGACACGTTCTCCACGATGAAGCTCGTGAGCTCGAGGCCGTATTTCGATTTGACCGCCGGGTTGATGAGCGGCAGGAGCGCGTCGCCCAGTTCCGTGTATCGCGAGGCCACGTCGAGCACCGGGACCTTCGCCGACGCCACAGCGTCCGTGAAGATACTCACGATCCGCGACCGCATCGTGTCGTTGAACTCATCGAGGCGGAAGTTGTGGTCGGAACCCGCGACCTCGCGCAGGAACATCTTGGGGTCGACGACCTTGAAGTCGTAGGTGCCGAACGCTCGCAGACGGACCATCCCGAAGTCGGTGTCCCTGAGCATCACCGGGTTCGATGTGCCCCACTTGTTCCCGGTGAAAAGCCGGGTCGTCACGAAATAGACGTCGGCCTTGAAAGGGGAATTGAAGCCGAACGGCCAGGACTTGATCGTCGTCAGGACCGGAATGTTGTCGGTCGTCAAAGGATGCTTGCCCGGGTTGAAGGTGTCGCCGAACTGGCCGAGGTAGACGAACTGCGCGACCTGCGACTCTCGCACGATGAGCTGCGCGCCGTTCTTGATTGCCTTGTCCTCGTCCGGGAAGCGCCACGACAGCGTGTCGCGCGTGTCGTCCGTCCACTCGATGATCTCGAGCAGTTCGCCCTTGATGAAGTCCATGATGCCCATCGGTCGTGCGCTCCTTGTGTGAGGCGAGGCTGCGGCCTCGTTTACGTTTTTCGCTCCAGCCAGCGCGCCACCATCTTCAGGCCTGCGCCGACCAGGCCGTCGGCGGACGCGTCGCGAAACCAGCTCTCGTCCTTCTCGAGGCCGGCGAACGCCAGGTCCACCTCTCGCCGTGCCCGCAAAAGATCGAGCGGCAGCGCCGGGTCGATGGTGTCCTTGCCGCGGTCGGCCTCGCGCAGCTGTGTGACCATGGCTTCGGCCTGTTTCATGTCGAGCATCGACAGCGGTGAGCCGCAGTGCGCGCACGTGCCGCCCTTGCTCAAGTCGACCGCGCCGCCGCAGTTCGAGCAGTTCACCGTCTGGATGTTGTGTCGCAGTTCGGCGATCTGCGCGGCGGTGAGCGGGCGAATGAAGTCCTTCTCTCGAAGAAAGTCGAAGTACGTCGTCAGGCGGCCGTGTCCGTTCGGACACTTGAGATACTCGAAACGCGTAGTCCGCTGCATGTCGTGGGTTCGTCGCAGCCGCGCCCGGCAGCGTGGACAGGCCGGCGTCTCGTTGCGGGTCGCCACCTTCTTGTTGCATGTTCCCCGATGATCCGGAACAGGGTCAGTGTCGAGCCGGGGGTGAGGCTCAAGCTCTCGTGTGTGTCGAACCAGAAGACCTGGCAGGTGTGACACAGATTGATTGTCACCGGTCGGGTATTACGACCGTCCAGGGTTTCTTCCGGCATCGGCGAGCTGCAGCGCGGGCAGTCCACGGACCTCATTCTGTCAGAGAACGCGGTGACACCACGTGCCGAGAGTCAGCGCGGTTCGTGAAGAGATGCGTCGCCGCGGTGTCACTCGGCGCGCCAAACCGTGAAGCCCTGGTTGGACAGCCAGTGGGAGCGGGAAGGACCCGTGCGTTGCGCGATGGATGCGCTGCGTGAGATAACAGCCTTGTGTGAACCGGAGTAGCCAGCCATGAAAACAACGCTCATTTCGATTGCCGTCGGCGCCCTTCTCACCGCCATCGTCGCAGGACAGGCGGCCAGCCCGCGGCCCTCGCTTGCGGTCGGCTACGTGAATGTTCAACGAGCCATGGCCGAATCGGCCGCGGGCAAGGCACAACTGGCTCGAGTGCAGACGCTGCAGCAGCAGCGCGCGAACGAGCTCCGGACGCGGCAGCAGACGCTCGAAGGTCTTCGAAACCAGCTCGCTCAGGCCAGCGAAAGCGCGGCACGCGTGAAGCTGCAGCAACAGGAGTCACAGCAGCGCACTGACCTCGAGAGAGCGACCGTGCAGGCGCAACAGGAGTTGCAGAACCTTCAGCGTCAAGTGGTGACGGAGTTTCAGGGTCGTATGAGGGGAATTGTCGAAGAACTCGTGAAGGGGCAAGGACTTCAGTTGGTCCTGAATGGCGAGCAGGCTGTCATCTGGAGCGCGCCGGGGATGGACCTGACGAGTTCGGTGATCGAACGCCTCAACAGCCAGCCAACCGCCACGCCCGCGAAACCCTGAAGCGGTTTCATCCGGACGCGCTTTTATCGGACTGTGAAGCGCTGCTCGTGCAGCACAACTCCCTCGTCGCTCGTTGCTTCCACCCGCCAGTCTCCGACACGGTCGACCAGGTGTCGGCTGTAGGTGCGATAGCCTTCGGACACGTTCGCACGAATCATCAGCCGCACAGTCTGCCGCAGCGTATTTCCGTAATACCAGCGATGCACGACCTCGGCGTCACGCGGGGACCTGACCCGTGTATAGAAGACGATCGGCCCTCCTTCCACGGTTTTGCCAGGCGGGTCGCATTTCCAGCCATCGGGGTTTATCGAGAAGGTCTGGCACAGCTGACCGGCGGCCAGGCTCATGGTGCTCGATGACGGTGCCGCTGCAGGCGGCTGGTCGGTACCCGCGCTGCGATCGCTGTCTCGCGTCACGACCTCCGGCGGCGGCTGTTCAGCGGGAGGAGCCGGTATTGCCGCGGACGGGGGCGGTGGTGTTGGCTCAGGTTCGGTCGCTGGCGATACCACCGGCGTCGTCGAACCGCTTTGGGACGGCGAGGGTTGCTGCCTCATGAGCACAACGACCGCCAGCAGGACGATCGCGCCGATCGGCATCCACGCAACCTTGCGCCACGATCTGCGACTTGGCAGGCGGAAACGATACGGGGGCCGGCGCTGCAACTGTACGAGTTGCGGGCGATGACTTGCCCGACGACGATGGCGGGTCACTTTGCTTGCTGACGCCGGTGTGAGCGTTCCTCTTAGGAGCGGCTGACTCCTTCGTGCCTGGCGCGACGTCGGGGATGAAGCTGTCCAGCCCGGCAGACGGGGCCTGGCCGGCGGGCGTCATGGCGGCTGCCGGCGCGAGCGGCACGCCGCGCTCTCGACAGAAGTCCTCGAGGTTCTTACGGCTTTCCGCGACGATCGGATGGTTCGCTGGAAGCGACTCCGCCGCGATCGTCGCCGACCGTCGATAGAACGACTCGGCGTCGGCGAACCGTCCGGTCCTCTCCGCGACGATGGCAAGGCTGTTCAGCGTGTTGGCGAGGTCCGGATGGAGCGGACCCATCTCGGCTTCCTGGATGCGAGCGGCATCTCTCAGTAGCTCGTCGGCGGACGAGAAATCGCGATCGATGGCCGCGCGTTCCGCCATCTCGAGCATGCGCTGAGCTTCCAGCAGTTTCGACATCGTATCGTCCGCGTCGTTGTGCGATCCCCTGAGCCTCATGCCATTGTAGATCCCAGACGACGTCGCCAGAATCGATGATGAATGGCGGTCAGGCGCTACGCTAAAGGCATGCCGACGAGCCCGTTTGTCGTTGCACCGCCAATCGAGCCGATGCTTGCGAAGCTCGCCACGGAGCTCCCCGTCGGGGACACCTTTCTATACGAACCCAAGTGGGATGGCTTTCGCGCGATTGTCTTTTGCGGCGCGCGTGAGCTGTTCATCCAGAGCCGTGATCTGCGGCCGCTGGATCGTTATTTTCCCGAGCTGCACGATGCCTTGCTGGACGTCCTGCCTGACGGCTGCGTGATCGACGGCGAAATCGTGATTGCCACGCCACGCGGGCTTGATTTCGATGCGTTGCAGATGCGCCTCCACCCTGCGGCATCGCGTGTCGCGAAGCTGGCGAAGGAAACACCCTCAGCGTTCGTGGCGTTCGATGCGATTGCCGCGGAAGGGGAGGACCTGCGCGAGGTGGCGCAGAGTGAGCGCCGGCGACGACTGGAGCGCTTGCTCGCGCACGTCAGGCCTCCGGTCTATCTGACGCCCATGACCCGAGATCGCGGCCTGGCCTCCGAGTGGCTGTCGCAGTTCGAGGGCGCCGGCCTCGACGGCGTAATTGCCAAGCCAGCGGGCGGCACGTACCAGCCCGGCAAACGCGCCATGATCAAAGTCAAACACGAGCGGACCGCCGACTGCGTGGTCGCCGGCTTCCGCTGGCACAAGGCCGGCAGGAACGAGCTCGTCGGCTCGCTGCTGCTCGGGCTCTACGACGAGAATCACAGGCTGCATCACGTCGGCGTGACCTCGTCGTTCACGATGGCGATGCGCAAGCAGCTCGCGGCGGAGCTCGCACCGCTTCGTGAGCGGGCGATGGACGAGCATCCCTGGCGGGAGTGGGCGGACGCCGGTGGCCAGACGACACGCATGCCGGGTGGGATGAGCCGGTGGAGCGTGGGTAAAGATCTCTCGTGGGAGCCACTTCGAATCGAGCGCGTCTGCGAGGTCAAATACGATCACATGCAGGGCTCACGATTTCGTCACGCGGCGGTGTTTCAGCGATGGCGTCCCGACAAGCGGCCGCTCGACTGTGGCTACGACCAGCTCGAGGTCACGACTCCTTACGAGCTCGAACGGGTGTTCGGCGCGGCCGGCCAGGCTGGCTGAGGCGTCTCTTCGAGGCGCCGGTCCACTCGTCTCCCATGTTCTCGTCAGGATCGAGCGGTTCCTGTGTCGGCCGAAGATCCGCCGGTACGTGCTGCAGGTTCACCCGCACTCGCGTCCACGTTCGATAGCGGCCTCTCAACGCATCCACGAGCACGTCCGCGGGCGTCAGGTGCGCGGCGGCCTCGGGATGACGCTCCTTCCAACGCTCGAGGCCTGCGAGCACGTCCGCTTTCTCCCGCGCGTGTCCGACCTCGATGAGCGGACGGCTCGGCGTCCGGCGGCGTGATGGTGCGACGCGCGGAGCCTCGCCGGGCTGTTTCCGGTAGTGAGGCGGCCATGGCGCGTCGCCGAGACCCTCGGCCGCTTGACGGGCCGAGAGTTCCAGCAACGCGAGCAACGAGCCTGCGTGATTGTCGATGTCGGCGTGACGGTCTCCCAACCGGACGAGGCGGGCCGGCATCGTCGCCAGCGTAAAGTCGGCCGGGTCGCACGCGTCGATCTCGTCCCAGGTGAGGGGAGCGGACACTCGAGCATCCGGTGTCGGCCTGACCGAGTACGCGCTGGCGATGGTCCGGTCCTTGGCGTTTTGGTTGTAGTCGATGAAGACGCCGTGGCGTTCTTCCTTCCACCACTTACTGGTCGCCAGTTGGGGTGCGCGCCGCTCCACCTCCCGCGCGAGTGCGAGCGCAGCGGTCCGAACCTCGTCGAAGGTCCAGCGTCGTTCGATGCGCACGTAGATGTGCACGCCGCGGGAACCCGAGGTCTTGGGCCAGCCGACGAGCCCGACATCGGCCAACGTCGCGCGCACTACCCCGGCCACTTCCTGAATCTGAGCCCACGTGACTCCTGGGACCGGATCGAGATCCACGCGCAGCTCGTCGGGATGGTCGAGGTCGTCCGTTCGCACCGGGTGCGGGTGCAGTTCGAGGCACGCGAGGTTGGCCATCCACGCCAATGCCGCCGCGTCGCGCGGGACGACTTCTTCCGCGGTGCGCCCAGAGGGAAACCGCAGCGTCACTACCTCGATCCATGGCGGCCGTGCCTGCGGCGCGCGCTTCTGGAAAAAGAACTCGCCGCCGATGCCGTTCGGATAGCGCACCAGGACGTTCGGTCGGCCGCCTGCACCGCGCAATGCGCCCTCAGACACCGCCGTGTAGTAGCGCGCGAGGTCGAGCTTGGTGTAGCCAGCCTGAGGGAAGAGGACTTTGCCGGGGTTCGAGATCGCCACCTCGCGACCAGCAACCGTCAGACGTTCCTGTTCGGCGTCGCGCGGCATCCGATGACTATAGCGGACAGTGTGGTTCCTGCCGCACGAGCCATTTGCGGCAACGGTGTCGCCATTGGGCAGCGACATGACGATTCTAGAACGTCAGCCCGACCGCGAGCACGACAGTAGGTTTGTCCTCGTCGGGATCGAGCGCATAGCCGGTGAGGCTCACGTCCTTGAAGGAGAGGCCCACGAGCACGCCGCGCTGGATGTCGCGATCCGTGTCGTAGGCCCGGGTCCGCTGTGTCACCAGGCCGAATCGAAACCACTCGGCTGGCGCCAAGGTCAGCTCCGACCAGTTGTAGAAGAAGTTGTCCGAGGAATTGCCCGTGTCGAAGACGTACTCGCCCTCGCTGTACAGCTCGAGCCACCGCCAATTCAGCAAGCCTTTGTAGCCCGGCGCAATACCGGTGGTGTCGCCGAACACGCCGCCAAGCATCGGAGTGAATTCCCACTCCAGGTTCTCGCCGCCGGTGAAGTTGTAGCCGAGCCACGCCGAGCCCGTGTCGAGCGCTTCATAGTTGTAGCGGGCTTCAAGGTGCAGCCAGTCGCGGTCGGCCGTGAACGTGGGTTGCACGTAGTTGCTGTCATCGGGCACGACGTACGTGTAGGCGGAGGCGGAGAAGGACCACGCCCTTTCGTCTGCTTCGGGCGGCGTATCCGTCGTCGTGGAGACGGGCACGCTCGTCGGGGTTTGGGCGAAGACCGTGTCGCCCATGAATGCGAACGCCATCGCCAGGCAGGCCAGTAGTCGCAGGTGACTTATCCTCCCAGTGCCATGGTCATGCCCACGAGAATGGAGCCGAGGACAACCATCGCAATACCCGTCAGCCACGGGTGCCGCCCGGTGATGCTTGCGAAGGTGTAGCCCGTCAGAAACAACATCACGATGGCGATCGCATTGGACACACGCAGGGCCGGTCCGACGTTCTGCATGAAAATGAACGGGATCACCACCGGAAAAGTGGAGACGAATACGATAAGAAACACGCCGATGGATCCCAGCCAATCGTCCTTGCTCAGGCGCGCGCGTTGCGGCGGCTCGGGTAGTTGTATCAGCCGTTGGCGCATTGTTTCCAGTTCCGCCGGCTCCAGGATCGACGCGACCACCGACGGCAACGCGTCGGCGATGAGGCGCTGGGCCTTGTGCACATCGGTGGCCTTGCGCACCGCCAGGTACGTCATGAGACCCTGGCCCTTGTCGGCGAGGCAGCCCATCAGATACAGCATCGCGTCGATGATGCCCCAGGCCACGTTGCACCCGAGCGCGCCGATGAGCATCATGCGGACATCATCGCGGCCGGCCTCGGCGACGCTCAGTGACCCGGTGAACGTGAGGACCATGATCAACCCGAAGAGAACTTCAGAGACGCGATCAATCGGGTCCAGGACTCGCTTGGCGTAGGTAATGGTTTCACCGGCCATAGTGGGCTGCAGAGCGTTGTGGCTATGTTTGGTGAAGAGCCTGTCATGCCACTCGAGGTGGCAGCAGGTAAAGCGTCATGGCGAAGATTGCATAGACCATCAGCAGCAGGACACCCACGAACCACGTCGAGCGCCCGCTGTTGGTCACCAACGAGGCGGTCATCGTGGCGATGAACATCATCACCACGGCACCAGGCCAGAACTGCAGGTCCATCGGCGTCGGGCCGATGACATAACTCAGGAGCACGAGCACCGGCGCGACGAAGAGCGCGATTTGGGACGCGCTGCCCAGCGCGATGCCGACGCTCAAGTCCAGCCGGTTCTTGCGCGCTCCCGAAAACGCCGAGGCCATTTCCGCCGCGCCGCCGACCAGCGCCACGACGATGAACCCCACGAACGCGGGGCTCATCCCGAACGCCTCCGCCGCCTGCTGCACCGACTCGACAAAGATGTCGCTCACCATCGCCACCAGCACCGTGACGCCGGCCAGCGTGGCCAGGGCCAGCCCCATCGGCCACGGCGCGTGACCGGCCTCCCCGGATTCCGCACTGGCGAAAAGTTCGCGGGTGCGTCTTCAGGGAAAACAACATGCCCAACCCGTACGCGACGATGAGCAGGACGGACAGACCCACACTCAATTTCTGGGTGAACGCGGCCCCCGCGACTGAGTCGGCTTGAGAAACCGTCGACGGAATCAACAGGGCGACCGTAGCCAGGAAGAGCAGGCTCGCTTGCATGCGGGCGCTGATGCGGTTGTATTCCTGGACATGATATTTGAGTCCGCCGAGGAGAAGGCGACGCGCCCAGCATGAACAACGTGTTGGTGACGATCGCGCCGGCAAGGGACGCCTTCACCAGCACATATTGCCCGGCGCGCAAGGCGGTGAGCGCAATGACCAGTTCCGTCAGATTCCCCAGCGTGGCATTGAGCAGGCCACCGACCGCATCCCCCGTCTTCGCCGCCACGGATTCGGTGGCGTGGCTGAGCAGAGCGGCCAGCGGCACGATGGCCAGGACGGACAGGACGAAGAGCAGCGTGTGCGCGTCGGGCCTGAGATTTTGGGCCGCGATGACCACGGGCACGAAGACCAGCAGCCAGAGCAGCTTGTTGTGCTGAATTTCTTTCAGCAGTGGGTTCATCGGTCAGTCCTGTTCTGATGCGGGTGTGGCCGCGAGAAATTTGCTGACGACGGCGAAGAACAACCCAGTGGACAGTCCGCACATGAGGATGCCGGTCAATCCCTCTACCGCGCCGACCAGCCGCCACTCTTGCGGACCCCCAGGAGCCGCCACGTCAGCGGCCAGAACCGCCTCTCGGGCAGAGCCGACCGCATGCCCGGCAACATCGCCGACAGCCCCGCGGCATGAATCGTCACCGTCAGACCTAGAAGACACCAGGCGGCCAGGAGCTTCGAGATCATCGTCAGCCGCAGCGCGTGACTGATCTCTCCTACCTCGTAAGCACGACGATGACCGGGCCCCAGGCCGTCAGGAGGATGTTCCCGATGGCGTAGGGCACGGTGTATCCCAGAACCGGGAGCTTGCTACCTGATTCGTCCTGGATCGCTCGCAATGCGGCGGTGATGGTTCCCGCCCCGGCGCAGGCGCCCAACAGGATGAGGGGGTTCATCTTCAGGACGTGGTAACCAAACAGCAGCGCCGCGAGGTGCGGCACGATCGACACGATCAACGCGACGAAAACGAGGCTCGGTCCCGTCTGACGAAGCCCGGTCACGAACGTCGGTCCCGCCGTCAACCCGACGACACCGATGAAGACGGCCAGGCCGACGGTGTCGAAGATCCAGAGGGCCGGCTCGGGGATTCTGCCAAACGTCGGATGGACCGAGCGCAGCCAGCCGAAGACCAGCCCCATGATCAGCGCACCGCCGCTCGTCGTGAGCGTCAGGGGCACCCCGCCCACAGTGAACGTAAGCAATCCCAAGAGGCCGCCGACGAAAATGCCCAGGCCGAGGAACACGATGTCGGACTCGTTGGACGGACGCTCGATGTAGCCGATCGCCTGGCCGACGCGCTCGACGTCACGCTGGGCGCCGGTGAGCCGGAGCAGGTCGCCCCGGTTGATGATCGTCGCGGCATCGAAGGGAATTTCCTCGCCGCCGCGGACCAACTTGACGAGGGCGACGCCCCGCCCGTACCGTTGGGCCACGGTGGAGAGGGGTTGCTCCGTTACCTCGCGCTTGGTCACGACTACGTCGAACGTCGCCACCGGAAACTCGAGCAGCGCCGGGTCCTCGACCTCGTCTCGAATAGGCAGGTTGCCAGCGAGCAGCACTCGACGCCGGGCCGCGACGGCGATGATATCGCCTGCTTGCAGAACAGTCTCGGGCGGTGCGTCCATCAGCTCAGCGCCGCGTCGAATGCGCTCTACGAACAGCCGCTCCGGACTTGCGGCGTGCTCGAGATCCGCCACCGTCCGGCCTGCCCAGGCGTCGTCCAGCGGACACGCACGGATGCTCCATTCCTTGTACGCCAAATGAGCTTTCTCGTCGGCGCTTCGACCTGACAGTAGTGTTCCCTGCGTCGCCAGCTTCCGGCTCTCGGCCTTCAGGTCAACCCTGAGCAGGCGTGGACCCATGGCCGACAGAAACCAGACGACGAATCCGGTGCCCACTAAGTAGCTGACGGCGTAGGCGACGGGGATGTTGTTCTTCAGCCTCGTCTTTTCATCCGCTGTCAGATCGAGCCCGTCGATCGTGTCGCTGGCCGTCCCGATGACGGTCGATTCCGTGAACGCCCCGGCCATGAGCCCGGCCGCCGTCCCGCTGTCGTAGCCAAGCAGGCGCGCCGCCACCAGCGTCGTCACCAGACTCGTGACGCAGAGTACGACGGTGATCGCGACCTGGGGCAGCGCATTCCTCCCCAGGCCGCGAAAGAACTGAGGCCCGACCTTGTAGCCGGTGGCAAAGAGGAAGAGGGAGAAGAACACCGACTTGACCGTGGGATCGACCTTGATGTCCAGTTGTCCGATGAGCACGCCGGCGATCAGCGTGCCGAGGACGTTACCGAGCTTGAACGATCCCACCCGGATCCGGCCAATCACGAAGCCGACGGCCAGAGTCAGAAAGACCGCCAGCTCTGGGTGACTGCGAAGTGCGTCCAGTATGTAATTCATGACGAGGACCAGGCGTTCCCTGTGTATCCGGTTCCCCTAACCGGTATGGTTTCGGGGTCCTACTCACCTCGGTGGCGCAATCGCCGAACGTCCTCCAGTACCTCCCCCTAGCGCATCACACCCGATGCCTGTCTGGCCGCCGGCAATTCGCTGCCCTTGGCGGTGGTGCCTGATCGACCAGTCCGGCGCAGCGGGGGGCGACTGCGCCGGACCAGAGGTGGCTGCTCACGCTAGCGTTTTGCTACTGGCACCGCCGGCTGGGCGCTCTTTCCCGTGGCTGCCTCATACGCCTGCCGGTACCCGCGCGCTATGGCGCGCAGCGCCCGACCGATGTCGTCGTAGACGTGGTCATCCAGGTTCGCGAACGAGATGCGCACCGACCAGTCCGGAGCGGCAAAGCCGCTGCCGTTCAGCAGGACGATGCCGTGGTCCTCGGCCAGCCGGAACACGATATCGAGCGGATGCACGTTCGCCTTCATCCACGTGACCGCGTCCTCGCCAATGTTCTTGCGGGCGAAGAACTCGAAATCGATCAGGCCGTAGTAGTAGTCGAAGTAGTCGTTTGGGCCGACCTCGATGCCCAGCCCCTGGATCGTCGCCTCGACGCGGCTCTTGCAGATGCCCAGACAGGCTTTCTGGTAATCCTTCTTGGTGTCCATCAGCTCGCTGATGGAGAACAGCGACATCATCACCTGTTGCGGCAGCGACAGGCCCGCGGTGTGATTGAGCGCGATATCGCGGCTGTCGGCGACGATGCGGTCGATGAAGGCGAACTTGCGCGGCTCGAGGGTGAGCCCGCCATAGCGTTTGTCCAGCAGTTTCTTGATCGGCTCGGGGTGCTTGGCGATCATCTCGTCGAAGATGTTGTCCTCGTGCACGGCGATCGTGCCCAGACGCCAGCCGGTGCAGCCAAAGTACTTGCTGTAGGAATACACGCCGATGGTGTTCTTCGGGAAGGCGCCCATCAGCGACCGGAAGCCCGGCACGAACGTGCCATAGACATCGTCGGTCAGCAGAATCAAATCCGGCCGCTTCTTGAGTACCTCCCCGATTTTCTTGATCGTTGCGGGTGACAGCGCCACGGCGAACGGGTTGCCCGGGTTGACGATGAAGAACGCCTTGACCTTCGGATCGAGGAGCTTGTCGAGTTCTTCATCCGGATACTGAAACTTATGATCCTGCTTCGCGTGCACCTCCACATAGTGGAGGTCGTAGTCTTCGAGGTGCGCCATCTCCAGGTACGGCGTGAAGATCGGCACGCCCATCGCGATGGTGTCGCCGGGATTCAGGATCCGGTTGCTCTTCAGCGACTTGAAGATGTAGCACATGGCGGCGGTACCGCCCTCGACCGCGTAGATCTTGAACTTGCCCTTCGGGTGCGGCTCGCCGCACATCGCCCACAGCAGGTACTCGTGGACGATCTGTTCGTTGTGCACCAGCATGCGGTCTGGCACGGGGTAGTGATCGCCGATGATCGAATCGACGAGCTCATGGATGAACTTGTCAGCATCGAAACCGAACTTCTTCACCGTCCACGGCGCCATCCGTTGCAGGAAGGACGCGCCCGGCATGTTCTGGTGCTCCGTGAGCCAGGCGGTTAGCCGCCCGGCAATGCCTTTCGCCTTCGGCATGCCACCGACACCGGGCGGCAGATCGAACACGCGCTTGCTCTCGGTGATGGCGAACTGCCCGAGCAGGAAGAAGGCCTCGCGCGGTTCGGTCGAGACCCAGTTTGGATTGCCGCGTCCCGCATTCAGGTAGGTGAGCGACGAGTCCTCGGCGGCCGTCGTTGCCACCTTGGCCACGAAGTCCTTGATCTCGAACGGGCCCAGCTTTTCGTACTGTTTGTAATCCCGAAGTTCCATTGCTTTGTCCTCCAGCGTCAACGATTTCGAGCGGGCCGCTTCACGAGAGCAGAATGATCAGGACCATGCCCCAGATCGTGAGCAACGTGTTGCCGACGGCATACGTCACGGTGTAGCCGAGCGCAGGCACCTGGCTCTTGGCCTGATCGCACACCAGGCCGAGTGATGCCGTGGTCGTGCGCGAGCCGGAGATGATGCCGAGCGTGAGCGCGTCATGGAAGCGGAACAGATACTTGGCGATGAACATGCCCAGCACCAGGGGCACGGTCGTGGCCAGCGCACCCCAGAGGAACAGACCAATGCCCTGGGTTCTCAAGCCATTGACGAAGCCCGGGCCGGCGGAGATGCCGACGATGGCGATGAAGATGTTCAGTCCGACCGAGTTCATGAACCAGATAGTCGGCGTCGGGACGCGTCCGAACGAGGGGCGGACGGATCGCAGCCACCCGCCGATGATCCCCGCGACGAGCGCGCCGCCGGCGGTCGACAGTGTCAGCGGCACACCGCCCACGACGGGGGCGAGCGAGCCGAACAGGGCGCCGATCACGATGAACGCGCCAACGAACGCCATGTCGGCGACGTCGGTCGCGCGATCGGCGACACCCAGCAGCTTGATCGCTCTGTTGGTGTCCTGCGTGCGTCCGACAATCGTGAACAGATCGCCGCGGTTGATCGTGGTGGTCGGCAGGATGGGGATGTCCGTCGCGGTCGCGCCGCGCGTGATCTTGCGCAGGAAGACGCCTCGCGTCTCCGGCATCTGCACCAGGTCGACCAGCGTCTTGCCGTCGATCGCCTTGTTGCTGACCAGGACGTCGACGCCCTCGACCGGCACCGCCAGCAGCTCCCGATCCTCGACCTCGGTCGCAGCCTCGCCGAGGACCTTGACGAGCACGTCCCGGGCGCCCGCGACGGCGACGACATCGCCTTCAGCCAGCACGGTGTCGGCGGCGGCCTCTTCGATGGTCCCGTTGCGCCGGATGCGCAGCACAAAAATGCGCGCGTCCGGCACGAGCGCCTCGGCCTCGAGCACGCGCAGGCCCACGGCCTTGCCGCCCTTCGCCACTCGAAATGCGCGCACTTCCCAGCGCCGCCAGGCCGTGCCGGGGCCGCCGAGTTCCTTCACGCCGCCTTGCTTCTGTTCGTAGTCCTTGCACGCCGCCTCGAGATTGATGCCGAGCAGCTTGGGGCCGATGACGGCGATCACCACCGCCGAGCCCATGGTTCCGAACATGTACGTCACGGCATAGGCGATCGGCATCGAGTCGATCAGGGCCTTCGCCTGCTCGGCGGTCATGCCGAGCCGGTTGATGGCATCGGTCGACAGGCCCATCGCGGCGGAGATCGTCTGCGACCCCGAGTAGAGCCCGGCCGCATAGCCGAGGTCGTAACCGGCCGCCCTCGCGATCGCGAACGGGACCAGCAGGCTGAGCACGCATTGGACCGCGGAGAAGAGCGCCTGTGGCACGCCGTCCCGCGCGACGCCGCGAACGAACTGCGGCCCGACGCCGTAGCCGACGGCGAAGAGGAACATCAGGAACACCGTCGCCTTGAGGGGCTGCGCGATGGTGATCCCGATTTGCCCGATCAGGACGCCGGCCAGGAGCGTCGCCGTGACCGACCCCAGCCCGATGCCCTTGAACGTGAACTTGCCAAAGTAGTAGCCGATGGCAAGCGTGAGAAAGATCGCGATCTCCGGGTACTGGCGGAGCGTCGCAAAGAACCACTCAATCATGATCGGCTCCCTTGACCGGCCAGCGCAGGCGCCGTCGTCGCCTTCGTCGCCTTCGTCGCCTTCGTTGTCTTCTCCCCCAGGACGCTGGGGCTAATGAGCTTCAGTCCCAGCGTGGCGTCGTACCCGTGGATCTCCTTGACGTCCAGCTTGCGCATGAACTCGATGGTGTCGGCCTTGATCACCTGACCGGGCACCATGATCGGGAAGCCGGGCGGGTAGGGGATCACGAAGTGGGCCGAGACGAGCGGTGGTCCGGACTGAAGCCGCTTGTCGATCTCGGGGCTCATCAGCTTTATGTGCTCGCAGCCGTCGTGGTCGTAGGCCATATAGAACGCGCTGCGCATGTCGCCTTCGAGCGTCGTGCCCTGCGGCTCGTCGCGGAAATGGTCGTGGAAGTGGCTGAAGTTCGGCAGATTCGGGACGTCCGTCACGAGCGACTTGACCCGCGCCGCGAACGCCGTACGGGCCGCCTCGCCGCCGCTCTTGAGACGCTCGTCAATCTCCTTGGAGATCTCGACGAGCACCTTGAGCAGGTTGGCCACGTCGCTGCGCGTGTTGTTGATGTTGGTCTGCAACAGGATCGAGTTGCGCGAGGTCTTGTTGAGCTGGATCTCGGTACTCGGCCGCGAGCAGGCCTTTGAACTGGGTACCGTCGTAGCCGGCGGTCCCGCACATCAACGTGAGCCGGGTCGGGTCCAGGATGAACTCGTCCTCGGCGAAAGCGCGGGCCGCATCCGCCCAGGTGGCGCCGCCCTCGGTGTAGCTCTTGAGGCCCGACTGCCGGAACTCGGCCGGCACCATGTTCTCGACGTCCAGGACCCGGAAGTACTTGGACACCAGGGGATGCGTGTTCACCGCGACGCGGATCTCGATCGCGAGCTGGATGGCCTGCATGACCATCTCGTAGCCTTCCAGCTCCATCTGCCGGCGGGCCACGTCGAGGGATGCGATGATCTGCTGGTTGGGAGAGGTCGAGGCGTGGGTGAAGACCGCCTCCTTGAACGCCTGCTCGTGCCGGTGGTAGTCCTCGTCGGCCACCACCACCATCGAGCCCTGCCGCAGGCACGACATCGACTTGTGCGTCGAGTTGGTCTGGTAGACGCGCAGCTTGGCCTTGCGCGGATCGGGGATGAGCCGCGTGTCGAGCACGCGTTTGTCCTTGGGGTCGAGCTCCGCGCCCAGCTGCTTCTCCTGCGCGAGGTACCGCTCCAGGTACGCGGGGTCGGCGAAGGCCTCCTTCAGGGCCGCGCGGGCGCCCATCGCGGTGCGCGGGCGGTAGAGCGGTGACCAGCGCGCGAACCCGAACCACGCCTCGTCCCAGAGGAAGATCAGGTCCGGCTTGATCGCCAGGCACTCCTCCATCACGCGCCGCACGTCGTAGACGTGGCCGTCGAAGGTGCAGTTGGTCAACGTGACCATCCTCACCTTGTTGAGCCGGCCCGCCGCCTTGAGGTCGAGCAAGGCCTTCTTGACATTGCGCAACGGCACGGCGCCGTACATCGAGTACGCCACCATCGGGAAGGCCTCGACGTAGTAGGGCTGTGCCCCCGCCAGCACCATCCCATAGTGGTGCGACTTGTGGCAGTTGCGATCCGCGATGACGATGTCGCCCGGCTCGAGCAGCGCCTGGTGGACCATCTTGTTGGAGGTCGACGTGCCGTTGGTCACGAAGAACACGCGGTCGCCGCCGAAGGCGCGTGCCGCCGCGTCCTGCGCTTTCTTGATGTTGCCCGTGGGCTCGAGCAGGCTGTCGAGCCCGCCGGAGGTCGCGGATGATTCCGCCAGGAAAAGGTTCGCCCCGTAGAACTCGCCCATGTCGCGGATCCAGTTCGACTTGAAGATCGACTTGCCCCGCGCCACCGGCAGCGCGTGGAAGGTCCCGACCGGCTTCGCCGCGTACTTCTTCAGGTTGTTGAAGAACGGCGTGTCGTTGCGCTCGGCCACGCCGGAGAGAATCGAGAAGTGGATCTCGAGCGGCTCCTCGACCTCGTAGAAGACGCGGCGGAGCCCGGCGGCCGCCGGGTCCGCGAGGATCTCGTCGGGCTTCCTATCGGCGAGCAGGATGATGTCGAGATCGGGGCGGAAGCCCTTCACGAGCTTCGCCAGCGTGACGCCGTCGGCGCCGGCCGCGCGGTCCTTGAGCTCGGCCGACAGCCTGGAGGACAGCAGGCTCTTGAGTAGAGGCACGTCGCGCGAGGATTCGTAGGGGAAGCCGTCGTAGATCACTACCGACTCGAGGTTGGTGTTGAGGATCACGGCGAGCGCCGCGTCTTCGAACGAGCCGACGAACACCGGCTCGTACACGAACTCGTCCTCGGGGCGCCGCAGCTTCCTGATCTGCTGGATGTGCGCGGGCCAGTGGGAGGGCGGCGTGGGCGTCACGAACAGCACCTCGAAGTAGGGTCTCGCGGCCCCCTCCGTCTTCGCGGCCGGCATCGCGCGCTCCGGCGTGGCCCCCTCGTCTTCCGCTTCGAACTCACCCGCATCGCTGCGATAGCTCTTCGACATCAGCGCCGACGAGACGCGCTGCACCAGCCGCGCCGTGCCCATCGCGTCCCCGCCGGCCACGCGCTGCTTGATCGCGTTCAGTACCCGGGCGCCCGGGTAAGCTTGGAAGTCCTCCAAGGGCAAGAGCGCGGTGAGCGCCTCGTTGCACGCGGCCTGCAAGCCCGCATTGACGCGGCTCGCCGGATTGGCGCCCCAGGCCTGCGCCGCCCGGCTCACGTCGCGCCAGAGATCGAGGCGCGCGGCGACGGCCGAGAAGAAGTGATCGAGTCTGGGTGCAGAGGTCTTGGCCATGAGTGCTCCTTACGTGCAGAAAACCAACGGCGGACGGACCGCCGCAGCAAGATCAGCCGCGATATGAGCGGCAGTGAGGTTACTGATCTGAGTCACTACGGTAAGTTGAAGCGAACCGCGAACTGAAGCCGATCGGCGTCCCCGTCCTGGCCGCCGAAGACCTCACGGGTGCCGTTCAGATACTCGACACCGACCCACGCACGGTTCGGCAAGAACCAGTAGAGGAGATTGATGGCGGCGTAGCCGAGCTCCTCGTTGGCATCGGCCGCGTAGAAGTCCTCTTCCGGCGCCGACGCCTGACTGAAGACGAAGTTGGACGTGAGCCTCGAGGACCAGAAGTGCTCGTAGCCGCCCATGGCCGCGACGAGCCCGACCGCATGCAGCTGGCCGCTCGCGTCTGGGACGGCGGTCAGGGCCGAGCGGTAGCGGCCGACGCCGTCGCCGAGGGTGAGCTGACCGTAGACGTAGTCGCTGCCGAACGTCTTCACTCTTCCCGACAGGAGCATGCCCCAGAGCGTCTCGTCGTCGGGCTCGTCCCCCGTCGGGCGGAAACGTGCCCTGCCGAGGAAGCCAGAGACGAAGGCGTGCCCGGCCGAGCCTTCGAACTTGAGACGCCCGACCAGATCCGGCATCGGGAACTCGGCTTTGCCGGGCACCCCGGCGGGTGGCTGGATCTGTGACTTGTTGTCCTCGACCGCCGCCGACCACGACACCTTCGCGCCCAATCTCGATGTAAAACGTAGCTGCGCCTGCCGAATCGACGGGAAGGCCATCGGCGACTCGAAGTCGATGGTGTTGGGAAAGTTGGCGTCGTCCACGAAGGTCGACCAGGCCTGCCCGGCCAGCAGGCCACCCCAGCTCCCAAACGCCTGGCGCAGCCGGAGGACGCTGCTGCTGCCGTAGAAGTCCGTCTCGACGTACATCCGCAGCTCTCTACCCTCGACCGGACCGCGGATGTCCAGGGTCAGACGCGTCTCTTTCGCATGGAGGTTCGAGTTGCCGCCCTCGCTGTCGTCGACGGGGATGGTGCGCGGATCGAAGGAATCCTCGGAGCCGATGGGATCGAAGTCACGGATGATGTCCAGCTTGACCCGTCCTCCCGGCCTGAAGTGAAAGCCCCCGACCACAAATCCGTCCAGCGCGGGCGTCGCCGTCACCGTGGTCTGGGTCTGGGTCTGCGCCGCGGGTTCCGCCGGCTCGGTTGCTGGCGCTGAGGGCCCGCCGTCGACCGGAGAACTGGTCTGCGCGGCGGCCGAACCAATCGAGATCAGAAAAATGGCCGCCGCCACCAGCCCGTCCAGCGCCCAGCCAACAAGCCGTTTCTCTTCGTTCGTGCCTCGATGCTTCATCGAAACTCCAGATGTCATTCGCGTTCACGGTTCAAGACGCAGGCATTCAACGCAGATTGGCGTGCGTACAGCGTGCCGTGACCGTGTGCGTCACACGACTCACGACTTCCGCTGATGACGACCCGCCGCGAATGCGTTCGTTGTGCTCGTCTGCCTGTTGACCGTTGGCATAGCAAGTGGCTGGCCAGCTACGCGAGGGCGTCTCGGCGGCCGGATTTGCAGAGGCGAAGGGCGATTCCGGGCATCCGCCGCGCGAGGTAGGGGCGACCCTTTCTCCGACATGTCAGAGCGCCTCCAGAATGCCGGAGCGGTCTCTGAGGGCGCGGATGTTCGCCCCGTCTGGGTTTATGGGCGAAAAGGGTCTCGATGACCGGCTCCCGCGTGCCGCTTGCGCGTTGCAGACATGTCACAAGTGGTCCGAGGACGAGCTGCCCGGCGGCGTGGAGACCATACGGCAGCGCACAGTCGGTCTTCCGATCCGAAGGGCTCTGGCGGGGCGCCGTGCCATGCATGGCGCTTCGGATCCGCGCCCTACCGGTGCGGCACGGCCGGCTCCGTCATTTCGGAGGTCCTCCGGGATGCAGGCACGCGCCGCCGGTGACCTGTCTATCCGCTCGAGCCTCTGACCGCCCTCAAAGGCCCTGTTCTGCTGGGTTTATTTGCCTGAACCCGTCGTGGCATGGGCACTTCGTCCGACAACGGAGTGGCGCATCGCCGCGTCTCCGTCGCGTCCGGTTGGCCCGGTAGACGCCAGCCGCGTCGCTGACGACAACGCGATCGACGTCCGCCTCGGGCTGAGAACATCGCGGTAGATCGCTTACTCGACCGCGGTGACGTCGAACACGTGGCAGCCCCATGCGGGCATGTCCAGGTACAGACCGCGTGCGTCGAGATCGCTTCTCGCCCGATCGAAACCAGCCCCCGCACCGCCCATCAAATCCGCGAAGCGCACCGACCGCTTGTCGAGATTCTGAAGCGGCACGCGCACGTAACATTGGCTCTGGTTCGCGGCGTAGTTGACGGCAACGAGCCGGCGGTCGCTTGCGGCGCCCTCCCAGACCCACGCCACGAAACAGTCCCACGTCCAGTTGTGCTCCCATGCGGGCACGCACTCGAGCAGTCGCCATTCGCCGTCCCGGAACACCGGGTGCTGCAACACCGCTCGCAAACGTTCGTAGAACTGCTGCAGCGCTTCGTCGGTGGTTTCACGCGGCGCGCGGATGAGGTGCGGCGAAATGCGCTTCCGGTGGCCTTCGAACTGACCGTGGTGAAAGAAGCGCAGACCGGGCGACAGATAGGTGATGATGGCCGCGGCTTCGTGCATGGGACGCGCGAAGGTGGCGGCCGCCCGTGGCTCGTCATGATTCTCCATGAAGCGCGCGAGCTTGCACTGGTAGTCGAGCCCGGCGTAGAGATGCTCCCGCACCGGCCTGGCGTGACCCTCGCGGAGCCGATTGTACAGCCGCTTGTCGTAGGCGTAGTCGAACCCCTGGTGCTGCATGGTCGATTCAAGGTCCCAATAGACCTCGGCCATGAAGCAGAAGCCTGGCACCTTCTCGCGCACGCGCCGGATCGCGTCCGGCCAGAAGAGTGGCGCACGGCGGCCCCAGGTCCGTTCGAAGACCTCTGGCAGCACCAGCATGGCCATGTCGCACCGCAGGCCGTCACACTGCGCCGCGATCCTCAGGAGCTCCCCGACCATTGCCTCTTGTGTGGCTGATTTGCTGTAGTCAAGCTGGACGGTGTCCGGCCAGCCTGCGAAGTACGGATCACGTCCGAGGGCCAGCACTCGGTCGCCCCGTGGGCCGTGCACACGCGTGTAGTTGTGCGGTTCGCGTGCGAGATCGGACACGGTCCCGGCCACGAAGTACCCGGGGTGATCGGTCACCCACGGATGATCGGGTGCGGTATGGTTCGGCACGAAGTCGAGCATCAGCCGCATCCCGCGGCGGTGAAGCCGTTCGCGAACTCGTGCCAGCGCTTCGTCCCCGCCCAGTGCTTTACTCACGGTGTACCCGGTGATCGCGAATCCCGAGCCGCCGATATCGTCGTCTTGCAGATCAGGCAGCGTCTCCTGGAATTCGTGGCGCCACTCCGGATTCGTCCGCGAGATCTGCTGTGCGACAGTCCCCGTCTGCCAGACGCTCAGGAGCCAGACGAAGTCGAACCCCATCCGGGCGACGCGGTCGAGCTCTGCATCGGGAATGTCATCCAGCGTGGCCTTCCGGCCCAGGCTGCGCGACAGGTCGGTCAGCCAGACGCGGGTGTTGATTTGGTACAGCGAGGGATAACGCGGTGTTGTCATGTCAGCACGCTCCGCCCTAACCGGCGTCGGGCATTCACGTCGGCTCGAGGCAGCATCAGCCGTGCCAGGCGATGCCGGCCCGTGTCGGGCGCCGATGTGCTGATTGTTCGGCGATGGCTTTCGATCTCAGAAGCGGACAACCGCCCCTGCCCCGAACTCAAACTGTGACAGCCATGACTGGCAGAAGCCGAAGGGTCGCAGAAGTCAGCCGGCATCCTCGTCGTTCAGCATCGTCGGCTTGAAACGAACGTGCCCACGCATGCCGATCGCTCCGCCAGCGAAAGTACTTGACGCCCCCGCCGCCCGAACGACAGCTTCGTCTCTGACTGCGAGATCGGCCGCGCTGAAGAACGTCGCGCCGATGCCGCGAACACAAAGGGTCGCACCTTCGCGTCCGCGGCCCCGAACTGCGAACACGTTGCCGTGCAATTGTCCGACCGTCATGGTGAAAAAATCGCGCTTCTCGGACGCAGTTTCCGCCTTGAGCGCCGACGGCTGCTGCGTCCACAGCACCTCCGCGCCCCAGTTCGGCGTGAACCAGCGAGCCCCCTGGACACCCCAGGTGAACCCGCCACGGATGTCGAGCTGATCAGCTCGGCGCCTGATTATCGATGCCGACCGCAGGGTGTAGGCGGCCACCGCCGACACCTCCCACGACTGCGCCTGCGCCTCCTGGCACGCGAACAGCAAGCCGAGCGCAACGACGAGGACTGTGAGGCGGCTCATGGCATCACCCTGCTCGACCCGAGAATCACGATGTAGCCTCGGAAGCCCTCGGGCGCGGCTCCGGTCCCCACCAGGACACGGCCGTCGGGTGAGACGCCTCGAATCGCGCCCGTATTGATCCACGATTGGAACGCGTCGGGCACGCCGTTGACCTGCAGGAATTCCTTCAAGTACGCCGGCTTGCGATCGATCCAGATGATCGCGTTGGAATCCGGCGAGCTCGCGACCGCCTGGCTGCCGCCGATCACGCTGCCGTCGTCGCTCGTCGCGTTGGCTTCAACGATGATCAACGGACCGGGAGAGACGCGCAGTCTCGGCGGCGGCAAGCACTGCGTGCCGTCGCGCGTCCAGACCCACGCGCTCTGAAAGTCCGGATCACCCGGACGAGCAGCCGTTGGCCTGCAGATACGGCCGACGACGATCGAGCCATCAACGTTCGCGGCGTTCGCGCCCCCGACGAAACCGTCGGCCCCGGAATCTCTCTTGCCTGGTCCCGACCCACTTCGCGCCTTCAGATGAATCCCGTCGCTTGTTCCTGATAGCCGACGGCAACCTGCCCGTCCGCGGACACGCCGAGGGCGATGCGTGCCTCGGCCCGCAACGCTGGAACCCAGATCGACCATGCCTGTCGACTCTTCCCACCGGAATGCGTGCGCCAGCGTGCACCCGTTTCTCGCGAAGCCGACGACGATCTGTTCCATCACGGCTGGTGTCGGTCGCCACGCTCAGGAACGCGTCACAGGGCAGCGCGTTCGGGAACGACCCGAGCGATCGCCATTCCGTAGCGCGCTGCCAGATGGCAGCCACCCGAAGGCGATTGTCGATCGCCTGTCCGACGATCACCTTGCCGTCACGGCTCACTTTCGTGGCGAACAACCCGCCGGCGTAAATCACGCCGGTCGTGGGCATCCAGTAGAACCCGCCAACAGAGCTGAGCCCCCCGACAACGACGGCGCCGCCCGCGCTGACGCCTGACGGCTGCGCGCCGGACTTCAGGTCGAGCAGTATCAGCGTTGCCTTGTCGCTGGCTTCGCCGGACCATGTCGTGGCCAGCAGCAGCAACACTAGAATCAACGCTCCGGTGCGGACCATGGATGGACTCCTCAAAGAACAGCGAGAACGACGGTCTTCTCTGCCGACAGTCGGTGAATCGAGATGAACGGGCGCGGAGAATGCGCCCGGTGGATATTGATCGTCTGGTGCGCGCCGCCGATCCGTGCGACGACGCTAGACCGTCGGCATGGAGAACGCGCCGCGATGCGACGCACGGCCAGATCGGGCGAGTCTCGATTCGGCAGCCCTGGCCGCCGTTCCTGCAAGAATTGTGCGCGGCCCAGATGCGTATGGCGGCGTGTTTCTCTTGGTTTTGCTCGAGGGACTCCGAAGGCGGTGAACTCGGCTCCGAAATATCGGAGAGCCGGGCAGACCCTCGAACCATCGAAGCGCGACCTTAAGCGCAAGCGAGTCAGAGCCGCGGCGATCAGTGCGTGCAAGACTTGCCCTTCAGATCAGCAACGCGAGGAATCCCCGACCTGGACGCCTGAGTAAGACCCGCGAGGATAAGAATTGAGGTCGCCGGAGCGGATGGCGCGCTTACTACACCTACTACCACTCCCGCCCAGGTTGTCGCGCGGTGAACGTCACGAGGGTAAACCAGTTTTTCAAACGGCCATGGGCTGTGACCACATGTAAGCGTTGCACATTCGATCTTCAGAACGGCGGCAAGTCGCGAGATGTTCGAGGGTTAGAAGTTGGTGGCCCAGATTTTCCCCAGATGGAACCCACTGACCAGCTGGATGCGGCAAATCGAGTCTTTCAGAACCGCCGCATAGCGGTTCGACCGTCGCTCCCGTCACGACTATGGGCGGCCCCGCCTTCGCGCGGTGCGATCGTGTAGAGTGGTGCGGAGGAAAGCCATGAGTGCGGACAACGGCCCTCAGGATCGCGACGGAGAGGGCGCTTCGGACATCAGTCGTCGCGAGGTGCTCCTCACTGTCGGCGGCGTGGCGGCCGCGGTATGCGCTGGCGCGGCGCTCTGGGGCGGCCTCGAGTTCTTCGTCAGCAGACAGCACCTCGTCGGCAGCCGCCTGAACGTCACCTACGTGCAGGTCGTAATGGTGTTGGGGACGCTGGCCTGCGTGCTGGGCGTGATCCTGTCCATCCGTACGGCCCGGACGCGCTTCGACGACGTCGGAGCCGCGCGGAAGGACGTCAACATCGGCGTCGCGCGCGTGCCGGCGCTCGTCTTCGCCCGGCTGGTCGCCCTGATGGCGTTCATCGTCCTGCCGGCGGGAGCCATCTTCCTCGCGAACTACCATACGTTCGAAGGCGTACACGAGGTCCGCGGCTGCGCGAGCTGTCACGTGATGCTGCCGATGGTCAACGACATGCAGGATCCCGGTAGCGAGACGCTGGCCGCGCTCCACTACAAGAACAAGTACATTGCCAAGGATCAGTGCTACCACTGTCACAGTGACTACGGCCTCGGCGGAGGTCTCGAGGCCAAGATGACCGGGTTCCGGCATCTGGCGCGCTACACGACGCGCACCTATCAGGAACCGATCAAGGCGCGAGTGAAGTTCGACAACAACAACTGCCTGACTTGTCACGACGGCACGCCCAAATGGGTCGCTGTCCCGTCGCACGTCGAGTCGCGCAAGGAATTCGTCGCGAATGAGGTGACGTGTCTCGACTGCCATGGCCAGGCGCACCCGACGGCGGAGCAGCGCACCCCGGGCTCGACCGACTACCCCCGACTGATGGAGAGGATGAAATGAGGCTGTTGCGGTGGGAGGCGTTGTGCGCCATCGTGGCCTTCGCCTTGACGGAGACGTTCATTCTCGTGCCGGGCCCCTATGCCATGGCGCTCTTCACGTTCATCGCCCAGCCGCTCTTCGCGATCGTGGCGATTGGGTACCTGCTCACGGTGAGGACTGACCTGCGAAAACGCGGCCTGTAGCGCTTGAAGGTTGCCACCGGAGTCTCAGATGCCCGATCAATGAAGTGGGTTGGTGATTTCGTCGTCTAGAATCAACGACTTGGAGATGGTGGACCAGACCCTCGCCAGTTGGAACCAAGTCGGCGCGTGGCTGAGGCGGATCGAGGCGCTGCAGCAGGCCGCATAGCGAGCCGACATGAAACTGCGCTTCGGCGACAGGACGACCTCCAAGTCAAGTGTCCCCCACGATGGAGCGTGGGTGAGTGACAGAAACCTGGGCGCAACTTTTGAGGAAAACAATAGCGCTCGACCCCATCGAGATTGCATTACCCTAACCAGGTGGTTAAACCGGCTGGGCAAACAGCCTCAGGCACTAAGACCCGCATCCTCGACGCCGCCGACGCGGTGTTCGTGCGGCGTGGCATCGACGGCGCCCGGATGCAGGACATCGCCGATCACGCAGGGGTGAACAAGGCGCTCCTGCACTACCACTTCCGATCCAAAGCGGACCTCGCTCGCGGGGTCTGGCTTCGGATTGCCTCGTCCTTTGTTCCCGGCATCTTCCAGATGATGGCGTCCGACATCTCGCTCGACGAGAAGATCGACCGATTCGTCGATGCCTATCACACCCGACTCGCTAAGCACCCCTATCTGCTCGGCTATGTCATCAGCGAAGCCGCGCGCCATCCTGATTTCGTCGAGGACTTCTACTCGGCGGAGCGACGCCAAGCGGCACAGCGGATGCTCGAGCGCGTGCGCGAGCAGATCAATGAGCGCGCGAAGCGGAAGAAAATCGCGCCTGTGTCGGCTGATCAGTTCCTGGTCACCCTCGTCGGCAGTTGCCTCTTCCCGTTCGTGGCGCAGCCGATGCTCGCCGAGGCCCTCGGCCTGAGCGCCACCGGCGTTCGACAATTCATGAGACGGCGACGAACCGAGCTTCCAGCGTTGCTGAAGAGGACCTTGTAGTAATAGGCATCGCATCAAGGAGAAACAGATCGTGACCACCACTGCATCTTCCGACCCGGCGACCGTCGGTCTCGACCCAGCCGCGTTACAAAGACTTGTTGCGGCTATTCAGGCCGACATCGACCAGGGACAAACGGCTGGTGCTGCGATCATCGTCGCGCGCGGCGGTGCAATCGGCTGCCGGGAGGTGTTAGGTCACGTAGCGCCCGGTCGCGCCGCCGCGGCCGATGACATCTATTTGCTGATGTCGCTCTCCAAGTCTTTCGCCGCGTCCCTGGTCCTGCGGGCCATCGACCACGGCAGATTCACGCTGGACACAAGGGCTGCCGATGTCCTTCCGGAGTTCGGTGTCGCTGGCAAGAAGAGCATCACCGTCCGGCAGCTTCTCAGCCATACTGCGGGCATATTCCCCGCATTGCCGCCCCCACCTCCGCTGGGGTTGGACGACATGGGGAACCTCGCCAAGGTCGTAGCGGCCATCTCGGCCGTTCCGGTCGCGTATCCACCCGGCTCGCAATGCTCGTACGCCCCCACTGCGGGACATGCGATCCTTGCGCAGATGCTGGTGGTGACCGACCCGGCCAAACGTCCATTCTCGACGATTGCGCAAGAAGACCTGTTTAAGCCGCTGGGCATGGTGGACACCCGTTATGGCATGTCCCTGGACGAGCCGCGTCGAGTGCCAACGTTCTACACCGAACGAAACACGACGCCGTCCACCACCTCGGCCGCCAATATGCTCAACACGTTCATGCCCAAAGGTGAAGTGCCAGCTGGAAATGCGTACGGCACCGTAGACGATGCGTTCCGCTTTGCCGAGGTGATGCGCCGCCGGGGCAGCAACGGCAGTTACCGCCTGATGTCACCGGCGCTGTTTGACTATGCTAGTCAGAACCACACGGGCGACATGAGCAACGGCGCAGTTCAGTTCTATATTCTGGAACACGGCATGCCGGATTTTCCCGTTAACTTCTCGTTGCTCGGCGGCTATGTGCGAGGCCATGGACACCATCTGACCGGCGCCGGGCATACAGCCTCGCCGCGAGCCTTCTATGCGGTCGGCGGCGGCTCGACGATGTGGCTGGTGGATCCAGAGCGGGACCTGACATTTGTATTCCTCTGTGCTGGCCTCCTTGATGGTCTCGCCCATTTTGAACGGCTGCAAAGATTGAGCGATCTGGCGCTGGCTGCCTGCACCGACTAGTCTAGGCCGCCTTCACCGGCTTGAACTCGTGGTCCGCGAGCGGCGGCTGACCGAGCGAGGCCAGGAGCTCGTTGAAGCGCTCCAACGACACGGCCTGAGGCGCCGTCATCTCCACGCCGACTGGTCGCCCATCGCTGTTGTAGTCGACGACCAGAAGCCCGTCAGCGGTGGCCACGGTGCGCGCACTCTTCTCGCCCGTGGCATGCGACAAGTGAAGGTAGGCGGCGAAGGGCCGGCCCTTACGATACGTGACCTGCAGCGATCGTTCGGTCATGCTGACACCTCGTACACGGTCACGACGACGAGCAACTTGGCCTCGGCGTCGGGCTCGACGATGACGATGCGGATTTCGGCATGGCCGGTAAAGGACAGGTCCCACTTCCACCACTCCGGAAACTGCGGCATTGGAGGTGGTAATCGTAGCGCGCCGAGCGCGCGACTACGGAAGGCGAAGCCAGGCCTGGGACGTCGAACCACCGCAACCATCCGTCCGGTCAGAGGTGACTTGGTCTCGAACGTTGAGCGCGCGCCTTGACACGCCTGAGTGCCAGCGGGGGCCGTGCGAATTGGCCCGTGCACAGGGGGCCGACGGAGGAGCTAACTGATTCTCGGTCTATCGGCTCCCCTCCCCCCTTGGCTCGCAGGAGGTAGAACAGGGGGTAGAACACCCCTCAGGACGCTATGTTCTACCCCCTGTTCTAGTCCGAGGGCTCCGCCCCGACTCGCCTCAATGCGTGGAGGCACAGCGTCACAGCTCTGCGGATCGTGCTGATTTTCTGGGCAGGAATCGCGCGAACGGCGTGTATGCGCAAAGAGATGCCGTCGGCGCGCCAGTCCGGCGCACCGCCGCAGCGCTCGACGTCACGCCCTCCAGGTCGCGGACCAGGCGGCGCTCGGTGCCGCCGCCAGATCGGCGTCGCAGAGAGCAATAGGGGCGTGAGCGACCCCCTCTTTGGACCCCGCGATTCTGGAACTCCGCGGCCCCGGGGGTCGCTCACGCCCCGCGTGTCGGCCTCGCTGCCTGGCCCGGCGGCAGGCGTCGTCGTAAGGAATCGACGCGTCCAAGCGTTCATCCAGAGAGAGGGACGCCAACTTCCGCCGCACCGATGTCCCTCCCCTGGCTCGCCTCAGCGGCGAGCCAAGGCACCGCGATAGCAGCCGCAAGTTCCGCACGGCGTTGCCCAGCGCCGCGGCGGACCGCACGTCAGGCGACCCGGACCATCACGCGGTGGATGGTGGGCTCGCTCTCGTTCCTGTCAAGGCGCCTCGCTCACGCTCGGCCCACGCCTTCGGCGTGGCTTCGGCCTTGACAGGAGCCTCGACCGAGCCGAGTTCCGGCATTTGCGTGATGGTCCGGAAAGGTCCGAACCTCACGGCGCCGGCAGTCACACCGAACGAAACGATCCCGATGGACGACCCATTCGAACCTGAACGCGTTCCCGAACCGATTCCGATCGGGCGGTGCCGCGAGTTGCTGGGCCGCGAGGCGCGTGAGCTGTCCGACGAGGACATCGACGCGATCCGCCGCCACGCGCACGCGATGGCCCACACGCTGATCGACGTCTTCCTGCACCGACAGATCGACGGCCGGGGTTGAACCGATGGCGCGCCGAACAATCGGCTTGCCGGCGCGCGACGACGGGGCTACCCTGCGATCCATGGCCGGAGCCGTCATCTACATCCGCGTCAGCACCAAGGAGCAAACAGAGAACCTCAGCCTTCCGACCCAGCTCCGAGCCTGCGAAGATTACTGCCGCCGTGAAGGGCTCGAGGTCCTCGGACGATTCAAGGAAGAGGGCGAGAGCGCGAAGACCGCGGACCGCACCGAGTTGCGGCACATGCTCGACTTCTGCCGCACGCACAAGGGCACGCTTCACTTCGTCGTCGTCTTCAACCTGACGCGCTTCGCGCGGGACAAGTACGACCACTTCGCGCTGCGCTCGCACCTGCAATCACTGGGCATCTCGCTGCGGTCGGCGACCGAGCCGATCGACGACACCTCCACGGGCAAGTTGATGGAAGGCGTGCTCGCGGCCTTCGCGCAGTTCGACAACGACGTGCGTTCGGATCGCACGCGGGCCGGCATGCGCGCGGCTCTGGAACTCGGGCGCTGGGTGTTTCTGGCACCGCTCGGCTACATCAACGCGCCGCGGGCGACGGGCAAGAGCCTGAAGCCGGATCCAGAACGCGCGCCGCTCGTTCGCCGAGCCTTCGAGGCGTACGCCACCGGTCGCTTCACCAAGCAGCAGCTCCTGGACCAGGTCACGGCATGGGGCCTGCGGAACCGGCGTGGTCAGCCGCTCAGCTCACAATCGATCGGAATGCTCCTCCGCAATCCGCTCTACGCCGGCATCGTCGACGTGGCCGAGTACGGCGTGCGCGGACGGCGCGGCGATTTCGATCCGCTGATCGGCGACGACCTGTTCTATCGTGCGCAGGCCGTCCTGTCAGGCCGCGCACCGACCACGGCCCCACAGCTCCGGAGCCATCCCGACTTCCCGCTCCGCAACTTCGTGCGCTGCGCGAGTTGCGGACGCGGCCTCACGGGAAGCTGGTCGAAGGGACGCAACGACTACTACGCCTACTACCACTGTCGGCCGGGCTGTCGTGCGGTGAACGTGACGAAGACGAAGCTCGAGTCGTTGTTCACCGACCAGCTGACGCAGCTGCAACCGACGCCCGGCTACATGCGACTGCTGAAAGAGTCGGTGCTGCAGGTCTGGAAGGCGCGCAAAGCGTCGGTTCAGGCTGACCTGGCGAGCGCCGAGCAGAAGGCGAAGGCGATTCAGGAAAAGCTTAACCGGCTCGACGAGGCGTTCCTGTTCGAGCGGTCGATCGACATCGACGTCTACGATCGGCACGCCGAAAAGCTGCGCGAGGAGCTCACGCTGCTTCGCATGGACCGACACTCCACGGAGCTCGATGAACTCGACGTGGAGGGCATCCTGGCGTTCGCAGAACGCCTTCTGCCGCGCGCCGCCGACCTGTGGGTGCAGGCGTCGCTCGACCAGCGCCAGCGGTTCCAACAGCTCTTCTTTCCCGAGGGAATGGCGTTCGACGGACAGGGTTTGTTGGAACCGCCGTAACTGCTCCGGCGTTCAGCTACTTGCGGCCGATTGAGCGCTGGGCATGAAAGGATTGGTGGACCTGACCGGGATCGAACCGGTGACCTCCTGAATGCCATTCAGGCGCGCTCCCAACTGCGCTACAGGCCCCACGTTTTGAGGAGGACGAACCTTCATCGTAACACGCTGACCAGCCGCCAACCCGTCGGTTGCGGGGCTAACGCCGTTTGCTGAAAACGTCCACCGCGACATCCCCCAGTGCTGCGCAGTCAGTGAGGCCGCCGTTCTCCCGACTGCGTCGGGCGATCCCGATCCGCGGGACCTGGGCTGTCACGACTCCCGGCTACAGTAGCGTGAACGCCGTCCGCTCTACGCCGAGGATGCTGCCTGACGACGATGGGCGAGCGTGAGCCAATCGGTGAGGTGTTGGGCGGCCTCGGCGGGGGTGAGGCCATAGAAAGGCATCATAGCCGTCGGAATGCCGGGCGTGCGCGCGAGCTGGGCCCGCCATCGATTGCTGACGGGCATGACCTCAATACAGTACGCGCGCCCGCCGATAGTCTCTTCGAAGCGATGAGTAATCACAGTGTGCTGGGCTGGACGAACGGGACGGCTGATCTTACGCCTCGCGCGAAACGGATCAAGCGAAGCGCGACACGAAGGGGTGTGCACACAGGGTTCGCACGCCGCGCTCACAGATGTCTTGCGCCAAGAAAATATTTGTCGTGGCGGGTTCTCAACAGCTTTTCCACCGGGCATCCACAGGTTTTCCACAGCATGCTCGATCCACGCTCGTTACATGTCGCCCGAGAGTACAATCGGAGGCCTTCGAGCATGCGCGTAACCCCCCGACTCCGATGGCTCGTGCTGTGTCTCTTCGTCCTGCCGACCGTGGCTGGCGCCGCGGCGTCGGATCCGATGCTCTTCCGGCTGTTTCTCACCGACGGCACGAGCCTCGTCAGCTACGGCGAATTCGCCCGCGTCGATGACCGCGTGGTCTTTTCGTTGGCTAGTGGCAGCGTCGAGGAGCCGCGTCTGCAGGTGGCGACGTTGCCTGCGAGCAGCATCGACTGGAGCCGCACCGATCGCCACGCGGCGTCCACCCGCTATCAATGGTACGCGTCCACGCGAGGCGAAGAGGATTTCCTTCATCTAAGCAACACGGTGGCCAGCGTCCTGAATCAGGTCGTGCAAACAAGCGACCGGGGGCGGGCGCTGGAGGTTGCGCAGCAGGCGCGGGCAACGTTGGCGGAATGGCCGCGCGAGCACTTCGGGTATCGCCAAGGGGACGTGCGCGAGATTCTGTCGTTCCTGGACGAGGTTGTCTCCGATCTGCGTGCCTCGACGGGTGCGAGTGCGTTCGAGCTGTCACTGGTTGCGTCTGCGCCCGCTGTCGTACTCGAGCCGCTGGCGACCATGCCGTCACCACGCGAGCAGGTCGATCAGGTATTGCGTCTGGCGGCCTTGACTGAGCGTCCCGCCGAACGCGTGGTGCTGCTTCGGACGGCTCTCGAGTTGCTCGACGATGTCGGTCGAGCGATACCGAGTCGCGAGGTGGCGCCGCTGCGGAAAATGGCCGAGTCGAGACTCCGAGAGGAGGAGGACATCGACGTCAGGTACACCGACCTCTCACGGCGACTGGTGGGCGAAGCGACGCGAGGGGCTGAACGCGCCAGAGTCGACGACGTTCAACGCGTCCTGAATCGTCTCCCACGCGAGGATGCCCGACTCGGCGGCCACCGGCCCGAAACCGTTCAGGCACTCCGTGTGTCCATCGAAGCGCAGTTGGATGCCGCCCGACGGTTGCGACTCCTGCAGGACCGATGGACGATCCGTCGTTCGCTCTATCGCGACTATCAGCGCTCGGTGGGCGAGCAGTTGTCCCGGCTGACGAAATCGCAGCCGGAGCTCGAAGCCATTCGTCGATTGGACGGCCCAACCCCCGAAGCGCTCGTGAAACTCCAGGCCACGCTGCGCGGCGGCGCCGAGCAGCTTGGTCGGATGCGCCCCCCGGACGACCTGCGCACGACGCATGACCTGCTGGTCGGTGCCTGGCGGTTCGCGGAGAAGGCCGTCACCGAGCGTTACGCCGCCGCACGCGCCGGCGACGTGACCGCGGCATGGCAGGCGTCGTCGGCGGCGGGTGGTGCCCTGCTGCTGCTCTCGCGCGTTCAGCAAGAGATTCGGGAGTTGCTCGAGCCGCCCAAGCTGCAGTGATCACGCCTCGCGCGACCCGGCTTGTACGAGTGCCGGATCTGTTTCTATTCCGGGCAGCGCTCGTCGACCTCGCCTGCGAGGGAAGCCCCTTCGATGCTCGCCGCCGGCTCATCGTCGTGCCGACCCGCGCGGCCGCCGAGCACCTCCTTCAATCGATCGAACGGCAGAGGCTCGCGGCCGCTCGCGCGATCGTCCTGCCCGACTTCGTCACGCCCGGAGAGCTGATAGCTCGGCTGGGCGAGCGGCTCGAGGGAGAGCCGCGTCTGCTAGCCGAGACCGAGCGCGAGGTGTTGGCCGGTGCGGCGTGTCGCGCGGCGATCGAGGCAGGGAACGAACCGCCGTTCCATCTGCGCCCTGGTCTCGTAGCGGAGATCGTTCACTTCTACGATTCGCTCCAGCGACATCAGAAGGGCATCGACACGTTCGAGCGTCTCTCGCTCGGCGCGCTGGAACCAGGTGCCCTCGACGATCGTGGCGCCGAACGTCTCGTGCGCCAGACGCGTTTCCTCGTCAGCACGTTCCGTTACTTCGAACAGCTCGTCGATGCCACGGGGCGAATGGACGAGCACGGCCTTCGCCGGCGGCTGCTCGCGACGCCGGCGTCCGATCCGTGGGCACACATCGTGCTCGCCGTCGGCGACGCCGCCTCGGACCGCGAAGGGCTGTGCGCGGCTGATTGGGATCTGTTGTCGCGACTTCCCGGGCTCGAGAGATTGGATATCGTCGCGACGGATGCTGTCGTGGCCGGCGCGTTTCACGAGCGGATTCATCAACTCCTGCCGGGAATCGAGGAAGTGCGGATCTCGACCGACGACCGGCGCGCTCCACCCGTGCTCATTCCCGGCCAGGGCGGTGGTACGACCTGGACGGCCAGGGATCGCGAAGAGGAAGTCGCCGGTTTCGCCCGCTGGGTACGGCGGGAGATGCAGCACGAGAGCGCGAACGGTGTGACCACACTCGATCGGATCGCGCTCGTCGTCTACCGGCCGTTGCCGTATGTCTACTTGGCGCGTCAGGTGCTGCAGTCGGCCCGTGTCCCGTACCAGATGTTCGACGCGCTGCCGCTTGCCTCCGAGCCGTACGCCGCGGCGCTCGACCTTGTCATCACGTGCGTCACGGGAAACTTTGGCCGATCGCCGCTGGTCGCACTCTTGCGGTCTCCACATTTTCGTTTCGTGTCGGAAGACACCTCGCTCTCGCCACGTGAAGTTGCCGCGTTCGATCGTGATCTGAGCGAAGCGGGCTACCTCGGGGAGACGGAGGCACTCGACCGGCTGATCGCCGCATGGCGCGAATCACCGCGTCCGCCCAAAGGCTTCCGGGTCGCGACGGTAATGGCTGACGTTGCACGCGAACTGCAGCCGCTGCGTTCGCGTGCGCCGTGCGGCTCGCATCTCGACCATCTCCTGGCGTTTCTCAGACGCTACGAGCGTCTGCCCCGTGCGGACGATTCCTCGCGTCCCCGACAGATGCGCGGTCGAGGCGCCATCTTCGACGCGCTCACCAGCCTGCGCGACGCGTATACCCAGTTCGACGCACTCCCGGTCGACTTCGATGTGGTAGCAGCGGTCATTCGACGCTGGATCGAGTCGCACACCTTTGCGCCGCGGACCGGCGACGGAGGAGTACACCTGGTCGATGCCGCCAGCGCACGGTTTGGCGACTTCGACGCGGTACAGCTCGCGGGACTCGTCGACGGTGAATGGCCGGACACGCCTCGCCGCAACATCTTCTATCCGCCCGCGCTGCTTCGTGAGCTCGGGTGGCCGGCGGAATCCGAGCGGTTGGACGGCGTGCGGGCAGCGTTCAGCGATCTCCTGCGCCTCCCGGCGTCGCGCCTGGTGGTTTCGACCTTCACGCTCGAGGACGATGCGATTGTGGCGGCGTCGACGCTGATTGACGCGGTGCCGACGGCCGGTTTGCCCATTGCGGAGCAAGCACCGACCACAGCGCCGCGGATCTTCGACTACGAGGCACTGGCTTTGGAGCCGGTCGCGATCGGTGCGCTCGATCCCATCGCACGCGCAGCGGCTGCTCGGCGGATCGAGGCCGTTCGCGAGCGTCGGAGCGGGATGACCACGGGTCACGACGCCGTCGCGCATTCGCTGAGTGCGCTCGAGCGATATCAGGACTGTCCGTTCAAGTTTTTCGCCGCCGACGTCATGAAGCTCGAGGAACCGCCCGAGGACCAGCCGACGCTGTCGCCTCGGGCGCGGGGCAGATTCGTCCACGAGGTCTTTCAGCGCTTCTTCGAAGCGTGGGATGCGCGCGGTCACGGCACGATTGACGTCGACCACATCGACGAAGCGCGCGCGTTGTTCGAAAAGGTGGCAGAGCCGTTGCTCGCGCGTTTCTCCGACGCCGAGGCGCTGCTGGAGCGTGCCCGACTGTTCGGTTCGGCAATCTCGGTGGGGATCGTGGACGTGGTGCTCGGCCTGGAGGCGTCCCGGCCGACAGCGGTGCGCGAGCGTTGGCTCGAGTATCGGCTCGAGGGGGAGTTCTCGCTCGGCGCATCGGAGGGGCCGCGCGTCTCGCTCAAGGGCGTCGCCGATCGCATCGATCTGATGGACGGCAACCGGCTGCGCGTCATCGACTACAAGTCGGGTTATCCGCCCAACCCCAAGCGGGCGCTTCAGGCGCCCATCTACGCGCTCTGCGCACAGGAGCGTCTCGAGCAGCGTGACGCACGCCCCTGGCAGATCGACGAGGCAGCGTACGTCGCGTTCGCAGGCAAGAAACCTCTTGTTCCGGTGGTCAGGGCGGGCGGAGACCCAGACGTGCTCGCGAGCGCTCGCAAGCGAGTCATTGGGCTGATCGACGGCATCAAGCGGGGCGAGTTTCCCGCGCGCCCTTACGAACTCAGGATCTGCAGCTACTGCGCCTACCCGTCTGTCTGTCGCAAGGACTATGTCGGCGATGACTGAACCGACGCTGCCGTTCGACACTCCAGACGGCCCCCACGCGACCCCTCCGTTCGCGGCCGACAGCGATAGCCGCGCCAGGGCTGTCGATCCCCGGTTCAACGTGGCCCTCGAGGCGTCCGCGGGGACGGGCAAGACACGCGTTCTGGTCGATCGCTACGTCAATCTGCTGCGGGCCGGAGTCGATCCTTCGAACATCCTGGCGATCACCTTCACGCGCAAGGCCGCGGCGGAAATGCGGGAACGCATCATGACCACGCTCCGCGCGGCAGGAGAGCGTGGAGAGTTTCCGCCCGCGCGCTGGCGCGAATTGCGCGATCGGACCGCCGATATCGCCATCAGCACGATTGACGCCTTCTGCCTCTCGTTGCTGCGCGAGTTTCCGCTCGAAGCGGATCTCGACCCTGCGTTTTCGATTGCCGACGAGACCGAGTTACCGAGGCTCGTCGATGAGGCGCTCGATCGCGCGCTTCGCACCTGTCGCACCATCGCGCGCGATGACGAGACCGTGGCCCTCGCGTTTTCGCAACTGGGGGAGCGTCGCGTCCGAGGAGGGCTTGCGGTGCTGCTCAACCGGCGCATCGTTGCACCTGACGTCCTGACGCGATATCTCCACACCGCCCGCGCAGCCGAGTTGGACGTGGCGTCCGTCACTGGACGCGCAGCCCACGCGCTCATGGAGATGTTCGACTCCATGAGGGGCGGCATTGACCGCTTCATGGAGAGTGGACCGCTCGTGGCGCCGTTCGTCCTCGTCGCCAGGGGTCTCCGTCAGGTGCGGGCGTCGATTGAGACAGGCGCGCCGCTCGAACCGGCTGCGGTGCAGACGGTGTTCTCCCGGGTGCGAGAGCATTTCCTCACGCAGGACGGCGAACCGCGCAGTCGGTCGCCCTATCCGAAGAGCGCATTCGCATCAGAGGCCGACTGGCGCACGCATCGGGATCTCGTCATCGGTCACGCGGAGGCCGTCTTACGGGTGTCGGAGGCGTTTCGCCGGGATCTGAACGTGCTCGTGTCGCGTGGCATCTGGCGGATGTTCCGCGTCGCCGATGCGGAGTACCGCCAAACGCTGGATGCGCACGCGGTACTTGATTTCTCGGATCTCCTGCTCAAGGCGCTCGACCTGCTCAGACGAATGGAGGATTTCGCGCGGAGCCGCTACCGGCTCGAATCGCGCTACCACCACGTGCTCGTGGACGAGTTTCAAGACACCAGCCGTGCGCAGTGGGAACTCGTGTCTCTGCTCATCCAGTCCTGGGGCGAAGGTACCGGGCTCGCCCATTCCGGTCCCCTCCCGCCCTCCGTCTTCATCGTCGGCGATCGGAAACAGTCGATCTATGGCTTTCGCGACGCCGACGTCTCCGTGTTGCGCGAGGCGGCGCGGCACCTGGAAGGACTCCGCCCGGATGGCGGCGTGCGGCGCACGATCACGCGCAGCTTTCGGGCGACTGCGCCGCTCCTGGCGTTCGTGAACGACGTGTGCACCGACCTCGGTAAGGCTCCCGAGCGGGCGGATGCGTTCGAGTACGAGGAGACCGATCGATTCCCAGTGGATGCCGACGTCCTACGCACCGATGGTGGCGAATTGGGCGTGGTGCTTGCCGACTCGCCCGAGGCGTGCGCTGACATCACGGCCGCGGAGATTGAACGGCTGCTCGCGTCGGGTACGCCCGTTCGCGACCGCGAGACCGGCGTGGCCCGTCCGATCCGTCAAGGGGATGTGGGGATTCTGTTTCGCACTCGAGAGAGTCATCGCGAGTTCGAGGCGGCGCTCGAACGACGCCGAATCCGGTCCTATGTCTACAAGGGGCTCGGATTCTTCGACGCGGACGAGATCAAGGACGTGCTCGCGCTCGTCTGGTATCTGGCAGACCCTGTGTCGGATCTGCGCGCGGCGGCGGTGATGCGGTCCCGGCTGTTTGGGATCTCCGACGAGGCGCTGCGTCTGCTCTCGCCCGGTTTGTCGAGCGCGCTGCGGGCCGCCATTCCGCCGTCAGCGATGGCCCAACTCGCGAGTTCTGACATGCGTGCGCTCGTTGAGGCCCGCGCGGCGACCAGTCGGTGGCTGGATCTCGTTGACCGGATGCCTCCGGCCGAACTGGTGGATCTCGTCCTGGCTGAATCGGCGTACGCGTACGAACTGCGCGGTCCGCGGTTTCTCCAGGCTCGGGAGAACCTCAAGAAGATCCGTTCGCTGTTGCGACGCATGCAGAACCGTGGCTATGCGACCCTGGCACGACTCGCGGCGCATCTCGATCGCCTGGCGGTCGGCGACGAAGCCAACGCGGCGATCGACGCTCTCGATGCGGTCAATCTGATGACCGTCCATGCATCGAAGGGTCTCGAGTTTCCCGTTGTCTTCCTCGTAAACCTGTCACGCGGAACCGGCAGTCGGCGGGATCCCATCCGCGTGGTCGCCGACCCATCGGGGCAAGCGGGCGGCGTGGCGATTGGAGACTTCCAGTCGGAGGCCGACGACGATCACCCGGCGAGAGAACGGGAGGAGACGAAGCGACTGTTGTATGTGGCCCTCACTCGGGCCCGTGACCGCTTGTATCTCGGCTCTGTGCTCAAGGACTCTCGGGTACAGCCTGGACGGGGCAGTCTCGCCGAAGTGTTGCCCCAATCGCTGTTGGATCGACTGGTGGGAAGCGCGGAGGCGGTCGAGTGGCGTGCGACTGCTGGGCACGTTCACCAGTTTCGCGTCTGCCAGGCCGGTGAGCCCCAGGACGCTGGGGCCGGTGGTGGCTTCGAGGCGATCCCAGGTGGAACGCCGCCCAGCGGGGAAACCGACGACCTCACGGCGCTCGTCGATGCGGCCGTGCCCCCGCGGTCGGTCGCCGCGGTCATGGCCGAGGCAGCCACGCCGGCGTCCCGGGGAGGTTTCGCCTTCGAACCGGACGCCTCTGGCCGCCTGGTCGGCACAGTGGTGCATCGGCTGCTCCAGCGTCTGGGTTTTGTTCCCTCGGAGGGCACCATGGTCACTCGAGAGACGGTCCTTCGGATGCTCAGGCCCGAGGAGGTCGCGGCTGTCTCGGCCGAACGAACGGTCGTCGAGCTGGCAGACGACGTTCTCCAGGCCTACGGATGCACTATGCAGCCGGCCTGACATCCGAGCGATCTATCTGTCGGGGGACCGGTTCCATGAGGTGCCGTTCACGATGTGGTTGGACGGCGTCGTGCTGCGTGGAACGATCGACTGTGCGATTCGTGACGCGACGGGTCGAGTGACGCTGCTCGAGTTCAAGACGGGCCGCCCTCGAGACGAACACCAGATCCAGCTCGACCTCTACCGCAAGGCCGCCGAACGATTGTTCCCGGGCGCTGCGATCGACGCGCGTCTGGTCTATGCCACCCGCGCACGCTGAAGCATGCGCTCTACGACTGGCCGGGTCCGCGCACGCTGAAGCGTGCGCTCTACGAGGTGACGAGGTGCCGCTTGCCAGGGCGGTGGCGGCCTGCAACCACGGTCCGGAGCGCAAAAAAGCACGACGCTGCGCACGAAACGCCCTCCTTGCGCGGTTTCTAGCCTCCTCGCGTCGAAAAAACCTCAAATTTTGGTGACTTCTGCATTGCGCCGCCCGGAAGCCATCCCCTACAATCGAAAGGTCAGGACGTGTCGAACGTCCATTAGGGAGTTAGCGATTGACCACCAAAGAGGAGACGCGAGTGGCGCTCACCTGCCCGAGCTGCGGCAACGACCAGAACTTTCTGGTGAAGACGCTACAGATGCACGTGGTGCACCTGGATGATTCGCGGGTCGAGGTCTCCGAGGAAGGACGACCGGCCGTACTGGAAGTCTTGTGCGACGAGTGCGAGAACGCTCTGCGCCTTGAGGACATGGACGACGGTATTCGTAAGGAACTGCTGCTGACGCTCGGCGCCCGGTAGCATCCCCCCCGCGGCCCGTGCCGCTGCGTTCACCCCGGTTCGAACCAGAGACCATCGATTCTGCTGCCGGCGCCCGCCCCGTGGAGGCATTGACTTCTCCACGGGCGGCTCCTAAGGTAGTCATTTACTCATGCGTGGGCACCGATCTCGTCGCGTCGGCGCACTGGCGATTCGCTCCGGCCGCCAGCTGGACTGGGGCTGCTTCGCCGACGAAGTCGTCATCGACTTTCCGTCGGTGGCGCTTGCCGTCGATCGCATGCGGAGCGCCTTTGTCGCCGACGAACGCGCCGCGGCCTTGAGCGCGGCGATTCAGTTGTCGCGGCGCGAGGCACGCCACGGCGCCGTGCTCCCACTTCAGCTCCCGGTACGGTGTACCTGTCACGCCTGCGGGGGTCGCGGCGAGACGTGGGCGGAGCCGTGCGTCCGTTGCGAGGGAAGCGGTAGCGAGCTCAAGCACCATCAACTGCAGGTCGCAGTTCCCGCTGGTGTCCTGGACGGCACCTGCTTTCACTTCAGCGTCACTCCCCGATACAACCCACCCACGCGCGTCGAGCTTCGCGTCCTCGTGGCCTAGTCCAGGGGACTGGTGGACCGCCACGTCGCACTTCTCGGCGTCCTCGCCCGGCTCTGGGGTGCATTGGCTGTCGTGGTGGGAGTGTCGATGCTTCTCCTCGCGGCCGGGGCGTTCGCGCTGTCGGCCGGACCCGAGGGGGAGACCGTTACGCTGGCCGCGGGCCTGACGGCCGTCGTATTCGTTTCGATTGGCATCTTCTCCCTGGTCTGGGGCGTTGCCCACATGTGGGCCGCCGTCCTCCTTCGGCGTCGCGCGCCGTCGGGTCGTCTCCTGACGCTTGGTCTCGGCGTCGTCAATCTGCTGGTCTTCCCATTCGGTACGGCGCTCGGCGGGTACGCGCTCTGGATCCTGCTGACACATGAAGGACGCCGGCTGTTCGAGGCGGTTGGACGACCGCAGGCCGAGGGCACGATAAGATGAGAGAACTCCATGGCTGCAATACCTGCTCCTGAGGCGGTGCTGGCCGCGCTCAAGGTCGTCATCGATCCCGACTTGCGGCGCGACATCGTCACGCTCGGTTTCGTCAAGAACATCGTCATCACAAACGGCAGGGTGTCGTTCACGATCGAGCTCACGACACCCGCATGTCCCGTCAAGGACCAGCTTCGCGCTGAGGCGGTAGCCGCGGTGCGCGCACTGCCAGGGGTTTCGGACGTCGACGTCCAAATGACCGCGAACGTTCGGTCGGTGTCCGCGCCGGAGACGGGACGAACACCATTGCCTGGCGTGAAGAACGTCATCGCGGTCGGCGCTGGCAAAGGTGGTGTCGGCAAGACAACCGTCGCCGTGAACCTGGCATTGGCGCTGGCCAGGTGCGGAAGTCGCGTCGGCATTCTAGACGGGGACATCTACGGACCGAACGTGCCGATGATGCTGGGACTGCAAACTCAGCTGGTCACGGAGGGTAAGCAGATCGTGCCCGCCGAGAAGTACGGTGTTCAGGTCGTGTCGATGGGATTTCTGACGCAAGACGATGCGCCGATCATCTGGCGTGGACCCATGCTCCACGGAGCCATTCAGCAGTTTTTCCGCGACGTCGCCTGGTTGAACCTCGACTACTTGGTCGTGGACATGCCGCCGGGCACGGGTGACGTGGCCTTGAGTCTCAGTCAAACGGTCCCCGTGGCCGGCGCCGTGCTGGTGACGACACCGCAGCAGGTGTCGCTCTCGGACACTCGCCGCGCGGTACGGATGTATCAGAAGCTGAACATCCCGCCCATCGGTGTCGTCGAGAACATGAGCTATTACGCCTGTCCCAACTGCCACCACGAGGCCGACATCTTCGGCCACGGGGGCGGTGAGGGGCTCGCGACCGCGATGACGCTGCCATTTCTTGGGCGCCTTCCTGTGTATCAGCCGATTCGCGAGGGAAGTGACTCAGGCGTTCCGCTGGTGATCAGTGAACCCGGATCACCCGCGGGCCGCGCATTTCTTGCAGTAGCGGAGCGCGTGGCGGCCCAGTTGTCGATCGCGGCTCACAAGGCGGTCGAGGCGAACAAGGGAAAGATTCCGCTCATCCAGGTGCGGTAGCGGCGTGGAAACGCTCTCGCTTCCCTATACCAAACGCACGCTCGCCAACGGCCTGGATGTCATTGTCCATGAGGATCGCCACGTCCCGATCGTGGCGGTGAACCTCTGGTACCACGTCGGATCCAAGGACGAGCAGCCGGGTCGCACCGGCTTCGCGCACCTCTTCGAGCACCTCATGTTCGAGGGCTCCCAGCACCATGACTCTGGTTACTTTCCGCCGCTGCAGGCGGCGGGTGGACAGGTGAACGGATCGACGAGCACCGACCGGACGAACTACTGGGAGGTGGTTCCGACCAATGCGCTCGACCTCGCGCTCTGGATGGAATCGGATCGGATGGGCTATCTGCTGCCCGCTCTGACGCAGTCTCGATTCGAGAACCAGCGGGATGTGGTCCTCAACGAGCGGCGCCAGAACTATGAGAACCGTCCGTACGGGCTGGCTCTCGTGGCACTCACCGCGGCGTTGTTCCCCAAGGATCATCCGTACCACTGGCTCACGATTGGATCGGCCGAGGATATCCAGGCCATGCGTCTCGAGGACGTGCAGGAGTTCTTCCGGACGTACTACCACCCGGCGAACGCGTCCCTCGCCCTGGCCGGCGACGTCGATACCGAACGTGCCTTCGATCTCGCCGAGCAGTATTTCGGCGACCTGAAACCTGGACCGTCACCGGCGCTCGTGCGCGGCACCGCGGCCCTGCATCACGATGTACGGCTCGTGCTCGAGGACCGCGTCGAGATGCCACGCCTGTACATGGCGTGGCTCTCGCCCGCGATGTTCGCCGAGCATGACGCTGAACTGGATCTCCTCGCGGACCTGCTGGCCAACGGGAAGACGTCGAGACTCTATCGAACGCTGGTCTACGAGCAGCGGCTGGCGCTGGATGTCGGCGCGCACCAGGGTTCCCGGGAGCTCGGCAGTTTCTTCCTCCTGGTCGCGACCGCGGCACCGGGGCGTTCATTGACTGATATCGCGGCGATCATCGACATCGCCCTGCAGCAGGTGCAGGACGCCGGCCCGTCGGCGAGCGAAATGGAGCGGGCGCGCGCCCAAATCGAAGCGCACTTCATGTACCGGCTCCAGACGGTGGGCGGGTTCGGAGGCAAGTCGGATCAGCTGAACTCCTACAACGTGCTCCGAGGCGACCCCGGCTACTTTTCGGCTGATTTGGCGCGCTATCGGGATGCGACGGCCGACACGGTCCGCGAGGCGACGAGACGATTCTTCCCCTTCGATCGACGCGTGACGCTCTGTGTAGTCCCCAGGGGGCAGCGAGCGCTGGCGCTACCGGGCTCCGAGCCGGTGGTCGTCTCGTGACGCGCCCGGATCGTTCTCGTCTGCCCGATCTCGGCTCGGACCCCTCGTTCACGTTCCCGCGGATCGAGCGGCATGCATTGCCCAATGGGCTGCAGGTGCGCACCATTGAGCACCACACCGTGCCGGTCGTCACAATGGTCCTCGATGTCGATGGGGGTTTGCTCGCGGATCCCCGAGGCCGAGAGGGGCTCGCCGCGATGACTGCCGACATGGTGGACGAAGGCGTCGGCGAACTGAGCACCATCGACCTGTCGGACGCGATGGCGCGGATTGGCGCAGACTACAGCGCCGACGTGGGGCCTGATTCGACCCGTTTCGCGTTGACGACCCTGTCCAAGTTTGCAGACCGGGGCGCCTCGCTTCTCGCTGACATCCTGACACGCCCGAGCCTGCGGCAGTCCGACTTCGATCGCGTCCGCCAACTCCGCCTCGACCGCATTCTTCAGCTGAAGGACTCACCGGGAGCCGTGGCCGAACGGGCGTTCCTGCGCTTGATGTACGGCGACCATCCGTACGGGCACCTCTCGATCGGTACCGGTCCGGCCCTTGGTGCGTTGACGCTCGAAGAGGTCGTCGCGTTCCACGCCGCGACGTTTCAGCCTTCCCGATCGACGCTCATCCTGGCCGGTCCTCTGTCGCACGACGCGCTCCTCGGACTGGCCCGCGAGGCCTTCTCAGGGTGGGTTGGATCATCCTCGGCGCCTGCTCCCGGTCCAGTCGCGATACGGCAACAGGCTGCGCGACTGGCGATCGTGCCTCGACCAGGCGCCGCGCAGTCGCAGTTGAGAATCGGACACCTATCGACGACACGCAATACCCCTGACTATCAGGCGTTGGTCGTGATGAACGCGGTGCTCGGCGGGCAGTTCGTCAGCCGGATCAATCTGAAGCTGAGAGAAGAGAAGGGTTACACCTACGGAGCGCGCACCGGATTCGACTGGCGCCGCGGCATCTCGCCCTTCTCGCTGGAGACGAGCGTCCACACGGCATCGACCGCCGACGCCATCGCGGACTGCCTTGCGGAGTTCGGCGAAATCAGCAGGTCCAGACCGCCCTCCGACCAGGAAATGGTGATGGCGAAGGCGTCGCTCACCCGCGGGTACCCACGCGGGTTCGAGACTGCCCAGCAGGTGGCGCGCTCGGTCAGCCAGCTTGCGCTGTACAACTTGCCGGACTCGTACTTCGAGGACTTCATTCCAAGAGTCAATGCCGTGGAGCAATCCGACGTCGTCGACGTGGCCGCTCGACATGTCGATCCAACTCGGACCGTCACGCTTATCGTCGGCGACTACCAGGCGATCGAAGCCTCATTGCCGTCGCTCGGTCTCGGCGAGCCTCAACTACTGCCCGCCGACGAATAGCCGAGGCGTCCGCGCACGCTAAAGCGTGCGCTCTACATCGGTCGGGTTTTACCTGTGAGTCGTGTCCGGCTTCAGCCGGACCAGCGGGATGTCCGCCTCAAGGCGGACACTACGCCGTTGTGGAGACTGCTCGAGCGGTTTGCGTTTCGCCGTAGAGCGCACGCTTCAGCGTGCGCGTGTCCGCCTAAAGCGTGCGCTCTACACCGATGTGACAACCGTAGAGCGCAGGCTTCAGCCTGCGCGTCAGAGGTTTTGGCGAAGAAATCGGACCAAGTGGTAGGCGTCGAGAAACTTGAACGGCGCCATGCCGGTGCTGTAGTGCCCGCAGGGCAGCACCGCCACCTCATGGGGAACACCGCGCCTCTTGAAATCCGCTACCAGCGAGCGTGACAGGTCGACCGGAAACGTCAGGTCGTACTTCGCATAGACCAACAGTGTTCGAGCATGGCGGACCTGGTCGAGGTAGTGAAACGGACTGATCGGACCCCAGAGCTCCCTGAGCTGGGACAATTCGACGTGGCCCTCCAGCCCCTTGCGCACGTGTTGCGTCGACAGCCCCCTCCAGACGACATCAGCAAACCACGGGGAGATGTGGTTGAGCGCTTGGGCCCTGATTCTGGGTTCGTGCGCCGTGGTCAGCATGGCGAGGCACGAGCCGAGACTCGTGCCGAGGATGCCGATGCGCTCGTACCCCTGGAGGGCGAGCCAGGCGATCGCACGCCGTGCATCGAGCACCGCCTGTCGACACACCTGAACGGTTCGCGCGACGTTGGAACTCACGATGTAATCGGCCCGTGTCAGTTCGGCGGGCATCCGCAGGTCATGGTACGGAAGGCTCATCCGAAGGGCAGATATGCCGAATCGTGCGAGCAGACGGGCCAGACCCACGTGTCCGTCTCGGTCGGCGTTCCACTGTGACATCACGAGCACGGCTCGGCTGCCGGGTCCGCTTCGCGGAACCCGGCCTTCGTACATAGGGCGGGTCCCGGGAAGCGGACCCGCCGGAAACCATCGCGCATGAACGGTGTTGTTGACGGCGTGAGGCGTGACGAGGGCGCTCGGGAAGCGCAGCGTGCCTGCTTCGCCTTGGCGTTGTACAACTGCTGGCGCGTCCTCGAACTGGTAGTCCTGGGTCGCCGGTGCATCGAAGAATGCCTGTGTGTCTGACATTGCCTCGGTGACCCAGCTCATGACTCGCGTCTGAGCGTCGTGACTGTGGTGTCCATTGGAGGTCACCCAGTCCTCTCCCCACTCAAACGGCCGGACGACGCGGTCCTTTGATACCGACGCGAGGCGGTGTTCCCAATCGTGAAACAGGGACGTGATCATGGGGACGAGGGAGCGGAACGCCGGGGTGGACAACCGGCTGATGCGATCGAATCTGCATCCACGAGGGGTTCGACGCTCTGGGCGAGCGCGAGCAGTGCAGACGTGCGACCACGGTGGCCGACGATCTGCAACCCGACCGGTAGCCCACTTGGCGTGAGACCGCACGGGATCGCGATCGCGGGGTGGCCGGTCACGCTGAAGAGTTGTGTGAGTCTGAGCGTGACGCCGCGGACCTGCTCGTCAGACCCACCGATCCGGACGGTTGGCATACCGATAACCGGCGCCGGGATCGGGAGGGCGGGCACGAGCAATCCGTCGAGCCCGTCCATCGCGGTATCGACCTCGTGGATCAGGACGTCTCGGCCGCGCAGGGCGCGCAAGTAGTCTTCGGCGAAGATGTAACGGCCCGTCTCGAGTCGCAGCCGCACGTTCGGCGTGTAGTCGTCCGCGCGGTGTTCGAGCGTCCTCGCGTGCACGGTTGCCGCTTCCGCGAGCGCGATGAACGTGTAAACGGCCGCAATGTCGTTCGCGTGCGTTACGTTGACGCTTCGGAGTTCGACACCGGCCTCCCGCAGACGAAAGTATGTCTGCTCGATGCTCGACTCGACATCGGGATCGAGCAGCGCGGTGAAGTACCCACGGAGCACACCCAAGCGAAGTCCGCGCGCGGGAGGCGACGGTGTTGGCGGTCGAAGCGGGACCCCGCAGAGCGCGCTGTAGAGGATTGCTGCGTCCTCGACCGATCGACACAGGGGGCCGACGTGATCGAGCGTTCGGCTCAGCGGGACAACGCCGTCAGTCGGGATGTCGCCAATGGTCGGTTTCAACCCCACGAGGCCGCAGGCCGCCGAAGGAATCCGGATCGACCCGCCGGTGTCGGTACCGATCGACGCATACGCCATACCGGCCAGTACCGACACCGCCGAGCCGCCAGACGACCCACCGGGCGACCGGGTTGGATCGAGCGGGTTTCTCGCCGGTCCAAAGGCCGAGTCCTCGTTGGTGGTGCCAAGCGCGAACTCGTGGAGGTTGGTCTTCCCGATGAAAATCGCGCCGGCCTCGCGCAGCCGCGCCACGCACGTGGCGTCCGCGGCCGCTGTGTGCCCGTCACGCACGCGCGACGCCGCGGTCGTGGGCGTGCCTTCGAGATCGATCAGATCCTTGAGTGAAATCGGCACGCCATGGAGCGGGCCACGGTAGCGCCCGGCCGCGATCTCCGCATCGGCCTGTCGTGCCTGCTCTCGCGACTCATCAGCGAGAACCGTGATGAAAGCGTTGAGCGAGCGATCCTGCTCGACGATCGCGTGAAGGCATCGCTCAGTCACCACCGATGCCGTTAGCTCACGAGCGTGCAGCGCTCTCCCCAGTTCCGCAATCGTACGGGGTTCAGCAGGCATCGGGGTTACGAGTGTCGCGGACGTTCCCGGCGACGTCGTCGTTCCAGTCGGCGGCTCTCAATGCGGACATCGATCGGGCCAGCGCTTCCAGAAGCGGTTTCAGTGCGGGCAGGTCTCGACGCTCCGCATCCTGCAGAGCCTTCTCCAACCACGCGTCGATCGTTACTGCCGAGGCCATGGGACATTGTAAGCTGGTGATTGTGAGACGAACCAAGATCGTCGCGACGATGGGGCCGGCAACGAGCAGTGACGCGGGAATCCACGATCTCGTGGCTGCAGGCGTGGACGTGTTCCGTCTGAATTTCTCTCACGGCACGCACGAGAGCCACGCCGATCTATTTCGTCGCATCCGCGCCGAAGCGGATCGTCAGGGGCGATGCGTGGCCATCCTGCAGGATCTCGCGGGTCCGAAGATTCGCACGGGCTTGCTGCCTGGTGGTACGCCGATCGAACTGCGGCAAGGCGATCCGCTCCATATCGTCATCGGTGATGAACTCGGCGGTCCAGGACACGTGTCGACGACGTACGCCGAGCTGGCTGACGCGGTCAAGCGCGGCGATAGGTTGCTGCTGGACGACGGTCGAATTCAACTACGAGTCGAGGGGGCCAGCGCAGGTCGCGTGGACACCGTCGTCGTCCATGGAGGTTTGCTCGGTGAGCACAAGGGCATCAACCTGCCCGGAGTGGTGCTCCCATCGAACGGCCTGACACCCAAGGATGCCGAAGATCTGGAGTTCGGCGTTCGCCTCGGCGTGGATTTCATGGCGCTGAGTTTCGTGCAGCGTGTCGAGGACCTGCGATTTGCGCGCGCACGGCTTCAAGCAGTGGGCGGGTCGCACATCCGGCTGGTCGCGAAGCTCGAACGACCAGAAGCCGTGTCGAATCTCGAGGAGATTCTCGGGGAGACCGACGCGGTCATGGTGGCGCGCGGAGATCTCGGACTCGAGCTGCCGCTGGAGCACGTGCCGCGCGTCCAGAAGGAAGTCACCAGACGGGCGCTGGCGCTCGGCATCCCGGTGATCGTGGCGACGCAGGTGCTCGAGTCGATGCGGACCGAGCCGCGGCCCACGCGGGCGGAGGTCAGCGACGCGGCCCACGCCGTGGATTCCGGCGTTGACGCCATCATGCTGGCGGGGGAGACTGCCGCCGGTCTGCATCCGATCAAGGCCGTAGAGATGCTGGACGCAATCATCCGCGACGCCGAGGAAGGCCCGCCTGGTGAGCCGGTCGCGCTCGAGGGATCACAAGCGCTCGGCGGCCATGGTCGTGCGATCTGCGAAGCGGCGGTCACTCTCGTGTCGCGCGGCGACGCCACGGCGATTGTGGCGATGACGCGCGGAGGCAAGACGGCGAGGCTCCTGTCCGCATTGCGCCCGCGCGTGCCGATTTTTGCCGCGACGGATCAGCCGGAGATCGCGCGGCGCCTCGCCTTGGCGTGGGGCGTCGTGCCGGTGGTTGCGGACCTGGACGGCGGTGTCAGCGAAGCGGCCAGCCGTATCGGTCAGATGCTGGTCGCCCGCGGAGCTATCCCACTGGCCTCCACCATCGTTGTCATCAGCATTACCCCGGACCTCGCTCGGGGGCCATCGAACGTCCTCAAGATTCAGCGGGTCTGACACGACCGGGCCGCATAGGCTTGATCCAGTTGTCTTTCGGGTAACAGTTGATCGATAGTGGGCACGGCAAATCGAGACGGCAAACGATGAAGAAACTGTTGTGCGCATCCATCGCTCTTCTGCTGCTGGCACTGTCGTCGGTCGTGCAGTCCCAGCAGCAAGGTGGCGTAGCCCCTGGACCGGCGGGACAGGTGGGTTACATCTTTCTGCCCTCGCCGACCGTGCCGGATGCGCAGGCCGACAGCCAGCCCATTCCACGACTTCCGGATGGCAAGGTGGATCTCACCGGCCCCTGGGTCGGCGGCGGCTCCAATGTCGACATCGAACTCGAGGGCGGCTTCAAGCCGGGTGAGTTGCCGCTGCTGCCGTGGGCGAAGGAGCTGAGGGACAACCGTCGCGAGGAACAGGAGCCGTACACGGCCTGCTTGCCGATGGGTGTACCTCGTTCCAATCCCTATCCGTGGAAGTTCGCGATGTCCTACACGTCCAAGGGGCTGTCGCACATCTATGTGCTCCACGAAACGGGTGATGCCGGCGCGCACCGTGTGATCTACATGGACGGCCGCGGGCATCCACAGGACCCGATTCCGACCTGGTGGGGGCATTCGATCGGTCAGTGGGAGGGCGACACGCTGGTCGTCGACACCGTCGGCTACAACGACAAGTTCTGGATGGACAGTCGAGGCACCCCGCACACCGAGCAGATGCACACGGTGGAGCGTTACACCCGGATGAGCTGGGGAGGGCTGAGGCACGTGTTTACGCTTGACGACCCTGGCGCTTTCTCGAGGCCTCTGACGATGACATTCAGGGCTCGGTTGCTGCGTCCGGATTTGAAGACAGGTGGCGGAGAACTGATGGAGTTCATCTGCCTCGAAGACAACCAGTACGGTGCGGCGTCCGGCATCAAGCCGGGAGGCGGGACGAGCCTCAAGTAACCCTACTGGAGCAACGGCGCCGCATCGAGCACCGTCCGCCCGATCTCGTCCGCTCGCTGGTATCCGAGCGCCGCCATCTCAGCCGCAAGCGTGCCCTCGATGTATTGTTTCGTCGCCGGCGCGATGCGCTCGACCCAGTCACTGGCCGCACCCTCATGGATCGTGGCGCCCTCTCTGTCGAAGGACGAGTTCGGTGAGCGGGACCTGCCGAGTTGGGTTGGTTCGAGGAGCGTCGCGTCCCACCGAATGCCCATCCGTTGCGCGAGCCGTCGCATGTTGATCTCTGGTGATGTCACGAGATCTTCGAATCGGATGCTGATGACGTCTGGGCACGCCGCGTAGTTGGCCACCATGTTCCGGTAGTCCTCGCAAAACTCCCGAAGGTATCCTGATGCTGAATCGATCGTTTCCAGCTTCTTCAGATGCCGCTCGAGCCTCGAAGGTGAGACCGCGCCGTTCTGAATCCGCTCGGGCGAGAACTTGAGATCGAGCAGACCCTGCATAGACGTGAAGACGGCGCGGGGATCCCGAATCGTGAGCAGGTGTGTGCCCTGCCCGTACACGCCATCCAGCTGAGCCCTGGTGAAGCGGCACAGGCTTCCGCAGTGATTCACGACGAAGGCGTCCCTGGCTCTTCCGATCGCGGGAAAGTACGTGTGCGCCAGACCTTCGTACATGGCTGGGAGCGTTTTGGCTCCAACCGTTTCGGCTCGCCAGGCCCGCATCACCTCCGCCACCAGCGAGGGTTGGTGCACACGGAGGAGCTTCTTCTCGGCTTGCGCGGCTCCCGCCGTCTCGAACTGTTCCTCGGCGGGCATGCGGGCAAACGCCTCCATCCGATGCGTCGGGATCTCGTTCTTCGACTTGCGATTCCAGTGTTCGTACGGAAAAGCGTTGATGTCCGGATGACCATCGAGGAGCGTCCGCATCAACTTGCCTCCGCTTCGTGACAACGACACGATGAGCAGATGCCTCACAGATGACGCTCTCCCAGCCGGGTCGGGGGTGGCAGACTGGACATCAGGAATTCGTAGAAATCAGGCGGCAGAATGTCGCGCGACCACCATGTTGCTTCCTACTCTAACCCGTTCGGCGGTGCTACGATGAGGCGCCAACGACACGTCGCTCGGCCCTTTGAAAGAGCACTACCGTGAGCACCGACCTTCAGAATCCGGACGCACTGGCGCTGCACCTTCAGAGGGCGGTGGCTGCGGCGACGCTCGTCACGGAGCCTGGGCCGCACATGGTGATCGCCGATCTGCTGCCGATGGAGACATACAGGCAGCTCCTGGATACGATGCCGCCCCCCGAAGCCTTCGAGGTCGCCGACCGGGTGAAGGCGAACTTCGATCCGCTCAGGACGACGAATGGTTCGGAGCGGTCGCGTGACGCATGGTCAGCGTTTCACAACGACATCGTCGATGCGCTGTTGAAGCCGTTGCTGCTCGAGTCGTTCCACCCTTTTCTCGAGGCGTCGTATCGGGCGCTCTTCGGTCCAGAGCTTGGCGACGAGGCGCTGGCGCTTCGTCATCACGCTCTCAGTGGACGGCTCATGCTGCGCCGGCCCGGTTACAGGCTCAAACCGCACCGGGACATGAAGATTGCCGCACTCACCGGCCTCATCTATCTCGCACGTCCTGGTGACAGCCAGGAATACGGCACGGAACTCTATCGTGTCGAGAACGACCGGCACGCGCCGTTCATGAAGACCTACTATCCGGAAGCACACGGTGCTCGGGCTGAACTCGTGCGGACGGTGCCGTCCGTTGCGAACTCGGCCCTTGTCTTCATGAACGTTCCGGGCATGGCGCATGGGGCTGGCATTCCGCCCGACGCCCAGCAGTCCGAACGCTACGCCTACCAGTTCTATGTGGGACCGACGAAGTCCAAGGTTGCACGCCTCGTCCGCCGGTTGCCGCCGGAGCAGGCCGCGGATTGGTCCGACCTGACCGATCCTGACCGGGCGTATTGATCTCCAACCTCATTCAGACCGCGTCAGGTCACGGAGGATTGGCTCCAGACGGTCGGCGATCATCGCGTAGCCGCGTCCGTTCGGGTGGATCGAGTCAGACATCAGATCGGCGTGGCCGATGATGCCGTCCAGAATGTCTGGGACGAGGCCCGCTGACCTTCGTTCGGCCAGTGCTTCGTATTCCGCACGATAGGGGTCGGTCATCAGTCCGACCGCGACGCCCACCACCACAACCGCCGCCCCGTGTTCGCGGATCTGATCGACGATGCTGTCGAGATTGGCGAACGTCTCTTTGGTGGGTATCCGTCTCAGGTAATCGTTGCCCCCGAGCAGTACGACCACGATCCGCGGGTTGAGCGCCAGCACGTCTCGTTTAAGCCGGGCGAGGGCCGCGCCCGTGGTGTCACCACTCTGGCCGGCATTGACGATCGTGGTGCCGAGGCGCCTCGAGAGCACAGAAACGAAGTCTTGACCGGCACGTGCGCCGCGGCCGGCGACGAGGCTGTCGCCGAAGACGATGATGCCCTGACCGTTCGTGGGTCTGGCCGCACCTGGAGTGTCCGACCGGAGTGCCCAGACACCGACCAGTACGCCAACGCCTATCAAGACGACGAGCGGACGGAGGGTCAGCTTCATGACCGGAGGGCCGGGCGGGTATCAGGGGGCCAAGGGGTGATCCCTAGGACGCCGGGCCGTGGGTAACGACGAATCCGAGGGCCTCCCAGCTGGTCGGAAGGGAACTCCGGCGCTCCCTGGGCCGCGGGTTCTCATCGCCGTCACCAGCAGGCCGGCGCACATCCCGTCGTCGGTCCCACACGACCGGAACACGGTCGCCAAAGGCCCGGTAGAGCCGGTCGTAGTGGGCAAACTCGCCTCGTTTTACAACAATGCAGGTCATTGTGCCACCCGCATATCGGGCGCGGTAGCACGGCTCGATAGGCCACGCGGCTCTGCCCTTGATTTCCTCGTGCGCCGGAGAGAGACTGCAGCCTGCACGTGGCATCGCTGGTCGTGGGGGACAGCGTCTACGGGTCAGCTCGGATGGAGACGAATAGCCGATGAGCAAGATCACTCTGAACGTAAACGGCAAAGCGCATGCACTGGACGTCGATCTATCCACTCCGTTGCTCTACATCCTGCGCAACGATGTTGGTGTTCAGGGACCGAGATTCGGGTGTGGTCTCGGGCAGTGCGGGGCCTGCACCGTCATCATCAAGGGAGAGGCGGTCCGGTCGTGTACCAGGCCGGTGTCTGCCGTCCAGGGGGCGGAGATCACGACCCTCGAGGGTTTGGCGCAGAACGGTGTGCTCCACCCGCTGCAGCAGGCCTGGATCGACGAGCAGGTGCCGCAATGCGGCTTCTGTCAGAACGGCCAGATCCTCACGGCGAAGGTTCTGCTGGACAAGAATCCGAATCCCACGGACGCGCAGATTCGGCAGGGCATGGCGGGGACTCTGTGTCGGTGCATGACGTACTACCGGATCCAGGCAGCCATCAAGCGTGCCGCGAAGGTGACCGCATGACCCCTATCACCAAGAATCCAGCCAATCTCGAACAGGCCGTCGAAACCGCGACGGAGACCTCGCGCAGGGATTTCCTGAAAACCTCGGGCCTCCTCGTCGTGGGCTTCAGCGCGATGGCGGTCGCTCCCGGCAGTCCTCTCGCAGAGGTGGTGCTCAGCGCCGCTCAGGGCGCGGGACCCTATCCGGACCTCGACTTCCTCCAGCTCGACTCCTGGATTGCGATTCGTCAGGACAACACCGCGACGTTCTATGTCGGGAAGACCGATCTCGGCCAGGGCACGGGGACTGCCTTCCGCCAGATCATGGCCGACGAGCTCGACATCGCGTACGACCGGACGAGTTGTGTCATGGGGACGACGGACGTCACGGTCGATCAGGGTGGGTCGGGTGGTTCCGATGCCCTGCAGACCGATGGGTGGCCGATGCGGCGGGTGGCGGCCGAGGCCCGGCGCGTCTTGCTCGACATGGCGTCGCAGCGATTCGGTGTGCGGAGCAGCGAACTCGTGGTGAGCGACGGCGTGATCTCGGTGCAGGCGGATCCGTCGAAGCGGATTACCTACGGCGATCTCATCGGCGGGAGGAAGTTCAACGTCACGCTGACCGGCAAGAATACCGACACCACCACCGGCCTGGCCAAGATCAAGGACGTCCAGCAACTCAAGGTCGTCGGCCAGTCACCGCAGCGCTACGACATTCCAGCCAAGGTGGACGGGTCGCTGAAGTGGGCGGTCGACGTCAAGCTGCCTGGCATGGTGCACGCCCGCAACGTCAAACCCCCAGTGGCCGGCGCAACGCTCGTCAGCATCGACGAGTCCTCTGTGCGCGGCATTCCCGGCTTCGTGAAAGTCGTGAGCAAGGGCAACTATGTCGCGGTCGTCTGCGAGCGGGAGGAGCAGGCGATTCGGGCCGCTCAGCAGTTGAAGGTCAATTGGAAGAAGCCGGCGACCGCACCATTCCCGACGTCGGAGAATCTGTACTCCTACATGCGCGGCGCCACGCCGACGTTCAGCATGCAGCCGGCGGTCGTGGGCAACACCGAAACGGCGCTCGCAGCCGCGGCGAGGGTACTCCAGGCCGACTATGAGGTGCCGTTCCAGGGGCACACTGCATTTGGGCCCGCCCACGCGATGGCCGATCCGTCCAACGACCAGCTGACGATCTACTCCAACGACATGAAGTCGTACGGCCTGCGGAGTGGTGTCGCGGAGTTCCTGAAGATCCCGCGAGACCGCGTGCGCGTGGTCTGGATGGACGGCCCGCAGGCGTACGGTCGAACGGCGGCAGACGATGCCGGGTTCGAGGCGGCGTTCTTGGCAAAGGAGCTCGGGCGACCAGTGCGCGTGCAGTGGATGCGACACGAGGAGACCGCGTGGGACACCAAGGGCCCCGCGTACACCTTCACGCTGCGCGGCGGGTTGGACGCGCAGGGCAACCTCGTGGCATTCGACTACGATGCGCGCGCGGCCGACCATCACCATCTCGGTTACAACGAGTTCGACACCGTGCTCATCGCGCAGCTCACCGGCATGAGGCGCGAGCCCAATCGCGGTGGCGCGGCCACGCCGTCGGATATGTATGCCATTCCGAACCGGCGCATGGCGGCGCACGTGGTGTCCCTACCGCTCGTTTGGGAGACACCGCTGCGGACAGGCAACCTGCGGGATCCGAATGGTCCGCAGGTCACGTTCGCGTCCGAATCGTTCATCGACGAGCTGGCCGCGGCGACGAAAGCAGACCCGGTCGAATTCCGCATGAAGCTCCTCACCGCCAGCACCGCCGACGATAGCGGTTTCAAGCGCGCTCGCTCGATCGCGGTGGTCAAGGCCGCAGCCGAGGCGTTCGGCTGGGAGGCGCGTCCGTCACCGCGGCCGCGCGCGACCGGCGACATCCTGTCTGGGCGCGGCATCGCCTACGCCTATCGGAATCAGACGGTCGTGGCGCAGATCGCCGAGGTCGAGGTGAACCGCCGCACAGGCCGGGTCTGGGTGAAACGGTTCGTCTGCGCGCACGACTGCGGCCTGATCGTCAATCCAGAAACGCTGCGGCGCACGCTGGAGTGCGGAATGCTCTATGCGTTGAGTCGCGCGCTCCACGAGGAGGTTCGGTTCGACGCGGAGAAGGTGACGAGCGTCGACTGGGTCACGCATCCAACACTGAGGCACACCGACGCGCCGGCCGCGATCGACATCGTGATGGTAAACGGCGATCCGAATCCCAGCCGGCCCGATCTGCCGCCCTATGGCGCCGGCGAAACCGTCTGCAAGACGACCCTCGCGGCCGTGGGGAATGCGATTTATGACGCGACCGGCGTCCGGCTTCGCCGGGTGCCGTTCAGGGACGCGCGCGTGCTGGCAGCGCTCAAATCAGCCGGCGTCGCGTGAACGATCCGGCCGGTGTCGAGCGGGGGCTTCGGCCCCCGCGTAGGGTTTACGCGCAGGCTGAAGCCTGCGCTCTACAACAAAAGGGATAGGTCGTAGGGCTCGCGTAGCGCACGGATAGGTCGTCGTAGAGCGCACGCTTTAGCGTGCGCGTGACACAGCCGGCGCGCGTGACTAGTTCCGGGTATATCGCTTGATGTCTCGGCCGCCCGTTTCCGCACCGTAGATGGTGCCGTCGGGACCTGCCGCGATGCCCTCGGGCCCTCCCGCCGCAGAGTTCGGATCCGGTCCAGGGATCGGCACGAACGCGGTGACGGACCCGTCCTTCGCGTTGCCCACGCGGAGGCCCCTCCGGTAGTCCGGGTTCCGTTTCGGATTCGACTCGGAATCAGCAACGTACATCGTGTCGTTCACGTCGATGAAAATGCCGCTCGGCCGGCCGAACTGCCGCCACTCGGCAAGGAGCTGTCCCTCCTGGTCGAAAATCTGGATGCGGCTATTGCCGCGGTCGCCGACGAACAGACGCCCACGGGAGTCGAACTCGAGTGCGTGAGGCAGGTCGAACTCGCCAGGGCCCGTTCCCTTCTTGCCCCATTCCTTGATGAACCTGCCGTCCTTTGAGAACTTCACGATCCGCGCGTTGCCGTGGCCGTCGGCCACGAAGATGTCACCGTTCGGGGCGATAGCGACGTCCGCCGGCTGGTTGAACGTCCCGGTATCGCTGCCCATCACACCGGCCTTGCCCAGCGTCAGCAGGAGCTTGCCGTCCGGGCTGAACTTCATGACCTGCTGTCCCTTGTCGCTGGTGGCGGTACCACCGGCGACTCCGGGACCGGGCGCATCCGTCACCCAGACGTTGCCCTCGCCGTCCACGTGAATCCCGTGCGGAGACGCGAACAGGCCGCTCCCGAAGCTCCTGAGCACCTTGCCCGACGCGTCGAGTTCCATGATGGGGTGTTCTGTTCGTCCCGTGCAGCTCGTGGTCCCGCATTTGTCGGCCACCCAGATGTGCCCCTGCGCGTCCACGTCGATCGCGCTCGTGTTTCCCCACACCCGTCCGGTGGGGAGCTGACCCCATTGCGCGACGTTCGGGTATGGATTGGGTTGCGAATTGGGCGCGGGGCTCGTTTGCGCCCATGTGCCGGCTGAGGAGACGACGATTGCCGAGAGGATCAACGGTCCACAGGCGGTCGACATGCGATCGAACATCAGAGCCTCCAATGTCGCAGGGTATAGGTGACGCGGCGCCGCGTCCGGATCACTTCGCTGGTGCGGACGCGACCTTCTCGAAGTCCGTGAAGGTGGCGTCGTCCTCGCACACCAGTTCCAGAATCCGCCACTCAGGAGGACGCAGAACATAGCTCAACCGCACGCTCCAGGGCTTTACGTACGCCTTGGGGTCATCGATCGTTATGTTGATCTCCAGCGTGTTCGCGTCGACGCGGCGGAAGCGTTCCACGAGGTGCAGCTCTTCGCTGTGGGGATGGCCCAGGCGATCGAGCCAGGTCTTGTCGTTGAAGCCGATGCTATCGACGACGAGCGTGTCGCCCTCCCACTTGCCGATGGAGCTTCCCATCCACGTGGGCCCCGTGGCGGTGTTGTGTGTGACGGCCATCCGTGTAGACGTGCCGCACGAGGTGATCGTATTCGTACAGGATGATCAGCCCACGGCCCGGAACGTTCACGATCTGAATCGGAAAGGGATGCAAGTAGGCCCGTGGCACGCCTGGAGGATGACAGCCGTTGTACACGGGGTCGTTGGTCTGCTCGACTGGTACCCCCCGTTCCCCAAAGGACGGCCTGGTTTCCTTGTACTTTGCCTCACCCCATGGCGTCATTGGAGGTTCGGTGGGCTGGAACGCGTGCAGGTAGTACGGACGCGACTCCGCGCTGACGATGCGACCCCACACACCCGACAGATCTGGGGCGGCTTGGGCAAATCCGGTTCCCGGAATTGCGAGGGTCAGCAGCAGCGGAAGGGCGAGACGAATCCTGGGCAGCACGAGCTCAGTGGTTGAGATCCTTGCCGTTCATGAAGATCTTGACGAGTTTCATGGTTGCGGACCCATTCTTCGCGCGATGACCGTTGATCGTGATCGTGTCGCCCGGCTTGAGCATCACGTTGGTCCAGCCTCGATTGACGAGCATGTTCGGGCTCGTGCCTTGTGCCATCCACCTGGTCACGACCCCTTGCGAGTCGGTGACGTCGAAGGTGATCTGCAGGTGAGGGTTGACGAATCGAAATTCGGTGACGACACCGGTGACGCTGAAATCCTTCGCCAGGTCGTAGTTGGTGTCGGCGTGGTGAGCGGCGAGCGATGCCACGGGCGCGAGCAAGGTCGACACCAGCAGCAGTCGTGTCAGCACGAGCGAAATCTACACAGGAAGGTGATTGGCGTCAAGGGAATGCAGACGCGCGGGCGCAGCCTCCGCGCTACGCCAATGCTCGGTTGTTTGCGTAGCGCGCAGGCTTCAGCCGGCGCGTGTCAGGCGGCTGCGCCGCCTGCGGGTGGCGAAGCCGGCATGCCTGGCACGGCGCCCTTCGCGAGCTCCTGGTCGATCATGAGCATGCCTACACCGGTCTTGCCCCCCAGGCGAATGCGCCCCAGCAGCGCCCTTGCCGCCGCCTCTTCCTCCATCTGTTCGTTCACGAACCACTGGAGCAGCAGCACCGCCGGGCGATCCTTGGTCGCCTCGGCCTGGGCGTACAGTTCATTGATCGACGCGGTCACGGCCTGTTCGTTTTGCAACAGGTGGGTACAAAGGGTTTCCACGGATTCCCAGGTCATGGGCGGCTGCGCGACGGCTGGCAGCACGACCTTCTGGTCGCGTTCGACCATGTGATCCACGAACTTCTGGGCGTGGAGCAGCTCGTCACCGGATTGCTTGCGCATCCACGACGCGAAACCGGGCAGATCGTGCCCTGAGAGCCAGACCGACATCGCCAGATATTCGTGTGATGCCTTGAACTCGAGCTTGAGGTGCTCGTTCATCCCACTGAGCAGCGTCGCATTCATGAAGTCAGACTATCACGCGGCCCCTGGGGGTTTCGAGTCCCCTCCTGCGTCTCGGTCCTTCGCCGCGCCGGGATGACCCGCGGCCGCCTGCTACATCTCGACCTGCACGCCAAGCTCGACGACACGTTCTATCGGGAGCTTGAAGAACTCCGTCGCACGACCGGCGTTGCGTGCCATCAGGACGAACACCTTCTCCCGCCAGATCGCCATCCCCTGGCGTGCGGTGACGATGATCGTTTCCCGACCGAGGAAGTAGGTGATGTCGTCGAGGTCGAGCTCGAGGCCCTGCCCGCGGGCGAGGAGGAGCGCCTGCGGCACGTTGGGATCCTGCATGAAGCCGAATCGGATACGCACGCTGAAGAGGCCGTGGCCGAGCCGATCGACTGTCACCTGTTCTTCGGGCGGCACCTGCGGCGTATGAGTGGTGCTCACCATCAGAATGACGACGTGCTCGTGGAGCACCTTGTTGTAGCGGAGGTTGTGGGCGAGCGCGGGTGGCGTGCCCATCGGCTGCGCCGTCATGAAGACCGCCGTGCCAGGCACCCGCGTCGGTGGTACGGCCACGACACCGGCGACGAAGTCTTCGATCGGGATCGCGCGCGCGGTCAACCTCGCGGCCAACAGACGCCGTCCTGTCTTCCACGTCGTCATGAGCGTGAACACGGCGAGGCCGATGGCGATTGGCAGCCAGCCGCCCTGGACGACCTTGATGAGATTCGCGCCGAGGAACGCCACGTCGACCGTGAGGAACACCGCCGTGACGGACCAGGCGACCCAGGCAGGCCACTTCCACCGCTCGGTGGCCAGCACATGGAGCAAGAGCGCGGTGATGACCATCGTCATGGTGACGGCAACGCCGTACGCCGACGCGAGGGCGCTCGACGACTCCGAATCCGATGACGATGACGAGGGTGCCGATCGCCAACGCCCAGTTCACTTGCGGGACGTAGATCTGGCCCATCGCGTCAGGGGACGTGTGGGCGATGTCGAGCCTCGGCGCATACCCGAGCAGCACGGCCTGGCGCGTCAGGGAAAAGGCGCCGGAGATCAGCGCTTGCGACGCGATGATGGCGGCCAACGTGGCGATGACCACGAGCGGGTAGAGACCCCATTCCGGGGTCATGAGGAAGAAGGGCTGTGACGCGGCCTTCGGGTTCAGCAGAATCATCGCGCCCTGGCCGAAGTAATTGAGCATCAGCGTCGGCAGGACCAGGCCGCACCAGGCGACGCGGATCGGGCGCTTGCCGAAGTGTCCCATGTCCGCGTAGAGCGCCTCGCCGCCCGTCACGGCCAGCACGACCGCGCCCAGCACCGGGAACCCGTGCCATCCGTTGTCGATGAAGTAGCGGACCGCATGTCGAGGGTCCAGTGCCCCGAGAATCGCCGGCTCACGCACGATCCATGGGATGCCGAGCACGCCGATCGTGACGAACCAGACGACCATCACCGGGCCGAAGAGGCCGCCCACGCGGTGCGTGCCGAACTGCTGAATGACGAAGATGCCCAGGATGATGGCCACCGAGATCGGCAGCACGTACGGCGTGAAGAGAGGGGTAGCGACCTGAAGCCCCTCGACCGCGCCGAGCACGGTGATGGCTGGTGTGATCATGCCGTCGCCGTAGAGCAACGCCGCACCGAAGATGCCGAGTCCGATGAGGAGCGGACGATCCAACGCAGGCCGACCGTTACCCGGATTCCCCCTGGTCTCTGGAAGGAGTGCCAGGAGGGCGAGAATGCCGCCCTCACCCTGGTTGTCGGCTCGCATGACGATCGCGATGTACTTGATCGTGACGACGATGATCAGCGTGTACAGGATGAGCGACAGCACGCCGAGGACGTTGTCGTGCGTCGGCGCCACGGAATGCGCGCCGAAGAAACACTCGCGAATCGTGTAGAGGGGGCTCGTCCCGATGTCGCCGTAGACGACACCAATCGCGGTGAGCGTGAGAGGGAGCAGCGCGCTGCGCTCGTGGGACTCGCCGGGTGCCGTCATCCGAGCCGCGAGGATAGCACGCTGGATTGCCGTCGAAGGCGTGATATAAATGGTCCCGTCGTTCGCACCCCGTCCACACTTCCTTTCTCCCAGGCTTCCACGTGTCAGAACTCGAATCACAAACGCCTCTTCGCGAGGGGTTACCTCCAACCTATCGCATGCGCGCGGACGCTCACTACGTTGACCTGATCGAAGCACGCGCGACGCACGCACCAAAGGCTTCGATGGCTCCCACGTACGCCCAGGAATCGACGCAGCGACTGTCGGAGTTCACTGATCCGACACTGCACGCCGGGAGAGACCTGGCGCAGGCGTTGGCGACGTTGACGAGTTGCGCCGCGCTGCTGTCGGACGCGCCCTCCGATCTGTCGCGCGCCGTTGTAGGCGACTTGATCAAGGCGGAAGCCTGGCGCGCCTCGGCGCTGCTCCACGCAACCCGCGTCGTGCGCAAGGAGTTGTCGATCACCAGGACCGCGATCTCCGTGTCGGGTATTCTCGACAAGATGACGCTGGGCTTTCAGCCCGAGCGCCGTGTGCGGGCGATCACGATCGACGCCAGGTCCGCGATGCCCTATGGGTCGGTGGTCGTCGGCGACGAGCAGATGGTGGTGGGAGCCCTTTCGTGGGCGCTGCTCTCGAGCGTGGCCCTCGTCACCGGCATCACCGATGCACGGCTGACCGTGTCGGCTGCGAGCGACGCCGTCAGCGGGGTGACCTTCACGGTGTCGCAGGCGAGCGTGACGCCTCCGCCGATCTGGCAGGCGCGCGCGTTCGACGCCACCTGGACGGATCGCCCAGGCGGGATCCCCGCGCTTCTCTGGATGCTGGCGCTTCAGGAAACGGCGCAGGCACACGGCGGGACGGTGCGAGCCGAGCGATCCGACCGCGGCACGACCATCGGGTTCAGCCTGCCGACCAGCGTCTAAGCCGCAAGAGGTCTAGCGTCGCCACTCTTCGCGAAATCGAGGTTCTCCGTGACCCGGGTTCCATCCTTCCGGAACGCGTCCAGGAGGAGTCGGATGCGTCTCTTGGCTTCGGTGAGATCGTGGTTGTCGAGGTTGATGTTCAGCAGGTCGATGTACCACGGCAGCTTCATCGGATCCATCACATAGGCCTCGACGATCGCACGAGCGATCGGCAGCGTCGTCTGCTTCGAGACATCGAAGACGTCCTTATTGCCGGCCTCGAGCAGCTTGTGGTACTCCTCGATGAGGAGCTGCGACCATAGCTCGGGCGTGAAACGGTCCCCCGCTTTCACCCCGATGTCATCGTCGGCCGTCAGCACGGCGCGCTTGTGCAGCCACTCCCAGAGGATGCTCAGGCGAATCTCGCCCGTGGCCATGTCCTCCATCAGGTACAACACGTCGTCGTTGCCGAAGAAATCCGCCGGTTTGAGCGCAGCGGCCTGAAGTCCCTGTCCGAAGGCGTTGCCGTACTGCAGCGCGACGCTCAGGAGATCGCGCGCGCCACGAACTGTACGGGGAGCCTCCTCTAGAAGCATCAGGCCATCCGCGTCAGCGGCACCGTACGTGAGCCGCGGGAAGGACCGGCCGAGCTGGTTGTCCTGTCCGGCCTTCTCCCAGACCGGCCTGACGATGTGCACCATCTTCCAGTGGGCCACCCACTTGCCGCTGGCCCCCTCGCGCTGCTCGCGCTCGGCGCCGCCCACGGCGCGCTTCATGCTGCTGGCCACGCCAGCCTCCGAGCCGACCGGGATGTTTGGCTCCATCCCGCCTTGCCACAGCGCACACCGCCCGAGCCGGTCTGGTGTGTTGACGGCACGGCGCACGCGGTCCTCGTAGTTCCGCATGTAGCCGTAGGTCATCGTGATGGCATCGATGTTCGGGTTGACGAACCCTTCGTCCCACGCCATCGCATCCGACACGCTATTGATGTAGTCCCAGCGTCCGGTATTGAACCCGACGAAGTGCTGGCCGAGGGCTGCGCGAATCTCCATCAGTTGGAAGCACTCTTCGATCTGCTCGACGAGGACGTAAACCTTGATGGTGCCCGTGGGAAGGCCGACGTGGCTTTCCAGCGCGGTGAGGATGTCGCTCCAGAGCGCCGCTTCCTCGGCGGTCTGGATTTTCGGCAGATACAGGACGATTGACGCACCGGACTGCCGCAGCGCCTGGTGGTTGTTCATCACGTAGAGCGTGGCGTCGACGATGGAAGCGGAGAAGCCACCGCCGTCGGCCTGACGCACGTGCCGGTCGTCGAGGTGTAGTCCGCGAGCGCGGAAAATCTTTGTTGTGAAGGCAAGCTGGTTGCCCCAGTCGGCGACGATCGGGCGCTTCAGGAAACCCGTCGACCACTGGTTCATTTCCGCCGCCACCTGCTCGGCGACGCGCAGGAAGAGTGGATCGCGGTGGATGGCGAGCTTGAGGTTCCGCTGGTTGTCGAGCGACATCGTCGACACCTGGCCGAGCGCGTCTTCGCCGTCGAACATCCAGCCGTCGGCGCCAGAGAGAAGGGCGTACGCGACGTTGCGAAGGCTGCTGGCGACGGGCGTGTTCGGCCGTGCGGCCGGACCCGTCCCTTGAATCCACTGGCGCTGCAGGTCCTTGGGGATCTCGCTGCCGACGAAGTTGCCGTCGCGGGCGTCCTGAACAGTGATCTGCGTGCGGGGGATCACGCCTTTCGGATCGAGGAAGCCAATCCGCTGTCTCGTGCGCGCCCGTTCGGCCCTGCGCGCGGTGCGGGCCGCCATCAGAGCCTTTCTGTCCACGTCGAACGACGCGAGGGCTGCCAGTGCCGCCACTGCCTCCCGCGTGAAGACATCTTCATACGCCTTTTCAATACCCGCCCGAATTTCTAGCATTCGCGCCCCCAGGCAAAGTGCAAAGTGCAAAGTACAAACTGGGAAGTTCACATTGCCGAACAGGGCCACAGAGACACTGAGTCACAGAGAGAACCAAAAATACTCCGTGTCTCTGCGACTCTGTGGCCTGTTAAGTCAAACCACAGACGATAGTACAGTCTCCAAACCGCATGGATATTGTCACAGGCCGATCGAAGATCGCCACGAAGTACGGCATTGTCGCCGCCAGTCAGCCGTTGGCCGCGCGCGCTGGCGTTCAGGTGCTCGAGCGCGGCGGCAACGCGGTGGACGCGGCCATTGCGGCCAATGCCGTGATGGGTCTCGTCGAGCCGCACATGAACGGGATTGGTGGCGACCTGTTTGCCATCGTCTACGAGGCGGCGAACGACCGCCTGCATGGGCTCAATTCCGGAGGGTGGGCGCCGGAACGGCTGACGCCGGCATTGCTCGAGTCCCTCGGCGTGGTCGTGATGCCTTCGAGCGGCATTCACACGGTGACCGTGCCCGGCGCCGTGGCCGGGTGGGACGCCCTGCGCACGCGATTCGGCACACTGCCGTTCGAGGATCTTCTGGCGCCGGCGATCTTCTACGCCGAGGACGGGTTTCCCGTGTCCGACGTGATCGCCGACACCTGGGGCGGGTTGAGCGACAAGCTGAGCGGCGACGCGAATGCCGCGCGCGACGTACCTGCCGAACGGGCGCGCACCCCGCGCGGGAGAGGTCTTCAGAAATCCCGCGCTCGCCCAGTCGTTGCGTCTCATCGCGCGCGAAGGGTCATCGGCGTACTACAGCGGCCGTATCGGCGATGCGATCCTCGAGACGTCAGCGAAGCTGGGCGGCGCCATGGCGGCGGCCGATCTCCGCGAGTTCAGGCCCGAGTGGGTCGAACCAATTTCCACGACGTATCGAGGATGGACGGTCTACGAGCTGCCCCCGAACACGCAGGGGATCGCTGCGCTGCTCATGCTCAATCTCATGGAGCCGTTTCCGCTCGGAGAGTACGGGTTCCAGAGCGCCGAGGCGCTGCACGTGATGATCGAAGCCAAGAAACTGGCCTACGCCGACATGCTTCGATACGTCGGCGATCCGCGGTTCGGGACGACCAGCGCGGCGGCGATGTTGGACAAGGCGCACGCCGGCACGCGCGCCCGATCGATCGATCCGGCGCGGGCTGCCGCTGATGTTGAGCCATCGGTGTTCGACGGCCTGACCAACTCAGCCGGCGGCGACACCATCTACCTCTCGGCCATCGACAAGGACGGGAACATCGTCTCGCTCATTCAGAGCATCTACGAAGGGTTCGGGAGCGGCATTGTGCCGAGCGGGGCTGGTTTCGCGCTGCACAACCGCGGGGCGCTCTTCACGCTCGAGAAAGGGCACCCGAACGTGCTGGCGCCGCGAAAGCGTCCGCTCCACACGATCATTCCCGGGTTCATGCAGAAGGGGAGCGTGCGGATCGGGTTCGGGATCATGGGCGGGTTCAATCAGGCCCAGGCCCACGCGCAGTTCGTGGCCAACGTGGCCGACTACGGACTGGATATTCAACAGGCGCTCGAGGCTGGCCGGTTCACGAAGGGCACGTTCACGGGATGCGATGTGTGCGTCGAGACCCTCGTCGCCGAGTCGGTCCGGTCGCAACTGGCCGCCCTAGGACACGAGGTCATCGCTGTGCCGCCGCGAACCGGGACGTTCGGTTACGGGCAAGCGGTGATGAGCGATGGATCGGGCGTGCACTTCGGCGCGTCGGAGCCACGGCACGATGGGGCGGCGATTCCCGAGGCGCCGCCGGTGTTCGCGCGTCGCGCACGCTGAGATCGCGCACGCTCGGCGGCGTCGCGCTCATGTCGGCGGGATAGAACGCCGGATGTCTTCGAGCAGCGCAGCGGTGCCGTGCTCCACTGTGGAAGAACTTCGTCGCAACAAACGCGCCTTTGTCGGACGCAGGACCTTGCCGACTTGGAGGAAGTTGGCGACTGACATCGGAATACCCATCCTCAGAGTAGAATCACCGCCATCGTGGCGCTGACGCCCGGCACGCAGCTCGGCCCTTATACCGTGAGCGCGCTCATCGGCACGGGCGGGATGGGGCAGGTGTACAGCGCGCACGATCCGCGGTTGGAACGGGATGTCGCGATCAAGGTGTCGGCCGAGGCGTTCACTGATCGCTTCACCCGCGAGGCACGGGCGATCGCGGCGCTCAACCACACCAACATTTGCCACCTCTACGACGTCGGCCCCAACTACCTGGTGATGGAGCTGGTCGAGGGCGAGTGTCCGCGGGGACCGCTGGCCTTCGAGGAGGCGCTCCCGATCCTCCGCCAGCTGATTGATGGCATCGAGGCGGCGCACGAGAAGGGCATCGTCCATCGGGACCTGAAGCCCGCCAATATCAAGGTCACGCCGGACGGTGTGGTGAAGATTCTCGACTTCGGCCTGGCGAAGTTGCACGACCCGAACGGTCCGCACCCGTCGAGCGATCCGAACGCCAATTCGAAGTCGCCGACGATCGCGCCCGGCTTCTCGATGGAGGGAACGATCCAGGGAACGATTCTCGGGACCGCGGGGTACATGGCGCCGGAGCAGGCGAAGGGGAAGCAGGCCGACCGGCGAGCGGATATCTGGTCGTTCGGTGTCGTGGCGTACGAGCTACTCACCGGGCGGCGATTGTTTCAGGGCGAGACGACCGTCGAGATCCTGGGCTCGGTGCTCAACAAGGACCCGGATCTCTCCGCGGCGCCGCCGACGACGCACAAGCTCCTGCGCTGGTGCCTGGAGCGAGACCGGAAGGATCGGTTGCAGGCGATCGGCGACGCGAGACGGCTTCTGGCGGAGGAGCCTGTCGTCGTCGCGCGGGCCCCGGTCGCGGTGTCATTGCTCAGCCGGTTGGGATGGGCGGTCGCAGCGCTGGCGCTTGTCGGGCTCGCGACCATGTCGTGGGTCCACTTCTCGGAGGTGCCCGCCGAGCAGCCGCTCGTGCACCTGTCGATTCCCTTGCCGGGGAACACCGCGCCCGGCTTCTTTGCCCTCTCGCCCGACGGCCAGTTGCTGGTGATGAGCTACCAAAGTGGCTTGGTGCTCCGCGCGCTCGATTCCAGCGAGATACGACCGCTCGCCGGAACCGAGAACGCACGCACGCCGTTCTGGTCGCCTGACAGCCGCACGCTTGCCTTCTTTTCGGACGGACAACTGAAGACTGTCGCAGCCTCCGGCGGGCCTCCGCAGACGCTGTGCGACGATGTTGGAACCGGCGGGGGCGGTACCTGGAACCGAGACGGCGCCATCCTCCTCGCATCCCAATCCGGTGCGCTCATGCGAGTGGCAGCCACAGGTGGCGAATGCACTGAGATCACAAAGCCGGAGCCTGGGGTTCCACGCAAGGTTCCCGTGTTTCTGCCGGATGGCGACCATTTCTTGTACATGCTGGAGACGACGGACGAAGCCCGCCGGGGTGTGTATGCGGCCTCGCTCGCCGAGCCGAACGGCCGCCGCCTGGTGGCCGATCGATCGAGCGCCTTGTTTGTCCCGACTGGGCCCGGATCGGTACCAGGGCCGGCTGCTGTTCGTGCGGGAGCAGGCGCTGATGGCCCAGGCGTTCGATGCCACGTCGCTGCAGCTCTCCGGCAACCCGGTTACGGTGGCGGAGCAAGTGTCATTCACCGTCACACAGTCACAGATCGCCGCGTCGGTCGGCATGAACGGGACCCTGGTGTACCTGACCGATAGCCGTCCCGATCGACAGCTTGTGTGGTACGACCGTTCCGGCAAGGAAGCTGGTCGAGCAGCCCTGCTCGGTCAGGGGTCCGGGGTATCTCTCGCACCCGATGGCAAGCGGGTTGCGTTTCTGCGGTGGGACGGCCAGAGTGTACCCGCGCTCTGGGTGCAGGACCTCGAGCGGAACCAGGAGACACGCGTCGCCACGCCGCCGCCCAGTCCTTTTACGGGTCTTGTTTGGTCGCCCGATAGCCAGCGCATCGCGTTTCGCGTCACTGGTGCGGGAGTGGACGCGATACACGTCAAGAGTGTGAACGGCGAGACGGAAGAGATCCTGCTGCAGGGAACGAGTCCGTTATCCCCGTCGGACTGGGCGCGCGATGGCCGCTGGCTCGTCTACACCGACCTCGACGCGAAGACCAGTGCGGACATCTGGCTGCTGCCCAACCCGTCGAGTGCATCAGCCGACCGAAATCCTGTGCCGTTGCTGGTCACACCGTTCGCCGAGAGCCAGGGCCAGATCTCGCCGGACGCCAAGTGGCTCGCGTACACGTCGAATGAATCTGGCGATGACCGCATCTACGTCAGACCATTTGACGGGACTTCTCCAGGTCCTGGCACCAGGTGGCAAGTCTCCACTGGCTCAGGCACCGAGCCGCGTTGGCGTGCTGACGGGAAGGAGCTCCTTTACGTAGAGCCTGTCACAGGGCGGCGATTCAAGGTCATGTCCGTGCCGATCGTCGCGGCATCGATTCCTTTCGGTACGCCCACGCCGTTGTTTGAGTTCCAGTCCCTCTCCGCCCAGCTGCAGAACAACCGTTTCCTCTACTCCCCATCGGCCGACGGGCAGCGCTTTCTGATCAACGTGTACGCGACCGAGGCTCAGCCATCACTCGAGGTGCTGCTGAACTGGGGGCGGACACCGGCCCCCAGATAGAGCGGGCCGCGTCGTTCACGCTTCTACCTTCTCTGTTCTCGGTTCGTGTTCAGGTTCGGTTCGGGTTCGTCGTTCAGGGGTTCGGCGGTCGAGGATCGCGATCGCCCGGAAGACGATGAGGTGACCGGCTTCAGCCGGCCTGTCCCGGTCAGCCTGAAGGCGGACACTACGTATAAGGGGAAATGCTCTCGAGCATTGCAGGTTCGTCCACCGCCCGGCGTTGATTATGCCATTTGATATGCTAATATACGCATACAACAATGATGTTCCAGGAGGTCTCATGACTCGCACTGGTCTCGCCCTCGACCCGGCGAGTCTCACGACGTTGCGCAACCTGGCCAGGCGCCTGGGGACCTCGCAATCCGAAGTCGTTCGCCGTTCACTGCGACTCCTGGAGCAGCGCGAGGCCGCGGCGCCAGCCACTCCCGCGGACGCGCTTGCCCTGCTTGCGGCAACGCCGGCGGCACGACAGACGACGAAGGCGCTGAAGGCACGGATCCGCACGCAGCGCCAGGACCGACACGCCGCCGACAACGCGCGCGGATGATCCATCTCGATACCAACGTGCTGATCGCCTTGCCGGTGCTGGCCCGGCAGCGACATGCCCTGACGCAGCGCATCGGCAAGGGTGAGCCGGCCGCGACCTCTTCATTGGCGTGGTTCGAGTACGTGTGCGGTCCGTTGCCGGAGTCGGAACGTGATCTCGTGCGCGCCGCGATCGGTGCGCGAATCCTCGAGGTGGATGAGATTATCGCGGAGCGCGCGGCGACCTTGTTCAACCGTGCCGGACGCCAGCGCAGCCTGCGCACGGACAGTCTGATCGCCGCCACGGCGATCCTTGCTGACGCCGAGCTGGCCACCTACAACGCGGAAGATTTCGCGCCGTTCACGGCTCACGGTCTGAAGCTGTTGGCGCTGTGAGCGCGCATCGTACTGTTGACGGCACCATCGCGCGCACAATCGGCTGGTCCGGCTGAAGCCGGACACCGCGTACAACAGGAGAGCGCTTCAAAGCATGCGCTCTGCACAAACCCTGACCGACCCCTTGGGCGACGTAGAGCGCACGCTTTAGCGTGCGCGGACAGTCCGTTCTACGTCGTCAGCGTAAGAGCTCGGCGAGATCCAGGCCCTCGACGACGGCCGTCCACGTTTCACCGGGTCCGATTGGCTGCGACTCCGTCAGCGTACCCGTGCTGACGAGCTCGCCGGCCGCGAGAGGCTCCTCGGGCGATCGCCGCAGGATGGCTGCCCCGAGTTCGCCGAGGCAGAGCGCCGGGCTTCGAAGAGAGTTGCGCCCGGATCCTTCTGCGACCAGGTCCCCGTTCTTGAGCAGCTTCACCGTGAACCGAGGCAGTTGCTCGACAAGCTGAGGAATCCTGTCCGCTTCAACCCGCAGCGGTTCGCCGACGACCAGTCCGGCGTGAAGCCCGAACGATGCGACGAAGTCGACAGGTTGAAACTTCCAGTCGGGAAACACGCAGTCGATGATTTCGAACCCCAGTGCCAGCCATTCGACCGACTCGAGCACCGCAGCTGCCTCTAGCGGTCCTGGTCCGATCGGCGCTTTCAGCTTGAAGACAATCTCGGGTTCGATTTTCGGTGAGCACATCGCGGCGAGCGAGAGCGAGCCGGCGTTGCCATCGGCGAACAGGACGGTGTCGTCGTACATGTGCGCCCAGACGAGCGAGTCCAGCTTCAGAACCCGCCACATGGCCTTGTTGGCGAAGCCGACCTTGCGTCCAACGGTCGTGCGGCCGCTGGTCGTCCGCAATCGCACGAGCTCGGCTTCAACCGCGTAGGCGGCGTCGAGATCGAACGCCGTATCGCGGGCCGAGGGTGGAATCAAGGTCGGCTGGCGGCTCGCGTGTGCGGCCATCAACTCAAGAGCGAGCGCGTGTGCAGACATGGGACCTATACGGGGCCACAGGGACACAGAGTCACAGAGAGAACCAGAATGCTCTGTGTCTCTGCGACTCTGTGGCCTGTTGAACGATCTTTGACTCTTGATCCATACGTTGTTTGGTCGAGCGGAAACCATCACGATCTGACGCCGATGGCAGGGGCAAGGTTCGCAGCTTTCGCCTTGGCGGTGAGGTTCGACGCGCGGAGTCCCACAGCCATCCCGGCTGCGATGAGCGCCATCACCGCGCTGCCGTAGAACCCCACCGCCCAGCTGCCGGACTGCTCGAAGAGCAGCGCGCCGACCCATCCGCCGATGATCGACGCCACACCCTTCGCCGTGTACAGCACCGCGTAGTTCGAGGTGGCGTGTCGGGTGCCGAAGTAGTCGGCTGCTGTAGACGGGAAGAGGGAGTAGATCTCGCCCCAGGTGAAATAGACGAGTACCAGCGTGAAGGCGAACCAGGCGCCCGAGATCGAACCTACCGAGACCACCAGGACCAGGCACACCGCCTGCAGGAGAAACGCGATGATCATCGTGGTTTCCCGGCCGAGGCGATCCGACGCCCAACCCCAGAAGATCCGGCTGGCGCCGTTGGCCAGGGGGCTGAGCGTGGCGGCCAGCGTGAGCGCGGCGGCAGTGAGCCCCCACGATCGGGCCATTGGTCCGGCATTGGCCGTGACGAGCAGCCCGCCGGTCGCCATCAGCACGAACATCGCGTACATCATGTAGAACTGTGGCGTCCGCAGCATCTCGCCGGTCGTGAAATGCTTCTTCCCCACCTGTGACCCGCCGCCGGGTGCTGGGGCTGTCACGACGGCGGGCTGGATCGGTGGATGTCTCAGGAACTGCGCCACGATGACGATCACGAGGCCCTGAAATAGTCCGGTCGCGATGAACGTCGATTGGTATCCATTGGAGGCGATCATCGACGAGATGAAGGGGATGAAGAGCGCCGTGCCGCCACCGAAGCCGGCCGCCATGATCCCGGATGCCAGTCCTCGGCGCTCCTTGAACCATTTGAGGGCCGAGCCGATCGATCCGCTGTAGACGAACGCAGCCCCGATGCCCGCAATGCAATACATCGTGTAGAGCATCGGCAGGGTCGTGGCATAACCCAGACCGGCCCAGCCCAATCCGCACAGCAGCCCGGCGATGCTGATGAAGCCTCGAGGACCGAACTTGTCGATGAGCCAACCGTCCAGCGGCTGGACCCACGTCTGAAACAGGATGAACACGGCGAACGCACCCTGGATATCCGACAGCCTCCAGCCGGTTTCCTGCTGGAGCGGCTCGACGAACAACGTCCAGGCGTACTGCAGGTTCGCGATCATGATCATCGCAACGAGAGACGCGCACAGCTGGAACCAGCGATTGTTGAGACTCACGCGACCACCCCCTCCATTCGCGGAGCGACTCGTCGTCCGCGGTGCTCGTCCAGGAGCCGCGCACACGCGTAGACGGCACGCGTGGACGGCATTGACACCCCAAGTTTCTCTCCCAGTTCCACGACCGCGCCGACGACGGCCTCGAGCTCCATCGGGCGTCCTGCTTCGAAGTCTTGCAGCATCGACGTCTTGTGCGCGCCCACCTTCTCGGCCCCTGCCATGCGCTGGTCGATTGAGATCGGCAGCTCGATGCCCAGCTTGCCGGCCACCGTCTCGGTTTCCTGCATCAGCTCTCGCACGAGGCGTGAGGTGTCGGGATGGCGCACGATCTCTTCGAGCGTGCCGCCGGTGAGGGCGCTGATCGGGTTGAACGCGACGTTTCCAAGCAGCTTGACCCAGATTTCATGACGAAAACGGACGCTGACCGGGCACCGGAACCCGGCGCCGATGAGCACTTCTGCGAGCGCTTTCGTCCTGTCGGATCTCGTGCCGTTGGGCTCTCCGAGACTGATGCGATTGCCCTCGGTGTGATGAATCACCCCCGGCTCGGCGACATCGGTGGCGAAGTATGCCAGCGACCCGACGACCCTCCGCGACTCGATGGCCGCCGCGATAACCCCTCCAGGATCGACGCGTTCGAGGCGCAAGCCGTCGAGCTCGCCGCCGTAGTCCTGGAAGTACCACCACGGGATACCGTTCTGCGTGCTGACGACGAGTGTCTCTGGGCCGAGGAGCGGATGAAGCTGAGGCGACAGGCCGGTCAGGCTGTGAGCTTTCACTCCAAGAAAAACGACGTCAGCCCGGCCGATCGTCGCGAGATCGGCGCTGATCTCTGGCTTGACCTCGAAGTCGCCATCGGGGCTGATCACGCGAAGGCCGCGCTCCTGCATGGCCCGCAGGTGCGGCCCGCGGGCAAAGAGCACCACGTTCGCGCCTGCGCGCGTCAGCCGTGCGCCGATGTAGCCGCCGATCGCACCGGCGCCGGCGATGACGATCTTCACGACGCCTGCGGCGCAAACGCCTGCGCCACGACGCGACGCTGAATCTTGCCCGGTCGCCGTACGGGGAATCGCATCCGTGATGTGAATCTGTTTCGGACGCTTGAAGTCGGCGAGCCGCTCCTTGCAGAAGGCCAGCAATTCGGCCTCCGTCGCCGCCGTACCTGAATCGGTCGCGCGCAGCACGACGGCGGCTGCCACCTCTTCTCCCCATGACCGGTGTGGAACGCCGAAGCACACGGCTTCCGCGATCGCCGGATGCGTCAAGAGGACTTCGTCGATCTCGCGAGGCGAGATCTTCTCACCGCCGCGATTGATCAACTCCTTCAGCCGCCCGACCAGTGTCAGATATCCGTTCGCGTCCAACACGCCCTGATCGCCGGTGCGAAACCACCCGCTGAAGAATGACGTGGCGTTCGCTTCGGGATTGTTCTCGTACCCGCGGATCACGTTGGGACCTTGAATACAGACCTCTCCGCGTTCGCCGGCCGGCAAGTGGCGTCCTTCGCTGTCCATGATGCTGATCTGCACGTCGGTTCCCGGCCCAACCGATCCGGGAAGGCGCGCGTCCGGGGGCAGGGGATTGGACGCCATCTGATGGGCGGCCTCGGTCATGCCGTACGCCTCCAGCACGGGCGCTCCAAACGCTGCCTCGAGGTCGTGCATGACCTGCGGGGGAAGTGATGCGCTGCACGACCGGATGAAGCGGAGCTTCTCGGCGCCTGCCGGCTTTGGCGCTCCGGGTTCGACCCGAGCCAGGAGCAGCTGATGAATCGTGGGTACAGCCGAATACCAGGTGGCGCCGTAGTCGCGAGCGATCCGCCAGAACGACAACGGGCTGAACTTACCGGGGACGACGACCGTGCCTCCGGTCGAGAGAGTAGCGAGCGTGGAGGCCACGAGGCCATGGACGTGGAAAAGCGGCATCACGCACAGCGACACGTCTTCCGGCGAGAGCGCGTAGCTCCGCGCCACGTTGCCCGCGGAGATCGACAGGTTCGCATGGCTGAGCGGCACGCGCTTGGGTCGTCCTGTACTGCCGCTCGTGTGCAGCACGAGGGCGACATCGTCGATGGTGGGCGGCGTGACCGGGCGTCCCTTGGTGACGCCGGACAGGCTGACGGTACCGGTCTCGCTCATCTCCACAGTCAGAACAGGCACCGCATCGGCCGCCGCTCGGCGTGCCTCGTCTATCCCCTCGGGTGGCAGGACGAGCACGCGCGCGTTCGTGTCTTCGAGGTAGAAGCGAAACTCGTCTTCCTTGTACGCCGGATTGAGTGGCGCCGCGGTGCCAGCCATCGACGCGCCAAGGAATGCGACGATGTTCGGAAGGCCATTGGGCAGCGCGATGCCGACACGGTCGCCTCGGCCGACACCCGAGGCGGCCAGGGCCTCCGCAAAGGCCTCCACCTGACGCCGCAGCTCGCCGTAGCTGATCCGAATGTTCTGCTCGGGGACGATGACCGCAGTGCGTTCTGCAGGAACCGAGTTCATCAGGCCGAGTAACGTGGTCGGTCCCGTGGTCGAAGGGCTCATATCGGCGATCTCCTTGGGTCGAGGTGGCAGCCTCTCGGGGTGTTGCGCAAACCGGAGGCCCTACAATTTCCCTCACCCGGCCGGAATCGTCAACCTCACTCGATCCGTAGCCGCGTCGCGACTCGAGGCAGGGCGGGAGTAATATCAAACGCCGAATCGCGGGTTGCAACGGGAGTTGCGGAGGAAAGCGCAGATGGACGATCGCGAACGTTCGAAGGTGAGCCGCCGGGGGTTTCTCGCAATGGGGTGTTGCGCGGCCGGGTTGGGGGTGACGGCTGGCTCGGGCACGGCGCGGGCCCAGGGTCAAACGGCGGGGCGCGGTGCCGTGGACGTGCACGCGCACTATTTCCCCGAGCGCTTCGTCAAGAGCATCAACGAGCAGGGTGGCCCGCCTGGTGTGTCGTTCGACCTCTCGAACCCGAATGCCCCCATATTCAACATCGGCGGCGGCCGTATCCCGATCGACGTGACGTACTGGGATCTGCCCAAGCGCATCGAGCGCATGGATGCGCAAGGCGTGACGACGCACGCGCTGTCGCTCACCACGCCCTTCGTCTACTGGGCGACGCCGGAGCGCGGCGCCGAGCTTGCGCGCATCGTCAACGACTCGATGATCGAGGCACACACGGCGTATCCGACGCGTTTCTTCGGCTGTGCGGCGCTGCCGTTCCAGGCGCCGGACCTGGCCGTCAAGGAATTGGACCGGCTCGCGAATTCACGCGCGATTCGTGGTGTCTACATGCCCACGAGCTTCGCCGGGAAGGAACTGTCGGACCCCTCCCTCTTCCCAATCTACGCCAAGTGCGAGGCGCTCAACCTGCCGGTCCTGCTACATCCCGATCAGGCTGCCGCGGCCATGGGCGCCAACCGTCTGCAGCGTTTCTATCTGGCCAATATTCTGGGGAATCCGTTCGACACCGCGATTGCCGTGTCGTACCTCGTGTTCGGCGGGGTGATGGATCGCTTCCCGCGCCTCGAGATCGTACTTCCGCATGCCGGGGGTGCCATGCCGTACATTTCGGGGCGACTGCAGCACGGTCAGAGCGTGCGTCCCGAGCTCAAAGGCGTCGCCGAGCGGCCGTTCACGGAGTACCTGCGCCGGTTCCACTACGACACGATCACGCACTCGCCGCAGCTGCTGCGCGACTTGATCGATCTGGTAGGTGTCGATCGGGTGATGCTGGGCAGCGACTACTGCTTCGACATGGGCTACGAGCGTCCCAGGGAGATCATCGACGGGTTGAAGCTGTCGGCCGCTGACCGCGACCGTCTGTACTCGGGAAACGCAGCACGCGTCCTGCGTCTGTGATGGAGGGGTGGTCTTCCGCCACCTCGGTAGCGGAAGACCGTTCCTGGCGTTACTCGACGATCGTGATCTGCGATGTCTGGACGTCGAACGGTATGAACTCGCCCGTGCGGCCCTGAGAATCCTTCGCGCTCACCGTGTACTTCACGACGCCAACCGGCGCGTCAGCGGGCACGACCCACTTGACTACCCAGAACGTGCGTTCCGGCTGCTTCTCGTTCTGGCGGTCGCGCATCGGAAGATCGATCGTCTTGCCTCCGTAGGTCAGGTGGACGACCAACGTCGCGGCGCGATCGCGAGCGCGTGTCACGGGATCGAGAGCCGTGACGCGGAAACCGACCGGCTCGCCCCGCTTGAACCGGCTGTTCAGCGCGCAGTTCAGAGGGTTCCCTGGACCAAAGAAGTATGTGACATCCCCATACACGATGAGGTTTCCTCCGGCGGTCTGGCCGGCGAGGGTCGCCGGTGATTGGACGACCAGAAGGGCCACGAACACGATTAGCACAAGACGCATCAACGGTTGCATAACGGATAGGCTACGACAGAGCGTGACTCTTGTCCAGCCCGCCATGGCTCCGATTAGGCTCCGACCCCGCTGACCAGCGCATTCGCCCGGCCTGTCGCTGACGATGGGTCTTCGTCGTCGGCGAGAGCACGGAGCGTGTCGGACACGGCCAGGAAGGCCTCCACGACAGCAGGGTCGAAGTGGGTGCCACTGCCTTTCCGGATGAGCGCGATGGTGTCGTTGTGCGACAGGGGTGCACCGTAGAGCCGTCGCGTGTGCACCGCGTCATAGACATCGACCAGCGCCATGATTCGGCCGGGAATGGGGATTTCGGCCCCGTGCAACCCTTCTGGGTATCCCGTGCCGTCCCATTTCTCGTGGTGCGTATAGACGATATCCTTCGCGAGCGACAGGGTGAGGTCGTCGCGGACACCAGCGGCACGCTGAGCCTGCTCGATGACGTCGCGGCCGTAACGGGGATGCTGTCGCATTTCGAGCATCTCTTCCGGGGTCAGTAGTCCCGGCTTGTTCAGCACGCGATCCGGAACACCCACTTTGCCGATGTCGTGCAGGGGCGCCAGGTTGGACAGGAGTTCCACGCGCTCTGGAGTCAGGAAATCTCGGTACGCCGGGTGGGCGGCGAGTCGCTGCGCCAGCACGCGTGTGACGCGTTGCGTACGGCGTGAGTGACGGCCGGTCTCCGCGTCGCGGATTCCGGTCAGCGACAGGAGCGTCTGCACCATGAGGCGACGGGAAGTTTCGTTCGCCTCGCCGGCGCGCTCCGCCCGTGCCCGCTCCGTGGTGAACCCCGCGACGACCATGCCGACGAGTCCGGTGGCAACCCCGAGCGTCGGAAAAAGCGGCGAGACGAAGAGTCCTGCGTTCGACATGAGCGAGACGGCCGTGCCCCACAGAAAACCGACTGCGGCGGTCGAGACGAGCCAGCCCCAGAGAAGCCCGAGCCGCGATACGACGAGCAGGACCAGACCACCAAGACCGAACGCGATCGCTGTTTCGATGGCCACGGCGTGCAATGGACGCCGGTACGGGTCGCGCTGCAGCAGGTTGTCGGCGACCGTTGCTTGCACCTCGACACCGGTGAACAGCGTGTCGAGCGGAGTGGCGACCACCTCCCGCGTGCCGAGGGCCGTGGTACCTACCAGGACGACCTTGCCGCGCACCGCGTCGGGCGGTGTCTTACCCTGCAGCACATCGACCGCCGAAAGATATGCGAACGTGCCCTTCGTCCCCCGGAATCGCAGGAGCATGTTGCCCTTTCCGTCGAGGGGTACGTCCTGGTCGCCGATCGACAACACAGCGGCGTTGGCATTGGCGACGTGGAGCACCGCGTCGCGGGTGCCGGTCGCCGAGGAGACCGCGGCCAGCGCCAGGCTCGGGTACGTGCGTCCCTCGAACATGGCCAACAGGGGAACTCTGCGCAGGATGCCGTCTGCATCAGGCGCCGCGTTCAGGAAACCGGACGCGTCGGTTGCTGCGGTGAGTTGGGGCAGGTTGCACACCGCGCTTGTTGCCTCGAAGAACGGCTGCTCCACGCGGACGTTCGCCGGCTCGACAACCGATACGCCCCATGGATGCTGCACGCACGGCGTGATGGCCCTCCGAGTACCGTCGAATGTGAGCCCGTAGCCCAACACGACACGGCCGCCGCTCAACGACGCCGCCAGGGCGGCGTCGGGATCGATCGCTCGATCGCTGAATCGATCCGGCTCCGGGAACATGATGTCGAGCGCGATGACCGACGCGTCGAGGTTGCGGAGGTTCGAGATGAGCTGGCCCAGGAGGTCCCGTCTCCACGGCCACTGGCCAAGCGCCGACAGGCTCCGCTCGTCCACATCCACGATCACGACGCGACCACCCGGCGAGCGATGGTCGGCTGCGCGCGCCAGCGTGTCGTACACCGAACGCTCGAGAGAGATCAGGAAAGCGGGGCGCAGGAGGCAGAGCACGCCGACGAGGAGCATCGGCAGTGCGCCGACGCACACCATCGTTCGACGGGACCGGCCCGTCATCGCACCGTGATGAGCACGCGGCGGTTCCGCGGTTCGTAGGTGTTGTCTGGTGTTGGCACGAGCGGCTGGGCCTCGCCGTGTGAGGCGACGGCGACCGCGCTCTCATCGAGCCCGGCGGCCATGAGCAGAGCCTGGACGGTCTGTGCCCGCCGGAGCGCGAGCTGGAAGTTCAACGCCGCCGGACCGGTCGTGTCCGTGTGTCCCACCACAAGCACGTCGGGTACTGGGCGCTCCTTGACGGCTCGGAGCGTTGCGGTGACTAAGGCCATGCTCTCAGGGGTGAGGTTTTCGGACTCGAACTGGAAGTGCAAGGTAAAGGTCTGAGGTGCAGGCGGGAGTGCGGAGAGCGCGTCGCCGAACTCCCGCTGCACGTCGGCCTCGGTCAAGACGGTGGCTGCCGAAGGGGCCTGATTGCGTGATATGCGCGTTGCAGCGCGGGCTTCACTGAGGTCGGTGGCGCCACTTGCATTCGAGACAGTTGCGCGGCCAACGGTGCCATCCGAGTCGGGAAGGAGGACGGCGAGGTCGTGTGGTGGGCGCTGGGGTTCATCGACTGCCACCCGTCTCAACTGTGCGCAGCCGGACGCCAGCGCACAGGTGAGGCCGAGGACGGCAAACCCAGCGCCCAGTCTCATCACTCGGGATCCACGCGTACGGCGACGGTCGGTACCGCGCACCCCTACGATGGCGGCTGGGGTTTCGAGGCGCACTGCGTCGGGTGAGAGCTTGGCGATTTGCCCGGACGCGTAGACGGCGGCACCCCGGATGAAATTGAGCACGAGTGCAATCGCCCCCTCGGCCGGCGCGTAGCGATAGCGCGACAATCGAGCCTCGCTGTCGGGGCCGATGGAGATCCGGGTGTCGTCGTTGAGCGAGACGCCCAGCCGTCCGTCCGCGCCGGTTTTGAGACTGTCGGTTTCCAGCAAGGCGAGGCCTGGTGAGGCCGGCATGGACGTGCCCGCGCGCACCACGAATGCGGAACCCGTGGCGATCTTGACCCGTCCGATGGTGTTCGAAGGCTGGGCGTCGGCGGGCATCGTCGCGAGTGCGACACCGAGCACCGTCATGGACAGAATCGCGGCGAATCTCGTCGATCGATGGTTGATCATGTGACGTCCCCTCTGGCGTTGGCCTGGCGGTTTTCCGCCGGGATGTTCGCGACACACAGCTGCGTGCCCCTGCGCGTAAGTGCCGAGTTTTGCGATTTGTCTGGCTGTTGCAGGTACTTTCGGACGGTGGTCGACCGGGCGATACGGTGTCGCGGGTTCAAGGGTAGAAGGAGCGGAGCGCGGCGGGCGAGGCTGTGAAGCCGTGTGCACGCGGGGGGCGGAACGGACGTACGCCGACTACTTCTTCAGGAACAGTTCGTTCCAGAGCGTCTCCCACTTCTCCTTCTCGTCGAGCGCGGTCGCGGCATCGATCATGGTGAAAGGGAAGTTGTTGAGCTCGCTCTTCACGCGCGTGCTGGCAGGGACGCGGCCCATCGATTCGAACAGTGTCTGTCCTTCGGGCGACAGGACGAAATCCGTGAAGAGCAGCGCGGCATTCGGATGCGGGGCATTCAGGGCCACGCCGATCCCCTGCGGTCGCGCCACCACCGGCTGCACCGGCACGAAGTCGATCGGCGCTCCCTTGCGCTTCAGCGGCAGCACGTTGCTGTTGTACGCGGTGAGGCCGATGGGAACGTCTCCCGCCGCGACGAGCGCGGCGAGCAGAACGTGGCCCTGGCGAACCTCGGGCCGAAGTGCCGACAGCGCGCGGAAGTAGTCCATTCCCTTGGTCGTACCCCACGTCTTCACGAGTGTCGCCATCCACTCCGAGTCAGTGGCTTCGATCGCGATGCGTCCCTTCCATTTCGGGTCTGCGAAGCCTTCGTACGTGGCAGGGATCTGCGCGCGCTGCACTTTCGTGGTGTTGTAGGCGACGACGTAGAAGTTGAAGCGATCCGGAAACCAGGATCGGTGTGCCGGAACCGCTGTCGTCGGCAAGTCCGCAATATGCGGTGAGAAGACAGCCCCCAGCAGCTTCTCGCGGGCCAGCATCTCCATCTCCGGGCCATTGGTCTCGATGACATCAACGGCGTGCCGGCGCGCCTGCGCCTCGGTGATCGTGCGCCGTACCACCTGGTCCGACAGCGCACGCCACAGCTCCACCTTGACGCCGTACTTCTTTTCGAAGGCGGCCGCGAGGGGTTGAGACTCCGTCGGCGCGAGCGACGTGTAGAGGACAACGCGGCCTTCGCGCTTCGCGCGCTCGACGAGACGTGCGTCTCGGTCCGCGCCTCGATAGCGGAAGATCGCGTCGTTGGGTGCAGGGGATTGAGCCACCAGTGTGGCACCCAGCACCAGAAAACAGGCGAGCGCGCGAGCGAGTGTGATCATGCGGAGGTCGATGAACGTCCCGGATTCTACGTGCAACTGCGCACCCGGGCAATGACGCGTTTGCGAGTGCTCACTGCATTGACAGTGTTCCCGGGGTGGCGAATAATCGAGCACCGTGCGCCGGGCAGCCGAGGGCGGAGAATCAAGCGCCAATCGACCGCCGCGGGCCAGCCCCCCGTCCCCAACGCAGACACGTTTCCGTGATCCCGGCGAGTTGAAGCAGAGTCGTCCTCGCCTGGCGATCGTGGCCACTCACTTCGGGCACGCTCCCATCTGGCTGCCGGCGTTCATGCGGTCGTGTCGTGAGAATCCAGACGTTCGTTGGCTGATCTACACGGACATCGAGGTGGCTGGTCCGGTGCCTGCCAATGTCGAGATCAAGCCCATGCAGCTTCGCGAGTTCAACAGGCGGTGTTCCGAAACGCTCGGGGCGACCATCGACGTGCAGCCGACGTTTCTCAAGAAGCTGAGCGATCTCAAGCCAGCGTACGGCCTGGTCTTCGCCGATGACCTGCGGTCCTTCGACTTCTGGGCGTACTCGGAGCTCGACATCATCTGGGGAGACATCAGGTACTTCATGACCGATGGCCTTCTGGCTGAACACGATCTCGTGTCGGCAACCCACTACAAATTGTGCGGGCACTTCACCCTGTTTCGTAACAGCGAGCGGATGAACCGGGCGTTCGAAATCGTCCCCGATGCCATCCGCATCATGGCCGACCCACGTCACTTCCGACTCGACGAACGCCCCTTTACCCAGGTACCTGCGTGCGGACGACGCGTCTCCGGAGTCATTCCCCCGCATCTACTGGGACCCTCAACTGACCGTCAGCGCCGAGTATCAGCGGGCGCTTCCCAACGGACCCGGTGGTAACCTGTGGTGGTGCCGTGGGAAGACGTACGACGCGGAGTCCCACGAGCTGATGTATTTGCACTTCCACAAGCTGAAGAAGCACATGTACTCAATCAACTTCGGCTTCGAGGACGCGCCCGCCACGTTCATGATCAATCGCAGGGGTGTTCATTGTCGCCGTCGTCAGCGACCGTCGCACGTGCACGAGGCCGCGGATACCCGCGCGGTAGCTGTCATCTGACCCATAGGGCATCACTGAAATGACGGATCGTTCCTCTCACGATCGGAGCGGCGCTGTGGCGCGGTTGCTTCGTGCCGCGCAACTGCTGCGCCCGCGCACGATCGCGCAGCTCGCCAAGAACGACGACCGGCTCCAGCAGCAGTTGCAGACGCTGACCGAAGAGGTGCAGACGCTCAAGGCACAGCTTGGCCACGTGACGCGGCAGGAGCGTCAACTGCGAACCCTGTTCGAGTCGGAGTACGACTCCAACGACGAGATCTCCCGTTTTGACGCGCTCGTTCGGACGGCCCCGATCGCGGACCACATACGGGCGGCAGTCGCGAATGCGCCGATGCAATACGACCCGTTCCCGCACTGCGTGGTCGACGACCTTCTGCCGGCTGCCTACTACGATGCCCTCATCGCGGCTCTTCCGCCGGCGGAGCTCTTCGCCGATCGCCCGGTGAACAAGCAGCAACTGACCGTGCCTCTGGAGCTTGCGCCCCGATACTCGATGGAGGTCTGGCGCCACATGGCGAAGGTCGTGGCCGAAGGCATCATCAGGCCCACGATGCTCGCCAAGTTTCACGAGCCGTTGACGGCCTGGCTTCACGAGAAGCTGCCGGTCCTTGGCGAACAGCCGTTGGAGGACCTGCGCATCACCTGCTCGGATGGCCGTATTCTCCTGCGTCGTCCCGGCTACTTGATCCACCCCCACCGCGATCCGAAATGGGGATTCATCACCTGTCTGATGTACCTCGCGCGGAAGGGTGACGACGAGCGCTGGGGAACACAGCTCTTCAGGGTCGCGGACGACAACGAAGCGGAGGGGCCGAGGCCGCACTGGATTTCGGAAGAGCGATGCCAGCTCGTTGGCGACGTCGCGTTCCGGCCCAATCGGATGCTGGTGTTCCTCAATTCAGTCGGTGCGCACGGCGCGCACATTCCGGCCGATGCGAAGCCGGCGAACCTGGAGCGGTACGCCTATCAGTTCAGGCTCGGCGCGGATGGGAAGTCGATCAAGTCCATACGGGCCAAGTTGACGCCCGAGCAGCGCGCGTTCTGGGCCGGGAAGGTCCACGACGACTATGCAGGGGATCGGGCCTAGTGGCCCGAGGGAAGGGCCTGGTGGCCGCCCTGGGGACCCGATGAGTCGGGACCCTCGCCGAGGAACACGGCGGCGTGCGCTACGTCAGTTGACGCGGCTGTATGGTTGACCGAGCAGTTCCGGCTGCCGTGCCGGAGGTGCACACCACACTGGTGCACGCGCACGGCATCGCGGCCCTGGTCGCGCTGCTCGTCTCGGTCACATTCGGCGTCGTCGCGTCCCTGCAGTTTCTCTATCCTGACTTCAGCGGCGGCGTGCCATGGCTCAGCTGGGGCCGCCTGCGATACGCCCACACGCAGGGGATCATGCTCGGCTGGCTGGGGAACGCGTTCTTCGCATTTCTCTACCATGCCGTGCCGGTGCTGAGCGGTCGGCCCGTCACGAGCGTTCGCCTGGGACGATGGCTGTTCGCGCTTTGGAACTTCGCGGTGATGGCGCCTGGATGGGTGCTGGTGCTGTCCGGCGTCAGCCAGCCCCTTGAATGGGCGGAGTTCCCGTTGGCGATCGACGCCGTTGTGGTGGCGGCGCTCGTGCTGTCCGCGATCCAGTTTCTGCCGCCGCTCTTCACTCGCGGGCTCGACTATCTCTACGTGTCGAGCTGGTACATCATCGGAGGGCTCGTCTTCACACTGCTGGCCTATCCGATGGGCAACATCGTCCCGGAGTTTGTGGCGGGAGCGAGCGGCGCTGCGTTCAGCGGCTTGTGGATTCATGATGCCGTGGGGCTCTTCGTCACGCCCCTGGCACTCGCCATCGTCTATTTCGTGATTCCCGCCGCCACCCGCCGTCCCATCTACAGCCACTTCCTGTCGATGCTCGGTTTCTGGCTGCTGTTCTTCCTCTATCCGCTCAATGGCACGCACCACTACGTCTTCTCGGTCATCCCGATGTCCGCGCAGATCGGCGCGATCACCGCGTCGGCCCTGCTCGGTGTCGACGTCATCATCGTCGTGGCCAATCTGCTGCTGTCGCTCAAGGGGGCGGGCCTGATTCCGCGAGACGTGGGGTTGCGGTTCGTTGCCGCCGGCACGGTGTTCTACCTGATCGTGAGCCTGCAGGGTTCCGTTCAGGCGCAGATGGCCGTGAACGCGACCGTGCACTTCACCGACTTCGTGGTGGGGCACTCACACTTGGCGATGCTCGGCTTCGCGTCGTTCGCGGCCGCGGGCGGGCTCGTGCACGTGTGGCAACGGATAGGGTGGGCGCGGTACAACGCGCGCCTCGTGGATCATGCCTTCTGGCTGCTTGTGATTGGCGTGATGATGATGGTCGTCGATCTGACGGTCGCCGGTGTGGTGCAGGGCCGCCTGTGGCAGTCAGGTGCACCCTGGCTTGAATCGGTGCAGGCGTCGCGGCCGTACTGGATGGTTCGCACGCTTGCGGCGGTGCCGGTGGCCGGCGGGTTCATCGCGCTGCTCGCCGGATTGACCACTGGACCTCGAGGAGGCGGCCTCACCGCGGTTGAAGACAGCGTCGGTACGGAACCCGTGAGCGAGATTGCGCCGCGACTCGCGCCGGCGGCCGGAGGTCCGTCGTGAATGCCCAAACGGGGCGGGCCGTTCGCATGGCCTACTTGGTAGCCAGCGTGGCCGGCGTCCTCTTCTTCGTGATGTCAGTGACGCTACTGGGCATCTGGCCGAAGCGTGTACTGGAGGCGCAGTCGGCGGCCATGTCTCCCGCGAATGCGCTCGGAATGAGCGAGAGCGCACGTCGAGGTCGTGTCGTGTATAGCAGAGAGGGCTGCGCCTATTGCCACACGCAGCAGGTGCGGTACCTCCACGCCGACATGTCACGCTTCGGTGCGCCGACGCTCGCGTGGGAGGGGCACCTCGACTATCCGCACCTGTGGGGCACGAGGCGAATTGGTCCGGATCTGTCGCGAGCGACGGGCAGCCGCTCTGAGGACTGGCATTTCACGCACCTGTATTCGCCGAGAGCGGTTGTGACCGGGTCGGTCATGCCGGCTTATCCCTGGCTCTTCGACGGGGCTGCCGGCCGTCCGCGGCAGGAGGCTCGCGATCTCGTCGCGTACCTCGAAACCCTTGGACGCGCCCGTGAGATCGCCGGCCCGGAGGGGGAGTCGCATGCGCGCGAGGGTTGCAATTGCCCGGACGACGAGATGGCGCAGATGGCGTTTCATGACCCGCTCAGCGCACATCCTGCCCGCACGCGTCGAGATGGCGTCGTGCCGGCGGAGCTGATACCAACCTTTCGTGCTGCAGGCGCTGGTGGCAGCAACAATCTGCCGCGCGGCCGCCGGCTCTATGCCGATCATTGCGCGAGCTGTCACGGCAACGGTGGCGCCGGCGACGGACCTGGAGCAGCCTCGTTGCGGCCTCGACCGGCGAATCTTGTGGAGCACGAATACTCGGATGCGAGGCTCGCGGAAGCTATGTGGAATGGGGTTGCAGGAAGCTCGATGCCGGCGTGGCGCGACCACGCGCCGAACGATCTGGCCGCGGTCGCGGCCGTGATCAAGACGTTCAGCGTGACCCGACCTGTTCCTCCGCTCCCGGAGAATCTGGTGGAAACAGGCGCACGGGTGTACACCTCCAACTGCGTGCAGTGTCACGGACCACAAGGTGACGGTCTGGGACCGGCAGCCGCCGAGCTGACCATGGCACCCACCAACTTTCGCGAGCAGCGCCCCAGCCTCGACGAGAGCCTTCGCGCGTTGAGAAATGGTGTGGACGGTACGCCGATGGCGCCGTGGACCTCGCGCCTCGATGCGGCGGAGATCCTCGCTGTGGCCCATTACGTCAGGGGTTTCTTCGGCGCAGCGCCAGGGGGCGGGCGATGATTTCTGACATCATCGTCGGCGCCTCGGCTGCTGCGACCCTGGCTTTCGTGATTGCCTGGGCTCTCCGGCCAGACCTGAGGAACTGGATCGAGCGTCCCAAGTACCACTTTCTGGCGGCCGTGCGGCGGTATGATCACGCACAGCCTGCGGCGAGCGAACGCAAGGGGAGCGACTCCGAATGACCATCCACCAAGCGCGAGCGGAGCGAAGCGGCCTCGCCGCCGCGATCGTGGTCTGTTGCGTCATCGGCGCCGCGGTCGTGGGTGCGACGTTGTATCTGAGTCGGGAGCAGGTTGCCGAAGCGAGCGCCGCGCCCGTCGTGGCGACTGCGGAATACGGACGACGGTTGCTCCGCGAAACACCGGAGCTGCTCGGACAGGATCACCCGGATCCCGAGCGACGTTTCATCAAGAGCCGCCTTGCGTGCGCGTCGTGCCACTTGAACATCGGCACCGATCCGGGCACCCTCACGTTGCTCCAGACCGTCGAGCACTATCCACGCTTCTCCGGGCGCGCGGGCACGATGACCGACATCGAAGACCGCATCAACGAGTGCATGACGCGCAGCATGAACGGCAAGCCGCTACCGATGGACAGCCCGGAGATGATCGCGATGGCGTCGTACCTTCGATCGCTCGGCGCGGACTACGCAGCGATGGGTGCGGCCTCGAAGAAGCCGGATGAACCACCTGCCTTCAAGACGCCTGATCGCCGTGCCGACCTGATCGCCGGACAGACGGTGTACACCGAGAGATGCAGCATTTGCCACGGGGCCGATGGTGGAGGGCTGCTTGCCACCGAGGACGCACGCAAGGGCTACCTCTTCCCGGCGCTCTGGGGGCCGAACAGCTACAACGACGGCGCCGGCATGGCACGGGTGCTCACCGCTGCGAGGTTCATCAAGGCCAGAATGCCGCTCGGTCAGCCCGACTTGACCGACGACGAAGTATTCGACGTGGCTGCGTACGTGAACAGCCAGCCGCGGCCTGAGATGCCCAATCTGGAGAACGACTATCCGGACCGTGCGCTGAAACCTATCGACAACGGCTACGGGCCGTATGTCGACAGTTTTCCGCAAGACCAGCACAAGTACGGACCGTTCAAACCCATCGAGGACTATTACAAGTCCTTGAAGAAGCCGGGCACCTAACGGTCCCGCGGCTGCGACCTTGATATGTTGAGCGTGCCTCGCTGTGTCGCGATCCTCACGAGTGTTGGTGTGGCATTTGCGACGTTCGGCGCGCATGCGCAGACGCCTGTCGCCACGCCTGGCGCAGGCTCGGTAGTCGTGCTCGAGACCGCAAAGGGGATCATCGAGTTCGAGACCTATCCCGACACGGCGCCCAAGGCCGTTGCCCACATCCTGGCGCTCGTGCAGAAGCGCTTTTATGCAGGACTCCGTTTCCACCGCGTGGTGCCGAGCTTCGTGATCCAGATCGGCGATCCGACAACGCGCGATTTCACGAAGCGGGAGAATTGGGGCAGCTATTCGAGCGGGACGCCGGTGGGCGTATCGGAACTCTCGAAGACGCGGAAACACGTGGCCGGCACGGTATCCCTGGCCCACCTGGGCGATGCCAGCACTGTGGATAGTCAGTTCTTCATCTGCCTGACCGCCCAGCCACAGCTCGACGGCAAGCATCCGATCATCGGCAAGGTGATCTCGGGCATGGACGTCGCTCGGAAGATTGTCGTGACCGATCGGCTCGTTCGAGCCAGCGTGCGCCCCGCGACGACGAAGACGTAGAGTCCCCCTTCCGCATCCTCGCGCAGCGGACGATGACCTCCGACGCCTGTTCTCGTTACTTCCAGCTTCACGCCCGCGGCACGTCGGTCAGTCGCGAACTCCAAGCCGGGCTCACGACCTTCGCGGCGATGGCCTACATCCTGGCCGTCAACCCGGGCATCCTGGCGGAGACAGGTATGGATCGGGGCGCACTCGTGACCGTGACCGCACTGAGCGCGGCAGCCGCCACGGCCCTCATGGCGCTCCTGACGAACTATCCCCTCGCGCTGGCTCCTGGCATGGGGATCAACGCCTTCTTCACCTACACGATTTGCCTGGGTGCAGGCATCCCGTGGCAGCAGGCGCTCGGCATGGTGTTCGTCAACGGGACGATCTTCCTGGCGCTGTCGTTGAGCGGGGTTCGCGAGAAAGTCCTTCATGCGATTCCCCATTCGCTGACGCTCGCCATCACGGGCGGCATCGGACTGTTCATTGCGTTCATCGGTCTCAAGAACGGCGGTGTGGTCGTCGCGAGCCCCGCCACGCTTGTCACCCACGGCGACTTCACCAGTGGGTCCGCGGCGTTGTGTCTGGGCGGCCTCGCCTTCACAGCCGTGCTCATGGCGCGTCGCGTGCCGGGTGCCATCGTGCTTGGCATTCTGGGCGCGACGCTTGCGGGAGCCTTCGTGTCCAACGGTCAGGGAGGATCGCTGACGTCCCTCCCTGCATCGCCTTTCGCCTGGCCTGCGTCGCCGGCGCCCCTGATACTCGCGCTCGACTTCGGGTTCCTCCGGAGCGCGAACGCCTTCTTCGCGGCGCTGCCGCTCGTGCTCACCCTCCTGCTCGTGGACATGTTCGACAACATCGGCACGCTCATCGGCGTGACGAAGCGCGCGGGCTTTCTCGATGTGCAGGGCAAGCTGCCCAAGGTCGGTCGCGTGCTCGTGGCCGATTCGCTCGCGGCCATGCTGAGCGCCCTGCTCGGCACGTCGACTGTCGTGAGCTACGTCGAATCGGCTTCCGGCGTGGAGGCCGGTGGACGCACGGGACTCACCACGCTCACGACGGCGGTGTGCTTCGTCCTTGCCCTCGTCGTCACGCCCCTCATCCTGGCAGTGCCCGCGGCTGCCACCGCGCCGGCCCTCATCATTGTGGGCGTGTTGATGCTGCAGTCGGTCGCCGAGATCGACATGCGTGACTTCACGATCGCGGCGCCGGCCGCGTTGACGCTCGTAGGGATCCCGCTCCTCTTCAGCATTGCCGACGGGATAGGCCTTGGGTTCATCGCGTCGGCGATACTCGCGACGGCAGTCGGTCGTCCGCGTGCGTTGACCGTGACCGGCTACGTGATTGCCGTGATTTTCTTCCTGCAGTTCTTCAAGGTATTTCCCTTCGGAGCCTAGAGTGGTCTTCATCTGGATGTAGAGCGCAGGCTTCAGCCTGCGCGTGAGTCGGCGCGCTCCTCCCATACCTGCGCGAGATGGACGATGACATCGACGGCCTTCTCCATGTCTTGCACGGATACCCATTCGAGACGGGAATGGAAATTGTGCTCGCCGGCGAAGATGTTCGGTGTCGGCAGGCCCATGAACGACAGCCGCGATCCGTCAGTGCCCCACGAATCGGGCGTTCGCGAACCTCGAGTCCTGCACGACGGATGGCCTCGCGTGCATGGTCCACCACCCCCGGATGCTGGTCCAGCACCTCTCGCATGTTGCGGTACTGCTCTTCAATCGACCACTCGGCACGTGCCCCAGGAAACCGCGCTGCCGCCTGTTCGGCGAGTGACGCCAGCCAATCCTCTTTCGCCTTCAATTCCGGTGTCGCGAAGTCGCGGACGATAAACCGCACGGACGTGCGATCCACGCCAGCCTTCGTTGAATACGGGTGAACGAATCCATTGCGGTCGTCGGTGGTCTCTGGTGACAGGTGGTCGCCGGGTAGCGAATCGATGAACGCTGCGGCAACCTTGATGGCGTTGACCATCTTGCCTTTCGCATACCCAGGGTGTGTATTGAAGCCGAGGAACGTCACCGTCATCGCGTCGGCGGAGAAGCTCTCCCACTCCAGATCGCCGCGGCTGCCGCCATCCATCGTGTAGGCGCACTGCGCACCGAATGCCGACACATCGAAGTACTTCGTGCCGTGTCCTATCTCTTCGTCTGGTGTGAACGCGACACGGACGACGCCGTGGGGGATCTCCGGATGCGCCATCAGATACTCCACGGCCGTCATGATCTCGGCGACGCCTGCCTTGTTGTCGGCTCCCAGTAGTGTCGTGCCGGAGGCGGTCACGATGTCGTCGCCGATTCGCTCGGTGAGCGCGGGGTTCTCGGAATGCCGTAGTACCACGGTCGGGTCGTCTGGCATGACGATGTCGCGACCGTCATAGTGTCGATGGACGATCGGCTTCACACCGGCGCCGCTCATCTCCGGCGAAGTGTCCACGTGCGCGATGAAGCCGATTGTGGGGATGTTCGCTTTCAGGGATGTGGCCGGCACCGTCGCGGTGACGTATCCGTGTTCGTCCATGCGGACGTCGGCGGCGCCGAGCGCCTCGAGCTCTCGGGCGAGCGTCTCGAGCAGCACGAGCTGCGTCGAGGTGCTCGGGTAGGTGTGGGACGACTCGTTCGATTGTGTGTCGTACTGGACGTAGCGAAGAAAGCGTTCGAGGACTGCGCTCATCGCACTACTGTACGATCACGGCGGGTGGCAGCTCTTGTCTCGCGACCGCTTGAGGGAGTTCCGCTACCGTGCCGCTTCGAGGCGCATCACGCGCCGGTCGAGCTGTGCGATGTCGGCCTTGAGGTCGGTTCGCAAGTCTTCGAACCGCTCCTGCAGCAGTACCTGACCTTCCGCTATCAGGCGGATGTGGCCCTCGAGGCGTTCGGCCACCACGTCGAAGTGTCGCCTGGTGCGCTCACCTTCGTGACGCATCTCCTCCCGAAGTTCGGATCGAACCTCCCGCAGTTCCACTTTCGTGGCGAGGGGCGCGATAGCCTCTGCGATGGCCACCCGCAGTTCTTCCTTCGTGGCGAGGGGTGCAATCGCCTCCTGCAACTCCGTCTTCGTGGCGAGGGTTGGCAGAATCTGCTCAACGCGCGTGAGGCGCATGTCGACGTTTCTGACGACCTCTTCGAGGGGCTGCGGTTCCATCGGTGCGATTCCTTCCGGATCTCCTGCGCACGCAGCGGCACGCTGACGCCAAGGCAGCGATCCTACCATCGTCGGCGGCAACACTCGTGCCGTATGGCGAGGCCCGCCCGACGGTTCGCCGCTCGAGCTAGGTTCCGCGACCCCAGAGGCCGCAGTAGCGTCGCAGTACGAACGGCAGATTCGCTTCGTACCCGGGCCACATGGCGTACTTCGGCAGCTTGAGCTGACTCTCGACCGGTTCCCAGCAGCGACCCAGTTGCGCTTCGGCCTTCACGGCGGCGGAGGCGTCCTGCAGGAAGGTGAGCTGATCCTGCGCGTCCTGCTTTGTCCCGAGACGGCCGTTGGGACCAGGGTGTCCAGGGATCAATCGCTCCCAGTCCATCGCGATGATCTGCTTGATCGAATTCTCAGCCTGGAATGGGTGAAAGTCGATCATGCCTCGGCCTGGAACCTGGCCGACCGGCAGGAGGTCGACCACGAATACGATGCGCTCCTTCGGCAGTCGCATCACGAGCGTGCTGTCCGAATGGTTCAAACCGACGTGCGTCAACTCGACTTCGGTGCCACCTAGCCTGATCGTGCGACGCTGCCCCACGGTCTCGTCTGGCAGGACGGTGTGCGGATCGTTCAACGCGGTCAGACGTGTCTTTGCCGTCTCGTGCGCCACGAACCGAGCACCGGCCTCCTTGAAGGCCCGGCCGCCGGCGATGTGATCGAAATGGTGATGGCTGTAAATGACATACCGAATCGGCTGGTTGGTAACCTTACGAATCTCGGCGAGGTACTGCTCGCCGCCGGTCGGACGCCCATAGCTGACGGGATCGGTGGCGATGACTCCGTCGGTGGTGACGATGAACATCGCCTGGCTGTTCTGGTTGCGGAAGGTGTACACCCCCTCCGTCCCATCAACTTTCCTGGTTTCGATCTGCGGGGCTTGAGTCGCGGGAGCGGCCGGTGGTTGTCCCTGCGACACCACCTGAGCGGCCAAGGCGGCACACGCGAGGATCGTCATCGAGATGAGACGCATGGCTCCTCCAGTTCTAAGATAAGTAGGTAACGTTAATCATACGGCCGCGCTACCGTCCGTAGCGCTCGCTCACCCAGCGTCCGCCACGTGCCAGGGCCTCCACATACGAACCCATTTCGTAGTGACCCACACCTGACAGCGCGTCGAATCTGACCGGCCGGCCCAGCTTTTCGAGCGCACGCGCCCGTTCCTCGGCTTGCCCGAAGGGCACCACCTCGTCGTTGCGGCTGTGAATCACATAGGTCGGAATCCTGGCAAGTGTCGCCACCGGTTCTTGAGTGCGTCCAGCCATGACGATCGCCGCCGTGAACCGATCGGGGTGACGAGCAGACAGGTGCCAGGTTCCGGCGCCTCCCATGCTGAATCCCACGACGACGACGCGCCGGGTGTCGATCGCGAACTCGCCGATCATCGCCGCCACGAGGGCCATGACCGCTTGTTCCGCACGCGGCTCGGTCCACGCCCGTCCAGGGACGTCGGGTGCAATCATGATGGGCGCCAGTTCGCGAAGGCCCGGCACGAAGATACTCCGCATGAAACCGTCGCCGTAGTACGGGCCACTCCCGCCTGGGTGAAGCGCCAGGACGAGCGGACGTGGCCTCGACGCGTTGTAGTCACCCGGCACCGACAGCCCGTAACGCATCGTCATTCCGTCTGGCGTTTTGAACGTCCGCTGTTCGAATCTGGGCGCCGCCGGCTGTGCGACGAGGGTGAGAAGGGAAACGAGTAGGGTCGGAATCATCGGTGCTATGTTCTAGCGTTCGCGCTCAGAAGGGAAGGATGTTCATGGCACGCTCGTCCACTTGGCGCGCAGACCTTTTCGATCCACTTCTTTGCCCCGCAGGTAGACACTGGCGATGCGTCGCGTGTTCCTGATGTCGTCCAGCGGGTTCGCGTCCAGCACGTTGAAGCTGGCCTCCTTGCCGGCGGCCATCACCCCGAGACGATCCAACCCGAGGATCCTTGCGTTGGTGCCCGTCGCGGCGACGATGGCCTCGGCGGTGGTCAAACCGCACCGTGTGTACGAGGCGATTTGCTCGTGCGCGCCGAACCCGTCGCCGGTGCCGTCGGTGCCCATGCCGATCACCATGCCTGCGTCGTGGACCTTTCTCAAGTTGCGGCAGTGGAGCTCGAAGAGCGCGTTGGGCGGGTTGCCGGCCGCAGTCCTTGCAGCGATGGCCTTTCGCAGGCTGGCAATTTGGCCGGCGGGAACTGTTTCGGCGAGCAGGGCCACCTCGTCGAGCGTCTGGCCAGGACCCGGTATGTTCGGACCGATCCACACCTTCGGGTGTGCCTTCACCAGCGCAAGGTATTCAGCGTCCACGTCCACGTCGCGAACCGTGTGGACGAAGCCATCGACGCCGGCGGCAAAGAGATCTTTGGAGTCGGCGAGCGCCGAGGTGCGGCTGAGGTGTGCGAGCACCTGCATGCCGTTGGCGTGCGCCTCGTTGATGATCGCTCGATAGACGTTTGGCGCGAGCTTCGGGACCGCCCCTTCTCGATCGTCTACCCAGATCTTGACGAACCTGACGCCCTTCGCTTTCAGATCGCGCACGCGCTGGCGGCCTTCGGCTTCCGTTGCCGCTCCCCATGGAATGCCCAGGCGAGCCTCGCCCGTGGGCCCGCCCATCGACGTGGCCGCAATCCCTTTCCCCGCGGTGTAGAAGCGTGCCGCGTTGGGGAGCACTTCGTTGCGTAGTTGGAGGGCCAGTTCCATGTCGGCCTCGAGCCCCATGCTCAGTGCGGCGGACACGCCGTAGTACGCGTACCGCTCCAACTGGTCGATCAGGTTCTCGCGCGTGTAGTTTGCCTTGGCGTTGCTGCCGTCGCGAACATTGACCAGCCCGATGTGGTTGTGGCCGTCGATCAGGCTGGGCATTACTGTCTTGCCCGTCAGATCGACACGAGCCGCCCCGGCCGGGGGCAGACGCTCACCACGCCTCCCGACCCAGGTGATGGAGTCTCCCTGCACGAGGAACGCGGAGTTGTCGATGGGTGCGCTGCCATCGCCCGCGATGAGTCTGGCCCCTTCGAACAGTGTCGCGCTGCCACCGGTGTCCTGGGCTGACGTGTGGATCGAACAGGCGACCGCCACGATCAGACCGGACGCGAGTATTCGCGACGTGGACATCAGAGAGCCTCGCGCAACAAGGACAGGATAGGAACGATAACAAACATTGGGAGTTCGATATGGCATAGTTTGGTGCATTCCATGGGTGGTCAATGGACGCTCGTATTCTCGCGTGCTCTTGCGGTCGGTTCGATTCCAGGGGGGTGCGCCTCGTGAGGATGCCTGGGTGAAGAAGGCCATGATCATTGTCAGCGCGGCCATCGTCGGTGTGGCTGCGTCGCTGTTGATGCGGCCCGCACCCACCCCGAGTCGTAGACTTCTTCCCCCGATCGCATTGGAGTTCACGCCAGCCATTGCGCCGGAGATCAACCACAGACGATCACCCGATCGTCGATACCCCGCCTTCGTGGACGCGAGAGTCCGGGCCCTGGGTTACCGCGACCTGCCTGCGCCCGGCATTGTTCGCTGAGACTCCTACCGTCTTTGGCGCCAGGGCCCATCCACAAATTGGGTACGATAGCGACCAAGGATCACGTCGTTGAACTCGCGGCTCACCAGTCTTCAACCATATCCGTTCGAGAAGCTCCGCACGCTGCTGGCTGGGACCGTCCCTCCGGCTCTTGCGCCTATTCGGTTATCGATCGGTGAACCGCAGCACGCCACGCCGCCGCTCATCCGCTCGGCGCTCGTCGAGCACCTCGACGGCTTGTCGAGCTATCCGACCACGGCAGGTCTGGATGCGCTCCGCGAATCGATCGCCGCATGGTTCTGCCGCCGCTACGCGTTGCCACACCTCGACGCGAAGTCACAGGTATTGCCGGTCAACGGAACCCGAGAGGCGCTCTTCGCGTTCGCGCAATCGGTCGTCGATCCCTCGCGGCCTGCGCCGCTGGTTGTGAGTCCGAACCCGTTCTATCAGATCTACGAGGGCGCGGCGTTGCTCGCCGGCGCCGAGCCCCGCTTCCTCAACCAGACGACCGACCGCGGCTTCGAGCTGGACCTCGACTCGCTCACGGACGACGAGTGGCGACGGACCCAGCTGTTGTACGTATGCTCCCCAGGCAATCCGACAGGGCGAGTGCTGACGCTCGACGAGTGGCGGGCACTCTTCGAGCGGGCAGATCGCCACGGCTTCGTGATCGCGTCGGACGAGTGCTATTCGGAAATCTATCCTGACGAGCAGTCGCCACCCCTCGGTGGTCTGGAGGCCGCCTGGCGCCTCGGCCGCACCGACTTCCGGGGCCTGATGGTGTTCACCAGTCTGTCGAAACGCTCCAACGCTCCCGGCCTGCGCTCGGGTGCGGTCGCCGGAGATGCGGCCCTGCTCCGGCAGTTCCTGCTCTATCGCACGTATCATGGATGCGCGATGAGCCTCGCCGTGCAGCACGCGAGCATGGCTGCCTGGAACGACGAGACGCATGTGCACGAGAACCGGACGCGATACCGTGCAAAGTTCGCGGCGGTACTTCCCCTTTTGCGGCCGGTGATGCACGCGCAGCAGCCGGACGCTGGCTTCTACGTGTGGGCGGGCCTACGGCACGGCGAGACCGGGATTTCGATGCTCGGAGACGACGAGGCGTTTGCGAGAGAGCTGTTCGCCGCTACCCACGTCACCGTTCTTCCCGGCGGGTATCTCGCGCGTGAGGCGCATGGAGTGAACCCGGGACTCGGCCACGTGCGAATGGCGCTGGTTCCTGACATCGACGAGTGCGTCGAAGCCGCCACGCGAATCGCCGAGTTCTTCCGCAGACATCAGACGAGGAATTGATTCGATGGAAACACTGAACCTGACCGCGGTCATCGACGCCGCATTCGAGCGCCGCGCCGACATCACGCCAAGCCAGGTGCCGGCGGGATTGACTGAGGCGATCGATCAGGTCATCGAAGGGTTGAATACCGGACGGTTACGCGTGGCGGAGAAGATCAGCGGCGCGTGGGTGACGCACCAGTGGGTGAAGAAGGCCGTGTTGCTCTACTTCCGCACGCACGACAATCAGGTCATGGCCGGGTCCGGCACGACGTGGTTCGACAAGGTGCCGTTGCGCTTTCAGGGCTTCACGGACGCGCGCTTTCGTGAAGGCGGCTTCCGTGTGGTGCCGCCAGCCATCGCACGTATCGGCACATACATCGGGCCGAACGTCGTGATGATGCCGTCCTACGTAAACATTGGCGCGTACGTTGACGCGGGCACGATGGTGGACACGTGGGCCACCGTTGGCTCGTGCGTGCAGGTCGGAAAGAACGTGCATCTCTCCGGAGGCGTCGGCCTCGGCGGCGTACTCGAGCCGCTCCAGGCGAATCCGACGATCATCGAGGACAACTGCTTCATCGGCGCCAGGTCGGAGATCGTGGAGGGGGTCATCGTCGAGGAAAACTCCGTCATCTCGATGGGTGTGTACATCGGCGCGAGTACGAAAATCTACGATCGCGCCACGGGTCAGGTGCACTACGGACGCGTCCCGTCTGGCTCCGTCGTCGTGCCAGGCAGCCTGCCGTCGGCCGACGGGGCCTACTCACTCGCCTGTGCCGTCATCGTCAAGAAGGTCGATGCGCAGACACGGGCGAAGACATCGATCAACGAGCTGCTGCGAGATTGATGCAGAGTTGCAGGGGAGACGGGTCGCCAGCGTGAACGCCGCGCAGAACGAAACGGTCGCGCTCGCGCGGCAGCTCATCGCATGCCGGTCGGTCACGCCGCACGATGACGGATGCCTCGATCTCATCGTGACCCGCCTCGCAGCGGTCGGCTTCCGCTGCGAACGTATCGATCGTGGCGGCGTCCGCAATCTCTGGGCGCGGCACGGGCACGGGACACCTCTCATCTGTCTCGCCGGACACGTGGACGTGGTTCCGCCGGGACCCCTCGAAGGGTGGACGAGCGATCCGTTCGTCGCCACGGAGCGAGAGGGGTACCTCTACGGTCGTGGCGCGTCCGACATGAAGGGTCCGCTCGCTGCGATGATTGTCGCGGCAGAGCGCTTCGTTGCGGCACATCCTGGTCACGCCGGGTCCGTCGCGCTACTGCTCACCTCGGACGAGGAGGGGGCAGCCATCGACGGCACGGTCGCGGTCGTGGACGCCCTGCAGCGCCGCGGCGAGACCATCGATGCCTGCATCGTCGGCGAGCCCACGTCGACGCATCTCCTGGGCGACACTGTCAAGAACGGCCGGCGAGGATCGCTCGGCGGTGCGCTGATGGTGAAGGGCGTGCAGTGCCACATTGCGTACCCCGAGCGCGGTCGCAACCCGATTCATACCGCGCTTCCTGCACTGGCCGAGCTGGTGAGCGTGGAGTGGGATCGCGGAAACGAGCACTTTCCGCCGACGAGCTTTCAGCTCTCAAACGTGCGCGCCGGTGCCGGAACGGTCAATGTCATCCCGGGTCTGCTGGAAGTGCTCTTCAACGTCCGATTCTCGCCAGAGTCCACCGTCGACGGGATCAAGGCGCGCGTGCACGCGATCCTCGACCGTCACGGTTTGGAGTACGACGTGGCGTGGAGCCTGGCGGGGGAGCCGTTCATGACAGGGCGCGGCACGCTGGTGTCGACCATTGAGCGCGCGATCACCGACGTCACCGGGTTGGCTCCCGTCCTCTCGACGAGTGGCGGTACCTCGGATGGCCGCTTTCTCGCGCGTGTTGCGAAGGAAGTCGTGGAGTTTGGCCCCGTCGCCGAGGGGATGCACGGAGTAGACGAACGGGTTCGGTTGGCCGACCTCGGGCCGCTGTCAGTGATCTACGAACGTGCGGTCGGGGCCTTGCTGACGCTCAGCCACATGCAGTCCAGGGAGGCCTCCCCGGGGGGCGGGGTAAGCCGAAAGCACGCAATCATCGCGGGCCTGACGATCGCCGCGATTGCCGCACACCTCCTGCTGCGATACGCCGATCGCACACCCGTGACGGTGTCAACCGACTCCGTCAACACATCCGACATTCCGCTGTTCGTGGCTCTGCTGCTGGGCGGCACGCCTCTCGTCTGGGATCTGCTCGTCAAACTTTTCAATCGACAGTTCGGTTCAGACCTGCTGGCCGGCATCTCCATCGTGACATCGGTCGTGCTCGGCGAGTACCTGGCCGGCACACTGGTGGTCCTCATGCTGTCGGGTGGGGAGGCGCTCGAAGAGTACGCGGTGATGAATGCCTCGTCGGTGCTTCGTGCCCTGGCCAAACGGATGCCGTCGCAAGCGCATCGGCGGACGGACGCCACCGTTGAAAGCGTGGCGCTCGCAGACCTGGCGGTCGGCGACATCCTGGTCGTGTTCCCGCACGAGACGTGTCCCATCGACGGCACGGTCGTGGAAGGGCATGGCGTGATGGACGAGTCGTACCTGACCGGAGAGCCCTACATGATGGAGAAAACGCCGGGCTCGACGGTGCTCTCCGGTGCGATCAACGGCGACTCCGCGCTCACCATCCGGGCCGACAAGCTGGCGATCGATTCCCGCTACGCCAGGATCATGGATGTCATGCGCAGCTCGGCGCAGCAGCGCCCTCGGCTGCGACGTCTGGGTGATCAGCTGGGGGCAATCTACACGCCGCTCGCCGTGTCGCTCGGACTGCTCGCCTGGGTGCTCAGCGGGGATCCCGTGCGGTTTCTCGCCGTCATGGTGGTTGCAACTCCGTGCCCGCTGTTGATCGCCATTCCGGTCGCCATCATCGGCTCGATTTCTCTTGCCGCCCGTCGCGCGATTATCGTGCGCGATCCAGCGGTGCTGGAGAACGCGGACGGCTGCCGCACGGTCATTTTCGACAAGACCGGCACGCTCACGTATGGCGAGCCGAACTTGAGCGATCAGTACTGCACAGGCGGCCGGACGCCGGGAGACGTCTTGTCGCTCGTGGCCAGCGTCGAACGGTACTCGAAGCATCCATTGGCGAAGGCGATGATCGCCGCGGCGAAAGAAGCGCACCTCGTGTTGCAGGAGGCGACGAGCATCAGCGAACGACCCGGTGAAGGGCTGAGAGGCACGGTTCTGGAAACGGTCGTTCGCATCACCAGTCGCGAGAAGCTGCTCATCGAGCAACCCGCGGTCGCCAATCAGTTGCCCAACCCGGCTCCAGGCCTCGAGTGCGTCATCCTCCTCGACGGTCACTACGCGGCAACCTACCAGTTTCGCGACACACCTCGGAAGGAAGGCGCGTCGTTCGTCGCGCATCTCCAGGCACGACACGGATTCGAAAAGATCATGCTCGTGTCCGGCGACCGGGCATCGGAAGTCGAATACCTGGCGTCGATTGTCGGTATCAAGCACGTCTACTCCAGTCAGAGCCCGGAACAGAAGCTCGACATCGTGCGCGCCGAAACCACACAGGCCAAGACGATCTTCGTCGGGGACGGGATCAACGACGCACCGGCGCTGCTGGCCGCGACGATCGGCATCGCGTTCGGTCAGAACAGCGACGTGACCACCGAAGCGGCGGGCGTGGTGATCATGGACAGCTCGCTGCGCAAGGTCGATGAGTTCATGCACATCGGCAAGCGCATGCGGAAGATCGCTCTGCAGAGCGCCGTCGGGGGGATGACGCTCAGCCTGGTGGGTATGCTGATCGCGGCCGCCGGCTATCTATCGCCGGTCGCGGGCGCGGTGACGCAAGAGGTCATCGACGTTGTTGCCGTTCTCAATGCCCTCCGCGTCGCCATCCCCCCGCAATCGTTGACCGACTATTGAGTCGGTCCGATCGGCGTAGAGCGGAGGCTTCCGCTTGCGTAAAGCTTCGGCGGACCGCCGTAGCCTGGGCGGAGGCAGTTAGCCTCCGCGGACACGCGCACGCTGAGCGTGCGCTCTACGGCGACACGCAAACCGCTCTAAAGTGCGCTCTACTTTGCGGGCTCGGCCAATGGGTTCGCGTGTCCTCCGGCGATTCCGTACTGGTTGTTCTCCTGGCAGACGTACTCCATCAGCTCATCGCCGGGGTTGCTCAGCCTCGCGTTGAACGTGAGCGTGAACGGCTTGGAGTACGCCCCTGGGTCATCGACGGTGATCTTGATCTCCATGTGCCCCATGTCTTTGCGTGTAAACCGTTCGATGACGTGCAACTGTTCGGTGTGGGGATGGCCACGGCGGTCGAACCAGAACTTGTCGTTGAAGCCGACCGTGTCCACCACGAGCGTGTCACCTTCCCAGTGTCCGATGGAGTGACCGAACCAGGTCGGGTCCAACTCCGCGGGGTGCTTCCGGCCGTCCATGAAGATCTGCCGGTAGCTGTGAATGTTTCCTTCTTCGAGCTTGAAGAGGTGTGTCGGCGCCTTGTGCGTGTAATTTTGTACGAAGCGCCAGGGGTATGGCTGCGCTCGGACCGCGCCCTGCGGCATGCAGTACAAATAGGGTTCGTCGTGCTCCTTTCGGGAGTCCCTGAGCGCTTTGGCGGCAGGCAGAAGGGGTACCTCGCCCGGCTTCAGACCACCATCGCGCTCCATGTCACCGACGGCCCCTCCGCCGACCCACAGCCCGTTGAGGTCCACCGTGCCGTCTGGTAAGCGCGGCGTCGGACCCGACGGCGGCGGTGGACGACGAACGGACTGGCCGAGCGCGTTCACCTCACCGAGCGAACCCGCACCTCCTTGGCCCTCCTGGGCCAGAATCGGCAGCGCTCCGGCAATGACAATCGACGCGATGAGCAACCTTTTCACGACGTCCTCCTGGAAAGCGATGGGGGAATGCTACTACTTGCAGCGAGGGATGTGGACCGGCTATTCGGCAGGCGCACGTAGGGTAGGGCGTGTCCGGGTTGCGGGGCGGCGGCGACCGCACCAGAGTGCATGACCTGCCCTCACCATCGAGGACCTATGGGTGTATCTAACGGGGAGCGCCGCCCTCGACGCCAGCGGCCGGCTCAGCGAACTCCTTGTTGTACCTGGCGAATTCACTCGGTGAGCATTCCATTTCTCTGATGTCGAAGTTGTCCTGCTGGAGCCTGAGCGGGAGCCGGTCGAGCGCCACCCACGGTTTCGAATAGTAGGTGGGATCGTTGATCGTGACCGTGACCTCGATGTGTTTGAGGTCTCTGCGGACGTATCGTTCCTCGACCCGTGCCTCCCAGCTGTGCGGACGGCCGACGTTGTCGAGCCAGGTCCGCTCGTCCATGCCCACCGTCTCGGCGACGAAGGTGTAGTCGTCTTGCCAGCGGCCTACTGTGTAACCCCACCATCGCGGCTCGAGGAAGTCATCGACCTTCGGGAGTGCGCGGCCGTCGGTCCAGATGTTCCGCCACTTCCTGTTGAACTGGTACGCGATGAACACCTGCTTCGGGTTCTGAAAAATCTGAGCCGTCCGGTAGTTGTGCAGGATGATCCTCGGCCATCCTTGCGGCTCGCACGTCGGCTGCGGATCGTTCGACAGCGCAGATGGCACCATTCGGGGACCCCAGGCCGGCTTGTTCGCGAGATTCGCTTTCAGGCCTTCCGGCGTGAATGGCAGCACGTGCTCGGGCCGCCCGCTGTCGGGTATGTTCTTGGCGCCGGTGGCCTGGATGGCGTCACCCGGACCGCGGGCCGGCTCCCAAATGCCCGTCAAGTCGCGGCGCGGCGCCGGCTCCGACTTCTCGTTGGGAAAGTCGGCATCGTATTGTGCGCCGGGCACACGCACCTGCTGATTGGACACAACGGCCGAGAAGGAGACAATGGCCGCGGCGGTCAGGCCGACGATCGCAAGGCGATGTGACATGGTCATTGATGCTCCCTACGCAGATCGAATCATTCGCCTGGGCCGCCCTCACGCCCCCCGCCGGGCGCGACGGGGCCCTGCCCCTGCGTGCTCAGGATTCGTCCGTCGGCAAACACGACCTGCAGGAGACGTCCCACTGGATTGCCGCTCTTTACGGGTTCGACCGTCGCGGTGACGGGCTCGCCGACCTTGAACGAGCGGCGGCTCCAGCCGCGGTTCACCATGTCCGGCGGATTGCTGGTTTCCACCACCCAGTTCCGAACCGTACCGTTCGCCTCTTTGACGTCGAACTTCAGGAAGCAATGCGGGTTGGACCAGACCCACTCCGTCACGGTGCCTTTCATTTCCAGCTTCTTCCCCGTATCGAATGTGGCGGCCCCGTGGTGAGCGATCAAGTGGCCGCTCGAGCCCGCCAAAATACCCATCATTGCGGTGAGTGCTATCAGTACGTACTTCACGAGATGCCTCCCTCTGTACTCATCACTTGCTTCTACTTCCAGCTGGCGATTGCCTTGCTCATCAGGGAGTCGGGAGGCTGCTCATTCAACTCGGTTCTGATTCCCGCGGGATCCGTGACGTTCGCGAGGCGTGAGCCGCTGTTCTCGCTTGGACGAGGGTCGGTCGCGTTCGTCGCGCCGTTCTGCTTCAACCGCGCCACCGTCGCCGCCACGTTGTCGGCCCCAACGCCGAGGTGGGTAATAGACGGCTTCGCATCGGCGTTTGCGGCCGGGGCCAGTTCGATGAAGGTATCGCGGCTGATCTGAATGAAGGCGGTTGACGGGCGGCCGTCTGGATTCGGCGGGAACCGGTACGCCACGCGGTAGCCCATCACCTTCTCGTAGAAGTTGAGCGTCTCCTGGAAATTCGGGACGGAGATACCGACGTGGTTGAGTCTGAGACCGGTATTGAACGTGCCCTGGGCGGCGACCGATGCCATGAGGCCCGCGCCGAGGATCAATCCCGAGAGGAAGAGCACCGAGCCACGCATCGTTCCACGCATCAGAGCCTCGCTTCCTGTCGTCTAGCCATTCATTGGGGTAATCGAAAGTCGGTCGTATCTAATAGGCGGGCGGCGTCATTGTCAAGCGCAACTGCGTCAACGACCCGATGGATCTTGACAACCGCAGCCGGTGTCAGTATATAGCTCCCACCCCTCAGTCGCTCAATCTCTGCCGTCTACTATCCCTCGCTATTTCTGAGGTGAGGAGACGCATGGTGCCTTCTACCATCGCCGGGCATGCGAGTCGTCAGGTCTGTCAGCGTTTCGAGAGGGCGCACTGGTCGCGATTCTCACGGCGATTGGCGCCGCGGACCTGGCCGCCCAGTCGCCTGGCGGATTTCCGGTTGAACCTGGCTATGGGTTCCCTTCGACGCCTGTCATCAATCACGAGGATGTCGGACGGCAAAGTGTTGTCGTTTGGGGGCATCGGCGACATCGCGGCAGGCTAGTGCTCTCGGGCGGTTTTTCAACGAGACAGGACGACTGGAGCCTTAAAGATGCAACTGCGGGGGATATCTGCACGAGAAGGTCGCTGGTGGGTTGCGATCGTCGGCCTGTGCGCGGCGGCGCTCGCGTTTCCTGCGAGCACAGTCGCTCAGAACTATGCCAAGGCCACCTCTCCGGACGGTTGGCCCGAGCCGGTCTGGGCGCAGCCGACCATTACGGACCAGAACAGGAAGCCGGCTCCGCGGCGCGACCTCACGGGCATGTGGGCCCCCGCCGCCGGGCATATGGGCGGAGCCCAGGCAGGTGGCGTTCTCGCGAAGCCAAACAACGGCAGGCCGGAAAATCAACTGTCGTACACGCCTTATGGGTTGGAACAGTATCGCGCACATAAAGCGGCCGAGGGCGTCGATGCGGTGCTCCCTGCCGAGAATAACGATCCCAGGAATCGCTGCGAGCCGTTGGGCGTACCGCGATACAACCACTACAACGTCAGGCTGACCCAGATCTTTCAAGACGAAACCAAAGTCGTGATCCTGTATCACTACGACAACCGGTGGCGCGTCATCTGGACCGGACGGACGGAAGCTCCCCAAGCTGCTGGACGGTGGGGTGGAAATAGACGGCCAGTATCGAGAGCAGCGGATCTTTGGCTATTCCGTCGGCACGCTGGACCGACGACAACACGCTGCAGGTCCAGACGGTTGGAACCTTGGCGGAGGATCGGGTGTGGCTCGATTCGACGGGTCGTCCCATCAGCGATCAGGCGCGCATCACCGAGACATTCCGGCGTGTGAACCATCGACACGCTCGAGTGGTCGGAGACGCTTGACGATCCAAAGATGTATACCAAGCCGTGGGAGACGATGAAGCTCCCGATGCGGCTGCACGATCCCCACACCGATGTCATGGAGTACTACTGCTCGCCCGCAGGAACAGGAGAACTACAACAAGGTCTTTGGCAACGCCGCGAGCCAGAAGTAGGTCGATGCCGATCCGGGTGACGAGATTGAAACTGGGATCGAGGAGAAGGTTCGGCGCTGTTATCGGGCTTGCGACCCTGCTACTGGGCGTGGCCTTCGCGTCCGCAGGCAGTGCTGGTCAGGCAGGACCGACCGAGCGCCCTCAACTCGTCGGAAGAGGTCTTCAAGAACGTTCAACTGCTCAAGGGAATTCCCGTGAAGGAATTCATGGGGACCATGGGCTTCTTCTCCGCTTCATTGGGGATGAATTGTGTCGAATGCCACGTCGAAGAGAGTGGCGGCGACTGGGGCAGGTATGCCGATGAGACGGAGCTGAAACGGACGACCCGTCGAATGATGGGAATGGTCAACAGCCTGAACCAATCCATGTTCGGCGGGCGGCGTGTCGTCAGTTGCTACTCATGCCATCGCGGTGCAAATCGCCCTCAGGTTATTCCTGACCTGGCCATTCAGTACGGCGATGCGATCATTGAAGAGCCCGACGAAATTCTCACCCAGGCTGCCGGCGCGCCCGCGCCCGATCAGATCTTCGACAAGTACCTTCAGGCCATCGGGGGCGCGGATCGCCTGGCACGGATCACCAGCTTTGAAGCCAAGGGGACGTACCAGGGGTTCGACGATTATGAGAAGCGTCCAACCGAGGTGTACGCCACTGCTCAGGCGCAGCGGACCATGATCGTGCACGGAGCCTTTGGTGACAGCATCTGGACCTACGATGGTCGCAACGGATGGGTTGCAGCCCCGAAGGAAGCGACACCAGTGCCAGTCGTCCCCCTGACGGGAGGTGACCTGGACGGCGCCAGAGTCGAGGCGGCGTTGGCGATTCCGACGCGGATCAAGCAACTGCTGGTCGAATGGCGCACAGGCGATCCGGCCATGATCGATGACCGGGAGGTCCATGTCGTCCAAGGGAAGATGGCGACGGGCGGTCTCCCGATCAAGCTGTACTTCGATCCGATGACGGGTCTGCTGGTCAGGCTGGTCTACTACAACCAAACCCCGGTTGGCCGGATCCCTACACGAATCGACTACGCAGACTATAGAGACGTTTCGGGTATCAGGATGCCGTTCAAGTGGACGGTCACCTGGACCGATGGCCGGTCGATCATCGAGATCGGTTCGGTGCAGGCGAACGTTCCGGTCGAAGCGCGCAGGTTCGCCAGGCCAGCGCCGCCGGTGTGAGTCCGTGCGATCACCGGAAGAGCAATTGGGTCTCAGAATTTGGGGGGTCACCATGAGAAGTAGATTCGTCACCTTGTTGGCGTTGGGACTGCTGATGGCAGTTCCCCTGTCAGCGCATCACGGCAGCGCCGCGTTCGACACTGGCAAGAGTGTGACGTTCAAGGGGACCGTCACCCAATGGACTTATAGCAATCCCCACTGCCTCCTATCTGTGGACGTGAAGGGCGAGGACGGTAAGGTCGTCACGTGGCTGGCCGAAACTCAGGCTCCGAACATCATGTATCCCGCCGGCTATCGCAGGGATTCGTTCAAGGCTGGAGACGAGGTGACCGTCACCGTAGAGCCCGTGAAGAACGGTCAGCCGGTCGGTCGCATTCAGAAGGTCGTGACGGCAACTGGATTGACCTTGGGTACCCTGGGCAGCGTGGCAATTCCTCCGGCAGCCAAGTAGCGGAGCCGCAGCCGTCGTCGGCGGGGTGAGCCGTGTCACCGTTCGCGCGACCAATCGGTTCAGTCGCGCAGGATGGCGGACGGCACACGTTCACACCTAACAGGTAGCTGGGCGTAACGGAGGAGGGATCCAATGTTGAGTCGCTGCAAGCATCGCTTGGTCCTGTTCATCGTTCTAGGTACGGCATTCCTGGTCGGAGCACTTGATGCGCGCGTTGCAGCCCAGGGCACCATCGGGAGCATTTCAGGGACGGTGACCGACTCGTCGGGCTCTGTGATCCCTGGTGCGACGGTCACTGCGAGGAACACAGGAACGGGGGCGATCCAGGTCACGACGAGCGACTCGCAGGGGCGGTACACGATTCCGGCGATGCCTGTTGGCGACTACGAGGTCCAAACTGAGCTTCAAGGTTTCCAGACCGTGAAGCGGACAGGGCTCAGGCTGAGCGCCGGTGCGGACATTGTGGTGGATGTGAGCCTGCCGATTGGCGAGATATCAGAACTCCTGACGGTGACCGCATCTGTTCCACTGGTCAATACCACCTCCTCATCGTTGGGTACAACGGTCGATCCGACGCAGATCAGAGAGCTCCCGCTGAACGGGCGAAACTTCGAGGAACTGGTGCTGATGGCACCGGGCGTGAACGTCTCCAGGGGATCCGGTTCCGCCAGAAACGCATTCACGGGCAAGCAGGAGTACTGGACTGTCTCCGGCTCCCGGCCCAACGGGCAGGAGATTCTGATGGATGGCACCAACATCCAGACCTACCAGAATCGCGGAACGGGCACGGGGATCCTGGGCACCAGCCTGGGCGTTGACGCGATCGGCGAATTCCAGGTGTTGACCAACACATACGGGGCCCAGTACGGGGGCAATGGCTCGGTTCTGAACTCCGTCACACGTTCGGGTACGAACGCCTTCCACGGCTCCGCGTACGCGTTTTATCGCAACTCCAAAATGGACGAGGTGCAGTGGCCGGCCACCGAGAAGCAGCCATTCTGGAAGCATCAGGATGGCGGCACACTTGGCGGGCCGCTCCAACTGAACAAGATGTTCTTCTTTGGAAACATCGAATTCATCAGGCAGAACGAATCGCAGAGCCAGATCCGGGTTGTTCCCAATGCCCTGGCGCGCAACGGCATCATCCCGCTGCCGCCGAATGGCGTCCCCGCGGCAGGTTGTGTCGTGGCGACGATTCCAGGTCAGCAGAACTGCGGAATGGGGACCGGTAACCAGGCGGCCTTTCTGAGTGTGAAGCCCTATCTGGACCTGTTTCCGCTTGGTCCAGACCAGCCCGGTAACGTCCCCGCCATCGGGAAGATTCCTGGATACGAGAGCGCCAGCTTCGGCGAACCGCAGGACCAGGGGAATGGTACGGCGCAAATCCTCATCAACGCGACGTCCCCAGGACAGGAATATTTCGCGGTAGGGCGTTTTGACTGGAACATCTCGGAGCGGGACAACATGTTCGTCCGATACCTGTTCGACGACGCCTACACAACGGAACCCTTCTACGGCAACTTCCCCGCGTGGCCGGAGTTGGAAGACTCCCGCAACCAGTACTTCACGATCGGCGAGAAGAAAGTGTTGTCGGACACGGTGGTGAACTCGTTCCAGTACGCCTACACGAATACGTTCTTCAACATCCGTAGCCAGAGCATCAATCCGACCATGACTCCTGGGGTGTTACCCGTCGGCTCCTTGAACTGGTCCGGGGATATCTTCACGCGGGATGGAGCGCCCGTGATGGACGGGACGCTTGCCCCGGGCTCCGGAATCAGCGCGATCGGTCCGGGCCAGATCTCTCCGATTCGGAAGATCCAGGTGCGGCACAGCATCAGCGATGACCTGTTCGTGATCAAGGGCGCACATAGCCTGCGTTTCGGGGGCACCATTACGAAGAACGACACGGACGGCATCCATGCTTTCCCGGGTGGCGGGACCTGGACGTTTGCGAACCTGTCGAACTTCCTGCACGCGCTGCCCACGCAGTACACGGGGCCCTGCAATTTCTACAACAGCAGCCCAGGTTGTGTGTTTCCAGACGGTTCGCCTCTTCTCTTCCCGAGCGACCTTCGTGCGGCGCGGGCGTGGGATTTCACGATGTATGCGCAGGACGATTGGAAGATGACGTCCAGTCTGAGTCTCAACATCGGGTTGCGGTACGCGCCGTCGACGAATCCCTACGACGAGACGAACCAGACGTACGGCCTTCTGCCGGTTCCGTACGGCCCCAATGGAGAGGACCGTCGAGCGCCCATCGTGGCGACGCCCCCGCCATCGCAGATGACGCCGATGAGGAATTTTTTCCAGAGGAATCCTTCACTGCGGTCGTTCGATCCGCGCATAGGGTTCGCATGGGATCCCTTCGGCAGCGGAAAGACCGCCATCCGAGGCGGCTATGGAGTTTTCCATGCGACGCTGCAGTGCCGCGACTACTGCTACGGTTCCTGGTTCAGTCAGCCCTGGACAACCAGAACGGTGACCGACCCGGCCGCGCTGGCGACGTTCCCGCGCCCGTTCCAGACCATCGTCGCGACGACCACGAGCACGACGTGGGGGACGAATCCTTTCCAGACGACGCCGTGGATGCAGCAGTGGAACATCAGCATCCAGCAAGAGATCATGCCGAACACGGTCATGGTGGTGGCATACGTCGGGTCGAAGGGCGTCCATATGGTCGGGCAACGGGACGTGAACCCGCCGCTGGCGAGCGGCGCCCTGACCCCGTACTTCAACACGGGCGCCATTGCACTCAACCAGAATCAGAGTACTGGTGCCGAACTTCCCCGGATACCTGGATGGCCTGGTGTTCGTCACGGGATCTGGTGTGAGTACGCCCGGCGGCCTCCAGTGTGTGACCGCGACCTGCACGCTCGCGACTCCGGACGGGAAGCCGATTGTCAATCCAGCGACCGGGCAAATGTCGTACGCGCATCTGGTGCAGAACCGGTGCGACGTTCACTGCTCTGGCGAACAGCCGCTGGAACTCCAATTTCGCGAATACGACCTCCGGCATCACTGACCTGGACTCGAGGTACGACGCGTTGCAGGTGGGGGTCAATCGCCGAATGAGCAACAATCTGGCCGCGCAGGTGTCCTACACCTATTCTCAGTGCTCCGATATCAGTTCAGGTAACTGGTCCCAGGAGGGCGGGACCAACATCCTGAATCCCTACAACGTCGACGACGATCGGGGGTCCTGCACGTTCCAGCTCACCCACAATCTTTCCACCAACGCGGTGTACTCACTGCCGTTCACGGGCAATGCGCTCGTCGAGGGCTGGCAGGTCAGCGGCATCTTCTACATGAGTTCAGGTGGTCCCTTCAGCATCCCGGGTATCCAGGCGCTGAGCAACAACGTGGGAGCGACCGCGAACCGCGCCGACTATGTGCCCGACGCCCCTGGTTGCGACGGTCAACCAACCTTCGACGATTTCGAGTCACGTCTGAGGAATGGATTTCCGGTGTATGTCAACGCTGCGTGTTTCCGAGTGCCCGCCGTGGGCGAGTTGGGCAACTCGCAAAGAAACGGCTTTGTCGGCCCGAGTCAGTGGAATTTCAACATGTCGCTGCAGAAGAGTACGAACATCACTGGGTCGGTCCAGCTCCAGCTCAGGCTGGAGGCGTTCAACGTCTTCAATCACAGGAACTACGGTAACCCCGCGTTCGGTTGGACGCAGGGCGCTTCCACCTCCGCGGCATCTGTCGTGAGCGGCGTACCAAACGCGTCGGCAGGCCAGATTGACGGCATTGTGGGGACGATGAGGCAGATCCAACTTGGCGCGAAGCTGATCTTCTGATGCACAACGCCCGCTCCGCCCCTGCCCGGAGCCTCTTGCTTCTGGTCCGCGAAAAAGGCCGCGCCCTGCCGACGACAAGACCGACCACTGACGGGCTGCGCAGATCAGCCCGTCAGTGACATCGGCGCGGAGCCTGTAACCACATGCCGAATTGCCGTTCTGGGGTCCGAGGAGGGGGAGTCGCATGACCATGTCTCGAATGATTGCCAGTCTCTCTGCGCTGTGGGTCTTCGTGCTTGGGATTGCGCTGTCAGCAGGCCAGGCGGGGCCGGCAGAGAAGCCGGTGATGTCGGAAGAGGCCTTCAAGAACGTTCGGTTGCTCAGGGGCATCCCAGTGGACGAGTTCATGGACACGATGGGCATGTTTGCCGCCGCCACGGGCATGAACTGCACGGATTGCCACATCGAGGAGAGCGGCGGCAGCTGGGCTCGATACGCGGACGACAACCAGCTCAAACAACGAACCCGAACGATGATTGTGATGGTCAACACGCTCAATCGGACCTATTTCGAGGGAAGGCGCGTGGTGACCTGTTACTCCTGCCACAACGGCGGTCGGCGTCCTCGTGTGAACCCCAGCCTGGCCGTGCAGTATGCCGTCGACCCAATCATCGATGATCCCTACGAGATTCTGCAGCCGCCATCTGGCGCGCCATCGATCGACGCGGTGCTCGATAAATACATTCAGGCTGTCGGCGGCGCGACACGGCTGGCCGGTCTCTCCAGTTTTGTGGCGCAGGGTACCTACGGCGGCTTTGACGACTTCGAGAAGTACCCGCTGGAAGTCTTTGCCAGCACTCCGGGGCAGCGCACGACGATCCTCCATTCGCAGTATGGCGATCAGACCATCACGCACGACGGTCGCTCCGGCTGGATAGCGGCGCCGGCGGAAGTCAAGCCTCTGCCGGTCATGGCGTTGACGGGCGACAACCTGCAAGGCACAGGTATCGAGGCGGAGTTGTCGTTTCCGGGACGCATCAAGCAAGTCCTCGGCGGGTGGATCGTCGGCCCCTTGACGGTGATTGGGGACCGTGACGTGCGCATGGTCCAGGGAAGAAAGCCCGGCGGGCCCCCCATATCCCTGTATTTCGACGACGAGTCGGGTCTGCTGGTGCGTATGGTCCGGTATTCCGAGTCGCCCGTTGGCCGCGTGCCGACGCAGATCGACTATGAAGACTACCGCGACGTATCAGGAATCAAAGTCCCCTTCAAGTGGACGTCCACATGGACGGACGGACGGACGGTGTTTGAACTGAAGTCGGTACAACCGAATGCCAAAATCGACCCGATGAGATTCGCGAAGCCGAGGCCGCCGGCCGCCGTTCGCTGAGATGAGGGTTGCGCCGTGGCCAGGGTGACTCGGGACGGGGCTTCAGGCGTTCTACCTGACGGTGTCTGACCGGGCGTGGGTCTTGGGATCGGGAGATGACGCGGCGCTGACTCCGAGAGTCGTTGCCGCAGTGGGATTGTTCTTGTGGTTCGGTGTGCTGTTCTGGGGTACTGTGCTCCCGTTCCTGCGCTTTTAGTCTGGGACGGATGCTGGCCTAGGACTTCAACTGACCCGGCGATCCGGCTTAGCATACGCGTCTGAACGGAGGTTTTGTGAGGAAGATCAATATTGTCGCGCTCGCGGTGATTGGGCTCATGGGGGCGTTGCTGGCCCAGGCGCAGGAGCGCCCGCGCAACGCCGACGAGGAGTTGCGTGCGAAGCTGTCCGGAGAGTTCACGCCCACGGCACCGCCCGAGATCGCCAATGGCGCAGTGCCCCGTATGCCTGACGGGAAGCCGGATCTGCACGGCCCCTGGGTCGGGGGCGGCTCGAACTCCGATATCGAAATGATGGGCGGGTTGAAGAAGGACGAACTGCCGCTGCTGCCGTGGGCGAAGGCCCTCATGAACAGCCGCAGGGAGGAAGACGAGCCCTATCTGTATTGCACGCCGATGGGCGTGCCGCGCGTCAATCCCTATCCCTGGAATTTCATCCAGTCGGTGACGTCCAAGGGACCCGGCACGATCTATATCCAACACGAGAACGGCGATGCCGGGCGCATTCGGCACATCTTCATGGACGGCCGGAAGCACCCCGAGGATCTGATCCCCTCCTGGTGGGGCCATTCGATCGGTCGCTGGGAGAAGGACACCCTCGTGATCGACACGATCGGCTACAACGACAAGTTCTGGATGGACAGCCGAGGCACGCCGCACACCGAGCAGATGCACACGATCGAGCGGTGGACACGGACCTCGTACGGGACGATGACGAATGACTTCACGCTCGACGATCCCGGCGCATTCTCCCGGCCGGTGCAGCTCAAGTTCGCGGCGAAAGTCACTCCCTCCAGGGGAGGATCTGATGGAGTTCATCTGCACCGAGAACAATCAGTACGGCGTCGCCGCTGGCATCGAGAACGTCTACAAGGACAAGGGTTACGGCCTCGAGGTCAAGCCCGCGGAACAGAAGTAGGATCCGCTCAGGGTGGAGGAGTTATTTCATGAAGACTGCCGTGCTTTTTGCGGGCCTGGCCATCGGGGCCGTATCCGCGCCCGTTCTTGCTCATCACTCCTTCGCGGTTGAATACGATCCGAAGAAGCCGGTTGAGGGGACGGGCGTCATCTCGAAGGTCGAGTGGACGAACCCACACATGCGAGTGTACGTCGACGTCACCGAACCGAACGGCACGGTGACAACCTGGAATCTCGAACTTGGTGCGGTCAACAGCGTTCTTCGCCGCGGCTGGAAGCCGGCGGATCTGAAGACCGGTTCTGGAATCACCTTCAAGGGGTTCGGCGGCCGGAAGATCCTGACGAGGGCCGTCGCTGACTCTCTCATGCTGGCGGATGGTCGCTCCTTCACGGGCGCGTCGGGCGCCCCGGACTCTCCAGGACGCTGAGGAAACCGGAGGTCGTGTTTCGAACCACGAAGCTCACGACGGATTGCCGCAGAGGGCGTCGTGCCCTTCACGACCGTCGGGAACTTCGTGGTTGTGTCTTGTCGCGGTAGCTGCCCGTCTACTTGCCCCTCTGACCGCCCTCATTGGCGGGAACGATCTCGGCGGCCTTGCCGTACTCATTGTTCTCCAGACAGATGAACTCCATCAGGTCGAGGTCCGGGCGGATATGAGTGGCCGTGAACTTCAACTGGACGGGTCGTGAGAACGCCCCGGGATCGTCGAGCGTGAAGTCGTTCGTCATCTTCCCGAAACTCGTGCGGGTCCACCGTTCGACGGTGTGTAACTGCTCCGTGTGCGGTGTCCCACGGGCATCGAACCAGAACCTGTCGTTGTAGCCGATCGTGTCGATGACGAGCGTATCCTTCTCAAACCGGCCAATCGAGTGGCCCCACCATGTCGGGATCGGATCCACCGGGTGCTTGCGGCCGTCCATGTACACCACACGATGCGCGCCGGCGTCGCCGGTCTCGTGCAGTATGTAGATGTGCGTCAACCCTTTTGGCGTGTAGCTCATCGCCATCTTCCACGGATACGGGTTGTGTCGTGGCACGCTCATCGGCAGGCAGGCCGTGTAAGGTTCGTCCTTTTCGAGGCGTTTGTCCCGGAGTTCCTTCGCCCACGGGAGCAGCGGTAGCTCGCCCTGTTTCAACCCGCCGTCACGCTCGATGTCGTCGTTGCTGCCGCCATCGAGCCATGGGCCGGTCAGGTCCACGGTGCCGTCGGGCAGTCGTGGCACCGGCTTGGCCGCGTCGGCTGCGGAGATTCTGGGAGTGCCGCCCACGCTGATTGATCTCACCCGCTCCTGAGCCTGCAGTTGCATAAGCGACAGAGCCAGTCCTGCGACTGCGATAGAGACGACCAACAACTTCGTCATGCTGCCCTCCCGGGCTGTCCATGCCCATCAGCCCGCCGTCTAGAATCCATACTTGACCCCAAACTGGATGATTCGGGGATCGCCCGCCATTGTCTGAATCCGGCCAAAGTTACCCGAATTCAACGCCGTAATAGGGTTGCCCCAGTTGAACGTATTGAACAGGTTGAATGTCTCGACACGCAGCTCAACCCTTTGGCTCCCGCTCCATGAGAAGAGCCGCGATACGGCCAGATCCGCCTTCCAGGCCCCCGGGCCATTGACGCTGTTGCGCACAAGGTTGCCAAACGTGCCGGGCGCTGGTTGTGCAAAGGCGGCGCGGTTCAGATAGCTGTCCAGGGTCTTCTCTCCGTAGATGTCATCGGAAACCTGATCGACCCGGTCGGCTAGGCCGTTGAAGCTGGTCACGCCTGTGGTCACGCTGATCCAGTCGCCCGATCGAGCGCTGACAATCCCCGATAGCTGCCAGTCCGACGCGATGGCCCGCAGGACCGCGCCACTGAACTGGGGCGAAAGGTACCCGACGGTGAAGTTGGCCAGATGCGCGTGATCCCAGTCACAGTGCCCGCGGTCGTAATCGAGGTCGGCGGGATTCTGGTACGGGCCGCCGGCACCGTTGTCGCCGCCTCCACCACCTCCACGGGCGAGCAGGCCTCCAAGGCAGCGACCCCAGGTCCAGTTGCCATTGAGGCTCACGCCGGTCGCTGCTCGACGTTGGAAGGACACCCTCAGGCCGCGATACTCCGTCGTCGTCACATCGTCGAACAGCTCCAGGGTACCGATGTACTGTCCCTCCTGTGGATTCTCCAGGGACAATGCGCGACGGTTGTTCAGGTTGGCAGGGACGGTGCACACTGGATACGTCACCCCGCTGAGGGTGCAGGGGCCCACGCCCAGGTAGACACCAGGATTTTGCTCCACTCTCCCCAGGAAGCGGTCCGAGTAGCTGCCCAGATAGCTCACCGATGCCCCCCAGTTCGTCCCAAGCTGGCGTTCGACCGTGAGGTTCCACTGCTGGACGCGGGGCGCGTTGTTCTCGGGGTCGACGGCACCCAATAGACCGAAGGGAGGGAACGTCATGTCCGGGCTGGTCACAATCGGGAACGGGTTTCCACCCACGCTGGCATAAGGGTCCGCAAATCCGCCCGGTGGATTCGATAACGTGAGGCGGTTGCTGTACGGCGGACCCGACGGCCCCGTTGAACCACGTTTCCCCTGCGGGCAGGTCGTACGCGAGTCCGTAGGAAGCTCGCACCGCCATGCGGCCGTCCCCCGATACGTCCCACGCGACCCCTCCACGCGGCGCCAGATTCCACCACTGCATCTTGAAGCCAGTCCGGCGGTCATAGCCTGGATCGCCAAAGTAGCTCAATCCCGCCGGCGCGTTCACGAACATGGTGCTCTTGACGCCCTGCCGGAACCCGTCGAGACTGAAATGAGCGACCGAGCCCTCGTCGATCTGCTGTCCAGAATAGGGCTCCCACCGCAGACCGCCGTTGACGGTCACGCGATCCGTCGCTCGCCAGGCATCCTGGACATACAGCCCTTGGTACCAATGGTGGAAGCGCAGGCCGATTCTGCTGCCCTGTGTAAATGCGCTGGGCCGTCCCACCAGGAAGTCCGCCAGTCCCAGGCCGGTGTTCTGGCCGTTGAACGTGAAGTTCCCGTTGGCTTGCGAGTATGACCACTGTTCGACCGTCCAGTACGCCACGCTCGCGCCGAGCCCGATTTGGTGGCTTCCTCGTACCAGTGTGAGGTCGTCGTTCAGTTGGAAGGCGTCGTTGGCAGCGGTGGACTGACTCGCTTGCGCCCTCGAGATATTGAACCCGTTCGTCACACTCAACTGCATTTCTTCCGTTGACGAGTGGTTGTAGATCGGAACTCCCAGGTCGGTGAGGGTGAAGAAGTCGTCGTTGAACCGGTGAACGGCCGTCCGGTTGTACGCAAACCGCAGCGCGTTGACCATATTGGCGCCAAGCACCGCCGTGTCCCCGACGGTCAGGGTCTGTGCCAGGTTGTCGATGTTGGGATTGGCGGTGGCTATCGCGTTGCCACCTGACAGGGAATAGCTCGATAGTTCATCGTGTTTGGTGGCGATGTACCGGCCGAACACCGAGTTGTTGGCGGTCAATTGATAATCGGTGCGTGTCACCGCCTGCCACTGGTCCTGGTGCAACGGCAGGCCGAACTTCGTTTCGCCGCACGGATTGTCCGTCTTCGGCAGGCGAGCCGTGAGGTTCAGCGCAGGCGGGGTGAACTGCGCCGGATCGACCCGGTTGTTCACGAACGGCGCCCGCAGTGCGATCTGACGGCCGCTGTTACACGCGGGCGATGCGAACGCCGTGAAGTCGCCGGCCAGCATCGCGGCCGTGGGCACGTACGCGATGTTGTCGGTCGGGCTCACGCGGGTCTTGGTACCCTGGTAGCCTCCGAAGACGAACAGCTTGTCCGGGACAATCGGGCCGCCCAGCGTGCCGCCGTACTGATTGCGCCGGAGCCCATCGTCCAGCCGTTTCCCATCCGACCCCGTGGCCGCAAACGGATTTGTCGCGTTCAACCGATGGTCTCGCAGGAACTCGAACGCGTTGCCGTGAAACACATTGGTGCCGGACTTGGTCACGGCGTTGACAGCGGCAGCCGCATGCATGCCGTTCTCAGCCGACAGACCGCTGGTGGCCACCCGGAACTCCTGCAGCGCATCCGGGAACGGAAGCGGTAGCCCGCCATCATTCTGCACGTCGTTGTGCATGGCGCCGTCGAGGGTGTACGCGACACCCGCGAGCATGCCGCCCGCGACCGAAATGCTCACGCCCCCCTGAAAACCTTTGTTGTTGGGCCTGCCAGTCTGGATGGCGGAACCCGCCAGGAGGATGAGATCGGTGACCTCGCGGCCCTGCAGCGGCAACTCGACAATCCGCTCCTGTTCGACCACATCGCTGATTCCGGCGCTTCGCACGTCCACGATCGGTGCCGCCGCTTCCACCGACACCGTTTCCTCCAAGTTGCCGACCGCCAGTGACGTATTGATGGTCGGCGATGCCCCGACCTGCAACACAATGCCGGTCTGGACATACGTCCGAAAGCCCTGGAGTGAAACCTCGAGACGATACGGGCCGGTCGGAAGGTTCGATCAGGATCCACGCCCCGGCCCCGTCCGTCACCGACGTGCGCGAGGCGGCCGTGTCGGTCTGAGTCGCGGTTACCGTGACCCCGGGCAGCACGGCACCGCTTTCATCGGTGACTCGACCCGCAAGTTGAGCGGTGGCCTGGGCCCAGGCGACGCCGGTCGCCAGCGTCAGGCCAAGCGCAACAAGAGGGAACCCAACAAGAGGGAAATTGCGTAGGCAGCGACTGATCACACAGTCCTCCCATCTCGCGCAAGTGCGCGAATCTCCGTGCGGGCACCAAAGTTGGGGCAAATACTACACCCGATGGGCCGCATGCAATCGAATAATGCGGCCGCTTCCAAAGCCACTCGGCAGCTCCGTCCTGACGTGGATCTGGCAGCGACGCCGTGCGTCGAGCGAGGTTGCTGAGAGACACTCCGGTTCGCGCCCCGGAGACAGTTGGTGCGCCACGAAAAGATGTCCGTGGCAACTCGCTGGCCTTGGGTGTAGCATGCGCCCAATCGAAGCGAAAATCCGCACGTGAAACGCTAGGTGGAGGATTGTGTGATGAATCGCTGTCTACGCAGTTTCTCGCTTGTTGCGTTGAGCCTGTTGCTGTCCGGCGGTGTCGCCTGGGCGCAGGCAACGGCCGGACTCGCCGGCCGGGTGACCGATGAAAGCGGCGCCGTGCTGCCGGGCGTCACCGTGACCGTCACCCAGACTGATACCGGATTCACGCGGTCGGTCGCGAGCGACGGCTCGGGGGCGTGGATCGTGTCGAACCTGCCGCTCGGCCCGTATCGGCTCGAAGTCTCCTTGCAGGGATTCCGCACCTACGTCCAGACCGGCATCACGCTGCAGGTCGGAGCGACGCCGACATCAATGCGGTGCTGGGGGTCGGGAATCTGGAGGAGACGGTGTCGGTGGAAGCGGCGGCGCCGATCGTGGACGTGCGGAGCGCCGGCATCAGTTCGGTTGTCGAGCAGGAGCGGATCGTGGCGCTGCCGCTCCAGGGACGCGAGATGACCGACCTCATCGTGCTGTCGGGCGCCGCCTTCGTCACCGGAAGGCCCAATACGAAGAATTTTCAGGGCGGTGTCAGCATCACGGTGGCGGGAGGCATGGACGCCGGCGTCGCCTACGTCCTCGACGGCGCCATGCACAACGACCCCCAGAACGCGGGCGGCCTGCCGCTGCCGTTCCCGGATGCGATGCAGGAGTTCCGCGTAGCGACGAGCGGCCTGTCGGCGCAGAACGGCATGCACTCGGGGGCGTCGGTGAACGCCGTCACCAAGTCGGGCATCCAATGTGTTCCACGGCAACGCGTTTGAGTTCCTGCGCCACCACCGATTCAACGCGACGAACCCGTTTGCGATTACGCGGCGCAGACGGCAAACGCGTCAGCGACGGGCTGCGGCGCAACCAGTTCGGCGGCACGATCGGCGGCCCGATCGCCCGGGACCGGCTGTTTTTCTTTGGCGGCTACCAGGGCACCATGACGCGCGTGGCGTCGACCTCGAACATCGCCTACGTGCCGACGGCGGCGATGCTGGCCGGCGACTTCACGGCGTTCGCGTCGGCGGCGTGCAACAGCGGCCGCGCAGATCGCGCTGCGTGCGCCGTTCGTCAACAACCGCGTGGATCCGACGCTGTTCAGCCCCGCCGCGCTGAACATCGCGGCGCGCGTGCCGAAGACGGACGACCCGTGCGGCGAAACGAAGTTCGCGCAGCCGGATAACCGGGACGAAGGGCAGGCGGTGAGTCGCGTCGACTACCAGATGACCGCCGCAGTCAGACCGTGTTCGGCCGCTACATGCTCACCTTTCACAAGGCGCCGTCGAGCTTTTCGCTGGCGGACGGCAACATCCTGGCCACGCACGTTCCCGGCATCAACAACTATGCGCAGTCGATGACGCTGGGCCACACCACGGTGATGGGCGCCAACATGGTCAACGCGGTGCGGTTTGCGTTCAACCGGACGACCGTCGATCGCCGCAATTCTGATTATTTCGGCCCTGAGGAGCTGGGGATCAAGATCACCAACTACTCGCCGACGAAGGAAATACAGCTGGCGGTGACCAACGGGTTCGAGATCTCGGATGCGCGGGCGTCGGCGGGCCTCGCCGCGAACAACTCCTTCCAGTTGAACGACGACCTGACGATGGTGCGGGGGCGCCACGAGATCGCGCTCGGCGCGAACCTGGCGTACTGGCGGGTCTTCATGAATACCTGGTCGCGGAGCGGGGGGAACTACGCGTTCAACGGCCAGATCACCGGGTTGGGGCTCGGGGACTTTCTCCTCGGCCGGGTCTCGGTCTTCTCACACAACTCGTATGTCGGCGTGACCTTCCATCAGTTGTACCAGGGGCTGTATGCGCAGGACGCCTGGCGCGCGACCGACCGCATCACCGTGAACGCGGGTTGCGGTGGGAGCCGTTTTCCGGACAGCGGGTCACGCAGGGCTCGGTCACCAATTTCAACGAGGACCACTTCCGGCGGAGCGTCAAGAGCACCGCAGTTCGTGAACGCGCCGGCCGGCTACCTCTATCCGGGCGATCCGGGTTTTCCGCCCGGGAATTCGGGCTTCACCACGAAGTGGTGGAACTTTGCGCCACGAGCAGGGGTCGCGTGGGACGTGACGGGAGACGGCCGCATGAGCGTGCGGGCCTCCTACGGACTGGCCTATGACTTTCCCGAAGGGGAAACGTGGTTCAACCTGTCCTCCGGCCCGCCGTATGGCAGCCGCTTGATGTTCCAGGATCCGCCGGGCCGCCTGGACGACCCCTATGCCCACGTGGGCGGCGAGACGCCCGGTTCAGACGAACCGGAATACCAGGTTCCCTGCCTTCGGTGAAATGGGCTCCATCGATCCCGATATCAATTCGCCGCGCGTGCAGCAGTGGAACGTCTCGGTGGAACGGCAGTTGGGCACGAACTGGGGCGCGTCGGTGAGCTATATCGGCAGCCACTCGGATCGCTTCTGGGGGAGCGTGGACCTCAACCAGGGCCAATATCTGGGCAGCGGTCCCTGCACCATCAACGGCGTGGCCTATCCGGTGTGTACCGTGCCCGGCAATTTGAACAACCGCCGCCGCTTCTACCTGCTGAATCCGGCGGAGGCGCAGTACATCGGCAACGCGTATCGCTTCGACGACCTTTCCACGCAGGATTATCGCGGCCTGAAGGTCACGGTCCAGCGACGCGCCGTGAACGGCCTGAGCCTCAATGGCAACTGGACCTGGGGACGCTGCTTCGGCCTGCAGCTCGGTCGTGGCGGCGGTGGAGGTTCAGGCAGCGGCGGCGGCGGCCCGTATGCGAAGGCCGACGACCTCGATTACGATCTCGGCCATTGTGACTGGGACAAGACGCACCTGGCCAACTTGACCCTGGGGTACGAGTCGCCGGAATTCAGCAACGCTGCGCTGCGGGCCCTGGCGTCGAACTGGCGGCTGTCGGGCATTGTCAGCGCGCGGTCGGGCGACTGGCTCACCGTGACCACGGGCGTGACGCACTTCACCGGTACGGCCACCGCGAATCGGGTCAATCAGATTTCCGATGACGTCTACGGGGAGAAGACCTTGACCAGGTTCCTGAACCGCGACGCCTTCGCGGTCCCGGCCCCCGACGCGTTTGGCGACCACCAGCGGGCCAGCATCAAGGGACCGGGGTTCTGGAAGGCGGATCTGGCGGTGTCGCGACTCGTGCCGGTGGGCGGAAACCGGCAGGTGGAAGCGCGCGTAGAGGTGTTCAACCTGTTGAACAACTTCAACTGGGGCAACCCGATCACGACGCTCAATTCCGGGAACTTCGGCCGGATTCAGTCGATGGTCGGCGATCCCCGCATCCTGCAGTTCGGTGTCAAGTACGGGTTCTAGACGAAAGGAGCAGGCGCGCATCAGCGCGCCTGCTCTCGCAGACGCTTCATAAAGGGCATCGTATATGGCAAAGCGATGGGTCGTTCCTGCGATGGCGCTGGTGGCCGTCTTGTTGTTCTTACCGTTGGCCTATTCGCAGGCGCGGCAACCAGGTGCGGTGTACGACTTCGACCGGAAGGGCGAGAAGCCTGCCGCTGCGCCTCGCCGCGATATTTCGGGAATCTGGGTCCCCGCCGCGGGAGCGCAGGTCGGGGTGCAGGCAGACGGCGCGCAGCTGAAGCCATCGAGAGGGAGGCCGCAAGACGAGTTGCCCTTCACGCCGCTGGGGCGCAAGACCTGGATGGCCAGACAAGCCATCCGTCGGGAATTACGGCGGTGAACCCCGCGCTCACGGACGACCCGGTGAAAGGGGGCGTGACGGGTACCGGCTGCGATCCGGTCGGCTTCCCTCGCCTGGCGCTCTGGAATCTCAGAACCATCCGGCTCATCCAGAGTCCTGAGAACGTCGTCGTGCTGTACATGCTCAACAACAAGTGGCGCGTGATCCGGACTGACATCCCGGAGCTCCCGAAGGAATTCGACGAGCCACGGTGGCACGGCTACTCCGTCGGCCGCTGGGAAGACGACTACACGTTCGTGGCGCAGACGTCGGGGATCGACGAACGCACCTGGATAGATGCGGCTGGTCGTCCGCACAGCGAGGAGCTGCGCGTGACAGAACGGTACCGGCGGGTCGGACCGCGAGCACCTGCAGCTCACAATCACGATCGACGACCCGAAGATGTACACGAAGCCCTGGGACGCGCTCGACATGTCGTTGAGACTGCAATCGCCGACGTTCGATATTCGCGAAATGGAATGCGTGCCGTCAGAGACGGCGGCCTACAACGAGGAAATCGCCAGGCCCGCTGGCAACTTGCCGGAGGCAGACAAGTAGCCGCGGGTTCTTCTACGCGACGAGACGGCTACTCGACTATTGCACCTGCCGATGACGCACGGCCCAGTTTCGTCCCGTTCGCGAGCACGGCCGCGAGGATGCGTCCCATCGGCTGGTTTTCTTTGACCGGCTCGACGGTGATCGTCACCTGATCGCCAGGCTTGAACGAGTCTCTGCGATAGCCGCCTGGAAAAATGACATTCGGCGCCTGACCCTCGGCAATCCACTGCACCACTTTGCCATCTGGTCCCTTGACATCCAGCTTCAGCAGACAATGCGGATTGGAATAGATCCACTCCACGACGGTGCCTTTCAGCTCCACCTTTTTCCCGGTGTCGAATGCCGCACTGCCGTGGTGCGCCGCGAGCGGCGCTGAAAACAGTCCGACGCCTGCGGCGAAGGTGATGACGGCCCACGTTCTCATGCGTCCCCCTTTTTCGAACAATGGCTCTCGACTCGCGGATCCGCTGCGGGAATCCCGCGCTACTTGCCGCTCACGCTGTTGCCAAAGACCTTGTTGTAGTTGGCCTGCTCCACGGGGGAGCAGTAGTACTCCATGATGTCTGTGCGCGGATCGTGCTGCCGCATCGTGAGTTTCATGGTCTCCCACGGCTTCGTGTACACCTTCGGATCGTCGAGCATCTCCGACCATTCCATCGTGTCGTTGTCCACGCGTCGGAATCGCTCGGTCGTCCGGACCTGATCGCTGATCGGCCTCCCTGTCGCGTCGAGCCACACGCGGTCTTCCGGCATCGTGCCAACGGTGACGGCTTCGAACGTGAAGTCGTCTACCCATCGGCCGACCGAATAGCCGAAGAAACGCTGCTCCCGTATCTCGTTGCCGATTTGTACGGCCCCGTCGACCACTTTCGGCAGCTCCCGGCCGTCCGTCCAGATGACGCGCCAGCGGTAGTCGGTACTGATACAGGATGGCGACCTTGTACTCGTCCTGGAAGAACTGCGTGACGTTCAGGTTGTAGTGGTTGGCCCGCGGCATGCCGAGCGGTTCACAAAGATTCCTCGGATCGTTGCCGTCCGCCGGGCGGACCGCGTCGGCGCCCTCGAGCGCCTTGTGCGACTTGTAAAGCTCCAGCCCGTAGGGCGTAAAGGGCAGCGCATTTTCGGGCCTGCCGTTGTTGGGCTTCGCCGAAACGCCTCCAGCCTGCGTGGCGACGCCATACCGTCCAAACGGGATCCACGTGCCGGACATGGTCCGCCGCGGTGCCGGCTTCCGCGTCGCATCCGTGATTGCCGGAATGTTGTAGTCAGGAGTAATCCAGCCGCCCGCAAGGCTGCGTGGACTCTGGGCCAGCATCGCAACCGGAAGGATCAATCCCGCAACGGAGAGGCCGAGCAGTGAAACCCGAACGGACTTTGGCATCATCGGACCTTTCCTCCTCATGCGCCCGCGGCGTCGCCGCATTATAGGTCCGCCCGGCGGAAGAAAAAACAGCAACTCAACGAAAGCCGCGGCCAACTCCGAACGATCACGAAGCTTGGGAAACAAAGCCACTGTTCAGTGGCGAAGCGCCTGGATTTGTCCCGCCAACGCTGCAATAGCGAAAATCGGCTCCGCGAGCCGATCGAAGATTGCGGGTTTCGGGCGGTGTCGGGAGGCGGTCGCACCACGTGCTCGCAACGAACTGTCACCCATTCGGCCGCAGGCGAGGGCGACGACAAGGGTATGTGTCTTCATGAGAGCGGTCCCCTTCAAACGAAATAGTCCGGGCTCGCGCTACTTCAAGCCCATGCAGTTGGCATAGAAGGTGACCGGCGCGGCCCAGTCCGAGAACACTCCCAGCACGCCGACGTCCTGAGCCAGCGCGTCGATAGCCTTCATTAGGTCACCCTCGCGATGAATGGCCGAGTCGAATGTCTGGTAGTAGAAACCGTTGTTGCCGTCAGCCAGGAGTCCGGAGCGCTCGAGGGTCCAGGTGATGATGTCCAGGCCGACCGCCTTGGCATCTTTCGCCGCCTGCGAGGCGACAATCGCGCCTGTTCCGTCAACATCCAAGAGGGCGAACGTGGGCGGCGCCCACACGTTGATCCCCTCCGCCTTGTATCCAGCAAGGTCTGCGAAGCTCGGAAGGTCCGCTACGACCTGGGCGTCGTCAAGGTAGACGGCCTGCTTCCCAAACGCGGGCTCATTGTTGATCCAGTACAACACATCGGGCTTGTTGAATGATTGTGGCCACACCCTTCTCGGCGACACACCCGCAGCCTTGTATTCATCGATCATCTTCTGCGCGTATTGTTCCTGCGTGAACCCGTCGAACGGCATCGTGACGCTAGGGAACTTGAGTTCCGGCGTCATGTTGACGCCCAGCTTCTTGAAGAGTTCGATGCTCTCCTTATGGGTCAACAGGTGTCCGCTCGACGGCCCAGTGTAGATATCGGTCCGAAAATTCGGCGTGCCGCCTAGGTATTCCTCTGCCGTTCGTGCATTCGGGTTCGAGGCGTCCATCTTGCCGGTCAGTGTTTTGAACTCGGCAAGTGTGATGTCGCTGGTGCGGCATTCGGCCGTCGCGGCGGCAACGCGGTTGCCTGCGGCGTCGAACACGGCTGGGATGAAGGGCGTGGTGCACTTGCTGGCCAGAGGGGTGACAAGGATGTTCGTCGTCGTGTGCAGGTCATTCTGTGCGTGACGGCAGACCAACTGCTTGTCTTTGGTGAAGGTCACGTCGCATTCCACGATGCCCGCTCCCATGCGCGCGGCGGCCTCATAGGACTCCCGCGTGTGCTCTGGGAACTGCAGCGCTGCACCGCGATGGCCGATCGAGAAGTCGGATTTTTTGAACGGACCGTTGGTGCACTTCAGGAGCTGCCGTTTGAGAAGGCTGTCCTCCATGTTGTTGACCAGGAAGAACGGGCGGGGACCAAGCTGAACGCTTTGCTCGGACTCCTTGGCGCGGCCGCGGTTGTCCTCTTGATCGTCCTCGCGGCGGTTGCGTTGTTCTCTTGATCGCCTGGGCTGGCGACCGCGACGCGAGCAGAAAGACTCAAGGCGGCGACGACGGCGAACATGATCACAGGCTGGCGCATCGGAGTGCTCCTCTCGGGGTGGGGGACAATGGCGGCGCTCGCGCGCCGTGCAAGAGGATGCTAGTGATGCGGTGTGGCGAAGCCGCGACGGGGAGGTATCTACTGGTTGAACTCGGGCTCACAATTTCGTGACACTCTCCGGACCGAAATTGACCCCCCAGGAGTTCTGTGCTTAACTCGGCGCCCGGGTACTTTCGGCCTCCCATGTCCACCAAGACGCACACCACCACCACGCACTACCACATCCAGAAGAAGCGCCGCGCGGAGTTCATCGACGAGTGGCGCAGCTATCGCCAGACGGTCATTCGCGAGGACGACGTGCGACTCGTGCCGACGGCGCGCGGTCTTCGCACGGGCGTCTACATGGGCTGGGACGGCGACCGGCCCACCCGCTGTCTCGATGCGCTGGTGCACGAGGTCGATCCGGGTACGACCACCACGATTCATCGTCACTCGTGGGACGCGATTCTCTTCATGGTGGACGGGAGCGGGTGGACGGAGGTCGACGGCGTCCGCTACGACTGGAAGGCGTGGGATGCCATTCACATCCCGGCCTGGAGCTGGCATCGGCACGGGAACGACGGCGATCGTCCGGGCCGCTTCATGAGCTATTCGTCCGAGCCGATGCTCTGGACCCTCGGCATGAGCCTCATCGAGGATGCGGGTCACGAGCCGGTGGCGAACCTGCCTCCGCGGCCGAAAGTGTCCGCGGGCATGCCGGGCAACGATCCCTACTCACGGCGGCTGCGTCGTGTCGAGCAGGAGACGAAGAAACGTCGCTCCGGTCGTATTCACACGCCCTACGACGAGCAGGAGATCCTGGCCACACCGCGAGGCACGCGCACGAAGTTCTTGAATGACCGCGCGATCGGCAACCAGGCATCCGGTCTCACGCAGGTCATGATTCAGTTCGCGCCCGGCAAGACCCAGTCACTGCACCGGCACCCGGGCGAGGCGTGGCTCTACGTCGTCGAGGGCCATGGCCACAGCTTTCTCGGCATCGCGCCAGACCAAGGCGAGCACCATCGCTGGAAGAAAGGCGATCTCATCGTCGTCGATCACTTCCTGTGGCATCAGCACTTCAACGATGACCCGGTGAACCAGTGCCGGCTCGTGCGCATCCACATGTTCGACTCGATCCTCGAGACGATGCGGACGCTCATGGATCCGATGGTGCTGTTCGAGGAAGCGGAAGACACGCTGGTGTCGATGCAGGAGCTATCGCAGATTCAATGGCCGGAGGATAAGCGGCCAGGCGAGTGACCGACCGTCCGCGCTCGGCGCTGCCTCCGGGGGTGCTGTCGATGCACGTTCTCCCGGCCGATCACCACGACCGCGACTGGGATGCGATCATCGTTCCGCGCGAGGTAAAGGAGCGCTTGCTCGCCCAGGCACTGCTCGTACTGCAGCACGGCCGTAAGCTCTCGATGCTGTCTGGACTGCCGCACGGACTGATCGTCCTTGCAGGTCCTCCGGGAACCGGTAAGACGACGATGGCGCGAGGCCTTGCGCAGGTGGCGGCGTTGGCGCTCGCGCGGCAGGGGGCGACCCAGCTCATGGAGATCAATCCCCACGCGTTCCCAAGCGACATGCTCGGCGAGAGCCAGCGCAACGTGACGCGGCTGCTGACCGAAACCGTACCAGAGATTGCGGCACGGCGCCCGTTCACCGTGGTGCTCATCGACGAGGTTGAAAGCTTTGCCGTGCGGCGGTCGAGCGCGTCGTTCGAGGCGAACCCCGTGGACGTGCACCGCGCCACGGACGCCGTGCTCCTCGGCATCGATGAGATTGCGAAGAACCTGCCGTCCGTGCTCTTCGTCACGACGACGAACTTCATCGAGGCGGTCGACGAAGCTTTTCTGTCGCGCGCGGATCTGGTGATGCGCTTCTCGCTGCCGGACCGGGATACGGTGGGGCGAATCCTCGAGAACGCCCTTGGCGAGCTGGCAGTACAGTGGCCGGCGCTACTGCCGCTGGCGAGCGATGTCGGGCGGATCTCCGAGCTGGCGGCGCTTTGTGAGGGATGGGACGGACGACGCATCCGGAAGCTCGTGCTCGCTGCCTTGGCGCAAAGATTAGACGTCGCTCGTGATCCAGCGAAGCTGTCGTGGGACGATCTGATGTCCGCCGCCCGTAAGAAGGGCGGCGTCGAGTGGGCCGGAGGGGCAGCGCTCACCTCTCGCGAGATGTTTCCCGATGTGCCCAAGGAGCTGATGCACGACCACGATCACGGCCATGCCATCGACGGTCATGACCACGGCGTCCACGACCATGGCCACGGTCCGCATCGGCACACCCATACCCATCAGCACGACGAGGATCCCCGCTCGCGTTCGTAGCGACAAGGGTCTCCGCGAACCGGATGAGGAGAGAGCCATGAACACACCGGTAGCCATCGTCTTGATCGTGACCGCCCTGGCGCTCGGCAGCCCACAGCCGCTGCACGCGCATCACTCCCACTCGATGTTCGACATGACCAGGGAAGTGACGATCACTGGTACGGTGACGATTTTCTCCTACCGGAATCCGCATGTCTTTCTGCACGTGGACGTCAAGGACGAGAAGGGCGAGGTGGTCTCCTGGGCTGTCGAGATGTCGAACATCTCCAACATGCAAAGCCGGGGAGTGTTTGGATCGACCTTCAAGGTGGGCGACGTCGTGTCGGTGAAGGTCAACCCCCTGAAGGATGGCCGGTTCGGGGGCAACTACACGTCCGTGACGGCAGCCGACGGGAAGGTGTACGAATGAAAACCGCCATCGCATCATTCATCCTGGGTCTGTCACTTTCGTCACCGTTGGCCGCCCAGACGACGTTGTTCACGACCGAAGACTATCGTCGGGACCAGGCACGTTGGACCGACCCCGCGTATTACCTGTACAACACGGCCCGCCAGCTCACCGACATGCAGGTGGAAAACAGGTTCGGGCAGAAGGGGTCGGCCGACGACAAGTACGACATCAAGAGCCCGTACCCGTTCCGGAGCTCACGCGAGCACTACGACGCCTGGCTCGAGAAGGCAAAGGGCGGTACCAAGCACACGTTGACGACACTGCCGAACTGGGACGGCGTGTGGAGCGTTCGCTCGGGGTGGCTCGATAGCAATGACATTCAGGCCAGTACCGATGGCGGCTGCCCTGACGCCGCGCTATCGCGAGTACTACGTCCAGATGGCCAAGGCCGAGGCTGAGGGGCGCCACTGGTGGGCGGCGAGTTTCTGTCTGCCCGACGGCTTCCTCCGCGGCGTGTCACGAAGTCCGCAGCAGTTCGTCGTCCGCCCCAATCAAGTGGTGATGCTCACGGATACGCTCATCTCCACGCAGGTTCGATGGGTGCACACCGACAAGGGTCACCGGCCGGAGGCCCAGCAGTTTCCGCAATGGCTCGGTGAGTCGATCGGCTTCTGGGACGGGAACGCCCTTGTCGTCCATACCAATCAGATCAGGCAGTGGACCGCCAGTCACTCGCTCTTCGAGTGGAGCGACCAGATGACGTCCGTGGAGCGCTACGAGCGGGTCGGGAACGAGATTGTCGCCGAGATCACCTTGTACGACCCGGTGGCATTCCTGTATCCGCTGCACGCCCGGCTGCGGTTCACGCCCAACTCCAACGACCGCATGGTCTACAGCACCTGCACGGATACGAACGGGCCGTCCAGCAACATCTACGCACGGCCGGACGGCATCGTCGATGAACGGGTGCCTGGCGATGCCGGCTACTGGGATCCGAACGATCCCAGGCCGTGGGCGAACGCATTACGCCATCGGCGAGCGAAAACCCCCGCGATAGGGGTCGTCCGATCTGCAGGTCGCCCCCCAGGTGACGGTCTGAGCAATTGCTGGACACAGGCATCCAGGTCGCGTAGCATCGCGCCGATTCGAGCACATCGACCAAGCAGGTTGCGCACGACCGCATGTGCTCACCTGAGGTAACCCGCGTGCCGTCGGGGCGTCGTGTCCTGGCCCAGCACGCTGCTTTGGGAGGAACGCATGAGGAATTACCAGCTCGCAGCGTTGCTCGCGGTCGTGATCGCTTTCACGCTCTGGCCCAGTGACGCTCGTGCACAGGTCAGCAGCATTACCGGCGTGGTGCGCGACAGTTCTGGCGCGGTGCTCCCGGGCGTGACGGTCGAAGCGGCCAGCCCGGCGCTGATCGAGAAGGTTCGGGTCGGTGTGACCGACGAAGCCGGAATCTACCGGCTCGTGGATCTGCGCCCCGGCGAGTACACCGTGACCTTTGCGCTGGCAGGCTTCAGCACACTCAAGCGCGAGGTCTTCACGTTGCCGTCCAACTTCACCGCGACGGTGAACGCGGACATGAACGTCGGCGCGATTGACGAGACGATCACGGTGACGGGGGAAGCCCCGATGGTCGACATCCAGAGCACGCGGCAGCAGACGCAGTTTCAGCGCGAGACGCTCGAAGCGATCCCGACCACCGGTCGCCTCACCGGCTTGTCCCAGGTCATCCCGGGCAGCACGCTGCTGCAGCCGGCGCAGCACAGCGTGGGCGGCGTCAATGACTCGGCGCAGTTCACGTTCACACTGCATGGCGCGCCCATGGCGGAACCGGTCGTGGACGGGATGAGTCAGGTGATCGGGATCACCAATGGCGTGTTCGTGTTCAACCAGGCCACATTTGCCGAGGTCGTCATCGAGACCAGCGGCGTGGGCGCCGATCGAGACACCGGCGGCATGCAGCTCAATATCATCCAGCGGGACGGCGGCAACCAGTTTTCGGGCGGGTTGGGCTTCAGCTACTCCGGCCCGAGCCTCGAGTCCGACAACATCACCGACGAGCTGGTGGCCCGCAACCTGTCGCGCAGCAATGTCGGCGGGCTCAAGAAGTACCGTGACATCACACCGTCGTTCGGGGGGCCCATCGTGCGGGACCGTCTCTGGTTCTTCGCGGCCGGCAGAGACGGCGTGAACCAGCAGCTTCAGCAGGGCAACTACTACAACAAGCTCCAGGCCACGACTCCGCTCTTTTACGAGCAGGACCTCAGCCGTCCAGCGGCGACCGATCAGTACTCAAAAGATCTCACCGGGCGCGTGACCTGGCAGGCGGCCCAGAAGCACAAGGTGATCGCGGCGGCCACCGTTCAGCCGAACTGCAATTGCCTGTTCAGTCTGTTGACGCTGGTGCCGCCGTCGGCGCCTGAGGCAACCGGCGAACACCATTACAACGACCAGTTCACCGTCAACACCTCCTGGAAGTACACGGCCAGCGATCGCGTGCTGGTCGACGCGACGATGCAGGTGCTCAGCCACTACCAGCAGACCCTGCGGGTGCCGGGGGCCGGAGACGCCATTCAGGTCACGGACACGGGAGCGAATTATCGGTACGGCTCGCGCGGGTTGAATCTGGGCACGAGCTCGTACCTGAACATTCCACGTGGCGTGTACGAGCCGGGTGTCAACCTCACGTATGTGACCGGGACGCACAACTTCAGGACCGGTTTTCTCCTGCGCCGTTTCACGACGGGTGATGTCAGCAAGAACACGGACGGGAGCTACCAGATCAATCAGGGCATGACGTACACCTTCCGCAACCAAGTGCCGACCAACGTGACGATCTGGGCGGTGCCGTTCGCTTGGGAGGAGCAGGGCCGGGACATCTCCGCGTACGCGCAGGATCAATGGACGCTGGGCCGTGCGACGCTCAATCTCGGCGTCCGCTACAACGAGGTGAACAACAGCACCGGGGGCTACACCCTGGCAGCCGGCCCGTTCGTCCCCGAACGCGTCATAGCCGAGGTGAAGAACACCCCACACTGGCGCAATCTCAATCCGCGTGCGGGTGTCGCCTACGACGTGTTCGGCACCGGCAAGACGGCTGTGAAGGCCTCCCTGGGCCGCTACACGTCTCAGGTCCGGTCGACCAACATGGCTGCTCCCGTCGTGTCGGTCTCGCCCAGCACGAATCGATCCTGGAACGACACGATGTTCGGCGCGGGTGACCCGCGCAGTGGGAACTACGTCCCTGACTGCAACCTGACGAGCTCGGTCGCCAACGGTGAATGCGGTCCCTGGAGCAATCTCGCGTTCGGCACCAACCTGGTGCCTACAAAGAATGCCGAGGATGCGATTTCGGGTTTCAACGGTCAGGATTACAACTGGCAGGGCTCGGTCTCGATGCAACACGAGCTGGGGCCAGGCGTGGCCCTCAACGTCGGCTACTTCCGGACGTGGTACGGCAACTTCCTGGCGACTCGGAACCTGGCCGTGAACCCGGCGACCGACTACGACGAGTACCTGCTTCACCGTGCCGACCGATGAGCGACTGGTCAACAGCGGGGAGCGGCTGTGCGGGCTGTATGACGTCAAGCCGGCGAAGTTCGGACAGGTCGACAACCTCGTGACGCAGAAATCGCACTTCGGCGAGCAGACCCAGGTCTACAACGGCGTCGATGTCACCCTCGCCGCTCGCTTTGGACAAGGCGGGCAGTTCTCCGGCGGCGTCAGCATGGGCCGAACCGTCATCGACAACTGCGCGGTCGTGAATTCTCCACAGGATGCGCGGCCCGGGTTCTGCAAGACCGTTCCGCCGTGGTCCTCGGGTACGCAGCTGAAATTCATGGCGATCTACCCGTTGCCCTGGTCCCTGCAGACGAGCGTCATCTATCAGAATTTCGGGGGCGTTGAGAACAGCCCCACCGTCACGCTGACCAATGCGCAGATTGCGCCGTCGCTCGGCCGGAACCTGTCGTCCTGCGGTGCCGCGGCTGTGTGTAATCAGACCGTGACGGTCGAGATGGCCCCCGCAGGGTCGATGTATGAGCCTCGGATTCAGCAACTGGACGTGCGGTTGAGTGGGCTCCTCCGAATGGGACCGTACAGGCTTCGCGGCAATTTCGACGTGGCGAATCTTTTCAATGTGAGCGATGTCCTCAGCCTGCAGCGCCAGTACGGGCCGACGTACCTGAACGCCGTGCAGATCATGGGAGGACGCTTGATGAAGATCGGCTTTCAGTTCGACTTCTGATGCCGCGACCGCTCGACGGGCGGCACAGGGCGGACCCTTGCAGGTCCGTCCTGCGACTACGAGCTACGACTAGACTCGAGGGCACCTTCGCCCGTTCCTACCAGACGCCTTTCCAGGGCTTGCCGACCACGAACTCCGGGTTGGCGCCCTGGCGGGGCCGGAACTTCTGCACGCGGCCGTTGTTCACCTCGGCCACGTAGAAGTTGCCCTCCTGATCGGTGGACAGACCGTGGACGCCCCACATGCCACCGGGATATTCACCCCAGCTGCCCCACGAGTAGAGGAAATGCCCCTGCAGGTCGTAACCCAGGATTTTGTGCGTGCCCTGGTCGGCGGCCCATAGTTTTCGATCGCTGGTCACGATGAAGCTGTGGATGTCCATGGGCGGTCGCGGACCGAAATTCCACTCGCGAAGGTACTTGCCGTTCTCGTCGAAGACCTGCACGCGGCTGTTGGCGCGATCGTTGACGAACACCTCGCGTGTCGTGGGGTCGACGGCGATGCCGTGCACGTTGTTCCAGAAGCCGGGGCGCTTCTCGTTCGGGGCGGTACCCTTCTCACCCCACTGCGCGAGTTTCTTGCCGTCCATGTCGTACTTGATGACGCGCGTGTTGTCGTACCCATCGGCCAGGTACATCGTGTTCGCGTCCATGAAGACCAGGAATGTCGGCCGGCGGAAATGCGTATCGTCGTCGCCGGCGACGTGCGGTGTGCCGAGCGTGAGCAGCAGCTTCTTGCCGTCGTTCGTGAACTTGTAGACGCCGTGCCCTTCGGCATCGACGATCCAGACGTGCTTTTCCGAGTCGTAGGGGCTGATCTCGATGTCGTGCGGACGCGTCCACATCTTGTCCCACTGCGTCCAGTCTTCGGTGATCTTGCCTTCGGCGTTCATCACCAGGATGCTGTGCTCGAAGCGCCAGTCGATGCCCGGCCGGCCATTCCCCGGTTCGTCCAACTGATCGCCGTTCGGGACCCCGCCCCCCGCTTGTCGCAGCGGCAGACGGAAGACGGGAAACTGAAGTCCCGGTCCAAGCTGCGGCAGCCAGAATCGATTCCGGCCGCTTCTCGATGAGCGGCAGTTCGCCCTTCGACGCGACGAGCACCCTGTTCGGGCTCTCGGCAAACACGTCCATCGTCACCGAGTAGGTCCACTGTTCGTGTCCAGGCAGGCTTTCGGACATCGGCCTCGGCCAGTCCGGAACCACTTCGTATGGACCGAAGATGTCCTGGCCGCCCGTGAGCCCAGGTATTGCCGCGAACCCGGCACCGGCTACTGGCGCTGCCGGCGGCGGCGCCGGCGCTGGCGCAGTGCAGCCACCTGCGACAGTCGCGGCTAGCAGCGCCGCGCACACACTCAACAGTCGTTTGCTCATGGCATCTCTCCCATTCCGAGTCGCCCAGACCATACGTCCTGAACCCCTGCAGGGTCAATCGCGATCGACGGCTCGCCATCGGATTCGCGACACCTCGACCGTCGCGAACGAGAAGCGTGGGATCATGGGAGCGTTGACCATCTCTCTTCTAGAGGACGCGCTCGCACGTTACTGGGGATACACAGCATTCCGACCGCTCCAGCGCGAAGCCATGGACGCGGTGCTCGAAGGTCGAGACTCACTCGTCGTGCTGCCGACCGGTGGCGGCAAGTCGCTCTGCTTTCAGGCGCCCGCGTCCATCCGGCCCGGTCTTGCCGTGATCGTGTCGCCTCTCATTTCCTTGATGAAGGATCAAGTGGACACGCTCGTCGGCAACGGCGTGCCGGCGGGGCTCTACAACAGCTCGCTCAGCTCGGCCGAAAAGAGAGTCGTGGCGACGGGCCTCCGGGAAGGGCGTTACCGGCTTCTCTATGTCTCACCCGAGCGGTTGGTCGGTGACGGCAGCGAGAGCTTTCTTGCGCTTCTCGCATCATGCGGAGTCACCTTCGTGGCGGTGGACGAGGCGCACTGCATCAGCCAGTGGGGACATGACTTCAGACCCGAGTACCGTCAGCTCGCGCGGTTGCGCGAGCTTCTCCCAGGCATCAGCGTTCATGCCTACACGGCGACGGCGACCGCACGGGTCAGGGACGACATCACCGCACAGCTTGGCCTACGGGACCCGCATGTGCTCGTTGGCTCCTTCGACCGCCCGAACCTGCTGTACCGGGTCCTGCCGAGAGCGGTGCTGAAGCGCCAGATCCAGGACGTGCTGGCGCGCCATCGGCGAGAGGCCGGCATCATCTACTGCACGTCACGGCGCGAAGTCGATGCGCTCGCAGCCTGGCTGAGCGCCGAGGGCACTCCCGCGTTGCCGTATCACGCGGGACTCGGCGAGGCCGAACGCACCGCGAACCAGGATGCGTTTCTCAGCGAGCGGGTCGACGTCATCGTGGCAACGGTCGCCTTCGGCATGGGGATCGATCGGTCAAACGTGCGGTTCGTCGTGCACGCCGGGGCCCCGCGTTCGGTTGAGCACTACCAGCAGGAGTCTGGGAGGGCGGGCCGCGATGGTCTCGAAGCGGAGTGTCTGCTGATTTACTCGGCCGCTGACTTCATGAAGTGGCGAGTGATGCTGGAAGCCAACGGCGAGTTGACCGACGCTACGCGAACGCTCCTTCGGCAGATGGAGCAGTACGCGGCGAGCGTCGGGTGCCGGCATCGGCATCTGTCCGAGTACTTCGGGGACCGCTATGACAAGGCTGACTGCGGCGCGTGTGACTATTGTCTTGGCGAGCTCGAGGCGGCGGGCGACGCCACGACGCTGGCGCGTCAGATTCTTTCGTGCGTCGCGCGCGTCGGACAGCGATTCGGCGCCGTGCACGTGGCCAGCGTGCTACGCGGACACGCCAGCGAACAGGTGCTGGCACGAGGTCACGACAAGCTCAGCACATTCGGCCTGCTGCCGCAGGCCTCCGTGGCGGAAGTGCGCGGTTACATCCAGCAGCTCACGGCGCTCGGACTCTTGCGTCTCACAGACGATGCCTATGCCGTGATCGAGCTGACGGCGAAGGGGATGGGTCTCTTGCGGGACGCGACCAGTTGCCCGGGTCTGTCGCTCGCGCGCCAGCGTCCGCCACGTCGGGATCTGCCACGCACTGCGGTCGCGCGTCGAGACCGAGTCGTGGCAGGACGTGGACCGCGGACTCTTCGAGCGCCTCCGCGCAGTGCGGCTCGAGATGGCTCGCCAGCGGGGTGTCCCGCCCTACGTCATCTTTCACGACGCCACACTTCGTGAGATGGCCAGGCTACGGCCCGACTCGCTCGACGCGCTGCGTTCGGTCAAAGGGATCGGCGCGCGCAAGGCCGACGATCTCGGCGAAACATTCCTCGCGGCGATCCGCGCGCACGCGTCGTAAACAAAGCCACAGAGACACTGAGTCACAGAGAAAACCAGAATGCTCCGTGTCTCTGCGACTCTGTGGCTTGTTGAAACGAGCTTTGACTGCTCTAGAAGATATCCATGCCACTGCTATCGCTCGATAAAGTCTCGATCGCGTACGGACACTTGCCGCTGCTCGACGCCGCGAGCCTTCAGATCGAGACAGGGGAACGTCTCTGCGTGATCGGACGCAACGGCGCCGGCAAGTCCACACTGCTGCAGGTGCTCGGGGGCGATCTCGCGCCGGACGTCGGTAGCGTCTGGAGGCAGCCCGGCCGGCGCATCGGGAGGCTGGCGCAGGACGCGGCGCTCCAGGATACGCGGTCGGTGTTCGACGTCGTGTCCGAGGGACTCGAGGACCTGGGGGACGACGAATGGCAGCGCGAGTCGCGGGTGGAGCAGATTCTCTCGCGACTGAGCCTGGACCGCGACGTCAGCGTCGCCATCCTCTCCGGCGGCTGGAGGCGCCGGGTGCTTCTTGCCCGCGCGTTGGTCGGCCAGCCCGACCTGCTGCTTCTTGACGAGCCGACCAATCACCTGGATATCGAGGCGATGACGTGGCTGGAGACATTCCTGCTCGACTATCCCGGCGCCGTCATATTCGTCTCGCACGACCGCGTGTTCCTGCAGCGCGTCGCCACGCGCATCATCGAGCTCGACCGCGGTCGGCTCTCATCCTGGCTTGGCGACTATGCCACCTTCCTTCGCAACAAGGAGGCTGCGCTCGCGACGGAAGCGGTGCAGAACGCGAAGTTCGACAAGCGATTGGCCGGGGAGGAGACCTGGCTGCGTCAGGGGATCAAGGCGCGGCGCACACGCGACGAGGGACGTGTGCGGGCACTGGTCGCGATGCGGAGCGAGCGAGCCGATCGACGCGTCCAGGCGGGTTCCGTGCGATTGCAAGCGGAGGTCGGCGATCGTTCGGGTCAGCTCGTTCTCGAGGTGGAAGGGGTCTCGAAAGCGTTCGGGTCGAACCGAGTGGTGTCCGGCCTGTCGATGCGAATCATGCGCGGGGATCGTGTGGGCCTCATCGGGCCGAACGGATCTGGCAAGACGACAATGCTGCGCCTGCTGCTGGGTGAGTTGGCGCCGGATGCCGGCGAGGTTCGGCAGGGCGCGAACGTGCAGATCGCGTACTACGATCAGCAGCGCGAGCAACTTGATCCCGAGCGCACGGTGTTCGATACCGTGGCCGATGGGCACGACATGGTGACCGTGAACGGCCAGCCGAAGCACGTGCATGGGTACCTGCGCGACTTCCTCTTTCCGGCCGAGCGCGTTGCCTCGCCCGTCAAGGCTCTTTCGGGCGGGGAGCGCAACCGGCTTCTGCTGGCGCGCCTGTTCACCCGGCCAGCGAATCTTCTGGTCCTGGACGAGCCGACCAACGATCTCGACATCGAGACGCTCGAACTCCTGGAAGCACTTCTGGTGGACTGGCCGGGCACGTTGCTTCTCGTGAGCCACGATCGGGCGTTCATCGATCATGTGGTGACGAGCACGCTGGTCTTCGAAGGAGAAGGGCGGGTGCAGGAATACGTGGGCGGCTACACCGACTGGCTCAGGCAACGGCGCCATCTCGAACCGACGAAACCTTTCGCTGCGGCGAACGCCGGGGGCCAGCCTGCAAGGACTTCCACGCTCTCATCGCCGCCACCGCCGATCCCTGGTCGCAAGAAGCCGTCGTTCAAGGAGCAGCAGGAGCTCGATCGCCTGCCCAAGCAGATTGACGACATGGAACTCGAACAGCAGCGGCTCAATGCTGTCGTTGCGGGATCCGGATTCTACAAGGAGAGCGCGGAGGCCATTCACCAGACGCTGGCGCGCCTGGATACGCTGCAGCAGGAGCTCCTCGATGCCTACGCGCGCTGGGATGAGCTGGAGTCTCGCGCCAAAGGGTAGACTTCTAAACGTCCCCCGCCCAAACGCTAGCGCGGTACCGCCGTACGCCCGGAGTCGCTGCTCGAACCGACGCTGCCGCTCGAGCCGCCGGTATTCGTGGCGCCGCCGGAACCATTTGAGTTGGCGCCGCTGTCGGTGTAGCCGGTTGGGGCCACGGCCCCCCTGTCCGACGTGCCGCGAGTGGACCTCGACCCATCGTTCGCGGTCAACGGCTCGGCTTCGCGCGTCGGCAAGACCCTCGTGTATCCGAGTCCATCGATGACACGTCCTTGCTCCAAAGGTACTACTTCGGCAGAACCGGCGCTCGTATCGAAGCCGCCACCGCCGATGAGGACCGGGTAGGTTCGAAGGTAGGCATAGCCGAAGGGTGAATAGTAGTAGCCGGAGTCGAAGTAGAAACCGTAGTGCGCCGCGGCGTCCAATGCTCCGACAAGATAGTCACTCGAGCCCCAAGGGCCGGCGTACGCGTACGGATCGACCGAGGCCAGGCGGTCGTCGCGGGATGTGCGTGTCACGACGAATTTGCTGGGGTACGAGAGGGCCACCATCAGGTCTGTCACGCTATCCGGGACGCCCGCATCATCAAGGGTGAGAAGTGTCCTGCCTGTCAATCCGAAACGGGCGCGGGATTCGATGAGCGCGGCCTCGAGGGTCCCAGACGAGATCTCACGGCTCGCTTCGATGACGTCCTCAATGCTCAATCGTGCATCGGCCTCTTGCACTGGCATCCGCGAAGCGGTCGCAGAGCCCGGACCAACCGCCTGCTCGGCACTTCGTCGATAGCGGCGCACGCGCACGTTCTCTCGAGACGCGACGGTGACTGACTGCACATCGATCCACTGTCCGTCGCCTGACATGAGCGTGATGCCGCTCACCGATCGGTCAGGTTCGCCAGGGCAAGAGAGCGTCGCTCGGGAAAAGAGGCGCTGTCCGTCGCGTGACCACTCCGCCCGTTCGGTACCACGGCAGGTGTCATCGTCGATCGAGCGGGCAGGTGCGTCGGCGATGAGAGTCTGCACCAGGACCCGGACGGTCGGCGACGGTGGTGCTCATAGTGACTCCCGCTCCGTCCGGCGCGACACAGACCTGGGCGGAGTGTCCTTCGTGGACACTCGGGTCACGCTCGGCCTCCGCCCTACGGTCCGGGTCGCGTCTCGTTGGAGGGGCGTCCTGCACCACCAGATCCCAGCAGCCGAGGAAGGGCGTCCAGCGAGGGTCCACGAATGTCTGGGTGTGCGCGTGAACGGCCACGAAGAGGCATGCGACGGTGAGGACAAGAGATCTCATTACGCGTTCGTCCTTTCGAAGCTCCAATACTGGTGTCCCGTCGCGCGACCTATCGCAGGCACATGCTAGAAGATAAAGTGCGCCCCCGCCGACAGCTTAAAGCCTGAGAGATCGACGGGATCGAAGTCTATCCACGTACTGCCCAAGGGGCCTGCCGCCCACTGATAACGTCCATCGACCGAAATAAGGATTCGGCGGAGCACCCGAATATCCACGCCGCCAAATACATGGGCGCTCGGGGTCCAGGCGCTTGATCGAAAAGTACCCGTGAAGACCCGGGAGTCCCTAAAATCCACGAAGTCGCCCGACTGGTCGAGAGCATAGTGCAAGGCGCCGCCCCCGGCGCCCACGAAGGGCACCAGGTCGCTTGGCACCCACGCCAACCGGCCCACTTCCCGGCCCCGGCTCCGTAGCGCGATCTTCGCGCTTCCGGTGACGTTCACCATGCGAAGCTCTGTTTCTTGGTTGATGGGCAGTCGGTTGTTGTCCACGAGGCGTCGGTACTCGGATGGTACGCTGGCGCGGGTGAACGCGACGCCTGCCACAGCGTCGACCCGAGATGAAATCGTGACTCCAACGTCAGCCGAGAGCTCGGCGGTATTGAATGCGTCGTCGTCTATGGTGAGCTGGTCAGAGACGAAATCGTACCAGTCGCTCTGGCCCCTCATGATGTGCCACCCGGCCCGAACCCCAACCCAGCCGTCCGGTCTACCAAAGAGGAAGTCGGGCGTAGCCGAGTCGGCGCTCGGGACGCCAGGGCGACGGGGGTCCGCGCCCGTCTGGGCTTCGGCGGTCTGACCGAGCACCGGTGTGCCCATCGTTACGAGCAAGACAGCAACGGTCCAGCGCGCGGCGCGAAACCGCCACGCGCGTCCACGGGACATCGTCATCACTGGAGCTAGGCGCAGCAAAGTCTGCACCAGTCGAACCGACGCTAGTTGCTTTGGCATCTCGGCTGTTCGGGTGTCCTGACCTACGGCCAGGACGGTCACGGTTCGGCAGCGAGGACACGCGGTGGGCCCGATCAACTCGCTGCGGCGATCCTTTTGAATTCGTTGTGGAGTGAGCATCAGCCCCGCGGCGGGTGTCGTGTCCCCGTAGGAGCAAGAACCCAAGACGGGCTGGGTCTCCGTTCAATCGCCAGGAGATGGACCGCCCGTTGCTGCACCCGCTCCTCCTCCGCCGCCGCCCGCGCCGCAGTGTCCGGTTCAAGACCACCTACACGACTGGCGACCAGAAGACCGAGACGTCACCTTCGTCAAGGGTGCACGTGAACGTTTTGAGTCTCAGGACATGGTCCTGCTCAAACAGCACGACGAGAAGCGGACGATTCAGATCAGCCGCGCCGCCAAATCTATCTCGTGACGCCCGAGGGCCTGCGCTCCGTGCCTCCTCCGGCCGCGGCCGGAACTCCAGCGAAGGCGGGAAGGCTCTGAGCGATGCGAACGACGCGCGGCTCGTGGCGAACCGACTCCGCCCAGACGCCGGCCCCGTGGACGCGCAGACGCGCCCACCGCGCCTTGCCAAACGCGCCGACGCGTTTCGCACAGCGTCCACAGGCCATCACAAGGGGACATTTCTATTTCGTTAAGAACGGGGACATTGCTATTTCGCTTTGACAACTGCCCGTTCGCGCGTTGACAAGCCCGAAAGTCGGGTGCTATACAGCGTTCAATTCATCGTCAAGGCACGTCCCGAAACCGCAGAGCACGTCCCGAAACCGCAGAGTAAGGGAGAAGCAAATCTATGACGCGTGCAGCACGGGGGGTCACCACCCTCGCGTTCGTCGCTTTGTTCACCACGGTTCTGGCCACGACGCCCGCGTGGGCGCAGTCTACAGCTGAGCTCAATGGCCGTGTGACCGATTCCAGTGGCGCGGTGCTCCCGGGTGTTACCGTGACCGCGACGCAGACGGCCACCGGACTCGTGCGGACCGTCGTCACCGACGGCGACGGCAACTACTTGATTTCGAACCTGCCGACGGGCCCGTATCGCTTGGAGGTATCGCTCCAGGGCTTCAAGAGCTACGTGCAGACGGGGCTTGTGTTGACGGTCGGCGCCACGCCGACGGTGAACGCCGCCCTCGAGCTTGGGTCGCTCGAGGAGACGGTCACGGTCGAAGCGGCGGCGCCGCTGGTGGACGTCCGCAGCGCCGGGATCAGCTCGGTCGTCGAGCAGGAGCGGATCGTCGAGTTGCCGCTCCAGGGCCGCCAGGTGACGGACCTGCTCGTGCTGTCGGGTGCCGCGGTGCAAACGGGGACCGCGACGAACCGGGTGCAGCCGGGCGGCGTGCGGATCGCGGTGGCGGGTGGGCTGGAGACCGGCGTCGGGTACACGCTTGACGGCGCGACGCACAACAACCCGCAGGAGAACGTGAACCTGCCGCTGCCGTTTCCCGACGCGCTCCAGGAGTTCCGGGTGGCGACGAGCGGCCTCTCCGCCCAGAACGGCTTCAAGTCGGCGGCGGCGGTCAACGCCGTGACCAAGTCAGGCACCAACCGGTTCTCGGGGAATGCGTTTGAGTTCCTGCGCCACCATCGGTTCAACGCGACGAGTCCGTTTGCCTCGATTGGCCCGGACGGCAAACGCAGGGACGACGGCCTCAAGCGGAACCAATACGGTGGCACGCTGGGCGGTCCGATCCTGCGGGACCGGCTCTTCTTCTTCGGCGCGTATCAGGCCACCCCGATCCGCAGGAGTCCGCCGTCGAACATCGCCTACGTCCCCACTCCCGCGATGCTGGCGGGTGATTTCACGGCGTTCACGTCGCCGGCGTGCAACGGAGGCCGGCAGGTGGCCTTGCGGGCGCCGTACGTGAACAATCAGATCAATCCCGCGCTGTTCAGTCCGGCCGCGGTAAATCTGGCGAAGCGGTTGCCGAGCACGACCGACCCGTGCGGCCAGATTACGTACGACGCCCCGGCAGACGCCGACGAGGCGCAGACGCTCGCCAGGATCGACTATCAGACCGGTACGAAGCACTCGTTCTTCGGCCGGTACCTGCTTGACTCACTTTACCGAGAAGCCTGGCTACGCCGGCGGGACCGACAACATTCTCAAGACCTCCGCCAAGGGCTCGGACATGTCGTCCCACTCGACGACCTTCGGCGCGACCACGGTGCTCAGCTCGTCGATGGTCAACGCCCTGCGGGTGGCGGTCAACATAGGCAAGGTTGACGTCTTCCAGACGCCGTTCTTCTCGCCGAAGGACATCGGGGCGAACCTTTACGCCTACGTGCCTGGGTACATGACGGTCAACGTCACCGGCGGCTTCCTGACGTATGACACGAACACGGCCAAGGCGCTGTTCCTGAACGACACCTATCAGCTTGCTGAAGACCTCACGGTCGTACGAGGCAATCATCAGTTCGGCTTCGGCGCCAACCTGAACTACTTCGAGGGCGACCTCACGTCCACGTCGCGCGCCAATGGGAACTGGATCTTCAATGGGTCGGCCACCGGCCTGGGACTCGCGGACCTGCTCGTCGGCCGCGTCACCAGCGTCGAGCACGGCGGTCCCAACAAGGTGCTGGTCAACAACTGGCACATGGGGTTGTATGCGCAGGACTCGTGGCGTGCCTCGAGCCGCGTGACGGTCAACGTCGGCGCCCGGTGGGAGCCCTACTTCGGCCAGAACGTCGTGAACAACGCGATCGCCATCTTCAAGATGGAGAATTTCGAGCAGGTGATCAAGAGCCAGGTGTTCCTCAATGCGCCGGCCGGCTTGATCTATCCGGGAGACGAGGGCTTTCCGCCTGGACAGACGGGGTTGGAGGTTCAGTGGTGGAACCTGGCGCCGCGCCTGGGCGTGGCGTGGGACGTCCACGGCGATGGCCGCCTGGCGGTGCGGTCGTCCTATTCGATGGGGTATGACTTCATGTCCGGCGAGTACCACAACATCAACTCGTCCGCCCCGCCGTTCGGCAACCGCTCGACGCTGGTCGATCCTCCAGGCCTGCTGGACGACCCGTATCGATCCGTCGGTGGTGACCCCCATCCCATCGTGACCGGGCCCACGACCCCGTATGTGCCCTTCGGCGGCTTCGGCACGATGGATCCCGGCATCAACTCGCCGCGGGTGCAGTCGTGGAACGTCACGGTCGAGCAGCAACTCGGCTCGCAGTGGGGCGTGAGCGCCAGCTATCTGGGGAGCTATTCGGATCGATTGTGGGCGCCGATTTCGATGAACCCAGGGATCTACATGGGCCTTGGGCCCTGCACGCTTCGCAACGGTGTGACGTACCCGGTGTGCTCGACGAACGCCAACCTGAACTTCCGGCGCGTGCTGTATCAGCAGAACCCGACGGAGGCCGCGTTCATCGGCGGGCTGGATCTCCACACGGACGTGGGCTATCAGAAATACCGGGGTCTGAAACTGTCGGCACAGCGCCGCTCCACGGCCGGCGTGAGCCTCAATGGCAACTACACCTTGTCGCGCTGCTTCGGCATCGCGACGACCCTTCGCTTCACCCAGACCAGCGGCGGCCTCGTGGATCCGAACAATCCGGCCTACGACGAAGGCTATTGCGACCAGGATCGGAAACACCTGGCGACGCTGACCGTCGGATACGAGACGCCGGAACTGTCCAATGCCGTGATGCGCGCGCTCGCCTCGCACTGGCGGCTCTCGGGGATCCTGACCGCGCAGTCGGGCAGCCGGCTCAACATTCTGAGCGGCATCGACAACGCGTTCACCGGCATCGGCAACCAGCGCCCCAACCAGGTCAGCGATGACTTCTATCCGGAGGAGCGGACGCTGACGAGCTACTTCAACCCGGCGGCATTCGCGCAGCCGGCGCCCGGCACGTTGGGCAACCTTCCCCGCAATGCCGTGGTGGGTCCGGATTATTGGAATGTCAACCTGGCCGTGTCGAAGCTGATCAACGTCACCGGAACGCAGCGGTTGGAAGTCCGCATCGAGACGTTCAACCTCTTCAACCGCTTCAACTGGGGCAATCCGCAGTTGAACTTCAACGCCGGCACCTTTGGGCGTATTACGACTCAACAGGGTGAGCCGCGCATCATTCAGTTTGGTGTCAAGTATGATTTCTAGTTAGCTGGTAGCCGGTAGCCGGTAGCCGGTAGCACGAAGGTCGAACCTCGTGGGTTACCAGCTACCAGCTACCAGCTGATTTCGGAGGCAGTCGCAATGAGACTATTGAGTGGACTGGGCTTGGCTCTTTTCGTGGCTGCCGCGGCGGCACCCGCGTCGGCGCACCATGCGTTTGCCGTGGAGTTCGACGCCAAGGCCTGCGCTGATGTCACCGGGGTGTTGACCAAGGTGAACTACGAGAACCCCCACGCGTACCTTTTCCTCAACGTGAAGAACGCCGCAGGTCAGGTTGAGGAGGCGACGTTTCAGCTCTCGTCAACGTCTAACTTGAGGCGAGGCGGCGCGACGCCGGCTGTACTGAATGCCAGTCTCAACAAGGAAGTCGTGATCAGAGGGTGTGGGTCGAGGAATGGCGAGAAGAACCGCTATGCGGCCTCGTTCATCAAGCTCGCGGACGGCACGGTACAGCGGCTCGGGCAGGATGTCGAAGGTGTCTTCGGCACCAAGATCTGGAGATAGGCATGAAGACATACATCGGCGTGTTGTTGGCAGCGACCTGCGCGCTGTCGGTGGTAGCCACCGCACAGGAGAAGCCGTTCGTCGAGGCCAGGGGCAACGTGGTGCCGGTACCGCTGCCGCCGGGCGGTCCCACACCTCGTATGGCCGACGGCCATCCGGATTTTTCGGGTGTCTGGTTCGATGGACCAACCGGGAAGGCGAACGCCTGGAGCGTGGTGCCCGACCAGACTGCTGAACGTGAAGATCCGATTCCATTCCAGCCGTGGGCCGCGGAGAAGCGCAAGGCGATGACGCGCGTCGAGCTCGAGCTCAGCAGCGCCAATGTCAATTGCACGCCGGTCGGTACCCCGGGCATGTTCACGGACAACGCCTACGCGCATCAAGTCGTGATGAAGCCGGGGCTGTTCGTGCACCTCATCGAAAACAACAACCGGTGGAATGCCGTCTATATCGACGGGCGTCCGCACACGCCGAAGGAAGAACTCGAGCCGCTGTTCTACGGCGACCAGACGGCGCGCTGGGAAGGCGACACCCTCGTCATCGATACGATCTCAATTGACACACGCGCCCAGATTCGTGATGGCTGGTTCCACAGCGAGGACCTGCACGTCATCGAACGGCTCCGCCGGCCCTCGATGAACTACCTCGAGTATCAGGTCACGATTGAGGATCCGAAGGTCCTGACCAAGCCGTGGACGTCGCGGTGGGAGACGCTGTCGCTGTCGGCCAACAACGAAAGGCTGTCCGAGAACTTCTGCACCAACAACGAAAACGTCGAGCAGCTCAGGAAGCTGTACGAGGAGCAGAAGAAGTAGCACCCCGGCCGGTTGAGCCCTCGGCTCGACCGGCATCCTCGCGGTCGGCGAGCCTACCCCGCACTCAATCTGATGCCCGGTCTGCGAAGGCCTCGTTGTTACTGGGAAATCATAGAAACTCCGCGTCCTGCAAAGGCTTGGGCGCGTCTTTCGACGACAAACACTCGCACGCCCAGCATCGTCGCTGGCACAGCCTTGGCACACGCTGGCCCCGATGGTACGGCAAGGGCTACCCCCGGAGTCACCGCAGGTGATCGACATCGGCGGTGCGGGAAAAGAGAAACCTCTCGACTCCGACGCACTCGCTGAGTTTCACTCCGAAGCCGACTGGCCTCAAGAGGTCCCCGTCTCCGCGCCGCGCGCGACGCAGCCAACCACGCCCTCGAGCAGAGCGGCCGGAGTTTCGTTCCCAGCGCGGATCGACACACATTCGTCGCCCTTCGTGTGGATCGCGATCCTGCTCGCGGCGGTCGCGATCGCCGAGGCGCCGTTTGTCGCAATGTGGATATGGCAACGGCCCGCGCTGGCGGGCGACGCCGCGGGGGCGGCGAATGCGCCCGCACTGGCGGCTTATGGGACGGTGTATGTCGAGACCGAGCCCGCCGGCATGGAAGTGTGGGTCAACGGTAGCGCCGCGGGCCGAACACCGACGCAATTGTCGATTCCCATCGGAGCGGCCGAGATCCAGCTTCGTCATGCGGACCGTGTCCGCACCCTGCCATTGACGATCGTTCCAGGTGAGGTCGTCCGTCTGCGCGTAGAGCTTCTTGCAAGCACCGAGGAATCGGTGGAACAGTCGCCTACCTCCTAGAACCCCTCCCTCCGCGGCCCTTTGGGTGGCCTTGGCCGGCCAGGTGCGCCGCCTGCTAGAATAGAAGGCTCACCCGCTGCCAACCGCTCCTTCCGAGGCTCCACGCTCATGATTGCTGTCAATGGTGTGTCCATGCGTTATGGCTCCAAGGTCCTATTCGAGGACGTCACGACGACGTTCGCGAAGGGGCGGCGGTATGGGCTCACCGGGCCCAATGGCGCCGGGAAGTCAACCTTCATGAAGCTGTTGACGGGAGAGCTCGAGCCCCAGCGCGGCACGGTGGTTCGTCCCTCCAAGTTGGGCGTATTGCGCCAGGACCACTACGCGTTCGACCAGTACCGCGTGATCGACACCGTGATCATGGGCAACAAGCGGCTGTGGAGCGCGCTGGCCGAACGCGACGCCTTGTATGCGAAGGCCGAGATGTCGAACGAGGACGGCATGCGTCTCGGCGAGCTCGAGGGCATCGTCGGTGAGGAAGATGGGTACTCGGCGGAGAGCGATGCCGCGGTGCTGCTGCAGGGGCTCGACATTGCCGACGCCCTGCACGACAAGACGTTGGCCGAACTGCAGGGCGGGCAGAAGGTGCGTGTACTGGTGGCGCAGGCGCTCTACGGTCAGCCTGAAGCCCTGTTGCTCGACGAGCCGACGAACCACTTGGACCTGGACTCGATCCACTGGCTCCAGCAGTTCCTCAGCCGCTACGAAGGCTCACTCATCGTTATTTCGCACGACCGCCATTTCCTGAACGGCATCTGCACGCACATCGCCGACATCGACTACGAGACGATCATCACCTACACAGGCGGCTATGACGATATGGTCATGGCGAAGACCCAGATTCGCTCGACGATTGAGGCGGGGAACGCGCAGCGCGAGAAGAAGATCGCACAGCTCAACGACTTCATCCAGCGCTTTGGCGCCGGGACCCGCGCCAGCCAGGTGACGTCGCGCCGGAAGGAAGTCGAGCGGCTGCAGACAACGGAGCTGGCCCGCTCGAATATTCAGCGTCCGTACATCAGGTTCCTGACGAAACGGCCATCGGGCAAGGTCGTCCTGGAGTGCGAGGGTGTCAGCAAGTCACACGGCGAGACGCCGGTCATCACGCGTTTCGGCGCGATCGTGAACCGCGGCGACCGGGTCGTCCTGGTGGGTCGTAACGGGGCGGGAAAGACGACCTTGCTCAAGGCGCTGATGGCGGATGCCCCTGACATGCCGGCCTCGCCCGAGGATCGCGATCACGGCACGCTGCGCTGGGGTCACGAGGTGTCGATCGGGTACTTCCCGCAGGATCATGCCGGGGAGATCGAGAAAGGCATGACCGTCGTCGAGTGGCTGCACCGTTTCGATCCCGATGCATCGCGTCAGGACATTCACGGTCTGCTCGGCCAGATGCTCTTCAGCGGCGAAGAGGGTTACAAGCCCACGGACGCGCTGTCTGGCGGCGAAACGGCTCGTCTGCTGTTCTGCCGAATCATGCTGCAGAAGCCGAACGTGCTCGTCCTCGACGAGCCGACGAATCACCTGGATCTGGAATCCATCAATGCGCTGAACGTCGCGCTCCAGAAGTACGAAGGAACAGTTTTCCTCGTGACCCACGATCAGGACTTGCTCGAAGAGGTTGGGACGCGCGTCTGGCAATTCGCCAAAGGCCGCGTCGTGGATTTCAAGGGCACCTACGAAGAACACACGGCATCGGTCTCCCAGTAAGAAATGTCAAAATCCATCAAGAAGGCCGCGGAGTTCGCGGCGCTCGGCCTGGCCGAGCCGCTCGTGGCCACGCTGGGTGTGCTCGGCTACGAAGAGCCGACGCCCGTCCAGTGCGAAGCCATTCCGCTGATGCTATCGGGCAAGGATCTGTTGGCCCAGGCCGCCACCGGAACGGGAAAGACGGCGGCGTTCGCGCTGCCGATGATCCAGCGGCTTCTCGCAGACGAAGCAGGACGACGCCACTTGCGTGGCCTCGTGCTCGTCCCGACGCGGGAGTTGGCCATGCAGCTTTCCGAAGCCTTTCACAAGTACGCGCGTGGCACCGGCATTCAGGTTGTGCCGCTCTACGGTGGCGCCTCCATGGAGCAGCAGATTCGATCGCTCAGTCGCGGGGCCGACATCGCGGTGGCGACCCCCGGTCGAGCACTCGACCATCTGCGTCGAAAGACGCTCAAGCTCGACGAGATCCAGGTGCTCGTGCTGGATGAAGCGGACGAGATGCTCGACATGGGCTTCGTGGAGGACCTCGAGGCCATCCTCGAGGCAACGTCCAAGACGAAGCAGGCGGCGCTGTTCTCGGCGACGATGCCCACTCGCATTCTGTCCATCGCCAAGCGTCACCTCAAGAGTCCCGTCAGGGTAACCATAGCCGGAGAGAAGACGGCCGCCGGCAAGATGCCGCGCGTACGTCAGGTCGCGTATGTGGTGCGGCGGGAGCAGAAGGCGGCGGCTCTCGATCGTATTCTCGACATGGAGAACCCCACCTCGGCGATCGTGTTCTGCCGAACGCGCATCGAGGTTGATTCGATAACCGAAACGTTGAACGCTCACGGCTACCGTGCCGAGGGACTGCACGGGGGCATGCAGCAGCGACAGCGTGATGGGGTCATGGGCCGGCTGCGCTCGGCGAAGACCGACCTGCTGATCGCCACGGACGTGGCCGCGCGCGGACTGGATGTGACGCATCTCTCGCATGTGATCAACTACGACCTTCCCGCGGAAGCCGAGTCGTACGTGCATCGGATCGGCCGTACCGGGCGTGCCGGCCGTGAAGGGACGGCGATTACCCTGGTCGAGCCCAGGGAGCATCGACTGCTTCGCACGATCGAACAGCTCACCAGGCAGAAGATCGATGTCGTCGCGCTTCCGACAGTGGCGGACTTGAGGGCGCGTCGTCTCGAGATCACGAAGGCGTCGGTCCGAGAGCATCTGGTCGCTGCTGATTTCGCGGATGTTCGGACGGTCGTCGAGTCGCTGGCGGGCGAATTCGATGTGATGGACATCGCCGCGGCGGCGGTCAAGATGGCACACGTCGCTGCCGGGCGAGAGGGAGACGAGCAAGAACTCGAGGCGCCGCCTCCCCAGGCCGCGCGGCAGCCGTATGCCGCTCGGGTCGCCGACCGAAGCCGCCTTCGCGACGGTGCCCCTTCGGTGGGTCAAGGGAGACCGCGTCGTCAGACGAATGAGAGCGATGTCCGACTCTTCATTGGCGCGGGCCGCCGTGCGGGTATCCGGCCAGCCGACCTCGTCGGCGCGATCACTGGAGAAACCGGCGTGCCGGCACGCGCCCTTGGCGCCATTGAAATCGCCGACACCTTCTCCCTGGTGAGTGTGCCGGAGGATCTGGCCGACGAGATCATCGCCGGGATGAAGAAGGCCACGCTGAGGGGACAGCCGGTGAAGATTCGTCGTGATCGCGAGGGTTCGACGTAGGTTTGCGCCTGCTCTCTGCGACGCCTTGCGCCACGGCTAGTGAGCAGTGATAATGCGCGTACTGGCCCAGCCGCTGCGGGCCGAGGGAGAGAGACATGAGACGCACAGGAACGAGGGCCTTCGTGAGCCGAGCGCTCGAGGCAGCCGCAGTTGCCGTCGTCCTGGCAGGAGTCGCCGGATACCACCCTGTCGGGCTTGGTGCACAGGCGCCGGCTGCGTCTTCGGCGGTTCCCAACCTCACCGGAATCTGGGCAAGGACGGGACGTGCCGTGACACCGGGTGAGTTGCCGCTGAACGCTCGAGGCATCGCGCTGCGAGAGGCGATCGATGAGTCGCTTGCACCGATGTACGACTGCGTGCCGGCCACGGTGCCGCACATCCTCGGCGATCCCTACAACTTCCAGATAGAGCAGCGGCCGGACCGGGTGATCATCAAGTTCGAGAAGGACGCCGTCACGCGCACTGTCTGGCTGGAGGGGCATGGGCATCCTGCCGCTTCGAACAATGACTTTGCGCTACACGGTTACTCCGTGGGTCGGTACGAAGGACGTCAGCTCGTAGTCGAGACCACCAAGTACACGTTCGATCCTGGCGGGCTCGAGGACAAGCCCCCGATGACGCCGTCGTCAACGCAGAAGAAGACGGTCGAGCGATACTCGAGAGACGGCGACAAGCTGACGGTGGATGTGGTTTTGGAGGATCGGCTCATCATCAAGGAGCCCGTGCGATTCAAGTTCGAGTTCCTCCCGACCAAAGAGGCGCTGGTGGAGTGGCCCGAGTGCGATGCTGAACAGGCGCGCGCACCGATCAACTACATGCCGGTCAATCAGTTGAAGTACGGGATCCGTTAGCCTCTCAGCGAAGGAGCCACCCATCATGAGACGCATCTTTCTTTCTGCTGCCCGCGGTCGTGGTCGCCGCGACCATCGTTCAGGGTCTTGATGTACCTGTGGGTGCCCATCACTCCGAGGCGCCGTTCTACGACTCGGACAAGATTGTTGAAATCCGTGGAGTGGTGACCAGTTGGGTCTTCAGGAATCCTCACCCCTTCCTGCACGTTGATGTGACCGACGACAAGGGCGTGACCAACGACTGGGCGCTCGAATTCGTCGGGCCTGTTCGGCTCATCAAAGTCGGCTGGTCGGCCAAGACCTTCGTGCCTGGAGAGATCGTGAGCGCCAAGGGGCATCCGTCGCGGGCGGAGGGGACGTTCGGTCTGAGTCCTCTCAGCGTATCCAGGGCCGATGGCCAGGTGATTCCAGGTTCCGGACGCGGAGGAAGTTTCGCCCCTGAAGCCGGTCAGCGCTGAAATTCGATGTAGTGCTCTGAGCGCCCGGTGATCAGAAACCGGGCGCGCCTGCCCGCCTGCGGTAGTTCTACCTTAGGCTGTAGAATCACTTTCTATGATTCGCCCCTCACGCCTTGTCCTCGTCCCCGTCGCCGCGCTGTTCTCCACGTGGGTATTCGCACAAACTGCGAACCCGGTGCTGACACGAGCACAAGGCGAGCAGCAGTCGTACCTCGAAACGCTGCGGGAGCTGGTGTCCATCGAGTCCGGCAGCGCGGATGTCGAAGGACTGAATCGCATCGCCGATCTCATTGCCGGGCGTCTGCGAGCGCTCGGCGGCGATGTCGAGTTCGTCGACCCTCCGGCGGACATGGTGCGGTTCGAGAACACACCACCTCGGACTGGCAAGTCGGTCGTGGGCAGATTCCGCGGCACCGGGACCAAGAGGATTCTCCTGCTTGCGCACATGGACACCGTGTATCCGAGGGGCATGCTGGCGAAGCAGCCCTTTCGAATCGACGGCGATCGCGCGTATGGACTCGGCATCGCCGACGACAAGCACGGCGTCGCCCTCGTCCTTCATACCGTCGCCACGCTCAAGGCGCTCGGTTTCAGCGACTACGGTCTCGTCACCGTGCTGATCAACGGCGATGAGGAAGTCAGTTCCGCGGGTTCCCGGACGCTCATCACCAAGCTCGGATCGGAGCACGACCTGGTGCTGTCGTTCGAGGGCGCCGGCCTGGAGGACTCCGTTCGCCTGACGACGGCCGGTATCGCCGCCGTGCAGCTCAAGGTGACCGGGCGCGCCTCGCACGCGGGTGGAGCACCTGAGCAGGGGCGAAACGCGGTGTACGAGCTTGCACACCAGATGCTGCAGACACGCGATCTCTCGAACGAAGCCACGGGTGTGAAGATGAACTGGACGCTCGCCAACGGCGGCACCGCGAGAAACGTGATCCCAGCCGAGGCACGGGCCACCGCGGACGTTCGCGTGCTGCGTGTGTCCGACTACGACGGGATCGAGAAACAGGTTCGAGAGCGCATCCGCAAGCAGTTAATCCCCGACGTCAAGGTGGACATGGTGTTCGAGAGGACGCGCCCGCCGCTCGAAGCGACAGCGGCGGCTCGTGCCGTGGCAGCCCACGCGCAGCGGCTCTATAAGGAAATCGGGCATGACCTCAGCGTCCAGGACACAGCACCAGGTGGCGGCACCGACGCCGCGTTCGCGTCGCTCTCGTCGCGCGCCGCCGTGCTGGAGGGATTCGGCCTGAAGGGTTTCGGTGCGCATTCCAACGAATCGGAATACATCCAGATCTCGTCGATTGCTCCGCGGCTCTACCTGGCGACCCGCATGATCATGGACGCGGCGCAGGGTAAGACCGGCAACACCACCAACTAACTCCCAGGTTGCGTCTGCGTGGAGCGGTGCCGTTAGTGCGATTTTCAGATCCGCCGATTCCGCCGCTCATGACCGCGCTTCCTCGGGCGGTCCGCCGATCGTCTCTTCCACCATCGCGCCCGTCACGCGCCCTTTCGCGAACGTGAGGCGCAGGAGCGGGGGGGTCACCATCGTGGTCACCAGCACCATGACGACGGAAGCTGAGAAGACGTCGCGTCCGATGATCTGGTGGGTGAGCCCGTAGCCGGCCACGATCAGTCCGACCTCGCCTCGTGAGATCATCCCGGCGCCGACCCGCACTGATTCTTTCGTCGAGAAACCAGACAGCCTGGCGAACAGACCGCACCCGAATGCTTTTGTCACGATCGCGACGGCAATCAGTGAAATGGCGAACAGGGCGCTGCTGCCGAGCTCTCGGCCGTTCGCTTGCAGGCCGATGTTGACGAAAAAGATCGGCACGAACATCGAGTAGGTGAGTGGGTGAACCCCGTCGTCGACCTGTCGCTTGAATGGCGTCTGCGCGATAAGCACCCCTGCCAGATACGATCCCGTGATGGCTGCGACAGCGCCGACGTACTCGGCCGCCCAAGAGTAGATGAAGGCCACGACGAGGACCACGGCGAGGATCGCCTGACTGACGGGCAGTCCCGATGCCCACTGCAGGAGCGGCGTCATCCATCGTCCCGCGGCGATTCCAATCCCAAAGAAAACCGCGATCCTCAGCGCCAGGAACCCGATCTGCGCCAGATCCAGTCCAGCGGCAGATGCCCCTGCCGCGGCGACCACGAGCGACAGGACGATGATTCCGATAACGTCGTCGATGACGGCGGCGCCAAGAATCGTAGAGCCTTCGCGCGTCCGCAGGGCGCCCAGTTCGATCAACGTCTGCGCGGAGATGCTGACGCTCGTCGCCGTCAGAATCGTGCCGATGAAGATCCCTTCCCAAAACAGCGGGAGGCCGAATGCCACAGCCGTCGCTGCACCGCCGACGAGGGGAAGGACAACGCCGCCCAGGGCGGACCAGAAGGCGGTCTTGCCGACGCGCCGCATTTCCTGGAGGTCGGTCTCGAGGCCGGCCACGAGCATCAGGAGCAGCACGCCGATCTCCGCGAGGTCGCCGACCAAGTCGGTCAGGCCAGCACCGCCATCGGCGCTGGCGAAGATCGGCCAGTTCAGTAAATTGAGGAGCGTCGGGCCGAGCAGGAGGCCGACGAAAATCTCGCCGAAGACGGATGGCTGTCCGATTTTTCCCGCGAGGGCGCCGGCAGATTTGGCGGCGGCGATGACCAGCGCGAGCAGCAGGAGAATCTGGAGGGAGTGGCTCATCAATGCGCCACGTGGTCCGTGGGGACCGACCACACGGCGTCAGGCGTGAGCATCAGGCAGGCGACGACAGGGGAACAGCCGTCAGCAAGAAACAAGGGCGCGAAGACTCCCTGTTCGCAACTGGCCGATTCCCCTATCGTGTCAACTCGATCACCTAGCGCGCGAACACGTAGGCTGCGCCGGCTTCGTCGAGGGAGTTGTCAGCCTGATTGCCGTTGATCCCTCGCGCATTGCTGTCTTCCCCGCGCGCGCCAATAACCATCGTTCGGCCGTCGCGACTGACCGCAGCTGAATTGCCGAACTCGTCGTACTCCTGGTTGTTGGACGATTTCACGTATGCCTGCTGAGTCCAGGTCGCGCCGTTGCGGGTGAACAAATAGGCCGAACCAGCCTCGATGGCCGTATTGTCGGCCTGGTTGCTGTTGATGCCTTGCGAGGCGCTGTCCTCGTTGGACGCTGTCACGAGCAGGGTATTGCCGTCCCCACTGATCGCCGTGCGAATCCCGAACCAGTCTTCCGTGTCAGTGTTCGACGACTTCAAGAACGCCTGCTGGCTCCATGTGGTCCCCGCGCGAGTAAAAACAGCGACGGCGCCAGTCGAGACATCGGTCTTGACATCGCCATCACATCCGGTTGGGTTTACGCCGGTCGCCGTGCAGTCCTCGTCGACCGAACCCGTTACGAGTGTATTCCCGTCATCGCTGATTGCCAGGGACACGCCCCAGGAGTCTCCTTGCTCGGCCGTTGCAACCTTCAGATATGCCTGTCGGCTCCATATTCCACCAGCCCGTGTGAAGACGTAGACCGCGCCGGAGCCGCCGCGCATGTTGTCGATCGCGCCGTTGATCGTTCTCGACGAGCCGCCCTCGTCATAGGCACCTATCGCCAGCGTGCTTCCGTTGGCGCTCAGCGCGACCGAGAAGCCGAACAGGTCGCCGTTCGCGTACTCCGCCGGCGTCGAGGACTTGATGTACGCCTGTTGCGACCAGGTCGTACCCGTCCGCGCGAACACGTAGACGGCGCCAGCCGAATTCGCCGAGTTATCCGCCTGATTGCCGTTGACGCCGGTCGCGTTGCTGTCCTCGGCGATCGCCCCTGCAGCCACCGTGTTGCCGTCGTCGCTGAGCGCGAGAGAGAAGCCGAACTGGTCACCGTCTCCGGCTTCACCTGCCTCGCCCGTGTTGGAAGCCTTGAGATACGCCTGCTGACGCCATGTCCCGCCGCTACGCGTGAAGATGTATACCGCGCCCGCCTGGGGGATGGAGTTGTCGGCCTGATTGCCGTCGACGCCGGTCGCGTTGCTCGCTTCCCAGTTCGCCGCCACGGCCATGGTGTTGCCGTCGGCGCTCAAGGCCACGGAGCTCCCGAAATAGTCGCCCGAGCCGGCGTTCGACGCCTTGACGTACGCCTGGTGTTGCCACGTGCCGCCGTTACGGGTGTAGACGTACACCGCGCCCCCGTTGTAAGCCCCGTTGTCGTTCTGGTTGCCGTTGACCCCCGTCGCGCTGCTGGCTTCGTGCGGCGCGCCGATCGCAATCGTGTTCCCGTCACCGCTGATGGCCACGGTCTGACCCGTGTGGCTTGGCAGCGCGCCGCCCTCTCCGAAGTGGTCGTACGCTTCCGGGTTCGACGCCTTCAGGTAGGCAACCTGCCTCAAGGGTGCGGCCGGCGCCTGTGCGGCGATACGCCAGGCGCTGACACACAGCCCCAAGCAGACTACGGCAATGACTGAGAACACTCTGCGCCTCATGACGCCTCCAGACGGTAATTGTGACGGGTTGAAAATTACTGACGAGATTATGGCGCGAAGACGGGTACCGCGCTATTCATCCAGCCCGATGCCGGCCTGGCTGACGCTTGGGACCTGGGCCCGCGCGGCGGCGCATGAAGACGGATGCCGCCTTGACGCCGTACGCAGATTCATCATCCGTTTCGTCCTGCGAATTGTGCTGGTTTGTGTGTGGACGCCGGCGGCAGGGTTACCTGCCGCCGGTGCTGATGGAGACGCTAGTGCCCGAGCGATTGTCGAGCGAAGCTCTGACGATTCACTTCGCGGGCGCAGCTGCGGGCGCGCCGGTAGCCGCAGGCGCGCCGGTGCTCGACGTGCCACCGGTTGTCGGCGGCTGGCCATAGTTAGCGTTACGCAAGACTTCCTTGCCGCTGTCGGCCAGGATCATTCTCGCCCGCTCGGTCATGTTCATGTAGGGCGCGCCGCTCTTCAGTCTGCGACCAGTGAGCGTCACCTTGACCCCGGGCTTGACGTCGTTGGTCCAGCCGGCGCGAATCATCGCCTGTGCCCCGCCCAGCTCGGCCTGCCACCGCACGTTCTTGCCGCTGGGGTCGGCAACATCGAACACCAGAATCGCGTGTGGGTTGATCAACTGGGTCTCGACCACCGTCCCGGTGATGGTGATGACCTCTTCGATGTAGCGGCCAGCATCACCGTGGTGCGCCGACACCGAACCCGAGAGCGACAGCGCTGCTGCCGCGACGGTTACCACCAAGAATGAACTCTTCCTCACTGTAGAACCCTCCTGCCGGGGTTACACCCACCGACGTCTTGGTCGAATGTTTCCGGGCTGTTTCTCAAATATATACCCGGCTGTTGCCGGAGGCAATGATCTCGGCTCGTAGCTGGTAGGCCGGTAGCTCGTAGCACCGGTTCACCTGCATCAAACCGCCCAGCCTGTTCCTCTGCCACCTACCAGCTACCAACTACCACTAGCTACCGGATACCAACTACCGCCTAGCTATTACTTCCCGGGCTTCGGCGGCGCCGGCCTTGCGAATCTCGCCGCGTCAATCGTCACGTTCGGCTGGATCTCGCTCAATCTCGTAGTTCGAGCGTCCGTCCAGCCAGGTCATCGTCCATTTGAACGGCATCTTTAGCCCATTGACGTCGCGGTAGTCGGAGTAGTCGATCTGGACCGGAAGGCGGCCGACCGGTGAGGGCGTTGACCGCACGAGCCGGCTCATGAGGCCCGTCTCCTCGTCGAAGTACATCGTGACGATGGCTCCACCCTTGATCCCCTGAACTACCTGCACAGTCCTGTCATTGATGAAGTCGTTACTGGTGCGCATGCCGGTGAGCACCTGCTTGGTGCTCGCGGGGAAGAGCAGCTCCGCTTCCGCTCTGGCGGAGTCGAGCTCCGCTCCGTGCAGTTCGAGCACCTCAATCGGCCTGAACGGTGCGGATATCCATCCACCGGTACCGTTGAAGGTGGTCGTGCTGTCGCCAGCTTCGGGATCGCGAACGATCACGGTCTTCTGATTCGGAGCCTTGGCGTAGATTTCTACGGGTCGGGGCGCCCCCTCAGGTCCGTATCCCGAATAGGTCCCCTTCGCCACATAGCTCGTGAGCATCGCCGCACGTTGGGCGCCGCCCACGGCTGCGATGTACTTGTCGAGAATCTGCACGGCGGTCGGGCCGCCGGGGTCAGCCGGGAGGACCAGCACGTCCAGCTCCTCGGCAGGAGGCGCGCCATACAGAGTCGTTAGGCTCGCTGTCACCCTCGGACGGCTGTTGCTGCCACGATGGCACGTAAAACAGCTCACGACCTGTCGACCGCCGAAATGCTGCTTGTTGATATCAGCCATCATGCGGACCATCTGGCGCGCCATGGCTTTTTTCGGGCTGACGTCCTGTGCGTAGTTGGCCCAGTCGTTCGACGACGCCGTGTGACAATCTTCACAGGACAGACCGAGCGCCGCAGAAAAGACGCCCATTGTTCCCATGAATTCATCAACGGGAATGCCGCGAAGAACCGTGATGTTCTTGAACACGTTCTCGGCCAGCATCTGATTCTGCGCGGCTGTTGGTGCCTGTCCACCCACGAGCGCCACACTCAGCAGCCACACCCCAGCCGTGGCCGCCGCGCCACACATGATCCGCCTCGATCCGAACCTCATAATCCCTCCGATGGAGTCTCTGTCGAGTCCCGGTACGATTGTCGCCCGGGTCATCCGCCGCGACAAAGGAGTTTATTCCAGCCGACACTCCACGCAAGCGACGCGCCAGCGCAAGACGGTCTGCACTGCCTATCGGGTGGTGCGGCGCCGTGTGATTTTTCCCGCACGTGCGGAGAAATTCGCTGCTGTTTGTCGTAGTATGTGCGGGCTGGTGGTTCTTGTTCGCCGGTAGCTGGTAGCCTGTAGTTGGTGGCTGGAAGGTTGTCGCGAACGCCGACCGGTGACTGGAGGGCTTATGGCGTCTCGCAACCAGCTACTGGCTACAAGCTAGCCGTCACCCCGCAACTGGTTTTCTGAGGAGCCGCGTATATGCGCAGAATCACATGGGTGCTGGCCGTTGCCCTGCTTTACGTGTTTTCGGCGGGAGTTGCTACGCAGCAGCCGCCCGCTGGTCCCGACATGTCGTGGGCATTTCCGGACAGGGTGGAGAAAGAGTTTCCGGAGGATCCCGCGCCGAAGCGCGCCCCGGAGAGCACCAAGACTTATACACAGGCGCAGATCGACGATCTGCTCAATCCTCCAGACTGGTACCCGGACCAGCATCCGGCGGCCCCCCAAAGCGTGGTCAAGGGCAATGGGGGCGCGATGGCCTGCGGTGCGTGCCACCTGATGTCAGGCCTCGGTCACCCGGAGTCGTCTGACCTCACCGGCCTGTCGGTGCCCTACATGGTCCAGCAGATGATCGACTTCAAGAGCGGTGTCAGGAAGGACCCGACGGGTAAGCGCATGAACGGCATTGCCGCCGCCGTGACCGACGCGCAGGTCCTCGAGGCCGCAGAGTACTTCGCCAAACTGCCGAGAAAGACGTTCCAGAAGGTCGTCGAGACCAACATGGTGCAGAAGAGCTACCTGGCCAACGGTCGGATGCGATTCTTGGATCCCGCCGGCGGAATGGAACCGATTGCCGGCCGGATCATTACCGTACCCGAGGATCCCGCGCGGGCGCGCTTGCGCGATCCAAACTCCGGATTCATCTCCTATGTGCCCGTTGGAAGTATCGCGCGTGGCAAGGAGTTGGTTGAGACGGGTGGCGGGCGGACCATGGCGTGCGGGCTCTGCCATGGTCTTGACATGAAGGGTCAGGGCGCAAACCCCAGGCTGGCGGGGATGCACCCGATCTATACGTACCGTCAGCTGGCGTGGTTCAAGGACGGCACGCGGAAAGGTATCGACGCCTCGTTCATGGTGGCACCGGTCGCGCGCTTGACCAGCGACGAGATGGTCGCGATCTCGGCATACCTGGCTACGCTCGAGCCGTAGCCTTCCCCTCGGGGCGCCTGCCTCAGCAGACCTGAGAGCGGCACGGGACATCCCGCGCCGCTCTGCTTCCAGTTTCCCGTCTGCAGAATCCTTCTTCAGTTTGTGAGTTTGTGCTTGTTGCGAGGCTCTGGACCGCTTTTCGATTCGGCGTAGAGCGGAGGCTTTAGCCTTCGCGGACACGCGCACGCTGAAGCGTGCGCTCTACGGCGAAACGCAAACCGCTCTACCCTGCGCGTGGTGGCAACGCGCGGGGGCCGGAGCCCCCGCGCTGCCATGAGGAACCGCCCTAGAACGTCACGCGGAAGCCGAACTGCGCCGTGCGGTACTGCCCCGACACGGGTTGCAGATAGTTCGCCGGCTGGCTCTCCTGGGTGCCGAGTGCGTAGTTGGTCTGGTTGAATATATTGAACACCTCGGCGATCACGTCGAATGCCATCCCCCCGGGTACCGGGATGCGCTGTCGCAGCCCGATGTTGGTGCGATGCTGCGCCGGGCTCATCTCCGTATTGCGCGGCACGATCGTGCCGTCCGGCCGCAGGCGGCCGCTCCCGCCCCCGAAGCTGCGGAGGTCACCACCGTAGTTGGTGGCGAGCCGGAGGCCGGCGCCCATATAGTGCAGGCCGCTGACCTGGAAGCCCCCGCCGACCTCCCAGATACCGTTGAACACGAAGCGATGGCGCTGGTCGTCGCCCGACAGGCTCCACTCGCCGCCGAGGTCGGGCTGCGTGTCGAAAGGCACCTGGAACAAGGTGATATTGCCGGACGCGTCCCGCTCGCCGGTGAACGGCCGTGAATCGGCGTTGTAGAGCCAGGCGAGCGTGTAGTTCGCCGATGCCTGCCAGCGGTTGCTCAGGCGCTTCGTCACGCTCGTCTGCACCGCGTGGTACGCGGAGCGCGCCATGTGCGAGTTCATCGACACCGTGCCCCAGTTCGGATCCAACCGGCGCGTACGGTCGGTTGACGGATAGTTCGCGCCGGTCGCGGGATTGAACGTCAGGTTGACGTTGTCCACCACGTCCTTTTCATGGCTGCCCTTGCTGTAGACGTAGTCAGCGGTGACTGCCGTGACGCTGCCGAACTGCTGCTGGATGCCGATCGATGTCTGCCACGTCTCCGGCACGTGGATGAATTCCGGTGGCGCCACGAACTCCTGGAGATCGCGAATCAGGCACCCCGGCGTGTTGTTGTTGGCGTAGCAGAAGCGCCGCTGCGCCTGGTCGAAGGTCGGCAGGCCCGCGCCGTTGGTCGGGTCTAACGCGAAGTTCGCCCGCCCGTCATTCGGGTACTGGATGACGAGTACCTGCGCGTTGCCTGTCGCGAACGAGAAGTCAGCGCCAAGCGCGTCCCCGTAGTACACACCTGTCCCGCCGCGCAGCACTGTTCGTTCGGTGAGCAGATAGGCAAAACCGACGCGCGGCTGGAAGTTGTTCAAGTCTTCCGGTCGTCCAGCGTATTGCCACGGCAGGACCTCCACGTCGTTGGCAAAACTGTTCAGGCTCGCGTCCCACCGCAATCCGAGATTGAGGGTCAGGGCGGAGGACACCCTCCAGTCGTCCTGCGCCCACGCGGCGACTTTCTGCGAGTTCAGATGGACGTCGAAGTCGCCCAACCCGATGCTGTAGGTGCGGACGAGGGGGGAGATCGCTGCCAGGTTCCAGGTGTCGGCGTTCTCCCAGTCGGGGAACCACGCTGTCAGCTGGGCCTCCGAGGGCAGCGGCCCGCCGCGTGCGTCGACCGTGCCCATGCACTGCCGGCAGTTGGCCTGGATTTGATGGCGCCTGAGGAACTCCCCGCCCGCGCGCAGATCGTGGCGTCCCTTTCCCTCGTACGAGAGCGTGAAGTCGTCACGGAACGTCCAGACGTCCTGGTCCTGGTGGCGCGGGTGGTTCTGGTTGCCCGTGACCGCGAAGCCGGTGAACGTAATGCGCGGGGAACCGGTCGTGATGCCGTTGGCCTTCTGCCAGTGGTTCGACCACGTCGTCAGGTTCTCGTTAGCCAGGTTGAAGAACGCATACCCGACCTTGACCTCGTTCACGGCGCGGTTCGAAAGTACCTGCGTCAGCTGCCCGATCCCCTCCTTGTTGTTCTCCTCCGTCGTGTTCGTTGCCGCCGGGCTGTTGTTCGACGCGCCAGCTCCGAACGGCTCCAATAGCCGCCCCCAGGCGCCTTTCCCCATCAACCGGGTGTTAGACGAAATCTGGTAGTCCGCCCGGGCGCCGGCGATCTTCACGGTCCGCGTGCCGCTCAGTTCTTCGTTGAATACGGAGTAGGGAGTGTTCCAGATGCTGCTGCGCGGCTCCCGCTCGTACTCGAAGTTGCCGAAGAAGTGCAGCTTGTCTCTGATAATGGGTCCGCCTGCCACGACGCTGTACTGCTGGTTGTCGAGAGGAACCTTTCGCTTCAGCACAGGTTCCTCGGCATCGAACCAGTCGGAGTTGCGGAAGTTGGCGCGGAACAAGCCGGTCAGGTCGTTCGTGCCGGACTTCGTGATGGCGTTGACCTGCACGCCCGAGGTGCGTCCCTGCGTGGCGTCGAAGCGGTTCGCGAGGTACTGGAATTCGGCGATGGCGTCCTGGCTGTAGCGTGGCTGGGCCCCGGTGCCGATTTCGTTCGAGACCTGCTGGCCGTCCATGTTCAGCTGGAATTCACGCGCTTCGCCGCCGTTCCGATCGGGGAGCGGCGTACTCGCGTTCGTCGAGGACGTGCGGCTGCCCGGAGCGAGCATGGAAAGCGCCATCCAGTTGCGGCCATACACGGGCAACTCCTGTACCTGCTGCGGATCGACGTTGCCGCCGAGGCTCGACGAGCTGATGGTGAGCAGCGGCGCCTCGGCGGTGATTGTCACGGTCTCCTGCACCGTCGAGGGTGACATCTGGAGGTTGACGGCCGCCGACTGTCCGATGAGCAGCTGCACACCGCTTCGGGTCACGGTGGCGAAGCCCTGCAGTTCCACCGAAATCCGGTACGAACCGACTCGCACCGGCAGGCGATAGAGACCGCGATCGTCAGTGACAACGGTGAACGTGTTCCCCGTGGCCTCGTTTACGGCCGTCACGGTCACCCCGGGCAACACCGCGCCCGAGGAATCGGTCACCGCTCCCGTCAACGTCGCTTCCTGCGCGTAGCCGAGGGCGGGGAGTGCTAGCAGCATCCCAGCAACCAGAAACCGCCTCACAAATGTCATGTGGATCCTCCTGGGGGTGATTGAGAGTCGTGAACCTTCGATGGACTTTCGTCGGTCAATGACTGGATATCGTACGTCGCCGTTGGACGGTACAGTATCGACGGCACGACGGTCAATAGGGCGACAGTGGTGGACCTGGGACTCACGGATCAGGAGCGGAAACGGGCGGTCACCGCTCATTGACAACGGATCGGTGCGGCAGCAGATGTAGCGCGATGGACACGCCGACGGGTCGGCGTGTCAAATCGCCCGCAGGCGAATTTTGGAGGTTCGAATGCTCAAGCAGATCGCAGGGGTTTGCGTTCTGGCAGTGCTTGTGCGGCTCCTTGTCCTCGATCGCGTTTGCCCAAGGTGGCAACGCGACTCTCAGTGGCACCGTCTTCGATCAAGGGCAGGCCGTTCTGCCCGGCGTCACTGTCACGGTGACCAACGAAGCGACCGGCATCGTTCGTGAGTCAACGACCGGTGCGGAAGGGCAGTTCGTGGTGCCGACGCTGACTCCAGGCGTCTATACCGTCCGCGTCGATCTTGCTGGTTTCCAGGGACAGGCACAGCAGGGCCTCGTCCTCCGGATTGGCCAGGAGCTGAACCTGATGTTCACGCTGGGCTTGGCCTCGGTCGCTGAGACCGTCACCGTGACGGGCCAGACGCCGATCGTCGAGGTCACGGCGAGCCGGATTGGTTCGATGATCACCGACGCGGAGATCGACGGCCTTCCCAGTCAGGGCTACAACCACCTCTCGCTGATGCAGATCGTCCCGGGGATGACACCGGCCCTCACGCCAGGTGAGTTCGAGGGTGGGAACTTCAACGTGAACGGGCGATCGACCGCCAGCAATCTCTGGACGGTGGACGGCGCCGCCAATCAGGACACCGACGGTGGAGGGACTGGACCGCAGGCGCGCATCGCGCTCGACGCGATGGCCGAGTTCCAGGTACTGACGCACCAGTACACGGCCGAGTACCGGCGGATCGTCCGGCGTCATCGTCAATGCCGTCACCAAGTCGGGCAGCAACCTGTTCAGCGGCCGGGGCTTCTACAACTTCGAGGACGACAAGCTGCGTGCGATCGATCCGTTCCTCGAAGCCGACGGAGACGAGAATCCGGAAGGCGGCCGAAGGACCTTTGGATTCAATGTGGGCGGTCCGATCGTTCGGAACAAGGCATTCTTTTTCTTCAACCTCGAACGGAACCTGATCGATAACGCTGTTGTGCATTCCTTCCCGGCGGAAGCGGCCGCCATCGCGACGGACTACGCCGACGCCTCAGTCATCCATGCACTGAGCACCTACGCACGCGCCGACTACACGGCTGGAGGCCAGAACTTCAGTTTCCGCTGGCAGCGAGAGGTCGCACCGGCGCTTGGTGAGGACTTCGAGTGCTGTCAGACACTCGACAACCGGCAAGTGGAGTTCGATGAGAACGATCGCATGTTCAACGTGAGCTGGACGGCGCTTGTTGGTAACCGAGCCACCAACGAGGTCCGGTTCTCACACGTCGGCGAGGATCGCGTCGACGGCAACCTCGCCTACGCTGGTCTCGATCCCTCGCTGTGGAATTCGTCGGGATGGATCAAGGGGATGGAATTCGTCGGCCTCAACGGGCGCGATCAGTTCGACATTGGGTCGTTGAACGACTACTCCGACTTCGCGACTGGTTTGGCCGCGGCGCATGGGGGAGCCGACAGCCGCAACTATACGCTGCAAGACGCCTTCACCTACGTGACCGCCGATGGGGATCACACGCTCAAGACAGGCTTTACGTTCAACCGCGTGATGGTCGCTCCGATGCGGATCGGCGCCAACGACAATGGGACGTTCGCGTTCCGCCACAATACGCCGTTCAATCCCGCCAACCCACGGACCTATCCTTCGCAGTTTTCCATCGTCCTCGGCGACATCGAGGTCAATGCGGAAGACGACTGGACCAATGGGTACGTGCAGGACCAGTGGCGCTTGAGTCAGAAGTTGACGCTCAACCTGGGTCTGCGCTTTGACTATCAGGAGCTGACGCCGGAGACCAAGGCGCTCTCGCCGCGGATTGGCTTCGCCTACGACCCCGCGGGTGCGGGTCGGACCGTCATCCGCGGGGGCTTCGGCAAGTTCTACGAATACCACTTGATCCCCGTTGCGGTCGATCTCGCCCGGCGTGGCGTGTACTCTACAGGTGTATACCTTCAACACCGGAGAGGATCGGTCGGCCGACAACGGCATCATTCCCACCGCGCATGTCTGTCTGCAGCCGGCGCTCAACGGTCAGCTCGCCGCCATCAGCCCCGCCTGTCGCACGGCGCTCACCAGCATTCGCAGCTCGCTCCAGCCCGGCGCCGGCGCGCAGTTCGTGAATGACGAGCCGGTGCTCGACGGCGACAGGCACATGGGCTACCTCTGGGGCTACAGCCTCGGCGTCAAACACGAGCTGATGACCGACATCGCGGCGTCGATCGACTAGGTTGGCAACCGCGGTCGAGACCAGACAGGACTCATCGACATCAACGAAGGCCCCCCCGGACCCAATGGCCGGGTCACGCGTCCTGGAGTGGACGTTTTCGACCCGGACGGGACCCTCATTCCAGCCGAGGCGCGCGGCGTGGCGTTCCGCCGCGTGCTGCAGTTTCAGACGCGGGACGACCTGAACACCGACTTCGATTCGCTGGAGCTCTCCATGGAGAAACGGCACTCGAACCGATGGAGCACCCGGGTCGCTTACACGCTGTCCTACTCCAACGACGTCGGCCCTGGTTCGAGGACGGTCCGGTACACCAACGACCTGAATCCACGCGACGACTACGGGCGCTCCAGCTCGGATAACCGGCACAGCTTCGTCACGAGCGCCAACTTCGATGTCTGGCGTGGACTCAGCGCCGGGGCGATCTTCAAGTACTACTCGGGCAACCCGATCAACGAGACGATCGGCGCCGACGTCAATGCCGACCGTGACAACAACGAGCGGCCGCTTCGCGGAGTGGACGATCTCGCGCGTCCGATTCTGTCGCCGCTCGACAGCAACGGCAGAGCCATTCGCAATGGCATCGACGGCAACAGCGTGACGCTGCTCGACCTGCGCGCGCAGTACCTGCTGAGGCTGCCGCACAGGCAGTCGGTCAGCGTCTTCCTGGAAGTCTTCAACGCGTTGAACAAGATCAACTACGGGAACCCGACGGGCAATCGAAACAACGCCAACTTCATGGTGCCGGTCGAGGCCGGGACGATGCGCTCGGCTCAGATGGGAGTCAGGTACACGTTCTAGAGAAGTTAGAAGTCTGAACTAGGTGTATAGGCAAGTAGAAAGTACTAGGCAAGTAGAAAGTCAGAACGTCGTACCCTCGGGGGCCGGCTTCGGCTGCGCCCCCGGGGGATGTCTGCGGCTGGTCTCGCGCTCTACTTGGTTTCGTTGAAGACGAGCTGTGCGTTGGCGCGAACGCGAGGCACCTGCGCCGTGTAGCCTGTCGGTGGCTTCCAGCCGGCCGCCACCTCTTCCACCGTCCGCCCCGCAGCCTTCCCTGTCTGGACATCCTTCACGTACCCGCTGACGAACTGGATGAAGTCCTTCAGGTCGGCGTTGGTGCTCGTGGTGTTGAAGTGCCCGTTGACGATCGCGTCGGCGTTCTTCTCGGAGAACGCGAGCGCTCGCGAGAGCGTGTCGGCGTAGCCCACCGCGGTGCCGCCGTTGTTCGAGTCCATGATCGGCAGCTCCCTGCCAGGGAACATGTCCGCGATGTGCAGCACGCGATGCGCTGGGAAGTACACCAGCACGTCGCCGTTGGTGTGCGCGCGCCCGAAGTAGTAGAGGTCCACCTGGTCGGCGCCGCTGCCGAGCGTCATCCGATCAGTCAGCGTCCGATCGGGCAGGTTCCTGCCGTTGTTGTCGCGGAAGATGTTCGGCGGATTCGGGTTGGGCGCGGCCGAGGAGTTCGGACGCATCGCCTTCATATTCGCCGCCGTGTTCTCGTGGGCGATGACCACCACGTTGTCGGCGAACTCGACATTCCCGCTGACGTGGTCCCCGTGGGTGTGGGTGTTGATGATGGTTGTGACAGGCCGATCGGTCACCTTCTTGATCGCATCGAGCAGCGGCTGGCCCCACCCGGGGTTCTTCGTATCCACGACGATCACGCCACCCGCCGTGACGAACACGGAGCTGTTGCCGCCACCGCCCTTCATCACGAACAGGTTGTCCTTCAGCTTGTCGATTTCGACGACGCGCGGGGCCTCGGCGGCCGGTTGCTGCCGGGCGGCGACCGAGATGGAGGCGCCGCCGGCGAGCAACAGGGAACCGAGGATGAGCAGTCGTCTCACGCGATCCTCACAACAAGCACGCGGCCGACGGCAGAACGCCTGTCGGCACGGGACATCACGATGAACTCAGCCGCAGGAGCTTGATGAGGTTCCCGCCGAGGATGGCCTCTTTGTCCGGGTTGCTCAGCCAGGCAGCGTTGAGGATCAGATCGATGGTCACCGGCCAATTCAGCGGATTGTCAGTGCCGTAGACGATCTGACTCGCACCAAACTCGTTCACCAGGTGGCGCAGCCCTTCGTCTGACAGGATCATCGAGTCGATCAGGATCTGCGACTTGAGGTACTCGCTTGGTTTCTTCTTGTTCGCGCAGTTCGCGTTGCCGCGGACCTCGCACGCCGCTTCGCTCCGGCCCAGATACGATGGCAGATAGCCGCCCGCGTGCGCGCCGCAGACCTTGAGCCCCGGAAACTTGTCCAGCGTCCCGTCGTAGATCAGCCGCGACAGGAAATAGGTGGTCTCGAGCGGATTTCCGATGATGTTGCCCAGATCGCCCCGTCCGCGCATCGCGCCGTCCTTGAGGATGTTCTCCGCGCCGCCCGGGTGCATGAAGACGACGACGCCGAGCTCCGCGGCCTTGCCCCAGAACGGATCGTACTTGGGCAGTGAGAGATCTTCGCCGTTGACGTGGCCGCCGATGGCCGCCGCGCGCAGGCCAAGCCGCTTGACGCCGTCCTCGAGTTGCTGCGCCGCCAGATCCGGAAACTGAAGCGAGCTCGAGGCCATCCCGACGAACCGAGTGGGGTGCTGACCGACGAATTTCGCGAGGCCCTCGTTCTGTGCCCTCACGATTCGACCGGCGAGATCGCGGTCCTTGACCTCGTACCACCAGAAGCCGTTGATGCTCAGAGCCTGAACGTCGATCCCCTGTTTGTCGATCAGGGCGACGCGGTCTGGGCCGAGGGGACGGCCCCCGCCCTGCTTGGCATATTCAGTGTTCAGAAGGACGGGGTCCACTTCCGGGTACGGTCGCGTGGGAGTGGATGTCGACCACCCGCACCTGGCGTCCGCCCACCATCGCCTGCCTGCGCGCTGCGGGAGCCTGGAGCGCCGAGGCCGAACCCGCAGTGCCCGCCACAGCCACACCAGCCGCTGCGCCCGCGATTGTCTTGAAGAACTCTCTCCGGTTCGCCATGGGAGCCTCTCTCCTCTGTCTCTAGTCTTTGGTCTTCTGGTCTCTGGTCTCGAGCCTCTGGCCTCTGGTCCAGCCGGGCCCAACGAAAGCCCAAACCACTAAAGACCAAAGACCAAAGACCAAAGACAACTAATTTACGCCGCCGGGATCCTCAACAGCTTGACCAATGTCCCGCCGAGGATGGCTTCCTTGTCGGCGTTGCTCAACGACGGTGAATTCACGACGAGATCGATGGTTACCGGCCAGTTGAACGGTACGTCGGTGCCGAAGACGACCTGGCTGACGCCCATTTCCGCGACCAGATGGCGGAGACCTTCTTCGGAGAACACCATCGTGTCCGCGAGGATATTCGTCCGCATGTAGTCGCTCGGCTTCTTCTTGATGATGCAGTTCTGACCGGCGCGCTGACACGCCACCTCGGTGCGTCCAAGGTACGAGGGCAAGTACCCGCCGCCATGGGCGCCGCAGACCTTCAGTGTCGGGAACTTGTCGAACGTGCCGTCGAAGATCAGGCGCGACAGAAAGACCGTCGTCTCGAGCGGATTACCGACGATATTTCCCAGCCCGCCACGGCCGGCCAGCCCGCCGTCCTTGATGATGTTGCCGGAGCCGTTCGGGTGCATGAACACGAGCTCGCCCATTTCGGCGACCTTTGCCCAGAAGGGATCGAATCGGGGCGCCGAGAGGCTCTCACCGCCGACGTGACCGCCGACGGTGACGCCGCGCGCCCCGTTCTTGACGGCCGCCTGCAGCATCTCCACGGCGAGATCCGGAAACTGCAGAGGCACCGAGGCCATTCCGTATAGCCGTCCCGGATAGTCGCGCGCCGCTTTCGCCAGCGTCTGGTTGTGGTGATCGCAAATCGCGCGCGCCAGCCCCGGGTCCTTCGCGTCCCACCACCAGAAATCGTTGACGCTGATGACGTTGACGTCGATCCCCATCTTGTCCATGATGGCGACGCGCTCTTCGATCCCGGCTCCTTTGACCCGCTCCTCGAACGGCGTGCCCTTGACGATGCTCGCCGGAACCGGCATGTCCCAATGGCAGTGGACATCGACGACGCGCACGCGACGGCCACCGATCATGGCCTGACGGCGTGCTGGGGCCTGAAGAGCAGAGGCGGTGAACTCATGCCCCGCGACGTACATTCCCGCCGTCGCGCTCGCAACGGTCTTGAAGAATTGGCGGCGATTCGGCATGGCTAGGTCGAGATCTTGAGCAGCTTCATCAGATTGCCGCTCAGGATCGCCTCCTTTTCGGTGTTGTTGAGGAACGGCGCGTCGAGGACGAGATCAACCTTGACCGGCCAGTTGAAGGGGTTGTCGGTGCCGTAGACGATCTGGCCCACTCCCATCTCGGCGACGAGGTGTCGGAAGCCCTCCTCCGAAAAGATCATCGTGTCGATGAGAATCTGCGACCTCAGGTACTCCTTGGGTCGCTTCTTGTTGGCGCAGTTCGCGTTGCCGCGCACATCGCACGCCACCTCCGTCCGGCCGAAATACGACGGCAAGTAGCCGCCGGCATGCGCGCCGCATACCTTCAGTCGTGGATGGCGGTCGAACACGCCGTCGAAGATCAGGCGGGACAGAAAATAGGTCGTCTCCAGCGGATTGCCCATGATGTTGCCGAGCGCGCCGCGACCTCTAAACGCATTGTCGCGAACGATGTTCTCTGATCCGCCTGGGTGCATGAACACCAGCTCGTTCATCTCCGCCGCCTTGGCCCAGAACGGATCGAACTTCGGCAGTGAGAGGTCCTCGCCGTTGACGTGCCCGCCGAGTGTGACCCCCTTGGCCCCAAACTTGGTGACGGCTTCCTGCAGCATCTCCGCCGCGAGATCGGGAAACTGCAACGGGACGGACGCCATGGCCACGAAGCGATCTGGGTGGGCTTTAACCCATTTGGCCAGTCCCTCGTTCTGCGCGGTGCAGATGGCACGGGCGAGGCCGCGATCCTTGGCCTCGTACCACCAGAAGCCATTGATGCTGAGCGCCTGCAGGTCCACGCCTGCCTTGTCCATCGATGGGATCCGCTCTTCGAGCTCGGGATCCGCATTGGCTTGTTCCTCGAACGGCGTGCCTTTGACCACGTCACCGAGGGGCATGTCGCAGTGCGCGTGCACATCGACCACGCGAACACGTTTTCCGGCGATGCTGACTTGCCGGCGAGCGGGGGGAGCCTGACCCGAGACGGCGCCGCCACGACCGACGACGTATGCGCCCGCCGCCGCTCCAGTAACAGTCTTGAAGAAGTCTCTGCGATTCGGCACAGCCTGATCCTCCCTGAATTCGAGTCGAACTCTACACCCGAATACATGAGGATTCAATGAAGGTCTGGGCCGAGTCTCTGGTCTCTAGTCTTTAGACTTTGGTCTCTAGTGGGGGCCAGAACCACCCAGCAGACCAAAGACCAAGAGACCAAAGACTAAAGACCGGGCCTGGCGCCTTCCTACGGCAGCGTGAATGTCACCAGCCTGCTCGACATGGCCAATCCGCACTCGGGATTTCCCCCGGCGATGTACATGACCTGGCCGTCCGTTGTGCCCGTGATCCCGTGTTTGCCGATCGGCATCGGGGCCAGCGTTCGCCACCGGCCGGTGGCCACGTCGAAGCCTTCCGTTTCGTTGAACGGCTTGAAGTCGCGGCACTCCCCGCCCATGATCACGATGAGCCCCTTGTAGAAAGCGGCCGCCCCGCCCCCGCGCGACGTTGGAAGCGGAGGCCCCGATGTCCAGGTGTTCGTGGCCGGGTCGTAGATGTCGTGCATGTCCGTGTGATCGACAGGCAGGTTGAAACGCCCCCCGATCACGTGGATCTTGCCGTTGGCAACAGCCGTGGCGAAGTGATCGCGCGCCTTCGGCAGCGCCGCTCCGGCGCTCCACATGTTGGTGGCCGGGTCGTAAATCTCATGAACCGCGGAGGTCACGCGATCGACGGTGCGTCCCCCAATCGCATGGATCTTCCCGTTGATCGCCGCGACGCCTATCGACCCGCGCGGCACCTTGAGCGGCGCCAGGATTCGCCAGCTGTCGGCCACCGGGTCGTACTCGAACGCCGAATCCTGGGCGGCGACGTGCACCTGGGCCAGGAACCCCCCAATCACGTATATCTTGCCGTTCAGGACGGTGGCATTCGGATGGCTAAGGGGAAAGGGCATCGGCCTGCGGTCGCGCCAGATATCGGTGGCCGGGTCGTATTCCTGGTTGAGGGTGGAGGCCTCCTGGTTGCGGGCGAGACCGCCCAGGATATACACCTTTCCGTTCACGAACGCGCTGGCGACTTCGCTCCTGAGGTCGAGCAGCCGTGCCTTCTCAGACCATGTGCCGCCCGCGGCTGCCTGCGGTGCCTGACCTGCCGCGGATACCTGGGCAGGCCAGGGGCCCGGCCACGCGAGCAACGTGAGAAGCGCAACGCCCATCAACACACGCCCCATCTAGACCTCCACTTGTAAGACGAAGGGCCCTATTCTACGGCTGTTTTGATCGACTCAGACTGGCGGAACGTGTGTACACTGTGGGGCGTTCTTGACAGGATGAGCGAATCGGCTCTAAAAGCTCATCAGGATCGGGAGCTCCCCGTCTACGTGTCGCACTCCGTGCTGAGAAAGGGACCGCTATGAAGTCGCGTTCAGCCATCCTGGCCGCATTTGTCATCGTCGTTGGGTTCGCCTTGAGCGCACACGCCCAGACCGCCGCGTCGAAAGCCGCTCCGAATTCCAATATCCCGACGGTCTCACTCGCGAACGTCGCACGCCATGGCTTTTACTATGCCGGCGGCAAGTACGTCGGCGAGCTAGGCGACGAGAAGGAATCGACGATGGGCGGTGCCATGTACGTCGAAGTCATGGTGCCCAAGCAGATCCGTTCGCCCTATCCCATCGTTTTTCTGCACGGCGCCGGGCAAACCGGCGTGGACTGGCTGCAAACGCCGGACGGACGTCCGGGATGGGCCTACAACTTTCTGGACATGGGGTACGTGGTCTACCTCCAGGACTTTCCCGGCGCGCGGGCGTTCGCAGTACGTTCCCGGCGTTGACGGCACACCTGGACAGCTGAATCTCAACATTCGAACCGCAAACAACCTCGAGGAGATCTTTACGGCCTCGGCGGCGCGGGGCGACTTTCCCGCAGGCCAAGAAGCACAATCAGTGGCCCGGCACAGGTCGCATCGGTGACCCGATCTTCGACAAGTTCAACAAGACGCAGGTGCAGTTCCTCGCAGGCAACCGCCAGGAGACGCTGACGCGTGACGCCAATGTGGCGCTGCTCGACGCGATCAATACGCCGGTGATTCTGCTGACGCACTCGCAGGGTGGCTCGTTCGGCTGGCTCATCGCCGATGCGCGGCCCAACCTCGTGAAGGCGATCGTGACCCTCGAGCCCGCGGCCCCGCCGATTCGTGGCGTCGACACCGCGAAGGTCGCCTACAACCCCGGCGGCGGATTGAGCTGGGGCGTCGCCAACAATCCCGATTGCCTATGAGCCGGCGATCACCGACGCGAAAGAACTGCAGACGCTGCTCGAGGCACAGGCCCCGTCCGCAGACAAGGTGCCGTGCTACGTGCAGCAGGAGCCGGCGCGCAAGCTGAAGAACCTGCAAAACATTCCCGGTGCTTCTGATGTCCATGGACGGCAGTTATCACCGGCAGTACGACCACTGCCTGGCGAAGTGGCTCAACCAGGCAGGCGTCAAGACGCAGTACGTCGAACCGGAGTCGGCCGGCATCTCGGGCAACGGCCACCAGATGATGCTCGAGAAGAACAGCCTGGACATCGCGAAATACATCGGCACCTGGCTGAGCACCAACGCGCGCCCGGGCCGCGGCGAGAACAACAGCCGCGCAATGCCGAACCCGCGCACGCATCCCGACCTTTGCGGTCGAGGACATCGCGCGCAAGGGCTTCTTCTACGCCGGCGGAGAGTACTGGGGAGAAGCGGGTCGCCAGGTGATGCGCGGTGCGATGTACACCGAGGTCTGGGTGCCGAGGCAGATCCGGCATCCGAATCCGATCGTGTTGTTCCACGGCAACGGACAGACAGGTGTGGACTGGCAGCAGACGCCTGATGGACGCGCGGGCTGGGCGTACAAGCTCATGGAAGAAGGCTTTGTCGTCTACATGGTCGACTACCCGGCGCGTGGCCGTTCGATGTATGTGCCGCTGCCTGGGCCTGACGGGAAGACACCGATCGACGGCAACCTGGGCATCCGCACCGCACTCGAGCTCGAGCGGATCTGGACGAACGCCCGTGAGCGCGGTGACTTCCCGCTGAAGATGAACCACACGCAGTGGCCGGGCACCGGCAAGATGGGCGATCCGATTTTCGACACGTTCATCCGTTCGCAGGTGCAGTTTGCCGGGGCCACGGGACAACTGATCCGCCCGGCCGGCGTTGCGCTGCTCGAGATGATTGCCACGCCGGTCATCATGTTCACGCACTCGCAGGGTGGCGGGTTCGGGTTCGATATCACCGAGTCAAAGCCTGAACTGGTGAGAGCGATGGTCACCGCGGAGCCTGGCGGACCGCAGTTCGGCGGCGCCGACACGGCGAAGGTAGAGGCTGGACCGCGCAATCCCAACTCGTGGGGCTTGACCAACATGAAGTTACCAGTACGACCCGCCAGCCAACGCACCGGCGGACATTCAGATCGGTGCTCGAGGCGAAGTCCGATCGGCCCGATGAGGTGCGCTGCTGGATGCAGGTGGAGCCGGCACGGAAGCTGGCCAAGTGGCAGAACATCCCGGTGTTGGCGATTTCTGCGAACGGCACCTACCATCGCGTCTACGACCCCTGCATTCCGAAGTTCCTCAACCAGGCGGGCGTCAAGACCGACTTCGTCCGCCTCGAGGACGTCGGCATCCGAGGCAACAGCCACATGATGATGCTCGAGCGGAACAGCGACGACGTCATCGAGTTCGTCGTGGAGTGGATCAAGGACAACGTGCCCGCGACCGTGACGAGCACGCGGTGATGGCTGGTCTTTGGTCTCTAGTCTCTGGTCTTTCGTAGGTTGGCCCAGAGCCCAGAGCCCAGAGCGAGCCCAGAGACTAAAGACTAAAGACTAGAGACTTAGAGACCAGAGTCGACAAATAACACCAGCTTTGAGAGGTCTCACATGAAGTATTTGGTGAGCGGCTGTCTCGTTCTCGCGGCGTTCTGCCTTGCTGTGCCGGGTGACTGCGCAGACCAGAGCCAAGGCAGAGAACGTCGCGGAAATTCCGTTTGAATCGGTGCCGAACTTCCTCAAGATGCCGCCGGATGTTTATCTCGGCGAGAGCATGGGTGTCGCCACCAATTCGAAGGGACACATCTTCGTCTATACGCGCAGAGACGACACGCGCCTGCTCGAGTTCGATCCCAACGGGAACTTCGTCAAGGAATGGGGCGAGGGGCTCTACGGCTTCGAGTTCGCACACAAGGTGCGGGTGGACAAGGACGACAACGTCTGGGCCGTCGACGAGGGGACGAACATGGTCATCAAGTTCAACCCCGCAGGACGAGTCGTGATGGTGCTGGGCCGTCGGCCAGAGGCGGTCGAGGGCGCGGTTGAAACGCCCCAGGGCGATCCGCCGCCCGCCGAGCGGTATCTGTTTGCGCGCCCAACCGACGTGGCCTGGGATGCGCAGGGCAACATCTTCGTGCCCGACGGCTACATCAACCATCGCGTCGTGAAGTACGACAAGAACGGCAGGTTCATCCGCCAGGTCGGTAGTCACTTGCGCGGGACCGAACCGTATCAGTTCAATACGCCGCACTCGATTGCCGTCGACGCACAGGGCAACGTCTACGTCGCGGATCGCGGTAACGCGCGTATCCAGGTGTTCGACAACAACCTGGTCCTGCGCGCCATCTACGACAACGTCGGCAATCCCTGGGAGGTCTGCATTTCACCAGGGCCGCATCCGTACCTGTTCTCGTCGAATTCGAATCCTGACGCCAATCCCGCCGCCTCGTGGGAGACCAGCGGAGAGATCTACAAGATGGAGCTCGACGGACGGATCGTCGGCAAATTCGGCCGCGCGGGGAAGGCGGTCGGGCAGTTCCAAACGGTGCACGGCATCGACTGCCGCAATCCGGATGAGCTTGTCGATCTCCGAGATTTCCGCCTGGCGCGTGCAGAAGATCCGCCTGCGCCAGACGAACACGACATCGAGCCGGTAAGGGAGAATTTCATGAGACGACTACTGTCGATCGCCCTTGTCACGGCCGCGCTCGCGCTCGGCGGTACGTTGTCCGCGCAGCTGAACTTCGCGGAGATTCCCTACGACGCCGTCGAGCCGCTCACGTTCCCGCCAAACATCCACTTGGGTGAGGCTGCGGGCGTCGCCACCAACTCGAAGGGCGACGTGTTCGTTTACACGAGAACCGGCACGCCGGTGATTACCACCGCAGGGTCGCGCAACGTGTCCCATGGCGGCTCGCGACTCTTCCAGTTCGATCGCACGGGCAAGTTCGTGCGCGAGATTGGCCAGGGTGTCTACGGGTTCCTTCAGGCGCAGCAGGTTCGTGTCGACCCCCAGGACAACATCTGGGTCGTCGATCAGCTGTCTACGCAGGTCATCAAGTTCGACCCGAACGGCCGGATTCAGATGATCTTCAGTCGTAAGCCCGAAGCCATGCGTGTGCCGAACCTGCCGCTGGCGGTGCCTGCTGACACGTACGCGCTCGTCGGCCCCAGGCCGCCGCAACCGCCGGCCGCACCGCCTGCCGCGGCGCCGGCGGGGGGCAGAGGCGGTCCGCCCCCGGGCGCGGGCGCAGCCGGGGAAAACTTCAACCGCCCGACCGACGTCGCGTGGGACTCGACAGGGAACGTCTACGTGGCCGACGGATATGGCAACTCGCGTATTGCGAAGTACGACCCTAACGGCAAGTGGATCAAGAACTGGGGCTCGACTGGCACCGATGCGGGGCAGTTCCGAGTGGTACACGGGGTTCAGATTGATACCGCGAACAACGTGTACGTCGCGGATCGTGACAACCGGCGTATCCAGGTGTTCGACGCCGAAGGCACTTTCAAAACCCAGTTCAGAAATGTCGGATCACCCTGGGCGATCTGCATCACGCCAGGCCCGAGACAATTTCTCTATGTCTCGAATTCGAATCCGCCGAACAACCTCGACTACGACGGCGAGATCCTGAAGATGACGCTCGACGGCACGATCGTCGGCAAGTTCGGCCGCGCCGGCAAACAGCTCAAGGAGTTCGGGACGGTCAACGCGATTGATTGCCGGAACGAGAACGAGCTGTACGTGGGCGAGCTCGGCAACTGGCGCGTGCAGAAACTGACGCTACGCCCCGTAGCAGGCACTCGGTAGTCGCCACGAATCGCTGTTTCGGCGTCTGGGACGCGGTAGGCGGCTGACGGTCTTTCGACTTTCGTCTTGGTCTTTGGTGGCCCGGCGGCGAACCTATCGCCGCCGGGCCTTTTTTGTCTTTTCAGGTTCTTGCGCAAGACTAAAGACCAGAGACCAGGGACCACAGACATCCACCGTGATCTACCTCCTCTTCCTCCTGTCCGGTCTCAGCGGCCTCATCTATCAAGTCATCTGGGTCCGTGAGTTCGGCAACGTTTTCGGCAACACCATCCACTCCGCCTCCCTCGTCGTCGCCGTCTTCATGCTGGGGCTCGGCGCCGGCAGCTACCTCGTTGGGAGCTGGGCCGACCGGCGGTACGCGGCCGAGCCAGACTCCCTGCTCCGTGCGTATGGCTACGTCGAGATCGTGATCGCGCTGATGGGCCTGGTCGTGGCGGCCTCGTTGCCGCACCTCGGGTACTCTGTCCGCGCTCGTCTCTTCCTACTCGCGTGAACCGTCCGGATGGTATGCACTTTCCACGGCGTCGTATTTCGCGCGAGGCGCCGCCGCCGTTGTCCTGCTGACGCCCATCACGATGCTGATGGGTGGGACTCTCACGCTTCTGGTTCGACACCTCGTCCGGCACGATCTCGAACTTGGAGGGTGGCGGATTGCCCTCCTGTATGCCGTCAACACGGCCGGCGCGGCGCTGGGGTGCGCGCTGACGGATTTCGTCCTCGTGCCTGCCTACGGTCTCTTCGGGACCCAGATGTTCGCTGTGGCCTTCAACGTCGTCGCGGGCGTCGGCGCGTTGGTGTTGGCGAATCATTCCGGCGTCGGTCTCAAGGCGGACCGTCGTACCGGGTCAGCGACCGCGAAGGCCGGCGTACGCAGGGCGGGTGCCGCGAAGGCCGACGGACGTAGGGCAGGTACCGCGAAGGCCGACGTGCGTGGGACGGGTGCCGCGAAGGGCGACGTACGTAGGGCGGGTGCCGCGGAGCGGACCCGCCAGGACGAGACGCTCGCTCCCGATACCACGCGCTGGCTCGACGCTGATGGCGGACGAGCCGTGATCCTCACGAGCATCGCACTCGCGCTGACCGGTGTCGCGGCCATGGGGATGGAGATTCTGTGGTTCCGGCACTTCACGATTCTCCTTGGCGGATTTCGTGCTGTGTTTTCCCTGCTGCTCACCGTGATTCTGGTGGGGATCGGCATCGGATCGCTGGCGGGAGGCGCGGCCTGCCGCCGAACCGGCATGCCGGCGGTGTGGTTCATGATCGCGCAGGCGTCGTTCGTCGTCTCGACCCTTTTTGGATTCGCGATCGCCGACGTCCGGGCCATCGATGAGGCGGTGAGCCGACTGGGCGGTTCGGAGCTTCAACCCGCTGGAGACATGGCCGGCCCCTGGGCGGAGTTCTGGTTCAACGCGACCCCGATGCTCACCGAGGTCGCCGTGCCCGCCCTGCTCATGGGCTTCAGCTTTCCGCTCGCCAACGCCGTGATTCAGCACACCGAGCGTCTCGTGGGCCGTCGCGCCGGCATGTTGTACCTGGCCAACACGGCCGGTGCGCTCGTCGGCAGCCTCGTGGCGGGCTTCGTTCTGCTACCCATGCTCGGGCTTCAACTCAGCACGACGATCCTGATGACCATCGCGCTGCTTGCCGTCGTGCCGCTCTATCTGGCCACTCGAGCCCCCAGCCCGGAATTCCAAACCCCGAAGCCCGAGCCCCGAGTCCCGAACCCCGAGCCCCGAGTCGCCACGTGGGCTCTCGGTAGTTCGCTCGTCGTCGGCGCCGGTGCCCTCGTGCTGTGGATGCAGCTCCCTTCCGACCATGTGATCACCCGTGCGCTCGGAATGCCGGAAGGCGAAATGGTGTTGACGATCAGCGACGGCCTCACCGAGGTGATCGCGGTGACCGAAATGCCAGGCCAGGGGCTCACGCTCAGCACGAACGGTCATCCGATGTCGTCGACCAGGCCGCTCGCGCAGCGCTACATGCGCGCGCTCGCCCACGTGCCGCTGCTGTCGATGCGCGACCCACGGAACGTTCTGGTCATCGGCTTTGGCGTCGGTAACACGACACACGCCGCAACGCTCCACCCGTCGGTCCAGCGCGTCGACCTTGCCGACTTGTCGCGTGGCATCCTTGACCACGCCGACTACTTCAAGGACGGAAATCAGGGGGTGCTGCGCAACCCTCAACTGTCGGTCCACATCAACGACGGCCGGCAGCATCTGCTGATGCAGCCCGAGGGCACGTACGACCTGATCACCCTCGAGCCACCACCGATCGCGTACGCGGGAGTAAGCGCGCTCTATTCGAGGGAGTTCTACGAGCTGGCGCGATCCCGCCTGACCACGAACGGCTACGTGAGCCAGTGGCTGCCGGCCTATCAGGTGCCCATCGCGACCGCGCTCGCTATGGTCCGTGCCTTCGTGGACGTATTCCCGCAATCCGTCCTGCTGTCCGGCGCCGAATCCGATCTGATTCTCCTGGGGACCAATGGCCCACGGATCGAGATCGATCCCGAACGGGTTTCGGCGGCGCTCGCGAAGGCGCCGGCCGTGCAAGCGGATCTCTCCCGCATCAGCCTCGGACGTGTTCACGAAATCGTCGGCAGCTTTGTCGGCTCCGCGCAGACCCTGGCCGACGCCACTCGCGAGGTGGAGCCGGTGACCGACGACCGCCCGGTCCAGGAGTATGGCGTGCGGTCGCTGCTCAACGTCAGCCGTGTGGTGCCAGGCGCGGTCGTCGATCTCGGGCGCATCGCCGAATGGTGTCCCCGCTGTTTCTCCGGAGGAGCTCCGGTTCCGTTGGTCCAAGGTCTCGACACGTATCTGGCGCTTCTCGGACTGGCCTACGGCGGTTCGCCGACAGCCGTTGCCGAGGCCAGACGCGGTGCAGAACGCGAGGGACGTGCCGTTGCCGGCAGCAACTACCTCGGGATGATCGTCCCGGAGTCAGCCGCCATGCACAACGTCCTGGGCGTCGCGAGTGCAGCAGATGGCCGGTTGGACGAGGCCATTGCAGAATTCTCGAGGGCACTGACTCTCGACCCCGAGAGCGCGCAGACGCACTGGCATCTTGGAGCCGCCTTCGCGTCGCAGAACCGGCGAGTGGAGGCACTCGAGCACCTCCAGCGCTCGGTGCAACTCGATCCCGACAACGGTCCCGCCGCAACACGATCTGGGCGTGATCCTGGCGTTCGCCAGCCGATGGGACGAAGCCGCCAATCATCTGGAGCGCGCTCTTGCGCTTGATCCGGGTTCGGAGGACGTTCGTCGGAATCTCGCCGCCGTGCGTGCGGAGCAGTCGCGGCTCGGCACGAATGGATCCGCACGACCTTGACCGTATTCGCGAACACCCATAACATTACGCGGCTATCAGCATTTCGACCGGCCAGCCCGACGCGGGTCTGTTTGCCGTTGTCTTGAGCCTGGAGGGCTGTCTACATGGCGACCGGTACCGCAGTATTGCCAACACGAACGAAACTCACGACGAACCAGAAGCGTGGGTTTCTCGCCGCCTGGGGCGGCTGGGCGCTGGACGGCATGGATTCGTTTATCTACGCCCTCGTGCTCGTCCCTGCGCTGACCGAGTTGCTGCCCGCGTCGGGCATCGAGGTCAATCCGGCCAACATCGGCTACTACGGAAGCCTCCTGTTTGCGCTCTTCCTCGCCGGATGGGGCACCTCCATGATGTGGGGACCGATCGGGGACCGCATCGGCCGCGTACGTGCGCTGATGCTGACGATTCTCGCCTATTCGCTGTTCACCTTTCTCTGCGGTTTCGTGACCAACATCTGGCAACTGGCCGTGCTCCGGTTCCTCTGCGGCATCGGGATTGGCGGCGAGCAGCCGGTCGGCGCGACGTATATCGCCGAGGAACTGAACGAGCAGACCAACGGAAGTGGGGCGCCGGTCTCATGCACACCGGCTACTATTTCGGATTCTTCTTCGCGGCGGTAGCCAACTACTTCATCGGCGCGAATTACGGCTGGAGATGGATGTTCTTCTTCGGCGGTCTGCCGGCGCTCATGATCGCGTTCATCCGGTTCGGGGTGCACGAATCGAAGAAATGGCAGGACAAATTCGGCGACTCGTGAGGCCAAGCGTCCGACGATGGCCCAGGCCTTCGGAGCACTGTTCACGCCCGCCTACAAACAGTCCACCATCGTCATGTCGGGTCTCTTCCTCGTGTCGATCATCCTCCTCTGGGCCGGGTCCATCTACGTGCCGACAGCGGTGACGCAGCTTGCGGTCCGAGCCGGCAATGCGGCGCCCGATGCGGCGAGAATCGCGTCATACGGCTCGTTCGTGCTCGCGATCGGGACGATCATCGGCTGCATCCTGGTGCCGATCTTCACCGAACGCATCGGCCGCCGGCCGACGATGGCCATCTTCCTGACGGTGCTGGGGGTGAGCGCCGCCTTCGGGTTCGGCCAAATCTTCTATCTCGAGAACGGCTTGATTCCGTTCATAGTGAGTGTGTTCTTCATGGGTATCGGCGGCGCCAACTTCGCCGTCTACACGATCTGGCTGCCAGAGCTGTACTCGACCGACTGCCGCGCCAGCGCCATCGGCTTCATCAGCTCCGTCGGCCGGTTCGTCGGCGTGGCCATGGTGTTCATCCTCGGCTCACAGAATCAGGGAGTACGGCAGCCTCGGCGTGCCGGTCGCGGTCGTCGCGGGGATCTTCGTCCTCGGTCTCGTGTTGCTACCGTTCGCCCGAGAGACGAAGGGTCACGTCCTCCCAGCCTAGGGTGTTTCGCGCGTCGCATGCCTGGTTGCGTAGAGCGCGGGCTTCAGCCTGCGCGTTGGCCACGCTGTGGCAAGTCAGAAGTGGAAAGTGCAAACTGGAAAGTAAGTTTCAGTCGCCCCACTGGTCACTTTGAACTTACCTTTCACTTACTACTTTCTACTTCGCACTTGCAGTAATGCCTGATCCTGTTCTCGAAGTCACCAACGCGACGGTTATCAGGGAAGACCGTCCCGTTCTCGACGGCCTGACGCTCACGATTCACGTGGGCGAGCACACCGCGATTCTTGGTCCCAACGGCGCTGGGAAGTCGTCGTTCGTTCGACTTCTCACGCACGAGGACCGCCCGCTCGCACCAGACGATCGAGATGCCCCGTCCCCCGTCAGGGTATTCGGCAGCGACAACTGGGATGTCTTCGACCTGAGGTCTCAACTCGGCCTCGTCTCGTCCGATCTTCATCATCGGTTCGTCTTCGGCAACAACGAAGGACGCGTGCGGGCGGAGAACGCTGTCCTGTCCGGGTTTTTTGCAACCCAAGGCATCCTTCGATACGGCGTTGTCACCGACGATATGCGTCGTCGCGCGGCGGATGCGTTGGCGCGGATGGGAGTGTCTCATCTGGCGCGAAGGTGGATAGACGAGCTGTCGAGCGGAGAAGCCCGGCGCGTGCTGCTCGCCCGCGCACTGGTCTCGGCTCCACGTGCGCTCGTGCTGGATGAACCGACGACAGGGCTGGATCTGATCGCCCGGCACGCATTCATGGAGCGGGTGCGGCAGATCGCGCGCGAAGGCACGACGCTCATTCTGATCACGCACCACATCGAAGAGATCGTTCCGGAGATTGGGCGCGTGCTCCTGTTGCGCGACGGCCGCATCGTCGCGGACGGACCCAAGCGCTCGGTGCTGACCGCGGAACGGCTCGGCGGCCTCTTCGACGCGCCAGTCGCGATTGACGAAGAGGACGGCTACTACTACGCGAGGCCCGGGGGATTCCAGCTAGTCTCTGGTCTCTAGGTCTCTGGGCTTTAGACCTGCGACGGAATGGGCCCGCTCCTTGGCCGTTGTGGCGTGGAGGCGCAGCATGGCTCGAGATCATCGGCGGCTTCGGGTGTTTCAAGAAGCCCGTCAGCTCATAGTGGCTATCTATCAGGAAACGAGAAGCTTCCGCTCGTGATGAATGGTTCGGACTACGCGCTCAGCTGCGGCGTGCAGCGATATCCGTTTCAAGCAACCTAGTTGAAGAAAATGACGTGAACTCGTCGATGGTGCGACGCGCATTTCTTCAATGAGCTCTCGCGCTTCGGCCGCGGAGGTCCGCGACGCTCGTGACCCTCGCATCGGAGCTCGGCCACTTGTCTACCGAGGCAAGTCAGCGTACTTCAGCAGTAGATGGCGATGGCGTTCGAGTGTGCCCCAGTTGGAGTCGCTCACGCGCAGTCTGGACGTGCTGATGAACGCGGAGCGCGCCACGCGGCGGCAGAGAGGATGGCAACCCAAGGCCGAGCACAATGCCTAGAGCTCGAGCTCCCCAAAGCCGAGGGCCCAGAGACCAAAGCCCAGAGACCGAAAGCCCAGCGACCAGAGACCATGACGCGAATCGGCCTCATCGGTCTCGGCATCATGGGTTCGGCGATCTCTGCGAGCCTGGTGCGCGCTGGGTACGAGGTGGTTGGCTACGACGTCGTGGCTGCACGTCGGCGCGAGCACGTTCGCGATGGTGGCCGTGTCGCACGCAGTGCCTCCGATGTTGGGCGCGCGGCTGAGATCGTGATCTGCTCGTTGCCGTCCTCGGCGGCCCTCCTGACCGTCGCGGCCGAGCTCGCCGACCGCGAGATCGACCGACGGATCGTGATCGAGACGAGCACGCTTCCTATTCCGGTGAAGATCGAGGCGCGCCGGCGTCTCGCATCGGCCGGAGCGGTTCTGCTCGACTGCCCGCTGAGCGGCACGGGAGCGCAAGCGCGGATGGGTGACCTGGTCGTGTACGCGAGCGGGCCCCGAAAGGCGTATCGCGCGATCACGCAGGTTCTGGAGGCGTTTGCGCGGGCGCATCATCATGTCGGTCCATTTGGCGCCGGATCGAAGATGAAGTTCGTCGCCAACCTGCTCGTGGGTATTCACAACGTGGCTGCGGCGGAAGCCCTGGTGCTCGCGATGAAGGCGGGTCTGGATCCGGCGAAGACGTTGGAGATAGTGGCCGACGGAGCTGGTGGGTCCCGAATGCTCCAAGTGCGTGGCCCGCTGATGGTCAAGGGCGACTACTCGAAGCCCATGAACAGGTTGTCGCTCTGGGCCAAGGACATGTCGGTCATCGCCGACTTTGCCCGCGAGCTGAGCTGCCCGACGCCGCTCTTTTCCGCGACGACGTCCTTGTACGCGGCAGCGGCCGCAATGGGCCGCGGGGACGAGGATACCGCGGCCGTCTGCGCGGTCCTGGAATCGATGGCCAACCATCGTCGTGAGACCGCCTCTACTCGTCGCCGGGTGCGCCGGTGACGAACCCTTCAGTTGACTAACCAGGGCAAATCGCCTACTTTCCTGCAGCGACTGCGAGGATCGGCAGCGGAACTCGAGCCGCTGGGATCGCGTGTTGTGGAGGATGTTCATGATTAAAGGGCTTGTCAGACGGCTGCTTCTCGCCAGTGCGATTCTCGTGCTGCCGATCGCCGCGTACGCGCAGGAGGCTGCGCTCACGGGGATCGTCAGCGACTCGACGGGCGGCGTGCTGCCCGGCGTCACGGTGACGGCGGTGCTCGAAGCGACGGGCAACCGTTTCGAAGCGGTAACGGATGCAAACGGTGCCTATCGAATCCCGGTTCGCGTTGGCATATATACAGTCTCCGCGGCGCTGCAGGGTTTCTCCACGCAGGCGCGGACAGGCTTGCAGTTGCTGGTCGGACAGACTGCGGCCGTCAACCTTCAGATGTCGCCTTCGACGGTGCAGGAGACCGTGACGGTCACCGCTGAAGCGCCGCTCCTCAACGTCTCCACCTCCAACCTTGGCGGCAACGTGGATCCGCAGCAGGTTCAGGAGCTTCCGGTGAACGGCCGCAACTGGATGGCCCTCGCGCTTCTTGCACCGGGCAGCCGGACCTCGTCCACGAACGCGGTCGCGCCGCTTCCAGACCGCAACGGCGGCGAGGTGCGGGAGTATCAGACGAACCTCGACGGCATGCAGGTGACCAACAGCCTCGGCGGCGGCAGCCAGCCGCCCTTCAGCCAGGAGATGATTGCCGAGTTCCAGTTCATCTCGAATCGGTTCGACGCCACACAGGGCCGCTCGCAGGGCGTGCAGGTGAACGTGGTCACGAAATCCGGAACGAACCGGCTTTCGGGCTCGTTCCGCGCCAACTTCCGTGACGATCGCTTCAATGCGGAAGACCCGGTGTTGCTGCGGAAAGTACCGCTGTCGAATCAGCAGTACGCCGGGTCGATAGGCGGGCCGATCATGCGGGACAAGCTCCACTACTTCGGCTTCTATGAGTACGAGCGCGAACCCCGCTCGAGCATCTGGAATACACCCTATCCGACGTTCAATATCGAACTGAGCGGGGAAGTGACGAAGAAGCTCGGCGGCGCACGGTTGGACTATCAGCTGTCGCCCCAGACGCGGCTGATGCTCAAGGGAAACCTGACGAAGACGTTCGAACCCTTCGGACCTCCCAGCAGCAACAACCATCCCGCCAGCACCCAATTGACGAAGGAAACTCAGAACACCATGCAGCTGCAGTTGACGCAGGTGCTCTCCAACGCGTCGCTGAACGAGGTTCGTGTCGCGTGGGCCGGCTACATCTTCACGAACGCGAACCTGACCCACTGGACGAATCACTGGGCTGCCACGAACGGCCCGTACGGTCCGACGACCATCGGTTCCCCTCGGATCCAGTTCACCGGCTTCAACATCACCGGAAACAATGGCTATCCGCGGCACCGGAGCCAGGATCTCTACAGCGTGCAGGATGCCTTCACCTTCTCCTACGACGCGCGCGGCCGGCACGACCTGAAGGCCGGCGCCGAGTTCCTGCTCCACCATGAGATGAGCGCGAACTGCACCAACTGCATGGGCAACATCGATGCCCGCAATGGCGCGATCTCGACGCTGAGACCAAGCATCGAGGAGATCTTCCCGGATGCGTTCAACGTTGACATGTGGAATCTGTCGGCCATCTCGCCGCTCGTGCGCACCTATCGGCTCGGTGTGCACAAGGGCCGCCGCGACGACGTGGACCTGCCGTACTACTCTGGCTACGTGCAGGACGACTGGAAGATGACGAACAAGATGACGCTGAACCTTGGCGTACGGTACGACCTGACGGTGGGGTCCTTTGCCCAGAACGGCGAGTTCAAGCCGTTCATGGAAGCGGGTCGCCCGCAGGATGCCGATAACATCCAGCCGAGACTCGGGTTCGCTTACCAGCTCAACGACAGAACCGTTGTGCGTGGCGGCGCAGGGAAGTACTACGCCGAGGTGATCACACCGGTCGTGCTCTACGCGCTGGAGCCGGCGACGGTCGCCATTCTCGAGGTGGCCAACGACGGACGGCCCGATTTTGCGTTGAACCCCTTCAACGGGCCGGCGCCCACGTTCGACCAGGCGCTGACGCGGTTCTGCTCGGCGCCGGAGCAGGCGGCGAACTTCGCCGCCTGGCGCGCCAGGGGCTTCGCCGGCGCGGCGCCGTGCGTGCTGCGTGGCGCTGGCGAGATGGCGCCGCCTGCTGAGTACGCCCATGTGCCGCACACGTGGCAGGGCACGATCGGGATGCAGCGGCAGTTCGGGTCCACGATGTCGGTCGAGGCGGATTATGTGTACAGCCGCGGCCGCGACGAGAAGTTCATTCAGGACAACGTGAACCTGAGCTTCACGGAGGCGAGTGGCATCGGCGTCAACAATCCGTACATGAATCGGTCGCTGCTTCCGTATCCGGACTTCGGCATCGTGGCGATCACGCCGTTCACCGGCACCTCCGCCTATCATGCGCTGCAGACGGCGTTCACCAAGCGCCTGAGCAACAACTGGCAGGCCGGAGCCACCTACTCCCTTGCTGGGCTGTGGAGCGCCGAGGGTCAGCCGCTGATGGGCGTTCCTGGAACGACGCCCATCGAGGTGCCGTTCCCGGTGGTCGAAGACATTGGAGGCCCCGGAGGATGGACCTATGCGCTGAGCGATCAGCGGCATCGCGCCGTGTTCAATGGCATCTGGCAGGTGGGAAAGGGGTTCCAGGTGAGCGGTCTGCACTACTGGGGCGCCGGTAACCGAGCCGCGAGCAACTACGGCGGCGACGGACGCGGCCTTGGGGCCGGCGGGGAGGGTCGTTATCGAGTGGCGACAACGCCACAGGGCGCAGCCGGCACAGTCGTTCCGAAGAACGTCTTCATGCAGCCGCAGCAGAATCGAACTGACCTCCGGCTACAGCAGCGGATCGCGCTGCCCAACCAGATTGCCATCGATGTGATTGCAGAGGCCTTCAACATCTTCAATCGTCAGAATTTCACATTGGGAACGGTCGAGAGCAGCCTCACGGACTATGGGAAGCCGGTCGCTGGTCAGTATCGCAGCGCGCAGTTCGGTTTCCGGATGAGCTTCTAGGGCACGGCGGGTCTGCTTCAGCGGACCCGCCCTACATACGTTGCCGGGTTCCGCGAAGCGGACCCGGCATGCTTCCGGGGCCGCGCAGGACATCTGCCCGGTCCCGTCTGTTCATGAACACTCTTTCGGTCTTTCTGCCGACCCTCTCGGCCGTCCTGCTCGGTTTACTCCTGGTCACGACGCCCGTTGTGCCGCGAGGCCAGTCGGCCACGACGAACGTCACGTACTCTGACGTCAAGCCGATCCTCGACGCCCTTCGCGCCAATCTTGTTCCACCGGATCTGAGCGGACGCAGTGCGTCGGAGATCGAAGCGCTCTGGCCAGCGTGGGTGTCGCGGCGCAATGCCGCAATCCGCGCGCGCGTCGAAGCCGGGGATGACGACTCGATCATCCACCTCCTGCTCTTTGGAACGGCGTTCACCCGCGCGCCGCGCGCTTCGGACCGCGACCTCGCCGCTCTCGCCACGAGCCCCGCAGAGGGCCTTCGAGCGCTTCGACCACGTGTCGACGATTTCGCGGCGGCGGTTGTGGCGCCTGGCAACAACGAGCGACTGCAATTCGCAAGACGTCTCATCGAGCGGAAGGGCATCGATGTGAACACCGAGGCAGGCCGGATGCAGTTGCGGCGATACCTCGACGAACGCACGCAGGTCGTCGGCGGCTCGGTCCTGTCCTCGACGATCCTGGATCCCTCAGCTGACCTCACGGACAAGTTGACGGTGTTTCGCAATCGTGGACTGTCGGCCGACACCTCGATTTTCATCGACCTCGGGATCGAGCGCGCGCTTGATGCGATGAAGGCCGGAAGCGTCCTCGCGTCCGGATCGGTGCAGCGCGTCGCCATCATCGGGCCAGGGCTGGACTTCACCGACAAGCTGGGAGGGTACGACTTCTATCCCGAGCAAACCATTCAACCCTTTGCCCTCATGGATTCCCTGCTGCGACTGGATCTCGCAGGGGACGGACGCGTGGAGATTGCGGCGTTCGATCTCAGCCCGCGCGTCCTCCGGCACCTCGAGCTCGCTCGCGAGCGCGCGCGGGCCGGCATTCCGTACTCACTGGTGCTCCCGCGAGATACCGATCGCGCCTGGACGGCAGAGCTGCTCGAGGTACTGGCGGCGGCTTGGGAACTGGGTTGGCTCGGACACGAAGCCGGTGGCGCCGCCTCAGGGGGCAGGTCGCGTGGAGGTTCGAACCATGCTCGTCCGTCCGCCGGTCGTCCTCTCGGTGACACCGGTCGATCTGAACATCGTGACCGAGCGGATCGACCTGCAGTTCGATCTCGTCATCGCGACGAACATCCTGCTCTACTACGACGTGTTCGAGCAGTCGATGGCGGCGATGAACATCGCGAGGATGTTGCGGCCAGGGGGATTCCTCCTGACCAACAACCGGATCTTCGAGCTGCCGAACAGTCCGCTTGCAGGCGTCGGTTTCACCGACGCGACGTATATGTCGCTCCCCGGAATTGGCGACGCCGGCGACCGTGTGATCTGGTATCAGCGGCAGTAGCGACGGGTCGTCCATCAACCACGAAGGAGATCACGAAGAGTCGTCGAAGAGCGCACGCTACGAGTCGTCCGCGTTTTGATCTCGAAGATGTTCGTGGCCTTCGTGGTTCGCCGTGTCCTTCGTGGTTCTATGCCCGCAGCCGCGGCAACAGGCGCAACGCGTTGTCACGGTCGATGGCGCGCAGCTCGTTCGCCGTGAATCCGCCGTTGTCGACGAGCCCCTTGGTGACGATCGCGGCTGAGCCGCCGCCGAGAGGGTAGTCGGTGCCGAACAGGATCTGCGAGACCGGCACCATCTTCTTGAACGATGGCAGCGTGTACGGATTGAACGCCTGTGCCGTGTCGTAATAGAACTTCTGCAGCTCGTACATCAGTCCCTTTGGCAACTTCTGCGCCGCGCCGGCGAGCCGGCTCGTGATGAACGGTACCGTTCCGCCGCCGTGGGACCAGATGAAGCTGATGTCGGGGCAGCGCTCGACCGTGGCGGTTTGAAGCAGGCTGAGAATCGTGCGCGTGGTGTCGAAGACGAACTCCACGCCTCGGTTCTGAGCGTCCGTCAATGTAGTCTGCACGCCGCACGCGGCGCAGAATGGGTGGCAGTAGACCACCGACCTGCGCCGGTTGAGCTCGTCCATCAAGGGCGCGAATGCCGCGTTTCCGAGGGTACTTTCCCTCGTAGCTCGAGAGGACGCCGATGCCGTCGGCTTTGAGTGTGTCCAGGGCGTATTCGGCTTCCCGAAGAGCGCCGTCGACATCCGGCAGCGGCAGGACCGCGAAAAACCCGAAACGACCGGGGTGGTCTCTGACGACCTTCGCTGCGTACTCGTTGCACTCACGTGCGAGCGCACGCGCCGCCGCGTTGTCGCCGAAATGCACGCCGGGATCGCTGATCGAGATGATGGAGGTGGCCACCGAGCCCTCTTCCATCTGCTGCAGCATTTTCTGCGGCGTCCAGTCTTTCAGCGTCGCCTGATTCACGCCACGGGCGGCGGCCAGGTCGTACAACTTGGGGATGGAGAAGTGCGTGTGCGTGTCGATCCGAAACGGTGGCGCGGCCGACCTATTTCGGTCTTGTGCGGACACCCAAATATGGGGGGTGATGACGGCAGCACCGACTGCAGCGAGTCCACCGAGAAACTCACGTCTGTCGAACGGCATGCTGAACTCCTTGCGTCAGACCAGGAAGATTACGCGCGGAAGTCTATCGCGAAGCCAGGCTCGTGACCAACCAGTTGTGATACCCTCACACGCCAAAACGTCGAATTGTTCGGTTGATCGTGAAGGAGACAACATATGCGCGGTCTCGTACTCTTCGTTGCCGGGATTCTGGTTGGAACGTTCGTTCAGAGCGGCGCTGCGCAGGGCACTCCGAACCAGCCCGCTGTCAGGCTCAATCATGTGGCCATCAGCGTCCCCAACCTTAGCGAGGCTCTCGTGTGGTACCGCGACAAGATGGGCTTTCGCGAGGTGATCCGCAACACGAGCGCGCAGGGCGAGTTGATGTCGGCTTACATCCAGGTCAGCCGCGACACGTTCGTCGAGTTGCAGCAGTCCAATCCGCAGCGGCCGGTTGGGCTCAATCATTGGGGTCTCGAAGTCGCGGACATGAAAGCCGCCGTCGCGACGTTCCGGCAGCGGGGTGCCACGGTCTCCGATCCGGCGGACAAGCCCAGTGCGTTCTCTGGTGGATTTCTCGCCAACGTAACCGATCCGAACTCCGGCGGGCGTATTGAGCTCAGCTATCAGCCTGCCGACGGGAAGTTGCGCAAAGCCACGGACGACTGGAAGTAACCACGGAGGTTCAAGTGAGAAACAGGGTTTTCGGTATCGTGCTCGCGGCTGGTCTTCTCGTTCTTTCGGGTCCACTCGTCGCCCACCACGGATCGGCCAGCTTCGATACTGAGAAGGAGTTGACGTTGAAAGGCACTGTGACGGAGTGGCTCTGGGCCAATCCGCACTGCTTCTTGAAGATCGACGCCAAGGACGAGACCGGCACGGTCAGGAACTGGAACCTGGAGCTGGGGAATCCGACCGACATGACGCCACGTGGATACGGCCGCCGGACGTTCAAGGTGGGCGACGAGGTCACCGTCGTTCTGCAACCGGTCAAGAGTGGCGCGTCGGTCGGGCGCATCAGGTCGGTCATCCTGCCCAATGGGCAGAAACTCTAAGAACGAGGATTACGCATGGTGAGAGGATTCGTCATCGGCACGGTCGTCACCTTTGCTCTGATCGCCGCCTGGGACAAGACGTACGCGAAGCCGCAGGGTCCTCCGGCCGGGAACCCGTCGGTTCCGCTCTCAGAGACGAAATGGCAGCCGTGGAGCAACACCGGCCTGACGGCGATTCCGACGAACGTCGAGCCCGATGGCCCTGCGCCAGCCCGCGACCTCACAGGACTCTGGGATCCGGCGCGCGGCGGGATCGGCGCCCGCGGAGCGAGGGGTACACCCGCGCCGCTTACACCGTGGGGCGAGGAAGTGAGCAAGACGCACAAGTCCGGCGACGGAGCCCGGATGGTCGACGTCACCGAGATCAACGACCCGCTATCGACCATGGGCGACCCGTCGGGGTTTCCACGCAATCTGCTGTTCGAGCTCCGCCAGGTGCAGTTTCTCCACACGCCGTATTCGGTCGTGGCCCTGCACATGTGGGAAAAGCGCTGGCGCATCATGTGGACCGATGGACGTCAGCTTCCAGTCGATCCCGATCCGCGATGGTATGCCTACTCGATCGGCCGCTGGGAAAACGACTCCACGTTCGTCGTCAATTCGAATGGCACGGATGAGCGAACGTGGCTCGACAACGCGGGCAACCCACACAGCGATCAGCTGCGTGTAGAGGAGCGATGGCAGCGTTTGAGCAGGAACAGGCTGCAGCTGACCGTGACGCTCGACGACCCGAAGGCCTACACGCGGCCATGGGTGGCGCTCGACAAGCTGCCGTTCGTGCAGATTCCCATGAACGTGGATCTGATGGAGATGATGAACTCGGCGTCGGAAGCGCAGGCCGTCGCCGCGCAGTTCAAGGGCGAGACCACGTGAGAACAGATGAACTCGGCGTCTGGAGAGGGCGACGACCTTGATGGCGCAGCGCGATGGCGTTGTCGTCGCCACAACGCTCGTCGACCCTTCTGGTGACCGCCGCAGGCTCCATGCTCGGCCGGGCAAGGCGCCGCGCCTCCGCAAGGAGCGGGAGGGGGGCGAGGGGCGCCGCCGCCTCCGCCGGAACCTCAGCCCGGGCACCCGTCCGGCAAACTCGTGATCTGGGGCGATCTCGGCGACATGAGCCGGCCGGGGACGCCTCTGCGGTGTTTCAACACCAACCGCTTCAGGCGTGGCCAGCGCGCTGGCTTCCGAATGACAGCGGTTGACGGCGGTACCGGCGAAGTCGAGAACACGGCTGAGATGGTCGTGCACCTCAACTATGCAGGGAAGACGATCGACGTTCCCATGCGATGGCGCGGCGTCGGAGGGTTTCCGGCCGCCGAATACCCGCGACAGCCTTCGGAGATGTGGACGGGTGTGTGGGAGGTACCGGCGGATGCCACGATCGGCATCTTCGACTACACCGTGACGGCCAAGGACCGCTTCGGGCGGACGGCCACGTTCAGACCATTTCCGAACCATCTGTCGCAATTCACAATCGTCGAGTAACTGGGGATAGCGGCGCGACGTGTCTTCAGCGTCGGGCGGGTCACGCCTGAACGCCGGGACACCGAGGTCGCCGAAATCCCGCGCACACACGCGTCGGCGCGTCGCCGTTCAGCGACGTAGCCGCTTAGGAGAAGGGATCGACCCGATGAGCGTTCAGAGATACCTGTTACTGGTTCTCGTGGCGGCGTGCGTGCTGCTGCCAGCGGCTGCGTCCGCGCAAAGCAGTATTACCGGCGTTGTCCGAGATACCTCTGGCGGCGTGCTCCCAGGTGTCACGGTCGAGGCGTCGAGCCCGACGTTGATCGGAGGGGCGCGCTCGACCGTGACCGACGATCAGGGCCTGTACCGAATCGTGGATTTACGGCCGGGCCCCTACACGGTCCTGTTCACGCTCGCGGGTTTCAGCACCCTCCGACGCGACGGCATCGATCTGCCCGCCGAGTTCACCGCGACGATCAACGCCGACATGTCGGTCGGCACGGTTGAAGAGACCGTGACGGTCTCGGGCCAGGCGCCCATCGTCGACGTGCGCAGTTCCGGCGCGCAGACCCAGTTCGAGCGCGAAACGATCGAGTCGCTGCCGGGCACGGGACGCCTGGCGCTGCTCAACTCGATCATCCCCGGGGCGAGCCTGACCTCGTCGGCCGAGCGCAGCGCCGGCGGCAACGACCGCACGCAGACGCGGTTCAGCGTGCACGGGGCTCCCGAGGCGCAGCCGGTCATGGACGGCATCAACCAGCAGATTCCCGGCATCACGATTGGCGTGTTCGTCTTCAGTCAGTTGAACATCCAGGAAGTGGTCGCCGGATTCGCCGGTGACGCCGAGGCCGACTTCGGCGGTACGCAGCTGAAGATGGTGCCGAGGGACGGCGGCAATACGTTCTCTGGTACGGGGGTGTTTACCCTCTCCGGTTCCTCGATGGAAGCCAGCAACGTCAACGATGAGCTGCTCGCCCGGAACATCAACCCGGCTCGGCTTGGGTCGCTCAAGAAGTTCAGGGAGACAGGGCTGGCGCTTGGCGGTCCGATCAAGCAGGACAAGGTGTGGTTCTACGTGTCGGGTCGCGAGGGGGTGAACCAGCAGTATGTCGACGGCGTGCAGTGGAACAAGCTGACGCAGCCCCAGTCGCTCCGGTACGAGCCGGATTTCGACCGTCGCGTCAACACGAACGACTACACCAGGGATCTCACCGTGCGATTGACCTGGCAGGCTGCGGCGAAACACAAGTTCGTCGTCGCCACGTCGCAGCAGCCCAACTGCAACTGCCGGTTCAATCTGCTGACGACCGGCACGCGCCTCGCCCCTGAGGCCGGCGGCCCGCACATCTACAACCCGAACTACACGATCAGCGCGAACTGGACGAACACGTACAGCAACCGCGTCTTGATTGAGGCGGGTCATGGCACGCAGAACAACAACCAGGTGGACGAGCGCGAGGAAGGGTGGGATGCCACGCAGTACCGCATCACCGACCAAGGCCTGAACCTGACGTACGGGAACGTGGCCACACGAACCATCGTTCGCAAGCAGAATCAGGAACGGTTTGTTGTGTCCTACGTGACGGGCTCGCACCAGCTCAGAGCCGGCATGAACGTGCGTTTCACGACGATCGGTAATATCGACGAGCTCGGCCACGACATCGACATGCATGGCCCGGCTGTGAATTACCAGTTCCGGAATGGCGTGCCCAACCAGCTCACCCTGCTCGACGCTCCGTGGAACTACGAGGAGTCCACCAGGGACATCGCGTTCTTCGCGCAGGATCAATGGACCATGAGCCGATTGACGATCAACCTCGGCGCCCGCTTCAACGACGCGCGAGGATCCACGCCCTTGCAGGTTCTCGGCGCCGGCAAGTTCGTGCCCGAGCGCCGCTTCGAGCCGTTGGAGAACGTACCGGCGTACCAGAATTTCAGCCCGAGGCTCGGCGCCGCTTACGATCTGTTTGGCAACGGCCGGACGGCGGTCAAGACCTCGCTCGGGTACTACCCGGACATCATCAGGACGGTGACGGGCAACCCCGCCCAGGCTCTGACGCGCACGACCAACAGGACCTGGAACGACGTCAACACCAACTACGTTCCGGATTGTGACCTGCACAATACGGTCGCCAACGGCGAGTGCGGCGCGTGGTCGGACCTGTCGTTCGGGGACCCGAACAAGCGCACGCAGTTCTCGCCTGGACTGCTCGAGGGGTTCAACCGCCAGTATTCCAACTGGCAGGGCTCCGTTTCTGTCCAGCATGAGATTACCCGGAACGTCGGGCTGAACGTCGGCTACTTCCGGACGTGGTACGGCGGAGACGGCGGCGGAAGCGGCATTCCCGGCGCTGAGACGGCTCTGTACGTCACGGATAACCTCCGCGTGACACCGGCGGACTACGATCCCTACTGCATCACCGCACCAGTGGACCCCCGTCTGCCTGGCGGTGGCGGCAACCAGTTGTGCGGGCTCTACGACGTGAAGCCCGCCCTTTTCGGCCAGGTGGACAACATGGTGAAGTCCGCTGAGGAGTTCGGCAAGAGGAAGACGCGCGTCTATAGTGGCGTCGACCTCACCATGACTGCGCGGTTCGGGGATGGCGGCCAACTATCAGGTGGAACCAGCATCGGCCGCACGGTCACCGACGACTGCGTGGTGGTCGATTCGCCGCAGGACGCGCGAGACGGGTTCTGCCGCGTCGCGCGGCCCTGGGCGGACGCCACCGACGTCAAGTTCCTCGTGGTGTACCCGTTGCCGTGGGACATCCAAACGAGCGCGATCTATCAGAACAGCCCTGGCCTTCCAATCCTGGCTAACATGGTCGTGACCAACGCCGCAATCGCTCCGTCGCTCGGTCGCAACCTTGCGGCGTGCGGCGCTGCAGTCGTGTGCAACGCCACCGTCTCGATTCCGCTCATTCCCAACCAGGCAGAGTTCGAAGACAGACACCAGCAAGTGGACCTCCGGTTCTCCAGGACGTTCACCATAGGGCCGAGCCGTCTCCGTGCCAACTTTGACGTCTACAACGTGTTCAATGCGGCCACGATTCTCGCCACGAACACCACCTACGGGGCGTCGTGGCTGGATGTCACGCAGATCTTGAACGGCCGCCTCCTGCGCATCGGGGCGCAGTGGGACTTTTAGTCCGGGCCAGGGGAACGGTCGTCGCTATTGAAGGACGTCGTGGCCCGCGGGTAGAATCGATCCAGCAACCGAGTGGATCGGCCATGGGCTGCGGACGGCCGTTTGCCACAGATAGGGCGCGGTGCTAGTATTCGCGGACTGTACGGGTTCTTTCGGGTAGGCGGTTCCGGTGTCCCAGGCCTCCGGGTCTTTGGGAAGCGGTTGGAGGGTGTGTAAATGAAGAAGGCGTTGCTCGGCGCGATCGTGGGTGTCCTTCTGATCTCGAGTGCGGTGTTCGCCCACCACGGTGGAAACCTGTACGACACCACCAAGGCTCTGGAGTTGAAGGGGACGATTACCAAGTTCGAATGGGGAACCCCCCATAACCAGATCTATTTCGACGTGAAGCCGGCAAGCGGTGAGGTCCAGCACTGGGTCGTCGCCACGGAGCCGGCCGGCGTCATGCTGGAACGTGGCTGGACTCGCCGATCCTTGGCCGCGGGAGACGCGGTCACGGCGTATGTCTTCGCCGCCAAGAATGGGGCGACGGTCGGCAATCTTGACCGGATCGTCAAGGCCGACGGCACCGAGCTGAAGCGCTAGAGTTCTCCAGGACCGTGGGGCCATCGCCTGTGCGGTGGCCCCCTCCTTTTCGTTTCCCTTCCCACTCAGCAAGCGTTCCTCACAGATCGTGTAAACACGATAGGCCACCGGTACGCACCAACCTCCTACGGTGTGCGTTCGGTCGCACCCGAAAGCGTTTGGTGGCCGTCAGGTGAAAGACAAAGGGCCCGCCCCCTTGCGAGGACGGGCCCAGGAAGCGCGCTACGTTCAACCCTAGAAGTCGAGCTGGGCGCCCACTTTTATCAGGCGTCCTCCCATGATCTGCAGGACGTTCAGATATGTCGGGCCGTACTGCCGTTGAAGGTTCAGCACGTTGCTGGCGTTGAAGAGGTTGGCGATATCGAGGTTGGCCCGGATCCGGAGAGTGTCCACCCGGAACAGCCGCGTGAACCGTACATCGAGCTGCTGAAGGCGTGGCTCGAACATCTCGCCCGTCGGCACGAGCGGGACCGTGACGGTCGCCGTGCAGACAGCGGCCGCGCCGCACTGCCCCAGGTTGCGGCCGAGCGATGGCGCTATCTGCGCGTTGGTGAGCGTGATCGTGGGAGTATTGTCGATGCCCGCGAAGTTCTGGTAGATGACGCTCGTCTGCAACTGCCAGGGCAGCGGGTACACGCCGAGCATCTTGAACTGCGTCCCGGAGCCCCACCCCGGAACCGTCTTGCAGAAGTCCTTGCGGGCATCCTGCGGGGAATCGACGATGACGCAGTTGTCCTCGACGATCCGCCCCATACTGAAGCCGCCGGACAGCTGCGCTCCCCCCGGGAACCTGGCGCTGATCGTGGTGTCGATGCCGTTATACACTCGCGTGTGGTCACCGTAGTTCGACTGCTGCGTAATGAGGTTGTCGACTTGGCCGAACTTCGACGGCTTGAGGTCATAGAGGTCGCACAGCTGCTCGCCGCTATTGGGCAGCCGTGAGTCCGTGGGCGCCGTGAAGCGGTACTCGTCGTAGTCGGCTGGAGTCACCAGCAGGTTGTCGGTGGCCAGGAAACCGCCATACCAGGTGCGGAAATAGCCGACGTTCACGCCGATGCCAGGCCGCAGCTCGTGCTGGAGGGATGCCGACCCCTGCCAGTTGTAATCCTGGTGGTTGAAGCCTTCGATCGCATCCGGCGCGTTCCGGTTCGGAATGATGTTCTGTCCAAACGTGCGATCGGACCAGGGCCCGCATTCGCCGTTGGCGTTCGGGTTGAGGAGGTCGCAGTCGGGATTGAAATCCAAGTCGCCGTCGTTCCACGTGCGGTTCGTGCTCGGCGCGATGCCGGCCGCCACGGGGTTCGTCGTCGTCGAGCGGAGAGCGGGATTGTACCGGCCCATCGAGGCCTTGACCGCGGTCTTGCCGTCGCCGAACAGGTCGTACGCGATGCCGACCCTGGGGTTGAGATTCTTCCAGTGCGGCTGGTTCTTCACTTCCGGGAGGACGCGCGGACCAACGAAGAACCCACCTGCCAGATGCACTTCCGGCAGCGAGGTGCTCGTGTCGTTGTACCGTAACCCCAGATTCAGTGTCGCCCGCCTCAGGGTCCACTGATCCTGCGCGTAGAAGGAGTAGTCCTTGCCGTCCTCTTCCCACGCGTACGGGACCGCCCAGATTCGGACATTCGTCGGAACGCCGTTCCGGAATGTGTAGTCCCGTCCCTGGTTGATCTGATTGGGATCCACATTCCGGCTGGCTTCGCCGGTGTGGAACCACCGGAGCAGAAAACCAGTCTTGAACACATGCGATCCGGTGATGTAGGACACGTTCAAGCCAGGCTGCGCCTGCCAGCGTGGCACGTAGATGTAGGACCCGGTGGTGCCGAGATTCAGCGCACGCGACCCGTACCGATAGTTCGCGCCCACGTCGGTGACCATGACGTCGAGCCCGGTGGTTTCCTGCCGCTTCGTCTGCTGGTTCACGGTCAGGTACGCAAATGTCGTTTCGAACAAGAGGCGGTCCGTCGATGGGAACCTCCAGGACACGTTCGAATTCACCTGCGGGTTGTACCGATGCTGCGCCGAAACCTCGGGCGCCCATGGAATGCCCCCTGTCGGAGCCAATAGGTTGAAGTAACAGTTGCAGTTGGGCTGCATCGAGGTGGCGAAGACAAGCTTGTGCTTCTGCCCGATCTGCGCAGTCAGGCGCAGCGTGTGGTCCTTGGACCACTGGTCGGTATTTGCCGGCCGGCTCGTATCGGCCTCGTACAACGGCGTGCCCTGCCGCTTGTTGAAGTAATTTCCCTGCTGGAGCTGCTGGTTGTCGCCTGACCGGAACGACCCGAAGAACCAGAGCCGATCCCGCTTGATCGGCCCGCCCAACGCGAACGCGAGATCGTAGTACTTCTTGAGGCCGCCGACCTGGGTCGGGTTCAGCCCGCGGGCCACCAGGTCGTCGGAGATGTTGCCGCTCTCGAGATCCGGACCGCTGTAGCTGAACGTCATCCCCCCTGAGAACGTGTTGCCGCCGTCGCGCTGGATGAGGTTCATCTGCATCCCGCCGGTCTCACGGTCGGCCCCGACGCCGCTGGTCTCGACGACGACTTCCTGGAACGTGAGCTGGTTGTAGATGAACACGCCGTTGGTCAGCCCGCCGACGACCTGGCTCATGCCGTCGACAATCGGCTCCGACGACGGCGCGCCGTGAAGGCTGTACGTGTACTGAGCGGAATCGTTGACGCCGCCGACGCTGTATGCCTGCGGGGTCGTCAGGGTTGCGCCGGGAATCACCTGGGCCAGCGATGTCAGCCGCCCGGTGCCTGGCATCGACTCCAAGGTCTCCCGCTGAAACTGCGTCTGCTGCCTCGTGCTCTGGGTGTCGACCAACGGGGCCTCCCCGGTGACGGTGATCGTCTCTTCAAGGGCGCCAACGGCCATGTCCGCGTTGACGGTCGCTGTGAAGTTTGCGGGCAGGGTCATCCCGTCTCGCACGAACGTGCTGAACCCGGGCAGGGTAAATGTCACGGTGTAGTCACCGGGGCGGAGATCCACGAGACGATAAACCCCATCCGCATCGCTCACCGCGCTTCGGACCTTCTCGATTAGCGCCGGGCTGGCCGCTTCAACTGTGACTCCAGGTAACACGCCCCCGGAGGTATCACGCACGACACCGGTGATGGTGCTGCCGGTCTGAGCGAAACCCTCGCTCGGCAGACACATCAGGCCGGCGGCGATCGCCAAGGCCACGAATCGCCACACTTTCATACACCCTCCTGTCGACACACTTTGCCCGAGGCTGCTGCTCGCAGTTCGGACACTTAAGACTCGTGAAACTACACGTCTGGCTATTGACCTGTCAAGCGAGCGGGATCCCCCCTGTTCTCGTTGAACGCACGGGATGCGGCGGCGGCGATTCAGGCGCTGCAGACCGCCTCGCGCTATGATCTCGCCCTCGGGCGCATCGGTTTCATCGGCCGCTTCGGTGGCCTGTACCCATCTACGACCGCGGGCTGGCATTCCTCGCGGCGAATCAGCCAGCGGAGGCCGCCGCCGAGTTCCAGCGGATTCTCGATCACCGAAGCATCGTCCTCGTCGATCCCATGGACGCCCTGGCGCGCCTGCCGTTGGCGATGACTCACCAACGATGAACACGACATTCGGACGCGATCGATCGCTCATATGATTCCCGTGAGGTAAGGATCGAGCCATCGTCCGTGTGTGCGTTTCAACGTGTGGTCGCGCGAACGCATGGAAAGAACTCACAGCGGGCGGTGAGGCCAACGACGGACAATATGGACCCACGCGCGATGCTCAGTGGCCTGGCACTTGCTACGTACCGTGCGGAGGTGGCATGACCAAGACCTCGGCATCGAATGACGTCCCACCGTTGGTTGCGGAGACGCGGCCCTTCTCATCGCCGATCCGTGTCGACGTCAGTGCGCTGACCCATCCCGGCCGCGTGCGGACGAACAACGAGGACCAATTCTTCGTTACCAAGGCGACGCGCGCACTCGACACGATGCTGACCAGCCTTCCGGCCGGAGACGTGCCCGAGCACGCGGACGAAGTCAACTACCTGATGGTCGTCGCCGACGGGATGGGCGGCCACGCCGCCGGCGAAGTGGCGAGCCGGTTGGCGATCGGCGCGCTCGTCCGTCTGGCCCTGCAGATACCAGACTGGATCTTCTGGATCGATGAGGACACCGCGCCCGAGATGGAGCGGCGCGCCCGTGAAGCCGTTCAACAGGTCGGCTCGTTGCTGGTCGAGCGGGGACGCCAGGACTCCGAGCTGCGCGGGATGGGATCGACGCTGACCGCCGCTCGAACATGCGGGCGCGACCTCCTGATTGTCCACGTGGGTGACTCGCGTGCGTACGTGTTCAGGGCCAGTCGCCTGGAACGCCTCACGAAGGATCACACCTACGCGCAAACGCTGGTGGACGCGGGGCAACTGTCGGCGAGTGACGCGACCATCTCGAGGTTCCGTCACATCCTGGTCAACGCGCTCGGTGGGAGCGCCGAACATGTCGAAGTGGACGTCGATCTGCTGCGCCTCGAAGACGGCGATCGCCTGCTGCTGTGCACCGACGGACTGACCGACTGCGTCGATGACGACACGATCTCGGCAGCGCTGGCCGGCGTGCAACCCTCGAGCGACGTCTGCCAGCGCCTGCTGCAGCTCGCGCTCGACGGTGGCGGCCGCGACAACATCACCGCTATCGTCGCGACGTTCGAGTTCAGGGCGCCAAGCGGCGTGAGGTTGTCACCTGACGGCGGGCTGTGAGCCCCAGGCGTCAGAAGCGATCTCGAGCTCCGGCCTCGAGGTGACGACGAGCGCAAAATACCAGGATACATACTGGCCTTGATCCTGGTATTCTGAGGCATGGAGACAACCAAGGTCACCGTCGAGCTGCCTGTCGAGCTGCTGGCGCGGGCACGTGAGTCCACGGGCACGGGCATCACGGGGACGATCCGGCAGGGTCTCGAACTGGTCGCCTCGCGGAGCGCCCAGGACGAATTGCGACGACTGCGCGGCAAGGTCAAGTTCTCGGTCGATCTCAAGGCGCTTCGGGAAGACCGCCGGTGATTGCCCTCGATTCCAGCGCCCTCATCGCATACCTACAGGGTGAGTCGGGCGGAGTCCCTGATGCCGTCGAAGTCGTACTGGCCGGACACCAGGCGTGCCTGCCGCCGGTGGTCCTGACCGAGGTGACGAGCGACCCCAAGGTTGGTACACGCGTGCTGACCTTGGTGGCGGGTTTACCGTTGCTCACGGTCGGCGACGGCTACTGGGCTCGGGCTGGCGAGCTTCGGCGCCGCGTACTGAGTCGTGGGCACAAGGCGCGTCTAGCCGACACGTTGATCGCGCAAAGCTGCCTCGATCATGACGTGCCACTCCTGACCGCCGATCGCGACTTTCAGCGATTCGCCAGAGCGACGGGCCTCCGGCTCGCGTAGGCGCGGTCCGGCCACCGGAACCCCGGTTTCACTGTCCAACGCCATCCGGTGCGCCTCACCCGTCTTGTCACCGACTGCTTCTCAACGAGACGAGGAGGTCCAGGGCCACGGTGCCCAGCCGTTCGGAACTGCAGCGGGCTCCGGCGGCGTCGGGGCAAACGTTACCAACCACCTTCGCCGTCGCCGGTGGAGCCGAACCCTCGTCGAAGAACACCATGTCAACGCCGACGGCCGGCGGCACCGGCGCGTAGATGAGGCTCCGAGCCAGCTCCACGAGCATGGCCACCGCTTCCACATCGTCGGAACGCGCAGCCAGGACTTCCCGGCGGGTCTCGCTCATGAAAAAGCTCGCCGTGATGCTGGTTGGCGTGTGCGTAACCTCCTGAGCGATCCCTCCCATCTCGGCGGTGAGGAAGTCTCGCACCCTCAGGTTGCCGGGTGTCTCGGACGCGATCGGTCCGTACCGGCGAAGCTGGTCGGCCACGGCGCGCATCTCCTCGCCGTCGACTTCGACCGGCTCGTCGAAGGCCCTGCGCAGGACACGAGCAGTCAGGTACTCGACTGGCGAAAAATTGTCAGTCAGGACGGGATATGACGACAGCTCGAACCGCTTGTCGACATCGACGACCTTGTACCGGAGGAAGCGAATGAGCTGGTCGGGGTGTGTCGTCACGGGCGGCGAGAAGACGTCCACTCGTCGATCGCTGTGATAGCCGACCAGGGTGATGTTCTGGAGCTGGTCCGTGCGCTCGGCTGATTCGACGGCGAAGAAGTAGCTGTTGGGAAAGACCGTCTGGAACGTCTTGATCTCCGCCATGATCAAGGACGGTTCACGCCGCGACAGGTCGCCGATCATGTTGGCGATGAATACCCCCTCGGGGCGGAGCCTGCTCTTGGCGAGCGCGAAGAACTCCTGCGTCGTGAAGTGCGGGGGGACCGAGAAATACGAGTAGTAGACGTCGCCGAAGATGAGGTCGTACTGGGTGTCCGCGTCGTGCAGATAGCGGCGACCGTCCTCGACGTAGTTGCGCAGGCGTGGTGAATCTGCAGCGCCGAAATAGGTCTTGGCCAGATCGAGGAACGACGGCTCGATCTCCGCGACGTCCACGATGGCATTCGGGAGCTCGTGGAGCAGCGCCTTGGGAATTGAGTAGGCGCCGCCGCCGAGCACCAAGGCGTTGTCGACCTTGGGCGTAAAGATCTTGTACAGCGAGTAGTACTTGGTGTAGTCGTAGACCAGCTCGCCGGGATCATCGGAGTCGAGGAACACCGCGCCGGACTCGCTGCGGTCCAGCAGGAGAAACCGAGTCGGCCTGCCGAGATAGCCGCCCTCGTAGATCGTGATTCGCTGGTACACGCCGTCGCTGCGATAGATGATGGTTTCGTCCTCGGCCGACGGCAGAGCGGCGAAACGCGGAGTGCCGAGCACCAGGAGCAGCGCGAGGGCCGCCGATCCGTACACGCGAGGGGTCTTGACTCCCAGGATGAGGAGCGGGATGAACCCGAGCGCGAAGAGGAGCACGCCGACGGAGATCATCGCGCGATCGATGCCGACGTTCGGGATGAGCACGAAACCGGCAAGAAGGCTTCCCGTGATGCTGCCGAGCGTTGACCAGAAAAAGATTGAGCCGGCGACACGACCGACCCCCAGATCCGGGTAGTGCAGGCTCTGGAGCTTGACGGCATAGGGCGACAGCATGCCGAGGAGCAGGGCTGGGAGTAGGAACATCAACGCCGACGAGACGAGCGGCCCGACCTCGATCGACAGCGCATCGCCAAGGGCGGGCAATGCCATGCTGCCAGCGAGGTAGAGGAGCAGCAGGACGAGCCCGCTCGTCATGAGGAGCCCGAAGAACCATTTCAAGGTCGGGCGACGATCCGCGATGATGCCACCGGCGTAGTAGCCGACGCTCAGCGCCAGCAGGACGACGCTGATGACGCTGGAGACGGTGAAGATCGTGTTTCCGTAGAACGGCGACAGCACGCGAACCGCGAGCACCTCGACGACGAGGACGCTCGCGCCCGTGAGAAACACGACGAGCGGAAGCAGGTGGCGGCTGAGCGGCATCGGGGTGACGTCAGCGACACGGGCCACAGAGACACTGAGTCACAGAGAGAACCGAAATACTCCGTGTCTCTGCGACTCTGTGGCCTGTTGAAACGATCTTTGACACGTGATCCAGACGTTCCTGTTCAGCGCGCGGCAGCAGCCGTCGGCGCGGCCGGGCGGGCGAAGCGGGCCGCATCCACCGGCACGTTCGCCTGGACGTCACTCAGTTCGATCCGACCCTGTCCCGACTGCCATGCCCAGGTCCACTTGAACGGCATCTTGACGCCCGCGACCTCCCGGTAATCGTCGTAGTCGACTTGGATCATGTTCCGCCCCAGGAGGGCTTCCACGAAGCGGATCTGGCGCACGAGCAGTCCGGATTCGAAGTCGAAGTAGAGCTTCACCGGCAGTCCGCTCGCCGTGGTCCCCTGGATGACGTAGACGTCGCGATCGTCGCCGAGTGTCGCGGGAATCGAGCCCTGCCAGGTGGCGAGGACCTGCTTGACGCCGGCGGGGAACGAAAGTTGGGCGTCGAGGCGTGCACCTTCGAGCTCGCCCCCGGCGAGGGCACGCAGCGGCAGCGGCGTTTCTGCGTCAGGCGCCGCGAACCACCCGTTCCGTCCATCGAAGGTGGTGGTGCTGAGCCCGCTGAGCGTGCGAACGATCTGCGTCCGTTGATCCGGCGTTTTGGCGTAAATCTCGAGCGGCACCGGCTCCGCGTCGCCGTAGCCGAGGTATGTGCCCTTGGCGACCCAGCTGGTGAGTGCCCGCAGACGTTCTGCTCCGCCGACTGCCTGGAGGTACTTGTCCAATATCTGGTCGGCCGAGGGCGAGCCGGGAGCCTGCCTGGTGATGTTGAGGGGTTCATCAGTTGTCGGCGTGCCGTAGACGGTATCGAGCTTGCGAATGGTCGCGGGCACGTTCGCCCCGTTGTGGCAGGTGACGCACGTCACGACTCGGCGTCCCCCGAAGTTGGTCTTGTTGATCGTGTTGACCATGACGATCATCTGTCGGGCCATTTGCTTCTTGGGGTTGTCCTTGGCGTATTCAGCCCACCCGCCGCCGCCCTCGCCGAGGTGGCAGTACGTGCAGTTCACGGCCAGGGCGTTCGAGATGAACCCCATGGAACCCATGAATTCGTCCGCCGGCACCCCCTTGAGAACCTGGATGTTGGTGAATACCTCTTCGGCCAGGACTGGCCGGGCTGCGGCCGGCGTCGGCGCTGCCTGACCTGCTCCAAGCGCGACCCCCGTCACCCACACGGCTGTCGTCAGCGCGAAAACACCAGCCACTGTCATGCGTGTTCTACCCGTCATGCTCGCTCCCTTGTGCTGTTGTGAATGTCTGTCATTGAACCTGCCCGTAGGCCGCCGCTCTAGTGCGCGGGTGCGGTGATCTCGAACATGAATCGCAGCGCCGGGATCTTGTTGCCAGGATGGTCCTCCGCATAGGTGAGCTGGGCCTGGCGGTAGAGCAGCTGCGGCTCCGTGGGCGGTCCCTGATAGATCCCCGGGTAGAGGTCGATGAGGTGGATGCCCGGCGTACCGGTGGCGTAGAAGTTGAAGACAACGTCGCCCGCGGTGTTGAATCCGCAGATGTAGCCCATGTAGCCGTTGTCGTAGGTCGCGACATAGAGATTGTCGTACTCGGTCCAGCCGACGCCTTTCAGGCGAATCGTGACCCGAGTGCCGACTGGCCCTGACGCCGGTGAAATGCTCACGATGCTCGTTTCGATGACGAAGAAGACCCGCGCAATCGTCTCCTGACCATCCCGTAGATCGATCGCGTGCAGGCCGCCCAGGTCGTCTGGAATGGTGATCGGTCCGTCAACGCGGCCGTCGTCCCCGACCGTGATCGTGCCTATGAGGCGCTCGCTCGGTCCGAAGCCATTGCCAGTGATGCGGCTGCCGACATACGTCTGCCACGCGAGCCCGAGCGTGCGACCGGCCGGGAAACCTTCGCCGCGCAGCTGCGTGCCTGTGCCGACCGGCCCCTGCGTTCGACTCAGCTTCACTGTCGCGTTGGCGACGTGCACCTCGGTCTTCGGAACTGGTTGCTCCGGATACCCCTCCGCGAAGGCCCGGGTGGACACGGGCTGCTCCGAGGTCGTGCGGAACGTGAAGTGCGGCCGGGGAAGGTAACTGTTCGGAGCCTGCTCGTGGTTCAGATACCCCTGTCCTTGGAAACCGGAGAGCACGTGGACGACGTGCGCGCCAGCCGGCCCGGCCGCGCGGAAACGCGCCACCGCCGATCCCTTTGAGGAGACAGCGGAAACGAATCCCACCAGGCCGTTGTCCCAGTTCACGACCCACGTGCTGTCCATGACACGGAACCCGAGCCCCTTGACCTTGATTTCGATCGGAGTGCCGATCGGGCCAGACGAGGGGGACATCTCGAAGCTCTGCGTGACTTCGAGCCCCTTCTGGGCGACCACCTGACCGTCGATGAGCGCCACCACCTCGTGCATGCCGCCGTAGTCTTCGGGGATTGTGAAGCGGGCGTCGAGACGGCCGTCGGCATTCACGGCAAATTTTCCGAGTGATGTTCGGCTGGCGTCGAACTTCTTGCCGCGGAAGTGGTAGTAGTCCTCGATGACCCAGCCGCCGGTGACCGTCTCCCACATGAGCTCGACGGTTTTACCGGAAGGGAGGTCCGTGGCGTTGACGCGCACCTCGGCGCCGACGATGGGCCGATCGTAGGTGAAGGTCAGCGGTCGGGTCGATGAGGCCGCTGCTTCAGATGGGGCTGCTGCTTCGGTGAGTGCCGCTGCTTCAGTGGGTGCTGGCGACTCGGCTGGAGCCGCGACGCTGCCGGAGCACGAGGCGACCGCCGCCGACGCGAGCGCGACGGCAAGAACACACACGCCAGACCAGGGACTCACGTCGGGCTCACTTTGCTGGTGCAACCGCATCCTGCAGGAGTGTCGCGGTGAACGTCGTGTTGTCGCGCACCGAGCAGTTCCAGGGGCTTTGCATGAAAGCGACGGGCGACGCTCGCAAGTTGAAGGCTACGAGGACGCATGGTCATTCCTTGTCTGCGTGGGGGTCAGGCTATTTCGGAGGCGTCGCCGCATCCTTCAGGAGACGGTCGATGAACGTCATGTTGTCGCGCACTGAGCAGTTCCACGGACTCTGCATGAACGGCACAGTCGACAGGCGCAAGCTGCGGCGCGACGAGAAGGGCTTGGTGTAGGCACCCGGATCGTCTACGGTCACATCGAAGTCGAGCGTCTTGGCATCCACCCGTCTGTACCGCTCGATGAGGTGCAGTTTCTCGGTCGACGGATGCCCCTGTTGCGACAGCCACGCACGGCCGTTGGTCCCAATGGTATCGATGACGAGCGTATCGCCGTTCTCGTACCAACCGATGGAGTCGCCCCACCATGATGGATCCAGGTCTTCGATGGGGCGGATGGGTGCTGTTCAGCCGAACGATCCGGAACTGCTGCATGATTTCGTGCAGCATCAGAACCCTGTCTGGAAGCTGCACGAACTCGGTTCGTCCGGGATGCGCATAGACGCGGACGGGACCGTTCGGTTCGCAATAGATCGTCCAAGGATCGGTCGTTCGATGGGGTTCCGCGAACGGACCAGTCGGAGGCACTTCCGAGAGCATCCGTTTCAACGCCCACGGCTGATACGGAACGTCCGGCTCCTTGCCCCTCAGTTCCGCGCCGACGTCCGAGTTGCTGATGCTCTGCAACGGTCCACCACGAACCCAGGCACCAGCCAGGTCGGGCACCGCAGATGGCTTGAGACCCGCTGGGGGGCCGAGCGGCAGGAAGTTCTTCAGCGTGGAAATGTCGGTCGGCGGCCCGATGGGGGAGGGTGCCTGCGCAGCGCCCAGCGCTCCAACCGCGGTGGCCAGAAGCCCCGCACTCAAGAACAGATGGGCTCGAGGCAGGACGCGTCGCTTCCCCATGTCACTCTCCAACAGTCTTCACCTCGATACAGTGAACTACGGCGCAGCCGTCTCCAACAGGCTCTCGGTGAACTTCAGGTTGTCTCGCACCGAACAGTTCCACGGGCTCTGCATGAACGGCACGTTGGATCGTTCGAAGGTGCGCTTGAGCTCGAAGGGCTTCGTGTAGGCGCCAGGATCGTCGATCGTGACATCCCATCCGAGCGTGTCCGCATTGATCCGTTTGTAGCGTTCGACCAGGTGCAGCTTCTCCGTCGTTGGCTTGCCCTGCTGGTCGAGCCACGCACGGCCATTGGTGCCGACGGTGTCGACCACCAGCGTGTCGCCGTTCTCATACCAACCTATCGAATCTCCCCACGAGGTGGGGTCGAGATCCTCGAGCGGAGGATGCTTGCTATTCAGGCGTACGATACGGAACTGCTGCATGACTTCGTGCAGGATGAGCACCCTGTCGGGCATCTGGACGAACGACGTTCTCCCGGGGTGCGCGTAGATGCGAACAGGGCCATTCGGTTCGCAGTAGAGGATCCAGGGATCGGTCGTGCGATGCGGCTCGCCGAAGGGGCCCGTGGGGGGAACCTCGGAGAGCATCTTCTCCAGCGCCCAGGGCTGATACGGTACGTCCGGTTCCTTTCCTCGCAGCCGTCCACCTGGGTCCGATGCGCTGAGGCTCATGAGGGGACGACCACGCCAGGCGCCAGACAGGTCTGGAATCGCGGATGTATTGCTTGGGCCCTGCGCCGACAGGGGCGGGAACACGGTCGATCCGAGTACGGCGCACACGGAAAGCAGCAGACGAAACCGCATACTCAGGGCCTCAAGTTATTAAGAAGGTTGGCCTAGGGGAATGGCGCGTAGTCTACACCCCAGTCGTCCAGCCGACAACGATGCGCCGTGGACTCGCGCGAGGACGACCATGAGGTCCTGGAAATCGTGGTTGATCGGAGATCGGGTGTCAAGGCGCGGTGCTATGCTCGCCGCACAAGGGGTGAAGAGACGGTGATCCGAGGTGTCCCGGCGACGTTATTGCTGGCGGGGATAGTGGCCAGTGCCACGACTGACGTGCGGCCGGCGCATGGTGTCGGATCCCGCGGCATGGTCGATCGATGCTCGACCCCTCGCGGTACCCGCCCAGGAGGGCAGTCGGGAACCGCAGCTCACGGGGTCGGGTCCTGATGTCGTCCTCAGCTGGTTGGAACACGCGGGCGCGACGAACACCCTGAAGTTCTCTCAGCGCACCGGTTCCGGGTGGAGCGCGCCGATGACGGTCGCGTCCGGCACCGACTGGTTCGTCAGCTACGCGGATCCGCCAGCCGTGATGCGTCTGTCGGACGGCACGCTCGTCGCACAGTGGCTCCAGCAGACGGATCCACGGATCGAGGCGATGGACCTGAGATTGTCGTACTCGACGGACGGCGGCAAGACCTGGGCAAAGTCTTTCACTCCGCACCACGACGGCACGGTCACCCAGCACGCGTTCGCGTCACTGTTCGAGTTGCCAGGCGGGTCTCTCGGCATGGTCTGGCTGGACGGACGTGAGAGTTTCATCGAGACCGACGATCCAGCCGGAGGTGCCATGACGATGCGCGCCGCCGCGTTCGACTCCGCATGGGTGCAGACGGCCGATACCGCCGTCGATCGACGCGTGTGCGAGTGCTGTTCCACGTCAGTGGCCGCCACCTCGAATGGCGTGATCGCGGCGTACCGGGATCGACTTGCCGGCGAGATCCGTGACGTCGCGGTCAGCCGGTTCGAGAATGGTGCGTGGAGCGAGGCGACCTCCGTGCACAACGACGGCTGGAAGACGTATTCGTGCCCTGTGAATGGTCCGGCACTGAGTGCGCGTGGAAATCAGGTCGTGACGAGCTGGTTCACCGCCGTCAACGACGAAGGTCGCGCCTTTGTCGCGTTCTCGAGCGACGCTGGTCGGAGTTGGGGGGCGCCCATTCGACTTGATGACGGAGTGGCCATTGGCCGGGTCGATGTGGAGTTGTTGGACGAGGGATCGGCGGTTGCCACGTGGATCGAGTTTGCCGACGGGAAAAGTCAGCTCCGTGTTCGCCGGGTCGATGCATCAGGCGCGCGTTCTCCTGCGGTCGCGCTCGGCGGGCTGGGCGAGGGCGGCGCGGCGGGGTTTCCGCGGATGGCTCGGCAGGGTGACGAACTGCTCTTCGCCTGGACCGATAGCGGTGACTCCAACGGGTCGGATCCCGGCGTAACGCAGGTGCGAACTGCGGTCGCACGCCTGCCGTGATCGGCCTCGTCGAAGCGGCTTCACACCATTGACATCCCGTTTCGCTCAAAACTACACTCGCGAGCGCGGGTTTCAGGAGCCGCGCCCCGACCGGCTCACCAGGGGGAGCGCGTGTACACCATCTCCAGGAGCACAATCTTGGTTCTCGCGCACCGGGCAAGATGGCCGATTCTAGTGGTCATCGATCGCGACTACCTGACGATTCCGGCGGACGAGATCAAGGAGATCAAGTCGCTCATCACCATGGTCGGCGGCCGGGTCGTGTACGACGCCGCCGCGCCCGTCACAACTACTGCTGCGCGATGACACTCGGGCAAGCGCGGGTCCACAGGTAACCGAGATCGAGGTCGGCAAGCATATGGGTACACGGTCGATGCGAGTGTTCTCCCTGGTCTGCGGGTTGTTGGTGGTGTGTCTGCTGAGCGTGTCGCTGGCCGGTCGTCAGGCGGCGCCACCGGCCGACCGGTCGCCGATGGCCGAAGAGGTATTCAAGAACGTCACGGTATTGCGCGGGATTCCCGTGGACGAGTTCATGGGCACGATGGGATTCTTCTCGTCCTCGCTCGGCCTGAACTGCACCGACTGCCACGTGGACGAAAGCGGCGGCAGCTGGGCTCGTTACGCCGACGAAAGCCCTCTCAAGCAGATGACCCGCCGCATGGTGGTGATGGTCCAGACCATCAACAAGACGAACTTTGGTGGTCGCCAGGTGGTGACGTGTTACTCCTGCCATCGCGGGAACACGCGTCCGGCCGTCATGCCGAGCCTCGACGGTCTGTACGGCGAGCCCCCGCCGGACGAACCAGGCGATCCCTTTACTCAGGCGCAGGGGCAGCCTTCCGCTGAATCAGTGCTGGACAAGTACATCGCGGCGATCGGCGGCGCACAGCGAATCGCGGCCATCACCAGCATTGTCGCGAAAGGCACCTACCTGGGCTTTGACGATGCCGAGAAGGTGCCGGTCGAGCTGTACGCTCGGGCGCCCGGGCAGCGATCGATGACCGTGCACGGTCTTCTCGGCGACACGACGACCACCTTCGACGGCAAGACCGGATGGATTGCCGCGCCGCCGACCGACAAACCCATTCCCTTCTATCAGATCACGGGGCAGGAGCTCCAAGGCGCCAATTTTGAAACCGAACTCATGTTCCCGACCCGTATCAAGCAGGCCCTCACGAATTGGCGGGTGGGTGTGCCCCAGTTGCTGGGTGAAAGGGAAGTCCTGCCGGTGCAGGGCAACACGCCTGGCGGTGGCGTCGTCACGTTGAACTTCGATTCCGAGACGGGGCTGTTGCTGCGGTTGGTGCGGTACGGCGACTCACCTGTCGGCCGTCTCGTCACCCGCGTCGACTATGAGGACTACCGGGATGTCAACGGCGTCAAGATGCCGTTCAACTTTACCGTGCGGTGGCTGAGTGGTCGCTCGACATTCGAGATGAGCGAGATTCAGGCGAACGTGCCAGTGGATGCCGCGCGATTCGTCAGAGCCGCTCGATGACGTTTGGAAGACGGAGGGTTCCCATGAAGAAAATGCTCCTCGGTGTCACCGTTGTACTCGCCGGTCTGTGTGCGGCGCCTTCACCGCTCGTGGCGCACCACGGCGCGGCCACCTTCGACATTGCGGCGGAGATGACGTTGAAGGGGACGGTCACGGAATGGCTCTGGTTCAACCCACATTGTTTTCTCAAGTTCGACGTGAAGGACGAGAGCGGCAAGGTCACGAATCTGGGCGGTTGAATCGGGCAACCCGACCGACATGACCAAGAGAGGCTGGGGCCGGACAGCGTTCAAGCCCGGGGATGAAGTGGCCGTGACGCTGCAGCCATCCAAGAGCGGTCAGCCGGTCGGCCGCATCATGGCGGTCACCTTGGCGAGCGGCAAGACCTTCAAATAGGACTGGTCCTTATGCTGAACCGCATCATCACACCGATCGTCCTGTCCGCCGCGGTACTTTCGTCATCCACGGCTGGCGCGCAAACGCAGGCGTGGAACTACGCCGGGCTTTCGGCCGAGGAGTTCAAGACGCAGCCCGCGGGTGGTCCGGCCCCGCGCCGCGACCTCACAGGCGTCTGGGACGCCGGCGGCGCGGGCATCGGTGGCTCGGGTCAAGCGGCTCAGCGCGAAGCTGCACGGGCGCCCTTCACGCCGCTCGGAGAGGAACTCGTCGGCATGAACAAGCCGGGCAACGGTCCACGGTCGGTGCCTGTCGCTCAAATCAACGATCCATTGTCCACAATGGGCGATCCGACCGGATTCCCTCGGTTGCTGACCTTCGAGCTCCGGCCCGTGCAGATGGTGCACACGCCGAACCAGGTGTTGATGCTGTACATGTTCGAGAAGCGCTGGCGCGTCATCTGGACCGACGGCCGCCAGCTGCCGACCGATCCTGATCCGCGGTGGTACGGCTACTCGGTCGGTCGATGGGAAGACGACTACACGTTCGTCGTCGAGACCATCGGGCTGGACGACAGGACGTGGATCGATAACTCCGGCAACCCGCACACGACCAACTTGCGCGTCGAAGAACGGTACCGGCGAGTGAACGCGAACACGCTCGAACTGACCGTGACGATCAACGATCCGCAGGTCTATACCAAGCCCTTCCTGGCCAGGGACAAGCTTCCGCTGAAGCGAGCGCCGTCAGACGTCGATCTGATGGAGATGATTCCGTCAGCGTCTGAGGCCGTGGCCTATATGAAGGTCATCTCCAGTCAGACCAAGTAGGCGAAACGAAGCACCGCGAAGGGCAACGACGACAAACGTGGCAGCAGACGCTTCGGCTCTTCCGGCTCGCTGGACGCCTCAGCTGCTGAGTCTCGCGCGTGTCATCTTCGGCTTTCTACTGTTCAGGCACGGTATGGAGCAGGTGCTCGGCTTTCCGCCCGCATGGGTTCCATCCGAATCCACCTCGTTCTACGGCGTCATCAAGCTGCTGGCGTTTCCCGGCGGAATCCTGATCATGCTGGGCCTGCTGCTCCGTCCAGTCTGCCTCGTACTCTCGGCGATGTATCTCGTGTACTGGTTCGTAGGACCGCTTGCGGCCTACCTGACCGATGGGGCTCGCCTGTTTGGTGCGCGTGGGCCATCGGATCCGGTACTGCTCAACGGTTTGTTCTTCCTGTACATGGCCCTTGCTGGTGGGGGCGCGTGGAGTCTCGATCGTCTTCGCAGACCGAAAGGCGAGGCCGAATCGGAATCCCGGTGGGCGCCCTATGCGCTGGCCGTGCTGCGAATCGTCGCGGGATTTCTCTTCATCTTCCATGGCATCGACAAAGTGACCGGGCGGGTGCCGCTCGATCTCACGTCGCTTCGCGCATTCGCCGCGGCCCTGGAGTTCGTCGGCGGTCCGCTGTTGATGGCGGGCCTCTTCACACGTCCGGTGGCGTTCATTCTCTCGGGCGAGATGGCTTTCGCGTATTTCATCAACCACTGGCCGGAACGATTCTGGGGCAGCTTCGTGGAGCCGAACCAGGAAGCCGCGATTCTGAACTCGTTCTTGTTCCTCTTTCTGTGGGGAGCTGGACCAGGCGCCTGGAGTCTTGACGGCGCATGGCGGCCGGCGGCGCGAACGCAGCCGGCCGCGCGAGTGCAGCCGGCTGGCTAACCGGCACGATGACAAGACTGGGGGACCAGCACCGTTGCACACAACTCTTGAAAGGACGCAACTTCTTGAAAGGACACGACCGATGAGTATTCAGTCAGTGCGGCATCTCGTGATCGCCGTGGCGCTTCTGGCGCTTCCCGCCGCCGCGTGGGCCCAGAGCAGCATCGTCGGCATTGTGCGCGACGCGTCCGGCGCGGTTCTGCCGGGTGCGACGGTGGAGGCGGCGAGTCCCGCCCTCATCGAGAAGGTCCGCAGCGTCGTGACCGACGCCGAGGGACGGTACCGAATCGTCGATTTGCGGCCTGGCCCGTACACCGTGACCTTCACCTTGGCGGGCTTCAGCATTGTGAGGCGCGAAGGTCTCGAACTGCCCGCCGAGTTCACGGCGACCGTGAACGCGGACCTCTCTGTCGGTGCGATCGAGGAGACGTTGACCGTTACGGCAGAGGCGCCCGTCGTCGATACGCGGAGCTCGCGTGCGCAGGTGCAGTTCGAGCGCGACACGTTGGAGGCGCTGCCAGGCGCTGGACGTCTGACCACGTTGTCCTCCGTGTTGCCGGGTGCGACGCTGACACAAGAGAACAATCGCGGGGTCGGTGGTACGAGCGATCGAACCCATACGCGTTACAGCGTGCACGGCGGCCCCGAGGCGCAGCCGATCATCGACGGGATGAATCAGCAGCTGCCGAACTCGACGCAGGGCGTGGTCGTGTTCAACCAGCTGGCCATCCAGGAAGTCGTGCTCGAGACATCGGGCATTGGCGCCGATCGCGACAGCGGCGGCATGGCCATCAACATGATCCCGAGGGATGGTGGGAACGTCTACACGGGCTCCGCGACGTTTTCCTACTCCGGTCCCGACCTGGAGAAGAGCAACGTCAATGACGACCTGCTCGCGCGCGGGCTCGATCCGACGCGAATCGGTGCGCTTGAAGAAGTTCCGCGACAGCGGCGTGGCCGTGGGCGGACCGATCAAGCGCGACCGGCTGTGGTTCTTCGCCGCCGCGCGGGAAGGGCGTGGCGCAGCAGTACGCGGATGGCGTGTACTGGAACAAGCTCACGCAGCCAGCCTCGCTCCTGTACGAGCCTGACATCGACCGCGGGATCGCCAACACCAACGACTACTCCAAGGATGTGAGCTTTCGAGTGACCTGGCAGGCGACCGACAAGCAGAGGTTCGTGGTCTCGAGCTCGTTCCAGAACAACTGCAACTGCGTGTTCAACCTGTTGACGACCGGCGCCCGGGTGACGCCTGAAGCCGCGGGTCCGCACAAGTACTACCCGAACTACCTGCCCAGCGCGGCGTGGACCTACCCGGCCACGAGCAACGTGCTGCTGGAGGCGGGCGTCTCAGTGCAGGCGCTGGATCAGATGGACACCCGTGAGGAAGGATGGGACGACACGTCCTATCGCGTTGTGGACCAGGGGCTCGCGCTGACCTACGGTAACGTCGCGACGCGCACGATTCCTCGCCGGCAGTTTCAGCAGCGGTTTGCCCTGTCCTATCTGACCGGCTCGCATTCGTTCAAGGCGGGTGTGAACGTGAAGCTGGGGCGCCAGGGTGATATCGAGAAACTGGGCTTCGACAAGACGATACACGGCACCGCGGTGAACTATCGGTTCAACAACGGCGTGCCGAATCAGCTCACGCTGCTCGACGCACCCTGGAACTTCGAAGAGAGTGTCAACGACTTTGCGTTCTATGGCCAGGACCAGTGGACGATAAATCGGCTGACCTTGAACCTCGGCGTTCGCTACAACGAGGTCAGGGGATCCACGCCCGAGCAGGTGCTCGGCGAGGGCTACTACGTTCCGGAACGGCGTTTCGAGCCTCTCGAGAAGGTGCCGCATTATCGGAACCTCAGCCCGCGGCTTGGCTTCGCCTACGATCTTTTCGGTACCGGCCGAACGGCGATCAAAGGGTCCCTGGGTCACTATCCGGAGATCGTGCGCGTGGTGACGGGGAACCCCGCGAACAACTTGGTGCGCACGACGAACCGGACCTGGAACGACAGTCTCTTTCCGGCAGGTGACGCCCGTCGTGGGAATTACGTGCCGGACTGCGACCTTCGCAATCCTGCCACCAATGGTGAGTGCGGCGCCTGGTCGGACCTGAACTTCGGGAAACAGACGGGCGGCACCAAGTATGCGGACGGCGCCCTCGAAGGGTTCAACAGCCAGTATCACAACTGGCAGGGTTCGGTCTCTCTTCAGCACGAGCTGGCCCCGGGGATTGGACTCAACGTGGGCTACTACCGCACGTGGTACGGCGGTGACTGCGGAGGGAGCGGCCTGACGAACACGGTGACCTGCACGCTCGTGACCGACAATCTGCTCGTGACCCCGGCCGACTTCGATCAGTTCTGCATCACGGCGCCGACAGACGATCGGATTCCGGACAGCGGCAGCCAGATGTGCGGGCTCTACGACGTGAAGCGCGAGTTCTTCGGGGTTTCCGACAATCTGGCGCGACCCGCCTCCGACTTCGGCGAGCTGACGAAGGTCTACAACGGGATCGACGCCACGGTGAACGGGCGTTTCGGAGAGGGGGGCTCCTTCTCCGGCGGGGTGAGCATGGGGCAGACCGTGGAAGACAACTGCATCGTGGTGGACTCACCCCAGGCCGCGCGCGACGGATTCTGCAAGGTGTCGCCGCCATGGTCCGCGGGGACGGACATGAAGTTCATGCTGGTCTATCCGCTGCCGTGGGAAATCCAGACAAGCGTGATCTATCAGAACAGCCCGGGCATTCCGATCACGGCCCAGCTCGTCGTGCCCAATGCCTCGATCGTCCCGTCGCTCGGCCGCAACCTGTCGGCTTGTCCCACCCACGATCGGCGGCGCGTGCACGGCCAATGTCACCGTCGATCTGATCCCGGCACGGACGATGTTCGAGGAGCGCCTTCAGCAGGTGGATCTGCGCATCTCACGGGTCTTCCGCCTGGGTGGCAGCCGGCGCCTGCGTGGCAACTTCGACGTGTACAACCTGTTCAACGCGAGCAACGTCCTCAACATGAACACGACGTACGGTCCGACGTGGACCAACGTGACGCAGATCCTGAGCGGCCGGCTCCTGCGTCTCGGCGCGCAGTTCGATTTCTAGCGCGATCGTCACGCCAATCGTGGCGCGGGGGCTTCGGCCTCCGCGCCACGGGCTCACCCCCAGGCTGGCTCGCCGTGCGTCCCAGAACTAGACTCGTTGCCTGGTTGATGTTGACAACCACACACCGGGCCGCTAACCTCACTGGTTGCGCCAAGACCCCTGTTCGCTTCGAGTTATCGCGACTTCGTCTGGGCTCGTCACAAGGAGGTTGCTGAGTGATGAATCGGCTTCTACGGATGTTCTGCATGGGCGCGCTCGGTCTGTTGCTGACCGGAGCCGCCGCTTGGGCCCAATCGACCGGAGAACTGGCTGGCCGCGTGACAGATGAAAGCGGCGCCGTCCTTCCCGGGGTAACCGTGACCGCGACTCAAACGGACACGGCATTCACGCGAACTGTCGTGAGCGATGGCGAAGGTGCCTGGGTCATGCCGAACATGCCGACCGGGCCGTACCGCCTGGAGGTGTCGCTGCAGGGATTCCGCACCTACGTCCAGACCGGCATCGTGCTTCAGGTCGGCGCGACGCCGACGCTCAACGCACAACTGGCGGTCGGCAACCTCGAAGAGACGGTGTCGGTGGAAGCCGCGGCGCCGATCGTTGACGTGCGCAGCGCCGGCATCAGTGACGTCGTCGAGAACGAGCGGATCGTGGAGCTTCCGCTCCAGGGGCGACAGGTCACCGACCTCATCGTGCTGGCGGGAGCGGCGGTTCAGACCGGCACGTCCGATAGCCGCAGCATGCAGGGCGGGGTCAGCATTTCCGTTGCCGGCGGTCTGTCGTTCGGCGTGGCTTACAGCCTCGACGGCGCCACGCACAACAACCCGCAGAACAACGCGAACCTGCCGATGCCGTTCCCGGACGCGCTGCAGGAGTTCAGTGTGGCGACGAGCGGGTTGTCCGCGCAGAGCGGCGTCCACTCGGGCGCGTCGGTCAACGCCGTCACCAAGTCGGGCACCAACGCGCTCCACGGTAACGCCTTCGAGTTCTTCCGCGATCGCCGGTTCAACGCGACCGATCCGTTCGCCCTGCAGGGACCCGACGGCGAGCGCGTGGACGACGGTCTGAACCGGAATCAGTTCGGCGGCACGTTCGGCGGTCCGATCGCGCGGGATCGTCTCTTCTTCTTCGGCGGGTACCAGGGGACGCGGGTCAAGCAGCGGCCGTCGGACGAGATCGACTACGTCCCCACCGCCGCGATGCTGGCCGGAGATTTCACCCAGTTCGCCTCGACGGCCTGCCAGGGCCGCAACGTAGTGCTGGGAGCTCCTTTCGTGAACAACCGGATCGATCCGCGCCTCTTCAGCGCCGCTGCTCTGGACCTGGCGCGCCGCCTGCCCTCGACCACCGATCCATGCGGTCAGCTGACGCATCAGACATCGAACAGCAGCGACCAGCACCAGGCCGTCGGCCGCATCGACTACCAGCAGAGCACGAACCACTCGATCTTCGGACGGTACATGCTCACGTCGTACGACGAGCCGTCGCCGTTCAGCCTCAACCCGGACAACGTGCTGTCCACGGCCACGCCCGGGCTGGACAACATGGCGCAGTCGGTGGCCGCGGGAAGCACGATGGTATTCGGGAGCAACATGGTCAACTCGCTGCGGTTCGCGTTCAACCGGACGTCGATCCATCGCGGGAGTCCTCCATGGTTCGATCCGCAGGACCTCGGGTCGAACGTCTACAGCTACAACCCGGGTGAGATGGTGCTGACCATTACCGGCGGCTTCAACATCGCAGCCGGTACCGCCACGACCGGCATCTTCAATACCAACACCTACCAGGTGGGCGACGATATCTCGATGGTGCGCGGCGATCACCAGATCTCGTTGGGCGTCAACACGGCGTACTGGAAGATGGACTTCCTCACCCACGCGCGCTCCGGGGGTGACTGGAATATCAACGGACAGGCGACGGGCCTCGGGCTGGCGGACTTCCTCGTCGGCCGCGTGGCGCGCCTCGAGCATGGCGGTCCCGCCGACATGCCGATGCATATGTGGTACGTCGGCACCTTCGCGCAGGACACGTGGCGCGCGTCGCAACGGGTGACGGTCAACGCCGGCGTCCGTTGGGAGCCTTTCCTTGGGCAGTCACTCGAGAACGGCGCCGTCTACAACTTCGACATCGAGCGGTTCCGCAGCAACGAGAAGAGCGACGTCTTCATCAACGCGCCGGCTGGCTTCCACTATCCCGGAGATGAAGGCTTCCCCGGCGGCAATACCGGACTCGAGCCGAAGTGGTGGAACTTCTCACCGCGCGTGGGTGTCGCGTGGGACGTCACCGGCGACGGCCGCATGGCGGTGCGGACGTCCTACGGCGTGGCGTACGACTTTCCGACTGCAGAGCGCCACAACATCAACACGCAGTCGCCCCCCTGGGGCAACCGGTCGCTCGTGGAGAACCCGCCGGGAGGCTTCGACAATCCGTACGGACACATCGGCGGGGATCCGCACCCAATCATCACCAGCCGTGAGGTGCAGTTCATCCCGTACGGCGCGTTCGGCGCGACCGACTCGGCGATCGATTCGCCGCGTGTTCAGTCGTGGAACGTCACCTTCGAGCGGCAACTCGGCAGCGACTGGGGCCTCGCGGCGAGCTATCTCGGGAGCTACACCGACCGCCTGTGGGTGCAGATCCAGCAGAACCCGGGCGAGTTCCTCGGGCTGGGCCCCTGCGTCCTTGGGGGCCGGGCGTTCCCAGTGTGCAGCACGGCCGCGAACCTGAACGATCGACGCCGCCTGTCGATCTCGGGCGAGAACCCCTCGTCCGCCGCGCTGATCGGCAACCTGGATCTGCACACCAGCATCGGGACCCAGGACTATCGCGGCCTGCGCCTATCGTTCCGTCGTCGCGCCGCCACCGGGGTCAGCCTGAACGGCAACTACACAATCTCCCGCTGCTTCGGCGACAACACGACGGGCGGCTTCCCGCAGCTTGCTCAGGGTCCGACCAACCCGGACAATCCCGATGCCGATCGCGGCCACTGCGATCAGGACCGTACGCACATCGGTAACCTGTCGCTCGGCGTTGAGACCCCGCAGTTCGAGAATGCGGTCGCGAGCGCTCTGGCCTCCGGCTGGCGGCTGTCGGGCATTCTCAACGCCCGATCCGGCTCGTGGTTGAACGTCACGACCGGCAGCGACCGGGCGCTCAACGGACAGCGTTTCCAGGAACAGCGCGTCGATCAGGTGAGTGACGACGTCTTCGGCGACGATCTCAATACCTACCTGAACCGGGCCGCGTTCGCGCAGCCGGCGCTCGGGACGTTCGGCAACTACGAGCGGAACAGCATTCGGGGCCCTGCCTACTGGGCGATCGACACGTCGCTGGCCAAGCAGATCGCCCTCGGCGGGTCGCAGACGGTCGAGCTGCGCGTTGAGGCGTTCAACCTGCTCAACAACTTCAACTGGGGGACCCCCGGCCTGGTGCTGAGCGCCAATACTTTTGGGCGCGTCACGTCCAATACGGGCGACCAGCGAATCCTGCAGTTCGGTATCAAGTACGGCTTCTAGCCGCCGATTGCCGTCAAGGGGCCATGCGCGGTGCATGGCCCCGCGCTATACTTTTGTCAGGTCTGAGGGTTCGTTCAAGAACTCGGGAGGTTGGTAATGAAATCGAAGCTGTGGGCCCTCGTGGCCTGTCTCGGCTTGATTGGTTCCGGATCGGCGCTGATAGCGCATCACTCGTTCTCCACGGAGTACGACGGGACCAAGACGTTCAGCGTCAAGGGCAAGGTCTCGAAGGTCGAATGGACCAATCCGCACGTCCGCTTTTACGTCGACGTGGCGGATGCCAGCGGCAAGGTCATGACCTGGAACATGGAGCTGGCGAGCCCGAGCGCGCTCGCGCGGAACGGGTGGACGAGCCGCACGATCAAGATTGGCGATGAGGTGTCTGTCGAAGGGTACGCGGCGAAGGTCGCGCCGGATCGCGGTAACGCGCGCTCGGTGGTAACGGCAGACGGACGGTCGCTCTTCGGCGGTGCTGCCGATGACAACGCGCCCGGCGGCGCCAAATAGGATCTAGTGGGATGTCCTTCCTGAGTCACTACCGGCCGCTCCGTTGTCGCGGCCGGAAAATCGCGCTCGAAGGCTTGTGGTGACTAGTACTCGATTCAGTCCGAACGGTCCACTAGAGAGGCTCACGTGCGAAATCTGCTGTTTGTCACCGGCGTCGTGGTCTTGGCGCTACCGCTGTTCTCGCAGGTGCCGGCCCACGCGCAGGAGGGTAGTCGCGGCCAGGGGGCGGCAGCTGCTCCGCAAGGTGGTGGGGGCGGCCGTGGGCTGGGGCCGGTCAATGCACTGGGGCAGGAGGTCAAGCGTCCGCCGGTGCCGACCGGGCCGACGCCACGCTTGCCGGACGGCACGGTCGACCTGAACGGTCTGTGGAACGGCGGAGGGCCGGTGAACTCCATCGCACAGGGCCTGCCGAAGGGTGAGACGCTGCCGCTGCTGCCCCTGGCGAAGCAGTTGATGGACCTGCGAGGGCAGCCGAAGAACGAAACCGACGACCCCCATCTGTGGTGCATGCCGATGGGCGTGCCGCGGTCGGTCCCGTATCCGTTCCGCTTCGTGCAGAACTACACGCACAAAGCGCCGACACACATCTTCATCCTCCACGAGGGGAATATTCATAGCTACCGGCAGATCTTCATGGACGGGCGCAAGCATCCGGCGGAGCTCGATCCGACCTGGTTCGGCCACTCGATCGGGTCCTACGACGGGAAAGACACCCTCGTGATCGACACCGTCGGCTTCAACGACAAGTTCTGGTTCGACCGGCAGGGGACGCCGCACACCGAGCAGCTCCACACGACCGAGCGCTGGACGCGGGTGAACGAGGGGACGCTTCGCAACGAAGTGACCATCGAGGATCCCGGGGCGTACTCCCGCCCGTTCGTGACGACGTGGACGGCACGGCTCGCCGCTCCCGGTGACGAAATCATGGAGAACATCTGCCAGGAGAACAACCAGTTCGGTGTGGCAGGTGGTCACGAAAATCCGTTCAACAGGTAAGCAGGCACGCGAGGAGCCGGACGCACGTTCCGGCTCCGCATCCCCACATGTTCTCAGGCACGCGCCTCCACGGCTCATCCGCAATGCCTGACACATCGAGCACTGGAGACGACATGAAAGGTTCGAGGCGAGCATTTCTGGGCGCCGCGGCGGTGGCCGTGGTGTGTTTGGCCGGCGCGGCGACGGTCGCGGTCCGGGCGCAGACAGACGCCACCCCGATGACCGACACCACGTTCAAGAACATCTTGTTGCTGAAGGGCATCCCCGTCGACACGTTCCTCGACGCGATGGGGATGTTCGCGAATGCGATGGGCAACGACTGCACGTATTGCCACGCACCGACCGCGGCGCTTGGACCGCAATGCTTTCGCGACCGCGACGCCGAGGATTCAGCGCGCCCGTCAGATGATCGTGATGATGAACGCGATCAATAAGCAGTACTTCGCCGGCCAGCCGCGTGTGACCTGCTTCACGTGCCATGGAGGCAACCAAAGCCCTCGCAGCGATCCGAATATCGCGCTGCAATACAGCACGCCGCCGGAAGACCCGAACGTGCGGGACTTCCCCACGGATCCGACGGGCTCGGCCGATCAGATTTTCGAGCGCTATCTACAGGCAGTGGGCGGTGCGGCTCGGCTCGGTGCGCTCAGGAGCTTCACCGCCAAGGGCACGTATGAAGGGTTCGACACGGCTTTCGAGAAGGTTCCCGTGGAGATCTTCGCGCAGGCGCCAAACAGATATGCGACGACCGTACACATGTCCTCGGGAAACAGCTTCCGGGTGTACAACGGCACCGGTGGGTGGATCGCCGGGCCGGACACCCCTGTTCCGCTGCTGACGTTGACGAGCGGGAATCTGGATCGTGCGCGACTCGAAGCGCTCGTCGCATTTCCGGTGGGACTGAAGCAGGCGTTCAACCAGTGGCGCGTCGGTCGTGCGGTGATGAACGATGAGGAGGTTCGGGTACTGCAGGCGTCCGAGAACGGACAGCCGGTCGTGAATCTCTACTTCGACGAGTCAGGGATGCTGGTGCGGCTCGTCCGATGGACCGTGACCCCGGTGGGTTTCGTGCCGACACAGATTGACTACAGCGATTTCCGTGACGTCGCCGGCGTCAAAATCCCGTTTCGTCGTCGGGTCAGCCAGACATACATGCAGATGACTGTCGAGCTGACCGACGTGCAGCCCAACGCGACGATCGACGCCGCCCGGTTCGCCAAGCCTGCGCCAGCCAAGCCAGCGGCTTAACCACGAAGGACACGAAGGACACGAAGGGCACCAACGTCACGGCAGTAATATCCACATCCGACCATGAATGAGCTTCGCGATCTTCGTGTTCTTCGTGGTGTCCGGGTCCGAGGACTGCTCGTCGTCACCGGAATCGTTGCGCTGGCCGTGCCGCTGCTATGCGCCGCGCCAGTCGCAGACACTCGGTCCGCTCGATGCCCTTGGTCAGGAGGTGCGGCGTCCGCCTGCGCCAACGGGTCCGTCACCCCGGCTTCCGGATGGCACGATCGATCTGAACGGCCTCTGGATTGGTGGTGGCCCGGTTGTCTCGATTGCAGCCGGTCTCGAGAAAGGTGAGACCTTGCCCCTGCTGCCGTCGGCGAAGGCGCTGATGGCAGACCGTGCGAAACGGGAAACAGACGATCCGCACCTGTGGTGCATGCCGATGGGTGTGCCGCGCACCACGCCGTATCCGTTCCGCTTCGTGCAGAACTACACGCACAGGTCGCCCACGCACCTGTTCATCCTTTTCGAAGCGACCATCCACACGTATCGACAAGTTTTCATGGACGGACGGACGCACCCGGATGCACTCGATCCCACGTGGTTCGGTCATTCAATTGGGCGATTCGAGAAGGACACGCTCGTCATTGACACCGTGGGCTTCAACGACAAGTTCTGGTTCGACCGGCAGGGGACGCCTCACACTGAACAGCTGCACACCGTCGAGCGCTGGACGCGGCTCAACGAGGGGACGCTGCGCAACGAGGTGACGATCGAGGATCCCGGGGCATTCTCCAGACCGTTCGTCACCAGGTGGACGGCGCGGCAAGCGGCGTCAGGTGACGAACTCATGGAAAACTTCTGTCAGGAGAACAACCAGTACGGGGTCGCCGGCGGCTACGCGAATCCTTTCAGCCGGTAGCGGTAGCCGGTAGCCGGTAGCTGTCAGCCCAGAACCCAGCCCAAAGCCTAGAGCGGTTTGCGTTTCGACGTAGAGCGCACGCTTCAGCGTGCGCGTGTCCGCGGAGGCTAACGCCTCCGCCAAGGCTACGGCGGTCCGCCAAGCTTACGCGAGGCGGAAGCCTCCGCTCTACGCTAAAGACGAGAGACCAAAGACCAGCCCTAGGCCTAGCCCAAAGCCCAACGCCGTCGGTGTCTACCTACTCTCCCGGCTTGCGCCCGCGCGGGCCGAGTGTGCCGAAGCCGCCGTCGTTGCACGTGAGGCCGGGCGCCCCGCCGGGCAGACCCTGCCGCTCGATCCATCCACAGCAATAGCCCGGAGCGCGCTCGCCGCACGCGGCGGGCGGGACGTACGTGCCTTTGATCGTCTTGCGATACTCGGGATAGAGCGTGTGCGCGTAGCCCATCGCCGCTTCCTTCGGCATGTTGAAGGTGCGGACCATGTAGTCCTCTTCCGGGTTCTTGCCTGGAATCTGGTGCGGCACGATGCCTGTGTCTTCGATGGACGGGATCTCGTTGGCGGTGTTGCACTGGGGTCGGTCGCCATCGCCCGCGCGCGGATTCCATTCCCAGACGCGGCTGACCACGTGTGGTTCCGTCAAGTAGTGCGGATCTTCCTGAATCGTCGTGAGCGTCAGCAGATTCTCACGCCGCGTGAGATGCATGGTGATGGTCGAGTCATCGCTGCCGGGGATGCCGACGCCTCTACGGATCCACGCGGTCTTGAGGTGCGTGATCCGCGCGGTGAGCGTGTCACCCTCCCACTTCCCGGTCGCGAAGCCCCCTTCCCAGTGCTGCGCATTCGGCGACGGGTGGGGGCGCCCGTCCATCCAGATGCGGATGTCGCCTCTGAGGTTGTCGCCGCTGATGACCCAGGCGCGCACCGCGCCCTCCTCATCGAGCTCGCTCCAGATTCTGAAGCCCACCGGTCGATACTGCAGGATTCCGGCTGACTGCGCGAGACACTGCCGCTCGATGATCGAGGGGAGGTTCGAGGTGTAGAGGAGTGCCTTCGCGCGGCCCTCGTCCGAGAGCGGCATCCCGGAGAAGTTACCCATGAACTCACCGGGACCGCGCTCGATGTAGTCCTCGTACATCCGTGTGGCATACGAGCCGCTGAGCTCGGTTTGGGCGAGCGCCGGCATCTGCATCGCCATCAATGCACAGAAGAGGGTGACAACTCGCGTGATTGTTTTTCCGCTCATGATCAGCTCCAACTGCGACGAATCAATCCGCGCAGGCTAAAGCCTGCGCTCTACGACCAACAACAGGTCCATAGACAAGACCAACAACAAAGACCAACAACTATGTCACGTTGCCACAGAGTCACAGAGACTCAGAGAAAACGTAATCAAAGGACTCTGTGCCTCTGCGCCTCTGTGGCCTGTGCGTGCGAACGCCCCCCTAGAAGCGCGCATCACAGGGGGTGGGGTCCCACTTGGCGGCGCCGTCCTTCTCGAGCTTGAAATGGAGGGCCGTCATGAACGGGGCCTGCAGATAGAGGGGGTCGTTGACGACGTTGGTGACCACGAGGTAGCGGTCGCCGTTGGTTTCCGTATGGACATCCCAGTGTTCGGTGAAGACCGTGCCGGCGCTGTAGGGGACGCCGTTCTTGCGCAGGTAGCCGGGCCGCAACTGCGTGGTGACGGTCCGGAGCGAGCCGAAGCGCGGCCCGCGGCCCCGGCCCCCGCCCGCGAATTGCCACTGGGCGGCCGTGACGCCCTGCCAGGTCTTGGCGCCCTGCGTCGGGGTCGGCGTGCGGAAGTGCAGTAAGCGCGTCTGCATCCCGTAGTCGCTCTCGAGCTTGAGCGTCGTGTCATCGAGCCACGAGATCCGCAGCCGGGTCGGGCCGCGCATCAGCCCCGGCGCGCCATAGGCCCGGCACTGTTCGCCCGCCGCTTCATCCTTGGCCGGGTCCCACGCATCGGCCACCTTCTGCGCGGCGGGGCTCATCGGGATACTCGCGTAGTCGCCCTTGCTCGGCGTCACCATCCGCCAGCGCCAGTCCTCGGAGATGATCGCCACCCACTGGCCGGTCAGGTCGATGGGCGCCTGCGTGCGGGGCGTGGCCGGCGCCGCGGGTGGGCCGCCGCGGCCCGCCGGGGCCTGCGCCTGCACCCCGCTCGCGCACAGCAGGATGAGCAGCGCGACCAGCAGGCGAGGTCCGCTTCGCGGGACCCGCCCACACGCACGTACGGCTAGAGGTGCCACGGCCCGTGTGATCAACGCCCACCGAAATAGTCTCTGTGTCTCTGGGCCTCTGTGGCCCGGGACCCGCCGCGGACCCGGCGCGGGGCCGTCCTGCACCGCGCATCATCATTTCCCCGCCGGGGCCGTGAGCCCGGTATAGATCGCCTCGACAAACTGCGCCGTCGTCCACGGCCCCGTCTCCCGCCCCCAGCGCGCCCGATAGCCCGCCGTCGGATTGGCCGCCTGGACTTGCGCCAGCGTCTTCCCGTCTTTGATCAGGACCTCGATGTTGTCCTTGATCGTCGTGACCATGTCCCGGTATTCCACCAGCTCCGCATAGTCCGATACGCGCCCGTGGCCCGGGACCAGCAACGTCCGGCCCGGCTTGAGCACCAGCGGCATCGCCGGCACCGTCAGCTCGAGCAACCGGTTCAGGGCCGCCAGTTCGCCCTGGATGCTCCCGCCCTGGGCCGGGGCGATCACCGGAAAGTGCCGCAGGTCCAGAATGTCGCCCGTGGCAATCACGTCCGCCTTGCGAAACAGCACCACGCTGTCGCCGTCGGAGTGCGCGCCCACGTGCCGATGCACCAGCACCGCCTCGTTGTTGAGATACATCGACCGCACGCGCGCCGTATACGTCTCGCTCGGCCACAGCGCGGTCGGAAAGAGCGTGTCGGCCCCGCTCGGCGCGCTCATCCGCAGCATCACGTTCTCGTGCGCGAGCACGGTCGCGTGCGGGTCTTCGCTGAACGCGTCGGGATTGACCTCCCGGCCGGCCGCCGAGACGATCTCGTTGCCGGTCACGTGGTCCGCGTCCGCACTCGTGTTGATGATGAGGCGAATCGGCTGCGGCGTGAGGGCCTTGACGGCCGCCACCACCTGCGGCGCCAGCGCCGCGGTCCCGGCGTCCACCAGAATCACGCCGTCTTCGCCGAGATGGACCGTGATGTTGCTGCCCGCCCCGAAAATCACATACACATTCGGGCGGATCTGAATCGTTTCGAGCCCCGCGGCCGGCCCCGACCCTTGCTGCGCCTGCACACCGCCGCTCCACGACGGCGCGGTACACAGCAGCGCGAGGCTCAATACGACTCCCGCCGCGACCACGCGCCGGGGTCGCGATACCCCCTGGTTTGGTTGCGTCATCCTCGCGAAGGATATACCATTTCGCCCGCGTGAGGCTCGTACTGCCGACGCGATTCCAGCGGCGCTTTATTCCTTCGGAGGACATATGCTCACCGATCAGATGCGCCACCGTTTCCCTGGGTTGGCGTGCCGAGCGCTACTGTTCCTTCTGCTCTCGTGTCTGACGGTCCAGGCACAGTCCGCTTCCACCGCACAGCTCAACGGATCCGTGAAGGACCAGAGCGGCGCCGCGTTGCCGGGTGTGACGGTCACGGCCACCCAGACTGCGACGGGACTGGTGCGCACAGCGGTCACCGACGACAGCGGATCCTACGTTCTCCAAAATCTGCCGGTGGGCCCGTATCGATTCGAGGCAACGCTCCAGGGGTTCCGAACGTACGCGCAAACCGGCATCGTCCTCGAGGTCGGTGCGAATCCGACGCTGGCCGTCACGCTGGAGCTCGGTCAGCTCGAAGAGACCGTATCCGTGCAGGGCACCGCTGCGCTCGTCGAGACCCGGAATCCCGGCATCGGTCAGGTGATTACCAACGAACAAGTGCTGGAGCTTCCGCTCAACGGACGCCAGCTCAGCGAGTTGATCTTCGGGGCCGGCCTCGCGACGGGGGGCAAGGGCTCGGGTGATGCGCCCGGCGCGAACGCGTTGAACAGCGGCGTGCGCAGCTACCCGAATGTGACCATCTCGGTCGCCGGTGGCACGTCGAACGGCATGACCTATACGCTGGACGGTGGCACGCACAACGATCCGATGAACAGCTTGAACCTGCCGCTTCCGTTCCCGGACGCGATGCAGGAGTTCAAGGTCGAGACGAGCGCGCTGCCGGCACAGTACGGTCACCACTCTGCAGCGGCCGTCAACGCCGTCACCAAGTCTGGCACCAACGTGCTGCATGGAAGCGGTTTCGAGTTCTTCCGGGATGATTCGCTGAACGCCACCAACGCGTTCGCCGCGCGCGACGCCGACGGCGAGCGACGGAGCGACGGGTTGCACCGCGATCAGTTCGGCGGGACGATCGGAGGCCCCATCATGCAGGGAAAGCTCTTCTACTTTGGCGCTTACCAGGGCACCCGCATCGACGTCACACCAACCAGCTTGTTCCAGTTCGTGCCGACTCCCGCGATGCTGACCGGGGATTTCACGACAATCGCGTCACCGGCGTGCAATTCCGGCCGAGCGATCGCGCTACGTCCGCCGTTCGTGGATAACAGAGTGTCTCCTGCGTTGTTCTCGCCCGCGGCGCTCAATCTGACAGGGCGTCTGCCGAAGCCCGAGAACGAGTGCGGGCAGACCTTCTTCGATCGACAGACCAAGAGCTCCGAACACATCGCGCTCGGTCGCGTCGACTTCCAGGTGAACAACAGCCATTCGATGTTCACGCGCTACCAGCTGGCCCAGTACAGTTCGGAGCCGGACAACGATCCGAACAACGTGCTCGCGTACGCGAACGGCCCGATCGACGATACGGTGCACTCCATCGTATTCGGCGACACCTATCTGCTGGGGTCGAACACGGTGAACTCGTTCCGGGCGACGTACAACAGCTCGGACATCCGCAAGGACTACGTGCCGTTCTTCGACTACCACGACCTCGGCATCCGAAACGTCAACGTGCCCATCGACGGGTTCATGGCGGTCACCGGCCGTTCACCATGGGACCGACGGGCGCGAAGCCGAGCACGGTGCCCACCGAGGCCTTTCAGCTCGTCGACGACGTGAGCCTGGTCCGCGGCAAGCATCAGATCGGATTGGGCGTCAACTACATCCAGTTCGACGCTCGACTCGATTTCGGTCGGCGCGGCAGCCGGGAGTTTCGCGTTCACCGGCACGTTCACCGGGCTGGGTCTCTCGGACTTCCTCCTGGGCCGGCCCGCCACCTTCAACCAGGGACAGCTCTACACGCCGCGCGGGACGATGAACTACGTCGGCGCCTACATCCAGGATGCGTGGACGGTCATCGCCGAACCTTGACGATCAATGCCGGGCCTGCGCTGGGATCCGTACCTTCCCGTACACGAGCGATCAGGGGCACTTCAACCACTTCAGTCATCGAGCGTTCCAGCGCCGGCGTTCGGAGCACGGTGTACAAGAACGCTCCGGTCGGTGTGATCTTCGAGGGCGATCCCGGCTACCCCGGTAACGCCGTCGGCGAGAAGCAGTGGGCGAGCTTCGCGCCGCGGTTGTCGGCGGCGTGGGATCCGCGCGGCGACGCACGTCTGACGGTGCGCGCAGCGTGGGGCCGATTCATGGATCTGCCGCACATGTGGAACTTCCTCGGGTTCGACCGAGGGACGCCATTCGGCACGGAGCTGACGACGAACAACGGCATCTTCGACGAACCGTGGATCAACACGCCCGGCGGCAATCCTTTCCCGATCGAGGCGCATCCCGACATGGCGTTTCCGGTGTACGGCGGGTTCGTGTCGTTCCCGCTGGACATGAAGCCGCCGTACGCCGACCAGTGGAACGTCAGCGTCCAGCAGCAGATTGGTTCAGCGACGGTCGTGTCGGCAAACTATCTCAGCAGCAGAGGGCATCGTCTGCCGGTTGGTGATCAGTACAACCCGGCGGTGTACAGCCCGGGCGCCACCACGGCGACCACGAATCAGCGTCGCACGCTGTCGCTCGAGAACCCGGCCGAGGGCCGCTTCTACGGCCCCATCGCGGGCGTCGTGCCGATCGGGACCTCCGAGTACGACGCGCTGCTGTTGTCGGCGCAGCACCGATCGACGAACGGCCTCTTCGTTTCCGCGAAGTGGACGATTTCCAACTGTGTCTCGGACGTCATCAACTACGAGCCGTCGGTCGCCGGCATCGAGCTCACGAAGCCTGGGGATCCTGCGTTCGACCGCGGAAGCTGCGGCCCAACCGATCAGCGGCACGTCGTGAACCTGTCAACGGTGTACCAGGTGCCGGGGACTGCAAACGGTGTGTTGGGCGCGTTGACTCGCGACTGGCAGGTGTCGGCCATTGTGGCCGCGCGCAGCGGCACCCACTTCGTCGCGACGACGGGTGTGGACAACGCACTGAACGGCCAGGGCAACCAGCGTCCCAACCTCGTGGGTGACGACCCGTATCTCAGGGACGGATATCGCTGGCTGAACCCGGCGGCCTTCAGCGCGCCGGCGCCGGGCACCTTCGGAGATCTCGAGAACAACAGCCTCGTTGGACCGCACCGGGTCAACATCGACATGGGACTCACGCGTTCGTTCCGTCTGGCCGGCGCGCATCAGGTGCAGTTCAGGGCCGAGGTCTTCAACGTGTTCAACCGTGTGCAGTTGAACACGCCAGTGTCGGCGCTGAACAGTCCGAACTTCGGTCTGATCACGTCGGCGGCGGATCCGCGTATTATTCAGCTCGCGCTGAAGTACACGTTCTGATCCGACGGCAGCAGCCATCGCAAGGAGTGGAGAAGTTTACCGAATGATGTTCAGGCACCTCTGTCGGAAAGGTCCCGCGCTGTTCCTCGCTGTGCTGGCGATCTCGTGGAGCGATACCGCTCTTGCCCAGGTGGATCTCGCAGGGCAGTGGCAGACGCTGCCTCGCAACCAGGACGGCAGCGGGCTGACCGGTGACGCCGCCGGTGTGCCGCTGTCGGACGAGGGGAAATGGAGAGCGCAGAGCTGGTCCCCGGAAGACTTCGACGTTGCGGAGTGGGTGTGCCGGCCGCACTCGTTCGACTACGGGTTGGAGGGTGGCCTGTCGCGCATGCGCGTGTGGTCGGAGGTCGATCGCCCCACGCAGCGGATGATCTCCCTGAACGCGCACGCCAATCAGGAAGAGCAGGAAACGGAGATCTTCATGGACGGCCGCCCGCGTCCTCCGCAGAACGCACCGCACACCTGGAGCGGTTTCTCGACCGGAGAGTGGGACGGAGATGTGCTGGTCGTCACGACGACGCACGTCAAGGAGGCGTACATCCGACGTTCGGGGCTGATGCGCAGTGACAGGACGACGGTGCGCACACGCTGGCGTCGGATGGGAAACTACCTGCAGCTGACCGTGATCCTGTACGACCCCGTGTATCTGGCGGAGCCGTACATTCGAAGCGCGCTCATGTTCGTCAACGAACCGGGGATGCCGATGGACCCCTATCCGTGTGAAGAGGCCACGGAGACGGCCGTGGAGCGCGGACGCGTGCCGCACTTCTTGCCCGGCCAGAGTCCTCTGCCTGGGCTGAATCCAAAGTTAACCGATCGATTCGGCACGCCGGTCGAACCACGTTTCGGCGGATCGGAGACGATGTATCCCGAGTACATCGCCAAGATGAAGGCCATGCCGCGCCCGACTGAAGTGGGGCGTGAAAGCGACTGACGATCTGCTTCACGAACGAGGAGCCATCAGCATGACTCGACGGTGCTTCGGCCAGTGGCGGAGGCGGGTCCGCGATGCGGGACTCCTGGTGGCGCTCGTCCTCTTGTCGAGTGGTCCCGCGCAGGCGCAGGTTGACCTTACGGGTCTCTGGACGCCACTTCCGCGCAATCAGGACGGCAGCGGAATGACCGGTGACGCGGCGGGCGTGCCGCTCACAGCGGGAGGCCAGTGGCGTGCGCAGAGCTGGTCGCCGGAAGACTTCGACGTCGCGGAGTGGGTGTGCCGGCCGCACGCGTTTGACTACTCGCTCGAAGGACCACGGTCGTGGCTGAGGTTCCGGCCGGAGATTCACGAACCGACGCAGACGCTCATCGCGTATCACGGGCACATCGAGATGATGGGACAGGCATCGACCATCTGGATGGACGGACGTCCTCATCCCCCGGCGAACGCCGTCCACACCTGGAGCGGCTTTTCCACAGGCGTGTGGGAAGGTGATGTCCTGGTCGTGACGACGACACACCTCAAGGAAACGTACATTCGGCGTTCGGGGCTGATGCGCAGTGACCAGGCCACAGTCCGGACGAGATGGCGTCGCGTCGGTGACTACCTGCAGGCGACGTCGATCCTGTACGACCCCGTCCAGTTCACGGAGCCCTACGTGCGAAGCACGATGATGTGGCGCTTCGACCCGGCGATGCAGTTGCCTCCGTATCCCTGCGAGGAGGCGACGGAGACCGCTGTGCCGCGCGGCAATACGCCCCACTTTCTGCCGGGGCAGAGTCCGCTACCGGGACTCGACCCGAAGGTGACGGATCGTTTCGGAACGCCGTATGAACCGCGGTTGGGTGGGGCGGACACGATGTATCCCGAGTACATCGCCAGGATGAAAGCGATGCCGAAGCCGGCGACGTTGTCGACGGACACCGGCGCCGGCGGCAACTAGGTCGCTTTGCGTTTCGGCGTAGAGCGGAGGCTTCAGCCTCCGCGGACACGCGCAATCGCTCAATAGCCTGTGCCTCGTGCGTCTCTGTGGCCCGTGCATGTGAGTCTTACTGGCTCGAGCTCGAGGTCGCGCTTCGTCCACGCGGACCGAGCTTTCCGAATCCACCGTCGTTGCACGTCAGATTCGGCGCCCCTCCGGGCAAGCCTTGCCGCTCGATCCATCCGCAGCAATACCCCGGCGAGCGCTCACCGCAGACAGCCGGCGGTGTGTAGGTGCTCTTGATCGTCTTGCGATATTCGGGATACAGCGTGTGTGCGTGGCCCATGGCGGCTTCCTTCGGCAGGTTGAAGGTGCGCACCATGAAATCTTCTTCCGGGTTCTTGCCGGGAATCTGGTGAGGCACGATACCCGTGTCCTCGATGCTCGGGATCTCGTTTGCCGTGACGCACACGCCGTCTTGCGTCTGGTCGCCGCGGGGATCGTGCTGCCACACGCGGCTCACGACGTGGGGTTCCGTGAGGTAGTGGGGATCCTCCTGAATCGAGGTGATCGTCAGCATATCGTCGTGCCTCGTGATATGCAGGGTCATGACCGAGTCATCGCTGCCGGGGATGCCGACGCCTCGCCGAATCCAGGCGGTCTTGAGGTGCGTGACGCGCGCGGAAAGCGTGTCGCCTTCCCACTTGCCAGTCGCGAAGCCCCCCTCGGTGTGCTGAGCGTTCGGTGACGGGTGAGGGCGCCCGTCCATCCAGATCTTGATCTCCCCGCGGAGGTTGTCACCGCCGATGATCCAGGCCACCACTTCGGTGCCCGACTCGTCGAGCTGCTTGAGCATCTGAATTCCGCGCGGTCGATACTGGAAGATTCCAGCGGACTGCGCCATACATTGACGCTCGTACATCGACGGATGGTTCGACGTGTAGAGCAGCGCCTTGGCACGGCCGTCGTCGGAAAGCGGCATGCCGGTGAAGTTGCCCATGAACTCGCCGGGACCGCGCTCGATGTAGTCCTCGTACATCCGCGGTGCGTAGGCGCCCGACAATTCGATCTGCGCGAAGGATGGCGCCGCGAAGGCCAGCAGTGCGAAGACGATCGCGACCACGCGGAGCGGAGCAGAAGGCTTCATCACTGACCTCCTAGGGGTTTGGCTGGCGTGCACGAGGATTGAGGGCGCCGAATCCGCCATCGTTGCAGGTGAGGCCGGGCGCCCCGCCGGGCCTCCCCTGCCGCTCGATCCACCCGCAGCAATAGCCAGGAGCGCGATCGCCGCACGCGGCGGGTGGGACGTACGTCCCCTTGATCGTCTTGCGGTACTCGGGATAGAGCGTGTGCGCGTAGCCCATCGCCGCTTCCTTCGGCATGTTGAAGGTGCGGACCATGTAGTCCTCTTCCGGGTTCTTGCCTGGAATCTGGTGCGGCACGATACCTGTGTCTTCGATCGACGGGATCTCGTTGCCGGTGTTGCACTGGTCGCGGCTGGTGCCGGTGGCGCGCGCGTTGAACTGCCAGACGCGGCTGACGACGTGCGGCTCGGTCAGGTAGTACGGGTCCTCCTGGATGGTCGTCACCGTCAGCATGTCGTCGTGGCGGGTGATGTGCAGAGTAAAGGTCGACTCGTCGCTGCCGGGGATGCCCACACCGCGCCGGATCCAGGCCGTCTTCACGTGCGTGGTCTGGACCGTGAGCGTGTCGCCCTCCCATTTGCCCGTCGCGAAGCCCCCTTCGGTGTGCTGTGCGTTCGGCGACGGGTGAGGCCGCCCATCCATCCAGATCCGCATGTCGCCCCTGAGGTTGTCGCCGCCGAGGACCCAGGCGAGCACGCTGCCGTCCTCCGCCAGCTCGCTCCAGATCTCCAGTCCGCCAGGTCGATACTGGAACACCCCGGTGGACTGCGCGAGACACTGACGTTCGTAGACCGAGGGAAGGTTCGAGGTGTAGAGGAGCGCCTTCGCGCGGCCCTCGTCCGAGAGCGGCATCCCGGAGAAGTTACCCATGAACTCGCCGGGGCCGCGCTCGATGTAGTCCTCGTACATCCGAGTGGAGTACACACCGCTCAGTTCGATCTGCGCAGCAGCAGGAGAGGCGAGCGCGACGAACGCGCATCCGACAGGTGAGGAGCCGCGTCAGGCCGATTCGCTTCATGGAAGACTTCCTTCGATCTACGCGCAGGCTGAAGCCTGCGCTCTACGACTCACTGCGCGGTCTCTGGTCTCTCGTCTCTGGTCTCTGGTCGGACGCAGGACGAAAGACTAGAGACTAAAGACTCGAGACCGACTACGCCCAGCTACCCGCTAGCCCCCTTAGAACCTCGCATCACAGGGGGTGGGGTCCCACTTGGCGGCGCCGTCCTTCTCGAGCTTGAAATGGAGCGCCGTCATGAACGGGGCCTGCAGATAGAGGGGGTCGTTGACGACGTTGGTGACCACGAGGTAGCGGTCGCCGTTGGTTTCGGTGTGGACATCCCAGTGTTCGGTGAAGACCGTCCCGGCGCTGTAGGGGACGCCGTTCTTGCGCAGATAGCCGGGCCGCAACTGCGTGGTGACGGTCCGGAGCGAGCCGAAGCGCGGCCCGCGGCCCCGGCCCCCGCCCGCGAATTGCCACTGGGCGGCCGTGACGCCCTGCCAGGTCTTGGCGCCCTGCGTCGGGGTCGGCGTGCGGAAGTGCAGTAAGCGCGTCTGCATCCCGTAGTCGCTCTCGAGCTTGAGCGTCGTGTCATCGAGCCACGAGAATCCGCAGCCGGGTCGGGCCGCGCATCAGCCCCGGCGCGCCATAGGCCCGGCACTGTTCGCCCGCCGCTTCATCCTTGGCCGGGTCCCACGCATCGGCCACCTTCTGCGCGGCGGGGCTCATCGGGATACTCGCGTAGTCGCCCTTGCTCGGCGTCACCATCCGCCAGCGCCAGTCCTCGGAGATGATCGCCACCCACTGGCCGGTCAGGTCGATCGGCGCCTGCGTGCGGGGCGTGGCCGGCGCCGCGGGTGGGCCGCCGCGGCCCGCCGGGGCCTGCGCCTGCACCCCGCTCGCGCACAGCAGGATGAGCATCGCGACCGCGGCGGGTCCGCTTCGCGGGACCCGCCCGACGATGCCGGCGCTGACGGCGGGTCCGCCACGCACCCGCCCGACGACTCGCCCTCTGCTCGCGTGCTCGATCTTCGTAGGCCGGGTGCCACGGCCCGTGTGATCAACGCCCACCAAATGAGTCTCTGTGTCTCTGGGCCTCTGTGGCCCGGGACCCGCCGCGGACCCGGCGCGGGGCCGTCCTGCACCGCGCATCATCATTTCCCCGCCGGGGCCGTGAGCCCGGTATAGATCGCCTCGACAAACTGCGCCGTCGTCCACGGCCCCGTCTCCCGCCCCCAGCGCGCCCGATAGCCCGCCGTCGGATTGGCCGCCTGGACTTGCGCCAGCGTCTTCCCGTCTTTGATCAGGACCTCGATGTTGTCCTTGATCGTCGTGACCATGTCCCGGTATTCCACCAGCTCCGCATAGTCCGACACGCGCCCGTGGCCCGGGACCAGCAACGTCCGGCCCGGCTTGAGCACCAGCGGCATCGCCGGCACCGTCAGCTCGAGCAGCCGGTTCAGGGCCGCCAGTTCGCCCTGGATGCTCCCGCCCTGGGCCGGGGCGATCACCGGAAAGTGCCGCAGGTCCAGAATGTCGCCCGTGGCAATCACGTCCGCCTTGCGAAACAGCACCACGCTGTCGCCGTCGGAGTGCGCGCCCACGTGCCGATGCACCAGCACCGCCTCGTTGTTGAGATACATCGACCGCACGCGCGCCGTATACGTCTCGCTCGGCCACAGCGCGGTCGGAAAGAGCGTGTCGGCCCCGCTCGGCGCGCTCATCCGCAGCATCACGTTCTCGTGCGCGAGCACGGTCGCGTGCGGGTCTTCGCTGAACGCGTCGGGATTGACCTCCCGGCCGGCCGCCGAGACGATCTCGTTGCCGGTCACGTGGTCCGCGTCCGCACTCGTGTTGATGATGAGGCGAATCGGCTGCGGGGTGAGGGCCTTGACGGCCGCCACCACCTGCGGCGCCAGCGCCGCGGTCCCGGCGTCCACCAGCATCACGCCGTCTTCGCCGAGATGGACCGTGATGTTGCTGCCCGCCCCGAAAATCACATACACATTCGGGCGGATCTGAATCGTTTCGAGCCCCGCGGCCGGCCCCGACCCTTGCTGCGCCTGCACACCGCGGCTCAGAACGGCCGCACTTCCCACCAGCGCCAGCCCCAGGACCAGGCCCGCAGCGACCAGGCGTGGCTGTCGCCGTGCCCTCTGTTTTGGTTGCGTCATCCCCGCGAAGGATATACCATTTCCGCCGCGACTCTAAAGGGTTGGACCCCGGCGACGGGGCCCTGTGGTCACTGGTGCGCGCGATTCCGATAGAGGCCAACATGATGAATGCGCGAGCGCTCAGCGTGATGCTCCTGGTGGGTTGGACGTGTGGAACCGTCGTGACCATGCAGGCGCGGCAGGCGCCGGCGGCCGCACCGCAGGCGCCTCGCGCCCCAGAGGCGCCCCGACTCAAACTGAGAAGTACCGCGTTCAGTGACGCCGGGGCGCTTCCTCTGCAGTACACCTGCTACGCGGATGGCGGCAAGTACGTGTCCCCACCGCTGCAGTGGACGAACACCCCGAAGGAGGCTGTCAGTCTTGCGCTGATGGTGAACGGGCCGGACAATCATCCACAGAAGGGACTGCTCGAGGAGTTCTTCTGGGTTCGGTGGAACATTCCACCGACGGCGACTCAGGTGCCTGAAGGGGTTCCAGCGGGGCCCGAGTTACCCGACGGCAGTCGGCAGGTCGTTGGCGGACGCGGTATCGTAGGTTACCGGCCACCGTGCGCGCCGGCCGGCGCCGGCCAGCTCCACTATCAGTTCCGACTGCTGGCGCTCGATCAGATGCTGGCGCTCCCATCAACTGCCACACGGTTGGACGTGTTGAAGGCGGTTGACGGACACATCATCGGAAGCAGCACCTACTACGCGACGCTGGAGCGCTTGCCCTAGCAGCCTCGAGCAACTACCATCACGACCGCAAGATCAGGAGGGACGGAGTTCATGAAGCGTTATCTCGTCGGGGCGTGTGCGGTGATCGCCCTCGCCCTTGGCACACAGACACAGGCTCACCACTCCTTCGCCGCGACGTATCTCGAAGATCAGTCGGTCACGATTGAGGGCGAGATCGTCCAGTTTCTGCTCCGCAACCCGCACTCCTTCGTTCACGTCAACGTCAAGGAGAAGGATGGCGCCACGAACCGGTACGTCGTGGAATGGGGCTCGCCCGCGCAGTTGAGCGGGAAGGTCTCTCGCGACACGCTGAAGCCTGGTGATCACGTGATCATCAGCGGTAACCCTGGACGAAATACTGCTGACCATCGCGTCCGACTGCTGACGTTCAAGCGTCCGAAGGACGGATGGAGCTGGGGCATCCTCGAAGGCGAACGATTCGACTGAGTTGGTTTTCGGTGTTCATCTCTGGTGTAGGAGACCCTGAATGAATCGAGTGTTGCGTGTGTTACTCGGTGTGCTTGTCCTTCTCGTGGCCACCACGAACGCCTGGGCTCAGGCCACGGCGCAAATCAACGGGACCGTTGCGGATTCGAGCGGCGGCGTCCTGCCAGGTGTGACCGTTATCGCGATTCAGACCGAGACCGGCTTCCGCCGGGAGGTCGTGAGCGACGAGAGCGGTGCGTATTCGCTCCTCAATCTGCCAATCGGGCCGTATCGTATCGAAGCGTCGCTGGCGGGCTTCCGCTCGTTTGCTCAGACGGGCATCGTGCTCCAGGTCAACAGCAACCCGGTGGTCCCGGTGAGGTTGGAACTCGGCAGTCTCGAGGAAACAGTCTCGGTTGAGGCGTCAGCTCCCCTCGTCGAGACGCGCAATCCGGCGGTCGGCCAGGTGATTACCAACGAACAGGTCGAGGCGTTGCCGCTCGAAGGGCGCAACCCAGCCGCGCTCATCATCCTCGCTGGCGGCGCGGTGGACACGGGCAACCCGTCGAGCCGCAGTCTGACGGGCAGCCGCGGGATTTCAGTCGCGGGCGGCCAGCAGTTCGGCGTGGCGTACCTCCTTGACGGTGCGATGCACAACAACGTGTACGACGGCGTGAACCTGCAGTTGCCGTTCCCCGACGCGATGCAGGAGTTTCGCGTGGAGACCAGCTCGCAGAACGCGCAGAACGGCTACAAGGCTGGCGGCACTGTTTCCCTGGCCACCAAGGCGGGCACCAACGCCTTCCACGGCGACGCATTCGAATTCTTCCGCCATCACAAGTTCAACGCAACGAGCCCGTTTGCGTCCATCAATCCAACGACGGGCGAGCGTAATACGGACGGGCTGGTCCGGAATCAGTTCGGCGGGGTGGTCGGCGGGCCGATTATCCAGGACAAGCTCTTCTTCTTCGCTGCGTACCAGGGGACGCGCGCGTCGCAGACGCCGGCCGACATCGTCACCTTCATCCCCACAGCGGCGATGCTGGCGGGCGACTTCTCCGTCGTCGCTTCGGCACAATGCCGCACGCAGGGAAACCTGACGATGCCCGCGGCGCTGGGGTTCGTGAATAACCGGATCAGTCCGGCGCTGCTCAGCCCGGCTGCGGTGAACATCGCGAAGCGGCTCCCAACCACCACCGACCCGTGCGGGCAGATTTCGTATTCGCGCGAGACCAATCCCGACGAACGACAGCCGATCGGCAGGGTGGACGTGCAGCTCAGCCAGAACCATTCGCTCTTCGGGCGCTACATGATGTCGACCACCTACTGGGCCCCGGCGCTCAGCAACTCCCCTGAGAACATTCTGGCGAACGGGGGGCCCGCAGGCTCCGGCGGTCGGGACAACTACTCGCATTCGTTTGTGGTTGGCGACACGATGGTCTTGAGCAATACCGTCGTGAACAACATCCGGGCGTCCGTGAACAAGACCAAGGTGCAGCGACAGCACCTCGACATGTTCAGCCACGCGGACGTCGGCATCAAGGCTTTCAGCTACCTTCCGGAGTACGTGACCATCACCAACACCGGTGCCTTTGGCCTCAATACCGCAACGGAGTCGTTTGCCTTCTATCAGCCGAGCACCTACAGCCTCTCCGATGACCTGACGATTGTGAAAGGAAACCATCAGTATGTGATGGGCGGCGCTGTGTCCTTCTCGGACTGGAAGACAGAAACGAACGTCCGTGCCATGGCCCCGATGTCGTTCAACGGCGGCGTGACGGGGCTGCCGCTCGGCGACTTCTTGCTTGGACGCGTGTTCGAGTTCCGGCAGGCCACTCCGTTCCGGCAGAACATCACCCAAAACTACATGGGGCTGTACGCGCAGGACACGTGGCGAGCGTCGTCGACGATCACTCTCAACTACGGTGTGCGCTGGGAGCCCTGGTTCCCGCAGAACAGCGAGGACGAGGCGTTCTACTCCTTCGACGCCGGTCGGCTCAAGGCCGGTGAGCACAGCAAGGTGTACCCGGGTGCCCCTGTCGGACTCCACTATCCCGGTGACGAAGGGTTCCCTGGTACCACCGGCATGAAGACGGTATGGACTAATCTCGCGCCACGTGTCGGGGTCTCGTGGGATCCCAGGGGCGATGGCCGCACGTCGGTGCGCGCCGGCTACGGGATGACCGGTGATTTCGTCACCGGCCAGTTCTTCTTCGACTCGCGTTCGGCGCCGCCGTTCGGCCTCGAGCAGCGTCTCACGGGTGGGCTCCTCGACGATCCGTGGGGCTCGGGGGGCAGAGTTAACCCCTTCCCGGTGACCACGCTGAGCAGCAACGACTATCCCTGGGAATCCGCGCAATCGGCGCTCTTCATCACGGTGCCGTACGACATCAAGTCGACGCGGAACCACAGTTGGAATGTCGCACTTCAGCAGCAGATGGGGGACGCCACGGCGTTTTCGGTGACCTACCTCGCGAACCACATGGTCAACATGTGGGGCGTGGTCGATGGAAACCCCTCCCTGGTCTCCGCTGCAGGCCCGACACCGACGTCCCCCTGCACGTCCCCGCTGCCGGGCGGCGGCACGCAGACGTTCGCCAATTGCACCGCGGCCGCCGAACAGCGGCGTGAGATCAGCCTGTATAACCCCTCGGTCGGGCAGTACTACGGGTATGTGGACTACGTCACCGATCAAGGCTGGCAGGACTACCAGGGGCTGCAGCTCTCGATCCAGCGGCGCTTGACGAGCGGACTCACCTCGAGCGCCAACTACACCATCTCACGGTGCGAGGGGCTGATCAGCCAGGGCCAGGGCCCGCTCAACGTCGCCACGGGCTATACGCGGCCGGTGTCAATGCTCAATCCGCCGTCCGAGGCCGAACAGCAGGCGAGCTTCGAGATCGACAAGGGGCGCTGCGATGCTTGGCGTGAGCACATCTTCAACCTCACGGCGAGCTATGAAACGCCGCAGTTCAGCAACACGGTCGCTCGCATACTCGCGTCCAACTGGAGGGTGTCGGGAGTGTTCCGTGCGCAGTCGGGCCAGCCGCTCACCATCACCACCGGCACCGACCGGGCGCTGTCCGGCATCCAGGCGTCGATTCAGCGTGTCAATCAGGTGGGCGACAATCCCTACGGGGACGGGTCGATCAATAACTGGTTCAATGCATCGGCCTTCGCGCAGCCGGCACTGGGGACGTACGGCACCTCGGAGCGTAACGCCTACGACGGCCCTGGCTACAGGGACCTCGCCCTCTCGCTCGTCCGGCAGTTCGTGATGCCGAACGCCCACCGGCTCGAGGCGCGCGTCGAAGCGTTCAACGCGCTCAACTGGTTCATCCCTGGGAATCCGAGCACGGTCCTGAGCGCGGCGACCTTCGGTCGAATCACCACGACCGCCTCCGATCCGCGGGTCATGCAGTTCGCCGTGAAGTACGTGTTCTGATCAGCTGGTAGTTGGTAGCCAGTAGCTGGTAGCTTTTCTACCGGCTACCGGCTACCGGCTACCGGCTACCGGCTACCGGCTACCGGCTACCGGCTACCGGCTACCGGCTACCGTTCCCCCGTTTCTACCCCCCCAATCCCCTCCGTATCGATTCAATTGACAACCTGACTCTCAGGCGTATACTCGCGCCATCGTTGGCTACCCTGGGGGAAGTTTCACCGGGTGCCCCAGGGACCGTCTTCCGTCTTGCGAGGAGGTTCTATGAATCGTGGAGTGCGCGTGCTGCTCGGCGTGCTTGTGCTCTTCGCGGGAACGACGAACGTGTGGGCTCAGGCCACCGCGCAGATCAACGGGACCGTCGCCGATTCAAGTGGTGGCGTCCTACCGGGGGTGACGGTCGTCGCCATTCAGACGGAGACCGGCTTCCGCCGGGAGGCCGTGACCGATGAGACCGGGTCCTACGCACTGCTGAACCTGCCGATTGGCCCCTATCGACTGGAAGCGACCCTCGCGGGCTTCCGCACCTACGCGCAGACCGGCATCGTGCTGCAGGTCAACAGCAACCCTGTCATCCCCGTCGCGCTGCAGTTGGGGAGTCTCGAGGAGACGGTATCGGTCGAGGCGTCCGCGCCTCTCGTCGAGACGCGTAACCCCGCGATCGGCGGGGTCATCGACAACGAGGCGGTCGAAGCGTTGCCGCTCGAAGGCCGCAATCCGGTGATGCTGATCACGATGGCGGGCGCCGCGGCGGACACGGGTGCGCCGTCGAGCCGCAGCATGACCACGAGCCGCGGCATCTCGATTGCGGGCGGCCAGCCGTTCGGTGTGTCGTACGTGCTCGACGGCGCGATGCACAACAACGTGCTGGATGGCCTCAACCTGCCGCTGCCGTTTCCCGACGCGCTGCAGGAGTTCCGCGTGGAGACCAGCTCGCAGACCGCGTCGAACGGCCGGCAGGGCAGCGGCACGGTGAGCCTGGTGACCAAGGCCGGCACGAATCTCTACCACGGCGACCTCTTCGAGTTCTTCCGGCACCACGATATGAACGCGACCAGCCCGTTTGCCTCCGTGAATCCGGCGACCGGCGAGCGCCGCAGTGACGGCCTCGTGCGGAACCAGTTCGGCGGCACCTTCGGCGGGCCGATTGCGCGGGATCGCGTGTTCTTCTTCGGCGCCTACCAGCTCACCCGCGCCACGCAGACGCCGGCGGACATCGTCACGTTCATCCCGACCGCCGCGATGCTGGCGGGCGACTTCTCGACCGTTGCCTCGGCGCAGTGCCGGGCGCAGGGCAACCTCGTGCTCCCGGCGGCGCTCGGGTTCGTGAACAACCAGATCAACCCCGCGCTGCTCAGCCCGGCGGCCCGTAATATTTCAGGCCGGCTGCCCACGACGACCGACCCGTGCGGTCAGATCTCGTACTCGCGCAAGACCCTGCCGCGGGAGGGGCAGCCGATTGCGCGAATCGACTGGCAGATCAGCCAGAACCACTCGCTGTTCGGGCGGTACATGCGGTCGACCACCTTCTGGGATCCGGCGCTCGTGAACAGCGACACCATCCTGTCCGCCGCGGGGGCAGGCGCTGGCGGGCGCGACAGTTCGTCGCAGTCGCTGGCGATTGGGGACACGATGGTCTTGAGCAACACCGTCGTCAACAACATCCGATTCACCGCCAACCGCACGAACGTCCATCGGACGCACGCCGACATGTTCGGCCCGGAGGATGTCGGCGTGAACATCTACACGCCCATCCCGGAGTACATGCTGCTCAGCGTCACCGGGGGCTTTGCGATCAACACGGGGACGGAGACCGACTCCTTCTATCGGCCGAACACGTACGCCTTCTCGGATGACCTCACGGTGATCAGCGGGAACCACCAGTGGGCGTTCGGCGCGTCGGTGGGCTTCTCGGATTGGAAGACGAACTCCAACGTCCGGTCGCCTGGCACGTTCAGCTTCAACGGCAGCGCGAGCGGCTTGCCGCTCGCCGATTTCATGCTCGGCAGCATCTTCGAGTACCGGCAGTCCACGCCGTTCACGCTGGATATCAAGCAGAAGTATTTCGGGCTGTACGCGCAGGACACGTGGCGCCTGTCGCCGCAGGTGACGATGAACTACGGGGTGCGGTGGGAACCGTGGTTCCCGCAGCAGCACCAGCAGAACCAGATCTACAACTTCGACATCGACCGGTTCAATGCCGGCACGCGCAGCACGGTGTATCCGCAGGCGCCCCCCGGTCTGGCCTATCCCGGCGACCCGGGATTCCCGACCCAGGCGGGGATGTATACCGAGTGGCTGAATCTCCAGCCGCGCGTCGGGATCTCGTGGGATCCGAAGGGCGACGGCCGGACGGCGCTGCGGGCCGGCTACGGGATGAACAGCAACTTCATCGCCGGCGAGTTCTATTTCGATGCGGCCCAGGCGCCGCCGTTTGGTCTCGAACAGCGGCTGATCAACCTTCCGCCACGGTCCCTGGACGATCCGTGGCTGGCCGCGGGCCGGCCCAACCCCTATCCGCTCACGGGTGCGGTCTCGCAATTCCCGCCGTACGCGCTGCTCCTCGGGGTGCCGTACGACCTCGAGACGACACGCGTGCATAGCTGGAACCTCGGTCTCCAGCAGCAGTTTGGCGAGAACATGGCCCTGTCGGCCAATTATCTGGGGAATTTCCTGACCAACGTGTGGGGCGACGTGACGGGGAATCCGGGAGTCCTTCCCGCGGGTCTGGCGTCCCCGACGAGCCCCTGCACGCTGAAGAACCCGGCCGCTCCCGGTGGGACGCAGACCTATCCGAACTGCTCGACGGCCCCGATCGACGTGCGGCGCGAGCTCACGCAGAAGGATCCGGCCAACGGGCAGTACATCGGCTACCTGGACTGGGTGACCGATGCCGGGTGGCAGCGGTACAACGGGATGCTGCTCTCGTTCCAGCGGCGATCGACGAACGGGATCACGGCCAATGTGAACTACACGCTGTCGGAGTGCCGGGGCCTGATCAGCCAGGGCGGCGGTCCGCTCAACGTCGGCACGGGCTACATGCTGCCGGTGTCGCTCATCAATCCGCCAGCCAATGCGGACGAGCTATTCGACGCCGACGAGGGGCGGTGCGCCAATTCGCCGACGCACATTTTCAATGTGACGGCCAGCGTCGAGACACCGCGGTTCGAGAACACCACGGCCCGTGTGCTCGCGTCGGGTTGGCGGTTGTCGGGGATCTTCCGCGCGCAGTCCGGAACGGCGTTGAACATCACCACCGGCCAAGACCGGGCGCTGACCGGCATGCAGGATCAGCGCCCGAGCCAGGTGCTCGACGATGCGTACGGCGACAAGTCCTTGAACGGCTGGTTCAACCCGGCGGCGTTCGCGCAGCCGGCGCTCGGCACGCACGGGAATGCGAAGCGCAACGACTACGAAGGACCGGGCAGGCGCGTGGTCGATCTCTCGCTCGTGCGGTCGTTCCCGTTCGGCACGCAGCGGATCGAAGCGCGCGTCGAGGCATTCAACGCGTTCAACTGGTTCCGGTGGGGCAATCCCGTGACGAACTTCAGCAGCGCCACCTTCGGCCGCATCCTCTCAGCCGATGACCCGCGGATCCTGCAGTTCGCCATGAAGTATTCGTTCTGATGTCCAGCCGGTAGTTGGCAGCCGGTAGCCAGTAGCAAAAACTTGCTACCAGCTACCGGCTACCGGCTACCGGCTACCAGCTAACCAGCTACCCGGCCGACCGTTGCGGTTTCCATTGGGGAGACGTAGTATTTGATCGCCCGAGGGGCGTATCGCGGCCCTCACGTCATCAATGGAGGCAGGCAACATGAGGTTCGGATCCAAGCGCCCGGTTTTCTGGGCGACCTGGGCAGCGATGGTCTGCCTGTTCGGCGTTGTATCGGTGCGTACGCAGGCGGGGCAGGCCCCCCAGACGACCGACACGGTGTTCAAACAGGTTCTGGTGCTCAAGGGCATGCCGGTCGACACGTTCTTCGACGCGATGGGGATGTTCGCGGCGTCGATGGGTGACGACTGCACGTACTGCCACGTGAAGTCCGCGATGCTCAATCGCGCCGATTTCGCGACCGCGACGCCGAGGATTCAGAAAGCCAGGCAGATGATCGTGATGATGCAGGCGCTGAACAAGCAGTACTTTGCTGGCGCGTCGAGGGTGACCTGTTTCACGTGCCACCGGGGCGCCTACCAACCGGAAAATTCGCCGCGGTTCTCGCTCCAATACGGCGCGCCGGACGACGACCCGAACGTGATGAACTTCATTCCCGACACGCGGGCGTCAGCCGATCAGGTGCTGGACAAGTATCTCCAGGCGATCGGCGGCCCGGGTGCGCTGGCCAAGCTCACGAGCTTTACGGCCAAGGGAACGTATGCCGGTTACGACACCGGCGACGCAGAAATCCCCGTGGAGATATTCGCCAAGGCTCCCAATCAGCGCTCGTGGGTCATCCAGACGCTGGACGGGCCGAGCTACCGCGTCTACGACGGGACGAACGGGTGGTGGGCTGGTCCGGATGCCCCCGTGGCGATTGAAACACTGACGAGCGGCAACCTCGACCGCGCGCGGCTCGAAACGCTGGTCGCGTTTCCAGCCGGCATCAAGCAGGCGTTCACGTCGTGGAAGGTTGGGCGAACCGCCATCGACGACAAGGACGTCACCATTGTGCAGGGGACGAAGGCGGGGTTGCTTCCCGTGAACTTCTACTTTGACAACGCGACGGGATTGCTCGTGCGGGTCGTTCGTTGGAACGAAACGGCGGTTGGGCCGGTCCCGACCCAACTCGAATACAGCAACTACCGTGATGTCGCCGGCGTGAAGATGCCCTTCAACTGGGTCATGACCCAGACCTACATGCAAGCGAGGATTCAGCTGACCGCGTTGCAGCCGAACGTCGCCATTGACGCGGCGCGGTTTGCCAGACCGCCTGTGGTGCCCCGATAGAGCGGACGCACCGGTCTGGCCACCCTGTATTTGGGTGTCGTCTACCAACTGGGTTTGGTTGTTCGGTTTCACGAGCCCAGTCACGTAGTCTCTGGGTCGCTCCTACTGCGAAGGACGGACGTCCATTCGGAGGCACTGGATGAAGCGAACGCGGTTCCTGACGGGTTTTGCCCTGTCGTGTCTGATCTGTCTGGCCCTGCTGGTCGGCGTTGCCGCGCCTCGAGCCGCGGGCCAAGGTGCGCCACCGGCCGCGGCGGCGCAAGCACCCCCGGTACAGACGGCAGCGGCCGCGGCGACCTCCGCCCGAAGGGTCGATTACAACTGGGACGTTCGTCCCATCCTGTCTGACTATTGCTTCCGGTGTCATGGCCCCGACGAGAAGGCGCGACAGGCCAATCTGCGGCTGGACACTCCGGAAGGCGCGCGGGCGGCGTTGCGACGCCCGGGCACGTTCGCGATCGTGCCGGGCAGGCCCGCTGAGAGTCAGCTGATTTTCCGTGTGACGCACGCGAACACGGCGGTCCGGATGCCACCGCTCGTCACGAACAAGGTGCTGTCGGCCGAGCAGATCGAGACGCTGCGCGCGTGGATCGAGCAGGGCGCCGAATACAAGCCGCATTGGGCGTTCGTCGCGCCGCAGAAGGCGGCGCCCCCCAGTGTCATGGCGTCGCACCGGATCGTCAACGACATCGATCGCTTTATCGTGAGCCGTCTCGACCGAGAGGGCTTGCGGCAGTCTCCCGAAGCCGACAAGGAGTCGCTCGTCAACCGCGTCACCCTGACGCTGACCGGCTTGCCGCCGACGATCGCGGAGGTGGACGCGTTCCTCAAGGACTCGAGCCCGAACGCCTACGAGAAACTGGTCGATCGCCTGCTGGCCTCGCCCGCGTACGGCGAGCACATGGCGAGCCAGTGGCTCGACATCGCGCGGTACGCGGAGAGCGATGGATTCCTGGATGACCTGCACGATCGCCTTCTGTGGCCGTATCGCGACTGGGTGATTGCCTCGCTCAACAAGAACATGCCGTTCGATCAGTTCGCCACCTGGCAGCTGGCCGGCGATCTCCTGCCGAACGCGACGAAGGAACAGAAGCTGGCCACGGCGTTTCTGCGCCTGGGCAAGCGGACCAATGAGAACGGCGCCATCGACGAGGAGTATCGCGTCGAGTACGCCGTCGATCGCGCCGTCACAATCGGCACCGGGTTCCTCGCGATGACCGTCGGGTGCGCGCGCTGCCACGATCACAAGTACGACCCGATTCCGACCAAGGACTTCTACTCGATGACCGGGTTCTTCAACAGCACGGACGAGCCTGGGTTCTACGCGCCTGGTCGGACGGGGATCACCGCCGGACCGACGCTCCCCTGGACGGACGCGGCCACGGAGAAGAAGATCGCCGACGCGCAAGCGGCCATCCGCCGCCAGGAGGCTGCCTACCAGGCAGCCCGGGCCCAGGCGGCGCGTGACATCGCTCCGAGAATCGACGCGATGCTTGCCAATCCGGCAGAGCTGCAGCAGGCGATTCAGCGTTCCCTCGACCGTGGCCTGGTGGGGTACTACCCCTTCGACGAAACCGCGCCGATCACCGAAGAGCTCCTTCCGACGCCGCTTCCGCAGGCGCGCCTCTCGCCGCCACCGCTCGCACCTGAGTCACTCGCAGAGCCGTGTGCCAGCAACAACGGTCCCCTGGTTTCGGACGAGAACTGTCGAAAGATATTCCGTGCGGCCGAGGAGAAGGCGGCCGCAGCGGGCGGAGAGCGCGCCCGCGCGTTGCCGGGCGGTCTGCTTCGTGACGACCTCGTGGTGTCGCCAAGCACGGCTGGCGGTGCGCTCCCAGCGGTCCTCATGACGCCGGATCTGCGCGAAGGGGTCAAAGGCAAGGCGCTGCACTTCACCGACAACGAGATGGGGGTGCTTGGCAAGGGCGTCGGCTACTACGAGCGGACGCAGCCCTTCAGCATCGATCTGTGGGTGAAAGCCGGGCAGGTGTACGAAGACTCGACGATCCTGCATCACCGCGAAACGGAGAACGCGGGCAACGCCGGCTATCAGCTCCATCTCGAGAAGAACCACCTGCGGTGGGAGATGATGCATTCGCGGGCGGGCAACGGGATCAGCCTTCTCTCGGCGCAGCCGATTCCGCTGAATCAGTGGACCCATGTCACCGTGACCTATGACGGGTCCAGCCGCGCGCAGGGCACCAAGCTGTACGTCAACGGCGCCGCCGTGGACGTCCAGGTGGCCCGCGACAACCTGACCCGCACGATCATTCCCAACGGCAATGGCAACCAAGCCGACCAGGCGCTGGGTCTGGCTTTCGGCAAGCGGCTGCGCGCCCAGGCCATCAAGGACGGCGAAATCGATGAGGTGCGCGTCTTCCGGACGGCGCTGACACCCGCTGAAACGCGCCTTCTGCACAGCCAGACGCAAGGCGCCGCGTCGCCCGAGGTCGCCCGACAAGAGCTCGTCGATCTTCTCGTGGCCGGCGACCCGAAGGTCGATCAGGCGCTTACCGCACTCACCAAGGCGCGGGACGCCGAGAACGAGATTGTCTCGATCGTGCCGCAGATCATGGTGATGGGCGATACACCGACTCCGAGGCCCACCTACGTGCTCGTGCGCGGGAACTACGAGGACCACGGTGAAGAGGTGGCGCCGCGCGGTTTGGCGAGTGTCCTTCCCTGGAATGCCGCCTGGCCTGAGAACCGCATCGGCCTCGCGGCATGGCTGTTCGATCAGAAGAATCCGCTGACGGCTCGAGTCTTCGTCAATCGCACCTGGCAGATGCACTTCGGCCGAGGGTTGGTGGAGACGGCGGAGGATTTCGGCTCGCAAGGCTCCATTCCGACCAACCCTGATCTGCTCGACTATCTCGCTGTGAGCTTCAGGGAGTCAGGGTGGGACATCAAGCGGCTGCATCGGACGATCGTGATGTCAGCGACGTATCGTCAGCAGTCCGACGTGAGCGAGGATTCGCTGAAAAAGGATCCGCGCAACATGCTGCTGGCGCAGTTCCCGAGGCTTCGCATGCCGGCCGAGATGGTACGCGACCAGGCGCTGGCCGCGAGCGGCCTGCTCCAGCGAAAGATTGGCGGGGCGAGCGCGTACCCGTACCAGCCCGACAACATGTGGGACGGGTTCAACGTCTATACGCACCCGAAGCCCGACGCGGTGCCAGCCGACTCACACCACCGACGAAGTCTGTACACGTTCGTCAAGCGGAATGCCTTGCACCCGGCGATGGCCACGTTCGACATGCCGGAGCGCTGGTCCACCGCCGCGCGGCGTCACACGTCGAACACGCCGCTTCAGGCGCTCGTCCTGCTGGACGACCCGCAGTATCTCGAGGCCTATCGTGCGCTGGCGTCGCACGTGCTGAAGACCGAATCCGCCGCGGATGCGCGGCTGACCCTGGTGTTCCGACTGGCCACGCGGCGACATCCGCGGGCTGACGAAATGGCGGTTCTGCGCGAATACCACGCGGCGCAGCTCCAGCGCTTTGGACGGGACCGCGACGCCGCGACGAAACTGCTCGATGCTGGAGTGACCCCGGTTGACGCGACCCTGGACGCCGTTCAGCTGGCAGCTCTGACCAATCTGACAACCGTCGTGATGAATACGCCGGACGCGTATTCGTTGCGCTGAGGGCGAGGGCATGAGCTTCAACGAATTCAACCAAGCCCGGCGCGCGTTCCTGCTCAAGACCGGCGTGGGGCTTGGCTGGCTCTCACTGGCTGAGTTGCTGGGCACGCCGGCCTGGGCGCAGTCGCCGATTCCGGTCGACGCACATGCCGGCCTGCCGGGCTTCCCGCACTTCCCGCCGAAGGCCAAGCGCGCCATCTACCTGCACATGCTGGGCGCGTTCTCGCAGAACGACACGTTCGACTACAAGCCGATGCTGGAGAAGATGCACGGCGAAGAGTTGCCGAGCTCGGTGATGGGGAATCGACGGCTCTCGACGATGGTCAAGGGACAGACGTCGTATCCAATCGTCGGCCCGGTGGCGAAGTTCAAGCCATACGGGAAGAGCGGAATGATGGTCAGCGATGCGATGGAGCACGTCGCGCGCATCGTCGATGACATCTGCCTCATCAAGACCGTGAATACGGAGCACGTCAATCACGACCCGGCATCGAAGTTTCTGCACACCGGCTTCCAGATCGCCGGGCGTCCGTCTACCGGCGCATGGGTGAGCTACGCGCTGGGATCGGCCAACAAGGATCTGCCGATGTTCGTCGTGATGAGTTCCGGCAACCCGGGCGGCGTGCCGATCGATGCCTCGACCTGGGCGGCCGGTTTCATGCCCTCGCACTATCAGGGCGTGCAGTTCCGGTCCGGTCAGGAGCCGGTGCCATACATCGAAAGTCCAGATGGGCACACGCGCACCGATCGTCGCGAAATGCTCGACGTGATCAGCAAGCTCGCGAACGCGCAGCGGAAGGCGTCCGAACGACCCGGAGATCCCGTCGAAGATCAGCCAGTACGAGATGGCGTATCGAATGCAGGAGTCCGTGCCCGAGATTGCGGATATCTCGAACGAGCCCGAGCACGTGCTGGATCTGTATGGACCGGACGTGAAGAAACCAGGCACCTTCGCGCGCAATTGTCTGCTGGCACGGCGGCTCGCCGAGCGTGACGTGCGCTACACGATGGTGGTGCAGATGGGCTGGGATCACCACGGCGGCATCTCCGCCCGGCTCCCAGCCAGCTGCCGCGAGGTCGATCAGCCTTCAGCGGGTCTGGTGACGGACCTGAAGCAGCGCGGGCTGCTCGATGACACCCTGGTGGTGTTCGGCACCGAGTTCGGGCGGACATCGTTCGCGCAGGGCACCCTCAAGACCAACTTCGGACGCGACCATCACGGCGGCAACTTCTGCGTGTGGATGGCTGGCGGCGGCGTCAAAGCCGGGATGACCTACGGCGAGACCGATGACTTCGGCTACAACATCGTCAAGGATCCCGTGCACATTCACGACCTGAACACGACGATTCTGCATTTGCTGGGGATCGATCACGAGCGGCTCACGTACAGATCTCAGGGACGCGACTTCCGGTTGACCGACGTACACGGAAAGCTTGTTCGGGGAGTACTCGCGTAGTTCCAGAACCCGTTCCTCACCTCGGGTACGCAGAGCCCTGCAAGTCGAGCACGATTGCTGGCCCTTCGCGCGCACGACGTGAGCCACGGTCGGCTTCGTTGACGACTGAAGAAATCTTCGCTGTGTAGCTACCTGCGGCGGCCTTGGAGGGTCCATGCGGATCTCAGCGGGCGTGTTGAAGCTGTGCGTCGTAGCGGTCGGTCTCTGCTGCCTGGTGGCGGTGCCGACGGGTCAGCAGCCGGCGCGGGGTGCCGTCGCGCCCGTTCCGATCTACCAGGTCGATCCGTTCTGGCCGAAGTGCGCCGCTGCCCAAGAACTGGATCATGGAAGCGGTGCCGGTGATGGCGACTGACTACGAGGATCACATCTGGGTGATCAGTCGTTCAGCGGACATCACGCCGGACGAGGCCATGGCCTCGACGACTCCGCCGCGCGGCGACTGCTGCATCGCAGCGCCTGAAATTCTGGAGTTCGACACGCAGGGCAACGTGCTGAACGCCTGGGGCGGTCCCGGGCATCATCCCGGGTGGCCCCCCGGAGGGGCCATCCACACGGTCGTCGTCGACAAGGAGCACAACGTCTGGATTTCGGCCGGCGGGCGCGGCAACGGCATCCAGAAGTTCACCCGCGAGGGGAAGTTCCTCTGGGATTTCGGGCATCGCGCGCCGATGCCCGCAGCCGGCGAGCCGAACGCAGCCCTGCCGATGAACAACCAGCAGACCGACGTCCTCAACGGCGGGGTCTTCATCTTCACGCTCGATGAACCGGCGCAAGAGATTTACCTGGTCGAAGGCAAACGCGTTCTCGTCTACGGCTACGACGGCACGTTCAAGCGGGGATGGGGCGGGCGGGGCATGCCGTTGAGCGAAATCACGAATACGCCGACGCCGCCGTACGATTGGAAGGGCGGCCCTCCGCCTGACCAGCGTGAGTTCGCCCCCGCGCTCCACTGCGTGCACCTTTCGACCGACGGCCTGGTCTATGTGTGCGAGCGCGGCATGAACCGGATTCAGGTGTTCACGAAACAGGGCAAGTTCGTGAGCGAGTTCCTGGTGGCGCCCAACACGCCATCACGCGGTCCGATCTGCAACCCGGACAAGTTCGGGATGTGCGGCTCCACGTACAACCTCACCTTGTCTCACGATCCGGGACAGCAGTACGTGCTCGTGGCCGACGGCACGAACCACCGGATCTGGATTCACGACCGCCACACGGGAGAACTGAAGGGAAGCGTCGGCAGCCCCGGACGCATGGCGGGGCAGTTCTTCTGGATCGACGCGATCGCAACGGATTCCTTGGGCAACATCTACACCGGCGAAGTCAGGACCGGCAAGCGGGTTCAGAAATTCGTTCTCAAGAATGGAGATGGCGTGCGCCGGATGCGCCCGCTGAACTATTAACGGCGTCTCGGGCTCCGGGGCTTGGTAGAGGAGGATTGAAGATGAGATTTGGGCGATTCGTGTGGGTGGCGATCGTCAGTGCGCTGCTGGCATGGCCGCTGGCCGCGCACGCACAGGATGCGACGCTGAACGGCAGCGTACGGGACAACACGGGAGCGGTGCTGCCGGGGGTAACGGTGACGGCGACGCACGAGGCGGCCGGCACGACGTTCGTGAGCGTGACGGACGAGCGGGGGCTGTACCGCGTGCCGGTGCGCGCGGGCGTGTATCGGATCTCGGCGGAGCTGCCGGGGTTCACGACGGTGCTGCGGCCGGGGGTGGAGCTGCTGCTGGGCCGGCAGGTGACGCTGGACCTGGAGCTGGCGGTGTCGGGGGTGCAGGAGACGGTGACGGTGACGGGCGAAGCGCCGCTCATCGACACGACCTCGTCCAACATTGCGAGCAACATCGACCCGCGGCAGATGCAGGACTTGCCGCTGAACGGCCGGAACTGGATGGACCTGACGCTGCTGTCGCCGGGGAGCCGGACGAACTCGGCGACGGAGATCCCGCAGGACCGACAGGGATATTTTCAGGTGAACGTGGACGGGCAGCAGGTGACGTTCACACTGTGCTGCCAGCAGAACCAGCCGCGGTTCAGCCGGGACGCGATTGCCGAGTTCGAGCTGACGACGAACCGGTTCGACGCGACGAAGGGCCGGACGGCGGGGATGATGGTGAACGCCATCACGAAGTCGGGGACGAACACGCCGTCGGGGACGTTCTCGGGGTTTTTCCGGGATGACCAGCTCAACGCGGAGGACTTCATCCAGGACCGAGTGATTCCGTATTCGAACAAACAGTACAGCGGGACGTTCGGGGGCCCGATCCTGCGGGACAAGATCCACTTCTTCGGCAACATGGAATACGAGACGGAGCCGAGCACGGTGACGTTCTCGAGCCCGTATCCGGCGTTCAACGTCGACCTGCAGGGGGAGAAGACTGAGTTCAAGGCGGGGCCGAAGGTGGACTGGCAGTTCACGTCGCAGGCCCGCATGAGCCTGCGGTATAGCCGCTACCAGGTGAAGATTCCGAACATCGGGACGGGCGGGGCGGCGGTGCACCCGTCGACGGGGCGGCAGGACCAGCGGATTGCGAACCAGTTCTTCGTGGACTTCAGCCAGGTGCTGAACGCGCGGAGCCTGAACTCGGTGAAGTTCGGGTCGGCGTATCTGCGGTATCTGCTGGAACCGAACGCGGGATGGGGCACGACAGGGAACCGGCGGCCGCCGGGGGCGCCGAGCCTGTATCGGGATGTGTTCGGGGGCGAGGAGATCGACGGCGGGGTGCAGGTGCTGGCGTTCTCGGGCTACATGTTCGGGAACACGAACAACCCGCAGAGCTCGGGCGAGAAGGTGTACTCGCTGCGCGACGACTTCACGACGTCGTTCGAAATGAAGGGTCGGCACGACATCAAGACGGGCGGCGAATGGATTCGCTACACGATGGACACGGCGTGGTGCAACAACTGCAACGGGCGACTGAATTTCAACGTCGCCCCTCCCGCGAACATCCAGACGCTGATTCCGGTGTGGGACGACGCCTCCACGTGGAACCTGCAAGCGCTGTCCCCCCTCGTGAGCAACTACACCGTGGCCATCGGCGACTTTGCCTGGGCCATCAAGCGGAACCTCTTTGCCGGGTGGCTCCAGGACGACTGGGCCGTCAGCAATCGTCTGACGGTGAACCTGGGCGTGCGCTATGACACGGACCTTGGGGGGCACGGCGAGGAGATCGTGTTCGAGCCGTGGATGACGGGCCAGCGGCCGCACGACCTGAACAACTTCGCGCCGCGCACCGGCTTTGCGTATCAGATGACGGACCGGACGGTGATCCGGGGCGGGTATGGGTTGTTCTTCACGCAGCTGGAAGCGGATGCGGCGCACCAGTCGCAGTTGCAGATCGAGCACGTGTCGCTGACGGTGGTCAATGACGGACGGGCCGACTTCGCGGTGAACCCGTTCAACGGGCCGGCGCCGACCTACGACCAGGTGCTGGCGACGGCGTGCGACAAGACGGGGAACCGGCCGGGGTGCTTGCGCCGGACGGTGGCGAACGAGATTCCGTTCGGGGACCACGACACGTCGTACAGCCACATGGTGTCGCTGGGGATGCAGCGGCAGCTGGGGCCGGTGATGGCGGTGGAATCGAACTACGTGTTCACGGGCGGCCGGAAGGAAGAGTTCGCGCCGAACATCAACCTGACGTATAGCGAGGCGACGGGGGCGAACCTGCGGTTCCAGGACGTGGCGCTGACGCCGTTCCCGGACTGGGGGGTGGTGCGGGCGGAGATCATGACGAAGCGGTCGAACTATCACGGGTGGGAGAACAGCTTCACGAAGCGGTTCGCGAACCGGTGGCAGGCGAACGCGACGTACACGCTGGCGTGGTTCCGGGACGAGGATCCGAGTCCGTTCACGGTGGCGCTGGACCGGACGGGTCCGATTGCGACGATTTTGACCCCGTTGGGGTTCCCGGTGGCCGAGGACATTGGGGGCATTTATGGGTTGGCGGCGACGGAGCAGCGGCACCGGGCGACGTTCAACGGGATCTGGGATGCGGGGTGGGGGATTCAGCTGAGCGGCCTCTACTTCTTCGGCTCGGGGGAGCGGTTCAGCACGAGCTGGGGCGGGGACCTGCGGAACATGGGGGCGGCGAGCACGGGGCGGCTGCGGGCGGATGGGCAGCTGACGCCGCGGAACAATCTGGTGGGCGAACCGATTCACCGGGTGGACATGCGCTTGATGAAGCGGCAGCGGATCGTGGGGCGGATGACAATTGACGGGATGGTGGAAGTGTTCAACCTGTTCAATCACGAGAACTACGGGTCGTATACGACGTTGGAGAGCAATGCGGCCTATGGGCGCCCGTCGTTCAATGCGAACGTCGCCTATCAGCCGCGCATCGTCCAGTTCGGCTTCCGCTTCGCCTTCTAGGTGGTGTTGCGTGCGTGTCGCGCGCAGGCTTCCGCCTTCGCATGAAGCTTCGGCGGACCGCCGTAGCCTTGGCGGAGGTGGTTGGCCTGCGCGCGAATCGTCGCTCATTGATTGACATGTCACGGTGTTACACTTTCGGACGCGAATTGACGTCTTCACACTCGGAAAGGGGTTCTATTCATGGCAGCGGATTTTTTCCTCGGTGAGTCGCTGGTAGGCGATGGCAACGAGGTCGCGCACATCGACCTCATCATCGGCTCCAAGTCTGGGCCGGCTGGCGCGGCGTTCTGCAACGCGCTCACGAACAACAAGGACGGCTTTACCACGCTGCTGGCCGTGGTCGCTCCCAACCTGCCGGCGAAGCCCGATACGATCCTCTTCAACAAGGTGACGATCAAGGGCGCGAAGCAGGCCGTGCAGATGTTCGGGCCGGCGCAGGCGGCCGTGGCCCGCGCGGTCGTCGACTCGGTGGAGAGCGGCGTGATTTCGAAAGACAAGGCCGACGATCTCTGCATCATGGTTGGCGTGTTCATTCACTGGGACGCCAGCGACGATCAGAAGATCTACGACTACAACTACCAGGCCACGAAGGAATCGATCCAGCGCGCGCTCGCGGGCAAGCCGACCGTGAGTGAAGTGCTTGCCGGTTCCAAGACGGCCAAGCACCCCTTCAGCCCGAAGTAAGCGGACAGACCAACCTGCGAAGGCCGGAGTGGCGTGGCTGCTCCGGCCTTCCGCATTTGCGGTCCCCCGAGAACCCGCCATGCGCACGCTTCTCCTCCAACTCGACACGTCTGTTCATCCGAGCGTCTTTGACCGTGTCGTCGCCTTCGATGGCGGCGCCGAAGAGGTCATGAGCTACGGCGGTGTGACCGAGGATGCGATTCGCGATCTCGTGCACGGGGCGATCTTCACGCGTGGTCCCAAGGACCTGCGTCACACAGCGATTTTCATCGGCGGAACCGACATGGCCGCCGGCGAGCGGCTTCTCGCGGCCGTGCAGAAGGCCTTCTTCGGACCGATGCGCGTGTCGGTGATGCTCGACTCGAACGGATCCAATACGACCGCCGTCGCCGCGGTGTCCAAGCTGCAGCGAGGCGCAGGCACGCTCGACGGACGTCGGGCCGTGGTGACCGCCGGGACGGGTCCTGTTGGCGTGCGTGCGGCCGGCCTCCTGGCGATGTCGGGTGCACAGGTGACCATCACGTCGCGCCGCCAGGCGGACGCGGCCCTCGTCGAGGGCATCGGCCGCCGATTCGGCGGTACCGTGCGGTCGGCCGTCATGTCGGACGCTTCCCAGGCTGCCTCGGTCCTGGAGGGCGCCGAGCTGCTGCTCAATGCCGGACCCGCCGGTGTTCAGCTCGTGCCTCTCAGTGCCTGGACAGGTGGCGCGTTGCGCACGGCGGCCGACATCAATGCCGTGCCGCCGTCCGGAATCGAGGGGATCGATGTTCGTGATGACGGTGTCGAACGGGAGGGTGCTGTCGTATTCGGCGCCCTTGGTGTCGGCGGGCTGAAGATGAAGATTCACAAGGCCTGTATCGCCCGCCTGTTCGAGCGCAACGATCTCGTCCTCGACGCCGAGACCATCGCCGAGGTCGCCCGCGACCTGTCGTCGAAGGGCTGACCCTGTCGGTGACGTGACACACGTGCTCATCGCCGGCCTCTCTTCGCGGGCGGCCGCGGATTCTGCCGTGCGGGCGGGTTTCGCCGTCACGACGATTGACGCGTTCGCGGATCTCGATCTGCACCCATCGGTTCGTGGTCTGTCGGTACCGCGCGATTTCGGAACCAGCTTCAGTCCGGAATCTGCCGCCCGCGCCGCATCGGACCTCGCAGTCGAGGCAGCGGTGTACGGCTCGAACTTCGAGAACCATCCCGACGCCGTGACGTCACTCGCCGCCGGCCGCGTGCTCTGGGGGAACCCACCCGCCGTGCTTCGTCGCGTACGCGATCCTCAACAGCTCGCCGATTTGTTCAGGGAGCAGGGAATCCCAGCGCCCGCGGTCTGTATGAACGCGCCGAACGATCCGAACGGAACCCGAACGATTGGTTGGTTAAACCCCTTTCGTCCGGCGGTGGACGCGGCGTGCGGCGCTGGGTCGGCAGCGATATCCCGCGCGGCTGCTATCTGCAGCAACGCATTGAGGGCGTTCCGGGGTCACTCGTGTTTGTTGCAGCCGGCGGCCGTTCGGTCCCGCTGGCCATCTCACGTCAGTTGGTTGGCGACCCGGCGTTCGGCGCGGATGGATTCACGTACTGCGGAAACATTCTGGCGGCTGCCGGAGACCCTCATTTCAGACAGGACGAGGCGCTCGTGGACACCGCGTCCGCGACGGCGCGCACGGTGGTGAAGGAGTTCGGACTGGTTGGCGTCAACGGCATCGACTTTGTCGCGGCCGACGGTGTGCCGTATCCGATCGAAGTGAATCCACGCTGGTGCGCGTCGATGGAGCTCGTCGAGCGCGCGTTCGGTCTTTCGGTCTTCGGTGCACACGCGGCCGCATGTGCGTCAGGGACGCTCCCGGTGTTCGATCTGTCGCAGGCCAGACAGGGTGCACGCGCGGTGGGGAAGGCGGTCGTCTTCGCGCGCAGGGATGTCGACGATGGGGAACACCCAGTCGTGGCTCGAGGATCCCACCGTTCGCGATGTGCCCCACCCCGGTGAGCGAATCGTCGAGGGACATCCGATCTGTACGGTCCTGGCAGAAGGCCCGGACGCGGCCGCGTGCTACGACGCCCTCGTGCAGCGAGCGGGGCGTATCTACTCACGCGCCGGCTGACTTCACACACAGGCTGCTTGTCACGCTGCCTGTCACGCGCAGGCTGAAGCCTGCGCTCTACGCTGTCTTGGGTCGTGCCGACTCATGCTGGAGCCTGCGCTCTACATCTTCTAGTCGTAGTGTCCGGCTTCAGCCGGACAGAGCGGTTTGCGTTTCGCCGTAGAGCGCACGCTTCAGCGTGCGCGTGTCCGCGGAGTCCGCTGAAGCCTCCGCTCTACGCCGAATCGAAAACGGACTAGACAAGCCTGACGCTGACATCCTGCGCAGCGGTGGCGTACCCCACGATCGTCGCATGCTCGACGCCGTTCGCGTGGAGCTTCTGAAGGAGCGCCGGCGCGTTCTTCTTCGACAGCGCGATCAGGAGGCCCCCGGACGTCTGCGGATCGAGTGCAATCTCGGCCAGGCTTCCGGGTACCGATGGATCGATCGCGGTCTTGTCCGTCAGGTAGTCCCGGTTTCTGCGACATCCTCCCGTCACGCAGCCCATCTCCACCAATCGGCGCGCGCCCGGCAGCAGCGGCATCTTGCGTGCCTCGAGCACGATGGTCACGCCGCTGCCGCTTGCCATCTCGTAGGAGTGTCCGAGCAACGAGAACCCGGTCACGTCCGAGCACGCGTGAACACGAAAGCGCCGCATCGTGGAGGCCGCCGCCTTGTTCAGCGCGATCATCGACCCGATAGCGGCTCGAACGCTGGCTTTCGATGCTTTGCCCTGCTTGAGGCCGGTGGTGATGATGCCGGTACCAAGAGCCTTCGTCAGGATGAGCGCATCTCCGTCACGGACGCCCACGTTGCGAACGATCCGGTCGGGATGCACGGTGCCGGTCACGGCGATGCCGTACTTGAGCTCCTCATCGATGATGCTGTGCCCGCCGATCACGACAGCCCCCGCGGCTCTGACCCTTTCCGCCCCGCCTTGAAGCACGGCAGCGAGCACATCAAGGCTGAGTGTGTTCCTTGGGAACGCCACGATGTTCAGCGCCGTCGTCGGCTCGGCGCCCATCGCGAAGATGTCGCTCAACGCATTGGCTGCTGCGATCTGTCCGAACGTGTAGGGGTCGTCCACGATCGGCGTGAAGAAGTCGACCGTGTTGACGATGGCGAGATCCGGCCGCAGGCGAAACACCCCGGCGTCGTCCGAGGTTTCGGTCCCGACGAGCATGTCTGGGTGTTCGAACCTCGGAAGGCTGTGCAGAATCTTCTGGAGATCGGCTGGGCCGAGCTTGGCCGCGCACCCCCCGGCCGCGACGTGTTGGGTGAGTTGCGTCAGTGTGTCTGTCTGGTGTTCTTCGTGCTGCCTGTGGTTTTCACGATGTGGTCACGACGGAAGTGCGGGGGTGCCCGCCGAATGTTATGCCAGCGGCTCGACAGCCTTCAGGCGCCTGACGTCACCCGTTCGAACGGTGACGCCCTCACGGTCGAGATACTCCAGGAGAGGGATGGCATATTTCCTGGTGGTGTTGAAGCGGTCTCTGAACATCGCCGGCGTAATCTCGTCGCGTTCGGACAGCCCTGCGCGAAGCGTCAGTATGACGCCTTCGATGCTGTCCTGCAGGAAATAGAGGTCCTCGGTCACACGGGCGACCGACCGGGTGCGCTCGAGCAGCCGCATGAACCCGATCAGTTTAGCGCGGCCGATTCCGGTTTCACGGGCCATCTGCGACAGGGTCGGTGGCGAGAGTGGACTGGCTGCCAGCATCGAGGTAATCCGCTCCATGCTTTGTCGCTCGTTGTCGCTCAGCGTGATCGTATGTCCGGGTAAGCGGAGCAGGCTTCCCTCGCGAGCGATGACATTCTCCCCCTCCAGCTGATCCATGACCGCGCGAAAGAGCCGCGCCGGGATTCGCCAGGGCAGCTTGTCGCGCAGTTCTTCCATGTCTCTGCCCCGCGCAAGCGGAGTGATGGCATGAAACTCCCGCAGCGCTGCGAGCAACGTCGCCGTGAGAGCCGCCCACTTGCGATGCGTGGTGAAAAGCTCCTCTCCCTCGAAGCCGACGGTTCTCACAGCGGGTACGTCGCGCGCCAAGGCGAGAGCATCCTCGGCACGAAGGTTGAGGAACTGGTAGACGGGCGCGAGTGGAATCGCGAACTCGTCGTGCTCGTCGAGGAATAGTTCCAGGATCGCTGGGACGCTTCCCGTGTGAAACGTCTTCAGCTTCGATTCGAGCTCCCGTTCCCGCCGTGTGTGCGGGCGAACCCACGGGTGGATCACAACGCCGCCACCCAAGGTTCGTTGTGCCGTTTCGTCGCGCACGATGAAACGGTCTCCTCGCATGGCCACGAGCGGCTCGGACAGCACAACCTGACAGAACCCGGTCTGGCTGGGTGAGAGCAGGTCGTGAGAGCCGAGGAGGATGACCTTCCCCATCCGCTCAGCGGTTCCGAGATGAACCCTGACGCGCTGGTGGCTCTTGACGCCGGCGCCGGCCGACGGCCGCACCTCGAGCGACGCGTCGAACCGATCGGACACTCGTGTCAGGCGCTCGTCGCACAGCACATCCCCACGTTCAATTTCGGGTGCATCCTGCCCGGCAAGGTTCAGCGCGACGCGCTGACCCCACGTTGCGCTCGACACCGGATCGCCGTGCACCTGCAGACTCCTCACGCGGAACAGCTGGTTGCCCGGCAGGCAACGGATCCGATCGCCCGTGCCGACCTCCCCCTGGAGTGCGGTACCAGTGACGACCACCCCGTGACCCTGAAGCACGAACACGCGGTCCGCCGGCAGCCGAAAGTAGCCGGGCGGAGACGCCTTTTCCATGCCGCGCAGGGCGCGCTCGATCTCGACTCGAAGTTGGTCCAGGCCCTCGCCTGTGGCGGACGAAAAGCCGACGATCGGCGCCCCCTCGAGTGAGGTGCCAGCTGCCAGGCCCCGAATCTCTTCCTCGACCTCCTCGATCCGAGCCGGTGTGGCCAGATCAACCTTCGTGATGACGAAGACCGCCTGGCTGACGCCGAGGAGGTGCAGGATGTCGAGATGCTCGATCGTTTGCGGCATGACTCCGTCATCGGCGGCGACGGTGAAGAGCACGAGATCGATGCCGTGGGCGCCCGCCAGCATGTTGCGGATGAATCGTTCGTGCCCGGGGACATCGATGACGCCCGAGCGGGTGCCGTCTGGGAGATCGAGGTGCGCGAACCCAAGGTCGATCGAGATGCCCCGCTCCTTCTCTTCCTTGAGCCGGTCCGTGTCTTGTCCGGTGAGCGCTTTGACGAGGCTCGTCTTGCCGTGGTCGATGTGGCCGGCGGTGCCGACGATGAATGGCATCAGGCCTGCGCGGGCCGAGCGGCGGCGTCGGCCTGGCTGGTCCAGCGCGGGACCAGGTCGAGGGGATCGAAGATCGTTCGCGCGTCGAGGATGAATCGATCGGCACTGACGCGGCCGACGATCGAGGGACGCGCCTGACGAAACTTTTCCGCGATGTGGTGCGCGCCCATCGAATCGTGCTCGATGACGATGACCTTGGTGGGGATGTCGTCAGTGGGCAGCGCGCCGCTGCCCATCTGAGACGTCGAGTCCTGGATCGACAGGTGGTAGTCCGGTCCGAGAGCCGACGTCAGCGGCGGCAGAGCGCGCCGTGCCGTTTCCTCGACCTCGGCGAGCGGTCGTGTGACGGCCCTGAGCGTGGGGATATCCTGCGTGATGGACGCCGACTCGCGATACAGGCGCAGCGTGGCATCGAGCGCCGCGATCGTGAGTTTTCCGCACCGCAGCGCCCGGTGCAGGGGATTTTTGCCGATCTGCTGGAGCCACGCTGTCCTGCCGGCGATGATCCCGGCTTGTGGACCGCCGAGCACCTTGTCGCCGCTGAAGGTCACGATATCGGTGCCGAGCGCGATGCGCTCTGCGACCACCGGCTCCTTGGGCAGACCATAACGGCTCAGGTCCACGAAGGCGCCGCTCCCGAGGTCCTCCATGACGGGGATTCCGCGTCTGGCGCCGATGGCCACGAGTTCGGGCAAGCCGACCTCGGCAACGAAGCCGACGATCTTGTAGTTGCTCGTGTGGACTCTCAACAGCAGGGCTGTCCGATCGCTGATGGCCTCTTCGTAATCGGAGGGATGGGTTCGATTCGTCGTCCCCACCTCCCTGAGCACCACTCCGCTCCGGGCCATGATCTCGGGGATCCGGAACGCACCGCCGATCTCCACCAGTTCTCCGCGCGACACGATCACCTCGCGGCCGCTCGCGAGCGTGTTCAGGACGAGCAGCACGGCGGCGGCGTTGTTGTTCACGACCGTTGCCGCTTCGGCGCCCGTGAGGTGCTTGACCAGGTCTTCGATGGCCTGCTCGCGGCGCCCGCGCTCGCCCTGGACCAGGTCGTACTCGAGGTTCACCGGTTGCGTGGCCGCGCGCAGCACCGCGTCGCTTGCCGACTGCGCGAGCAGCGCTCGTCCAAGGTTGGTGTGCAGCACGGTGCCCGTGGCGTTGACGACGCGCTGGAGCCCAGGGTTCCCGGTGTCGAAGAGTCTGGACTCGAGCCGCGCGACAATCGATTCGACGTTGACTGTTTCCGTGTCGAGCGCATGGCCCTGGCCGATCGTGCGTCTTAGTTCATCGAGCAGGTCGCGACATGCCTGCACCACGTATTCACGATTGAATCGAACCAGCAGACGCTCGGTTCGTGGGTGAGCGAGGAGCCGGCTCACGGCGGGCAGTTCTCGGAGCGTGTCGTGAGCCATGTCGACGAGGCTGGCACAGGCGAAATGGAAAAGTCAAAGCAAAGTGCAGAGTCGAAAGTACCGAAGTGTGCAAAGTACGCGATGAGAGAGCGAAGCCGCAGAATTCCCAAAGCCCAAAGCCCTGCGCCCATCGTCAGAGCCGGTGCTAACATGCGCCCCGACGTGGGTTTGACGGCGGCTAGACGCATGCAGGTCGGGCAGCGTGAGGCCGAATGAATATCTCGCATCATCATGATTGTGAGAAATAGCCTCACACAACGGAAGACATGCATGAGTGCCGTCAAATGTGGATTGATGCCGTACTTGATGTGCGCCCTCATGTTGAGTGCCACGCTCGAGGCAGCGGCGCAAGAATCCGCGGGCGCGGTCTATGTGAATGCGGGTGTGTCATTTCCTCATCAAGCGGCCCTCGAGGTCGGATCGCCGCCGCCGTTCGCTGCCCCTGGCGGCAACACCGTCGGATGGCTAGTGGGTGGTGGCGTCTTCGTGTCGCCGCGTTTCTCTATCGAGGTCGAAGCATCGCGTACGGGCGTGATGCGCGCGAGACAGGCGGGTCGGCATGACACCAGTGAGGTGAGCACGCGGCGCGACTGGTTCGTGTCTTTCGGTCTGAAAGCACACCTTCCATCCGTCGTCCGCATCGAGCCGGTCGCAGGAATTGTTCTCGTCGGGAACGAGGGAACATTCTCGTCATTCTCGGGTGAGTCGAGTGGCTACTTTCCTCTCGCATGGAACCCCGGCATCATGTTCGGGGTCGATTTCCGCATCGGAGGGCGGCGCCTGGCATTCGTTCCCGGCCTCCGTTTCGTGTTCACCGGCGTGCCCAGCGGCACGCAATGCATCATCGGTTACTCGGGTGAACCTCTGTGTAGCGAAGGGGAGCCGCGGTGGCAGTACCACTACCCACGGTGGACCCAACGCCCATCCGTGGCGCTGGGGGTGCACTTCTAGTCCGGTACCGCAGCTCTTCGTCACGTTCGGTCGGATAACCCGAATGATCACAGCAGTCCTGTTTGATCTGTTTGAAACGCTCATCACGGAGTCTCATGTCGCGCCGACGCGAGCATCTTCGCTCGCTCACGCACTCGGGCTTGAGCGGCAGGCCTACCGCGCGGAATGGAAAGCGCGGCGGCCACGCATCGTGGTGGGGGAGTTGTCCTTTGCCGACGCGTTGACGGAGATTTCACGAGCACTGGCTGGCACGGTCGACACAGCGGCTGTTCGGGAAATCTGCCAGCAGCGTATGCGCGAAAAGGCCGCGGCCTTTGCCCGAATAGATGATCAGGTCATGACACTCATTACTGAGCTTGCTCGGCGTGACGTCAGACTCGGCGTCATCAGCAACGGTTTCAAAGAAGATGTCCTCCCGTGGTCGGACTGCGGGCTCGCCCCGGCGTTCCAATGTACGGTCTTCTCGTGCGACGAAGGTGTCGCGAAGCCCAATCCTGAGATCTACCTGCGGGCAGTACGGCGACTGGGAGATTCAACCAGAGGCTACGGTGTATGTCGGGGACGGCGGCGACGACGAACTAGCTGGCGCGGAACGGGTTGGCCTTCGAGCTTGCCGAGCGGCCTGGTTCGACGGGCGCTCGTCTCAGGGTCTGCCATGGCCTGAATTCACTAGCTGTGGAGATGTCTTGACGCTCGTGGCCGGCTAACAGCACGTACCAGACGGCGCGGGCGAGCGTGAGGCGCCGCTGGTCATACGTGGCCGTTTGACGGCTGTCGCAGGCGTTGCACCTGACGGCACCGGCCCTACCCACGCATGGTCCTCGCGCTTGGTGTATCGTGACCCCGCGTAGCACAGGTGAGCGGTACCGCGTTGGGTGGCCGCTGTGAACGTTGGCACCATGCGGGTGCCGTTTTGTGTCGAGGGAGGCTACACATGTTGTTTGCTGTCATCTACACGGCTCGAGACGTTACGGAGGAGAAGGACAAACGTGTCGCGTGTTCCAGAGCGCTCGATGCGAGGCGCGTACCGCCAACGTCTACGACGGTTTGCGGCCCGACGGCATTGGAGCGAAAATGGCGCTCCCAACCCAAAGCCCAATGCCCAAAAGCCTAGAGACTAGAGCCTAAAGACCAAAGCCTAAGGCCCAAGGCCCAGAGCCAAGTACGATGCGTGGACGTGTCGAGGAGAAGGAAGGCGCCCGGTGGCGCCGCTGGTCTTCAAAATCAGTTTGGGGGCCGTAAGGTCCTCGGAGGGTTCGACTCCCTCCCTTCTCCGCCACCTTCCTCGATTGTTTCCGAAGGCGGCGCGGATCGTCTGAACCTATCTCCTGGAGTCTGGATGCGTCGCACACGACTTCTCTGCGCGATCGGCGTGGGCCTTTGGTCGGCTGTGATTGCCGGCAGCCAGGCCGTGGCCCCTGTAGAACTGTCCCTGGAGCTGCAGGCCCACGTGAAAGACGAGCGGTTCGGGATCGTCACGTCCATCAGGGGGCTGCCACTCGGCGTCCGGATCGGGCTGCAGGCGTTGTGGTACAGCCAGGAGCTCGACATCGCTGAGCCTGGAGCCGAGTTTCAGGTCACCGACGTGATCGCCGATCCAAAGCTTCCGACCCGTCGGCTGGTCGCGGCGGGGTGCTCGACCGATCACTGCCTCGTCTACTACGAACGCGGCGGCATCGCCCACACGTGGCACGTGGCGATGTTTCACTGGACGCCGACCGAGACCCGGTTCGAGTGGGGTGGTATCGCGCCAGGTGGCCTGGCGTCAATCGACGACGTTCGCAACGCCATTCTGTCCGGAGCGATTGAAGACCCGACGAAATTCTGGTAGTTCACTGGTAGGCATCGGAAAGCGCATGTCCTCTGTCATCGAGCACTACGAGAATCTCCTTGCGCCGGTCTACACGTGGATGCTCGGTGGCTCCGAGGCGGCGTTCGCACTGGGAGAGTCAGACTTGGCGTCCGTACTTCCCAGCGGCCAGTTCGCCATCGACCTTGGCGCCGGGTTCGGGATGCACACCATTCCATTGGCTCGCGCCGGCTGGCGGATTCTCGCGATCGACTCCTCGCCCACGCTGCTCGATCAGCTCTCTGGATGTGCCAATGGCCTTTCCGTTGACGCGCGCTGCGGCGAACTTCTCCGCTTCGCCGAGTACCTGCCGACCGACGAGCGTGCTGACGTGATTCTCTGCATGGGTGACACGCTCACGCACCTCGAGACTCCCGATGCCATTCCCGCACTGAGCCGCACGGTCGCGGCTTGCCTCGTGCCCGGGGGCCGCTTCGTGGCGACGTTTCGTGACTACTCGCGCTTGCCATCCGGCGAAGCCCGCTTTATACCGGTGCGCGCGGATGAGCACCGCATCCTCACGTGTTTCCTCGAGGAGATCGGAGACTACGTCCAAGTACATGATCTGCTTCACGAGCGTGTGCGCGACACCTGGATCACCCGTGTCAGCAGCTATCGCAAACTCCGTCTGGAACCGGAGGCGGTTCGCCAAATATTCTTGGCTGCAGGTCTGCGGGCGAGTGTGGAGCCTGGTCCAAGGGGAATGGTAAGGCTCGTCGCTGATGCCTGACTCGAGAAAACGCCATGAACACCGCAACGACTCTCAAGACGACCCTCGCGCAGCTGGAATCCCTCGGCGATGAGAAGGTCCGTGCCCAAAACAAGAAACATGGTGTCGGAGCCAAGCAGTTCGGCGTCCGGCTCGGTGACATTCGGAAGCTTGCCGCGACGATCAAGACCAACGACACGTTGGCCATGGCCCTCTGGGACACTGGGAACTACGATGCCCGGCTCTTGGCAATTCTTCTGATCACGCCCAGAAAGTTGTCTCGAGAGGAGATGGATCGGATGGTGCGTTCCGTCGCCGCTGCACAAGTTGCAGACTGGTTGAATTCGTATGTTGTGAAGAACCATCCCGACAAGGAGTCTCTTCGCCAGACATGGATGGAGGACGATGACCCCTGGGCCGCCCGCGCCGGATGGAGCCTGACGTCAGGGCGAGTCGCGAGGGAGCCGGCCGGACTCGATCTGTCAGCGCTGTTGGACCGTATCGAGGCTGAAATGGGGAGCGCTGATCCGAAAGTGCAATGGACGATGAATTCCTGTCTTGCAGGAATCGGCATTCACTTTCCCAAGCATCGCAAGCGCGCCATCGCGATAGGCGAGAGGTTGGGAATCTATCGCGACTATCCGGTGTCCAAGGGCTGCACCTCTCCGTTCGCTCCGATTTGGATAAACGAAATGGTGCGTCGGCAAGGTTGATCGATCGAGGAGGTCGCTTCAATGAAGCTCGATATCTATCTCAATTACTCCGGCACGTGTCAGCAGGCCTTTCGCTTCTACGAGCAGCATCTGGGCGGCAAGATCATGAGCATGATGACGCATGGCCAGGGACCGAACGCCGCGAATCTTCCTGCCGATCAGCAGAACGCGATCCTGCATGCACGCCTCGAGCTCGGCGGCACCGTCGTGATGGGTGCCGACATTCCCAAGAGCGAACCGATGCGGAGCGCCTATCTGACGCTGACCGTGGATAGCGAGAGCGAAGCCGAACGCGTGTACGCGTTGCTGTCGGATGGCGGCCAGATCTTCATGAAGATGGAGAAGACCTTCTTCGCGAATCGCTTTGCGATGCTGCGAGACCGGTTTGGCACGTCCTGGATGCTGCTTCACGAGGTACCTGCAGCACCGGCCAGGTGATCCATGTTCGTTTCATGATCCGATGACCGAACCCAGGCTCTTCTTGATCGGCGACGTCGTTGGCTTCAGTCCACAAATTGGTCGACTGGTCTCGATGATGAACTATGCGCGGTGGACGATCCTTCGGGACGTCGAAGGTCTCTCCGTGGCACAGCTCGACCACCTTTTCGACTCCAAGAGCAACTCGATCGGTGCACTCCTGCTGCACATCGCGGCTGTCGAGACGGCTTTTCAGGTCGCGACCTTTGAGAACAGAGAGCTCGACAGCACCGAGCGGACACAGTGGGACGCGGCTCTCGAGCTTGGAGAGCGCGCACGACTGGAAATTCAAGGAAACGACCTCAACTACTACGTGACGTTGCTTGGGACGGTCCGGGAGAAAACCTTCTCTGGGTTTCTCGAGCGAGAAGACGCATGGCTGTACGAGGAAAGCCCTTTTTGGAAAGATCGCCCGGCGAACAACTACTTCAAGTGGTTCCATGTCTTCGAGGACGAAATCAACCATCGAGGACAGATTCGTTGGTTGAGGAAGCGCATCGTCGAAAGAGTCTGACCTGCCTACTTGCGCTAGCGAGGCGGTCGGATGGCGTCCAGGCGATTGGTGGCCACCATGATGTCGCGCTTCAGCCGCGCCACCGTCTCACGCACCAGGTCCTTACCCTTTGCGGCGGCCTCGTCGACCATCGCTTTCAACGCTCCCAAGGGCGATGCCTTCAAGGTCGCCAGTTCGCTGGCGAAGATGTCCAGCTGCTCTTCGATCTGCGCCATACGACGAGTAAACCGTAATCGCATCGCGTCGGGATCGCTCCCCTGCACCGCTTCGGGGCTTCGCTCCCACGCGTCGAGAATCCAACGAAGCTGCGCCTGGTCGCCCAACGCGTACGCCCGGTTGGCCTCGACCATGAGCGCATGGCGTCGATCTCGGGTCACATCGTCGCCGGCGAGGTCGGGATGAATGGTCTTCGCGACGTCGCGAAATAACTTGCGAACGTCGTCAGACGTGTAGCGCGGCGGGGGTGCGGGCTTGGCGTCTGTGGAAGACTGACTCGGATTCCGGGAACCGCTTGCCACTTGCCTTTTCGACAACTCGCCCAGTTCGGCCTCGGCGATCTCGAGCTCGAGGTTGTCGAGCTGCTCGTGCAGCATGCCGACCTGTTGACGATATGTGATCCTGAATGCCTCGAGATCCGATTGCACCCGAGCGACTTCCGCGCCGCGTTCGCCGAGGATGGCTTCGAGCTCGGCCACCCGCGAGCGCAGCGCGTCCAGTTCGTCGTCATTACGTTTGTCAGCGAGGACGAGGGTGGTCACGTCAAAATGATATCGGATGGAACAGAGTGGCGACGCGCGGCTTGACCTTTACCCTGAGGTAGGCGACGCTCGGTGACAGGCCAGTTCTCGAGGCGTTGATTCAGCCTGGCCACAACGGTTCGGCGAATGCGGGGAGGCACACATGTCGATTGCCCTTCATCGGTCGCTCGAAATACTGTTTCGTGAGCTCATCGACGGCTCCGGCGCAGACCCTGCGTGGATGCTCAACCCTGAGGACGTCGGGCTGCTTCGGTCCGTCGCCAAGCTGACGGCATCAGCGGCTTCAACCGCGCCACCCGCTGGCGGCGCCACGATCGCTGCCCACATCGACCACGTTCGCTTCGGCCTGTCGCTGATGAATCGATGGGGTCGAGGCGAGAAGGATCCCTGGTCAACAGCCGACTGGACGGCGAGCTGGAAGCGTTTGGTGGTCAACGATCAGGAATGGGCGGCGTTGAGGGCGGCGCTTGAAGCTGAGGCACGCACCTGGCTCGAAACCCTCCGCACGCCCCGCGACTGCTCCGAGTTCGAGCTGAACGGTGTTATCGGAAGCGTCGGTCATCTCGCCTATCATTTCGGCGCTATTCGTCAGATCGACCGCTCGAATCCGTGGACCTGCGGCTGGTTGACGTGGACTGGCACTCGAGGTGTTCCACATCCCGTCAGGCGGCCTACTACGCGATGGAACGCTTGCCGTTGGACGGACGAGCAGGAATGTCCCGAAGGGAGTACACGACATGAACGCCGCAACACCGAAGGTTCTAGGTCCCCTGGACGGCAGCTCTGGGTTCCTCGGGAGCATGGGGGTGCGCTTCATGGTCGATGGCGATGAATCCGGCGGTGGGTTCTCGCTTGTTGAACATCCGATGTCAGCGCGTGCGTTGGGCGCTCCGATGCATCGACATGTACGCGAGGACGAGTACAGCTACGTCGTCGAGGGGCGGATCGGTGCGATGCTCGGTGACCACGTGCTGGAGGCGGGCCCTGGGAGTCTGATCTTCAAACCGCGTCAGCAGTGGCACACGTTCTGGAATGCGGGCGACTCTCCAGCGCGAATTCTCGAGATCATCTCTCCGGCCGGCTTCGAGCGCTACTTCGCCGAATTGGCCGCGCTCGGTGGATCCAAGGTTGCCTCTCCACAAGATCTGAAGTCCCTTGCCGGACGATATTCGCTCGAGGTGGACCCGCAAAGCATTCCCGTGCTCCTCGAACGCTTTCAGTTGCGTATCGGCGAGCCTGTCTAAAGGCGAGTGACAACAGAAGTCAGGACTACGATGCGCATGTCAACCTTTCTCACTTGTACCCTCCTTGTCGGCACGATCGGGGCGGCGGGCTGCGGCTCTGGGCCTACGACCGACGCGCCCACTTCTGTAGCTTCGCCAACCGAGGACGAGCAGGAGGCTCCAGACCGCGAATGGATCGCGGCGCTCGAGGCGAATGACACGACTGCGGCGACCGCCCTTCTCGACACGGAGTTCGAGTGGACGAACACCGTCGGCAAGACCCTGAGCAGAGGTGAATCGATCGAGGCGATGGCCGCGCTCGCGGCCGACGTACGCGGCGAGACCGATGTTCTCAGCTATCCCTACGGGCACGTGACGGCCGTTACCAGTGCCCGCCCTGGTGCGCGCACGATGCGCGTCTGGGTTCTGCGCGCTGAAGGGTGGCGCGTGTTCGCCGTGATCGGCACAACACTGACGACCGGGACGACGCCGTTCGCGGCGGCCGGTGGCGGGACCGCCGGCGACTGCGACAATCCCTGCCGGTCCATGCCGTACGCGCCAACCTCCGAAAACGCGAAGACGATCGCCGGCATCTTCCAGCAATTGAAGATGGACGAGTGGCATCCGAACCCCGAGAACTGGGCGCCGTATGTGCTGGACGACGTCTACTACGTGACAGCGACGGCGCAGCTCAGCAAAGCGGATCGTGTTGCTCGTCTGGCGAAGGCCAAGGAAACGGGCGCGCCGAGCGTGCCCGGCGACCCCGTGGTGTCGATGCGAATCGTGGACCTGGGCGACTCCGCGGTGATGACGGCACGCCACAACCCCTATCGCGGTGGAAAGCCCTACTACAGCGTGCGCGTGTGGGCACTCAAAGACGGCCGGTGGCAGCTCGCCAATACGCAGCAGACCGTGATTGCCGGAGGTTGAAGTGTGTACGTCGCTGATTCCAGGCGCCTGACCTTAGAATTACCAAGGTCAAGAGTCAAAAGCGGCCGGCGCGATGAGCGCGATGAGGTCGGGATATTACGATTGGGCGCGTCATGAGCCTGGGCAGAAAAGAGTCTCAATGAAACGAGCCGTCTGGCTGGCCGTGTGTACGCTCGCGGTCGGCCAGCCGGCACCTGTGGCCGCGGCGACTCAACAGCAGTCTGCCGCCATTCGCGGGACGGTCGTCGATGCGCTCGGGCAGCGAGCCGAGGGCGCAACGGTCAGGCTGCTCGATAACCTGGGATCCGACGTTGCCACTACGGCAACCGAGGACGGCGGTCGGTTTTCGTTCGAAGACATTCCTCCTGGCACCTACACCGTGTTGGCCGAATCGTCCGCCCAGCGATCGGTCGGCCACATTCTCAGCGTTCAAACGGCGCTGCCCCTTGAGATCGAGCTGCGTCTGGCCGCGCGAACGGCTGAAACGGTCGTCGTGGACAGCGCCGCTGAGACGCTGTCGGTCGCTACTCGCACGACGCTTGCCGGCTCCACCGCGCAAGAGATGCCTTCAGCGCTTCGAAGCCGGGCTCTTCAGGACGCACTGGCGACACTTCCCGGGTGGGCAGCCGAGGACAACGGCCTACTGCACGTGCGTGGCGTGGACGATGGGTTCCTGTACGTACAGGACGGCGTACCCGTCTACGATCGCGTCGACGCCGTCTTCGGCATCGCCACCGACCCTGCCGACGTGGCCACGATGCATGTGCTGACCGGGTACATCCCGCCAGAATTCGGCCTGAAATCGGGCGCGGTCATCGAGGTGCAATCCACGTCTTCGCGGTCGTCCGACTGGATTGGCAGCGTTGAAGTCGGCATGGGAAGTGAGCGACAGGCATCGACCCGCGTGCTGGCCGGCGGCCCAGTGAGCAGCCGGGTCAGTACCAGTGGGAGCTTCGCGGCAGAGCGGTCGGACCGCTTCCTGGACCCCGTGCATCCGGACAATCTGCACAACGCGGGGGGTGTGCTTTCCGCGAACGGACATTTGAGGCTCGTCGGGTCGGAAACCGATCGCGTCAATTTTGATTTCAGCGCGGGACGCTCCCGTTACCAGGTGCCTCACGGTGCGGAGCAGGAGGAAGCTGGACAAGATCAACGCCAGCGTCTCACGCAGCAGGCACAGTCTGGGTCGTGGCAGCGTTTCTGGTCCGCCAGGACCGTCTCACAGGTGGCGATGCATCGGCGCGCTATCGAAGCGACGCTTTCCAGCAGCCCACACGACGTGCCCTTATCCCCACACTCCCTGCGTCTGCAGGAGCGCGCGGGATTGCTGGCCAGCATCACCCGACAGGCCGGCCGCCACACGTTGAAGGGCGGGACCGAAGCGGCGCGGCTGACAATCCGCGAAGACTTTACCTTTGCCATTACCGACGACGAGGCCGCAGAGGAAGCCGGCATCAGTGCGCGCGCGGCGGCATTTACCCTTGCGTCGCCCTTCCAGTTTCGCGATCGCGCGCGCCGAGCGCAGTGGTCCCTCTACGCGCAGGATGAGATCCACGCGGCGGATCGCCTGACGGTGAGCTTCGGGATCCGGTTCGATCGCACGAACCTGCTGGTCCCGGCGTCTCAGTGGAGTCCGCGCGGTGGCGTCGCCTACAGGTGGACCGGGACGGACACAACGCTGCGAGCGTCGATCAACCGGCTGTTTCAGCCGCCCCAGCCTGAGCACCTCCTGCTGTCATCCTCGCCGGCGGCCCGCGTCCTCTCACCATTTGTCGATGCTGAGGAGGACAGGTCTGGCGATGCGAGTCCGGGCGGCGGCGCCGACATCGAACCCGAGCGTCAAACGGCGTGGGAAGTCGGCCTGGAACAGCGGGTGTCAGGGATTCTCAAACTCGACGCGGCGTACTGGCGACGGCACGTGCGCAACTACAGCGATCCCAATGTGTTCTTCGGCACGACGGTCGTCTTTCCGAACAGCGTCGCGCGGGGTCGTGCGGAAGGCGTCGACGTTCGGATGGAGATGCCACGGTATCGGGGGTGGTCCGGGTATGCCAGCTACACGAACTCCCGCGTCGTGCAAGTCGGCCCCATCAACGGCGGTCTCTTTCTCGAGCACGACACGCTCGAGATCGGCCCGGGCACCGCGTTTGTCCCGGATCACGACCAGCGGCACGTGGCCGCCGGTGGGCTGTCGTACGAACACGGAGGGCGGGGGTTTTCCGCATCGGTCGTGGGTCGGTACGCCAGCGGCACACCGGTGGAGATCGAAGGGGAGGACGACGATGCCCCGGCACTCGCGCAGCGGCCGGGTGTGGAATACGTGGATTTCGAGCGTGGCCGGGTGCGGCCGCGGACGGTGTTCGATGCGAGTGTGGCGCAGTCCCTTCGCCGCGTGACGCACGCCGATCTGTCGCTGACGACTGGTACTGCTCAATCTGTTCGACCGGCAATACGCGTTCAATTTCGGCAATCCCTTCAGCGGCACTCATTTCGGCGTCCGTCGCGCCGTGCGGCTGGAGGTGCGACTGAATGTCGACTAGAGTGGTTTGCGTTTCGCCGTAGAGCGCACGCTTCAGCGTGCGCGTGTCCGCGGAGGCTAAAGCCTCCGCTCTACGCCGAAATCGAAAAAGCGCTGCAGCGTGAGAACCGTGGACGCCCGTGATTCGTATTACTTGAACGTGGTGGCCCCGGGATTCCCGGGTTTGCCGACCTTTTCGTAGTGCTCCTGGTTGTCGCGCACCGAGCATGGCCACTGATATCGGAAAAAGCCGGTGGTGGACTTCCGAAAAGTCTTACGGCCGGGCCAGGGCTTGGCGTAGGCGCCGGGATCATCCACCGTCATCTCGAGCTCGATCGTGTCGCCCACCTTCTTGTACCGTTCGATGAAGTGCAGGCGATCGGTATGGGGATGTCCGACCTGGTCCAGCCAGGTCCGGTCGTTGAAGCCGATCGAGTCAACGACCAGCGTATCCCCATTCTCGTACCAACCGATTGAGTCACCCCAATACTGCGGATCCGGGTCCTCAGGATGTTGGCGGTTCAACCAGACGATGCGAACGAACGGACCGAACTCGTGAACAAGGTAGACCGCTTCCGGCGTCTGTACGAACCGCGTCTTCGCGGGCCAGTTGTAGATCCTTCCCACGCCAGGCGGCTCGCAGTAGTGCATGTTCGGGTCGGTGGTGCGCTCGAACTGGGCTTCGGGTCCGGTCGGGGGGACCTCCGACAGTGTCTTGGCCAGGGCCCACGGCAGATACTCGATATCCGGTTCCTTGCCCCGCATCCGGCCGGCGGTGTCAGCCGCGCTGAGGCTCTGGCCGATGCCCATGAGCGCCCAATCGCCGGAGAGGTCCGGCACGGTCGAGGGCGCCAGGTTGGCGGGTCGCCCTATGGGCAGGAAGTTCTGCGGGGTCGCCGGCGCAGTGGTCTGCGCCCCCAGCGTGGCTGAGGCGGCGGTCACCACCGCCAGTAATCCAGCGGACGTCAGGCGCGTGTTCATGTTGAATCCTTGTAACGGAGTACGTCTGCCGAGTCAATCCCTTCAGGGACATTATCAATTCGCGTCAACATCCCTTCAGGGCCTTTCCGCGCCCGCTCCGCGTCAAAACCGCATCAGCCGGTTCACCTTTACGATGAACGCACGGTTCGCGATCTCGGGAAACCGTCGCGCGAACGTATCGCGCTCTTCGTTGTAGACCACGAACAGCTCGCTGCCGGGCCGGTATTCCCAGCGCAGGCGCACGTTGGCGGAGAGGGCGTGGCTGCTGGAGTTGTACTGCAAGAGTGCGCTCGTGAACATCAGCGGCGTCGCCGTCCATGTGGCGCGTGAGCCGGCCAGATGAGTGGTGAACGCCCCTTGTACCAGATCGACCCGGTTGATCGAGTAGGTCGGCTCCACGGAGAGCCGCCTCGCCAGGTTGACGCGCCCGCTGCTGACGCCGATCGTCGTCTTGTGCCCGTTGTAAAACGTCCCGTACTCCGCCGACAGGTTGCCGGAGATGCGGTTGAGCGCAGCGCGATTGAATCCTATGCGCACGCTGTCGAAGTTGTATGGCCCGACCGGGAGCGTCACGCCGGAGGCGATGCGGAACGGCGCCGTCAGGAGCTCGTAGACACGTCCGTACTCGAGACTGAAACGATCGGCGTTCTGGAACTCGACCCCGAACGCCGCGGATTGCTCCCGCGATTCGAGCCGGCCGTCGCCATTCTCGATGAGCGCCACGGTTCCGGTCCAGGAGTACTTCCGGACGACGTCGCTCGCGCGCGGGCGGGGACTGAAGCGCGCCTGCCCGAAGGTCCGCTGTATGTCGGTGCGCCGTACGTAGCCGACGCCAGGGTTGAAGTTCTCGCCCACCACGAGCCGGTCAACCTGGAGACCGTACCGGTCACCGGTGTAGTCCAGCTGGGTGCGATAACTGTCGTCGCGCCCCGAGAGCCCGCGCGTCTCCGTCCGCGCCCAATAGGTATTGATCGCCAGGTTGGCAAAGAACGCGAACGTACCGTCGATGCCGTACGCGAGATTGTCTGCGGCGCTGCGCTGCGCTTCATTCCGGCCGGTCACCATGAGACCGACGCTGCTGCGCCTCAACAGGTCGCGTTTCACCCGGACCACTGAGAAATTGGTTGACAGGGCTCCGGACGCGGTGTCGCCGGCCGTCTGGATGTTCAGCAACCCGACGTTGTACCGTCCGAGGCGACCGGTCACGCGCCCGCCGGCGTCGATCGGCACAGCCCGCCCCTGCTCGAGGCCGATGCGACGGCTGTAGAAGAGCAGCGGAGTGTCGCCGCCAACAGCCCCGCCGCTGGAGGCGAAGGCAAAGGTCCCCGAGTTTTCCAGGAAGAACTCCCGCTTCTCCGGAAAGAACAAGCTGAAGCGCGTGAGGTTGACCTGCTGCTGATCCGCCTCCACCTGCGCGAAGTCCGTGTTGTAAGTCAGGTCGGCAGTCACGTTCTGCGTCACGCCGTACTTTGCGTCCACGCCTACGTCGCCGGAGAGGTCGTTGACCGTGCCGCGCCCCGGGGTGCGCTGGCCTGTCGCGTTGGAAATCACGTACGGCTTGATTTCCAGATTCTTCGCACCCGAGGGTGCGACGATGCCGACGAGCGGAGCCGCCACGGAGGACATATGAAGGCCCTGCTGCCCCCGCTCCTTCGGGACCGGAATCAGGAAGGACAGCTCGTTCTTCCATCTGTTCGTGCGGAACGCATTGAACCCCCACGTCTGATCGACGCCCGGGCGATAGCGGAGCGACTTGAAAGGGACGGCCGTCTCAACGATCCATCCCCCCTCGAACCGGCCGACGCTGAAATCCCAGATGGTGTTCCAGTCGCCGTTCCATTGCCGTTCGTTGGTCGTCTGCCCATCGATCCGCCCACCGATCGAGTTCACCGTGAATTCGACCCCGTTCCGCCGGTCGCGGAACGTGTCGAACGCGAACGAGACGTTGTCGTCACCCGTCCAGATAGACGTGTGGTCGCGTCGCATCTCGTTGGCCACCACCCGGCTGGGCTCCGTCTCGAAGCAGCGGAACACGACATATACGTTGTCGTCGTCGAAGGCGAGCCACAGATCGGTCCGCTCGGTGGCGGGGCGCCCCTCCTGCGGCTCAATCTGGATGAAACCCGAAATCGGTGGCACGTCGTTGTAGAGAGCTTCGTCCAGTCTGCCGTCGATCCGGAGCGGTCCGGCGAGTCGAATCGCGCGGAGCGTGGGGCTGCCAGAGGCATCTCGAGAAATCATCGACGGTGGTGCGGACGCAGGGCCCTGGCCCGCCTGCAGAGGGGCCGCGAGCGCGTGCGCAGACGCGAGCGTCACCAGCAGTCGGAGGATTCGCCTCCGGGCCGGCGTCGGACGCTGCGGAAGGCCTTGCGTCAACCGGCCTTCCCGTCACCTGCGCGACATGGGATTCATTCTGGACTATACGTTCATCCGGAGGAGCTTGATCAGGTTTCCGCCGAGGATCAGTTCCTTTTGCGCGTTGCTCAAGAATGGTGCGTTGAGAACGAAGTCGATACCAACGGGCCAATCGAAGGGATAGTCGGTCCCGTAGAAGATGTGATCGACGCCGACTTCGGCGACCAGGTGACGCAAGCCTTCCTCGTGAAAGATCATCGTGTCTACGTACAGGCTGCTCTTGAAGTATTCGCTCGGCTTTCTCTTGAGCGCCCGGCAGTCGTCGCCGTTGCCGCCGCCGCGACCGCACAATGCGTCCGACCGGCCGCTATACGAGGGCAGATAGCCGCCCGCGTGAGCGCTGCAGATCTTGAGTCCAGGGAAGCGATCCAGCGTGCCTTCGTAAATCAGGTGCGACAGGAAGACCGTGGTCTCGAGCGGATTGCCGATGGTGTTACCCAAACCACCCTTGCCCTGGAGCCGCGGGTTCTGCGTCGTGCCTGATGCGGGTTGCGGGTGCATGAACAGCATGACGCCGAGCTCTTCCGCCTTGGCCCAGAACGGATCGAACTTGCGGTCCGACAGTTCCTGGCCTTCGACGCTCCCTCCGATGGCGGCGCCGCGCAGCCCCAGCTTCTTCACTGCCTGATCCAGTTGGTCGGCGGCCAAATCAGGGTGCTGCAGCGCCAGCGCGGCCATCCCGACGAAGCGATCGGGCTGGGCAGCGACCGCGGCGGCAATCTTCTCGTTTTGCAACTGAATCAGGTCGCGAGCGAGCGCGCGGTCCGCCGAATACCCCCAGGCGTTGACATTGATCGCCTGGTAGTCGATGCCCTCCCTGTCCATGTACTGCAGACGCGCGGCCGTTCCAGGGCCGAGGGCTATGGCTCCCGTCAGGTTCGCCTTGGCCGTCGCGGCCAGAGGCGTGTCTTTCACGAGGTCCCACACGTCCGGCACGAACGTGTGGGCGTGAATGTCGATGACCGTCACGCGACGGCCGTCTATCGAGACTCGGCGGCGTGCCTGGGGAGCTGTCTGAAACGCTGCGAGGGCAGCGTTCGTGAGTTCGCGGCCTCCGATGACCATGCCGGCCGTGGCGCCCGCCACATTCCTCAAGAACTCTCTGCGATTCGGCACGTTGTTCTCCTTCCAGCAACGAGACGGGGCCCGATGGCGGCCGCGCTGATTATTGCGCCACCACAGGGCTTCCACAACACAACAGAATGGGCCGCGCGCGAGACCGTCAAGCGGCCGTGCACGCCCGACGAGGACGGCCAGCAGGAATTGCTCCTCTGCTCCGTCCAGCCCGAGATCGTGGTTCAAGAGAGCATCGAAGACGCCCCCAAACGGCCGCGCGCTCAGGCCCAACGCCGTCGCCGCGAGAATCAGGTTCTGTGAGATGTGGCCAGCCTCGGCGACCAGCATCCGGTAGCCTCCTTGGCCGTACTTCCGTTCGTGCCTTGGAAAGCAGCCTGTCAGGCAGAACAGCGCCGCCGCGCCCGCCACCATCTCCCGCTCCACGGGCAGCGCCGCGCCAACGATATCGGACGGGTCGAGGTGAGGCCGCACCACTTCGAGCACGTGCTCCACGGCGCGGTAATGATAGACCGCTGGCTCGAGCCCATCCACGCGGAAGACGACCGGATAGATCTCCACTGCGTAGAGGGCTCCGCTCGAGGGATAGGCCCGGAGCTTCACTTCGCGACCCGCCCACGGAGTCGCTCCTGTCACCCCACATGCGGTGTGGAGGAGCGCATCGAAGTCCGTCCGGCCCAGGACAAGGCCGCGGTAGTCCCGCGACGATCGACGCGACCGGGTCAGCACGTGGAGCGTGCGGAGCCGATCGGGGACCGATTGACTGACGGTGATCCTGGGTGCTTCCGGATACGCACGGTAGTTCCCGTCCGTCGCCAGCCGCAGGACAGCATCGCCCTCCAGGCCGCCGGCCGGCAAGACGCCCTTCTTCGTCGCCGCATGGAGGAACCGGCCGACAGGTCGGCCGGACACGTCGATGGCGCCGGTCGCGGCCAGCGCGGCGAGCATTCGTGCAGCTATGACACGCTCGCTCGCTGCAAGCTTGGGGAGGATCTCCGCCACGGCGCGTGCGCCGTCCATCTCCCGGATCAGCTGCCACAGGACGGTTGGATTTCCGGATACCTCGACCTCGCGGTGGATCCGCCGCAAGGAGGTGCAACCTGGATGTCGTTCGACGAGAGGCTCCCCCAGGGGGAGACTGAAACGCACCGCCCCTTCGTCATCCATCCACGTCCGCGCGGATGGCAGCAGCATTGGATGCACCTCGTCGCGCGGACGATCCGGCTCCTCGATCCATCGGGTGGTCCGTCGCTGGCGCGGACCGTCGACAAGCAGATCCGGTTCGAAGACATAGTCGGTCGTCACGTCTTCGTGGACTGTGACCTCGAAGGGCATTGCCTCGTCGCGCTGTCGCGGTTCGTGAAAGGCCCTGCCGAGCTTCTGCAAGGCCTCGGCCTGGCCGCGAACGTCCTGCAATTGTTCAGCGATGGTCAACGACGCTTCATGTGCCTTTCTGGCGTCGGCATCGTGACCGGTGGCGCGGAGCACGTCCCCGAGATCCGAATAGAACGCGCCGCACAAACCGTTCACTTCAGCGCTCGACGGAAGCGTCGCGGCGATATCGATGGCTTCACGAACGCACGCAACGGCCAGATCGGATCGCTTGCCCATGTGCAGGCAGCGGCCCAGGTGGCCGAGAATCACGGCCCTGGCGATGCTCGGCGACTCACCAATCCGGGCGAGGGTGGCGAAAATGATCGGCGCGAGCCGCTGGACTTCGCGGTAGTCGCGCGCCTGCATTTCCAGCGCGGTCCTCGATTCGCCCTCCGCGCTGGTTCGCGCCTCTTTATCGGCGATGCTCGCGAGGGTGCCGTAGCCCCTCCAGGTGTCCGCAGCCGTGGGGTCGAGCCTCTGCGAGAGAGCCACCGCCTGCTCGGCCAGTCGTCGGGCCTCAACGAGGCGACCGGGCTCGTCTTGAAGCAGGTCGGCTAAGTCGCTCCAGGTTTGGGAGACGGCGGCCGGGCGGCCGCGCTCCTCGCTGATGCGCGCCGCCTCACGGTAGTGCCGCTCGGCTTCATCCCATTGCCGGCGGGCGTGGTAGACCTTGCCGAGCTGATGCCAGGTGGCCGCCTCCATGTCGGGCTCGTGGAGCTGCTGAAACAGCTGCCGCGCCGGCTCGAGGCGCGCCAGCGCCTCTTCCAGCTTTCCCTCCGTCAACGCGAGTGCGCCGAGCCGGCCCAGCTCCACGCCTTGGCCCCGAAGGTCGTTCAACTCCTCGGCAATCTTCAGCGCTGCTTCGTATGCCTTTCTCGCCTCGGCGTACTGGCCGCCGGCGCGGAGGGCATCGCCGAGCTCTGAACGCAGAGTGGCCCGCAGTGCTTTCACTCCATCGCTGGGTGTGAGCCTGCCGATGACATCGAGCGCGTCTCGCAGGTGCCGCACCGAGAGGTCCGGCCGACCGCTCATGTGGCTGCATCGACCCAGCCGCCCGAGAATCACGGCCCTGCTATAGCTTGGCGCCTCGCCAAGTCGCGCGAGGAGACCTTCGAACACCTCGGTCGCCTGGCCCACGTGACCGTGATCGAGCAACTGCTGGCCACGTGTGCCCTCAGCGACATACCAAGCCTGTGAGTCATTCTGGTCGGACTCGCGCGCGCGCTGGCGTTTCATGGCCCTTGTCTCCGACGACCTCGGGCGCAGGGGGGTGTGGGAGGAATAGTCGAACGGCGAGTGTCGCCGCGCGGGGGGCTTGCCGGGCAGGCCCCCCGCGGACGATCTCAGTAGTTTACGGTCCCGCTGAACTGGATCATGCGGCCGTCCTGCGTTCTCGAGGGTCGCTGCCAGAGCGCTGCCGTAGGTGTTGTTGAGCGCCAACACGGCGACGCCGTTGAACACGTTGAACACGTTCAAATTACCCTGCACGCTGACCCGCTGCGACAGCCGGAAGCGCTTGCCCAGCCGCAGGTCGAGTCGGGTCATCCGGTCGGCGAACATCGTCCCCGGTTTGATCAGAGGAGCCGTGGCCGTGGACGTGCAGGCGACGTTGGCGCCGCAGGCGGCCAGGTTGCGGCCGAGCGACGGCACGATCGCCGAGTTTGGCACCGCGTAGGCCGCCGTGATCTCCGGCCCCGCGATGTTCTGGAAGACGGCGCTCACGACGAAGTCACCCGGCAACGGGTAACTGCCGAAGGCCTTCACCTGCGTGTTGCCCTTCGAGCGGCGTGACGACATGGCAGTTGAGCAACTGCTGCGGTGAATCGACGATGAAGCAGTTGTCCGTGACCGTGCGCCCGGTGTCCACGCCGGCGCCGAACACGATGCCGTCGCCAAGCCGCGTATTGAGGGTGACATTGACGAAGTCATTCGTGCGGGTCTGCTTCCCGAAGTCCTCCGCCTTCTTGACGATGCTATTGACCTGGCCGAACTTCGCGGGGCTGATGTCGGCCAGGCCGCACACCTGATACCCGCCGCCGTCCGGCAGACGCGTATCCATGGGCGCCGTGATGCAGTACGTGTTGTAGTCCGACGCGGTCACCAGCGTGTTGTCGGTGGCTTGGAAGTTGCTGAACCAGTTGCGGAAGTAGCCGGCGTTGATCGAAATCTCTGACGTCAGCTGATGCTGCACTTCCGTCGACATGTCCCAGTTGTTGCCGCGGTTGCCCAGGCCCGTCAACACGTTGTCGGCATACTGCGTGGTAGGACGCGTCCCGCCGAAGTTCTGGTTCGCCATGGCTCCACACTCGCCGTTGGCAGCCCGGTTCGCCAGGTCGCAGTCCGGGATGCCATTCACGTTGGCATCGTTCCACGAACGATCGACCGAGTTGATGGCGGTCGCCACCGGATTCACCGCCTGGGTGATCGTGACCGAGAGCTTGTCGACGAACCGGCCGATCGCGAACTTCACCGCCGTTCGACCGTCGCCGAACAGATCGTACGCCGCGCCGATGCGCGGATTGATGTCCTTCCACAGGGGCGCATCGTTCACCTCCGGGAAGCTGCGTTCGGGAACCCACCCGTTGGGCGCGTTGGGCTGCGAGACATTGTCCTGTGTGTACGCACCGGACGCCGGCTGGTCGGTCGCCGGAATGTAGCCGTTGAAGTACTCGAAGCGCACGCCATAATTGAGGGTCAGGCGGTTCATGGTCCACTGATCCTGGACGAAGACCCCCCAGTCCTTGTTGCGGTCGCGCTCAATATACGGCGTCGCCCACTGCGTCAGGCTGACCGGTATCCCATTCCTGACCGTGTAATTGACGTTGTTCGTCACTTCCACGCCGAGGTCCAACACACTCTCCTCGAGCTGGAACCCTGTCTTGAAGGAATGGGAGCCGGTGACATAGGACATGGAGGCGCGCTGAGAGAACCGCGGCACGTGCTGCTCGAAACGGTTGAAGGCTGTCGAGTTGAACCGGACGCCGGTCGTCTGCTCGAACGTGGAGATATCGCCCTTCCCGACCTCGGGCTGCGTATACTGCGGCCAGCTGCCGTGCACCACACCCGCGCCCGCCTCGACCAGCAGTTTGCTGGTCACCGGCGCGCTCCACGTGGCCTGATACAGTCCGGCCGGGCTGAGCTGGTAGCTGAAAAATGCCTCCGGCGCATCAACCGAGCCGCTTCCCGTATTCGCCGGGCAATGGCAGTCGCGCTGGTGATCGGCGAAGATGTTGATCTTGTTCCTTGGCGTCACCATCCACGTCATACGTATCGCCTTGGACTCCATCTGTTCGTGCCCGTACGCCGGCCGGTTCAAGTCCTGGGTGTAGAAGAATGAGCCCTGCGTCGCGTTATAGTACTTGCCGGCCGCACCCCGCTCGTTGCCCCACTGTCGATACGAGCCATAGAACCACAGGCGGTCCTTCATGATCGGGCCGCCCAGGCTCGCGCCTGCGTCAAACACATAATTGACGCTGCTGGCGCTCAAGAGGCCAAAGGCGAGCAGCTCGTCGTTCAGGTTGTCCGACTGCAGATTCTCGCCGGAATAGAGGAAATGGGCGCTCCCCGCGTAGAGGTTGCTGCCCTCTTTGGGCACCAGGTTGATCTGGACGCCGTCGGCGTTCGTCTCCGCCGTGATGCCGCTCGTCGAGAGCACGGTTTCCTGCACGACTTCCTGGTTCTGGTTGTAGCCCTGGTTTCCAGACGCGTGCTGGATGCTCATGCCGTCGAAATTGACCTTCGTGCCAGTTTTGCCATGGTACGAGGCGCCGACCTGCCCGGTATATCCTCCGGTGACGTCGAATCCTTCGTTGCCTTTGAACCCCGGGGTGAGCGTTACAAGGTTATTCAGGTTCTTCACGCTGCTCGGAAGAATGTTGAGCAGGTCGGATGAGACGACGACCTGCCGGCGGGCGGTCTGCGTGTCGATCAGGGGCGACTCACCGGAGACCGTGATCGTTTCCTCGAGCGTGCCGAGCCTCATCTCGGCGTTCACCTGCGCCGTGAATCCCGCCTCCAGCACGATGCCATCGCGCCGGAAGATGCTGAAACCGGTCAGCGAGAAGCTGACGGAGTAGGTGCCGGTCCGCAGATCGATGATGTTGTACCGGCCCTCGCCGTCGGTGACCGCGACCTTGACCTTTTCGATGAGGGCCGGACTGGCGGCTTCCACCGTGACGCCTGGCAGCACGCCACCCGACGCATCTCGCGCGACTCCCGCGAGACCGCTCGCGGTTGTTGCCTGCGCCGACGCGGCGCGGGGCAGGACAAGCACACCCACGACGATGGCCACGCCAAGGCCGACCACGCTCTTTCGTACCATCTCTTCCCTCCTTACACAGTGACCAATCCTCGTGCGGCCAGTCACCCCGATTGCACCCGCCCACGCGACGCGCCGGGGACCCTTCGTCTCCGAGCGTTACGGCCTCAGCACATACGCCGGGGCCGTTATGTTCTGCCCTATCTGGCAGCAGTCTCCGAGAAAATTCGGCCGGTAGGGGTTGCTGAAGCTGTTGTTGCCCTTCGGCAGCATGCCTGACTTCGGGGCGGCGTTGATCCGGCCGAGCACGCGCTCGTGCGCCTGCTCGAGCTGGACGAGCAGCCGCTCCATATCCCATCCCACGAGCGAGTGCTTCCAGACGACCACCTTCCCCGCAATCAGCACGTCACGGACGTGCCGCGGGTTCATCATCGTCACAATCGTGCCCGGCACGTTGTTCATCGGCCACGTGTTGATGTTCCGTGCGTCGAGCACGACGATATCAGCCTCCTTGCCGGGAGTCAGCGTGCCGACCTTGTTCAGCACGCCGCTGCCCGCCGCTCCGGCAATGGTCGCCATCTCGACGACCTGGCGAGACGAGACCAATTGCGGTACCGGAATCTTCCCGGGATTGCTCTCCGGGAAGGCCAGGTCGTTGGCCAACGCGCGCTGCAGGCAATAGGCACCTCGCATCAGCGAGAACGGGTCGGTCGTCATGTTCGAGTCGACGTCGGGGCTCAGGCTGGGCAGGATGCCGTGATTGAGCGCCTGCTGAAACGGCGGCAGGCCGTGCCGCATCTGCATCTCGATGAGGTTGGCGATGGAGGCATGGGCCCCGCGGTCCCGCACGAGCTCCCACACCCTCGACTTGCCGCTCTTCGGATAGCCAGAGTCGCCCGCGCCGAGCTGCGCCACCGGCTCATCCTGCCATCGTGCCGCGTGGACGAACGTGATGTCGGACCAGTCGGTGCCGTTCCGGGCGTCCGCGCCGAACCGGAGCATGGTGTCGATGTTGCCGAAGCTGTGGTTGTTGATATACGCGCCGAACGAGCGGCCGAGCTGCCATCCCGTGTACTCGGCGCCGGGGAACGCGGGCCCGCCGCCGCCGCCGAAGCCCAGCGTCACCAGCTGGTCTTTCGAGCTGAAGTACGTCTTCGCGAGCCGGCCGATCCCCTTCGTCGTGTCGTCCATCGCCCCGGGGACTTCGTACGGGACGCCCTCTGCGCTGCGATTGGTCCCGCCGCTGTAATCGAAAAGCGTCCGCCGGCCCGAGTCCATCAACCCTTTGATCGTGGCATCGGTGTGCTCGGGCGTGTGGTTGGACTGCGAGGTGTCGGTCCCCATCGTGACGCCCTCGCCGATCTGGCTCAGGCAGGCCACGAGCTCCGCAATGTAGTTGTCCTCCGGGTCGAACGGCACGCGCCCCAGATCCCAGATGAAACTGCCCTGGTTCATCGGATCGGCGATCCGGCCCGCCGTCCAGATGGCCTGCACCGTCGACTGATAGCTCTCCATCGGCCACGGCTGCCCCAGCAGGCCATCCGGGATGAGACTCCGCATCAGCGTTTCGTACTGATGATGGTGAGTGGTCACGAAACCGGGCATGACGATCGTGCCGGAGCAATCGATCACATCCGCGTCGCCGGCGTCCAGATTCGGCCCTATCTGGGCGATCGTCTTCCCGTTGATGAGCACGTCGGCCTGCTCGAAGTCGCCGACCGTGGGGTCGAGGCTGAGGACGATGCCGCCCCGCAGGAGAATGCGACGCTTCGTTCCGTCGCCGACGAAGTTCGCGGGAAATGCCGCCGGCACTTGCGCTCCGGCTGCGCCCCCAGGGACCGGTGGTGGGGTTTGGGTGCGGCAGCCTGCTACGGCGATGGTTGTGGCGGCCAGCCCCGCCGCACCGACCTTGATAAAGTCACGCCGAGACGGGACAGACGGTGCCTGGTCGGTCTCGCCCGCGTCAGCGGTGTCGGCTGCTTGCTGTGGATCCCTGGGATTCGACGACATGCTCGGCCTCCGGGAAAGGTGAGGGGACACATTCCGCGAACCGAAAATGCGACGGAGCTAAAAGGCAACGGGCAAACAGGTGGTAATCGATCGCGAGTATCACTTCGTCAGTTCCACACGGGCCGGGACGCCCAAGGACGGCACATGGAACCTCGCACTCCACGCGTCACTGACCGGGGAGCGCCGTATACTTGCGCTCCTTTCCCTTCCGTGTCAAGGCGTTCCTTGGCTCGGATCGTCTACCCGACGGCACGCGTGGACCCGTCGGCAACGATTCGGTCGCTCAGGCGACGTTCGCGCGACCTGGGAATTGGTGAATGAAATCAGCCTTCGGAGCGGCGCATCTGACAGCGAGGACCGATGTAGACTAGCGCGCACTCAGCAGCCAATGACGACGCACTCACGGGCGGATTGGGGGCTTCTCCTGCTGCGGGTCGGCCTGGCATCGCTGCTGATCGGATTGCACGGCGGACCTCGGCTAATACGAGTCTTCAGGTACGTGTTACTCGGTGAACCGTGGACGTTCGTCGGATTGGTCGAAGGGTTGGGGTTACCGTTCCCGTTGGTGTTCGCGCTACTATCCACCGCGGCCGACTCAATCGCAGCATGCTTCGTGGGGCTGGGGTTCCTGACACGCTGGGCTTCGGCGATGATCGCGGCCAACATGACGGTCGCGGTCTATTTCGAAACGCTGGGGGGTGACTCTCCTGAGCTTCCAGCGCTCTATCTGCTCGGCGCCGCGGTACTTGCGGTGGTAGGGGCGGGTGCCTACTCCTTGGATTCCATTCGCGCGGTCGGCCCCCTGAGACGTTAAAGAAGCCCGAGGCGCAACAGAGCACAAAAGAGAATGACGAAACGTTCGGCACGAGCACTCGGCGCCTTCGTCATTCTGAGTGTGTGCGCAGTGGCATGCGGGCGAAACGCCGGCGCGCCGCCGGCGGGCGAGTCGTCCCTAGCGGCGGGCGGCATCCGGCTGCTGGTCACAGACGAAACGGGTGGCAACCTCGTGCTCGTTGACCCGGCGAGCGGCCAGGTCGTCGAGCGCATCCCGGTGGGCAAGCGTCCACGCGGACTCAGCCTGATGCGGGATGGGCGGCACGTCCTCGTCGCCTTGTCTGGCTCTCCCATCGCAGGGCCTGGGGTGGACGAATCAACGCTGCCGCCCGCCGATCGATCCGCGGACGGCATCGGCGTCGTGGATATCGTGACGCGCAAGCTCGTGCGTATCTTGCCAAGCGGACAGGATCCCGAAACCTTCGACCTGTCTCCCGACGGACAGACGGTGTACGTCTCGAACGAGGAAACCGCGGAGGTGTCGGTGCTCGACATGGCCACCGCAACCGTTCGTGGCCGCGTAAAGGTTGGAGGGGAACCCGAGGGCGTCACCGTACGTCCGGACGGCCTCGTCGTCTATGTGACCTCGGAGGCCGACAACGCGGTGTACGCGATCGACACGGGCACGCTCGCCGTCGTGGCCCGAATCGAAACGGGACCCAGGCCTCGCGCCGCGGCATTCACCAGAGATGGCGCCGTCGCCTTCGTGACGGCCGAAAACAATGCGACCCTGACGGTCATCGATGCCGCGGTGCACAAGCCGCTGGCCCCGATCGCGATTCCTCCGACCGCCGGGACGCCGACGCCGCCGCGACCGATGGGCGCGGTGCTGTCGCCGGACGGACGGCAACTCTATGTTTCGTTGGGTCGCTCGCGATCAGTGGCGATCATCGATGTTGCCGAGCGCCGCGTCGTTCGATCGATCGAAGACATCGGCGCACGACCGTGGGGCATCGCAGTCAGTGCCGACGGCCGGCAACTTTATACGGCGAACGGCCCCTCGGGCGATGTGTCGATCATCGACATCGCCACAGGGACGGTCGAGCGGCGGGTGATGGTCGGTGGGAGTCCGTGGGGGGTGATTGTCGTCAGTGGAGTCGAATAATCCTGTGTTTCTCGATCGGTAGCCCACTCATCGCGCAGTCCATCCGGCCGGAGGGACCCACTCCCCATCGTTCGGACCCACCTCATCGGGCCGGCCCGGCGGCAGGATCTTCTCAGACCTGGCTCGGACATACGTGAACAGATCACCGACTTGCTCGACGCTCAGGAGCTTGTCCCAGGCCTGCATGCCCTTGTCGGGAACCCCGTTGAGGACGATCTTGAGAAACGCCGCCCGAGTCAGCCTTTGGGCCGGATCGATGAGACTGGGTGCCAGTGTCGTGGCCAGCGCGTCGGTGCCGTGACACCGAAAACAGTAGACGTGCCACCACTTCCACCCGTTGTAGACGGCTTTGTACACCGGTGAGGCCGTCGCCCGTTGCGCCGCCACGGGAGCCCCTGCCGGCGGCGCGCTCTCGAGCCGCGCGGCGCTGATGACCACCCACGTGCAGACCGCCAAGAACAGCACGCCGCTGCCGCTCAGCAGCAGCCGCGTCGGATGCCGCCACCTCGCCACCCGAGTCGTCATCGCTTCAAGGGCACCTTTCGGTCGATGACGGGCACGCCGTATTCGCGCAAGATCTGTGCGATCTCGGCCTGCCGCTTGTCGATGACCTGCTCGAGCCGAGCGAAGAGCGCGTCTTCCCCTCGTTTGACGCCCATCGAGATCTCGAAGGCAAACGGGAGGTCACCCTTACCGGAGGGCACTGCAACCAGCTCGAGCGGCAACCGCTGTCGCGAAGCGTAGTAGCCCGCGATGGGACCCCACACGATGGCGATGTCGACCTTTCCGCTCACAACGGCGTCGATGATCGTGCTCGGTGGGTTGTCAGCCGAGTAGAACGTGCCGAAGCCGATGACGTTGTCCACGACGTGGCGCTTTCCGAGCTCGTGCACCGGCGGCGGGTTCGTGTAGTCATCCCCCAGCAGGTGGACGCCGATCTTCAACTTCCTGAGGATGGGATCGTCCAGCGATCGAACGGTAATGCCCTTCCCTTTCGGGTAGACGAACACATAGGTCGAGCGATAGATCGGCCGGGTTGTGCGGACCAGGTCGTACTTGTCGGGCACGCCCATCACGAAGTCGCAACGCCCTTCTTCGAGCGTGGCGTTCATCGTGTTGCGGATGAAGCCGCGGCGCTGGCCCCACCAGATATAGGTCGGAGCCGCGGCGCCAAAGTCCTTGGCGAGAAGCTCAGCGAGCTTGTTCTCGAACCCTTCGCCTTTCTCGTTGGAGAACGGCATGTTGTCCGGATCGGCGCACACGCGAAACTGCGGGCGACTCGGTTGGGGCGCAGCACGTCGGGGATCGGCCTGCCCGGCTGCAGGACGGGCAGTCGCCGGACCGGACGCGGCCTGCCCGGCGGCGAGCACCGCCGTGCAGACCACACAGGCCGCGACGAGGAGCGATGGAAGAACGCGCACTCGTGTCCTGGCTTATGGAAGCGCGAACACCGTGAGCACGCCGCCCTGGTTGCTGAAGCTGGCCAGATCGCCGAAGGCACCGATCGCGCCGAGACCAGCCGTCGGATCCTCGAGGCCCATCTCCGCGGCGACGGCAATGCCAGACCACCCGCCGATGCCGGACATGACCGCGACGTACTGCTTGTTGTCAGGACCCACATAGGTCATCGGGTTGCCGATGATGCCCGAGGGTGTCTTGAACTTCCACAACACATCGCCGGTCTTCGCGTTGACGGCCTTCAGCCAGCCTTCCATCGTCCCGTAGAAGACGACGTCACCGGCGGTCGACAACGCCCCGCCCCAGGCCGACAGTTCCTCCTTGATGCTCCAGACTTTCGCGCCCTTGGTCGGATCCCACGCGAAGAACTCGCCGCGGTTGCCACCAGGGCCCGCCTTGCTGACCACGATCGCGCCGACGTACGGCTGACCGGCCTGGTACTTCACCTCGACGCCCTCGTAGTCCATGCACAGGTTGTTGCTCGGCACGTAAAACAACCCCGTCTGCGGCGAGAAGGACACCGGCTGCTGGTTCTTGGCGCCCATGGCCGACGGGCAGATGTCTTTGACGTTCCTGGTGGAGGACGTGCGCTTGTCGGGGTTCTCGACGGGGCGGCCCGTCTTGAGGTCGATGCTACTGGCCCAGTTCACTTCAGCGAACTTGTTGGCCTGCAGCAGCTCGCCCGTCTTCCGGTCGAGCATGTAGGAGAAGCCGTTGCGGTCGAAGTTCACCAGCACCTTGCGCATCGTGCCGTTGACCGAGACATCGGCCAGCACGTTCTCGTTGATGCCGTCGTAGTCCCACGCGTCGTGCGGCGTCTTCTGATAGGCCCAGGCGGCCTTCCCGGTGTCCGGGTTCCTGGCGAAGATCGTCATCGAGTACTTGTTGTCGCCAGGGCGCTGGTCGGGGTTCCACGAGCCGGGGTTGCCCGTGCCGTGGTAGAAGAGATCGAGCTCGGGGTCGTAGCTGTACCAGCCCCACGTCGTGCCGCCGCCCCGCTTCCACTCGTCGCCCTTCCAGGTCTCCACCGATCCCGGGAAGCCCACTTCAGCCTCCGGTCCCGTGCTGTACATCCGCCAATCTGCTTGCCGGTGTTCACGTCGTTGGCGGTGACGAAGCCGCGCACGCCGAACTCACCGCCCGAGATGCCGGAGATGACCTTGTCCCGGACGACCATCGGCGCCGACGTGATCGTCTGGCCTTGGCGGTAGTCGCCCTGCTTGACCTTCCAGAGTTCCTTGCCCGTCTCCGCGTCGAGGGCCACGGTGTTGGCGTCGAGCTGGTTGAAGAAGAGCTTCCCGTTGTCGTACGTGGCGCCGCGGTTCACCGTGTCGCAGCACGCGACCGGAACAACGGCCGGGTCCTGCTTGGGCGAGTACTTCCACTTGATCGGCGCGCCTTCCTTGGTCAGATCCAGCGCGTAGACGATATTCGGGAACGGCGTCACCAGATACATCGTGCTGCCCACGACGAGGGGCTCGCCCTCGTGACCTCTGAGCACGCCGGTGGAGAAGGTCCAGGCGGCCTTCAGGTTCTGCACGTTCCCGGTGTTGATCTCGGTCAAGCCGCTGTGGCGCGTGGCCGACAGGTTCTTGTTCGGCATCGTCCACTGTTTGTCGGCGTCGGACGCCGCAGCAGATCCACCCGCCGTGGCGGCATCCGCACCGCCAGCTCCCGATTGTGGTGTTGGGCTCGAGCACGCGACGGCTAGTGCGGCCCCCACGGACACGACGACCATGAATAGGCTCGACATTCTCTTCATCATCTGCTCCTGTTGACGACGAATCTACGGCCCGAACGGCGCCGGGCTCACCGGCGCTTCCCCTTCAGCAGCCCAATTGACCCCACGAGCGCAGTACTCTACTCCTTTCTCCTCGTTTCTCCTCGTTTCTCCGCCGTGTTTCTTGCCACTCTCCGCCTGTCGCCGGTTCCTATTTCGCCCGGCTCGAGTGATGCCCCTATCGGCGCCGGTCAGTTGTGCAATGTCCCCGCTTTCGAACACGACTCGATCGAGTCGAATGAATTTCGAGCCGCTTCGACTCGGCGCACCGCTGACGGAAGAGAGTGTCTGGCCCGGGAAGAACGTCGACGGATCCACGCCCATGCGTCTGGAGTAGTTGGCGCTCTGGAGCTCTGCGGTCCACTCCACTTTGTTTCCGGCATCGTCCGTGAAGGCGTACACGAGCCGGCCGTGAGGATTCACGAGGGTGTAGGAAACGACGGTGACGTTCTTGTGCTCGAGCTTGGATGACTCGAAATAGATCGCTCCGCTGTGGTGGCGGAGAGCCCGACGAACGTGGCCAGCGTGGCTGACGACACCAGAAATCCGAAGTTCCTCATGACTCCTCCCGCTGTCACAGGACACCGCCGAATTCGGGAATGCACTCGTACTCCCAGATCCTCGTAAGCTGGAGAGCGTGCGCAAACGGTAGTCTAGCCATAGCTAGTGGGTGGTATCCATCAGTCCGGACACTCCACCAGTGGCGCAAGGTGCTGATTATCGCTGCGTTGAACGGGTTGTCAATACACAACGCATCGCCTGTAGGGAGTACATGATCTGACCGCTCCCGAGAGCACGTGATCTGTCCGCTTGATGCAAAGGTGGCGTGGAGGATACGACCAGAGCTGAGGAGGCTCGATGCCGTATCCGGAGGCTGCGTGGGAGCGGGCCATGACGGTCCAGGAAGTGATGTTGAAGGCGATCAATCGGCGTAGGATTGCCAGCTAACTGGCGCGTGTCGCCGCCAACTCTCCGACGGCTGGGCCTCTCGCCGGGCCTGCGGACTTCACCGCACCGGTGGTGCGATTTGGCGAAGCTCCTCGAAGAAGTTGAACATGAGCGTGACGCTGTCCCGCCGCGCCTCCTCGCCGGCCTCGGGTCCGAGCCGCAGCGCCACGCGCTCGCCATCCGGGTGCAGATCGAGATACAGCGTCTGATTGTCCGCTGGGTCGAAAACCCGCTGGCCGGTCCACGCCCGAGGAACCCCCGTACGAAATGCTTTGTCGTCCACCGTGTACGGCACCGCCATGAGCTGGCCGTTCGCTTCGTCCTCGTACACGATCTCCTTCCGGGACTTCGACCACATCGGATGGCGGCCGCCGCCGGGAGACACCTGCCACTGCGGACCCGGCCCCGGGAACGGCCGCACGTACACCTCCGTGCGTCCTGATTCATTCGAGTCGTACGCCAGCCACAGTCCATCCGGGGAAAACGCGGGCCAGCCGTCCAGGAACGGCGTGGCCAGGAAGCTCGTCGGCTTGCCGGGCCTCCACCCAGACGCGTCGTCCCCGTCCATCGGCAGAATCAGGATGTCGTTGCCGGTTGGTGTCGTCTCATGAAAGGCCAGGAACCTTCCACTCGGGTGCCATGAGCCGGGGTTCTGAATGTTCGTGCTCTCCGTGAGGCGCTGCACTTCGCCAGAGCCATCGGCACGCTGCCAGTACAGATTGCCCGTGGCTTTGTCGGCCCGGCTCGAACGGAACGTGATTCGGCTTCCGTCAGGAGTCCAGACCGGGTTTCAATCGTCCCCCGGATCCGATGTCATACGCGTCAGCGTGTCGCGCGCCTCCTCGTAGATCCACACGTCCCGCTGCCGGCCGTCGTAGATGTCGACGGCGAGGTGACGGCCGTCCGGCGCGAAGTGGGGGTTTCCCCAACTCGCCGGCGTGGCACGCAGCACTCCTGTCGTGCCGTCACGACCCAACCACTCGATCGGTGTGCCGTCTCCCACGGGGTTGGAGGACAGATAGGCGATCGCTCCGGAGTCCGACACGGAGAACTGCGCGCCGCCAGCCGCACCCTGAGCCGTCTCGGCAGCGAGCTGTTCGATCACTGGAACGGCATTGCCAACGACCTCCAGCCGCGCGAGGTCGAACGGGACGGCAAAGAGCGTCGCTTCGTGGACGTAGACGAGATGACCGCTCTTGAGGTACCGGGCGTGAAAGGCGCGTCGGACGAGTACCTTCGGTGCGCCTCCAGGCAACGGCTGAACGACGATCGTGGCGTCCTCGAAACCGGTGGTCCTGCTGTGGCTCGTGTACAGAACCGCTGCGCTATCCGGCAAGATCTGAGGCCATCGATGCGTGACTTCGTTGCCCGACAAAGCCGTCACCGGTTCGGGCGTGCCGCCCGACGACGACACGCGGAACAGTGTCCCACGCGACGGGGCTCCCGCCGGCGCCGTCGAGTCCGAAAAGATGATGCCTCCGTCGTCTCCCCATGAGCCCCCGCGGTCGTTGACCGCATCGCACAGTGCGACCACGGCCCCGCTGCTCACGAGGAGCTTCTTCAGCTTGCCGTCGGCGAAGAAGCCAATCCACTCCCCGTCGGGAGAGAAGAACGGACGCCTGGCACCGTCGGTGTTAGGAAGGGGAGTCGCCCCCAGTTGATCGAGCCGACGAATGTAGAGCTGCGAACCCGGGCCGGGTTCCTTCCGCACAACGAATAGAATGCGGGTGCCGTCGGGGGACAGCAGCATCGCGGCGTCTTGGTTGGCGGTGAGGAGCGAGCCGTCTACACCAATGTCGGCGGTGAGGTGCAACGCTGCCGGCCGGCCTGGTGGCGCCGGCACGTTCAAGGCAACCATCAGGCCCAAGGACGCGGCAGCAATGACCGCGGCCGCGCTCCACACGAGCAGACGACGCGAGCGGAGACCACTTCCGGGAGCGCTCGGGCCCGTTGTGTCCGCGACGACGGCGTCTTCATCGAGCAGGAAGCGTGCGGTCGAAATGTCCGCGATCCGTCGTAAGCGATCCTTCTGGAGACAGCGCCGCGTCAACGTCCGGACGGCAACCGGCAGGTCCAGCGGTAACGCGCCGAGATCCGGTTCGCCGCGGAGCACGGCCGCCAGCGTGTCGGGCACGTCTCGCCCTCGAACGCGCGTTTGCCCGTCAGCATCTCGTAGAGCACGCAGCCGAACGCCCAGATGTCGGTGCGCTTGTCCACCGGCTTGCCGCGCGCCTGCTCGGGACTCATGTAGGCGGCGGTGCCGAGGATCATGCCGGCCCGTCGTCATCGCCGGCGTCGTGATCGTCGGCGACTGCGACACGGTCGCCGACTGCGACGCCGACCGGCTCCATCGCCTTCGCGAGACCGAAGTCGAGCACCTTCACCGTGCCGTCCGGCGCGACCTTGATGTTGGCGGGCTTCAGGTCGCGGTGGACGATGCCCTGCTCGTGCGCGGCTTCGAGCGCGTCGGCGATCTGCCTGGCGATCGGCAGCGCCTCGTCGATCGGGATGGCGGCCCTGCGCGATGCGGTCGGCCAGCGTCGGCGCCCTCGACCAGCTCCATGACGAGCGCGGTCGTGCGTCGCTCTTCTCGAGCCCGTAGATCTGCGCGATGTTCGGATGATTGAGGCGGCGAGCAGTCTTGGCCTCGCGCTCGAATCGGGCGAGGCGCTCCGGATCGTGCGCGAACGCTTCGGGCAGGACCTTGATGGCGACCTCGCGTCCGAGGTTGGTGTCGGTCGCCCGATACACCTCCCCATGCCGCCGGCCCCGAGCGAGCCCGCGATCTCGTACGGTCCGAGCCTCATCCCACGCGACAGGGTCACACGTCCTCCCGTCCGCGAGCCGAGCGGCCCTTGCCGATTTGCGCGGCGACTTCGTCGATGCCGAGGCGGGTGCCAGGGGAGAGGGGCAACGCTGCGGATTATATGCGCGAGGGGGCGACGGAGCGCATCGTGCCGCCGGTCCTCCTGCCCACGCGGCCGAGAGGTTCAGCCGGTTCAACCGCGCCTTGCGCCCAGGGTCGCCACCCTCCGGGCCTTCGTCTACTTCCAGGGGACTAGCACGCGACGTGTGCTATCCTGAGGGCGGATCGTTCGGACGATCGCCGACGCCGCGACCAGGGACATCTGGAACGGCGTCAACAGCAAGTCCGCCCGACGCATTCCTCGAGCGATATGGCCGTGATTCAGCGCAAGCTGGATCAGCTCGACTCGGTGACTCGACTCGACCAACTGCGCGTGCCGCCGGGGAATCGACTCCATGCGCTGGTCGACAATCTGGCCGGTTGTC
>CAWHBF010000022.1:0-69212 GCA_963827515.1 uncultured Acidobacteriota bacterium | reverse complement strand
GGGCAAGCCTGTTGATAAGCGCGCCGACATCTGGGCGTTCGGGTGCACGCTCTACGAGATACTGACGGGCAAGCGAGCGTTCCCAGGTGAGGACGTGACCGACACGCTCGCCAATGTGCTGAAGCGGGAGCCGGACTGGACAGCGCTACCGGCGGACGCGTCGGCCGCCCTACGCGCGCTGCTCCGCAGGTGTCTCGAGAAGGATCGCCGCGAACGGGCGGGTGACATCTCAATCGCGCTGTTCGTGCTCGAGGAGCAGGCAAGCCTCGCGGCGCCAGTCGGGACGGGATCAGTAGCGCCGATACGCAGACCGCTGTGGCGACGCATCGCGGCGCTGACGGCTGGTGGGCTTGGGGTCGCCGCCATCGCGGGCACGGTGGTCTGGTTCCTGACCCGCGCCGCTCCGCCTTCCGTTATCCGTACGACGATCACCACCTCCGGATCGGCTGCGTTAATGTTGAATGGCTTCGATCGCGACGTGGCCATCACGCCCGACGGCACACGTATCGTGTATCGCGGCAACAACCAGTTACTGGTACGTGCGCTCGACCAGCTCGAGCCCACGGTGCTGAGTGGTCTTGGCAGGCCACAAGGCGTCTTCATCTCACCTGACGGACAGTGGGTCGGCTTCGTCGACGGAGCCACATTGAAGAAAGTGGCGATCACCGGTGGATCGCCAGTGACAGTGTGCAGCTGCCAAGGTTCACCCCGGGGTGCCTCGTGGGGCCCGGACGGGACCATCATCTTCGCGACGGGCGCATCGACGATAGGCCTGCAGCGCGTGTCCGCGGCAGGAGGCGAGCCCACGGTCCTCACGAAGGCCGATCGCGAACGAGGAGAACGCGATCACATCTGGCCCGAGTTCCTGCCCGGAGGCGAGGCGGTTCTCTTCACGATCATTGGGGACACTGGCAGCATTGAGAACGCGCAGATTGCGGTGCTGGATCTGCAGACCGGTACGTCGAAGGTGCTCATCCGTAGCGGCAGTCACGCGCATTATGTCTCGACGGGGCATCTGGTGTATGGCGTCGCAGGGACGTTGCACGCCGTGGCGTTCGACCTCTCACGGCTGGAGGTGGTCGGGGCGCCAGCGCCGGTGCTGGACGGCGTGGTCACGAGCCCACTGGGCGCCGCTGACGTCGCGGTCGCCGCCAACGGCTTGCTCGTCTACGTCGCAGGCGGGGGGGGCAGTGGCCAGCGGACCATCGTATCGGTGGATCGCCAGGGACGCGCCTCACCACTGCCTGGCCTTCCTCCCGACTCCTACCGCCACGTCCGGGTGTCGCCTGACGGCGCGCGGCTCGCGGTGGCGACCGACACGGATGTGTGGGCGTACGATGTCGTTCGCGCCGCACTGAGCCGGCTGACGACCGAGCCGGCCCCGGACCGTCACCCGCTCTGGACGCCCGATGGCCGGCGCATCATCTTTACGTCTATACGAGCGGGCTACCCGGAGCTGTTCTGGCGGCCCGCGGATGGCACCGGCCGCGACGAGCCTCTCCTCGTGCGTGCCAAGAACCTCGTCGATCTGTTCGCCAGTGGCTGGTCGGCAGACGGAAGGCAGCTCCTCTTTACCGACGTGCCGGCGACGATTCAGTGCGCGATCGGGCAGATGGCCATCGAGCGCCCCTCCGATACGAGGCTGCTGGTGACGAGCGAGTTCTGCAACGGTTGGGGGGCCGTCTCTCCAAGCGGCCGCTGGATGGCCTACCGCTCGAACGTGTCCGGTCGAGACGAGATTTACGTCGAGCGGTATCCGGAGCTTGGAGATCGGCAGCGGATCTCGACCGGCGGTGGCACTATCCCACTCTGGTCGCGTGACGGCCGGGAACTGTTCTTCGCCAGCCCGGACGGTCTGCAGATTTTTGCTGTTCCAGTGCAGTCCGGGACGACGCTCGTCGCCGGGCGTCCGCAAGTGTTGTTTGAATTCGCGATGATGGCGCCTACTGGTGGCTTTCAACCATACGACGTCGCTCCCGATGGACGGTTCTTCATCATCCGCAGTGGCCAGACGGACGCGTTGGGCGGCGGCTCGGCGTCGAACTTGATCGTGGTGCAGAACTGGACGGAAGAGCTGAAGCGTCTCGTGCCGACGAACTGATGTCCCTACAACTCGGTAGCCGCCTCGGCCCGTACGAAGTGGCCGCGCAAATCGGCAGTGGAGGCATGGGCGAGGTGTACAAGGCCACCGCCTCGCTCAATCATCCGAACATTGCGGCGATTTATGGTTTGGAGCGAGCAGAGACCACAACCGCGCTCGTAATGGAACTGGCACGATGAACGCGGAGAAGCCTCGCCGACTATAATCGCCAGGGTCCGCGTGATCGAAACCCTTCAGGCGCTCGGCGCCGGATTCGCCAGCGCCCTCACGCTGCCGCACCTGCTCTGGGCGCTGGCGGGTGTCACGCTTGGCACCGCCGTGGGCGTCCTGCCAGGCATCGGGCCCGCGTTGACGGTCGCGGTGCTGCTGCCGGTCACCTTCAGCCTCGATCCCATCAGCGCGTTCATCATGTTCGGTGGGATCTACTACGGTGCGATGTACGGCGGATCGACCACCAGCATCCTGCTGAACACACCGGGTGAGACCGGATCGATCGCCACGGCCATCGATGGTTACGTCATGGCGCGCGAAGGCCGCGGCGCGGCGGCCCTCACGACGGCCGCCGTCGGGTCGTTCGTGGCCGGAACCCTGGCGACGATTGCGCTGACCTTCTTCGCCCCTCCGTTGGCTGAAGCGGCGCTGCTCTTCGGTCCGGCCGAGTATTTCTCGTTGACGATCGTGGCGTTCACGACCGTCGCGGTGCTTCTGGGCGCGTCCGTCATCCGGGGTCTCTTCAGCCTGTTCCTGGGTCTCGCGCTCGGCCTGGTGGGCATCGACCAGCTCACCGGGGCGGCGCGCTTTTCGTTCGGCATCCCGCAATTACTCGACGGCATCGACGTGATCGTCCTGGTCATCGGCCTCTTCGCCGTGGGCGAGACGATGTACCAGGCCTGGCGGCATGGCCGCGACAAGATTGAAGCGGTGAAACTGCAGCGTTTCATCGGGATGAGCCGTGAAGAGTGGAAGCAGTCGTGGAAGCCCTGGCTGCGGGGCACCGCCATCGGCTTCCCGCTCGGTGTCCTGCCGTGCGGCGGCACGGTCATCCCGACCTTCCTGTCGTACATGGTGGAAAAGCGTCTGAGCGCGACGCCGGAGCGTTTCGGCAAGGGAGCCATCGAGGGTGTGGCCGGTCCTGAAGCCGCCAACAATGCAGCCGCGGCGGGTGTGCTCGTGCCGCTGTTGACACTTGGCCTTCCTTCGTCTGCAACGGCCGCTGTGCTGCTTGCCGCATTTCAGCAATACGGATTGCAGCCAGGGCCGCTGCTGTTCGCGTCGCGACCGGATCTCGTCTGGACGTTGATCGCCAGCCTCTACATCGGCAACGTCATGCTGCTCGTGCTCAACCTGCCGCTCGTTGGCGTGTGGGCGCGCGTGATGCTCGTGCCACGCCCGCTGCTCTTTGGAGGCATCCTCGTACTGGCTTCGCTTGGCGCATACAGCCTGAATCGCTCGATGCTCGACCTTGTGATCTTGTACGGCGTTGGTGTCGTCGGCTGTGTCATGCGGGTGTACGACTTCCCGCTCGTGCCGGCCGTGTTGGGACTGGTGCTTGGACCGCTCTCGGAACAGCAATTCCGACGTGCCGCGGCGATCAGCGAGGGCGACCTCTCGGTCTTCTTCACGCGGCCGATCTCGGCCGCCCTTCTGACGGCTGCCGCGGCTGTCATGCTCGGACCCCTGCTATGGAAACGCTGGACGATCACGACGTCATCGTGATCGGCGGCGGCAACGCCGGGTTGTGCGCAGCGCTCTCGGCGCGCCAGGCGGGCGCGAGCGTGCTCGTGCTCGAACGCGCCCCTCGCCATCTTCGCGGCGGCAACAGCCGTCACACCCGCAACTTCCGGTGTGCGCACGCGGCGCCGACCGATCTGCTGACCGAGTCCTACCCGGAGGACGAGTTCCTCGCGGATCTCAACCGGGTGACCGAGAACCAGGGCGATGCCGACCTGTCGCGCCTGCTCATCGCACGATCGGCAGGGTGCCCGGAGTGGATGCGGCAGTTCGGCGTCCGGTTCCAGTCGTCGCTCCGCGGCACGCTGCATCTCTCACGCACGAACCTGTTCTTCCTGGGTGGCGGCAAAGCGCTGATGAACAGCTACTACGCCGCCGCGCAGCGCGCGGGCGTGCGCGTCGCGTACGACGCGGACGTGACTGCCCTTGATTTCGCGGACGATCGATGCCGGTCGGTGACGGTGCGCATCGGAGGCCAGACCGCGCAGGTGCGTGCTCGAGCCTTCGTCTTCGCGGCAGGAGGGTTCGAAGCCAACATCGAATGGCTGCGTGAGGCATGGGGGAACGCCGCCGACAACTTCGTCATCCGAGGCACGCCGTACAACACCGGCACCATCCTTCGACTCATGCTCGATGCCGGCGCGGAACCGGTTGGTGATCCGCGGGCCTGTCATGCGGTGGCCGTGGACGCCCGCGCCCCTCGATTCGACGGCGGCATCGTCACGCGCCTCGACTCGTTGCCCTTTGGCATCGTTGTCAACAAGCACGCCGAACGCTTCTATGACGAGGGTGAGGACGCCTGGCCGAAGCGCTATGCGATTTGGGGACGGCTGATCGCCGCGCAGCCCGACCAGATCGCGTACTCCATCGTCGATGCCAAAGCCGTCGGGACGTTCATGCCCTCGGTGTTTCCGGTGATCGCAGCCGGTTCCATCCGCGAGCTCGCCGCGAGTCTCGGCCTCCCAGCCGAGCGTCTCGAGGCAACCGTCGCCGGCTTCAACGATGCGGTTCGACCCGGCTCGTTCAATCACACGATCCTGGACGACTGCCGGACTGAAGGGTTGACGCCGCCCAAGTCTCACTGGGCCCAGCGGATCGATACACCACCGTTCTGGGGGTATCCGCTGCGGCCCGGCATTACCTTCACGTACCTCGGACTGAAAGTGGACGGCTCGGGACGCGTGGTGATGAAGGGCGGCGTGCCCGCGAGCAATGTCTACGCCGCCGGCGAGATCATGGCCGGCAACGTCCTGCGCAAAGGATACGTCGCAGGAATCGGGATGACGATCGGCACGGTCTTCGGACGCGTGGCGGGGGAAGCAGCGGGGCGGCATGCGGCTCGCTGACAGCGCGACGCTCGCGGAGTTCGCGCGGGGCGAACACGTGATGACCGTGTGCAACGCCTGCCGGTACTGCGAGCAGGTACTGCCCGGTGTTCCCGGCGATGGAAGAGCGGGTCCTGTTCGCAAAAGCGGACCTGACCTATCTCGCCAACCTCTGCCACAACTGCGGTGAGTGCTTGTACGCCTGTCAGTTTGCCCCGCCGCACGAATTCGGGATCAACGTGCCCCAGACGCTCGCCCGGATCCGTGTGCGCTCGTACGAGGACCATAGCTGGCCCCCAGCCCTTGGCGCGGCGTTCAGACACCACGGGGTAGCCACGGCCCTGGGACTTGTTGCGGTGCTGACGTTGCTGATGTTGGGCGTGACCTGGGCCATGAATCCCGAGGGTCTCCGCCGGCCGTCCGGCGACTTCTACGTCGTGGTGCCCCACGGCGTGATGGTGTCGCTCTTCGGAGGCGTGGGTATCTTCGTTCTCGTCGCGTTGGGTATGGGGCTCCGGGGGTTCTGGCGCGAGGTTCAGTCCAGCGCGACGCGCTCGACCGCTCAGGATCTCCGACGCGCGCTCGTGGACGCGCTCACACTGCGTCACCTCCACACCACGGGCGTCGACTGCACCACGGCGGAGGAGACGCGTCGACCGTGGCGGCGCTGGTTCCACCACTGCACGCTGTACGGATTCATGCTGTGCTTCGCGTCCACCTCCGTCGCCGCGATTTACCACACCGTCTTCGGATGGCACGCACCGTACGCTTACACGAGCCTGCCCGTGCTGCTCGGGACGGTCGGCGGCCTGGGTCTGCTGGTTGGCCCGGCTGGCCTCCTCGCGGTCCGGCGACAGCGGGATCCAGATCTCGGCGACGCCGATCAGAAAGGGCTGGACGAGGCCTTCATCGTCCTCTTGTGGTTGACCAGTCTGACCGGTCTCGTGCTGCTTGCGCTGCGCGCTCAGGAGGCCATGGGCGTGCTGCTCGTGATCCACCTCGGCGCCGTGCTCGCGTTGTTTCTCACGCTGCCGTACGGCAAGTTCGTGCACGGCATCTACCGCACGGCCGCGCTCCTGAAGTATGCGACCGAATCACGACACTGAGCGGTTTGCTGTTCGCACGTAGAGCGCATGCTTCAGCGTGCGCGTGTCCGCGGAGGCTAAAGCCTCCGCTCTACGCCGAATCGAAAAGCGATCTAGCGGTTGGTCAGGCGACGACTGACGCGGTCAGTTGGCTCGAAGCATTTCCAGCAGAATCCTCGCGTCCTCTTCGGGCTGCAGGTCCAGTCCGAGCATCGTAGCCAGCGTGGGCGCGATGTCTTCAGGGCCGGCGGGCGTGGCGTATCTGCCGGCTCTGATTCGGGCACCCATGAAGGCAATCGGCACGTGCCTGTCATGATCGTATGCGGTGCCGTGGCCGGTTCCCCCGGGAAGCGTGCTGACGTAGACCCACGGCTTCAGCAGGACGTTCAGATGCGGGCTTCGCGGTTCGTAGAAGGAATTTTGGAACAGCTGCAGATACGGATCGGACGAAGGCCCGGCCCGTCTCAAGTCTTCGTGGGTGTAGACCTGTGCGACCAGGCCCGTCGTCAGCAGCGCCGCACTCGCCGTCTCTTCCACGCTCCTGCGTGAAAGGTTGTTGCGCTGCATCGCCCTCTCGTTCAGAAAGAAGTCGGGTGAGGAGAAATACTGGATCAGGTTCGTCACGCCAGGGAACCGTGTCGCGAATGCCTGTTCGACGGCGCCCCGGAGAACCGACGGATTCGCTCGCCGAGCGTCCATGCCCTTCACGCGCAGGTTCTCGACCAGCGGCAACGAGCCATGGTCCGAGGTGAGGACCATCAACGTGTTCGCCATGCCGACGTTCGCGTCGATCGCCTTGAACAATCGACCGAGTACGGCGTCCAGGCGCAGCAACTGGTCCATGGTTTCGTGACTGTCAGGTCCGTAGGTATGGCCCACGATATCCGTCGCTGAGAAGCCGATGGCAAAGAGATCGGTGACCTCGTCCACCCCGATGTGGTGTGCCTGCATGGCCTCCAGCGCGAACGCGAGCGTGAGCTCGTCCGCGAATGGCGTACGGCGCAAGTCGTCGTAAAACCTGACCTCCGGCGGCCGCCCGCGGATGGCATGCGGGAAGGAAGTGTCCTTGCGATCCCATTCGCCCTCGATCGCGTCCTGGCCTGCGTACCGGCCGTACGCCTCGGCATCAGGCAGCAGGCGGTTCCATGTGTGACCTGCATAGCGGTCGGCCATGTGCCGGCCGTTCCAGTCGGTCAGCCATCCCGGCGTGGCGGCCATGTAGTACGTGCTGGTGATGAAGTTGCCTCCATTGGTTTCGTACCAGTACGCCGCGTCCGCCCGCCGTCCGCCCATGAGAATCGCGGATCGGTCCTTCAGCGATACGCCGACGACACGCGACTGTGGGTTCTTGATCTTCAGGAGATCGCCGATGGTATCGACGCCCAGGTGCGCTGGCGACGCTGCGCGGCCGGCGCCGCCGAGGGGTCGATGCCTGGGGTCGTCGACGACGTTGACGGCCCTGCCAAGCGTCGCGTCGAACCAGTCATTCGCGACGATGCCGGAATGACTGGGATGCCGACCGGTGAGAATCACGGAGTGGCCGGGCCCGGTCTCGTTCGCGGAATGACGGTACTTTGCGTCGGTGAACACGGCCCCTCGGTCGAGCAACGTTCGCAGGCCGCCGGTGTAGAGAGGTTCGAAGCGAGTCAGGTAGTCGAATCGCATCTGATCGATGGACAGGACCAGGACCAGCCTCGGTTGCGGAGGCGCGGTCTGACTCGTGGCTGGCGCCACCGACAGACAGGTCGCGAGGCCGAGAAGGAGAAGCAGGCGCCGGCGCATGAGCGGCATTGTAAGCGAGGGCCGTGACTGCCGAGTGACGGCTGTGACTCCAGCCCCGGCGAAACGCTGGCCGCGAGGTGCTATCGACTCGTTTGCCGATCGTGCGTGGCGACGAACTTGACGAGGTCGACGTTGTCTGGAAAGTCTTCCGACAGCGCTCGCGCCGTGACGACCGCCTCGGGGAAGTTCTTTTCGCGTACCTGCATGTCCCACAGGGCGAACATCGCTTCAGCTTGAACATAGCGTTCGGCATCGGCCACCGCGGCCTCGCGGACGACACTGAGACCTCGCTTCTTGTCGCCGCCGCCGACGAGCCACGCGGTACCGAAGGGGAGTTTCGTATCGACGATGTAGTCGATCCAGGCTCGGGCCACACGAGCACGGATGTGATCCGGACGCCGTTTGAGCACCGCGTCGAGCGACCTGCGCGCCTCCCAATACTCTTTCCATCCTGTCTTCCGACCGATGGTGGCGAGCTGGAGCCACACGTAGTTCAGATCGATTTTTCCGAGAAAGAACTGCGCCTCGTCATCGAGTGGATTCCGCATCAGTCTGGCTCGGGCTTCTGTTTGCCCGACTGCGAGCTCCGCGAGGAAGACGGGCATCAGCTCCTGGCACACGGAGCAGGCCTTCCATGCCTTGTCGCGATCCTTGGGTTCTCCGAGGGCACGACGGATCTGAAAATGGAGCGCGGACGTGCGAAGCTCCGACGCGTCGAGGTTGCCAGGTTCGAGCGTGCGTATTTCGAGGGCGAGGGCAGCCGCGGCTTCGTAGCGGCCGCTGTAGAAGAGGTTGTGCGCGGCGTCGAGTTGCGATGCCTGTCCGGCGGCCGATTCGCCGGGCCTCTCGTCCTGTGTTTGCTGGGCGGTCGCCTGCGAAACCGCGACGAGCACCATCAGCGCGGAGAGTGCGACAGCGCGGAAGGTCGTGATCACGATTTCCCTCCCAGACGAGGCCCACGGTGCTTTGATGAGGGGGACTGGGGCAGACGCGCCTCGCGCGCTCAGGAAAGCTCCATGAGAATACCACGCTGCGGGGGTGTGCCATTTGGGACACCGGCGGCGCGTTGGCGGCGATAAAATTCAGTGGACCTCTCATGCACCCGCACCTGATCGTGATCCACGAACACCCCGAATGGCAGAAGCCGCTCTTCGATGCCCTCGGTCGTCGGGGCGTCCCCTATGCACCGTTCGATCTGAAGCAGGCGGCGTTCGACAACGTCGAAGGACCCCGCGCGAAGCTGTACTTCAACCAGGCCAGTCCGAGTGCGTACGTGCGCGGCCACGCACGGGCCGTCCCGCTGGCTCTGGCCTACATGCGGACCCTCGAACGCCGGGGTGCGCGCGTACTGAACGGCGCCGACGTGTTCGCGCTCGAACTGAGCAAGAGCGCTCAGGCCACGCTCCTTCATACGCTCGGTATCGACACGCCGCGATCGATCACGTTCAACGACGTACGGGCGTTGCGGAGCTACGAGCGAACCATCACGTGGCCGGCCCTCTTGAAGCCAGACCAGGGTGGCAGCGGCGCGCGGATACAGGTGGTGAACTCGCTCGAGGAAGTGGAAGCCATCTTCGAAGCCGACCCGAACGTCTGGCTGCCGGACAACCTGTTTCTCCTGCAGGAATATCTGCCCCATGACCCGGATGTCGGCATCGTGCGACTGGAATTCCTGGGCGGCGGGCTCCTCTATGCCATGCGGGTCAAGACGCACGGTCGATTCAACCTGTGTCCGTCACCTGTGTGCAACCCGGATGACGGTGACGGGACGTGTGCGGTGCCGGACGTGCCCGTGGCGTCGGCGCCGCCCGTGGAGTTCTATCCCTATCCCGATGTGCCGCGGGACGCCGTCGAGACGGCGTCCGCCATCGTGCGCGCCGCGAGGCTGGACGTTGGTGGCATCGAGTACCTGGAGACACCAGACGGGCGTCGCGTGTTCTACGACATCAACGCGAACTCGAACCTGCGCCCATCCGTGGCCGCGGCGTTCGGCTTCGACCCCTTCGAGAGAGTGGTTGACTATCTGCAGGCGCAACTCGCGATCGTTCTGGTCAGTCTCCAGCCTGCGTGAATGCCCGCGAACCACTGCTCAGAGCGCACGCTTTAGCGTGCGCGGCATTCTGCCTGCGCGATCGTTCTGTCAGCGCGCCAGCGTATCGACGCTGATTGCGGCGCCGTCGGCGAGACCCACCTGACCTCTGGTGATGACGAGTTCGCCCGCCTTGAGGCCCGATGTGATCTCCACGAGATCGGCGTCCCGCAGGCCGGTGGCGACGATGCGGCGCTCCGCCGTGTTGTTGGTCGCCACGAACACCGCCATCTCGGATCCCTGAGGGACCAGCGTATCCGCGCGGACGAGGATCACGTCCACCCGCTCCTCTCCGTCGATTTCGATCTCGACCCGCGAATCGACGCCGAGTGTCGCCGGTTCCAGAAAACCGAGGCGTACGACCGCATCGTTGCCACCGGCTCCTGCTGAAGGCCGGGAGGCAACCGTCAGCCGCACCGGCTCGGCGCCCGGTATCGATGTGATCCGGGCGGCCGCTCCCGGCAGGATGCGCGGAGCATCGGCGGCGGAGACGGAGGCGGTGATCTCGAGTCGATCCGGATCGACGAGACGCAGGATCGGATCGGTCGCAATCGCTTGCGTGAGATCGCCGGGGTTGTGCAGCCGCTGCGCGATGATGCCGGCAAACGGCGCGCGAATGATTGCGCGAGCCAGGGACGCCTCCGCGCTGGCTCGTGCGGATTCCGCTCGTGAGACCTCGGCTTGCGCCTCGGCCACGTCGTTGTCGGCGTTCTCCATCTCCCGTCGAGAGATGATCCCGCGCTCCGCGAGATCCCGCGATCGGGACTGCGTGACCCGCGCGTTCTCGACTCGCGCCTGCGCGCGTGCGATCTCGGCTCGCTGCCGCGATACCTCGGCGTCGGCCGACGGCATCGCGAAGCGGACGAGCAGATCTCCACTGGCGACACGGTCGCCCTCGGCGTGCGGGATTTCGAGGATGCGGGCCGGTTCCGACGCCGAGGCGATGAACTCGGATCCCGCAGCAGGTGTCACGACGCCCGTCGTGCGGATGACTCCTCTGAGACGTCCACGTTGCGCAGGCTCGGCAGCGACGGGTGTGACCACGACCTCAGCCTCGATACCGGTGTCGGGGCGAGCCTCTTCACGGCGGCAGGACACGACGGCGAGCAGCGCGCAGAGCGACAGGTGGAACGGGGTGCGGAGAATCGAAACCAAGTTCAAAGTTTAAGGTCGGAGGTCCGAACTTTCCTATATAGTTTCCCGTTCATGCCTGATGCTCGAGACCTGCCCTTGGAGGCCCTTGCCGCGGCGCGGTGGCGCGTGGCCATCGCGCTGACGATCGCGATGATGGTCGTGTACTTCGGATTCATCCTCCTGGTCGCGTTCGACAAGCCCCTGCTGGGCATGCAGGTCGCGGACGGACTCAGCCTCGGGATGCTCCTGGGCGCGCTGGTCATACTGTCCGCCTGGGTCCTCATGTGGATCTACGTGCGGTGGGCGAACACGCACTACGACGCGGCGATTCGGGGGATGCGGCGGTGAGTTCGGCTCTCGGAGAGCCCAACGCGATCACGATCGGCTGGTTTCTCGTGTTCATCGTGCTGTCGCTCGGCATCACTGTCTGGGCGTCGCGCAAGACACGCACCGCCGACCAGTTCTACTCGGCCGGACGCAGTGTCACGGCGCTCCAGAATGGCCTCGCGCTTGCGGGTGACTATATGAGCGCAGCCAGCTTTCTTGGCATCGCCGGCCTCGTGGCGCTCTCGGGGTTCGACGGGCTGATCTACTCGGTGGGATTCCTCGTGGGCTGGCCCATCGTGATGTTTCTCATCGCGGAACCGCTCCGGAATCTCGGCCGTTACACGTTCACCGACGTCGTGGCCTTCAGGCTTCGTCAGGTCCCGATCCGGATCGCGGCATCGGTCGGCTCGCTGGCGGTGGTGTCGTTCTACCTCATCGCGCAGATGGTCGGCGCCGGGAACCTCATCAGGCTTCTCTTCGGCATTCCCTACGAAGCGGCGGTCGTGATCGTCGGTGGGGTGATGCTCGCCTATGTGCTGTTCGGCGGCATGATTGCGACCACCTGGGTGCAGATCGTGAAGGCCGTGCTCCTGCTGGCCGGCGCGTCGATCCTGGCGCTGCTCGTGCTGGCGCGCTTCAGTTTCAATCCGCTGGCGCTCTTCGCCGAGGCGGCGTCCATGTACGGTGCGAACGTGTTGGCGCCGGGCCGGCTCGTCAGCGATCCGCTCGACGCCGTGTCCCTCGGACTGGCGCTGATGCTCGGCACGGCGGGGCTGCCGCACATTCTGATGCGCTTCTACACCGTGCCCGATGCACGGACGGCGAGGACATCGGTCGGTTACGCCACGGCGTTCATCGGATTCTTCTATCTGCTGACCTTCATTCTCGGGTTCGGCGCCATGGTCATCATCGGGCGCGAGGCCATCACGACGTTGGATGCCGGTGGAAACATGGCGGCGCCGCTCCTCGCCGAAGGAGTGGGCGGTACGCCTCTTCTGGGGTTCATCGCCGCCGTGGCGTTCGCGACGATTCTCGCCGTGGTGGCAGGGCTCACGCTCTCGGGGGCCGCGACGCTGTCACACGATCTGTGGGTCAACGTCATACGGCGGGGTCACGCCGACGAGCGCGAGCAGCTCGTGGTCGCCAGGGGCGCCACGATCGTCCTGGCGGTGCTGTCGATTCTGCTGGGAATCACGTTCAAGGGGCAGAACGTCGCCTACATGGTGGGTCTGGCGTTTGCGATCGCGGCGAGCGCGAACTTCCCGGCACTCGTGCTGTCGATCTTCTGGTCGCGGCTCACGACCGCGGGCGCACAAGCGAGCATGCTCGTCGGGACCGCATCGACGGTGGCGCTGATCGTCTTGTCCCCAACGATCCAGATGGACATCCTCGGGAACAGCGCCGCCTGGTTTCCGCTCCGGAATCCAGGCCTCGTGACGATTCCGTTGTCGTTCATCGTGGCGGTCGGCGTGTCACTGCTGCAGCCGGTTCCGCTCGAAGAGCAGAAGTTCCACGCCGCCGAACGTCGCCTCCACCTCGGCGTCGAGTCAGGCTAGAGCGCTTTGCGATTTGGCGTAGAGCGGAGGCTTAGCCTCCGCGGACACGCGCACGCTGAAGCGTGCGCTCTACGGCGAAACGCAAACCGCTCTAGACACGCACGAGCCACAGAGACGCAGAGGCACAGAGCTCTTGAGTAAGTGATCCTCTGTGTCTCTGTGCCTCTGTGGCTAGTCGTCGGCGCCGGTCCTCTATTTCTGCTGCCGCTGGCGTGCGCGCTCTCGGCGCTGCTCTTCGATGGTGCTCTGGTTGTTCTCCCCTGGATCCAACAGCTCCGTGCCGTTTGCCAGGACGAGTCGATCGAAGGCGATTCTCGGAGAGCCAGTGTGGGTCGGATTCCCGGTGACGGTCAGTTGCTCGCCGACGGACACTGATTTCTCCGTCCAGCCTTGCCGGGTCAGACTCAGCAGGCCGGCCATCTCAACCGTCCAGACGACATGCTTTCCTGTCTCGTCGACCACATCGACGGTCATCGTCGCATGCGGATTCACCAGCTTGAAGTCGGTGAGCGTGCCTTTGATCGTCACCGTCCGAGAGGCATCGTACACGGGCGAAAACGCATGGTGCCCGTGGGCCACGTTGGTTCTGTAGCAACAACATCAGTGCCGGCAATGACCTCGTATCGACGTGTCATTGCGAGTTCTCCCTCCTGCGAAATTCACTGGGTCGAACACAATCCGTGTAAGGGAAGATCTTTTCGGTCGGCGCCCAACCCCATGCCTTCTTGAACTGGATGGTTTCCCGCAGGCTTTGCGGATCTTCCAGCGTCGCCATCAGTTCCAGACGATCGGGTCTCCGTGCGGGTATACCGCTCGATCGTTGTCAACCGATCGCCGTGGCTGAACCAGGCAGGAAAGATGCCCGCGAGATTGGCCGTTATGCCAGTCGTTTCGACGACCAGGGTGTTGCCGTCGTAGCGCCCCACGGAATACCCCATTGAACTCAACGGTGGAGGTGTGGGTCTTCGTCCGCCTCAGGTAGACCGTCCGCCGGCCGTCCCATTCCCCGTACCTGAACTCGATCCGGTCGTTGAACTGACGCACCTCCATCTGGTGTGGGGCGAAGATCTGGCGGGCCAATCCCCAGGGCTCACACCGGAGGAACCCCGGGTCATCAGCAGGGTCCATGGGAAACGACTTCGCAGCCGCGGTCGTCAGTCGAGGACGGATGAACTCTTCCCTTTGATAGCGCGTCGCCTCAGCGGCGAGTTCAGTGAAAGGGCGGCTGTCGTTGGCCGGGTCGTCCAGGAGCCTGTTCAGGTAGGCGATGCCCGCATCGGTGCAGGTCATGAAGCAAAACTGATCCACTGCGGTGGACGGAGGGTCGCTCCACATGCCCGAGAGATCAGGTCGTGCCGATTGTGCCCACACCTGGGCGCCACCAAGCATGAGGAGGAGCAGCCCCGAGCTCCAGACTCGCGGTCTCATAGGCACCTCAGAATTACGTCCGCTGTTTCCGATCGTCGGATGTCCCCTGTGGCTCTTCCCCTTTGCGACTTTCGACTTCTGACTTTTGACTTTCGACTTCCTAACCCTCGCCTCTTTCCGCTCCACCGTGATCGTCTCGATGACGACGTCCTTGACCGGGCGATCCCCTCGGCCTGTTTTCACGCTGCCGATCTTCTTGACGATCTCCATCCCTTCGACGACTTCGCCGAAGACCGAGTGACGGTTGTCGAGGTGGGGCGTCGGGCCAAGCGTGATGAAGAACTGCCCGCCATTGGTGTTCGGTCCGCTGTTGGCCATTGACAGGATGCCGGCCTTGCTGTGCCGACGGGACGGATGGAACTCGTCCGCGAACTTGTAACCCGGTCCGCCGGTACCCTGTCCCAGCGGATCGCCCCCCTGGATCATGAAGCCGTCGATGATCCGGTGAAAGATGATGCCGTCGTAGTAGGGCCGGGTCACCTTCTCGTTCGTCCGCGGATCGGTCCACTGCTTGGTCCCTTCGGCCAGTCCGACGAAGTTCGCGACGGTGTTGGGCGCTTCCTGATCGAACAGACGGACCGTGAAGGGTCCTTCACTGGTGACAAACCGCGCGTAGAGTTCTGCCAAGCTGACTCCTTCTCTGCTGCCGGGCTGGGCTGCCGGGGCAATGGTGTGAGCCCATGAGGATATCATCAGAGCCGATGAGTCACGGTGAGCGCACGGCCGCAGACGACATGCTCGACGCGGTCGCAGCCGGCAGGAGCGACGATCCATTCGCCGTGCTCGGCCGTCATCGCGTGACCGTGGACGGCCGTCCTGCCCTGGTGATCCGGACGATGCAGCCGTCGGCGTCCGGTGGTGTGCAGCTGGTCACGCCGGATCGCGTCTACGGCATGCAGCGTTGCCGTCCCGAAGGCCTCTTTCAGGCCACGGTTCCCTTCGACGGCGCCGCGGACTCGTTCGTGTACCGGTTCCGCGTGCGCGAAGACGCCGTCACGCGCGATGTGGTCGATCCCTACCGGTTCGCGCAGGTGCTGAGCGATTTCGATCTCCACCTCTTTGCCGAGGGGACCCACTACCGCGTGTGGGAACGGCTCGGGGCTCATCGCATGACCATCGACGGCACGACCGGCGTGCACTTCGCCGTCTGGGCGCCCAATGCACAGCGCGTCAGCGCGATCGGCGACTTCAACCGGTGGGACGGCCGGGCGCACCCGATGCGTCACCTCGTGCCCTCGGGTGTCTGGGAGGTCTTCGTGCCGGACCTGACCGATGGTGATTGCTACAAGTTCGAGCTGCGTACGACGGCCGGTCACCTGCTGCACAAGGCCGATCCCTACGCCCGCCTGTTCGAAGTGCCCCCGAAGACCGCATCGGTCATCTGGTCAGACGAGGGCTACGAGTGGCACGACCAGGACTGGATGCGCGAGCGGGCATCGAACGACGGATGGCGAGAGCAGCCCATGTCCGTCTACGAGGTGCACATGGGATCGTGGCGGCGCGTGGTGGAGGACGGCAATCGATTCCAGAGCTACCGCGAGATGGCCACGTCGATGGTGCCGTACGTGCGCGAGATGGGTTTCACCCACATCGAGCTGATGCCGATCATGGAGCATCCATTCAGCGGGTCGTGGGGCTATCAGGTGATCGGCTTCTTCGCCCCGACGAGCCGATTCGGCACGCCAGACGACTTCCGGTATTTCGTGGACGAGTGCCACCGGCACGGCATCGGCGTGATCCTCGACTGGGTGCCCGGGCACTTCCCGAAGGATCGGCACGGGCTCGCGGAGTTCGACGGCACCGCGCTCTACGAGCATGCCGACCCGCGCAGGGGCGAGCACCAGGACTGGGGCACGTTGATCTTCAACTACGGGCGCGACGAGGTCCGCAGTTTCCTGTTCAGCAACGCGCTCTTCTGGCTCGAGGAATATCATCTCGACGGTCTTCGCGTGGACGCGGTGGCCTCGATGCTCTACCTCGACTATTCGCGACCCGAGGGAGAGTGGCTGCCGAATCAGTTCGGTGGACGCGAGAACCTCGAGGCCGTCTCGTTTCTCCAGCACCTGAATGTGCTGACGCACGGACGCGTGCCCGGAACCGTGACCATTGCCGAGGAATCCACGTCCTGGCCCGGTACCTGCCAGCCGGTTCACCTCGGGGGACTCGGCTTCAGCTTCAAGTGGAACCTGGGCTGGATGCACGACATGCTCGACTACGTCGAGCAAGGATCCGATCCATCGACGCTGGCACCACAATCGGATCACCTTCTCGCTGCTGTACGCGTTCACCGAGAACTTCGGTACTGCCGTTCTCGCACGACGAGGTCGTGTACGGCAAGAGATCGATGCTGGCGAAGATACCTGGGGACCCTTGGCAGCAGCACGCGACACTGCGCGCGCTCTACGGCTACATGTACGGTCATCCCGGCAAGAAGCTGGTGTTCATGGGCTCGGAATTCGGGCAATGGAACGAGTGGAACGTCGATGCGAGCCTCGATTGGCATCTGCTGGCCGAGCCCATGCACGAGGCGCACCGCCGCTGGCTACGGGATCTGAACCATGCGTATCGGCGAGAGCGCGCCTTGCACGAAGTGGACTTCGATCCGTCCGGATTCAGGTGGATCGATTGCGATGACGGCGACAACAGCGTGGTGTCGTTGATCCGACGGGCCCGAGACCCACAGGACTTCATCGTCATCGTGGCGAACTTCACGCCCGTACCCAGACCGGGATACCGGATCGGTGTGCCCGAGGACGGCTGGTATCGCGAACTGCTCAACAGCGACAGCGAGATTTATGGGGGCGGGAACGTGGGGAACGGTGGGGGGGTGCAGGCCGACGCGAGTCCGATGCACGGCTTGGATTACTCGATGTCACTGATGCTGCCGCCGCTCGGCTTCGTGATGCTGAAGAAACAGCGCCGCGCACGCTAGAGTCCCTCGTGTTCCGCGCACGCTGAAGCGTGCGCTCTACAGGTGGCGCGTGTCCGCGGAGGCTAAAGCCTCCGCTCTACGCCGAATCGAAGGAAGTGTCCGACCTTACGTAGCGCGCGCTTCCGCCGTTCGCGCTGAAGCTTCGGCGGACCGCCGTAGCCTTGGCGGAGGCGGTTAGCCTGCGCGACCCTTGCCGCGAGCCAGCGCCTCGGTCTCCGCCAGTGTCGGCACACCGGCGATCGCGCCGAGACGGGTGCAGCAAATGGCCGCGGCGGCGTTGGCGAATCGCAGGATGTCCGGCGGCGCATCGCCGCGGAGCAGCGCCGTGATGAAGGCGCCGCGAAAGACGTCTCCCGCTCCGGTCGTGTCGGTGACGATCATCGGAAAGGCGGGTTGCTCGTGCAGCTCGTCACCGTCGAGCAACATCGCACCGCGTGCACCGAGCGTCACGCACAGCATTCCCGCATGACGGCGCCTGAGCTTCCGCAGGGCCCGTTCGAAATCCTGCTCCCCGGTGAGCGGCTCCAGCACGTGCTCGGCAAAGATGGGAATCGTCACGGCGCCGACAAGCTCCTCCGTCCGCTCGCCGACCTGCTCGATGTCGCTCGTCACCGGGAGGCCCGCCGCTCGCGCCATCAAGGCCGCCCGAATCGATGCGTCGATGTCCACGTCGTCCACGTGAAGCAGCCGGGCGTCGCAGATGACGTCAGGGTCGAGGTCTCCTGGCGCGAGCTCGAGCCCTGGCGGGCGTTGCCAGAGGACCACTCGTTCACCCTCTCGCTGGTCGAGCAGAATCACCGCAAAGGCGTTGCCGTCGTCACTCTCGACGCTTTGCCCGATATCGACACCGCGGTCCATGAGGGCGTCGCGTATGAGCTGGCCGTTGTCATCACTTCCCGTGGCGCCGATGTATCGCGTGGTGAGCCCCATCGCGGCGCATGTGCAGAGGGTCGTCGCGGTCTGTCCGCCACACGAGATGGTGTGATGCGAGATCCGCAGCTTCGAGGCTGGGCCGTCCGGTTGCGGGAACTGCGGGAGGCGATAGACGTAGTCGACGGAGTTGGCGCCGACGCCGAGGACGTCGTACATAGACTTAAAACTTAAAAGTAAAAAGTAGAAAAGTAAAAAGTATCAAGTTGATTGTCAGAACCCACAGCCCAGAGCCCAAGTCCAGAGCCCAGAGCCCAAAGTCCAAAGTCCAAAGTCTAAAGTCCAAAGTCTCGGTCCGACCCTACTGCCAGCGGAAGAGCTTGAGAGCGAGCAGGAAGCTCACGATGCCCCATGTGGCGAGCAAGGCCAGATCGGGGACTAACGGTGCGAGGCCGGTGCCTTCGAGCATGACTGCGCGAAGAGCATCGTTGAGCGCTGTCAGCGGGAGCACCTGAATGAACGGTTGCATGCTCGCCGGGAAGCGCTCGGTCGAGAAGAAGATCCCGGAGAAGGTCCACATCGGGACCATCACGACGTTCATGATGCCTGACACCCCTTCTACCGTCCGCGGTCGCGCCGCTGTCAGCAGCCCGATCCCCGTGAAGGTCAGCGCACCCAGCAACGAGACCCCGGTGAGCAGGATCACGGAGCCTTGTATGGGTACGCCGAGCGCAAAGTGGCCGAAGAGGAGCAGCGCTCCAGCTTCTGGAATCAGCAGAATCACACGAGAGGTGAGCTGCGCCGCCAGGATGTGACTGCGTCTGGCAGGTGCCGCGATGAGTCGCTTGAGCAGGTTGCCGTTGCGAGCGGAGACCAGCGAGAAGCCGACACCCCACATGCCGGTGCCCATCAGGTTCATACCGAGCAGACCCGGGACGAGGAAGTCGACATAGCGGGTCCCCGGTGCGGTGACCGCCGCCATGTCCGCGTTGAACGCATCCGACCGCCCCGCGGCACGTTGAAGCGCCGCGTCCACCGCCAGCCGTGCGGCGCGGCTTTCGCCATTCGTTGGATCGTAGCCATACGACGGCACCTCGTCGTTCGACACGACCAACAACACCTGGCCTCGGGTGAGTGCCAGCCTCGCCTCCGGGGCGGAGAGAATCCGCGGAGCCACATCCGCCCCGGCGGACAGGGCCGCGGCTCTGGCTTCGGCATGTTCGCCCGCGACCACGGCGACTGGGAGAGCCTCCGGCGGGCGACTGCGAAAGGCCACGCCGAGAAGGCCGGCCATCAGGATGGGGAAGACGAAGACCCAGAACACGGCCTCGGGCTCACGAGTGAGCTCGAGCACGCGCGCTCTCGTCAGCTCGCTCAGTGCGCTCCTGACCGGCCGTGCCGCTCTTGGCTTAGTCATCGCGAAGCGTCCGTCCGGTGAGCTCCATGAAGACGTCTTCCAGCGTGGCGTGGTGGGTCGTCAGGTGCGTGGGCGCGGCGTCACGCTCGGCAAGCGCCGCCAGCAGCGCGGGTACCGCACGATGCACCTCGCGAACCGTCAAGCGCCAGCTGCCCTCGTCACGGGCGACCTTCTCCACACTTGGCAGTCCCAGGAATGTGGATGCATCGATGGCCGCTGCGCCTGGACCATCGATGGAGAAGGCAATGACGTGCTCGGCGCCCAGCGAGGCAATGAGATCCCGTGGCGTTCCCGACGCAATGATCTTTCCGTGGTCCACAACCGCCACTCGGTCGCACAGCCGTTCCGCTTCCTCCATGTAGTGCGTCGTGAGGAGGACGGTTCTCCCGCGTCCCTTCAGCTCGTCGACGATGTCCCAGGTCTGGCGGCGGGATTGGGGATCGAGCCCGGTTGTCGGTTCGTCCAGGAAGAGGAGCTCGGGATCCCCGGCCAGCGCACAGCCGAGTGACAGCCGCTGCTTCTGACCGCCAGACAGCGTGCGGACCTGCGCGTTCGCCTTGCCCTGAAGCCCTACGCGATCCATGACCTCGTCCACGCTGAGGCCGTGTGGGTACAGGCTGCGGAACAGTCGCACGACCTCGTGCACGCGCAGCTTGTCGGGGAACTTCGTTTCCTGAAGCTGGATGCCAAGGCGCATCCGCAAGGCGTGCCCGTCACCGCGCCACCGATCGCCGAGGACCTCGACGTCACCCGAGTCGGGGATCCTGAGACCTTCGAAAATCTCGACCGTCGTGGTCTTGCCCGCGCCGTTCGGGCCGAGCATGCCGAAACATTCTCCGGCTCGAACCTCCAGGTCCAGGCCGTCCACGGCGGTGACCTCTGCGTACCGCTTGACGAGGCCGTGACAACGAAGGGCATTGGTGCTCACGCCGCTATATTCTGGCCGATCGTAGCCAAGGAAACTGGCGTCAAGCTTGCTTGGTATTGCACGCTCGGCGTTTTCGTGTCCCCGTGAGCGGACAACCCGAGAGCAGCCCGTGTCTTCTTTTTTCCTTATTCCTCCGAGGGGTGCGATGAGTGTTGCGATGACCATGTTGAAGTCGACGAGAGTGTTCCTAGCCGCGGCGACGGTGGCAGCCATGCTGGTGCCCGCGCTGGCCCATGCGCAGGATCAGCGCCTGCGGGTGTCGTTTGGCGGTGCGGCCACCGCTGGCACCCTTGATGGACAGCCCGCGATCGTCGGATCGGTCGGATATCGTTTTGCCGAGCGGCTGTCTTTTGATGGTGAGTTCACGTTTGCCGATGGTACGGCCGACCGATTCCCCGACCTGCAGTTCTTCGATCAGCGCGTGGTCCAGACCGGCATTGCTCGCTTCGGCTCGATGCTGGGTGGTGGTCGCAACGGGCTTGGCGGCCTGCTCCCTCCCGGCGGCGGGTTTACCGGGGGACAGTCGTCCGGCGCACTGTTCCTGCCAGGGGGCACTCGCCTCGAACGCGAGGGCAACACCAGTCTGGCGACGGTCGGCTTGCGCTACGAGTTTCCATCGCAGGTCGGAAGATTCGTTCCCTATGTGACTGGGGGCCTCGGAATTTCGCGTACCGAGTCGAGTCTCAGGCTGTCGAGTGGCACCGTGACTGGCACGAGGCCTGGGATAATCGCCCCGGCGATACCGATGATCGACTTCGACGAGGGCCTATCGCACACGGGGCTTGCGGCCAGGGCTGGCGTGGGGGCGAGCGTCCGGATCTACAAGCAGCTGTCGGCGGATGTGGATGCACGGTACTTCCGGCTCGATCGGGGGCGCAATCTCGGGCAGTTTGGCGGTGGGGTGAGTTATCGATTCTAGAGGCGAACGTCCCTTACGCCCTTGACCCCCGCAGGTCGTACAGCGCAATCGCCGCGGTGGTGGCGACGTTGAGCGAATCGACGCTCGAGGTCATGGGAATCCGCGCGTGAAACTCGCAGGCCGCGAGCGCCGGGCCGCTCAGCCCGTCGCCTTCGTGGCCGAGCACGAGGGCCACGGGACGGTTGGCAAATCCACGGGCGATTGCACTCAGGGCAGGCGCGGAAGGGTCGGGTGTCATCGCGGTCACGGCGAAGCCGCGTGCCCGCAACTCATTGAGCGCGGTTGGCCATTCCTGCATGCGCGCGAACGGCACGACCAGGGCCGCTCCCATCGATGTTCGAATGGCCTTCCGGTACAGCGGGTCGGTCGTGGCCGGGTCGAGCAGGACGGCGTCGGCGCCGAACGCGGCGGCGCATCGAAAGATGCCGCCCACGTTGTCCGGGTTCGCAATTCGCTCGAGCACGAGGACCATGCGGGCGCCCGCGACGATTTCCTCCCAGGGCCGCGGCCGCGGATACTCGCCGATGGCCAGGCATCCGCGATGGATGTGGAAGCCGGCAACGCGGTCCATCACCGCTTGGGGTACGACGTAGGCAGGTACGTCCGGCCGCGAGGCGATGAGATCCGTCATCCCCTCGCGAGCTGCGTCGGTCAGCATCACCGATCTGGTGACGAACGTACTTTCAGTCATGAGCCGACGTACGACGAGGCGACCCTCGGCCACGAAAATGCTGCGTCGCCGGACGAGCTCAGCATCCGGGACGTTGCGAAAGTCGTCCAGGCGAGAATCGAGGGAGTCTTCAATAAGTAGAAAGTGCAAAGTTTAAAGTTGAAAGTGGGTGGAGAAATTGCGACGCGCCGGTCGATCTGCGTCTCGTTTCTGCTCGCAGTCCTCGTGGCAGTGGTCATGCACAGGGCAGTGTCGCATGCCTTCTCATGATTTGGTCGAGCGCACGCGGCTGTTTGCTCTCTCGATATTGACATTCTGTCGGCGCTTGCCAAGGGCCTCGGAAGCGCAGGAGGCGGCGGGACAATTGCGACGCGCTGGAAACTCGGTGCGCTCGAATTATCGGGCGGCGCTAAAGGGACGCTCTCGCGCCGAGTTTCAGGCCAGGCTTGGCACCGTCGCGGAGGAGGCGGACGAGTGCTTGGACTGGCTCGAGTACTTCAGGGACAGCCGCATCCAGCACGATCCCGAGCTGATCAACGAGGCGCGAGCACTGGCGAAGATCTTCGCAACCTCTGTGCGGACCGCACGTGAAAACACGAATCGGATGAAAAAACCAACCACCTGCGGCGAGGTAATCCGTTTCTACTTCCACTTCGCACTTTCCGACTTTTCACTTTGCACTTTCGACTTTGCACTTCTTAGATCTGCGTCTGCTTCGCCCGCTCCCACCCCTTGTACGTGCCCAGCACCCTGACCCACTTCGCGAACTCGCCGAGCTGCGTGAGCGCCCGGGCGCAGGGGAGCTCGTCTCGACGCGTGTCGATGTCCACGTAGAACAGGTACTCCCAGGGCCTCCCGCGGATCGGCCGGCTCTCGAGTTTGCTCAGGTTGATATCGCGCAGGGCGAACACGCTCAACGCCTTGAAGAGCGACCCGGGCGTGCTCGGCAGGGCAAACACGATCGTCGTCTTGTTGGCGTCGGCAGGGGGGGCGCCGCCGATGACGAAGAAGCGGGTGATATTGAACTCGAAGTCCTGAACGGCTTCCTGGATGACCTCGAGACCGAAGACCTCCGCCGCGCGCCGAGAGGCCAGCGCGGCCGCATTCGCGAGACGCTGTTCCGCCACCAGCTTCGCGCCTCCGGCCGTGTCGTAGACCGCCTCCACGGTGACGCCGAGATCCTTGAGATACCGCTCGCACTGCGCCAGCGCCTGCGGGTGCGAGTACACGATCTTCACGTCCGCGATCTTGGTGCCGGGCAGCGCCTGGAGGCAGTGTACGACGTCGAGCTCGACCTCACCGGTGATCGCGATCTCGTGATCGACGAGCAGATCGTAGTTGCGATGGATCGTGCCGCCGACCGAGTTCTCCATCGGCACGACGCCGTGCGTGGCGCGTTTCTCGACGACCGCGTCGAAGACCTCGTCGAACGTCTTGCACGGGAGCGTTTCGGTGTGCGGCGAGAAGAGTCGCGCCGCCGCTTCGCTATAGGCGCCCGGTTCGCCTTGATACGCCAGTCTCACGTTGTACTCCTTGCCGCTCGCGCGCGAATCGAGGCGCCCAGCAGCATCGCTGGCCCGGTGATCAGGACCAGCGCAATCCGCATCCAGGTCGGCGTGAATCCGGCAAATTCGCCGACCGTAAAGCCAAAGATCAACGCCGCTGTTTGCACGATGGCCGCCACCCAGCCGTGCCACATCTCCTGCCGGCCCGCGACCCGCGCAGTCAGGTACCCGCCAAGCACCGCTCCGACCGAGTTATATCCGAGTTTGGCCGTCAGGATGACCGGCTGATTGCGCACGGCGAAGTATCCCGGCAGGTCGGTGGGCGGTGCGCCCGCGACGGCGTTGACCAGCGTGAACTCCAGTACCTCGACGACGATCGAGAGTAGGCCAATGCCGCCCAGCACCGCAATGATGCTGCGGATTACCTCCACGGCACTCCCAGTGACGTCACAGATGTGAGGTCACGACCCAAGGAGGCTCATCGCGTGCAGGACTGACGCGACGATCGCGAGAACGGATGCGGCGAGGCAGGCAAGCGCAATCGCGATGTGGTCGATCCGCTCCGGCTTGAGAGGGTCGAGGATCCGTGCCGCCACATAGCCCCCGCCGAACCCGCCCGCGTGTGCATAGTTGTCGATGCCTTGCATGAAGAATCCCATGACCACGAGCATCAGCACGTAGTTCATCGCGTAGCCGCGCGCCATGCTGCTGCCGCTGCGATGTCCGTAGTACAGGATGGCGCCAATCAGCCCGGCGATGGAGGCCGAGGCTCCAACTGTGAAGCTGCTGCCGCGTAGAAGGAAGAAACCGGGCAGGAACGCTCCTGCAAACGAGCTCAGCGCGAACCCGGCGACGGCGCCGGCTGTGTAGATGATCACCATCCGCCCTGGTCCATACAACTCGGCGACGCCCGGTGCCAGCTGTCGCAGGGCCATCATGTTGAAGAGAATGTGCAGCGCGCCACCGTGAAGCCAGCCGGCACTGAGGACGGTCCACCAGCGGCCTAGCTGGAAGACCGGGACGGCGCCGCTCGCGCCGAAGATAATGCTGGCTTGGAGGCTGGGAGACAGGAATGACAGGGCGCCGCGCATGCCGATGTTGCCACCCGACGCAAGCAGCGTGAGCACGTAGACGACGGCGCACGTACCGATGACGAATGGTACGAACCCCATGTCGCGGCCGAGCGAGCGCAGCAGGGACGCGTATCCCCACAACCCCGGGTTGACGCGGCCGCAGTTGTAGCATCGGTCGTCCTTGACCCCGACGAGCACGCCGCACGATGTACAGAGGACGGATCCAGTGGTCTGACGCTTGAGCACCTTCTCGATGATAGCCTTATTAGTTAGACCGACAGCCGAAGGCCCGTGGCCCAAGGCCGCGAACCCAAGCCCGGAGCCGAGAGCCCAGAGTCCAGAGCCCGAATGAAACCCACGCGTCTCATCGTCGGCATCACCGGCGCCACTGGCGTCATCTACGGCATCCGGTTGCTGGAGCGGCTCCGCGACGCGGGCGTCGAGACGCATCTCGTGATCAGCCGCTGGGGCGCGCGCACGCTCGTGCACGAAACACCGTACTCACGCGAGCAGGTCGAAGCGCTCGCGCACACGTCGTACGTCGCGGGCGACATGGGCGCCGCGATCTCGAGCGGGTCGTTTCAGACAGCCGGGATGATCATCGCGCCGTGCAGTGCCAAGACGCTCGGCGCGATCGCGCACGGATTTGGCGATGGCCTCATCCATCGTGCGGCGGACGTCGTCCTCAAGGAGCGCCGGAAGCTGTTGCTCGCAGTGCGCGAGACGCCGCTCAGCGAGATTCATCTGGAGAACATGTTGAAGCTGTCCCGCATGGGCGCGGTCATCCTGCCGCCCATGCCGGCGTTCTACAGCCACCCGCGCTCCCTCTCGGACATCGTCGATCACACGGTCGAGCGAATCCTCGACCAGTACCGGTGTAGAGGTTCCCGGCGCCATGCGATGGACGGGTGAGATGGGTGTCGGGGGAAGCCGCCCGGAGGAAGACTGACGCGGCACGTCGGTCACCATCGATGACCTAGGCTGTCACAGCGTCTCCTTACACTGGGTTCAGCACCCACGGAGGAGGACAGATGTCAGCACAGCTCGCACTCGACCAGGGATGGACCACCCCACCGCGTCCGAAGGTGGACCGGTCGCCGCAGACGCCGCTCCTGTGCGCGTCGTGCCAGGCGAAAGAAGCCCGCTATGGCTTTCGACCCCACGAGGACGATCCGCGGTTGGATCGGCCGCGGACGCTCTGTTTCGAGTGTTTCCGGGTGGAGATTCGACGTCGTCAGGAAGCCGCGCAGATGGTGCAGGTGAGGCTGCCGCTCGAGCAGACCCTCGAGGCGCTGAGCCTGCGAAGGCGAAGAGCGCAAATCGCGGCCCGGCACGCATTAGACGCGGCGCGGTGACGGTCTCGCCGGCCGCGTAGAGCGCATGCTTCAGCGTGCGCGGTAGCAGGCGTCGTAGAGTAAACGCCCGAGCGTTTTTCGATTCGGCGTAGAGCGGAGGCTTTAGCCTCCGCGGACACGCGCACGCTGAAGCGTGCGCTCTACGGCGAAACGCAAACCGCTTTAGCGTGCGCGGGCGGGTGCCCCTGAACGTCTCCGCGCTTCCCGGCGCCGAGAACTTCAGCGTCCGTGCTCCCGCGTGGCCGGTCACGGTGTAGGTGCCGCGCAGTTGTAGAAAATCGAGTCCGCTGCCGAGCGGACCCGACGCGGCGGCCGACGCCGATCCGGTCCCCCTTGTGGTGACGGCTGCCTCGACGTCGAATCGGATCTGGACGTTCAGGTCGGAGCCCCGCGCACGCACGATGATCACCTGCGGGGCACCGCCTGCATCGTTCGTCTCCTCGATCGTCACGTCTGTCGCGTACCCAAGAGGACCGTCGGGGCCCAGCACGCCGACGAATCCCGGCACGCGGTCGGCATCGGCGGCTTCGCTGGGTGGAAAAACGCGCCCATACAGCAGGGACACATCGCCCTGTTGCACTTGCCCCCACTGCCACGACACACCTTGCCAGAACCCCCAGTTGTGATCGTGATACCCGGTGCCGCCCGCAAACGAGACGCGTTCGTCGCCGACATCCAGGGTTCCGTCGAGTCGGCCTGACATCACCGGCACCACATAACCCGATCGCCATCCGAGGGCGCCCGAGATCTCGAGTGGCGGCACCAGCCGCCCTGGGGACGCTTCAATGGTCAGGTCGCCCCGTGCCCGGCGGCCCTTCTCGTCTCGCAGATCGAGGTGCACTCGGTAGGTCATGCCCTCGAGCCGGACGAAGCTCTCGCCGATGTCGAGGTCCGGCGCCTTTTGGGCGTCGGCGTCGGCCACCGGTTGGCTGGCCGTGAAGGTCTCGACTCGACCCCCGCGGTCGAGCTGCAACCGGACCCCGGCGCGCCGGCGGCCGTCGGTCATGGAGGGTCCGACGAGAAACGTGAGATAGAAGCGGGCGCCGGAGGCGCGGCCGTTGAAGTACAGCCATTCCGCCCACGAGGCGCCCCAGGTGGGTGCGTCGGGAATGGCGTGAAATCGGTCGATGTAGCGCAGCACCTTCTCGGGCGTGTCCTGTGTCCACGCGATGTCGTTCGGCGAGTCGCGCCAGTTCGGGATCCCGGCGACTTCCTCATCACCGAGCACGCGTTCCAGACTGGGAATGCCGCCGCGCGCGGCGACGCGGGTGCTTCGTCCACCGTGCCGAAGATAGAGCCTCGCCGTGTGCGTCGGTGCGGCCGTCGCAATCCCAGGTCTGAACGCGTCGGACTGGAGCGCGCCCGAGAGCACCAGACGTGCGGGTACTTCGGGTGCCAGGCGGATCAGGACGTCGCCTCCGCCAACCAGGGCCGGCGCACGCGATTGTTCGAGTACGACCTGCGCGACCCCGAGCAGGATGGCCATCACCGCGACACCCACTCCGAACCCGGCCGCGAGCACGGCGCTGCGAACGGGATGCGCCGTGAGCGAACGGAGCGCGAGCCGTCCGATCATCGGATGGTGTCCTGTTCGACCCGGCCGTCTCTCATCGTCAGCACGCGCCTGGCGCGGTTGGCCAGTGCCGGATCGTGTGTGACGATGACCAGCGCGGTGCCGTCGGCGTTGACTCGATCGAGCAGCGAGGCGACATGCTCGCCCGTGGCCTGATCCAGTTCGCCAGTCGGCTCGTCCGCGAGCACCAGGCGGGGACGGTTGGCGAGCGCCCGAGCGATGGCGACGCGCTGCATCTCGCCGCCCGAGAGCTGTGACGGCCGGTGATCGGCGCGCTCGGCGAGCCCCACGTAGTCGAGCAGCTCGAGGCTGCGACGCCGGCGTTCGTGTCGCGGTATACCGGCCTCGGCCTGCGGAAGCTCGACGTTTTCAGCGGCCGTCAACATCGGGAGCAGGAAGAATCGCTGGAAGACGAACCCGACGTGCCGGAGTCGCAGCAGGCTGCGCTCCCGATCGTTCAGCGTCGAGGCGTCCTTGCCGTCGAACATCAACGTGCCCGACGAAGGTGCGTCCACGCATCCGAGGATGTGCAGCAGCGTCGACTTTCCGCATCCCGACGGCCCGCTGATGGCGGTGTGCTCACCCGGCGCGATCGCGACGGTGACATCACGGACCGCGAACACCGGACCAGCCGGCATCGCGAAACTCCGCGTCACGTGACGGGCCTCCACGATCATTTCGTTCACGCGAACCTGAACATCGTCGTTCACGCGAACCTGAACATCGTCGTTCACGCTTCTACGTTCTTTCTTCTCGGTTCGTGTTCACGTTCGACGAACCCCGAACAGTGAACCTGAACCGCGAACCGAACCTGAACACGAACGGAGAACCGAGAAGGCAGAAGGGTGAACGACGCGGTTCATGGTTCATCCTCACCCAATCACTTCATTCCGCAGTGTCGCCGCGATCGGAAGCCGCGCGACGATTCGCATGGGGTAGACAGCTGCGAGGATCGCCGTCGCCGCCAGGAGTGCGCCGTGCATCCAGAGCGCCTGCGGCTCGAAGACGAAAAAATGGAGGCTCGTGGGAATGCCCGGCATCCCTTTGAGGATCCTGTCGAGCCACACCGCCAGCAGCACCCCGAGCGGAAGCGACAGGACGCCGCCGATGCCGACGATCAGCGCCGATTCGCACAGCACGTCGAGCACGACACGCCGCCGCGAGAAGCCCAGCGCGCGGAGCGCCGCCACCTCACCGAGCCGCTGATTCACCGACACGGTCAGGAGCACCGTGATGAGCAGCAGCGCGAACGACAGCGTGACGGTCGTCAGGACCGTGGAGATCTGCCGGAAGTACGTGAAACCGCCCCGTTCCATCTGGCCAATCGCCTGGTCGTTCGTGAAGGGCCGAAGATCGGGCCGCAACGCGGAGATCTCGGCAGCCGCGGCGTCGGCGTCGCCAGTGGATTGGACGACGATGAAGTCGGCGGACGACTCGCCCTCGGCGCCGCATGCCGCGGCAAGTGCGGACGCGGTCGTGCCCAGCTCGGACGCGCCCGGCGTATCGAAGGGGAACTCGGCGACGCCGACGATGCGAAACTCGACGGGCGGCGGGGCTTCGGCGCCGCGCGCGCAGGAGGCTCGAAGGGTGACCGTGGCGTCCGGCTCGACACCAAGCGTGCGGGACGCGTAGTCGTTGACGACTATTTCGCGCTGGCCCGAGACGTCACGCCCGCGGAGGACCGTCCAGGGTCGGAGCGACTCGCCGCCCGCGCCAAGCAGTGAGGCCCGGAGCTCGGTGCCGTCCGTCCGCTCGATGGTCGCATCCTCGGTTCGCATCGTCATGACCGAGCGGACCGATGGCAGGGTCGCGAGGCTCGAGGCGACGGCGGCGGCATCGAGAATGTCCGGGCCGCGGCCGGGAAGCTGATCGGTGGCCGTCACTCTGATTTCGAACCCCATCCTGTCGAGCAGGTCACGCATCGAGATGACGAGCCCTTCCGACAGAAGGAGCATGTCGAACAGCAGTGCGCCCACTGCCGCGACGCCGAGAATGCCGAGCGTGGCACGCGCCGGCTGGCGGACGAGACTGCGCCAGGCGAAACCGAGGGCATTCATCGGCGGGCGAGCCTCAGGCCGCTGCGTCGCAGCAGCGCCCAGGATGCCGCGACCGTGGCCGCCGCGCCGAGCGGCACCGCAATGGCCACGCAGACCGCCGCCACGTCAGGGGTGACGCGAACGAAGATGAGCGCGGTGTCGTAACGCCACTGGAAGAAGGTGTTGATCAGATACTCCGATGCCCGCGCGAGCACGAGGCCGAACACCGCACCGGAGGAGGCGATGAGCAGTCCTTCGAGCAGGACCTGCATCAGGATGCGTCGTGCGGGGAGACCGATGAGCCGGAGCATGCCAACCGCCTCGCGCCGCTCGTCCACGAGCATGATCGTGAGCGCCAGGAGGAACACCGTGGACGCCAGGATCGTGACCGCGGCAATGGCAAGGTGGAAGCGTTCGAGGACCACGAAGGTGCTGCCGGATCCTGCGGCGCCGCTCGTCGGGCGCGCAAGGAGACCAGGGATTGTCGCGTTGAGCCTTTCGGAAAACGCGTCCGCGTCCGCCGGATCCACGAGTGCGACGTTGATGGCTTCGACGTATTCCGTCCCGGCCGGTGTGGACTCGTCCCGCGTGAGCTCGAGGAGGTCCGGGAGGTGCAGGCGCACCTCACGCGGCGATTCCCCCAGTCGCATCGGGTCGGGTGTGGGTTCGTAGATGCCGGCGATGTGAAACGTGCGTGCCACGCCGCCTTGTGCGTCGGTCGCCAGTTCCACCGTGTCGCCGACCGCCAGCCCCTCGATTTCCGCGAGCTGACGCGCGATCAACAGGGAAGGCAGCGGCTCCTCCTGAGCGTGGAGCAGCAGGCCGCACAAGGCGCCGCACAGAGCGACCAGAAAAACCAGCGGTCTCACAAACCCCGTTTGAACGACAGCGATTCGAACGACCCGAACGACTCGAACGTTCCGAACGTCACGAACGACTCATTTCTTCGATTCGTTTCCACTCGGCGTCGGTGACCGGCATCACCGAGAGCCGGGACATTCTGACGAGCGCGAAGGACGCGAACGCGGGGTCGGCCTTGATGGCGGCAAGCGTGACCGGCTTGGCGAGCTTTCGTACCGGCGCGATATCCACCGCGTGGAGCTTGCCCGAGGCGTCCGAGGGGTCCTGGTACGCATGGCCGGTGGCCTGCGCCACAGCGACGACCGCCTTCTCCTTACCCGTGTGGTAGTAGAAGATTCGATCGCCTTTCCGGATGCCACGAAGGTGCTTCTGTGCGAGAGGGTTTCGGACACCGGTCCAGGCCGACGTGCCGTCCCGCTCGAGCTGGTCGAACCCGTAGTGTTCCGGCTCTTCCTTCACCAGCCATTGCGCCATGCTCGGATTATATGGCTGCCGCGCCAGCCTTCTCCGCGCGGGAGATGTGTCACCGCCTCGAGAATGCGATATGAGCGGCGTCTGTTCAACGGCGGGGCACGACACTTGCGACTTGCGGTCGGGTGCAGTGGATCCGTATGATTCGGTTCCTGTTGCTTCGAATCTGTCTGAGGAGGCCTACGTGGGAAGAGCACTTATCGTCGGCGTTGCCCTTGTCGGATTGACTGCGTCGTGGTCGCTCCTGGCGCAGGAGACGGGGACCGGACAGAACAACACTCTGGGGGTCGGCAGCGGCGCATCGGTGGCGGAGGATCGATTCGGTAAGCTCGGAACCGAATTCACGCCGATTGCCCGACCGGAGATCGCCGCACTTCCGACGCCGAGGTTGCACGACGGCAGGCCGGACCTGTCCGGGCCATGGGTCGGGGGCGGGTCGAACAACGATATCGAAGCGAACGGTGGGTTGAAGCCGGGTGAGTTGCCGCTCCTGCCATGGGCCAAGGCGCTCCGGGACTCCCGTAAGGAAGAGGATGAGCCCTATTTGTATTGCACTCCGATGGGGATTCCGCGGGTAAATCCGTACCCGTGGCGGTTCGTCCAGGCGTATTCGGCGAAGGGCAATACCCATATCTTCGTGCTCCACGAGAACGGCGACGGTGGCGGGCATCGGCAAATCTTCATGGACGGCCGCAAGCACCCGGCAGATCCGCTGCCCACATGGTGGGGACACTCGATCGGGCGTTGGGATGGCGACACTCTCGTCGTTGACACCGTTGGTATCAACGACAAGTTCTGGATGGACAGTCGCGGCACGCCACACACTGAGCAGCTGCACACGATCGAGCGCTGGACCCGGATTAACTACGGAACCATGACGAACGAGCTGACGCTGGACGACCCAGGCACGTTCTCCCGGCCGGTCAATCTGAAGTTCACGGCCAAGGCGCTGCCTCCGGACGAGGAGCTGCTCGAGTTCATCTGCGTCGAGAACAACCAGTTCGGAATCGCGGCCGGTCTTCCCAATGTTTACAAGGACAAGGGGTTTGGGCTGGAGCAGGCCCCGCCGAAGTAGCCCCATTCCGGTTCGTAGGGAGAAATGTGTGATGAGTAGGAAACTTCGGATGCTCGTGGCTTGTTTCGGATTGTTCTCCCTGGTGGTACCGGTAGCCGCCCACCATTCGTTCGAGGTTGAGTACGACCCGAGGAAGCCGGTGGAGGGAACCGGAGTCGTCTCAAAAGTCGAGTGGACGAATCCGCACATGCGTGTGTACGTCGATGTCACCGATCCCAAGGGAGTTGTGACCACGTGGAACTTGGAGCTGGGAAGCCCCAACAGCGTTCTGCGCCGTGGATGGACCAGGAACGACCTCAAGGCCGGGGACAAGATTTCGTTCAAGGGTTTCGGTGGCCGGGTCGTGCTGACGCGTAGCGTCGCCGATGCCATCACGCTCGCCGATGGTCGTCCGTTCACCGGAGCTGCCGGAACACCGACCCGGTAGAACATCATGACGCGCACGGCCTCCACCGCTCTGGTCTTGGCTCGACGACCCTTCCTTCGGTAACCAGGGCGCGATACGGTCGATTGATCGGCCTGTCGGTTGCGACTATACTCGCCGCCCATCGCGCGGTACCTCGGCAGGAACGCTCCGTCACCTACTAGAGGAGGAGAGCATGCAGCGGCTGTTTCAGACCTTCACCATCGGCGTGTTGAGTCTCGCGGTGAGCACTGCCGCCTGGGCGCAGGCGACCGCACAGATCAATGGCCGCGTGGCCGATGAGAGCGGCGCCGTGCTGCCCGGGGCCACCGTGACGATGATTCAGACAGACACCGGCCTTACGCGAAGCGTCGTGACCGATGGAGAGGGGGCCTATCAGATCACCAACCTCCCGACCGGTCCATATCGGCTGGAGGTCGCGCTTCAGGGGTTTCGCACCTACGCGCAGACGGGCATCGTCCTTCAGGTCGGCGGCACGCCGACGCTCAACGTCGCGCTAGGCCTCGGTGATTTGGCCGAGACAGTCACGGTCGAGGCGGCCGCGCCGCTCGTCGACGTGAGGAGTTCCGGCATCAGCGATGTCATCGAGAACGAGCGTATCGTCGAGCTTCCGTTGCAGGGCCGCCAGGTGACCGACCTGATCGTGCTCGCTGGGGCCGCGGTCGCGACAGATCTGGGCAATTCCGCGGCGCGAGCTACCCCGGGGTCTGCGCAAATCTCGGTTGCGGGTGGACTTTCCTTCGGTGTCGGGTACTTCCTCGACGGCGCGCTGCACAACGATTCGTACAACAACCTGAACCTGCCGCTTCCTTTTCCGGATGCGCTCCAGGAATTCAGGGTGGCCACGAGCGGTCTCACGGCTCAGAATGGTGTGCACTCGGGGGCGTCTGTCAATGCCGTGACGAAGTCGGGCACCAATCGTGTTTCCGGCAACGCGTTCGAGTTCCTTCGTGACCATCAGTTCAACGCGACCAACCCGTTCGCCGCTATCGGACCTGACGGCAAGAGGCAGGACGACGGTTTGAGCCGCAACCAGTACGGGGGCACGCTGGGCGGGCCGCTCGTTCAGAACCGGCTCTTCTTCTTCGGCGCGTATCAGGGCACGAGGACCCGGCAAGTTCCCGCCGACCTCCAGGCGTGGGTGCCGACCGCCGAAATGCTCGCCGGCGATTTCACGGCGTTTGCGTCACCTGCGTGCAACGGTGGCCGGCAGATCGCGTTGCGTGCCCCGTTCGTGAACAATCGGCTCAGTCCCGCTCTGTTCAGTCCGGCTGCGCTCAACGTCGCCGAGAAGCTTCCGAAATCAACGGACCCATGCGGCGCTATCACCTACGGAGCGCCGGCTGATGACGACGAGTGGCAGGCTGTCGCCAAGATCGACTACCAGCTGAGTGCCAACCACTCCGTCTTCGGGCGGTATCTGCACACCGATTTCAGTGCGCAGGCGGCCTGGCCGAGAACGAGCAACATGCTGACGACCTCTGTGCGGGGCCGGCCCAAAGTGAGCACCGCCAAGTCCCTCACGTTCGGCGACACGCTCATCTTCGGCTCCAGCATGGTCAATTCGCTGCGTGTGGCGCTGAACCCGACGCACGTGGACATCGACCTGGCGCCGTTCCTGGATGCGCCGTCGGTGGGTAGCAAGGTCTACACGTACATCCCTGGCCAGATCGTCTTGGATGTGACCAGCGCATTCAGTATAGGGACCGGCGGGTCGGTGAAGCAGTACGTCGATCAGGAGTACTACCAGATCAGCGATGACTTCACGATGGTGCGGGGCGCCCATGAGATCGGCGTCGGCGGCACCTATTCGGTACTGGACGTCCGATCAGTTGATCAACGGACGCTCCGTGGGGAACTTCACCTTCAACGGTTCCAGAACGGGCTTGCCGCTGGCGGACTTTCTCAGCGGGCAGCTGTTTCGCCTGGAGCACGGGGCGCCCGGGATCCTGCCTCTGGATCAGACCTACATCGCTCTTTACGCACAGGATGCATGGAGGGCGACGAACCGCGTGACCGTGAACGCAGGTCTTCGCTGGGAACCGTTTTTCGGTCAGAACGTCCAGAATGGCGCGATTTCGAATTTCAGCCTCGACAACTTCCGGAACGGCGTCGAGAGCACGGTGTTCACGAACGCACCGGCTGGTCTCATGTTTCCCGGTGACCCCGGGTTTCCATCCGGGAACTCCGGCATGAACCCGCAGTGGTGGAACCTGTCGCCCCGCGTGGGTGTCGCCTGGGACGTGACAGGGACCGGTCGCACGGCGGTGCGCACCTCGTACGGATTGGCGTACGACTTCATGACCGCAGCGTACCTTTACATCGCGGCCTCAGCGTCGCCGTATGCGAATCGCCTCCGGCTGGAGGGGGTCACGTTCGACGATCCCTATGCGGGCGTACCTGGTGGCGACATCAATCCAATTCCCGTGGTTCCTCCGCCAGACGCCCCGTTCCCGGTGTACGGCTCGTTCGGTTCGATGTCCCCGGATATCAATTCGCCAAGGGTCCAGTCATGGAACGTCACCGTCGAACAGCAGATCGGTACGGCTTGGCAGGCGGCGGCGAGTTATCTGGGCAGCTACAGCGATCGCCTCTGGGGCCAGGTGGCGATCAACCCCGGCGTATTCCTGGGAACCGGTCCCTGCACGCTCCAGGGAGTGACCTATCCGGTCTGCACCGCGGCGAACAACCTCGACCAGCGGCGCGTGCTGTCTCTGGAGGACCCACAAGCCTCTCGGTTGCTTGGACCTGTGGATCGATTCGACGACCTCGGCACGCAGGATTACGCCGGGCTGAAGCTGTCGGTTCGGCGTCGCGCTGTTGACGGCGTGACTCTCAGCGGCAACTACACAATATCGCGCTGCGTGGGCAACACCGTCGTCACTGGTTTTCCGCAGATCAGCGCCGGTTATCGGAAACCGGATGATCCAGCATTCGATCGGGGGAACTGCGTCCAGAGCCGACGCCAGGTCTTCACGCTCACGACCGGGTACGAGACGCCGGAGTTCAGCGGTGCGACGATGCGTGCCTTGGCATCCGGCTGGAGAGCTTCGGGCATCCTCAGTGCGCGTTCGGGCGCCTGGCTTGGGGTGACCACCGGCCGGGACGTCGCCGGTACGGGCATCCAGGGCAATGTCATCAATCAGGTGAAAGACGATCCCTACGGGGACAAGAGCTTGACGAACTACCTGAGTGCCACCGCGTTCGCGTACCCCGCCGCCGGTGAACTCGGCACCATGACGCCCAGCAGCATCGAGGGCCCTGGGTTCTGGACCATTGACCTGGCGCTCTCGAGGCAGCTGTCCATCTCTGACCGGCACAACCTGGAACTCCGTCTCGAGATGTTCAACCTTCTCAACAATTTCAACTGGGGCGATCCGGTGATCAACTACGACGCCGGCACCTTCGGCCAGATCACGACCATGGCCGGTGCGCCGCGGATCATCCAGTTTGGAGTGAAGTACGGCTTTTAGAGCGCTTTTCGATTTCTCGTAGAGCGGAGGCTTTGCCTCCGCGGACACGCGCACGCTGAAGCGTGCGCTCTACGGCGAAACGCAAACCGCGGCTCCTCGAGATGGGGAACGAGGGCCAGCCTTCTCAGCGCCCCTGGCCACGTCCAAGACCGTACGCCCGATCCGGATTCGCGGATGCCGAAGTAGACTGACCGATATGGTGCGTACTGCGTCGACCATGTTGGAACTCGGGGGCAGTGTTCCCCCGTTTCGTCTGCCCGATTTCGATGGCACCGTCCTCTCCTCGCACGACGCCGCGACGTCGCAGGGCCTGCTCGTGGCGTTTCTGTGCCCGCATTGCCCGTACGTGAAGCACGTGCGCAGCGAATTCGCGCGCGCCGCGCAGGAGTTTCGTCGGCGTGGTCTTGGCGTCGTGGCGGTGAACTCGAACGACACGACCGCCGTGCCCGATGACGGCGTGGACGGCATGCGACAGGAAGCCCGTGAGGCCGGCTATACCTTTCCCTATCTCGTCGACGAGTCGCAGGAGGTAGCCAAAGCTTTTCGTGCCGCGTGTACGCCGGACTTCTTCCTGTTCGACGGCGCAGGGAAGCTGGTGTATCGAGGGCAGTTCGACGGGAGCCGCCCCGGCTCACCGCTGCCAGTGACGGGGAGCGACCTGCGGGCCGCGGTGGAGGCGCTTCTCGGCGGGCAGGCTGTACCCTCCGATCAGCGGCCGAGCCTCGGCTGCAACATCAAGTGGAAGAAGGGAAGTGAGCCGGCCTACTTCGGCGGGTGAGTGGCTCGTTCGCCACGCGCAGGCTAAAGACCATTTGCATTTCGCCGTAGAGCGCACGCTTCAGCGTGCGCGTGTCCGCGGAGGCTGACCGCCTCCGCCAAGGCTACGGCGGTCCGCCGAAGCTTTACGCGAAGGCGAAGCCTCCGCTCTACGCCGAATCGAAAAGCGGTCTATCGAATCGTCGGACCCGGCTGCGTGAGTGAAGGCAGAGGGAAATCGTTCGCCCGCCGGCGGAGCGCATCGCGTGGATCGATGCGGATCTCCGTAACCCCGCCGTTTCGAACTTCGACGAACCCGTTCCCGTCACCGTACTGGGGATGCTTCACCTCGATCGCTTGCGTGCCGAGCGGCACGGTCATGACACCAAGCGGTGCGACCCCCACGAGCTTTCCTTCGATCCAAATCTCGCTTCCGGCCGGCGCCACGACCTGGACCTGGCCTTGAGGCAGGGCTGCTATATGCGTCGTCAAGGCTGACGATCGGACGTCCACGGCGACGTCGGCCTGATAGCCCAGGCGTGCGTTGACGAGCCGGAGCTGGTGTCGACCTGGCGGGAGCGCAATCTCTTCCTCCGACGACCCGATTCGGCGATCTCCGATCTGAATCTCCAGCGGCACTCGCGAGAACACCCTGAGCGTCCCGGTGGTCGTCGCCCCGTCTGCCACGGGTACTCTCGGCGGTCTCGGCTCCTCCGTTCTCGGCTGCGGTAGGCAGGGTATCCGTTGCGGGCGGCGCGGTCGCGTCGGGTGCGGTCGAGGGTCGCGCGCCGGTCGTGGGTCTCCTGGCGTACGGTGGTTCGGTCGGCCGAGCGGGCGGCGGCGGCCTCGGCCGGTAGCGGAGACGTCCGATGCCGGCGGTGCGACCGGCACCGCCCTGGTGGCCGAAGAGAGTGGGTTCAGAAACCCCATCGCGCTCGCGGCCAGCAGAATGCCTGCTGCCGTTGGGAGTGTGTAGGTGGGGATGCGGTCCCACGCCTGTCGCAGGGAAGCGGTCCTGCTGATGGCCTTCGTGGCGATTCGCTTCGTCGACGCCGTGGCGGGGCGACCCGGCCGTGGGGCCACCCGCGTGGCCATCTGGATCGACGCCTCGGCGCGCGCGACCTGCGTCGAGATCATCCCTGCTGCCGCCGAGCGAGCCTGTGCGGCGGCGCGTTCTTCCGCTTCGGCCAGGTGCGCGCGAATTTCTGCCAGCTCGGCGACCCGCTGCCGCTCGGCATCGGCTCGCACGGCCGCGATTTCTGCGTCGAGACGCGCGCTGGCCTCCACTCGCGCACGCTCGATCTCACCCTGCAGCATCTGGTCGGCGCGGGCGCGGGCCTCCAGTTCGGCATCGAGTCGCGCTTGCTCGAGTTGGGCCTGCCCGGCAACCTGCGCGAGTTCGATCTCCTGACGGGCGCGCTCCATCTCCGCTCGGAGGCGGGATTCCGCCTCTTGCTGAATACGTGCGATCTCGGCGTCATGCTGGCGGGCCAGGGCCGCTTCGGCCTCGGCGCGGGCCTCGCGAGTGGCGACCGCGCGGGCCGTCGCGGCGTCGATCTCGCTTTCGAGTGTGGCGTTCCGCGCCCCTTCCGCTTCGACGCGCAGCCGTGCCAGCTCGTCTTCCAAACGGGCGTCGGCCGCCTGTCTCGCGCGCTCGATCTCGGCCTGCAGCAGCTCGTCGGCGCGGGCGCGGGCTTCCAGCTCCGCATCGAGTCGCGCTTGCTCGAGATGGGCCTGCCCGGCGACCTGCGCGAGTTCGATCTCCTGACGGGCGCGCTCCATCTCCGCTCGGAGGCGGGATTCAGCCTCTTGCTGGATACGTGCGATCTCGGCATCATGCTCGCGGTTCAGGGCCGCCTCGGCCTCGGCGCGAGCTTCGCGTGCGGCGGCCGCGAGGGCCGCTGCGGCATCGACCTCGGTTTCCAGTTTGGCGTGCCGCGCCTCTTCTGCTTCGGCGCGTAGACGCGCGAGCTCCTCCTGCAAGTGGGCATCGGCCGCCTGTCTCGCGCGCTCGGCCTCCGCCTGCAGCAGCGTCTCGGCGCGCGCTCGCGCCTCGAGCTCGGCGTCCTGTCGCGCTTGCTCCAGCTTGGCCCGCCCGTCAGTTTCCGCGCGTTCGATCTCCTGACGGGCGCGCATGAGCTCCGCGTGCAGCCGGGCATCCGCTTCCTGTTGGATGCGGGCGATCTCTGCGTCGTGCTCACGGGCGAGCGCCGCCTCGGCATCGGCACGCGCCTTGAGAGCGGCGGCCTCACGGGCAGCCATGGCGTCAACCGCCATCTCCCGCTGCGCTTGCCGCGCCTGTTCTGCCTCGGCGCGCAGGCGCGCCAGTTCTTCCTCGAGGCGGGCGTCGGCCGTTCTCTTGGCTTCCTCGGCTTCGGCCTGGAGCTTCGCTTCGGCTCGGGCCAGCGCTTCGCGTTCGGCTTCGAGCTGGGCCAGACCGGCTACTTGCTCGAGCGCCGCCTCCTCGCGCATCCGGGCCAGCTCGGCGTGCAAGCGGGATTCTGCTTCATGCTGGATCCGTGCGATCTCGGCTTCATGCTCGCGGGCGAGACTCGCTTCGGCTTCAGCGCGCGCCTCCCGCGCGGCGGCCTCGCGGGCGGCCATCGCGTCGACGGCCTCGCTCTCCTGCTGGGCCTGCCGAGCCCCTTCAGCCTGACGGGCCTGTTCCGCCTCCTCTCGGAGCCGTGTCAGTTCCTCCTGCAGGCGAAGATCTGCCAGTTCCCTCGCGCGCTCGGTCTCGGTGCGCAGCATGGCCTCCGCGAGGGCATACGCCTCTCGCTCGGCGTCGAGTCGAGCTTGCTGGAGCTGGGCCTGGCCGGCCAACTGCGTGCGCTCGATCTCTTGCTGCGCGCGGGCCAGCTCTTCCCGCAGTCTCGCTTCGGCTGCTGCCTGGATGCGAGCCACTTCGGCTTCCCGCTCCCGGGCGGCGGCGGCCTCGGTGGCCGCGCGGGCTTCGAGTGCCTCCGCTTCTCTGGCCGCCGCGGTTTCGCGTTCCACGTCGCGCTGGATTTGGCGCTCCCGCTCGGCCTCGGCGCGCACACGCGCGAGCTCTTCCTGCAGACGGAGGTCAGCCTCCTTCCGCACGCGTTCGGCCTCGACCTCCACCGCCCGCGCGGCAGCCTCCTCGGCGGCGATGATGGCGTCTCGGGCAGCTGCCTCGCGGGTCGCCTCGAGATCCCGCTGCGCCTGCTGCTGGGCCAGGCGCGCCTCTTCCGCTTCCTGCCGTGCGCGTGCCAGCTCTGTCTCGACGCGCGCGGCGGCTTCCTCGCGGATGCGGGCACGCTCGGATTCCGCACCCGCGCGCTGGAGTTCGTCGCGCAGTTGCGCATCGCCTTCGGCCTTGATTCGGGCGATCTCTCCGTCCAACGCGAGGCGAGCCGATTCCTCGGCGGCCAGTCGAGCCCGCTCGACCTCGGCCAATCGAACAGCCTCGGCCTCCTCGAGCTGCGTGGCCAGACGCTGCTCGGCCTCCACGCGAACGCGTTCGAGCTCCGCCTCGAGCTTCTGCTCGGCTTCGGCGCGGGCCCTGGCGAGTTCTTCGGTCAGCGCACTTCGCGCATCCGACTCAGCGTTGGCGCGTGCCTGGTTGACCTCCTCGTGGCGTCGTGCGTCCGCCTCCTCCTGCAGACGGGCCATCTCCGCCACGCGCTCCGCGGCGGCTTCGCGGCGAACGCGTTCGAGCTCTGCGGCGAGCGTGGCCTCTGCCTGTGCCTGCACCAGCGCGATGTGCGCCGAGTGGAGCTGCGCGTCGATTCGGTCGTCGCCTCTCGCTTCCAGGTCGACGTGGATGTCGTCGTCGTCGGTGTCGTCCGTCTTGGGGCGCACGGCCGTGGGGACGTCGAGGAGCACGAGTTCGGGCACGCTGCTCGACACCGTGGCCGGAGGGGCTTCGACACGCAACAGGCTGGGAGCCGACACCACTTCGGGTAGCGGAACGTCGACGCGCGGCAAGACGTCGGGGCTCGCGAAGTCCGGAGCCGGTATCGCTGGTTCCGGTTCCCTTGCCGCGGGTTGCGCCGTCTCAGGCTCTGGTGCCTGGAGCTCGCGTACGTCCGGCGCCTCTGGCGCTGGCTGAGGTTTTGGAGGTGTGCGAAGCAGATCGAGGATAGGGTCGTGGACCGGCTCGACCGGAGCAGCGCGCTTCGCCATCGCGCGCTTGTGCTCGTCGACACGAGCAAGGCACGCCGCCACCTGCGCGCCGAAATGCTCATCGTCCACCGGCCACTGGCCGGTGGCGCTCGCCTTGCGTTTCTTTGGCGAGGTGTCTCGGCCACGTGCCTTGCGGTCGGGGATGACCAGCGTCTGAGGGTCGGCCGTCGCCGAGACTGCGCGGAAGTGGTCGACCACCGACTGCTGCGTCTTGGGCCCGAGCGACTCGCTGACCAGGACGAGGTCCGGCACTCGACGATTGATTGCGACTACCGCCGCGTACGCCGACCTGACGAGAACGAGCTGGGCACCGTCGTGCCGACCCACGATCTGGCGTAGCGATTCGGTCTGTTCTCCGTCCGGGTCGACAGCTAGTACAAGACTCATGGGGGCTGGTGGAACGTAATCCCGCCGCAAGCCTTACGCCAATTTCGTCGTTGGCTCTCGCCAACCTCGTAACTGTTTGTGTTGTAATGGGATACGGTGACGCGGAGGGGCTCTCGCGACAGGGCTTACGTGGCCTCAGCCACCAAAATGGAGCTCTCGGTTACAGGTTCGGCAGGTAGACCAGATTCACCGTGGATGCGGACTTGCTATCAGGCGGTGGGCCACGAAGTCACGCGCATCGACATGAAACGCGTGCCGGGGTCCGGCCCGTGATGCTCACCGGCGCGCCATCGAGGTCACGCTCGCACGAGACGGGATCCGCCAGAGGAAAATCCGATGCTCGTCGACCCGGCGAACCTCCGCCGGTGTCCAGCCGCCCATGTCCCAGACGTAGGAGACGACCCGTGAACCCGCCAGCAGGTCGGTGCGCAGCTTCTCCCGCAGCTTGAGGTTCGGTCCCGGGTGCAGGAAGAGGGTCACGACGGTGGCGGACGTGACATCGGCCGCATACATGTTGCCGAGCTTGAACTCCACTTTGTCCTCGACACCCGCCTCACGCGCCTTCGCCTGCGCCTCGGTCACCAGGGCGGGGTCGATCTCGATTCCCACGCCACGCGCGCCGAACTCCTTCGCCGCGGTGATCGGGATGCGTCCGTCTCCGGATCCGAGATCGTAGACGAGGTCCTGCGGGCCGACATCAGCCAGCTCCAACATTGCGCGCACGACCGGCATCGGCGTTGGCTCGTAGCGAACGTCCTGCCCAGGAGTCGCGCCACAACCGAGCGACGCGAGCGATCCCAGGACGAGGCCCACCAGGATCTGTTTCATCCCTGCCTGCGTCTCCCGAAAACGTAGAACGCTCAGCTCAGGCAGGCTCGTCGCCGAGCGGCCGCCTCAGCGGGTGATGAACAGCAGCCATGGAGTGCCTACGACCAAGAAAATCAGGACGCAGAAAGCGGTCGTGAGAGCGCCAAGACGGTACAACTCGCCCTGGGAGAGGTACCCGGCCCCGACGAAGATCACGTTCTGGCTTCCGCCCTGGGGAGTGATCACCGAGAAGTAGCTGCTGGCGAACAGGAGCGCGAACCCCATGAGGGGCGCAGGGACACCGGTCCGGATGCCAACATCCAGGAACACGCCGAAGAGGGCCAGGACCTGCGAAGACTGGCTGACGAAAAGGTAGTGCATCAAGACGTAGAGCACGAGCACCGACACGTATGCGATCGGCCACGGGATGCCTCCGAGCAAAGAGGTCAGCCGATCTCCGACGTAGCTCATGAAGCCCAGTTCGTTCAACTGGTTGCTCAGGGCAAACAGCACCGCGAGCCACAGATAGGTGGCCAATGTGCTTCCCTGCTGGGCGATGTCATCCGCGGTGAGGACGGCGGTCGCGAGGAGCGCCGCAAGGCCGGCGAAGGCGATGGCCGTGAGACTCAGGTTGAAGGTCGTCGCCATGACCCAGCCCGTCACCATGAGCGCGAAGGACACCGCCACGATCCACTCGTCGCGGCTCAGGGGCCCCATCGAGCGTAGCGCCGCGCGGGCCGCTGCCGGGGCGCCGGGCGAAGCCGCCACGCCGGGCGGATACAGCCAGTACAGAAAGAGAGGAAGCAGCAGGATCGCGGTCAGCGTCGGCACCGACGCGGCGAGGAACCACGAACCGAAGTTGATCGTGAGACCGTATTGTGCGGCCACCGACACGCCGATCGGGTTGACCGACGTGGCGGTGAGCCAGAGGGCCGAGGAGACGGCGAGACTCGCCATCCCGGAGAACATCAGATAGCCGCCCAGCCGCCGCGTGGCCTCGTCGTCGGGCTTCGATCCGGCGTTTTGCGCGAGGGCGAGAACGATTGGAAACAGCACGCCGCCGCGCGCCGTGTTGCTCGGGAACGCCGGGGCGATGACGGCATCGGTGACGAAGATGCTGTACCCCAGCCCGAGTGTCGAGCGGCCGAACACGCTGACCACCAGGAGACTCAGGCGCTGTCCCAGGCCGCATTTCACCACCCCATAGGCGACCAGGAAGGCGATGACGACGAGGAGGACGCTCGAGTTCGCGAAGCCCGCGAAGGCCTTCTCGGGCGTGACCGCGCGGGTGAGCACCGCGGCCGCGACCGCCATCATCGCGGCGGTCACGAGGGGGAATGCGTTCAGGATGACGGAGAGAATCGCGGACGCGAAGATGGCGAAGAGGTGCCACGCCTCAGTGGTGAGCCCTGCTGGAGTCGGCGTCAGCCAGATGCCGAGCGCGAGGGCGAATGTCAGGCCCTGCTTGATCAGCGTTCGTCGGCGCCGGCGACGGACATCGAGAGCGGTCAGCGGACGCCTTCAGCCGGTGGGACTGAACCGGAAGGAGCGCCCGCACCCAATCGACCTTTGAGGCCGACGGCCCGGCCGCTCATGGTGCCGTCCTCGGGCGTGAGGACGTACTTCCACTGGAATTCATACTCCCCCATGGCCCCGGCGTAGCGCCCGGACCCGCCGAGGAACGTGCCGGCGATGCGGTTGCCGGTTCCAACCTGGCCCTTCAACTCGCTGAACACCTTGTCGCCTCGCTCGTCGGTCCACACCGCGCGGCCAACCATTCCGCTCTGGCTGTCCACGAGACCGATGATCTCGGCCCGGAAGCCGACGGCGAGCGTGCCCTCGGTGAGCACCAGCGTCCCGTTCAGATGGAAGTTCGACGCCGTATGGTTCGACCCCAGGTCGAGGGTCGTTCGCGTGCCCGAGGCAGTCCATGTTCCCCTCGAAGGTGTGCCACCCGTCGGCGGTCGGGGCATTCAGGCCGCCACCCGCCGGTCCGCCGCAGGACGCCAGCGTCAGCAGTGCGAGCGTCGTGATCCACCTGAATCGGAGCCGACGCGCTATGGTGAGGCCGTCCATCTGGTGTTCTTGTCCTACTCGGATGAGCTTCGATGAGCACCGTGAGTGCCAATGAGAGGACGGCATCGCCGGCCCTCTGAAACTGTTGAAGAACAAGGCTTTGCGGCATTCGATGTTCGAGGGTACCGGGTTGAGCCCTCCGGCATTTCAGAGCATCTCCAAGATGGCGGGGGCTGGCACGATCTCTGCGACCGCAGTCCCCAAGATTCGACGGATCTCCAGATCTCCCCGGAAACCGACTCGATTCCATCGGCGGAGCACCGTATTTCGTGACCTGCGCCACCAGCGGCCGTTACTGAACGACGAGGCTGCGGCGCGACTGAAGGGTGAACTATGACCTCACGCTTGATTGCCGCAACCGTCGTGGTGCTCGTGGCGTGCGGTCCGCCGCAGCAGCAGGCCACCGCGGGTGTCCAGGCGGCCGCCCAGGGCGCACCGTTCCCGACAAGCACGATGGATCAATTGCTCGCTCCGATTGCGCTCTACCCAGACCAACTGCTCGCGCAGATGCTGATGAGCGCGACCGACCCCGCGAAAGTCGCGGAGCTCGACACGTGGATGAAGGCCAACCAGAAACTGAAAGGCACGGCCCTTCAGGACGCCGCGGTCAAGGCCGGGTTCGATGCGAGCTTCGTGGCGTTGGTGGTCTTCCCTCAAGTCGTCTCGCAGATGGCGACCCAGATCGCCTGGACGAGGGTGCTGGGGCAAGCGTTCACGACGGATCGAAGCGCGGTCTTTGCCAGCATTCAGAAATTGAGGCTCCAGGCGAAGAACGTTGGCACTCTCAAGAGTTCGCCGCAGCAGGAGGTCCAAACCAAGACCACGTCAGCTGGCCAGGAAGTGATCGTCATCGAGCCCACCAATCCGCAGATCGTCTACGTCCCGCAATACAACACCGAGGTGGTGTACACCCAGGCTCCGTCGGTGGTCGTCGTCCAGGAAGACGACGATGACGCCGAGGAGGCGATCGCGGCCGGCCTCATCGGGTTCACGGCCGGGATCGCGATTGGCGCGGCGATGGACAACAGCTACTACTACGGTCCGTACGGATGGCACGGCGGCGGCTACATGTACAACGACGCCTGGGACGACTACTACGACCATCGGGAAGACGCTCGCGAGGATTGGATGGATCACCGCGAGGACGTTATCGAGGATCGCGGCGATCGCGCGGAGAACCGATCGGAGCAGAGGACCGATCGCGCCGGCACGGCCCAGGAGCAGCGCACGGACCGTCAAGAGACACGGCAGGAAACGCGACCGGAGACGCAGGCGCAACGAACGGAGCGGAGCGCGCAGGCACAAGGCGCTGCGACCCAGAGACAGGCACAAGGCGCTACGACCCAGAGCGCGACGACGGGTCGCACAGGCAGTGCCGAAGCCCGCGGCTACGGCAGCGGAAGCACGACTCAGGCAACGCCTAAACGAAACAGCGGCTCGGACGCATTTTCCGGATATTCGAGCGGAGGATCGCAACGCTCGTCCAGTGCTCGTGGACAACAGAGCCGCGGCAGCTCGCGCGGGGGCGGAGGCGGGGGCCGCCGCCGGTGAGCGCCGGGAAGAGGTCGGCAGACATGACCAGGACGATCGGTATGAATCGATCAGACACCCATCTCGGACCCCGGCGCCGCGGCGTCAGCGCTCGAGTATTCGCGTGCGCGTTGCTGGCGCTTCTCGCCTCGTCGGCGATCGCCGCGGGACAGACCGCGACGCAGCGCACGTTTGCGACGCCTGAAGATGCCGTCAAGGCGCTCGCCGACACGGTCAAGACCGGGCAGCTCGACGCGCTGCTGGCGATCTTCGGTCCCGACGGGCAGGCGCTGATCGCGTCATCCGATCCCGCGACCGCTCGGATGAACCGCCAGGTGTTCGCGATCGCATTCAGGGAGCAGTGGCATCTCGAGGATGTGACGCCCAGTCAAAAGACGCTCGTGGTCGGCAACGAGGACTGGCCCTTCCCGGTGCCGCTCGTCAAGGGGGCGGACGGATGGCGATTCGACACAGCCGCCGGGACGGAAGAAGTGCTGGCGCGGCGGATCGGACGCAACGAGCTGGACGCGATCGCGACCAGCCGCGCCTATGTCACCGCGCAGAAGCGTTACGCGCTACAGGGACACGACGGCAAGCCCGCAGGTGTACACGCGACGAAGTTCCAGAGCGATCCCGGCAAGGAGAACGGCCTGTATTGGCCGGCCGCGCGCGGCCAGGCGCGGAGTCCACTTGGTGATCTGGTGGCACAGGCCGCGGGGGAAGGAAGTCCCCTCGGCGGGGATCGCACGCAGCCGACGCCTTTGCATGGCTACTATTTCAAGATTCTGACCGGCCAGGGAGCTGCGGCCTCGGGTGGGGCCAGGAGCTATCTCGTCAAGGGCGAAATGTCTGGAGGATTCGCGCTTGTCGCCTGGCCAGCTGAGTACGACGCGACCGGAGTCATGACGTTCATCGTCAATCAGGACGGCACCGTGCGGGAACGAGATCTGGGCCCTCAAACTGACGCCATCGCTCGAAAGATGACGGTCTACAATCCGGACGCATCCTGGAAGCAGGTCCCGTGATTCACGTGACTGGCGCGCGCTGTTTCTTCCGCATGAGACCGGGCGGCGTCGGTCGCCGGCCCCGCTCGATTGTTCCGCTCAACAAGTCTGCCCATGTCGGGCCCCTCAGGAGAGACGTCATGAAACTACTTCCCGCAGTGCTCACCGGTTGCCTCCTCGCGCTCCCCGCGTTGGCCATCGCACAGGATGTGAAAATCGACTTCGACAAGGCGTTCAACTTCGCGCCGGTCCAGACCTACACGATCAAGATTGGTACGGCCTGGGGCAACGACCTCTCGCAGCGCCGGGTGCTCGAGGAGTTCGATCAGGCCATCGCCGCCAAGGGCTGGAAGAGAGGCAATGAGGGCCAGGCGGATATTGACGTGGTCCTCCACGGTGCCACCTCGACCAAGCGCAATGTCAACACGTTCTACAGCGGCGGCATGGGCGGCTACGGATACCGCTACGGCGGCATGGGTGGCATGGGCACGGCTTCCACCACTGTGAGCGAATACACGATCGGCACGCTGGTCGTCGACATGTTCGACGCGAAAACCAAGAACCTCGTGTACCGCGGCACCGCCGAGGACGAAATTTCGGACAACCCGGAGAAGAACGCGAAAAGGCTCGAAAAAGCCTCCGACAAGCTGTTCAAGAACTTTCCACCGACGGCAAAGAAGTAGCCTCGCTCGTCTAGAGCGCTTTGCGATTCGGTGTAGAGCGGAGGCTTCCGCCTTCGCGTAAAGCTTCGGCGGACCGCCGTAGCCTTGGCGGAGGCGGTTAGCCTCCGCGGACACGCGCACGCTGAAGCGTGCGCTCTACGGCGAAACGCAAACCGCTCTAGCCTCGAGTGATGTGAGTGAGGCATCCTCTCATGCCGATTGCCATGCACCACGAAAGCGCCAACGTGTTTCGGCTGCAGATGTCCGGCACGCTGCGCAAGGCGGATCTCGATCGGTGCCAGGACGCGCTGGTCGGCGAGATGGACCGCCTCGGACCCGTGAGGCTGCTCTTCGTCCTCCAGGGATTCGAGGGGTGGGAGCCGAAGGACGACTGGAGCGACCTGTCCTTCTACGTGAACCACGGTGATCGGATCGAGCGAATCGCCCTTGTCGGCGACGAACGATGGCGGGCCGAGACGCTGATGTTTGCCGTCGCGGACTTGCGGAAGGCGCCGGTGGAGTTCTTCCCCGCGCATGCGGCCGAAGACGCGCGCGCCTGGCTCGCGGCACCCGCCTCAACAGTGTCGTAAGAGCGAGCCGTTTCGATCCTCAGTAGGTGTCGAAGAACTCCTGCACCTGCCGTGGGTCCGACGTCTGGGTCAGTGCGAGCTTCAGCAGGACGCGTGCCTTCGCCGGATTGAGCTCCTTCGACGCGACTGTGCCGACAGTGTCGTCGTCGACCTCGATGTTGCGGCGGACGATGCCGTCGCCGACTCGCGTCGAGCGCACGACCACGACGCCTTGGCCGATCGCGCGCGTGACGGCGTCGAGCGCCGGCGTCGTCATGTTGCCGTGGCCGACGCCGGCGACGATCAGGCCCTTCGCGCCGTTGGCAACGGCGGCATCGATCACGTCGGGAGACATCCCGGCGTGTGCGTAGATCACATCGACGCGTGGCAGCACCTGGCCCGTGGCGACCGTGAACGGTGTCGCCGTCGTGTGCGCCCGCACGGGCGAGCGCACGAACTCACGATCGTCGAACAGGCAGACGCCGATCAGCCCGACCTCCGGTGAGACGAACGTCTGGACGTCGGTGGTGTGGCGTTTGGTCATCGCACGCGCATCGTGAATATCGTCGTTGGCGACCACCAGCACGCCACGCCCTTTCGCCCTCGGATCGGACGCCACGCCGACCGCGTTGTAGATGTTCAACGGGCCATCGGCGCCGAGCGACGTGGATGGTCGCATCGAACCCGTGAGGACCACCGGCTTGTCACTTTTGACGACAAGGTTGAGGAAGTACGCGGTTTCCTCCATCGTATCGGTGCCGTGCGTGATGGCGACCCCGTCGACGTCCGCTGCTGCCAGCAGACGATTGACTTCGGTCGCGAGCATCACCCAGAGCTCGTCGTTCATGTCCTGACTGCCGACCGACGACACCTGCACGCCACGGACTTCCGCGAACCTCGTCATTTGCGGCACGGCGGCGATGAGGACATCGACGGCGACTGCGCCGGACTGGTATCCGGCAGCGGTCGTGGACTCGGCAGTGCCGGCAATCGTGCCGCCGGTCGCGACGATGACGATGCGCGGACGTATCATCGCTGTGCCTTAAGCACATGAGATGCCACATGGTGAAGGACGTCGAGGCGCGGGTGCGAGCGGCGGGCAGTGACACCACGTAGGCGTTGAAAACCGAGGGCACGGTGTGGCGTCCTGGGCGCGAACAGGCACGGCCAACACGCTCGAGGCGATGTAGAATCACGAGCACCCCGCCGCCTATGCGCCACATCCCTCAACGTGTCAAGACGACGCACGTGCTCGAATGGAACGACGGACAAGGCGTTCGCGTTCTCGACGAGTTGGCCGGGGAAGAGCCTCTCGAAATCCGAATTGGAGCGTCGGTCGTCACGGTGACGATGCGCACGCCGGGCGACGACTTCGAGCTTGCGGCAGGTTTTCTCCACAGCGAAGGTATCGTCGATCGACATGACGATATTTCCCGAATCTCGTATGGACAGGGATCGGACGGAGAGACGACGGGCAACATCGTCGAGGTGACGCTTCGTCGTGACCCAGGCATCGATTTCGGTGCGCTACAGCGTCACTTCTTCGCAGCGTCCGGGTGCGGCATCTGCGGAAGGACGTCGATCGAGGCGTTGCGATCACGCGAGATGCCTCGTCCGAACCCACGCTTCAGCGTCGAGCCGGAGGTGCTGACGCGCCTGCCGGCGGTGCTCCGCTCGGCACAACGCGTGTTCGGCCGCACCGGCGGGCTGCACGCCGCTGGATTGTTCGACTCCGACGGGACGCTGATGCTGGTGCGAGAGGACATCGGTCGACACAACGCCGTCGACAAGGTCATCGGCGATGCGCTCCTGCACGGGGGGCTCCCGTGGTCCGAACGGATTCTTCTGGTGAGCGGCCGCGGCGGGTTCGAGATCGTGCAGAAGGCGCTCGTCGCGGGCCTGCCGATTCTCGCGTCGGTATCTGCGCCATCGAGCCTCGCCGTGCAGATGGCGCGCGATGGAGGGCTTACGTTGGTCGGCTTTCTCCGCGATCGACGATTTGTCGTGTACTCCACCCGGACCGGGTCTCGATTTCACACGACGGACATCAAGCAGCTTCCGCCCTCACCTGAGCGCAGGGTAGTGGTCGAGGAGATACGAGAACGAATCGCGGCGGCGCCGGACCGATGCTGACACAGACGCTTCGCGTGGTACAGGCCTTCGACCGCACGTTGGTCGCGGAGGTGGCAGCAGACGACGGCGATGCCCTCGAGAAGAAGCTCGCTCTCGCCGTGGCGGCCATGCGCAACCGCGATGGATGGCTCAGGCCACATCAGAGAAGTGCCGTGCTCCAGCGTGCCGCGAGTCTCCTGGAGGCCCGGCAAGAGCCGTTTGTCACACGCATTGCGCGGGAAGGGGGCAAGCCGGTCAGCGACGCCGCTGCCGAGGTGATCCGGGCCATCGACGGCTTGCGCAACGCGGCGGAAGCGCTTCGCACCTTCGCCGGCCGGGAGATTCCCATGGGGCTCACGCCGGCGAGTGAGCGTCGATGGGCGTTCACCACGAAGGAACCCATCGGCGTTGTCGCCGCGATATCGGCCTTCAATCACCCCTTGAATCTGATCGTGCATCAGGTGGCACCGGCCATTGCGGTCGGGTGTCCCGTCATCGTCAAGCCAGCGGCAGCCACGCCGTTGTCGTGCCTGGAGCTCGTCAAGCTGTTCCAGGAGGCAGGCCTCGACGAAGCCTGGTGCCAGACGTTCATCACCGATGACAACGCTCTTGCGGAGCGTCTCGCCACCGACTCGCGAATCGCGTTCCTCAGCTTCATTGGCTCAGCGCGGGTGGGGTGGCATTTGCACAGTCGGCTCTCCCCGGGAACCCGATGCGCCTTGGAGCATGGTGGCGCCGCTCCCGTGATTGTGGACCGCAGCGTCAATCTCGACACCGTGATCGAGCCGATTGTCAAAGGCGGCTACTACCACGCGGGCCAGGTCTGCGTGTCGACACAGCGGATCTTCGTGCATCAGGACATCATCGGCGGATTTGTCGAACGATTGACCGCCCGGGTCGGGCGCCTTCGCGTCGGGGATCCGCTGCTCCGCGAGACGGAGGTCGGTCCGCTGATCGATCCTCGCGAGACCAGCCGCGTCGCGTCGTGGCTCGAGGAAGCGACATCGCGCGGGGCACGCCTGTTTGGCGGCGGCCGATACTCGGAGACGACGCTGATGCCGGCCGTCCTGGTAGAGCCGCCGAGCCGATGCCAAGGTGTCTCAACTGGAAATCTTTGGCCCGGTGACCTGTGTCTACGGATTTCAGGATCTCGATCGCGCGATCGACGCCGCGAACGCGCTGCCGTTTGCGTTCCAGGCCAGCATCTTCTCAACCGACATCGCGCCTGCGCTTCGGGCTGCCGAGCGCTTCGACGCATCGTGTGTGCTCATCAACGACCACACGGCGTTTCGCACCGACTGGATGCCCTTTGCCGGCCGACGTCAGTCGGGCTACGGCGTCGGGGGCATACCTGCCTCCATGGAAGACATGTCGCAAGAGAAAATGGTCGTGCTCAGGCACGACATGTAGGGACGTCCTGCACCGCTGCTCATATTCGGAGCATGTTGAGGCGTTGTGCCAGCGCGAAAGCCGTGCTCCTGGTCCGTTATACCGGTATCACGAGCATCCAGATCCCGAGTGCGCCGATTGCCCCGCCGATGGCCTTGCCGAAATGGCGCGGCGACAATCCCAGCAGCAACCGCTCGCCCACTATGGTCCCGATGAGGACTCCTACCGTGCTGACGATGATGGGTGCCCAGAGCGTGAGCATGACTGGCCCCGAGTGCCAGAGGTAGACGGGTGTTCGCACCGTATCTACCAGGAGGCCGGTTGCCGTCGCGGTAGCGACGAATCCAAGTGGTGGAAGGCCGAATGCCGTCAACGCGGCCGAGCGCAGACCGCCTTGATTGCCGGCGATGCCGCCAAAGAAGCCAGACACGAGGCCGAATAACGCCACAACCGGCCCATGCGGTTGCCAGCGAGAGGCCCAGCCCGTGAGCTGCGCGACGGCCGTCAAGAGCAGAAGACCACCGAGGACACGCGTTAGAGCGCCCGGACCGAGTCGGGTATAAATCAGAGCGCCTGCCAGCGCGCCCGCTGCGCTGAGCAGGCCGAATCGCACAAGGACAGTCCGATCCACATGGGCGCGCAAGCGCCAGCAGCGGACGGCCGTCGCCGCCGCGTGCGGCAACGTGACGAGTGCCACCGCCGTTGTGGTGCCGAATGTGACGGCGAGCAACGGAGTCAGCAGGCTGCCAATCCCGAATCCGACGACGGTGGCCGTGGCGCCGGAGAGGATCGCGACGAAGAACACCGCGACAAAAAACACAGGGCGATTCTATGATCGCCCGCACAGAGCTGTTCGTTGTCGCAGGATCGAGCTGTGCGAACTTCCTTCGCTGCGCCTGGCTCTTGAATGGCATGAATTCCTTCACTGGGTGACAGTCACGCTCGAGCTTCCGACGATGGATTCGAGAGCCAGGCCAGAAGCCGGTCAAGCGGCCAACAGTTCACGATTCGTTCGGCGGGAATACCGGCAAGGCGCGCGTGCGCGAGCGCGGTCTCCGCATACGAGAGCTGCGTGGTGGTATGCGCATCGCTGTCGAGGGCGAACACGCACCCCGCTTCAAGGGCGCGGGACGCCAACGTGTGATCGAGGTCCTGTCGTGCGGGATCCCCGTCGATTTCGATCGCGACCCCGCGCAGAGCCGCCGAGGCAAACACCGCGTCCCAATTGGCGATCACCCCCGCGCGCGATCCGGTCATCCGGCCACGCGGGTGAGCAAGGATCCTGACTGCCGGGTGCGCGATTGCGGCCAGCATGCGGTTGGTCTGATCCTCGTCCTTTCGTAGCTGCGAATGCGGCGCGGCCAATACCACGTCGAAGGTCGTCGCCTCAGCGTCGGAAAGGTCCAACTGGCCGGCGGCGTCGATATTCGCTTCAATGCCTTGCAACAGCCTGAACTGATTGCCGTGCCTGGCGTTGACGTCGTCGATGGCTCTCCGCTGTTGGGCAGCTTCGGCCATCGACATCCCGCCGGCGATCTTGAGTCCGTATGAATGATCGGTGACCGCCGCGTAGTGATAACCACGTTGTAGGCAGGCATCGGCGATCTCCTGCACCGTCGAATCGCCATCGCTCCATTCGGAGTGCATTTGCAGGTCCCCGCGGTACTCCCGAAGCGTCGGACCCGGGAATGCTGGATCCGTGAGAACGCGCCGGACCTCGGCGCGGCTGAGGAAGTGTCGCCGAAGCTGGCGTCGACGCTCAATGTCTGCACGGCGGTCGCTCCGGTCGATCGCGTGTTCGACGGTGGGTGACTCGCCGGTATGCAGAATCTCGTGGATGACTCGTGTGGAGGCGGGCCCAATACCAGCGATCCTCGGTAAGGCGCCGTCAGAGCCCACGAGATCGGTTAACGGCAGATCAAGTGCGAGGATTGCAGATGCGGCCCGCTTGTAGCCGAGCATCTTCTGCTGAGACGACTGCGCGAACGCCAAGTCACGCAGGTATCCGCCGACGACGGCATTGACGTCTGCATACGTGCGGGATCTGTGCACCACGGGCATTCCGCTTCTACGATTCTCCTTCGCCACAGCGTCTTATTCGTGCCGCGCGCCCTTCGCCAGTTCGAAGAGGAATCGGCGTTGTCAGCCATTCAAGCGACGACCATGGCCCGGGTATGGTCCCGGTCGACGATCACCTGCCGCCCGGCGCCGGGTTGTGGCGGATACCGCCCGGGAACGGTCTGCCAGATCAGCACCGAGTCGTCGAGATCAGGGCCATAGCCGACCTCGTCGGACGCGTACCACAGTCTCCGCGCCGACCAGCGCGCGAAGTGCGGCGAGCGATCGAATACCTGGGCGTGGACCGGGTTGTAATAGACGATGAACGCGTGCTCCAGGCGCTCGCCGAGCTGGGCAGCGATGTTCCCGGCCACGCCGCCAATCAGAACCGCGTCGAAGGGGTTGTACAGGAAATAGACCACGCGAACCGCCGGCGCCGCGGTGGTCGTCGCGTCGCCGACCTGAACCTCGATCGAAACCTGCCGGCCCCGTTGGCGGCTGAGGGTCGCCGCGTTCTGACGGGCGATCTCCGCCAGGCGAGGGGCGATCTCCACGCCCACCACCCGCTGAAAGGGAAACTCGGAGGCCACCAACAATGGCCGGCCCTTGCCGCAGCCCAGATCGACGAAGGTGTACTCCGCGGGGTCGGGCAAGGTCGCGAGGCAGCGCCGCACGATGCTCGGCTGCGAGCCACCATAGGGGCTGGAATGCGCGGCCAGGTCCGGGTCGAAGCCGAGGTCATTGGCCTGAATCACCCCGCTGGTATCCAGGCCGTACATCCGGTCAAAAGGGTGCTGCCGTCTCCATCCGTCGTAGATGCGCCGCACCAACGGCACCCGCTCGAGCACCATCTTGACCTGCCGGGTCCACAACAGTCGAAACACCAGAAGCCGAAGCGCGCCCTTCATGGGTAGGCGGGGCGTATGCGGAGTAGGGACTGTTCGTTGTCCCGGGATTCACTTCGCCCGCACATGCCGCACGGTCAGATTCACGCGCGGGCGATCGGCAGCGTAATCGAGAACGTTGCGCCGCGGTCGGGATTGTTCGCCGCGGATATCTTGCCGCCGTGGCGTTCGATGATGGAGCGACAGATCGACAGGCCCATTCCCAGTCCTTCCGGCTTGCTGGTGATGAAGGGATCGAAGATCGACTCGAGCTCGTCCGCGGCGATTCCAGTGCCGCTGTCCTGGACTTCGACCAGTACGTTCGATGCATCAATCGACTTCGTGCGCACGATCAGGCGCCGCGCGCCGTCGAGTTCGGTTCCGCTCATGGCGCTGAAGGCATTGAGCATCAGGTTCAAGATGACCTGCTGAAGCTGGACGCTGTCACCTCTTGACCGGACGGACGTCGGACGACAGGTCGAGGTGGACCGTGACCTTGTGCCGATTCGCGTCGCCGTGCACGATGCGCTCGACGATCCGGATCGCATGGTTCACATCGACGTTGGTCAAGCCCGCCGCCGTGCTGTCGCGCTTGAGCATGGCGCGTAGCCTGCCAATGACTTCGCCGGCGTGCTCGGTGGCCTCGCAGATGTCGGCCAGCGTGCTGCGCACCTCCTGGAGATCGGGCTCGGGTGCGTCGAGCAAACGCACGCCGAGGGAGGAGTTGGTGCGGATCGCGGCGAGTGGCTGCCCTAATTCGTGCGTCAGGGTGGCGGTGAGCTCGCCGAGTGTGGCAACGCGGGCGACGTGCTCCAGTTCTGCCCGCTTTTGCGCGGCGGACGCCTCCGCCTGTTTGCGAGCCGTGACATCCATCGACACACCGAACAGCTTGGGGCCGGTGCCGTCGTCAGGCCCCACACAACGACCGCTCCCATGAACCCAGCGGGCCATGCCATCCGCCTGCTGCACGCGATACTCCATTTCGTATTCGCCTCGCGTCTCGAGCGCGTGTTTGATCGCGTTTTCACGCGCGGCGCGATCCTCGGGGTGCACGCGATCGAAAGTTGCCGCAAAATCGAGGCGCGCGTCTGGCTTGAGGCCAAACAGCGAGCGCCCCCGCTCGGTCATCCACACATCGTTGCCGGAAACATCCCACACCCACATAGCCAGGTTTCCTGCTTCCGCGGCGAGACCCATCAGGTTCCCGCTCTCACGCAACGCTTCCTTCGAGCGTCTTTCCTCTTCGATGACAACCGCGAGGAGCATCAGCGGAGTGGCTGTCACCAGGAGGAATAGCTGTAGTGCCGTCGCATTCTCGGCGGGGGTTTGGGCCAGGAACGGGCCGTGCCCGCGCATGGTTCCCCAGATCGCCTGGAAGGTAATGATCAGCATCGAGACGCTGATTCCACCAAGGCCGAAGCGGAGCGCCGCCCAGATGAGCAGAGGAATCGGCGCATATAAGAGAGCGGGCGAAGTGTTGGGACCCGCCGGCGTTTGATCGAATACGAAGATGCCTAACGCTACCGTGCACGCACCGACGAGAGCCGCTTCCAGCGCGCGTCGGCGGGGCAGGGCTCTCGGGCGTCTGAGGAACAGATAGTGCGCACCCAGCAGAAAGGCCGGCACCAGGACGACGGTCGTTACCGCATTCGAGATTCCCAGGTTGAGCCATTCGACCCAATACTGAGTGCTGAAACCGTAGGAGACCGTAAAGGACGCACCCCAGAAGGCGGTCCCGAAAGGCACGAGCACCACTGCGATGAGGACGAAGAGAATCGCGTCACGAAGCGTGATTGCCTTGAGGGGAGACTTGATCAGAATGCGAATCCCCGCCGCTGCCGCGACGCATTTCACAGCGTCGAACGCCTCGCAGGTCAATGCGTACATCGGCGGCCAGTCCGCCTGCTGGGTCGCCAGAAAATGAGCGCTGGCGGCGGCGAGCACGTAGGCCCACCAGTGCCGAGTGGGGACGAGCAGCAGGACGCACAGCAGAACCGCCTGCGGGGGAAAAAAGAGTGAGACTTTGCTATCGGGAAAAGTAAGCGTCCAGGCGATCTGCGTGGCGACGTAATAGCTGAGGGTGCTCGCCAGGACGCAGGACACCGTGTGGAGCGATGCCCAGGCGGATCGTCCCTCTGGTTCGGCGCTTGTCCGAGCGGCGAGTTCGCGATTCAGCAGCGGTTCACGCTGAACATCGATCAGTTCCGTGGCCGTTTTCCTCCCCTGTACCACCCAAAACCATTGCGCGTCGCCGAAACCATGACGCACGACCTGTTCTGAGACACAGCGACACACCCCGAACAGCCATCAGCTGTGGCGGGAAAGGTATCACACCTACTTGGGGCTCCTCGCTTCGCGGCTACCTTCGGCCTCAGCAGTTCGAAAATCGAGGGTTCCACCGAGGGCCGGCATGCGTTTCGTGGCTGTGTGGTGTCATCCTCGTTGAAAAATCAGGGCTGCGCCGCAGCGCAGCGGCGTCCGTTGCGGACGCGTTACACTAGAGCGGTTTGCGTTTCGACGTAGAGCGCACGCTTCAGCGTGCGCGTGTCCGCGGAGGCTAAAGCCTCCGCTCTACGCCGAATCGAAAAACGGGCTAGACGCGCCATTGATCAGTCGAATACAGGAGCGCGCGCATCAGACGGGTGCGCCGCGTGTGTCTGCAGCCCGTCGACGGCAACATCCTGACGGCCACCATCGTGTCGCTCGCGAATCGATAGTCCCAACGGAGGTTCATGTTGTCCACGCGACCCCGTGTCCTGCTTGCAGACGACTACCCTGACATCGTGAAAGCCCTCAGCCGGTTGCTGGCACTGGATTTCGAGATCGTGGGAAGCCTCACGGACGGCAGCGCGCTGCTGGAGACGGCGCAACGACTCCAGCCCGACGTGATTGTGCTCGATGTGCATCTCCCGAACGTCCACGCACTGGAGGCGTGTCGCGAGATTACGCGCGTCAACCCCAAGATGAAAGTGATCATGTTCACGGCCCTGGACGATCCGAACGCCGGCCAGGCGTTCCTCCAGGCCGGAGCAGCTGCCTTCGTCTCGAAGCTCTCATCCGACGACCTGCTGTCGGTCATCAAGCGCCTCTGTGCCGACCGAAGCTGATGCCCGAGGTCCTGACTGCCGAGTCACAGCTTCTACGCCGAATCGAAAAACGCTCTAAACGGAAGACGTCCGAAGGGCTAGCAGCCTAGGGACTGAGCAGCGCATACGACACGACCTTCCACGAGCCGTTGACGTTGCTCCAGACAGTCCACAACGTCGCGGGATCCATGTTGCCGTTACTGAAGTTGAAGCCAGCAGCGTAATACCTGCCGTAGCCTGTCGCTGTGGCGCCGCTGAAATCCGGATCCCCATCGGGTCTGCGGCGCCCGCAGTCGGCCGCCGCGCCCATGGATTCGGGGATGGATGCAATGACGAACGCCGCGTCCTCAGCGTGCTTCACCAGTTTCAGCGCCTGGTGATGAACCTCAGGGGTAACGATCGCGCCGTCGAGGCGTCTCACCGAGCCGATCGCTGCCGCTGCGCTCGCCATCCCCGTCTTGAGCAGATCGCGCGCCGCCGCGGGCGTCGACGGGGCCGGGACATCGTCCGCACGGTACAGCGTGACGCACGCGAGAGACTCGGGAGCGGCGTACTCGAGCGCCTTCTCGACATTCTTCCTGACCAGCCACTCCCTCATGAAACTCGAGGCGGCCTTGACCATCTCCTTGTCGCCTTGCACGTATTCCAACGGCGCGTCGGCGGCGACCGCGGCGCGAAGATCTGGTACGCGGCTTCGGTCGATCTCGGGATCGACATCGTAGGAGATCAACTTCCAGTAGCCGCCTTCTCGCTGCCACAGCGTCGCCACCGTTCTGGCGGCTGTCTGCTGATTGGCCTTGATGGCAAACATGGCACCGACATACTTGCCGAAGGACCGGGACTTCAGGGCTTTCGAGGACACTCGGCTGGAATCCAACCGGTTGACACACTTGAACTCCTCGGCCAGGTCTTCTCTGACGTCGTACAAGACGAACGTGGAATGGTACGGTTGCTGGATGACCTTCAAGCGTTCGCTGCTGATCGCGACGCCGACGACGGCGTCGCTGAGCGACGACATCTTCCCGATCTGCGCATTCGCGGCCATCATCCGTTGCAGCAGCACGAAACTCACCACGCCGCGATCGGTCGTCGCCTTGTTTTGGACATCCACGCAGGCGTAGCTCTGTTCGGCAAAGTAGGCGATGGCTTCCTCCGGCTTCTGCTCCACCAGCCAGCCACTCAAGAAATCGAGGACAGCATCCGAAGGATTGCCACCTTTACGTCGAGGTGCGGCTGAGATGACGCGGTCTGACTCCGCGCCCACTCGAAGCGTCTCCGCATATGGCAGGCCCAGCAGGTTTCGCCACCAGTTCTGCATGCCCGCCCACTGTTGGATGTGCTTCTCATCGTTGCCGCTGGCGCGAATGTCGGAATTAGACGCCGTCAAGTGTCCGTTCAACAGTGCCACGGGAAATATTGAGGAGCGGTAATCCACATCGATGTCGGCTCTCGACGCGTCGCGCGAGAGAGAGAACTGGATCGACGGTGTACCGCCCGTGCTGCGGAAGCAGATGGGGTAGCCCTTGTGATAGACAGTGTTGTCGGCGGTGCGGGAGAACTCCTTGCTCCTGGTGAGAAGCTCCAATGCACCGGGCTTCAACTGGACGTAGATCCTGAACTGCCGGTCGCCTCTCGAGCCAAGAATCTGGCCGGCGACCTCGTCGACTCGGTCCACCAGATCCATGGCTGAATCCGAGAGACTCTCGCCGGAAGCATCCGTGAGCTTGGTCATGAGCAGCGCGTGGGTGACCGCGTTGAACGTCGTTCGAGTCGACAGCGGCAGGTTTTCATAGCCTTCTGCCGGGTCGACAGGCTTTTGGACGACGGCGCTCAACCGCTTGAACCAGTCGTCGACAAGCCGCTTCGGCTGCGGATGCAAGGTGGAATAGGTGCTCCCGGGACCTTCGGCGCCGACGGGAGCCTGCTGTGTCCACACTGGGTGGGTCCCGATCAGCAGCAACATGACGATGCCGACGGCACGACAACGACGATTCGAGATCATCGCAATACCCTCTTCTCCAGTTCGCACGCCGCGAGCTCTAGTAGGACCAGCCAAGTCAACACCACGACGCCTTGGCGCAAAAATCTCCCTGGACAGCGGGACGCAGCCCGTTTAGGGGGAGCAAGTCGGCGGCCAGCTGAACAGCCGCGTGCAATCGTTTGATTAAGGCCTGTTTTCCGCCAAAAAGTCCTGGTTCCGAACAGCTGAGCGCTGACACGCGGGTTTGATCTACGAAATACCGTAGCCTCCAACGGTCTTCGGTGACAGGGTCCCGATGGGCGGCGATCTTCAGGCACGATACCTGCTCCGCCGTGGGCGTCCCCGTCGCCGCGATGACAGCTCCCGAGTTTTCGGGCAGAAATCGCACGATCGTCGCAAACGATCCCGACGTGCGCGTGGATGTTCCGGAGGTGCCTCCGGCCGGCCGGAGGTGGCGGGGAAAAGTGCCAGCGCGGGAGCTGAGCGCTGCAGCGGCAGGTCGAGGCCGCGGATTCGCGCACCCAGGACCGAACGACTAGAGGAACAACGCTGTGTCTGAGGCCAGCCGGCTCGAATCGATTTGGCGGTACGTGACGATCCTCAGCGCGCTCGTCGCGGCGGCGATCGGCATCGAACAGTATCGGCGAAGCGTGGCGCAGAGCGTCAGAGAGCTCGAATGGCGGCAGGCCGAAATGGCGCGGACGCTGATCAACGGCATGATCAACGACGAGGGTTGGCAGGCGCTGACGATGCTCGACTGGGAGGAGGGCCGCACCTACGAGATCGCGCCAGGCACGAAAGTGCACATCCTCCCTCGTGAGATGCCTGCGGCCATCGAAGCGTCCCTGCGAACGAAAGGGCGGCGCACGGAGACCCAGCGATTCATCACCGACCGATTCGACCGCTTCTTGTTCATGGTCAGTCAGCTGCAGGCGGCGGTCCGCTCCGGCCTGGTAAGAAAGGAGGATGTCACGTTTCCGCTCGATTGGTACGTCGAGAAGCGGCTCTGTGGACACAAGAAGCTGCTGCTTGAATACATCGACGAGTACTCGACGGCCGAGTCACGGCAGTTCTTCGAGTCTCTCGATGCATGGCAGCGGTGTTCTTCTGGCTAGAGCGATTTGCGTTTCGCCGTAGAGCGGAGGCTTCCGCCTTCGCGTGTCCGCGGAGGCTGAAGCCTCCGCTCTACGCCGAATCAAAAATCGGCCTGGCCGTGGCTCACGTGCGTCGGTGTCGGTCATTGAACCAGCTTCGGCGCATTCCCAAGGGCGCGATTGATCGCGACGAATCTCACCACCAAGCGGCCCTCACTGCTGACCTTGTCAAACGTCGCTTGCAGAAGGCTTCGCTGACTGTCGAGGACCGTGACGAAATCGACTGCACCGCCCTCGTATCGTGCCAGCGCGAGATCGTGTGCCTGTCGCGCGCTCTGCTCGCGGGACGTGAGCTCACGCAACTGCTGTCGTTCAGCGGTGTATCCCGTGAGCGCATCGTCAATCTCCTTCCATGCCGTGAGCACGGTGCGTTGAAAAGCGACCGCCGCCTCCTGTTGCTCCAGCTCACGCAGTTGCACGACGCTCTTGCGGCGGCCGCGATCGAACAAGGGCAGGTCGAGGCTCGGGCCGAACGACCAGAGCCGAGAGCCCCAGCTCAGGAAGTCGCTGCCCAGATATGACTCGGACCCGAATCTGGCGCCGAGACGAATGCTCGGATAGAGCGCTGCGGTGGCGATGCCGATCCCGGCGGTGGCGCCGCGCAGCCGCGCCTCGGCCGCCGCGATGTCGGGTCGTCGAGATGCGAGCTCCGACGGCAGTCCGAGCACGAGATCGGGCAACGGAATGGATTGGTCCGTGTCTGTTGGCGCCAGTCGGCTCGTGAGTGCGCCGGGATAGTCGACCCAGAAGCAGTGCGATCTCGTTGCCGCTCGACGCCTCACGCGCCAGGAGCGGTGGCAGCTGCGCCTTGAGCGCCGACAGGTCGGCTCGTTGACGCTCGACAGAGAGCCCGTCAACCAGGCCGCCCTCTGCCTGCGCTTCGATAATCGACAGCCGGTCCTCCATCGCGGCGATTTCCTCACGCATGACGCGGATCTGGCGCTGGATCGTCCGCACATCGAAGAAGGAGCGGGCGACGTCGCTCGCCAGGCTGACCCTCGCGAGGTCGAGCAGCGCGCCCTGACGCGCGATGTCGGCATCGGCCTGCTCGATTGACGAGCTGATCCGGCCCCAGAGATCCAGCTCCCACGACACGTCGAAGCCCACCTGGTAGAAGCCGTACGGCTCCGCGATCAACGGAGCGATCCTCGCGGCATCGGCGCCCAGCACGTCGATCAATCGCACGCCCGCCCCGAGCTCGCTCTCCCGCCGGCCGGTCGCGCTCGCATACAGGCTGCCCTGCAGGCCATGCTGCGGGCTGACGGTCTGTCGCTGCACGCGCGCCTGCGCGAAGTGGAGCGCCGCCGTCATCAGGTCGGGGCTCGCCTCAACGGCTTGACGCTGTAACTCGTCGAGCACGGGATCGGAGAACGCCGCCCACCAGTTCTCCGGTAGCGTCTCGCTCGTCTCGAGCGGCTCATGCAGCGACGCGTCTCCGCTTCGCCACGTCGTCCAATCGGCGGGGCGCCGTGGGTTCCGGCTTCACATACTTCGGTGCGCCACTGGCGCAACCCGCCATGACGAGCGCCATGACGCCGGGTAAACACGCTCGAGATCGATGCAGCCAACGGACGACCATGGGGCCGATCCTCCCTCTCACGCCAACCGATTCCGGAACAGCCAGGCCGCGAGCGGCAGCGTGATGCCTGCCACGGCGAGCATCGGCACGAAGTCGAAGCCGACCTCCCGCAGGCCGGCTCCCTCGAGATAGACGCGCCGGGTGAGGTCCATCCCGAACCGCAGCGGATTGGCGTAGGTCAGGAGCTGGAGGACCCGCGGCATGTTGCTGACGGGCGACATCAACCCCGAGAGCAGCATCAACGGCATGATCATCAGGAACGTGTAGAGCATGGCCTGCTGCATGCTCACCGCCAACGCCGAGATCGAGAGACCGATTCCCACGGCGGCGCCCGTGAAGGTGAACAGGCCCAGATAGAGCAGCCACACCGATCCACTCATCGGAATCTGAAACCAGAAGCGGATAATCAGGAAGATCGTGGTCGACTGCACGAGCCCGACCAGGATCGACGGCAACGCCTTCCCGATCAGAATCTGCATCGGCGTGAATGGCGTCACCAGCAGTTGATCGAAGGTGCCTTGCTCACGTTCTCGCGCGACCGACAACGCGGACAAGAGCAACGTCTGGAGCATGCTGAGGGCGCCAATCAGCGCCGGCATGAGGTTCCACCGGGATTCGAGGTTCGGGTTGTACCAGGCCCGACGCTCGACGACGATCGGCGGCGCCCCTCCCAGGGTGTGGTTGTACGCGGCAACGATCGCGCCGACGTGGCCCGCGGCGGCCCCTGCCGTGGTCGAATTGCGGCCGTCGAGGATCATCTGCAGCGGCGCGGCCTGTCCGGCGGCCAGCCGCGCCTCGAAGTCGCCGGGAATACTCAAGACGAGCAGCGCGTCGCCGCGGTCGATGACGTCTGCGATCTCCGACGCCGATCGGAGCGTGGCGACACGATTGAACACCCCGGTCCCGTCAACTCGTGCGATCAGCGCCGTCGACGCGGCGCCGCGACTCAGGTCGAGCACGGCGTATGGCGCATTGGTCAAGTCGTACGTCGCCCCGTAGCCGAAGAGCAGCGACTGCAGTAAGGCCGGGAGGAACATCATCGCGCGACTCTGTGGATCCGCCAGGAGCACCAGCAGCTCTTTGCGGCACAGAAAGCCGACGCGCACGATGTAGCCGACCAGGGCACGCATGGCGTTACAACAGCCGCTTTCGGAGGCTCCGTCGTGACGCCGCGATCAGGATGAACGCGTAGAACGCCAGGATGGAACAGTTGCGGGCGACCAGGGCCCAGTTGTCGCCGGCCAGGAACAGCGTCTTCAACAGCCCCATGAAGTGCGTCGCCGGCAGGACCTGGCTGACGATCTGAATAACCACGGGGGCGTTACGAAGGTCGAAGATGAACCCCGAGAGCATCAACGCCGGCATGAAGCTGGTGAGCAGGGCCACCTGACTCGCGAGAAACTGGCTGCGCGTCGCGCCGGAGATGAACAGGCCGAGCGACAGCGACACCGTCAGATAGAGCAAAGACGAGGCGACGATCGCCAGCATCGACCCTCGAATCGGCACTTCGAACAGGAAGTGAGCGGCCAGGAGACAGACGAACAAGTCGATCGTCCCGATGACGAGATAGGGCGCCAGCTTGGCGAGCACCAGCTCGAGCGGCCGCACGGGCGTGACGAAGAGGGCCTCGAGCGTGCCGCGTTCCCATTCGCGCGCGATGAGCAAGGAGGTCAGAAACGCGCCGATCAACGTGAGCACCAGGACCAGCAGTCCCGGCACGAGATACCAGGTGCTGCTCGACGCTTCGTTGAACCACATCCGGGGGACCACGACGACGCTGCCCACCCCACCGGCCGCGTTCCCGGCGCGATCGGCTTGACGCTGCGCCCAAATCCCAATCGCGCCAGTCACGTAACTCTCGATGGTCGCGGCCGTATTCGTGTCCACGCCGTTGACCACGAGTTGAATCTGCGCGTGGCCGGCGGACAGCTGTCGCGCGAAATCGACCGGCACGCGGACGATCCCTCGGATCTCGCCCAGCCGCATTCGCTCGACGGCCTCTGGCATGTTGGTGAGCCACACGGGAGCAATGTATGGAGACCCTTCGAGCCCAGCCACGACGGCGCGCGCGTCCGGCGACCGGTCTTCGAGGACGATCCCGACCGGCGCATCGCGCACGTCGAACGACAGCCCATAGCCGAACAACAGGATCAGCACGACCGGCAAGACCAGGCCCACGGCCAAGTTGCTGCGATCCCGCAAAAGTTGGCGCGTCTCCTTACGGAGGAGCGCCACGAATCGACGCACGAATGGCGTCATGCGTTCGCCCCCGGTGTCCCGGCGTGACGGGCACTGCGCGCCTGTTCGACGATGGCGATGAAGGCGCTGTTCATGTCGGCCACGTCCGCACCCGCGCGCTGACGGACCTCACCGGGTGTGCCGATCGCGAGCAGCCGGCCGGCGTCCTGGATCGCGATTCGATCGCAGTACTCCGCTTCCTCCATGAAGTGCGTCGTGATGATGACGGTGACCCCTTGCTCGGCCAGCGCTGTGATGGACCGCCAGAAGGCGCGACGCGCCAGCGGGTCGATGCCGCTCGTCGGCTCGTCGAGGAATAGGATGTCCGGCTCGTGGAGAAGCCCCGCGGCCATCGCGAGGCGCTGCTTGTAGCCCCCGGGCAAATCTCCGCTGCGGGCTGCTCCGGTCAATCCGAACTGTTCCAGGGCCGCGGCGACACGCGTCTGCAGCACCCGGCCGCGGAGTCCATACGCGCCACCGAAGAACTCGAGGTTCGCGCGCACGCTCAAGTTCCCGTACAGCGCGAACTTCTGAGACACGTATCCAATGCGTGCGCGGGCCTGGGCCCGCGCCGTGCGCAGGTTCACGCCGGCCACTTCGAGATGACCGCTGGTGGCAGGTAAGAGGCCACACAGCATACGGAACGTGGTGGTCTTGCCGGCGCCATTGGGCCCGAGCAGCCCGAAGATCTCGCCGCGGCGCACATCGAACGACGTCCGAGCGACGGCGGTGAAGTCGCCGAACATGCGGACGAGATCGCGCACCACAATCGCCGGTTGGTCGTTGGGAGCTGACGCCGGCCGGGGCTGGGTGACGGCCGCGGGCGGAGGCCCGGTCGGCGCCTGCTCGTCGCGCTGGCGCAGCATCATCATGAAGGCGTCCTCGAGTTCTTCGGGACGTGGCTCAGGCCGCGCAGCTCCGAGCAACTCCTGCAGCCGCTCGGAAGGCGAATCAGGCTGGCGGATGAAGCGAACGGCCCCGCCCTTCGGGACCGCGTCAAGCACGACGTCGGCGGCATCGAACAAGCGCGACTGAAGTTGCCGTGCCGGCTCGCGGGGCGGTGGCGTGGCGACGAACGTCAGGCCGTTCGCGCGCGTGCGTAGCGTGGCCGGTGCGCCTTCGCTGATGATCTGGCCCTGGTGCATCACGAAGACCTGCGCGCACCGTTCGGCTTCGTCCATGTACGCCGTGCTGATGAGCACGCTCAGATGCTCGTCGTCCACCAACTGCTGCACGATGGCCCACAGTTCTCGTCGCGACAGCGGATCGACGCCGACGCTCGGCTCGTCGAGCAGCAGCAGGTGCGGAGATCGGACCAGCGTGCACGCCAGGCCCAGCTTCTGTTTCATGCCGCCCGACAGCTTGCCCGCCGGCCGCGCGGTGAAGGGCGCCAGGTCGGTCATCTCGAGCAGTCGACCGAAGCGCTCTGTCCGGACCGCCTGCGGTACGCCGTGCAGATCCGCGTAGAGATCGAGGTTCTCCTGAACGCTGAGGTCCTCGTACAGGCCAAAGCGCTGCGGCATGTAACTGATGCGATCCTGGACCGCCTGCGGGTGTGCGACGACGTCGATGTCGAGCACCCGCAAGCGTCCAGCGTCTGGCGCCATCAGTCCCGCCACCAACCGAATCAGTGTCGTCTTGCCCGCACCGTCTGGTCCCACGAGCGCCGTCAGCGCACCGGTCCGCACCGACAACGACACGTTGTCGACGGCCGATACCGTGCCGCCGCCGGGCGCCGGAAACACCTTCCGCAGCGATTCGGCCACGATCGTCAGCGGCGCGCCGGTCATGCACCGGCTCGGGCGAGCTCGACGGTCACTGGTTGACCGAGTCGAAGGATGTCTGTGGGATCGTCCACGAGGATACGAACTTCGTAGACGAGGCTGGTCCGCAACTCCTCGGTCTCGACCGACTTCGGCGTGAATTCCGCCGTTGAAGCGATGAACGAAATCTTGCCGGTGAGCACATCTGACTGACCGTCCGTGCGAATCCGAGCCGCCAGACCCACCCGGACCTTGCCAAGGTCGGGTTCGGCCACATACACGCGCACCCATTTCGGCTGCGTCAGCGCGAGTGTCAAGACGGGTCGCTGCGGAGTCGCCATCTCCCCAGGTTCGAGCAGACGCGATCGCACGACCGCATCGACCGGGGCTTTCAGTTCGCCCAACTCGATCTGGTGGCGCAGCAACGCGAGTTGCGCCCTTGACGCTTTGACCTGCGCTTCGGCGCCGGCGATGTCCTCCGAGCGGGAACCGGATTCCACAAGACGCAGCGCGTCGCGGAGTTCGTCCGTCCGTGACGACGCCGTCACGACGGCACTTTGCGCGCGATCGAGATCCTGCCGACTGACGCCGCGCCCCTGCGTCTTCGCGGCGATGCCTTGCAGCCGTGTGAGATCGTCAGTGGCGCGCGCGACCTCCGCCTGCGCGGTGGCCAGCCGGCTGCGCGCCTCCTTGATTTCCTCCGGGCGTGCACCGTTCCTGAGCCGCCGAAGGTTCTGTTCCTGCGCCTCGATCTGCGCGGTTGCCTGCTCGATCTGGAGCTCGAACGTTCGCGTGTCGATGGTCGCCAGAACCGCGCCCGCTCGAACATGGTCTCCTTCCTCGACGCGAACCTCCGCGATCCGTCCGCTACCGTCGAACGCCAGCGACACCTGCCTGATGTCCACATTGCCGTACAGGGTCAATCCCTGCGGCGGCGCTGGGGTCCGCCGGGTCCAGAAGAAGAAAGCACCCGCCGCCAGCGCAACGGCAACGAGAGCCAGGACGAGGACTTTTCTCATGGCGACAGTTTCCCCGCGCGCAGATTCACCATGCGTAGCCAAGCTTCAGGTACACGCCGCGGCTGTCGTCGATGCCCTGGGCGTACTCGAGATTCACGTTCATGCGCTCCTTGGGCTTGATCACGAACTGCAGCCCTGCGCCGAAGGTCGGATAGATGCTGCGTTCGAGCGGAGCCGGTGCCTCGCCGTACAATCCCGCCGCACCACCAAACAGGTTGGCGCCCCATCGCGCGTTGAACGACAGGCGTTCTTCGACTTCGAGCGACGACATGTACGGCGAGAGGTACTGGCCTTGTTTGTAACCGCGAAGGATGACCGTCGCTTGCGCCGCCGAGGGAGCATCACTGGTCCACCAGTTGAACTGGCGCACCGCCAGCACGTGACCGCTGCCGTGCTTCCAGAACGTTTTCAGGTCCACGCGATACGCATCGAACGACTCGGCTCCTCCGAGTGCTTCACGATAGGCCAGATTGTTGACATTCAGGAACCAGCCTGTCGTGGGCATGTCTTCGTTGTCGCGCGAATCGTGCATCAGCACGGCGCCCACTCCCGCCGACTCGAAGCCGCGTACGCCTAATGTCTCGAGCGCGAGATCGTCTTCAGCGGTCGCTCCGAGCACCTGGTAATTGGCGGCACTTCCTTGGGCGCCGATGAACCAGTCTCCCTTCGCACGAAAGAGATACCGCCCCGCGAGGGCCTTCAAGTCATCGTCGGTCTTCAGCGGCTCGCCGGTCCCGAGATAATCGTCGTAGTCGTTCTTGATGAGCCCGAATATAGCAATCAGGACGATGCGATGGTGATCGGCGCCAGAGGATGTCCGGGCAAACGCGCCGAAGACCTGTGAGTGTGTGGAGGTGTACTTGTACATCGCGCCGAAGAGCGACACTCGGCTTTCCGGATCGAAGATGTGCATGTAGGCGCCGAGTCCGCCGAGTGCCGTACCAAGTTTCGGACTCGACGAGAACATGGGCACCAGCAGCCACGGCGACCGCGCCTCCTTCTCAGCGGCCGGCTGCGCAGCCGGATCAGGCGGAGGCTGTTGCGCAAATGCCGACCCGGCCAATCCGACGACGACCAAGAGTATCGACAATCGCGTGACATGCCTCATGGTTGCAACGCCCTCTTCAGAAACGCGGGAAGCTCCCGTCTCCGGCGTTCCATGAAGCCTTCGAATTTCGTGGTCGAGAGTCCGAGGGCTTCGGAGATCATCGGGCGCGCGACGAAGGGGTAGAGGCAACTGCCGGCCAGTGTGATGAAGAACTGCTCGGCCGATACAGGCGCGATCCGTCTCGCCTTGGCGACAGCGTCGATCTGCTCGCGGAGCTTGTCGATCATGTGACGCGCCGCCTCGCGCCGTTCGGGGGAGTAAAAGTTGTCGACCAGATCCGGATGCCGCGCCGCCTCGCTGATCACGTACGGCAAGAGATACGGGTGGCGCGTGAGACGTCTGTGATACGCGTCGACGAACTGATCGATCTTCTCGTCGAGCGAGAGGTCGGACGCCATCATTTGCAGGATGCCCGGCACGAAGGACGAGGCGATGCGATGCCAGACCGCCCGAGCGAGGTCCGCCTTCGATCGGAAGTGGTAATGCAGGAGCGCCTTGTTTACGCCTGCCTGATCGGCGATCTCCTGCATGCGCGCGCCGTCGATGCCGCGCCGGACGAAGATCTCGTCGGCGGCGTCGAGGATGCGGGTTTTGGTATCGGTTGCCGTTTGTCCAGACGGTTTAACCACCTGGTGAGCATAACAACGTCCGTGCCCGATCTGGATCCGCGATTTCCTTAGGTGTTCTGAGATTTCGCGGCGTGTGTCCCCGCGGCGCCACGGTCAGCGGTCACGACCCACGGTATTTCGGAGGCAGGAGAC
>CAWHBF010000021.1:0-356303 GCA_963827515.1 uncultured Acidobacteriota bacterium | reverse complement strand
GGTCTGCCCGCACCAGCGACTGGAGCACAGCCATGACGAGACCTACGGTTGCCGTATGTGCCCTTGCGGCGGCGATGGCCCTCCTGGGAATTCGGCCCTTGACGGCCGGACAGACGTCCGCACCGGCGCGTGAGCGGGTCAACGTGTCAGAGAAGGGCCCTCAGGTCGGAGAGCGCGTTCCTGATTTCAGCCTCACGGACCAGAACGGCCGAACGCGAACGCTTCAATCGCTCATGGGCCAACGAGGGCTGATGCTCGTCTTCCTCCGATTGGCCGACTGGTGACCGTACTGCCGCACGCAGCTGGTCGAGCTGCAAGGTCGCGCGGAGGAATTGCGGAAGAAAGGCATCGGGCTGGCGGCGTGAGCTATGACTCGCGGGAGATTCTCGCCGACTTCAGCCGCCGGCATGGCATCACCTACCCCCTGCTGTCCGATGTCGGTTCCGCGACGATCCGGCGCTACGGCATCCTGAACACCGTCGTCGAAGAAGCGCTCGGCCCCAACGGCAAGGACCCCCGCGTTCTCGCCGACTTTCGCATGTTCGCCACCGGCGGTGAGCCCGCCGAACGCCACCGCGGCATCCCGTTCCCCGGAACCTTCATGGTGGATCGGCAGGGCCGGGTGACCTCGAGATTCTTCGAGGACTATTACTGGGAACGGAACACGACGACCAATATCCTGCTGCGAACGGGGCTCGGAACGCCCCCGTGTCGGCGATCCAGGCGTCGACGCCGCATCTTGCAGCTGACGTCATACGCCAGCGATGCCGCAGTTGCCTTCGGGACCCGGTTTTCACTCGTCGTCGCGATCACACCCAAACGCGGGATGCATGTGTATGCCCCAGGCGCCACGGGCTATCGCGTCGTCGAGCTGAAGGTCGCTGCCCAACCCCACGTACGCACGCTGCCCGCGAATACCCACCGTCGGAGACTATCATTTCGCCCCACTCAAGGAGCGGGTGGCCACCTACCAGAAACCGTTCACACTGGTGTTGGAGGTCACTCCTGAAGCGACGCCAGAGGCGCGGAAGGCGTTCAGTGGCACGAACGAGCTGGTGCTCACGGGCAGCCTGGACTACCAGGCGTGTGACGACAAGATCTGCTACAACCCGGAATCAGTCCCTCTGTCATGGCGCGTGGAGCTGAAGCCGAACGTGGCCGCGGGTCCGGCCCCCGCGGGCGCCACCGAGGTGAGGACGTCATTCGACTCCACTGAAAGAACGTTAATGAGCGGGATGTCAATCTCGGATCAGCCACGATCGCTCGACGTGAGTCTCCTCCGGCGCGACTTTCCGATTCTGCAGCGGCAGATACACGGACGTCCGCTCGTGTACCTCGACAACGCGGCCACCACGCAAAAGCCGCGGTCAGTCATCGACCGCGTGGAGCACTACTACGCAGAGGAGAACGCGAACATTCATCGCGGCGTGCATCTCCTCAGCGAGCACGCGACCGATGTGTACGAAGGCGCGCGTGGGACGGCCTGCCGTTTCCTGAACGCCGCCAAGTCGACCGAGATCATCTTCGTTCGCGGCTCCACCGAAGCCATCAATCTCGTGGCACAGACGTACGGCCGTGCGCACGTGGGGCCAGGCGACGAAATCGTGATCTCCGAGATGGAGCACCACTCGAACATCGTGCCGTGGCAGATCCTTTGTGACGAGAAGCGTGCGTCCTCTGCGGATCATCCCCATCACCGACGCGGGCGAGCTGCGATTGGATAGCTACGAACAGCTGCTGAGCGACCGCACGCGCATCGTCGCCGTCACGCACGTCTCGAATGCGCTCGGCACGGTCAATCCTGTCGCCGAGATCGTCCGTCGAGCGCACGCCCGCGGGATTCCCGGTACTGGTGGATGGTGCCCAGGCGGTCGCGCACCTGCCCGTGGACGTCCGGGCGCTAGAGTGCGATTTCTATGTCTTCTCGGGCCACAAGGTCTTCGGGCCGACCGGCATCGGCGTCCTCTACGGACGGGAACGCCTGCTCGAGACGATGCCGCCCTATCAGGCCGGAGGCGGCATGATCAACGCCGTGACGTTCGAACGGACCCTGTATGCTGACCTGCCTCACCGGTTCGAGGCGGGCACACCACACATCGCTGGAGCAGTCGGTCTTGCGGAGGCGCTCAATTATCTTGGGCGCTCGGGTTCGACCGTGTGCGAGCGCACGAGACCGAGCTCCTCGCGTATGGCGCGGAGACGTTGTCACGCATACCCGGCCTGCGGTTGATTGGAGCCGCGCGTGAAAGAGCCGGCATCCTCGCCTTCGTGCTCGACGGCGTCCACGCGCACGATGTCGCGACCATTCTCGACGGGGCTGGTGTGGCGGTCAGGGCCGGTCACCACTGCTGCCAGCCGCTGATGGCGCGTCTCGGTCGTGCCGGCAACAGTGCGGGTGTCGTTCGCGATCTACAACACGCGTGCGGAGATCGATGCGCTGGTCCGGGCACTGGACGATGTTCGGAGAATCTTCGGATGACCGCCGCCGGCTCCACGCGCTCTATGACGAGACCGTCCTCGACCACAGCCGGCGGCCGCGAAACCGTCGCGCCATTGAGGGAGGACGCAACGCCGAGCGGCACAATCCCGATCTGTGGCGATCGCATTACGGTCTACGTTCGTCTCGACGGCGATGTCATCCGAGACGTGAGCTTCGAGGGCTCGGCCTGTGCGATCTCGATCGCCTCAGCCTCGCTGATGACAGAGGTCGTCCTGGGCCAGACGATTGCGGCCGCAGGCGCGCTTGCGGAGCGATTTCACGGAATGATCGCCGCGCCACCAGGCGCGCCAGTTGTTGAGGATATGGGCACACTGGCCGCGCTGGCTGGTTGAGGCAGTTTCCGATCCGGGTGAAGTGCGCGAGTCTCGCGTGGCAGGCGTTGGGAGCGGCCGTCAACGGCTCCCAACGAGACCGAGTCGAATAGGCAAGGAGAGGCACATGAAGCGGGTTGTAGGAACGCGATGGATTTCGGCAGCGATCGCGGCGGTCGCCGCAGCGATGGTAGCCGGCTGCACGGCGCAGGGCGCATCCGAATCGACCCTCAACACGCTCGAGACCGACAAGCGGCGCTGCAGCAGCAACTGGCCTCGATGACGCCGACCCTGGTGGTGCAGGCCGGACAGCTTGCGCCTCCTCCTCCGGCCGCCCAGCCAACGGGATGGGACACGCCGGAGTCGATACGCGGCCGGTTGAAGCTGCTGGCGACATACGACTCGAGCGGCCCGGACGCCTGGGACGTCGAGGCGCATCCGCTGGTCTACTTCACCAGCGAAGGCGTCGAAACGGCCGTCCGCTCAAGTCGGGCGTCCAGGTGATCGACGCCTACGCCAAGAAGGTCATCGCGTCGGCGCTGTTCGATCTGGGCGAAGAGGTGACGGAGAACCCGCACGGCGTCGGCATCTCGCCGGACGGGCGCTGGCTCTATCTCGGCCAGATGCACCGCGTCCGCGCCACCGGCCAGGTCCGGACCGTGCTGATGATCGTGAATGCAAGGACGCTGAAGCTGGACAAGGTGCTGGAAGGCCCTCGCGTCGACTGGTTCCACCACATTACCGCGTTCAAGGACTGGCAGGGGCGCGACCGCGTGATGGTGGCCTTCGGCCGCAATCCCGGCGGCGGTCCCACTGGCTCCTCGATCCCAACGACAACAACCGCGTCGTGAGGGCCATCACGATTGAGGACATCGGCTACAAGATCGGCCATCCGTATCCGACGGTCGATCCGACGGGCCGCTTCGTGTATGTGTCCGTCTTCGCGCCGCCCTGGCGCGGGCAGCTTCACAACACGGCGGGGATTGCGAAGCTCAACCTGGAGACCGGCGCGGTCACCATCATTCCGTTCGTGGGCGACAACCCGATCGGCATGGCGCATACCTCCGACGGCAGGTTCACGTACGTCAACGACGCCCACAGCAGCCACGTCTACAAGATCGACAACACCACCAACACCGTCGTCGACAGCACCAGCGCCGGCGTGGCGGGCCCGTACGGGCTGGCCCTCAACTGGGACGAGACGCTTTCTCTATCCGATCGGCAAGGGCGAAGGGACCCACAACAACGGCTCGGTGGTCGGCGTCGTCGAGACGCGGACGTTCACGTCGCCGCGCAACTTCATTCACAACATGCCGATGTACCTCGGCGGGTCGGCGTCGAGCATCGATCACGGCATCCTCCACCCCGATCCGAAGGTGAACGAGCTCTGGATCAGCAACATGAACGGGTGGGAGACGATCGTGCTGGACCTCAACACGCACAAGGTCAACGCCTACATCCCCACGCCGAACGGCGGCGACACGCACTCGGGCGGCTTCGTCCGCTACACGCCCGACTGGAAGGGCGAGCTGCTGGCCGACATGGGCGGGCCGAAGGCCGCGGTGCGGGCGACATGCGGCAGCGGGTCGCCGCGCTGCAGCCGTCGGCGCCGGCGCCCAGCCGCGTCGCGCGCAGCGGCGAGGCGGAATCCGCTCGCGCTGGGCCGGACGATCTTCGAGAAGACCGCCGGCGGCGTCGGATGTGCGGCGTGCCACGGGCCGAACGCGAGGGGAGGCGCGCAATTCAACGCGCCCGATATCCGCGGGGCCGACGAGATGCGGGTCCGGGCCGCGCTCGCCGGCGTGGCGGTCATGAGCCGGATCACGCTCAACGACGCCGAGATCGCGGCGGTCGTGGCCCACCTGCAGGAACTGAACAAACAGCCATGACGAAGATTGCGCTGGCCCGCATCGTCGCTGCCGCGCTGCCAGTCCTGGGCCGCACGGGCGATCCTTGCGGCAGCGCAGGAGCCCGCGGCCGCCCAAGGTCACGCGCACGCGGGGATCGACCACGGCGCGGATGCACGCGCCGCACGATTCGAGAGCCCGACGGACTACCTGACGCTCAACATCGCCATCTCTGACGCCGGGATCGAGCCGTCCACCGTCTTCATTCCCGCGGGACAGCCGGTGCAGCTGTGCTGCGGAACCGCGGTACCAGACGAACACCACTACAGGGTCGTGGGCCTGGTTCCGGACGATCTTGCGTGGGTGATCGACGGGCGGCGAGCGCGCAGCACGGACAGCGCTCGCGACGACGAGCACGATCACCATGACCGCCAGTTCGTCGCGGCACGCGCGCCGTCTCCCGGCGGGGATCACGCCGACGGGCGACGAGGTGCACGCGTACGTGTCGCCGGCGGAAGCAGCGTCGACGTGGTGCTCTTCACGCGCGACGCAGACCGGGACGTTCCTCGTCCAGTGCGATCTCCATCCGGAGAACGTCGGCAAGCTGACGGTCTTCGACGCCGGCGGCGCCGCGCCGGCCGAGCCGGTCTCGCCGCGCCGGCGGCAGGCGCTGGCGCTTGCGCTCAGCAGGGATCTCGGACCCGTCGATTATCCCGGGGTATCGGGCGTGCACGTCGAAGCCACGTACGCCACCGCCGAGTACGTCACGCAGGCACTGGGCGGAGCAGCCGCCGTGGCGGCGCTGGAGCCCGATCGCCACGTCGCGTTCCTGCTGACAGAGCGCACTCATACGGCGAACCTGCCTGCGGACGCGACCCGCCCGACCTGTACGTCAACGGCAGTCGCCGTGCCGCTCGTCGACCGCAAGAGTCATGACCGACTCGCCGCACCATCGGGCGACCTTCTATCGGTTCGCGCGCGACGACACGTTCGGGACCGGGCCATCAGATGATGACGCTGCGACTGGCGTCCGGACAGGAGGCCACCTGGCACCTGCCGCTCGTCATGCCCGATATCGCGAGCGCAGCCGGCGGGCCGATCGGCCTTGGCGAGCAGTGGGGACTGATACTGGCGCTGCTCGGCGGGATGCTCGCCGCGATGTGGCCGTGTCTGTTCCAGTTGACGGTGTACTTCATCCCCGCCCTCGCAGGCGTCGCGATGCAGGACGCGGGCGCGTCGAAGCGGGCGCGCCGCCGGCAGGTGCTCGCGGCGGCGTTCTTCTTCATCCTTGGGTTCACGCTGCTCTACACGGCGACCGGCGCGCTCATCGGGTTCGCGGCGCAGCGGCTGGGCGACACGGCCCAGTTCGAGGTGTGGCAGCGGTACTTCGGCATGGCGGCCGGCGTCATCGTCATCGGACTCGCGCTGCGCGTCGCTGCGAAGGCGAGGGCGCCGCTGGTGTGCCGGATGCCCGTGCCTCTCCGGCATGGCGCATTCGGACAAGCCGGCCACCCGCCTGGAGATGATGCTCGCCGGGCTGGCGTTCGCCACCGGGTGCATGACCTGTTTCGGCTCCGCGCTCGTCGTCGGCATGGTCGTCTACATCGGGCTTGCCCAGTCGGCGCTCTACGGCGCCGCTGGTGCTGTTTCTCTTCTCGCTGGGCATGGGCATTCCGCTGGTCATTGCGGCCGTGGCGATGGCCGGGCGCTGCCGCTGCTGTTGAAACTCGAGACCGCCGTTCCGTGGATGGGACTCGATCAGCGCGATCCTCATGGCGGGCTTTGGCGTTCTGCTGATCAGCGGCAACTACATGCTGGTGTCGGAATGGACGTTCCGAGTCGTCAACGGCTCCGCCTCGTTGCCGAAGGCTGCGAACGAACTAGGGTTAGCCGCCGCGCTCGTGCTGGGCGCCGCGGGTCTGGTTTGGCTGACGTGGAGACTGAAGACATCCCCACGTTCCTCGGTGAGAGGCATGTAAAGGACATCGTGTCGTGAGGCTGAGTGATTTGCATGTATCCAGTTCTCGTACGCTTCGGAGATTTCGAAATCACGAGCTTCGGCGTGATGATCGGCGTCGCGTTTGTTGTAGGCCTCTGGCTATTTCGCCGCGAGCTGCGGCGCTCGGGACTGCCGTCGACGATCGCGGATGCGGCTATTTGGGGCTTGATGGGCGGATTGTTGGGCGCCAAGCTCGCGTGGAGTCTCGAGTTCTGGCGTGGGACGAATTTCTCATCGCTCTTTTTTGCTCGCGGCGGATTCAGTTGGTATGGAGGGTTGTTTGGAGGCCTCGCCATGGGCATCCTGGCCCTGCGAAGGCGCGCGCCGGTGCTCCGCGTCCTGGCTGCGGCCACGCCCGCGTTCGCGGCCGGACACCTCTTGGGGCGGATTGGGTGCTTTCTCGTTGGTGATGACTACGGCCGTCCCAGTAGTCTTCCATGGGCCGTGGCGTTCCCGGACGGACGTCCGCCGACAGCGGTTCCGGTACATCCGACCCAATTGTACGAAGCGGCAGCGCTGGCTGGGCTCGGTTGGGCTCTGTTGCACTGGCGCGCCTCAGGAGTCGCGGATCGGATCGTGTTTGGCCGCTACCTCGCCATGGCAGGACTGATTCGTTTCACGATCGAATTCATCCGCGTGAACGATCCCGTCGTGGGTCCTCTGACGCTCGCGCAATTGTTTGCCAGCGGGCTGATGATCGTCGGCATCTTCCTCACGCAATCGGCCCGCGTTGTGCCGGCTTCGCCAGAATCGCTCAAATCGCCAGGTCGAGGTACAAATCAGGTACACAAGAACCGGTCGGAATCCGAATGCCGTTGCGGTCTGGCCAGCTGGGCGAGCGAACGTGTCATGACAATGTCAGGCAGTCCTGCTATTCTAAACACGAGGAACAGCAGATGCCCACCCTGACCCGCACCGAGAAGCTCGACCTGCGGCTGACGCCCTCGGCGAAGCGAGTGCTGCAGTCCGCCGCTATGGCCACGAAGCGTTCGGTCAGCGAGTTCGTCCTCGAGAGCGCGCTTGCACGCGCCGAAGAGACCCTGCCCGACCGACAGCGCTTCGGCCTCGACGCCGAGCGTTGGGCGGCCTTCCAGGCCGCGCTCGACGCACCCGCGCGTCCCAACCCTCGTTTGAAAAAGCTCCTGCAGAAGCCGAGCGTATTCGAGCGTCGGCGCAGGTGAACAACGGCCCGCGGATTGAAAAGCTGCGCCGCGAGCACCCCGTCGATTCCTTTGATTGCGGGCAGGAGGCGCTCAACCGTTTCCTGGCGCGCTACGCGTTTCAGAATCAGCAAGCAGAGGCCTCGCAGACGTATGTAGCCGTAGTGGACGACCAAGTCGTCGGGTTCTACACGCTCGTCGTGGCGCAGGTCGAGTACGACGACGCGCCCCAGCGTCTGGCAAAGGGACTGGCCAAGCATCCGATTCCACTGATGCTTCTCGCGCGTCTGGCCGTGGCCACCAATTGGCAGGGCAAAGGACTCGGGTCCGGACTGCTCAAAGACGCCATGCTGCGGACGCTGCAAGCCGCCGACATCGCCGGCATCCGGGCAATGGCGGTGCACGCGAAGGACGACGACGCGCGGGCGTTCTACGAACGGTTTGGTTTCACGCCGGCTCCCACTGACGCGTATCACCTGTTCGTCCTGCTCAAGGACGTACGCGCGATCCTCAAACAGCGATAACGACCCGATCCGCACTTGAAGGCTGTCATCGCTCTGGTTGGACGCTCTCCGTAACAGTCGCACTCGGGACGTCCATACCCAACCCGTTACATTCCCGCCACGGGGCCGTCTTGCCGAGTCGTTCTAGTGCATCCCGGATGTGCTGCAGATAGACCAGGTCGTCCTTCACAACGCTGCGGCTTCTATGAGAATGCGCTGCTGGAGGTAGGGACTGAGTCCAGCATCCGTCAACACCTCCACCGAGCGTCCGAGGAGCTCCTCGAGGTCCTGCTCGAAGGCGATCACGTCGAGGAGCGTCCGGCCACGCTCGACCTCGACGAGGATGTCGATATCGCTATCGGGTCTCGCGTCTCCACGAACCGTTGAGCCAAAGACACGCACGTTGCGTGCACCGTGACGCTCCGCCAGTTCGAGAATCGTTCGTCGGTGTGTCCGCAGCGCCTCGAGCGACATCGGTGAATGATACCGCTGGGCAACGCTCAGCGAGGAAGGACGTCAGGCTTGTGGAGGTGGCGGGAGACTAGTAAGGCGTCCGAAACAACAAAGGCCGTGGCCTCAGTCACTTAGATCGAGGCCGCGCACGCCGTGTCGGCGCGCTGTACCTGATTTGAACCAAACTAGGAGGCGTGTGAATCGACTAAGCCTTTGTACGCTAATAGCTTAGAGATGGTGGAGGCGGCGGGAGTCGAACCCGCGTCCGAAAGTATGTCCTCGTAGGACTCTACATGCGTGTCCGCTTCTGATTTCTCATGCCCGGCGTGAGGAAGCGGCCAAAAACCGCCGGACACCAGACCCGGTATTTCTCACCCTCGGACGCCGAGCCGCCATCCGAAAGCCAGCCTGTTTAATGGCGTCTGACCCCCAACCACCAGGCGAGGTCAGGGCAGACGCTCACAGCTTATTAGGCTGCGAGAGCGTAGTTAGAATCCGCAGTTAACGGATGTTCCATCGGTTTTACGAGTCAATGGAGCTCGGCATGCATCCCGCGATTCTCTACCCCCGTCGAAGCCAAAGTCGCCCCCAACTGGTGTACAGCAGCGCACCTCTATTGTACGCGATCGGTCGGCGGGGGTGCGTCACACGGCCATGTCCGCCATTTGTCCGCGCACGGTCCTCTCGCGGCGGCGTCCGCCGTGTCCGCGCACGCTAAAGCGTGCGCTCTACCGGAGTGCGCTCTACAGGAGACGGAGTTCGCGCGGGGAAGGCGCGTATACGGTCCGCGCACGCGAAGCGTGCGCTCCACGACGCGGATAGGGGTCAACGGCGGGAGTTTGCGGACTGGATGAACCGCGCGCCGGAGATGGTGCCCAGCAGTCGCGGCGTGTCCTCGCCAGGCTGGAAGACGGCCATCCCGCCCTCGGGCAGCACGGTGTCGGGGAACGACCGCTTCATCACCATCTCGAGCGGCGTCCGGTGGCCCACCATGATGCGGTTCATGCCTGGACCAGCTCGCGTGCGAAGCAATCGTGGCATGGCGTCGAGCATCTGCCGGAGTTGTGACCCGGCATACTCATCCGCCACGATGTCCATGGTCACCATCACGCGGTCCTCGCCGAACGCGAGTTCGGCGGTGTCGCGCGCACGGAAGACGGGGCTGGCGAGTACCTCGTTGACGGGGATGCGAAGCGCGGAAAATGCGCGTCCGATCTCCTTCGCCTGCTCGATGCCGGCAGGCGACAGGTTGCGCTGGCCGGCGCGATCGCCCAGGCGGCCGGTATCCACCTCGTTCTGGTTGGTGGCCGCGTGCCGCAGATAGATCACCTTGCCGCCATCCTGCATGGCAGCCACGAGAATCTCGGCTTCGCTCTGTGCGTGCGCGGGGGACGAGGAGGCAAGGGAGAGGAGTGCGGCGACCAGGAGGTGTCGGGAGTTGGGGTTCACGGGAATCAAACGTCGGTTCACGCCTGTCCGCGCACGCTAAAGCGCTGCTCCGCGCACACTAAAGTGTGCGCTCTACACTGGCGCTCTACACGGCCAGGCGGGGCAGAGGGGAGGCTACTGTGGCGGCCGAAATAATGTCAATATTGCCCTTCATGCCCACAGCCGCCACGACCGCCGCTTCCCAAGCCACGGTCGCTCGAGAGTCAAAGAGCGGCTCGCCGCTTCATGAAGATTGGGTCGCCGTCTGGATTGGCGCCGCGATCATCCTGCTGGTTATCGCCGGCGTTCGACCGGCCGTCCCTCGATTCGGGTGGGGCACACCGGTCGATCTCTCCGCGACGGTCTTCACGTCAGCCAACATGTCCCGGTGGCTGTTGCTCGGCGTGCTCTTGCTCGTTCCGGCGGCCATCGGTGCGCACCTCATGCGTACCCCCGTGGTTCCTTTCATCGGCGGATTTGCCGCGTTGTACGGTCTGGCCTTGTTCGCGCAAATTCTTGCGGGATTCTCGGGTTCGAGTGCGGTGGGCCTCGAATACGTCATCTTTGCGCTGATCATCGGACTGGTCCTTGGACAAGCGACGCCCCTGCGCCGTTGGTTTGCCGGAGCGATTCAGGCCGAGTACTACATCAAGATCGGACTCGTCATCCTTGGCGCAAGTGTCCTCTTCTCGGAGCTGGTCGAGGCCGGACTCCTTGGCATCGCTCAGGCGCTCGTGGTCGTGATCACCGTCTGGTCTTTTTCCTTCTGGCTGGCCAAGCGCCTGAACATCGACGACGAGCTGGCGACGATGCTCTCGTCGGCGGTGTCGATTTGTGGCGTGTCGGCCGCGATTGCCACGTGCGGGGCCATTCAGGGCGACCGCAAGAAGCTCTCGTACGTCACGTCGCTGGTGCTGGTGGTCGCGGTGCCGATGATGCTCGTGATGCCGTGGGTGTCGCGGGTCACGGGCATGCCTGACGCGGTGTCTGGCGCGTGGCTCGGCGGCACGCTCGACACGAGCGCGGCCGTCGTCGCGGCAGGGGAACTGGTCGGCGAGCAAGCCCGAAACGCCGCGGTGGTGGTCAAGCTCTCGCAGAACGTGCTGATCGGCGTGGCCGCGTTCCTCCTCACGGTGTGGTGGTCTATGCGCAGCGGCGGGAGCGGGTCGCAGCAGGTGAGCGCGGGCGTGATCTGGGAACGGTTTCCCAAGTTCGTCCTCGGCTTTCTTGCGGTGTCGCTGGTCTTCTCGTTTCTCGTGCCGGCGGCCGCCGTGAGCGACACGCGCCCGCTCCTTAACGCTGTCCGCACGGGATGGTTCGCGCTGGCATTCCTCTCGATAGGCCTGGAAACATCGTTCGGCGATCTCGCGCGATTGGGAGGCGGGCGGCCCGTCGTCGCATTCCTCGGCGCCCAGGCCTTCAACGTCGTCGTGACGCTCATCTTCGCGTACCTGCTGTTCGGCGGCCTGCTCTTTCCAGTGCCGTCGTTCAACTGACGGATACGCGACGGTTGGTCACCCGCGCACGCTAAAGCATGCGCTCTACATCACGCCCGCGCACGCTAGAACGCGTCTCTTCCGCCAAGGCGCACGGCTAACGCGATGCGCCTCACTTGTCTCCGCGCACGCTAAAGCGTGCGCTCTACGCCAATCGAAAGCGGTCTAAAGCGTGCCGCGACATCACCAGGTGTGCCGCGACACCCGTATCGAGCCGTATAATCAAGAACATCGTGGCGTTAGACGATCACGTTCGCGACGCGATCGAGCGGGTGCTCGCACAGGTGCGCGCACCTCTGGATGGCACGCTGCGCGAGTTGGCAGGCACCATCGCGATCGAGGCCAGGGCCGCCGACGTGCGGGTGACTGATGCGTTGCGACTCTTGGACGAAGCGGCCTCGTTCGGTGAAGTGCTGACCGTCCTTGCCGACTGTGTAGGTCGTGAAGTGGAACGAAGCGTCGTGCTGGTGGTGGCTTCGGGCCGCCTCAAGGGTTGGCACAGTTCGGGTTTCAGTGGGGTAGTGACCGACGCGAAGACGATTGAGCTTCCGTTGGACCCGAAGGGCCTTCTTGGTGTGGCGCTGAGCACGAAGACTTCGGTTGTCAGCCGCGCTTCGACTGGCCGCATTCCCGCGGACGATCGGCCGTCGTTTGCACACGGCACGGATCTGCGCGACGCGGCGGCGGTGCCGGTGGTGCTCGGAGGCATCGTCGCGGCGGTTGTCTACGCGGATGCCCCTTCGGCCGGCGACGAGACTCCGTCGTGGCTGGCAGCCGTCGAACGCCTGACCCGATTCGCCGGGCTCGTGGTCGAAGCTCGGACGGCTCGATATCTCACTGGCGCGCCGGTTGACTCCTTGGCGTCCGGTGTGTCGAGCGCCAACCGTGAAGCGTACGGAGGCCGGTGGTGACGCCGTCAGCGTTCCGCACCGCTGGCGCGATCCTCGGCGTGATTGGCGTGGCCCTTGGTGTCGGTGCCAGGGCTCAGAGCCCGGCGGCCACCGGCCCTCAAGCATCTCCCGCGCCCGTTACCAACACCGTTCATGCGCCGCTGCCCGTGCCGTCGCGGTACTGGATGGTTCCAGACGCGCCGTCCCGCCTGGCACAGAGCGGAAACAGCGGTTTCGCGCAGTTTGCCCGGGGCGTCAAGCTCATCGAGGCGGACAGCCTCACGGCCGGCTTGCCGCTCGTCGCAAACGCACCAGTCGATTCGACGCCTCTCTTCGCGTACAGCCACTATTACGCGGGGGTCGCACTGCTCGGTCTCGGTCGTACGAACGAAGCAGACGCGGAGTTCTCGGTCATCGCCGGGCGAGTCGAGGGCTACCTGAAGGAAGCCCTGCCGCTGCGGACGGCAGAATCGGCGATGGCGCAGAACGCGCCCAAACGGGCTGTCGCGGTCCTCGAGCAGGCGGTTCGTGAACTGCGCGCCGCGCCGGAGGAGTTGCTCCTTCTTCTGGGCAATGCGCGCGAGGCGGCCGGGGACCTCGAGGGGGCCGTCCAGGCTTACGAGCGTGTGCACTACGAGTTCCCCCTCAGTGAGAAGGCGGCCGAGACAGAAGCCGCCATCACGCGTCTTCGCCCGTCTCTGACGCTCACCCCCGATCGCGTGAAGCGCGATCTGGCGCGCGCCGAGCAGCTCTTCACGGCTCGCCGCTGGGCGCCGGCGCGTGCGGCGTTTGTCGCGCTGGCCCCGGCCGCGACGGGCAGCGACCGGGACCTGGCCGGTCTGCGGATCGTCCAGTGCGACTTCAACCTCAAGCGCACGCGCGCGACGTTGACGGCGCTCGAGCCCTACATGCGCCCAGGGCCCTTCGAGGCGGAGGCGCGGTTCTTTCACTTGACGGCAACCCGGACCCTCGGTGACCGCGCTGGGTATGTGCCTCTGGCGCGCGCGCTCGCGGCCGATCACCCCCGCAGCAGCTGGACGGAAGAGACGCTCAACAATCTCGCCTCGCACTTTGTCGGCGATGACGACGAGGAGGCGGACCGTCTATTCAGGGAACTGGCCACCCGCTTCCCGCGGGGACGGTACGCGGATCGTGCGGCCTGGAAGATCGGGTGGCAGGCGTACAAGCAGGGCCGGTTCACCGAAACCGCCGTGACGTTCGAAGCGGCCGCGGCGACGTTTCCGAGAGCCGACTACCGGCCGTCTTGGCTCTACTGGGCAGCGCGGTCTCGCGATCAGTTGGACAACCAGGCCGCTGCGTCAGCCCTGTACCGGATCGTCGCCGGCGACTACTTGAACTCCTACTACGGACGGCTGGCGGCGCGCGCGCTCGCCGCTCGCCGTGAGGCGCCCGTCCGCCCGGTCGTCGTCTCCGATCGCCTCGATGGGGCGGCGCCCCCGCTCGTCCCCAATGAAGCGTTGATCAAGTCGCTGGCGTCTATCGAGCTGTATGACGCGGCGCTCGCAGAAGTGGAGTACGCCAAGCGGGCGTGGGGAGACTCCTCGGCGCTGCAAGCGACGACGGCCTGGATTCGGCATCGCCGTGGCCTGCAGGATCAGACGGCCGACCGGTTTGCAGACCTACGCGGATCGATCACCATCATGCGCCGGGCGTATCCGCAGTTCATGGCGGCCGGCGGCGAGCATCTGCCAGACGAGGTGCTTCGCATCATCTTCCCGCTCGACTACTGGCCGCTCATCAAGAAGTACTCCGAGAGCTACAAGTTCGATCCGTACCTGATGACGGCCCTCATCGCTCAGGAGTCGACATTCACGCCCGCCGTGCGCTCGTCGGCCAACGCCGTGGGCCTGATGCAGCTCATTCCGCCGACGGCACGGCGCTACGCGTCAAAGCTCGGAATCCGCTACTCGAGCCGGCTTCTCACGCAGCCGGAGACGAACGTTCAACTCGGCATGCGCTACTTCAAGGACCTCATGGACCGGTTCGGCGGCGCGCATTTCGCCCTGGCGAGCTACAACGCCGGCGAGGGTCGCATCGCACGGTGGATTGCCGAGCGGCCGGGATTCGACCAGGATGAGTTCATCGACGACATTCCGTTTCCGGAGACCCAGAACTACGTGAAACGGATACTAGGGACTGCGGACGACTATCGCCGGCTCTATGGAGAACGCGCGCTGCCTGTCAGGTCCGCCCGCCGCTAGATGGGCGATCTGCTCGATCTGACCGCGCGCGCGGAAGCGACGCACTTCTGGTTCCACGGATTTCGAGCCTACATCGCGCCGGCGATTCAGGAGATCGCCGCTGGGCGCCGGGGCCTGCGCATCATCGACTGTGGCTGCGGCACCGGCTTCAACCTGAAGACGCTCCTGATACCGCACGGGCGCGCGTTCGGGTTTGATTTGGTGCCTGAAGGGATCCGACGCGCGCGCGCCGTGGGCCGGCCGGTCGTGCGGGCCGACATCCAGCACATCCCGTTCACGTCGGGCAGCTTCGACCTGGCCACGTCGTTCGACGTGATTCAGAGCGTGCCGGACGACCGCGCGGCGCTCCGGGAGATGGCGCGTCTATTGAAGCCCGGCGGGCATGTGGTGCTGAACGTCACCGCCATGGACCTCCTGCGAGGCGATCACAGCGACGTCTGGGGTGAACTGCGCCGCTATACCCCTGAGAGGGCGGCGCGCCTGATTGAGGATGCAGGCCTCGAGGTCGTGAGGATCAGCTACCTCTTCGGGTCGCTGCTACCGTTGATGCTCGGTGTTCGGACGCTACAGCGGGTGCTGCGGGTATTTCGCGAACCACGAGGCGACGCGGACCTGACCGTGCCCTCTGCGCCTGTGAACGCGATCCTGACGACGCTGGTCGGGGTCGAAGCGGCGTTCGCGCGCCGCATGAGGATACCGTTCGGCAGCTCGTTGATGGTCGTCGCTCGGAAGCCCTAGAAACTGACCACGGCGCCGAAGTACGGTCCCTTCATCTTCAGGTCTCCGATGTCGTCGTCCACTTCGTAGTGAATGTCCAGCGCACGGTATCCACCTGAGATGCCGAAATGCGGGCCAAAGTGCGCGGTGCCGTAGATATCGAGGTCGTACGTTTCGCCGTCGAAGGCGTCGAAGCCCAGCGTGATTCCGGTGAACTCGCCCGTGATCGATGCCCAGTCTCCGATGTAGCCGCGGCCGATGAACCCGAAGGCCGGTGCCGGCACCGAGACGTCGGTCGTCGCCGTCGAGCTGAGCGCCGGACTGTCGATAGAGGCTACGACCTTGTTGTACCTGAGGTCGGTCAGCAGACCCAGGAATCCGCCCGGACGGGAAACGAAGTCCCATTCGTAGCTGAACGTCCACTGATCCCACTTGACATCGGTTGCTACGGGAGCGCCCACGGTGAATTCCTGACCCTGGAACACGATGGTGCGCTCGATAATGGCCTCGGCGTTGTACTCGAACCTCACGAAGTTGACCCGCAGCTTCTGGCGGCGGCCGATCGATCCACGGGTACTCACGAAACCACTCTTCCTCGAGGCCGAAGTCCTGTACGAAGTCGACGGTCACGCCTCCGCTCGAGAGCACCAGTTCGGGGGACGGTTTCCAGAACCGGATGCCCACGTCAACCATCTGGCCCTGGGCGTAGAGCGTCCGCGGTTCCGCGAGAATAAATGTACAGAGGAAGAGGACGACGAGCGTGAGTCGGGTTCGCATGATGACCGCTATATCGGGCATTCTCGCATGCCACACTATACAGATGTCCCCTGGCCGTCGATTGCTGGGCTACGTCCTCCGCTACCGCCGCGATTTTTCGCTCGGTTTTCTGTGCGTCATAGCCACGGCGGCCGTGACCCTCACGGGACCGTGGGTGCTGAAATACGCGGTGGACGACCTGGCTCGCGGGGTGGACGCAGGCAAGTTGTGGTTCTACGGTCTGGCCCTGCTGGCGCTCGCCGCGATCGGCGGGGTGTTCCGCTTCGTGATGCGCCGCATCATCATCGGCGCCTCGCGCGGCGTCGAGTACGACCTCAGGAACGAGTTTTTTGCCCACCTCCAGCGGCTCGATCTGGCCTACTTCGAGCAGCATCGCACCGGCGACCTGATGTCGCGTGCCACGAGCGACCTCAACGCGGTCCGCATGATGATCGGCCCGGCCGTCATGTACTCGACGACGACCGGCCTGACGTTCATCGTGGCGATCGCGGTGATGATCTCGATCGATCCCTGGCTCACGCTGTACTCCCTGATACCTCTGCCGTTCCTCTCCGTCTCGGTGGCGGTCTGCGGAAACGCGATTCACCGGCGGTTCGGTCTCATCCAGGAGCAGCTCTCCGAGATCAGCGCCATGACGCAGGAGACGTTGTCCGGCGTGCGTGTCGTGCGGGCGTACGGCCAGGAACCCTTCGAAATCGAGCGATTCAGCGCCGCCAACGAGGAGTACGTCAGGCGCAACAGGGGGCTGATTCGTATCCAGTCGCTGTTCTTTCCCATGATGGGCCTCCTCATGGGCCTGGGCGCGCTGCTCGGTACTCTGGCTTGGAAGCCGGGAAGTGGTGGCCGGCCGCATCACCGTGGGCGAGCTCGTGGCCTTCAACGCATACCTGACGATGCTCACGTGGCCGATGATCGCCTTCGGCTGGGTGACGAACCTCCTGCAGCGCGGAATGGCGTCGTGGAGTCGCATGCTGGACGTGTTCGATGCCGTCCCGGGCGTGACGGATGCCGATGCCACGGATCAGTTCACTGATTCCCGCCAGATCACAGGTCACGTAGAGTTCCGGGATCTCACATTTGCCTACGGCGACGAGGTGGTTCTCCACGACGTCAACGCCGTGCTCCCGGCGGGCACGACGACGGCCATCGTCGGTGGAACGGGCTCCGGCAAGTCCACGCTGCTCAGTCTGCTCGTGCGCTTGCGGAACCCGCCGCCCGGAACAGTCTTCGTCGATGGCGTTGACGTCCGTGAGATTCCGCTCTCGGTGCTGCGCGGCGCAATCGGCTTCGTCCCGCAGGAGCCGTTCCTCTTTGGCGCAACCATCGCCGAGAACATTGCCTTCGGCGCCCGTGGTGAGCACGACCACCGGCCGCGTGCTCAGGAGATGGCCGGTCTGGCACGGCTCGACAAGGACCTGCCGAACTTTCCGAAGGGCTACGACACGATCGTCGGTGAACGGGGGATTACGCTGTCTGGGGGACAGAAGCAGCGCACGGCGATTGCACGCGCGCTGATGGTGGATCCCAAGATCCTCGTCCTGGACGATGCGCTGTCAGCCGTTGACACGTACACGGAGGAAGAGATCCTCGAGCGGCTGGACGGCGTCATGAGGAACCGAACCTCGATCGTCGTGTCGCATCGAGTGTCCACGATACGGTCGGCCCATCAGATCCTCGTCGTCGCCGACGGCCGGATCGTCGAGCGGGGCACCCATAGCCAGCTCGTCGGGACCGCGGGCGTGTATGCCGAGCTGTATCAGAAGCAGCTGCTCGAAGAGGAGCTGGCCTCGTCGTGAGCCAGGACGAGGAGGTTCTCGGCAAGGCATACGACGCCCGGCTGATGCGCCGGCTGCTCACGTACCTGGCTCCCCATCGAGTCAGCGTGGCGGTGGCTGCTGGAGCGATCGTCGGACACTCGACGCTCGAGCTCGCGCCGCCCTATCTCACCAAGATCGTCATCGATCAGTACATCCCCTCCGGTGATCTGTCGGGCCTGGGTCTGATTGCCGTGGTGTTCCTCGCCACCCTGGTCGGGTCTTTCACGCTCGAGTACCTGCAGACATGGATGCTGCAGACGATCGGGCAGCGAATCATGCGCGATCTTCGGATGCAGGTACACGGCCATCTCCAGCGACTCGATCTGCGCTACTACGACCGGAATCCGGTCGGGCGCTTGATGACTCGGGTGACGACCGACGTGGACGTCCTGAACGAGCTGTTCACGTCCGGCGTGGTCTCGGTGTTCGGCGATCTGTTCACGCTCGCAGGTATCACGTGCGTCCTCATCTGGCTCGATTGGCGTCTCGCGCTCGTCGCCTTCTCGGTGCTCCCTCTCATCGCCATCGTCACGCAGTGGTTCCGGACCAACGTCCGTGAGTCGTACCGAACGGTCCGTACCTGGATCGCGCGCATCAACGCCTTCCTCCAAGAGCGGATCACGGGAATGACGACGGTGCACTTGTACCGGAGGGAAGCACAGGACTTCGCGGCGTTCGACGAGATCGACCGACAGCATCGGGACGCGAACATACGGTCGATCTTCTATTACGCGGTGTTCTATCCGGCGGTCGAGATGGTCAGCGCCCTCGCTGCGGCGTTGATCCTCTGGGTCGGCGGGTGGTGGGTGAGTGAGGGTGCGCTCACGCTCGGCTCGCTGGTGGCATTCCTGATGTACGCGCAGCGGTTCTTCCGGCCGATCAGTGACATGTCCGAGAAGTTCAACATTCTTCAGGGCGCCATGGCCTCGTCCGAGCGCATCTTCGCGCTGCTGGACACGCCGGTGGAGATCCAGCCGTCCGTCGCCGGTGCCCTTCGGCCGGAGGGGCCAGGCGTCATCGCGTTCGAGCACGTGACCTTCTGGTACGTCGAGGGGGATCCCGTGCTGCGGGACGTGTCGTTCCGCGTCGAGCCAGGTCAGCGTGTGGCCGTGGTGGGCGCCACCGGTGCGGGCAAGACGACCATCGCCAGCCTGCTGCTGCGGTTCTACGACGTGCAGGAGGGCCGGATCACGATCGACGGTGTCGATATTCGCGACGATGGATCTCGCGCACCTGCGGGCGATGTTCGGCCTGGTGCTGCAGGACGTGCATCTCTTTTCAGGCACCATCGCGAGCAATGTGAGGCTCGGCAACGCGGCGATCGGCGACGAGGCCATTCGTGAGGCGATCGCCGCCGTGCACGCCGACACGTTCGTCGACCGGCTGCCGCTGGGGCTGGCCACACCGGTTGCGGAGCGCGGTGCGACCCTCTCGGTCGGACAGAAACAGTTGCTATCGTTCGCGCGGGCGCTGGCATTCAATCCGCGCATCCTCATCCTGGACGAGGCCACGTCCAGCGTGGACACGGATACCGAACTACTGATTCGCGATGCACTCAAGGTGCTGATGCGCGGCCGCACGAGCATCGCGATTGCACATCGGCTCTCGACGATCCAGGACATGGACCGCATTCTGGTGTTGCACAAGGGACAACTGCGCGAGGCTGGCACGCATCAGGAGCTGCTGGCGGCGCGCGGCATCTACCATCGTCTCTACCGACTGCAGTTCGAAGCGCGCGAACGATCCGGCGCGCAACTGCCGAGCGACGCCATTTCCACGGCGTAGGGGGCCGGCTCCCTGAGGTCCGCGCACGGCTGAAGCGTGCGCTCGGCTTCAGCCGGCCCCAACCCGAGTCGCACGCCTGTCGCGTCCGCGACGCTCAAGCGTGCCGCTACACGCGTACACGCTTAGCATGCGCTACACGGCGTAGACGCAGCCGTCGAGCTCTTCAGCGCAAACGTAGAGCGCAGGCTTTAGCCTGCGCGTCAGTTGAACGGCGCGGACGGATGTTCAGGGAGCGGCCGCCGCAGCGGGCGCGGCTGGCTGGGCCGGCGGTTCGGGTTGAGCGAAGTCGGACGCTGGCGCTTCTGACGACGGGGATGAGACCGCGGAGGCGCTCGTGGCATCGAAGTGCAGCGGCTCGAGGCTTCCGGCGGCAGCGTCCTCCTCTAGAATGACCGCGGGCTCCGGTGCGGGGGGAGGGGCCGCCGCGGCTGTCGCGCGTGTGGCCTCACGGCGGCGAAAGAGTCGATCCACGAGGCTCGGCACGCTATCCCCGGGGTTCCAGCCGAGCCTCAGCACGGTGACTTCGATCTGCTGCCGTCCGAACGCCAAGGCGTCGTGACAGCTCCACATGTAAATGTCGACGAGACGCCCCTGCACCTTGGGGCCGGTGTCCATGATGGTGTAGACACCGTTGTATTTCGTCGTGCCGGTCGTGATGTTCACCACGCTGCCCACGGGCAGGATCGCCGCGTCCGACGCCGCGATGCCGGTTCGCACGTTGACACCGGACGCCGTCTTCGTGCCCTTGCAGTAGGCAGTCGCCGTGAACAGATGTCGCGTACCTGTCGCAAGACCCGCTGGACCCACGGCACCGGTCCGGGCGACCTGGAGCGAATCAAAGGTTCCGACCTCGTAGAGGAACACGAAGCTCACCATGGCGATGGCCATCACCAGTAACTTGCGCCACAGTGACCGCGAGATGATCAGCGCCATCAGCGGAAGTGCTCGAATCCCATGGGAAGCTCCCGGTGGCTCCCCGACGTTGTCAGCAGCAAACGGCGGTCCTTGGTCACGACGCCGATTCTCGTGAGCGGGAGATCGCCGATCCGCTTGCGCACGTCACGCAGGCGGCCGTGGTGTGCCGGCCGGACGGTGAAGAGAAGCTCGTAGTCCTCGCCACCGCAGATCGCCGCGTCGATGACGTCGTGGCCTTGTGTCTGGTGCCAGTGCCGGACCTCGCCATCGATCGGCAGCGCGCTGGCATCGAGCGTGATACCGACGTGCGACGCCTCGCCGATCTGACGCACGGCATCGGCGAGACCGTCGCTCAGGTCCATGCACGATGACGCGGCCCGATTGCGCCCAAGCATCATTCCTGTTCTTACTCTCGGCTCGGGCCGGAGAAAACGTTGCTCTGATGCGGGGTAGGGGTGCTGCCCGGCCTGCTGGAGCGCGTGCAAGCCAACCGAAGCGTTCCCGATTGTGCCCGTGACGAATACGCCGTCGCCTGGCTTGGCACCGTCGCGCGTCATTCGCCGCCGCGGGCGGACGGCTCCAATCGCCGTCACGTCCACCATCAGGGGGCCGAGGGAGCGCGTGATGTTTCCGCCGACCACCGCCACGTTGTGTTCGGCGGCGAGCCCGAGCATCCCGTCCATCATGCGGTCGAGGAACGTGACGTCCAGGGCGTCTGGGAGCGCGAGCGAGAGCAGCACGGCCCGAGGTTTGGCGCCCATGGCCGCCAAATCGCTCAGATTCACGGCGAGGGCCCGATACCCGATGGCCTCGGGCGGCACGAACCGGCGATCGAAGTGCACGCCTTCGACCTGCGCGTCGGTCGTCAGGACGTCCAACGCGCCCCGTTCCGGCTCGAGTACCGCGGCGTCGTCTCCGGGCCCGACTACCACCCATGACGGCATCGCCAGGCGGCCAGTGATCCGCTCGATCAAGGCGCGCTCGCCCAGGTCGGACACCTGGCGACCAGGCGCGTCGGTCGAAGGGATCGGCGCGGTGGTGAGTGCAGTCATTGAATCAGGTGCGTTTGCCGAACGACCGGAGCGACAAAGACGCTCGAGTCGGGTGACTGGTCGCCGACGCCGAGCGGGCTGGAAGGACAAATCGCCCCGCTTTGCCGTGTGGGGAGGTCGAGTGAACCTGCGAAAGCAGGTGGAACCGCTGTTATCGGTCTCGCTTCAGGCTTCCTCGCAACAGAGGCATGCACAACACGCGACCTCGCGGCTCACTTGGGTTGTACGTTGGCTCAGACGAGCCTCCGAAAACCATCACGAGCAAAGCAGGAGCTTGAAGATCTTAGCCCGCGATTGCGGGCCGGTCAAGAAGTGTAAGTCTGTGAAACGACGTGAGTTGTCGAGTCAGCTGCTGCAGCCGGCTAGGCGCTCAGCTCACGGAACTTCACGGACTCCGAGCCCTTGAGCGCTTCGTCGAGGAGCTGCTCGAGTCTGAGCGCCCGCTCGTTCAGCGCGCCGCCCAAGCCGGTGTCGTGCTGGCGCGCGCGGAAGTATTCGTCCGCCAGGTTGAGCGCCACGAGCACCGCCAGCCCGAGCCGGTCGGTCGCCGGCGCCGCGTCGGACGCCGCGCGCATTTTCTGGTCGACATAGGCGGCGAGCTCCGCCACGTAGTTCGCGTCCAAGCCGCTGCGGATTGGGTACTGTTGGCCGGCAATTTCAACCGTCACGACGCCTCCCATACTTCAGTCGTCAGTCCGTGGTCGGGGTAGTGAGGACTCTAGATCGAAGATCGAACATCTGAGGGCACTCGAACGATTCAGAGGGACTCCAGCTGCGAGAGCATTTCGCTGACCCTGTCACGTATGGCATCCCGTTCCCCACGGAGGACCTCGATCTCCGCGCTCGCGCCCTGCGCGTCGGACAATCGCCCGCGAAGGGCATCGATTTCGCGTGACAGGCGCGAGTTTTCGTCAGCCGCCTTCGACTGCTCCGCACGAAGCCGCGTCACCATTTGTACCAAGAGCTTGATCTTTTCCTCGAGTCGATCGATCGGCTCGAGATCGGGCGTACGCATCATTACCTGTTTTGTCATGATTGCCGCTTCTGCGAGGGGAGTAGCCATAGAGCCGAATGGTAGCACGAGTTTTGTCAGCGTTGGACCGCGCCGTGACGGGTTTTTAGCGCGGATAATATTTGTTCCATCGCAATCTGGACATCGGAGTCGGTGAGGGTTCTCTCGGCCGATCTGAACGTCAGGCGGATCGACAGACTCACCTTGAGCTCGGGGACACCCGCGCCCTGGTACCGATCGAACTCAACCACTCGAACCAGCGTGTTCGGCGCCGCGCCATGGATTGTCGCACGGACGTCGGCTGCGGCGAGCGTGTCGTCGACGAGCACGGAAATATCGCGCGTGACCGATGGGTATCGCGGCAGTGGCTCCACGCGCAGATCACCTGACCGCCCGAGAGCTTCGATGACGTCCAGATCGATCTCGGCCACATAGACCGGATCGGCGGGGAGCCCGTGGGCGCTGGCCACATCAGCCGCGAGCTGACCGAAGAGTCCGACCCGTGTGCCGTTCACGCGCGCCTCAGCGGATCGACCGGGCGTCAGCCACGGCTCACGGCATGCGGACGTCGAGTCAATCGATGCGCCTGCCGCCTCACAAACGCGCTCGACAACACCCTTCATGTCGAAGAGGTCGACGTCGCGCGCGCCGCCAGCCCAGTGACTCGGCGCGGCGGCGCCGGTCCACACGCACGCCACGGCGCGACGCTCACCGGTGGTTCGCGAGAATCGCGCCCCAATCTCGAACAGCCGGACGTCCCGCTGTTGGCGATGCCGGTTGTGCGCCACGGCGTCAATCAGTCCCGGAAGCGCCGACGGACGCAGGACAGCGAAGTTTTCCGACAGCGGATTCGCGATGGCGACGACATCCGACTCAGCCGCGAAGCGCGCTGCCGCTGCTTGTGCCATGAAGCCGAACGTCACCGCTTCGTGAAACCCTTCCGCGGTCAGGATCGCGCGGAGGTGACGGGCCTGCAGGATGCGAGGATCGAGTGGTCGCGGGGCGGAGTCCAGCGACGGAAACGTCACGGGCAGCCGATCGAACCCATAGTGGCGCGCCAGCTCCTCGATCAGATCGACTTCGCGCAGCGCGTCCACGCGTCGCGTCGGTACATCCACGTCCCAACCGTCGGCGACGTCGTGCAGCGTGAAGCCGAGGCCGTCGAGGATCCGGCGGACGTCGGGATCCGGCAGCGCGGCACCCAGCAGGCCGGCAATCCTGGCGCGGCGGAGGCGCAGGCGCAGCGGATCGCGGCGATTCGGGTAGCAGTCGACGACGGCGCCTCGACCGTGGCCGGCGTCGATCGCCTCGAGCAAGGCCAACGCCCGTGCCATGGCGATCGCGGGCAGTCCCGGATCCGCCCCGCGCTCGAAGCGCATGCTGGCTTCGCTACGCAGTCCGAGCTTCTTGCTCGGTACGGCGAACGGAGCGAGGGTCGAAGTAAGCGCTCTCGAGCACGATGGTCTTCGTCGCGTTCGTGACCTCGGAGTTGCTGCCGCCCATGACACCGGCGATCGCGGAGGCGTGTTTCGCATCGGCGATGACCAGCATCTCCGGCAACAGCTCTCGCGACTGACCGTCCAGCGTGCGGATCCGTTCGCCGGGCATCGCGGTTCGCACGCGAATCGTCGCGTCGGCCAGCGCCTCGAGGTCGAAGGCGTGCATGGGCTGGCCGAGCTCGAGCAGGACGTAGTTGGTGACGTCCACGATGTTGTTGATCGGTCGCACGCCGGCGGCGTGCAGGCGCGCCTGCATCCAGGCCGGGGATGGCTTCACATTCACGTCGGCGACCGCACCCACGTAGCGAGGGCAGAGGTCGGGGTTTTCGATCGTGATGGTGATCGCGGCGGGTGCCGCTCGAATCGGCGAAGTCCGCCTGCGGCGGCACTCCGCCGGAACTGGAGGACGACCCGCCGCACGCAACGGCAGGTCGTACGCCGTCGCCACTTCGCGCGCCATGCCGATGAGGGACAGGCAATCAGGGCGATTGGCGGTGATCTCGAAGTCGAGCACGGCATCGCCGTCGGCGAGCGTTTCGATTCCTTCGACGGCGAATCCGCGCACGGACATCGTCTGCGCCACGCTTGCGGGAGACCCGGGCACGTCCACGAACTCGCGCAGCCAGGAGAACTGAATCCTCACGCGGGAAACTGCTCCAGGAAGCGGAGGTCGTTTTCATAGAACAGGCGGATGTCGTCCACGCCGTATTTCAGCATCGCGACGCGCTCCATGCCCATGCCGAACGCGAAGCCGGTAACCTGTTCTGGGTCGTAGCCGACAGCCTCGAAGACCGCCGGGTGCACCATGCCGCTGCCAAGGATCTCGATCCACCCGCTCTGCTTGCAGGTGCCGCATCCGCGGCCGGCGCAGCTCTGGCAGCTCATGTCGATTTCGGCGCTGGGCTCGGTGTACGGAAAGAAGCTGGGACGCAGGCGCACCTTGACGTCGCCGAAGAGCGCTCTCAGCATCGCCTCGAAAGTGCCCTTGAGATCGGCGAGCGTGATGCCGGGACCGACGACGAGCCCCTCGAACTGCTGGAACATCGGCGTGTGGCTCAAGTCGAGGTTGTCACGACGGTACACGCGGCCAGGGACGATGATCCGCACGGGCGGCGGAAACGTCTTCATGTAGCGGATCTGCATCGCGGACGTATGGGTGCGCAGCAGCGTGGCGGCGCGCACCTGCGCCTCGGGCAGCCGTCCCGTGTGGGCGCCCCATGTGCCGCCGACAATCGGCGCGTCGAGGTACAGCGTGTCCTGCATGTCGCGTGCGGGATGATCCGGCGGCATGTTGAGCGCTTCGAAGTTGTGGTAGTCGTCTTCGACCTCGGGGCCCTCGAGGATCTCGTAGCCCATCCTGGCGAAGATGTCCTCGACCTGCTGCCTGACTCTCATCAGCGGATGCACGCGTCCCAGCGGGATCTGACGGCTCGGGAGCGTGACATCGACCGCGCCGGCCGGCGGCCGCGACGATGCCAGCGCTGCGCGTTTGTCGTCGAGCGCCGATTCGATCTCGGTCTTGAGTGCGTTGACGCCTTGGCCGAACTCGCGCCGGGCGTCGGCGGGGATCGAGGAGAGGCTCTTGAGGAGCGTCGTCACCGAGCCGCTCTTCCGGCCCAGGAACTCGTCGTTCAGTGTCTTGAGGTCGCGATCGGAGGAGGCGGCGGCGAGCCGCGCGCGGAAGTCCGCGCGCAGCGCGTCCACGGTGGAGCGATCGGTAGCGTCAGGCATTCGCCGGGGCGGGAAGCGCGGCCTTGGCCTGCGCCGCCACCTGGGCGAACGCCGCGGACTGGGTGACGGCCATGTCGGCCAGCATCTTGCGGTCGAGCTCGATGCCCGCCGCCTTGAGTCCGCGCATCAGCTGTGAGTAGTTCAGCCCGTTCTCGTGTGCCGCCGCGTTGATGCGGACGACCCAGAGCCGCCGGTACTCGCGCTTCTTGTTCTTCCGACCGACGAAAGCGTACTTCCCGGCGGTATCGACCGCCTCTTTGGCCGCGCGGTAGAGCTTGCTCTTGGTCTGGTAAAAACCCTTGGCGCGCGTGAGCAGCTTCTTACGCTTGGCGCGGCGAACTGTTCCTCGTTTGACTCTCGGCATCTCATTCCTCTGACAGACGGACCGTAGTCCGACTCGACATGTACTGGATCAGCAGCCCGAAGGCCGCCCGCCTATTTGTACGGCAACATGCGCCGCAGTTTCGGCGCGTCCTCGTCGGCGACCTGACGCGTGCCCCGCATCTGTCGCTTCGACTTCGTGGTCTTGCTCGTCAGGATGTGGCGCTTGAACGCGCTGGCCCGAACGATCTTTCCGGTTCCGGTCTTCTTGAAGCGCTTCGCCGCGCCGCGATGTGTCTTGAGTTTTGGCATCTCTCTCTAGTCTCTTGTTAGTCTTTGGTCTCTAGTCTTTAGTTGGGCTCTGGGCTCTGGGCTCTAGGCACTTAACACTTCTGGTACTTTGAACTTTGCACTTGCCTCGCCTCAGGGCATCTACTCTTCCGGCGCCGGGACCGCTTCTTTCGGTGCGTCCGCCGGCCGCGGCTTCGCAACCTTGCGCCCAGCCTTCTGGCTGAGGATCACGTGCATCTGGTTGCCTTCCTGCCGGGGCATCGTCTCCGCGATGGCCACGTCGGCAAGTTCCGCAATCAGTCGCTCGAGAATGCGCCGCCCGATCTCGGGGTGCGCCATCTCTCGACCACGGAAGAAGATCGTCGCCTTGACCTTGTCGCCCTCAGCCAGAAAGCGCTCGATGTGCTTCTTCTTGAAGTCGTAGTCATGCACATCGACCTTCGGCCGGAACTTGATCTCCTTGACCTCGATCACCCGCTGGTGCTTCTTGGCCTCCCGAGCACGCTTCTGCTCCTGGTACTGGTACTGGCCGAAGTCCATGATCCGACAGACCGGTGGCACCGCGGTCGGAGAGATCTCGACGAGGTCGAGGCCTTTCTGCTTTGCGATAACCAGCGCTTGTGGCGGAGGCATGATGCCGAGCTGTTGTCCGGTTTCGTCAATGACCCGGATCTCTCGAACTCGGATGCGTTCATTGGTGCGAACACGGTCGTCACGTCGGGGCGAACGGTCGAAAGCGATATCATCCTCCGCTGGTCTTGGCTGGTCTCTGGTCTCTGGTCTCTAGTCTTTCGTCCCAGTCTCGGGTCCAAAGACCAAAGCTAAAGACCAAAGACCAAAGCCTAAAGACCAAAGACTAGCGAGTATTCCTACGCCGATTGCTTCTCGGCGGGCGCAACCGTTGCGCCCTGTGCTCTCGAGCGAATCTCCTCGAGCGCTGCGGTCACGAACTCTTGCACCGGCCTCGCGCCAAGGTCTCCCCCGAAGCGACTTCGGACCGATACCGTCCCGTCGGCGGCCTCCCGGTCTCCCACGACGAGCATGTAGGGAACCTTCTGAAGTTGAGCCTCTCGGATCTTATAGCCAATCTTCTCGTAACGCTCATCGAGTTCGACCCGCATCCCCGACGCCGCCAACTGGTCGCGAACGGTCCGTGTATAGGCCAGGTGACGGTCTGCAATCGGCAAAACGGCGACCTGCACGGGGGCCAGCCAGAGAGGCCAGGCCCCGGCGAAGTGCTCGATGAGCAGGGCAATGAACCGCTCAAAACTCCCGAAAATCGCGCGATGAATGATGACCGGGCGGTGTTGAGCGTTATCGGCTCCGACATACGTAAGGTTGAACCGCTCTGCCTGCATGTAGTCGAGTTGAATCGTCGCGCACTGATGCTTGCGTCCAATCGCGTCGATGACGTCGAAATCTATTTTCGGTCCGTAGAAGGCCCCGTCGCCCGCATTCACCGTGTAACGGACCCCCGCCGCCTCGAGCGCCTGCCGCAGTCCGGCCTCGGCCAGGTCCCAGGTTTCGATGGTGCCGAGGAACTCCGGCGGCCGGGTGGAGAGCTTCATTTCGGGAGTCAGGCCGAAGTCGCCGTAGACGCGTTGCACGAGCCGGAGGAGCCGTTCGACCTCCTCGGCGATCTGCGACTCCATCACGAAGCAATGAGCGTCGTCCTGGCTGAACTGACGCACGCGAGTGAGCCCCGACAGGACGCCTGACGCCTCGTTGCGGTGCAGCGGCGTCTGCTCGTGAAATCGGATCGGCAGGTCCCGGTAGCTGCGCATCTCGTTCGCGTACATCAGGAAGTGCCCCGGACAGTTCATCGCCTTGAGCCCGAGTTGCTCGCCCTCGCTGTCGACGAGGAACATGTTCTCGCGGTAGTGCTGCCAGTGTCCCGACGTTTCCCACAGCGCCTTGTTCAGCACGATCGGCGCCTTGACCTCTTCGTACCCCGCCGGCACGAGCACCTCGCGCATGTAGTTGGCGAGCGTGTTGTACAGCACCGTTCCCTTCGGCAGCCAGAACGTGGCGCCGGGCGCCCAGGGATGGAACATGAACAGCTTCTGATCGCGCCCGATCTTGCGATGGTCCCGCTTCTTGGCTTCCTCGAGACGTTGCAGGTACTCCTGCAGCTCCTTCTCCGCGATGAACGCCGTGCCGTAGACCCGCTGCATTGGCTGGTTCTTCGCGTCGCCTTTCCAATACGCGTTCGAGGTGCTCAGGAGCTTGAAGGCCTTGAGCCTCCCCGTTGACGGCACGTGCGGACCGGTGCAGAAGTCCACGAACGTGGCGCGGTCCTTGATGGTGTAGCAGGACACCTCACGCTGGCCTTCGGTTTTCTCGTCGATCAGCTGAACCTTCAATGGCTCCCGGCGGGCGCCGAAAAATCGCAGCGCCTCTTCGCGTGGCCACATCTGGCGCTCGTACGGGAGGTCCTGCCGCGCGAGTTCGCGCATCTTCCCCTCGATGGCCTCGATGTCTTCGGGTACGAACGGTCGCGGGACGACGAAGTCGTAGAAGAAGCCCTCGTCGGTCGCGGGGCCGATCCCGCACTGCACGTCGGGAAAAAGATTCGTCACCGCGGCGGCCAGTAGATGCGCCGTGCTGTGCCGGCAGAGCGCCAGCGCTTCGGGGCTTTCCGGTGTGACGATGCGTACGGTTGAGTCAGAGTCGAGGGGAAACGTCAGATCGACCAGACGATCGTTGACCACGCCGGCCAGTGCCGCCTTGGCCAGACGCGGAGAAATACCCGCGGCCACATCGCGCACGGCCGAGCCGACCGGCAGCGTCCGGTGAGATCCGTCCGGTAGTGTGATGGTGACGTCAGGCATTGGAAGACGGGAAGACAGTCTCTGGTCTTTGGTCTCTGGTCTCTAGTTCTTGATCTTCGGTCCTGGTCGTTGGTCCAAAGACCAGAATCCAGAGACCAAAGACTAGAGACCAAAGACCAAGATTGGTAGGCGCGGGTGGACTCGAACCACTGACCTCCTCCGTGTCAGGGAGGCGCTCTAACCAGCTGAGCTACGCGCCTATCTGTTGCAAATTCAGGCTTTAACCCGAACGGTCAGTATAACAAACGCCGAGTGGATCGGGTAGGGGAGTGCGATCGCTCGCGATGACGCGCGCGGCTGTTGCTCAGGCAGCGAGGCGCGTCGCGAGGAGTTCGACGGCTTTCTGCAGCGTCTCGTCCGGCGTCGGTGGCATCGCACCGAACTCGACCTCCGATAGCTCCACGATGACATCAGGCACGAGCCCGGTTTCGTGGATCGGAGTGCCAGACGGCGTGAGATACCGTTGATTGGTGAGCCAGAGACCGCTCTGGTCGGGCAGCTTCACGAGTCGCTGGCGCGCGGCGCGTCCGAGCGTGTTGGTGCCAATCGTATCGGCGCGGCCATTGCCGTCGAGCGCCGCGGCGAACACTTCGGCGGCCCCAGCGGTGCCGATATCGACGAGCAGTGCGACCGGGGAGGTCACGACGCCGTCTGTTGGCAGTGCGGCGATCGGCTCACGCTGATCCGCGCGGCCGAGCCGGATTGCGAGCGTTCCCCCTTTGACGAACAGGCGCGCGGCCGCCACCCCCTCATCCAGATCGCCACGCGACGTGCCACGGAGGTCGATCACGTATCGAGAGGCTCCCGTCTTGGCCAGAGCATCGATCGCCTGCTTGATCCGCGTGGCCGAGTCAGCCGTGAACTGAACCACCCGAACATAGCCGGTCGTGGAGTCCGCCATCCGTGTGGTCAGCTCGGGGCCGGCGACCTGCTCTCGCACCAGGTCGACCATGTGCGGGTCGGCTGCGTTTCCCCTGATGACGAGGAGCGACACTTTGGATCCCACCGCTCCTCGCAACAGGCGACTCCCTTCATACGCCGACATGTCGCGCGTGGGTCGATTGTCGATGGCTCGGATGAAGTCGCCCGCGCGGATACCGGCCTTGGCCGCGGGTGAACCGTCCCGGGCGGACACCACGCGCAGGTAATACTGCCTCGTGACGTCGAGACCCACTTCGGCAGGACCTCCGGGGTCGTTCGATTCGCGGCTTCGGACCAGTTCCGGCGTCAAATAGGCGCTCTCCGGATCCAGGCTATCTGCCAGCCCCCGCATGGCGCCGCCCATCGCGTCGCGGACATCCACCGGCTCTACATAGTTATTGAGGACCAGGGAGACGACGTCCTCGAACACCCGGAGGTGCTGGTATGTGTCGTCCTGCGCCATCGCGCGGCCGAAATAGCCGCCAACGAACGCAAACGCGATGATTGGGGCCGATATCGCCAGGACGAGCAGACGGTTGCGGGAGCTCATGAACACCCCGGATTTGCTGGAGGCCGTTGACGCGACTGGCTCAGAGCGGTCTCAACCATTGTATGGGATCGACGGAGCGTCCGTCGATCCTGATCTCGAGGAAGAGGGTGGCGGTCCCAGCGGGCGCCAGGCCGACACGCCCAATCTCCGCGCCACTCATGACCATGTCGTCACGGTTCACCGACAAGGAGCCCAGATAGCCGTACACGGAAAGGGCGTTGTCGCCGTGGTCAACGATGACCAGATTGCCGAAGCCGGCGAGCGGACCGGCAAACGACACCGTGCCCGAATGGAGCGCGCGGACAGGGTTGCCCTCCCTCGAGGTGATCTCCATGCCGTTGGCTGCCGCCGGATCCTCGGTCGGCGTCACGCGCCGTCCAAAGCGGCCCGTGACTCTCCCCGAAACTGGCCAGAGGAGTGCGCCCCGCGGTGGTCCCGTCGGCCCGAAGGTCAGCGCTGGTGCACTGCTGGGGGTCGCTGGCGCGTTCGAGACCGCAGGCAAAGCGGCGGCCGCGACCCGGTCAGCCTCCTGCTGCGTGAGTCGAGCCTGCTCGACCTGCAGTTCACCAGCGAGCCGCGCGTTCACGTCGCGCTGCGAGTCCACGCGCGTCAGCAGGGCGGCGCTGTCCGCCACCGCCTTGTCGGCGGCCGCCTGCGCGAGACGCGCCTCTCCCTCACGTGCGCGCCTCGCGTCGAGCTCAGCTTCGAGCTTCGCACGCTCCTGGCCGAGCGCTTGCGCAGTCGCGCGATGTTGGGTCACACGTTCCTCGCTGACGCGCAGCATGGCGGCGGCGGCGCGCGTGGCGCGGCCGAACTCCCGGATACCTCCTGCGCTCAGCACGAGTCTCGCGAAGCCGGAGCGTCCACGTTTGTACATGTCGACGAGCTGCGTCTCCATCGCCGGGAGCTCTGCGATGCGCTGCGCTTCGAGCGCCAGCAGACGCTGCGCCGTACCCTCAATGGCGGTCTGAATCTCGACGATCGCGGCCTTTGCGTCACGCACGCGTTCGACTTGGAGGTTACGTTCCGCCTCGAGCTTGCGCAGGTCAGTGAGGAGTGTGCGGGCCTCACCGGCCAGGCGATCGGATTCCGCTTGGAGTCCACGGATGCGGTCGGCGATCCGACGCGCCTCTTCCTCAGCGGACACGCCGTTGGGCGTCTGGGCCCGCAGCCCGATACCGAGTGCGAAGACCGTGATGCACAGCGTGATGCGAAAGGTCATGTCGTGGAAGAGTGAGACAATTATAACGTGCGTATTGTCGGGCTCGACGTCGGAGCGCGGCGCATCGGGGTTGCGATCAGCGATGCGACCGCGACGCTCGCCAGGCCGGTGGGGGTGCTCCGGCCCACTGGTCTCGAGGCAGATGCCGCGCGCACGACGGCTGCGGAGATCGCGCGTCTGCGTGCGGAGGAAGACGGCGTCTCCGCGCTCGTGGTGGGCCTGCCACGTCGCCTCGACGGTTCTGCCAATGACATGACCGCTCGCGTTCGTGTCTTCGCCGAGGAGCTTGGTCGCCTGACCGGGCTTCCGGTCACGCTTCAGGACGAGCGCCTTACGAGTCGGGAGGCCGAAAGCCGTCTGGCCTTGAGGATCAAGGACTGGCGGGATCGGAAGACGAGGCTCGATGCCGCTGCCGCCGCCATCATTCTTCAGGACTACCTGGATATCGGCGCCCATCGCCCGGGGACCCTCGGTCAGGACGCCGAATCGTGAAGCGGACGATCGTGCTGACCGCCGGGGCACTCCTCCTGGCGAGCGTCGTCGGCGCTCTGGTTGCCGGTCGTGCATTGTGGACGCGCATCCAGGAGCCCTATCAGGGGTCCAGTGAGGCGGAGCAGTTCATCGATATTCCGTCAGGCGCTGGATCGACCGCGATAGGCCGTCGCCTCGTCGAGGCAGGCGTGGTCCGAGACGACTGGACGTTTCGCGCCGCGCTCTGGTGGACCGGCCGCTCCCGCGATCTCAAAGCGGGTGAGTATCTGTTCGATCGTCCGATGGCTGCCACCGATGTCGTGCTCAAGATCGCCCGCGGCGACGTGCACGCGCGGCGGATCACGTTTCCCGAGGGCCTCACCATCCTGGAGATGGCTGAGCTTTTTGAAGCTCGTGGCTTCGGTACCTCGGCTCAGTTCATCAAGGCGGCTTCGGACGCGTCGGCCGTCAAGGACGTCGATACCGCCGGTGTCGATCTCGAGGGTTATCTCTTTCCAGAAACCTACGCCCTACCCCGAGGGACACCAGCGTCACGCTTGATCGGGATGATGGTCGAACGGTTTCTCGCCGTCTACGACGAAGAGCTGCGCGCGAGCGCGAACCAGCAGGGTCTGACCGCGAGAGAGGTCGTGACGCTGGCGTCGCTCGTGGAGAAGGAGACGGGAACACCTTCGGAGCGACCGATCGTGGCCGCGGTCTATCGGAATCGGCTGAGGATCGGCATGGGGCTTCAGGCCGATCCGACCGTCGTGTACGCGCTGCGGCGTGCGGGACGGTACAACGGCAACATTCGACGGCAGGATCTGGCGCTCGACTCTCCCTATAACACCTACCGGTACCCGGGCCTCCCGCCAGGACCGATCGCGGCGCCTGGGGAAGCGTCGCTTCGGGCGGCCCTGATGCCCGCCGATGTCAACTACCTGTACTTCGTCAGCCGCAATGACGGGTCTCATGCGTTCGCTCGAACCCTCACCGAACACAACCGCAACGTCAGGGAATTTCAGATTCTGTATTTCCGTAGACAAGCGGACGCAGCGCGTTTGCCCGCGCGTCGCTGAGAGTATATTTACTGTCGAGATGTCAGGACTTCGTCTTGAACCGAGCGCGCCCGAATCTGGTCTGCCGGTGATCGAGGTGCCGCCCGGTCAATCCATAACGGTCGGCCGAGGTCGGCAGGCTGACATCAACATCGACGACGCCAGCCTATCGCGTCTGCACGCACGCGTCACCGCCGAACCTGATGGGTTGCTCGCGATTGACGATCTGGGGAGCACGAACGGCATTGCCATCAATGGGCGGGAGCAGTTGAGCTCTTATCTCCGCGCCGGCGACATCGTCCGTTTCGGCCGTGTCGAATACGTCGTCACCGGCGGTTGAGACTGCGGTCTCGGTGGATCTATCGCGCGCCGCGCGACACAGAGATCGGGACGGGTGAGGTCTTGTCGACCAGCCACGCGTCACCGACCTTGCGAAGCGAGAGGATATCGTGCCTGTCGGTGGTCGTTTCCCGGCCCCCTGATTTCGGCGTGCACGTGTGGCTGCTGCGGACATCCGCTGTCGCCAACGTGCTGTCATTCGCGTCCATGCTCACACGTACACCGTCGTACATGACCTCATAGACCAGGCACGTGTTGAACGTTCGCCGCATCGCCTGTTCGGTCTGCGTCGGAATCACTGGAAACACCACCGTCATCGCTTCCATGTCGCGCGTGCGATAGGCCACTCGAAATTGTTCGAGCGCGAGGCCGATCGCGGGCCGCTCTCGTTCCAGGGGTGTCGGCGGTGGTGCCGCCTGCCAGGACATCGCAGAGAGGACGGCGAAGATGCCGATGCCCAGAATCGAGCCGACCAGAACCCCTTTCACAGCGGAGGTCCGTTCAGCGGGCGGGGGTGGTACGTAGGGCGGCTCGACACTGGTGTGCGTTGTCGTCGACGACCTCTTCGTCGTTGCGGTAGTCGCCGGCCTAATGGCGCTGGGTATCGGGGTTGTCACCGGGGCTTCGACCGGCCGAGGGGTTAGCACCAAGCGAGTCGGGACGGGTGTTGCCCATGCAGGCCGTGGCGCGGACGCCTCCGGCACTTCGGTGTGAGCATCACCCCACGACGCACCGGGCTTCGCCGAACTCTCGTTGCGGGCTGGCGCCGCGGCGTCCGACGCCGCGCGCCCGACTGGTCGAACCACGATGGTGCGGACGTCGTCTTGTCCGAGACCCCGCTTCACTTCAAGAATCGCCGCACGCATCGCTTCCAGGTCGGGATAGCGATCGTCCGAGACCTTCTGCAGCGCCTTCGCGATGACCTGTTCGAGCTCCGGGGGCAGGTCTTTTCGAATCGTGGCCAGCGGAGGAGGATCCTCGTGCGGCAGCCGTTGCAGGAGCCCGTCGTTCATGCTGCCCTTGAACGCCTGCTGGTAGCACAGCAGTTCGTACGCCACTGAGCCGAGTGAAAACATGTCGCTGCGATGGTCGACGGTCTTGCCGAGCATCTGCTCCGGCGACATGTAGTTCAACGATCCGACCATGGTTCCGTCGAGCGTCATCGCCGATCCCTCGATCCGCGCGATGCCGAAGTCGAGAATTCGGACCACGCCTTGGCGGTCCACCATGATGTTGGCGGGCTTGACGTCCCTGTGGACGATGCCAGCCAGATGGGCGTAGTGGAGGCCGGCACAGACCTGTTCGATGTACGACAGCTTGTCGGACAGCATCAGATTTCGGCGCTGCCGGATGACCTCGGACAGCGATTCGCCGTCCACGAACTCCATCACCATGTACGGCTGTTTGTCGTGCTGACCGCACGTATAGATCGTGACGATGTTCGGGTGGCGCAGGGCGGCGGCGGCTCGCGCCTCGCGGAAGAACCGGTCGAGCGCCGCCTGGTCGCGGACTTCCGCTCGAACAACCTTGATGGCTACCTGGCGATCGAGCCTGGAATCCCGCCCCAGATACACGTCGCCCATGCCGCCAGAGCCAATCTGGCGGAGGATGTCGAATTCTCCGATTCTCGTGGGCGAGATAGCCACTAACTTACTGAGTCTTTGGTCACTTACTCGAGTTCAGTCTCAACCAGTCTCAATCACCACCACGGTCGCGTTGTCTGGCCCGCCACGGGCATTGACCGCCGCGATCACCGTTTTGCACACTTCGTCCAGCGACGGCTCAGTGGCCGACATCAGGGCGGCGATCTCTTTATCGGTCAGAACGCCGTGGATTCCATCCGAGCAGAGAATCAAGCGGTTTCCGGGCCGAACCTCCAGATCGATCGTGTCGATCGCAATGCCGCTCTGACCCGAAACCGCCCGGGTGACGACGTGGCGCAAGGGGTGGGTCTTGGCGGTCTCTTCGTTGATGAGCCCCTGCGCAATCTGCTCGGCGACCAGCGAGTGGTCGCGCGTGATTGGCACGAGATGGCCCTCTCCGAGCAGGTAGACGCGGCAATCGCCGACATGAGAGACGGCGACGTGATCGTCACCAAAGAGTGCGGCCGCAACGGTGGCGCCGCTGACCTCCATGCCGCCCCGCTCACGTACGCGGGCGGCCAGCGTCCTGTTGGCGACACGGACGGCAACCTGCAGCCGATTGGCGAGCGGCGAGAGGTTTGCGTCCAGTTCGGTTGGCCAGGTCATGTCCGAGTCTTCGGCCGACTCCCTGATGAACGACGCCACGGCCTCGCTAATCGTGGCTGATGCGAACTCACCCCCGGAATGACCGCCCATGCCATCGACGACGGCGAAAATGCCCAGGTTCCCGTCTGCAATGAAGCGGTCTTCGTTGCGGGAACGGACCCGTCCCTGATCGGTCGCAGCTCCGAATCTGAGGATCATTCGCAGAATGTATCGGTTAAAGGTTACAGGCGAGTAAGGGGGCTAGAGCGGCGAGAACCAGCCGCTGAACGAGGCGCGCGTCAGTCATCGCTCGCCCCACTTCAGCTTTTCTCTCAGCACTTCGAAGTACCCGCGCGCGGGGCCTTTGACGAGTCTCAACACGTGTGCGGACTTGCGCACCTGGACGAGGTCGCCTTCGTTGAGCGGGTACCCCGACTGGCCGTCGTAGGTGACGAACACGTCCTCCGGCTCTCCGTTCGCGTGCGGCCGCACTTCGACAACGGTGCTGCCGGGAATGACGACGGGACGATTGGTCAGCGTATGTGGGGCGATCGGCGTGAGAACGAACGCATCCACCATGGGATGGACGATGGGGCCGCCTGCGGCAAGGTTGTACGCAGTGGAGCCCGTTGCGCTGGCGATGATCAGTCCATCGGCCTTGACGCGCGTCACGAATCCGGTGCTGACGGAGACGGACAGCTCGATCATGCGTGAGAGCGCCGCCTTGGTGAAGACCACATCGTTCAGGACGATGCGCGTGTCGAACACCTGACCGTTCCGGTACGCGACGGCCTCGAGCATCGCGCGTTCGTCCAGCGTGGCCGTGCCGCCGAGCACGCTCTCCATCGACGGCAGGAGCTCGTCGATACGAATCTCCGTGAGAAAACCGAGGCTCCCGAAGTTCACGCCAAGAATGGGGATGTCGCGCCCCGAACGGGCGATGCGCGCCGCCATCGCGAGCAGCGTGCCGTCGCCTCCCAGTACGACGATCACATCGACGTCGTTGGGCAGCAGATCGCGCGTCGCCGTGCGCGCACCCTGCGCAGCCGATCCCGCCAGGGTCGCGGTATCGGTTTCGTACACCGCCTCGACTCCCCGAGCGCGCAGCCATGCTCCGAGCTGTGAGACGTGCTCGGATGCGGCGACGAGGCCGTTCTTGGCGACGATGCCGACACGTCTGACATTCATGGGCGCAAGTGCAGGAGGAATTCGACGTTGCCCTTCTGTCCGGTGATCGGCGAAGGTGTGGTCGCTCTGGGTGTCAATCCTACAGCAGCCGCGGCGGCGCTGACCTCGTCGACCACTCGCGCATGGATCGCGGGGTCGCGAATCACCCCGCGGCCGACCTCGGTTCGTCCCGCTTCGAATTGCGGCTTGACGAGGGCGATCACGTCGGCGCCGGGCCGGAGGAGCGGCGGCACGGCTGGCAGGATCAGCCGCAACGAGATGAACGACACGTCGATGCAGACGACGTCCACCGGGGCTGGAAGGTCGGCCGCCGTCAGCCGTCGTGCGTTGAAGCGTTCGACGACGACAACACGCGGATCGCTCCGGATGGCCCAGTCGAGTTGGTTGTGCCCGACGTCGAGTGCGACGACACGCGACGCGCCTCTCTTGAGGAGGACGTCGGTGAATCCGCCCGTCGACGCCCCGATGTCGAGCGCCTCTCGTCCGGTGACGTCGATGCCGAACGTGTCGAGCGCGTGCGCCAACTTGAGTCCGCCGCGGCCCACCCACTCGTGCTCGTGTCCAAGCAGGGCGATCTCGACGTCCACCTCGACCTGTGTTCCGGCCTTGCTGATCACCCGGCCTTCGACGCTGACCTGCGCGGCGAGAATCAGCGCTCGCGCGCGCTCACGCGACGGCGCGAGACCCCGTTCCGCGACGAGCTGATCGAGGCGGACCTTGGCCACGTCAATTCGACCGATTCACGATCCAGCGACCGATCTCCATCAGCCAGGAATCGGCCAGACCAGCCGTGCGCAAGGAGCCCTCAGCGCGCTCGAGGCATTCGGTCGCCATCTGTCGCGCGGCGGGAAGGCCGTACAACGCAGGGTAGGTCGGTTTGCCGGCTACGGCGTCCTTCCCCGGTGTTTTTCCAAGGAGCGTGGAGACACCCTCGACATCAAGGATGTCATCCACGATCTGGAAGGCGAGCCCGAACTCTGCCGCCGCGGCATCGATGTGGCCGATTTCGGTTTCGCCGCCTCCCCCCATGATGGCGCCTGCCACCGCCGACGCCCGTATCAGTGCGCCCGTCTTGCGCGCGTGCATGAGTCGAACGCCCTCGGCGTCGAGTGGCGGAGCGAGCCGGCCGGACGGATCTGGAGTGGTGCAGGCGAGGTCGATTGCCTGTCCGCCGACCATGCCGGCAGCGCCGGCGGCGTCGGCGATGAGCCCAATGACACGAAGCTTGCGCGCGACGATGCCGGGATCGGCGCTCGCGGGGGCTCGGGCCAGCAGCGCGAACGCCTCCGTCAGCAGGCCGTCGCCGGCAAGGATGGCCAGGCCGTCGCCTGCCACGACGTGCAACGTCGGTCGACCTCGCCGGAGACTGTCGTTGTCCATGGCCGGCAAGTCGTCGTGGATGAGCGAGTAGGTATGGATGAGCTCCAATGCACATGCGGCCGGCATCGCCAGTTCGCGATCCGAACCCACAGCATCGGCGCCGGCCAAACAGAGTACCGGTCGAAGCCGCTTTCCGCCCGCGGCGAGGCTGTAGCCCATGGCGGTCGCGATGACTGCAGGGCACTGCGGTGGAGCCGGCAGCGCACCCACGAGCGCTGCCTCGATCTCACCGCGCCTCGCTTGAAGATACTCGCTGAACTGTGGAGTCAGACTGTGAACCTGTAATGCGTACGCTCGTCGACGCCCTAACCCTTGCCTTTCGGCCTTGCATCGTCGTCGTCGCCGAGCGATGGAGGAGCGGGTTTGAGTTGTCCGCGCTCGTTCAATACTTCGATGCGGCGTTCCGCATCTTCGAGCCGCGAGTGGCAGAAACGTGAGAGATGCACGCCCCTCTCGTAAAGCTTCAAGGAGGTCTCGAGCGGGATGTCACCTTCTTCGAGCTTCTTCACGAGTGCTTCGAGTTCGGCGATCGCCGCTTCGAAGTCCTTGATCGTGTCATCCACGCGTATCCATCCTTGCAGGCCGCGTGCGCACTCTCACGGGCCACAGATGAAGAGAAGCACAGAGCAGTCTTTTTCCGGTCATCGTCTCAGTGTGTCTGTCACAAGGGTCCGGCTGAAGCCGGACACTACGATCGTCTCGCACGCCCCGTCAATGGCTCAGTGCGTACGTAGTGTCCGGCTTTAGCCGGACCTGGGAAGTCCCGTCGCCGTGTCTCTGCGGCCCGTCACCGCACATTCTAGTTCGCCCTGTGCCAGGGTGACGCGGACGTGCTCACCCGAAGCCACCGCACTTGCCTCGCGGATGACCGCGGTGCGGTCGGCGTTCCAGCAGACCGCATAGCCCCGGCCCAACACGGCGAGAGGGCTGAGCGCTTCCAGCCGTGCGGCTGCTCCGCGTAACTGCCGGTCGGCACGATGACGGCTGCGTCGCACTGGCGGCTGTCAACCGACCATCGGCCGCGACCAGACGCGCGCGAACCCGTCCGAGCCGCCTGCGCAGATCGAAGGTCTCGAGCGTTCGCTGCAGCGACTGGGCAGTCCGCTCGGCGGCGGTCATGCGGAGGCGCATCGCGCGGCGGATCTCGTGCGTGACGTCGGCGACATGCCGGCCGCGCATGGCCAGCCGGCCACGGAAGCCAGCGAAGCCTGGCCTTGCCTCGAGCGCCCGCAACCGCGACTCGCACCTGTGCACACGCGCCTGCATGGTCGAATGGACACGGTGCGACAGCCGGTCGATGCGGGCTGCGAAGTCGTCCTTCCTGGCGACGACGATTTCGGCGGCCGCCGACGGCGTGGGCGCTCGAAGATCGGCGACGAAGTCAGCAATCGTGACGTCGGTCTCGTGGCCCACGGCGGAAATCGTCGGCACCGGACAGCGTGCGATCACCCGCGCGACGATCTCCTCGTTGAACGCCCAGAGATCTTCGATCGACCCACCGCCGCGCGCGATGATCACGACATCAACCGCGGGGACCCTCCCGATTGCGGAAATCGCGGCGGCAATCTCGGGCGCCGCACCTTCTCCCTGGACGCGCGTTGGACGAATGACGATGTGCGCGTTGGGATAGCGGCGGCGCAACACATGAATGATGTCGCGGATGGCCGCTCCATCGAGGGACGTGACGACGCCGATCTTCCTGGGGAGTACGGGGAGTGCCCGCTTTCGGGCCGGATCGAAGAGGCCTTCCGCCGAAAGTCTCTGCTTGAGCTGATCGAAGGCGACCTGCAAAGCGCCGAGGCCCTCGGGTTCGAGGTGCTCGCAGACGAGCTGATACTCCCCCTTGGGGTCGTAGACGCTGACGCGTCCGCGTGCCACGACGCGAAGGCCGTCCTGCGGTGCAAATCGAAGTGCGCGGAGCGCCGATCGAAACATGACGCCCTTGATCTGCGCGCCGGCGTCCTTCAGGGTGAAGTACATGTGCCCGGTGTTCCACACCCGGCTGTTCGAAAGTTCGCCCTCGACCCAGACCTCGATGAATCGTTCTTCGAGAAGCGTCCGGACATCTGCAGTCAGCTCCGAGACCGTGAGGATCCGTCGTCGCGGCGGAGCGTCGGGGACGACAGGCGCCGGTCGTTCCGGCTCGTCGAAAGGCAGATCGAGCAGCGAGGTCATGCGGTTCGTGTCGGCGTCGCGTGGATGGTCGCCGGCAGTTCGAGCAGCTCCCGTTCGGAGAAACTGATGCGGGTGATGTTCGTCGCTCGGCCCGTCTTGTCGTCGGCCTCGATCACCGCACCGTTCAACCGGGGATTGCCCGTGGCGGGTTCGAATCTCGACGGCATGGCGTTGAGGAAGCGCGCGAGCGAAGGCTCCTTCTCCATGCCGATGATGGAATCGTGCGGGCCGGTCATCCCGGCGTCGGTCAGGTAAGCGGTGCCACCCGGCAGTACTCGTTCATCGGCCGTCTGCACGTGGGTGTGCGTGCCGAGAACTGCCGTGACCTTTCCGTCGAGGTGCCATCCCATCGCCACTTTTTCGCTCGTGGCTTCCGCGTGGAAGTCGACGATGATGACGCGCGTGCGATGTCGGATCGCTTCGATCTCCCGCAGGACCACGGCGAACGGGTCGTCGATGTTGAGCATGAAGACTCGACCCATGACGTTGATGACGCCGACGGCGCGTCCGTCGCCGGTCTGCGCCACGTAGCTTCCGCGGCCTGGTACACCGGCAGGATAGTTAGCCGGACGAAGGAGGCGCGGCTCTCCAGCGATGTAGGGCATCGCCTCCTTTTTGTCCCAGATGTGATTGCCCGACGTCATGACATCGACGCCCCACTCGAGCAGCGTGTCCCCGATGTCCTTGGTAATGCCGAACCCGGCGGCCGAGTTTTCCGCGTTCGCGATGACGAGATCGAGGCTGTAGCGATCCACGAGCGCGCGGAGACCCACACGGATCAGCTCGCGACCAGGGCGGCCGATGATGTCTCCGATGAAAAGGATGTTCATCCGACTGGGATGCGGTGTGCCTGACCGCGTCGTTCGGGCTGCTTTGGGAGCGTGATCGTCAGTTCGCCGTCACGCAGGGCCGCCCGTGCGCCCTGCACGTCGAATGCGCTGCCAAGACGCACGGCGCGTGCGAAGCGTCCAAACGCCCTCTCGACGAGATGAAAAATTGGAGGCGCCGGCGTCGCGGCCGGTGTCTTGTCACCCGCGATGAGCAGCACGCCCGATCGAAACAGCACGCGAATCGACTCTGCCGGCACCCCGGCGATGTCAATCGTCACCTCCACGGTCAGCTCGGTCTCGCGAACATCGAGCGACGGGTGGCAGTCGCCGGAATAGGTTCCCTGGGATCCGGAGCCCTTGCGGGACAGGTCGTCGAAGAGCTCTCGGATGTCGTCAGCGAGGTCGGTAGCGTCGCCGGGCAGGAGGGGTGGGGACTGAGCCATCGGCCCGTCCATGATCGCACACGACCGCCTCGCCCGTGCATGGCTGTGCATGGCGTGGCGTCTTAGTGCTCTTTGCGCCGCTATTGAGGCACCCGCAGAAGGGCTGGCCTGAGGATCTTCGAGTACATATGAGTGTAAATAGACTAAGATAATCATATTGACATAAACTCATATACTGTTTACTATTCAAGACCTGAGGTATTCAGACATGAGCAAAGTAATTGGTATCGACCTCGGCACCACGAACTCCGTCGTTGCCGTCATCGAAGGGGGAGAGGCCGCGGTCATCGTGAATCAGGAGGGCGCACGCACGACCCCTTCAGTGGTCGGCGTGACGAAGGACGGCGAACGGCTGGTCGGTCAGGTCGCCAAACGGCAGGCAGTCACCAATCCCGAGAACACGATTTTCTCGATCAAGCGCTTCATGGGCCGCAAGCACAGCGAGGTGGCCCAGGAGGCCACACGTGTCCCGTTCCATGTCGCGCGAGCGGAGAACGGCGACGTGTCCGTGGAGGTACGCGGCAAGAAGTACTCGCCGCCGGAAATCTCCGCGATGATTCTTCAAAAGCTCAAGACGGCGGCGAAGGATCACCTTGGCGAAGAGGTGACCGACGCGGTCATCACGGTACCGGCCTACTTCAATGACGCCCAGCGTCAGGCGACGAAGGACGCCGGCCGTATCGCGGGCCTCAACGTGCTCCGCATCGTCAACGAGCCCACGGCGGCCGCGCTGGCCTATGGTCTCGACAAGAAAAAGGACGAGACGATCGCCGTGTACGACTTCGGCGGCGGCACGTTCGATATCTCGATCCTCGAAGTCGGCGAAGGCGTTGTCGAGGTCAAGTCGACCAATGGCGACACGCATCTCGGCGGCGACGACCTGGATCAGCGTGTGGTCGAGTGGATCGTCGCTGAGTTCAAGAAGAGCGACGGCCTGGATCTCAGTCGCGATCGAATGGCGCTTCAGCGGCTGAAGGAAGCCGCCGAGAAGGCCAAGATCGAGCTGTCCACCGTGATCGAGACCGACATCAACTTGCCGTTCATTACGGCGGATCAGACCGGACCGAAGCACCTGCAGATGAAGCTGACGCGGGCCAAGTTCGAACAGCTCGTCGATGACCTGTTGCAGCGGTCGATGGCGCCGGTCAAGCAGGCGCTGGCCGACGCCGGCGTCAATCCGTCGGACATCGACGAGGTCGTGCTCGTCGGCGGGTCGACCCGAGTGCCGAAGATTCAGCAGCTCGTCAAGGAGTACTTCGGCAAGGAACCGCACAAGGGCGTGAATCCGGATGAGGTCGTCGCCGTGGGTGCGGCCATTCAGGCCGGCGTGCTGAAGGGCGACGTGAAGGACGTGCTCTTGCTGGACGTGACCCCGCTGTCGCTCGGCATCGAGACGCTGGGTGGTGTCATGACCACGCTCATTCCGCGGAACACGACGATACCGACGCGGAAGAGCGAGGTCTTCTCGACTGCCACTGACAGTCAGACGAGCGTCGAGGTGCATGTGCTCCAGGGTGAACGGCCGATGGCTGGCGACAATCGGACGCTTGGCCGCTTTCACCTGACGGGTCTGCCGCCGGCGCCACGGGGTGTGCCGCAGATCGAGGTGGCGTTCGACATCGACGCCAACGGCATTGTCAGCGCCACGGCGAAAGATGTGGCCACGGGCAAGGAGCAGAAAATCACGATCACCGCGTCGTCGGGCCTGACAAAGGATGCGGTCGACCGCATGGTGAAAGACGCCCAAGCGCATGCCGCGGAAGACAAGGCGCGACGCGACGAAGTGGACGAGCGCAACAGGGCGGAAGCCGAGGCGTACGCGAAAGAGAAGCAAGCAAAGGAACAGGCGTCGGGTGCCGGGTCAGAGTCCCCGGAAACACCGGACGTCAAAGAAGGCGAAGTCGTAGGCGCATGAGGAGGAAAAGCATGGCTATTGTTCGAGTCGATCCGTTTCGTGAGTTCGCGACGCTGCAGGGCCGAGTGAATCGGCTGTTCGGCAACGTCTATCTTCGGGATGAGGACGTGAACGGACCCAGCACCTGGACACCGCCGGTCGATATCTACGAGACCGACGGGCGCGACCTGGTCATCAAGGCGGAGCTCCCGGACATGACCCGGGAGGACATCGAGGTCACCGTCGCGAACGATACGTTGACGCTGCGCGGCGAGCGCAAGCGCCCGACCGACGTCAAGGAGGACCAGTTCCGCCGCGTCGAACGGCAGTACGGCGCATTCAGCCGCTCGTTCAGTCTGCCGACGACCGTTGATGCGTCGCGCGTCACTGCCGAATACAAGAACGGCGTGCTGACGGTGAAACTACCCTTCCGTGAGGACGCCAAGCCGCGCACGATCACGGTGAACGTCGCCGCGTAAGGCAAACCCTCGAGTGCTCGGGTGCTGAGGTTGATTCAGCACCCGGCACTCGATCCCTTCAGGGTCTTCGTGAATCCAGGTCACGCGGGCCGACCCGACAAGTGGACTCTCCCGGCAGCGGCCGCCGCCGCGCTTGCGATCTGATAATCTCCTCGCATGCACAGACTGCGCATCCTCGTGGTTCTGCTCGCCGGTTTTTGTCTGCTCGCTCCCGTGGACGCGCAGCAGTTCCGCCAGCCGCCACCGTACCGCATTCTCGTCACCAACGACGATGGCGTGAATGCGCCGGGGATCGCCGCGGTGGCACAAGCGCTTCAGGCGATCGGTACCCCCATCATCGTGGGGCCTGCCGAGAATCAGACCGGGAAGGGACAGGCCATCATCACCTCGGAGGCCGTGTTCCGTCAGGACTTCACTCTGCCGAACGGGCTGCCGGCGATTGGCTTGACCGCCACGCCCGCGAGTACGGTGAACATCGCGATCAGGAACATCCTGATGCCGCGTCCCGACCTCGTGGTATCTGGCGTCAACACTGAATACAACCTCGGCCTGTCCACGCAGGTGTCGGGCACGGCTGGCGCGGCGCGAGAGGCCGCCCGACATGGGATTCCCGCGATCGCGGCGTCGATGTCGGGGGCGGCGTTCCCGAAGGATCTCGTCTACGCGGCCGAAGAGGTGGTGTGGGTCGCCCGCCGCATCAAGCAGTGGGGTCTGGCACCGAACACGTATCTCAATGTCAACATTCCCGGCGTGCCGGCGGGCGGTTACAAGGGCTACATGATCACGAGACAGGGGCAGGTCCGAACCGGCACCGAGAGCTTCGTGGAGATGAAACACCCATCGGGCCGGACGATCTATTGGAATCAGTACACCGAGCGGAAGAGTGAGCCGCAGCCTGAAGGGACGGACTTCTGGGCCGTCGAAAATGGCTGGGTCTCGGTGACGCCGATGAAGATCGACGAGACCGACGCGAGCCAGTTCGAGGCGCTGCGCGCGATCTTCAAGTAAGGTTCGAACCCGTTCCGCCGCTCACGGCGCCTGCGTGTGCCAGTCCGTGATCCGCTCGTACGCGTCGGCCACACGGAGCAGCGTCGACTCGTCGAACATTTTCCCAGTTACCTGCAGGCCGACGGGGAGACGTTCGGATCCTTCGACGAAGCCGCACGGGATGCTGATGGCCGGCAGTCCAGCCAGATTGGCGCTGACGGTGAAGACATCCGCCAGATACATCTGGAGCGGGTCGGCGGTCTTTTCTCCCAGACGAAAGGCCGGTATCGGGCTGGTGGGCATGGCGACGACATCGACCTTCTCAAAGGCCGCGTCATAGTCCCTGCGGAGAAGCGTGCGCACCTGCTGGGCCTTCAGATAGAACGCGTCATAGTAGCCGGCGCTCAGGACGTACGTGCCGAGCATGATGCGCCGCTTGACCTCGGCGCCAAACCCCTCGTCTCGGGTCCGGCTGTACATCTCCTTCAGTCCGCCGGCGCCGGCCGCACGATATCCATACCGCACACCGTCGTAGCGCGCCAGGTTCGAGCTGGCTTCGGCGGACGCCACGAGGTAGTAGACCGGCGTCGCGTACTTGGCGTGTGGCAGCTCCACGTCCACGAGCGTCGCGCCGGCGTCGCGCATAGTTTGGAGCGCCTGGTCCCACACCCGACGAACACCCTCGTCCACTCCCTCGCTGACGAAGGTTCGCGGTACTCCCACCCGGAGCCCAGCAATCCTGCCTGTCAGCCCCGCCGTGAAATCGGGCACCGGCTGCCGCGACGAGGTGGCGTCGGCCCGGTCGGGGCCCGCGAGCACGTTCAGCGTGAGCGCCGCGTCGGCGGCGCTGCGGGCCATGGGACCGACCTGATCGAGCGAGGACGCAAAGGCGAGCAGTCCATACCGCGATACGCGCCCGTACGTGGGCTTCAGCCCGAGCACGCCGCAGAACGAGGCGGGCTGGCGTATGGATCCGCCCGTGTCCGAGCCGAGCGCGAGCGGCACGCAGCGCGCGGCCACCGCCGCAGCCGAGCCACCGCTCGAGCCGCCAGGCGTGCGGTCGGCCGCCCAGGGGTTGTGCACGGGGCCGTACGCCGAGTTCTCGTTCGAGGATCCCATGGCGAACTCGTCGCAATTGGTCTTGCCGATGATGACGGCGTGGGCGGCCTCGAGGCGCTCCACGACGGTTGCGTTGAACGGCGGCACGAAACGATCGAGGATTCGTGACGAGGCCGTCGTTCGCATGCCCCGCACACAGAGGTTGTCTTTGATGGCCACGGGTACGCCGGCCAGCGGCCCCAGTGTTTCCCCCGCGGCCCGTCGTCGATCGATCTCGGCGGCACGACCAAGCGCACGGTCCGCCGCGACGAGCGTGAACGCATTGAGCGAGGGATTCGTCGCTTCGATCCGGTCGAGGAACGTCTGGCAGACTTCAACGGCCGAGAATCGACCGGCCGCAATCCCATCACGGATCGTGCGCGCGCTGTCGTGCACCATGTCAGCCGCCGATGACGCGTGGCACGCGGAAGAGTCCTGCTTCGAGATTCGCGTCTGGAGCATTCTCGACCGCGTCCGCCAGTGACAACGACGCACGTGGTTCGTCTTCGCGCTCGCTCTCCTGGTGCGCGTGCACATGAGCCGTGGCCGGCACACCGTTCGTGTCGATGGCCTGGAGCTGGCGGGCGTAGTCGAGAATGCCGTCCAGCTGACGTGTGAACAACGTTTTCTCGTCAGCCGTGAGATCGAGATGCGCGAGCGCCGCGACGCGTTCCACGTCGGCGATCGTGAGCCCAGATGACATGATCGTCGATGCTATCATCGGCCGTCGACGTCACGCCATGCGCGGCACCCGAAATACTGCGGTCGCGTGGAGCCGAGCGTCCACGCTCGGAATCTGCCATGGACAACGTCTGCCATACGCTCGTCGGCGCCGCATTCGGTGAAGCAGGCCTCAAGCAGCGCACCCGTTTCGGTCAGTCGACGCTGATGATCGCGGCGAATCTTCCCGATCTCGACGTGTTGGTGTTCGCGACCGACGTGCCGTCAGTGGCGTTCCGTCGTGGGTGGACGCACGGCACGATGGCACAGGCCCTGTTGCCGGTCCTACTCGCGACAACCTTCTACGCCATCGGCCGGATGAGGTCCGTGCGGGCGGACGGCGTGCCGGTACGGATGGGGTGGCTGCTCCTGTTGTCGTACGTTGGCGTCCTGTCACACGTCGCGCTCGATTGGCTCAACAGCTATGGCATTCGGTTGCTGATGCCGTTCGACGGGCGCTGGTTCTACGGCGACACGCTGTTCATCATCGATCCGTGGCTATGGCTGACATTGGGCGTCGGGGTCTGGCTCGCACGCAGGCGTGGCGGTTCCGGCCCGGCACGGCAGGCTCTCGTGATCGCGACGGTCTACATTGCGACCATGTGTCTGACAGCGCAGTTGGCGCGCGGCATCGTCGCTGAGACGTGGCGCGCGGAGCACGGTTTCGAGCCGAGCAGTTTGATGGTTGGACCGCTGCCGATCACTCCGTTTCAGCGCGAGATCATTGTCGACGCGGGCAGCTACTACGTGACGGGCACATTCACCTGGTTCTCTACCCGCGTCACGTTTGACCCGACGGTGACCCAGAAAGGCGGGGGCGACCCACGTGTAGCACAGGCACGTGGGGCGCCTCCCGTGCGTGGGTTTCTCGTGTGGTCTCGCTTTCCGTTCTGGACGTTCGATCGCACGTCCGAGGGCACCCAAGTCACCGTCAGCGACATGCGCTTCAGGGGACGTGGCCGACCCTTCGTTCAGACGGTCACCGTGCCCTAGGGCGTACGGCTCCACGCGGCCCGATCCTTGCCCTCGCCTCTACGCCGACAGTGTCAGGCTTCGACCGCAACAGGGCGGTTGGAGCGCCAAGTGTCTGTGTACCAATGTGTTTGGCCGCACTTGTTCGGCCCGGAGAGGCGTCAATGTCGGGTGTCGCAGCGGCGGCCGATTACAAAACCGAGATCCGCCCCACCCGTTCTGGTGACGATCCGGCACAAGCGTCACGAGCCTCGAACCGGTCGACACCCGTTGACGGGGTTCGTGGAGCGTCGGCCAAGGCTGGGTCGCCGATCGAGGAATGCCTCAAACTCCTCGCTCGAGCGCTGCAGTACTTCCATACCTACCCGGCGAACAGCCCGATGTGCGTGGACGCCGTCACGACGTGCCACTCGGCCCTCGGTCGCGTGCCAGGTAGCGAGCGGCTGGTCTTCGTGGTCGACCCTCGCGAGCTTCGCGCCGGCGAACTGAAGTTCGGTGCGGGGACGGTGATCGAACACGAACTCGCGTCACGGCTGCACGGTGCCCGCGTGTCGACCATCGAAATCGACCGCGCCGCGTCGATTCGCGACCTGTCTCGGTTCTGCGAGGACGTGCACGCACCACGCGGCGACGAGGGTTCTCCGACGCTGGCGGAGACGCTGGTCGAACATGGCGTGGACCGAATCGTATTGACGATGGCCCATCGACCGGAGGTGCTGCACATCGGCTCCCCACCGGAAGCGCGGACGCTCCTCCTCGCACAAGAGCGGCACCGCCGAGAGAGTGCGTCGTTGGCCGATGGTCCATCGATTCACTTGTATCCGCCCGATACCGGTTGGATCCGAACGGACCCTGGCGTGGAACTCGGGTCGGTGTCACTGCCGGATCTGGCGATCCTCGTGGATGACCCGACGACGCTGGCAACGATGCTGCTGCGGCTAGCCGATGATGGCCCCGAAGGGTCCGCTGTCACACCCGCGACCGCGCTCGAGCGCAAGTTCAGCGACGTCACGAAACTCTTCAGCGTTCTCGAGCCGAGACTCGCGCGTGTCATGTTCGCCAAGCTGGCCGGGGCGGTGCTCTCGCTCGATACGAACCGGAGGCAGAACCTCCTTCAGAAGACTGTTCTTCCGGGGCTGCTGGACGGGGAGCCGGACGGCGCAGTGCTCCAGGACTTTCCGGATGTCGATCTCGCGGACGCGCTCTCCTTGTTACTCGACGTCGAAACGGCCGCGCCCGAGCTTCTGGCGACCGCGCTCAACCGGCTGGAACTGACGGCTGAGCGGCGAGAGTCCATGGCGACCCTGCTCGAGGATCGGGTGCGGACTCGGCTGGGGGCGGGCTCCGCAGGCCAGGGTGGCGAGTCCGCGCTGGACCAGCGCATCCGAGAGTTGATTCGCGTCAGCGCGGGCGAGTGCAAATCCTTCGAGGAGTTCTGCGCGTACGACCTGTCCATCGACGCCGCGACGGCGGAGATCATCGCGCGCGTTGCCCCCACAATCCTCGAGACAGACCTGCTGGGAGCGCGTCTCGAATGCGCCTTTCACCTCGTGCGGCTCGAGCCCAGCCCGGTCCTCGTGGAGCGGCTGTTGCGCCCGGTCTTGCAGTTGCTCCTCGATCTGGAGCGAGCGGGACGATTGGACGAGGTCACTTCGTCGCTCACCCGACTCGCACGCCTGGTCGACGAGTTACGGGGACCGCGCCCCGACGTCGCCGACGTGATTTCGGCGGCGCTCGAAACGTATTTCGATTCAGCTCGCATCGGTCGGCTGCTCGCGATGTACGAGGCCGGCGAGACTCAACGGGCCGCGGCCGTGGAGATCATCACGGCGGTCGGCACCGGGCTTGCCACACCACTGTTCGAGCGGCTCAAGAGCGCCGAGCGGCACACGCTCGAGCGTCCACTGACCCAACTGCTGTGCGATCAGGCCGGGATTCTCGCGCCAGGCCTCGTGAAGCACGTCGGCGACGGCACGGTGTCGGCGACGGCCGTGCTGGTACGGGTCCTGGGCTTCGCGGGTGCCGGGTACGAAGAGGCCATTTCGAAACAGCTCGCGCATCCCGACGATGCAGTCGTCCGGGAAGCTCTGCGAGCGCTCGCTCGGGTCGGCACGGACGCGGCCGTCTCCGCAGTGGGTGCGGTGGTCCGCCAGGGTGGCGCCCGCACACAGGGTCCGGCGGAGGAAGCCCTCTGGCACTTCCCCCTCGAGCAGGCACACGCACAGTTGCTTGACCTTCTGGGGCACCGCGCCTTCGTGATGGCGAATCCCAAGACGGTGGTGCGGTTGATCGACCGGGCCGGCCGCTCTCCCGGCCATGGGTTGGAACCGGCGCTTACAGAGCTTGTGCCTCTTCGGTTTCGCTTCTGGAACCCCGCTCTGAGGAGAGTGGGCGCCAGAGCACGCGCACTGCTGCAGCATTCATGACGACCACGATTGATTCCGGCACCGACCCGATCGACGCGCTTGCGTTGCTGAGAGGCTTCGTGAGCCTGCGCCGGCTCGCCGGCATGTATCCGTCCGGGCATCCTGTCATCGCGCAGAAGCTCGACGAGCTACATGCCATCGTCCAGGCGCACCTGCGGCAGAGTCCTGTGTTGACGATCGACGTGATCCGCGGCGAAGTCCACCTGGACGGCGTGGCATATCGCGACGACGGAATGGCGACGGCGACGGCGCAGACCCTGAGCGAGCTGGGGACGCTCGGCATCGATAGTCTGCACATCACCCCGGGCGTCGAACGGGACGAGATTCGCCTTGCGGCGGAACTCCTGGATCAGGTCAGGGACAACACCTCGGGCGAGAATCTCGAGGCGCGCCTCGCCGCGCGAGGTATTCGTCACATCAGTTTCGGCCGGATCGTGCCGCTCGACACGCGCTGGCGCGGGCGAATATGGCCCGACGCCCCGACGTCGCCGCTCGATCCTCTCTACGCGCAGTCTTTGGCGCAGGCCGAGCAGGCCTTCGACACCGTCTCATCGGGCGGGTCGCTCGACGCCGCCACGGTGCGCGATCTCGTGCAGTTGCTCATTGGCGAGGTCGTACGCAGCAACGCCGCGCTCGGTCAGATCCTGTCCCTCAAGGAGTACGAGAACCTCACGTATTGCCATTCGGTGAACGTCGCGATTCTGAGTCTGTTACTCGCGCGGCAGCTGGCCTTCGATGAGGCCACGACATTCATCCTGGTCGAAGCGGCGTTGCTCCACGACATCGGGAAGACGAGGGTCCCGCTCGAGATCGTCAAGAAGCCAGGGGCGCTCAACCGGGCCGAGCGCAAGCTGATCGAGGCACACACGACGTTCGGCGCGGAAATTCTGATGGAGACTCCAGGCCTGCATCCGATGGCCCCGGTCGTGGCCCTCGAACACCATCGTGGGCTGAGTGAGCCCGGGTATCCAGACCTTGGAGACGCCACGCCCCACATCATGAGTCAGATCGTGTCGGTGGCCGATGTATACGAGGCCATGACGGGCTCCAGGTCCTATCGCGAGCCTCTAAGTCCCGAACATGCGTGCCTGGTCCTGGCTCGACAGGCCGGCATCAGGTTCAACACCGCCTTCGTGAAGGCCTTCGTCGCGGCGGTGACATTCTTCCCGTTGGGTTCGCTCGTCCGGACCAACCGTGACGAAACCGGAGTCGTGATTCGCACGAATCCGAAAGATCCCATGCATCCGGTCCTGGGCCTGGTCAGCGACGACCTCGAACGGCTCCTCGGTGAAGTGGATACCTCGGTCCGGAACAGTTCAGGCGCCTACGAGCGGCAGGTCGTGGGAACTCTGCCGCGGCGCGAGCAGGGAGTAGATCTCACCAAGCTGCTGCCGTCCAGTGACACGCTGGCGGTATCGGCCTGACCGGCCGTTCCCAGGGGGATTGGAGCGGTTTGCATTTCGCCGTAGAGCGCACGCTTCAGCGTGCGCGTGTCCGCGGAGGCTAAGGCCTCCGCTCTACGCCGAATCGAAGAGCGGTCCATCGAGTAGCTTTGGTCCGCGCGTCAGGGCGCGGAGAGCACGAGTGTGACGTTGGTGCCGCCGAATCCGAACGAATTCGACAACGCGTGCCGTAGCGGTTGGGAGGTTGGCTCGACGATCGGCGGATAGTCGTGGAGCTCTGGGTCGAGCGGGGTTGCGTTGATGGACGGCGCAAGCCACCCTCCGCGCAGCATGGCCAGCGTAAAGATCGCCTCGATGGCGCCGGCTGCAGATACGGTGTGACCCGGTGTATCCCTTGGTGGACGAGTAGGGCACATGGCGGTCACCCAGCACCGCGCGAATGGCGCGCACTTCAGAGATGTCACCGGCCGGCGTCGACGTTCCGTGCGTGTTGATGTAATCGATCGCGTCAGGCGACAGTCGGCGTGTGCCAGCGCGGCATCCATGGCGCGCCTGGCGCCGTCGGATGACGGCGCCACCATGTCGCCCTCACCGTCGCTCGACATGCCCCATCCGCGAATGACCCCGAGGACGGTCGCGCCGCGCGCCTCGGCGGCTGCGCGGGTTTCGAGCACGACGATGCCGGCGCCCTCGGCGAAGATGAAACCGGCGCGGTCGGCGGCGTAGGGCCGCGACGCTCGTTCGGGATTTTCGTTGTCTTCGGGGTTGTAGGCCCGCATGGAGTCGAAGCCCGCGTGGAAATGCGGGTCCCCCTGTTCGCAACCGCCGGCGACGGCCGCCTCGCAATGGCCGGACTCGATGAGCATCGCCGCCAGCAGAAGGTTGTACGCGCCTCCCGCACACGCGGCGCTCGTCGTAAAGGACGGACCGGTGGTACCGAGCACGTTGACGAGATTGGCCGACGTCGTTGATGCCATCAACCGTGGCACGACAGTGGGAAGGATGCGCCGCATGTTTTGTGATTCCGCGAGGCGGTCCTGAATCTCGACATGCGTGCGGACGTCACCCGCACCAGAACCGACGATGACGGCGATGTCCCGGCGATCCAGACACGCCTGCGCCATCGCGCGCCTGGCGGCTGCCAGCGCGAGACGCGACTGTCGTCCCATGAAGCGGCCCTGGGCCTTGCTCACGCCGACGTCGTCATCGGTCAGTTCGCCCGGGTAGGTGCCGACCAATTGGCAGCGGGCGTTCAGTTGTACCGCCGGGAGGTACTTCGCGAAGGGGGTACCGCGCCCAGCGCGCAGCATGTCCTCCAGCGTCGGGAGATCGTCGCCCATGTGGCAGAGGACCCCGGCCCCCGTGACCACGACTTCGCGCCCATTGTGACGGCGTCCCGGTATGCTCATCGCTCCAGTACATGCGCTCCCATCCGACTCGGGAGGCTTCCCATCCATGGTTTTGCCGTCCTATCGTCGTCGAATCCGCTGGAGGATGTCGAGGCGCCGCTGGCGTAGCCAGCGTGCGTGCGAGCAGAAGGTTGAAGGATTCTGAGGCTATCGCTCGCCAGATGCGAGGTCGAGATAGAGCGCCACATAGTCGGCAAACACGGCTCGGTCGCAACTGTCCGGCGCTGAAACGGACGGTCGCTGCCGCACGAGGGCGAGCGCCTTGGTGCCCAGGCCGGTCGTGGTTGCCTTCGAGGTCGACAGCGCAGGTATCGTCACGGTCTGGACGTGCGCAGCCGCATCGCCGAGTTTTCGCAACCACGCCGTCAGGGCCGCTTCGTCCTTGGGGGGAATCAGTGCGGAGGTCAGCACGAGGTCCGGTATGCGCGTGCCGACGGCCGCCAGGGCCTGCTGTGCAGAACTGCCGAGTACCAGCTCGGCGCTGAATTCGTTCTTGAACAGCGACGACAGTTCGGCCGCCTGACGGGAATCAGCTTCGACGGCGAGTATCAACGGTAGTCCTGTGCCCTGTGGCATGTTGCGTCCACTCCCACCCGCACAAAGGGCAATCGCCATACCGTTTGCCGACGTTGGTTCGTCCGCCGAATATGACGAAGGCCGACGGAGATCGGGCCTTCAACGATTACAAAGTTGTGCGGGCGGTCACGGTTTTGGTCGTCGATTGTGAACGTCTTGAGGTGTGTCACCCTGGACGACCGTGTTCGTTTCTGGCCTGGCGCTTGCTTGACCTCCACGGAAGTCATGGCCAACCTGGTTGCCACCGTTTACAGTGACGACGACGCGTTCAAGCGGCAGATTGCCCGTCTGCTGCGCGAAGGACGTGCGGCCGTCAGTGTGCTCGACGACCGGTCGCCGGTGGAGGGCACCCCCGATCTGGTGGTCGTGGATGGCCGCAACGCCCTGTCGTCGGCGATGTCGGTGGTCGAACGGTTGCGGACGACGTCGCCTATCGTGTGCATCTTTCTCGTCGCGAAGACGGTCAGCTCCGAGCTGATCCTGCAGTCGATGCACGCGGGCGCCAACGAGGTCCTCGCGTGGCCCCCGCCCGACGGGGCTCTGGAAGATGGCATCAAGCGGCTTTCGGAGCGCCGGCGTGCGTCCGGCAGCTCCGGCAGGTCCTCTTCGGTGATCACCTTCATCGGGGCCAAGGGCGGCGTGGGGACAACGACGCTCGCCGTCAACTGCGGCGTCGAGCTTGCGGGCAAGAAGCGAAAGACGGTGGTTGTCGACCTGAAGCCGGGTCTCGGTGACGCAGCGCTCTTTCTTGGGGTGCACAGCCGGTACACGGTGCTCGATGCGATCGAGAACTCCGGTCGACTGGATGCCAGCCTTCTCGATGGCCTGCTCGCCAAGCACTTGTCCGGACTCGAGCTCCTGCCGGGATCCGATCAATTTCATCGGCCAAGCGGCGCTGACGGCGATGCGATCGAAAACGTCCTCAATCTGCTTACGGATCGCTGCGAGTACACCGTCGTGGACGCGGGTTGTCAGATCAACGCTTCAGCGCTCGCCGCACTGAGGGCGTCAGGCACGATCGGTGTCGTGATGAATCCGGATGTGCCGTCGATTCGCAACGCGCGGCGGCTGATCGAATGCATCGCGGAGATGGGCTTTTCCGGCGATCGCGTCCGTGTACTGCTGAACAGAGCCGGCGAGCCGTATCCGATCCCGTTCGCTGAGATCGAAGACGCGCTCGGTTCGAAGATCTTCCTGACGATTCCGAGCGACTACAAGAGCGTCGCCACGGCGCTCAATGCCGGCGTCCCTCTGACCTTCGGCAACAACGCTGACATCGCCAAGCAGTTCGGCCGGCTGGTCGGTTCGATTCTCAATCCGTCAGCGGGCCTCGCGCCGGAGCCGCCGCGCAAGACGGGATTCCGCTTCCCGAAATTCGCCTCCGTTCGCTGACGCGGTCGAGCGGAGACCGTCGCGAACGTGGCTGCGCGCGCGCAGGCTGAAGCCTGCGCTCTACACGCACGCGTGTCCGTTCTGCTCGAAGCCGCCGGAGGGTGTCGAGATTCTGTTGGTCCAGCGGATCGAGAGCGATCAGCCCGGGCTTGTCGGAGATTTTCGATTTCTCGGTTTCGAGCAGCAGTGGCAGTCCGGCGAATCGCCGGTCGTGCAGGAGACGCCTGAACGGCTCCTCGCCGATACAGCCCTTCCCAATGTGCTCGTGACGGTCGACGCGGCTCCCGAGCACCTTTTTCGAGTCGTTTCCGTGAAACACCATCAGTCGATCGAAGCCGATGGTGCGCTCGAAGGCGTCGAAGGTATCGCGATAGCCTGTATCAGAAGTGATGTCGTAGCCCGACGCGAAGAGATGACACGTGTCCAGGCACACGCCGATCCGCGGTGACCCTTGGAGGTGAGCGATGATCGCCGCGAGGTGCTCGAACCGGTGCCCGAGCGTCCTTCCTTGTCCAGCAGTGTGCTCGAGGATCACCATCGTCCTGTGCTGCGGCCGAGCGTCCAACGCCCGGTGAATCGCTTCGGCGATCAGTCGGAGCCCATCCTCCTCGCTGCCGGCGGTGCACGTGCCAGGATGGATGACCACGCCCATCAGTCCGAGGGTGTCAGCCCGGTCGAGCTCGTCGATGAATGCTTCGAGCGATTGCGCGCGGAGCACGTCTGAGGTCGTGGCCAGATTGATGAGGTAGCTGGCGTGCGACACGACCGGATGGATGCCGGTCTCCTCGATGCGCGTGCGGAACGCTGTGACCTCGGAAGGGTCGAGTGGCTTGCCTCGCCATTGGCTTGCGTTCTTCGTGAAAATCTGCAGGGCCTCGCACCCGTGGATGCGCGCGCGGTCGACAGCCTTCGACACGCCTCCGGACACCGACATGTGCGCGCCGATACGAAGCATGTTCGACTATCATTCTGACTCGTGGCGCGCTTTTCACGAATCGCCATCCTCTCTGTCGTTGTGGCCGCGGCCGGCGCTCGCCGCGCTGCCGCGTGCGCAGTCGCTGCCTGCGACGGTCGATGTGCAGTTGCTCGCGATCAACGATTTTCATGGCGCGCTCGAACCTGCCTCGGGTGCGAACGGACGCATTGGGACCACCGACGCCGGCGGCATCGAGTACCTCGCGACCCATTTGGCCCGGTTGCGGCGGACCAACCCCAACACGGTCGTCGTTTCTGCCGGCGACAACATCGGCGCCTCGCCACTCTTGTCGAGCCTCTCGCACGACGAGGCAACGATCGAAGCCCTGAATCTCGCCGGCTTGGACGTGTCCGCCGTCGGCAATCACGAGCTGGACGAGGGATGGTGGGAGCTCCGGAGGGTTCAGGATGGCGGCTGCCATCCTGTTGATGGGTGCCTCGCGGGGACGGCGTTCAAGGGGGCAACCTTCTCCTATGTCGCTGCGAACATCACACTCGATCCCAGTCAGGCCGATTCCGGCATGCTTGCGCGAGCGGGGCTGCAAGGATCGGAGCCCAGGCGGCTGTTTCCTCCGTACACCATCCGTGAGCTGGGTGGCGTGCGGGTTGGCTTCATCGGCCTGACGCTCCAGGAGGCGCCGAGCATCATCATTCCGGACAGCGTGCGCGGGTTGACGTTTGGGGAGGAAGCGGCTGCTGCGAACGAAGCGGCGAGTGCGCTGCGAAAGCAGGGCGTGCGCGCGATTGTGGTCGTGATGCACGAGGGCGGGGATCAGCAAGGCCGGAGCGTGAACGGGTGCGACAGAATCTCCAACGATCTCCGTAACGTGTCCACCCGAATGTCCGATGATATCGATGTCATCATCTCCGGCCACAGCCACCAGGCCTACAACTGCGGCATTGGCGGGAAGCTCGTCACGAGCGCCTCATCGGGCGGCCGCCTGGTGACGAAGATCGATCTGCGCATCCGGCGCTCTGACGGCGAAGTGATCGCCAAGTCGGCTCGGAACCTGATCGTGACACGCGACGTGCCGAAGGACCCTGCCCAGTCGGCGATCATCGCGCGGTATAGCCCGGTTGCCGAGAAAGTCGGAGGACGCGTCATCGGGACCATCACGGGCAGCTTGATGCGAACGCCCGACGCGGCAGGGGAGTCCTCGCTGGGGCGCGTCATCGCCGATGCCATGCACGACGGTGCGCGCGAGGCACGCATCGGCGACGTGGATGTGGCGTTCTGGAACTCCGGGGGGATTCGCGCGGATCTCGTCGCGCCCGCCGGGGCGGCATCGGCCCCGGTGACCTTCGCGCAGCTCTTTTCGGTGTTGCCGTTCGCCAACGAGCTCATCGTGAAGTCGCTGAGGGGCGACGCCCTGCTCCGGTTGCTCGAGGAGCAGTTCGGCGCTGCGCGCACGCGCATCCTGCCGGTCTCGAGCAGCCTGACATACGCGTACGACGCCTCGCGGCCTCGGGGGCAGCGCGTCGATCGCACATCTGTCCGCATCGACGGCGCTCCGTTGCTTCCTGATCGAACCTACCGAGTCGCGACCAGCAATTTTCTCTGGGGTGGAGGGGACGACGTCTCCGCTCTCGCTTCGGGAACCGATCCTGTCACCGTTGGTGTCGACGTGGAGATCGCGGCGGCGTACTTTTCGCGGCGCTCGCCCATCCGTTCGGATCTACCGTCTCGCGTCCGCCTGATCCGCTGAACAGCCGGTCTACGTGGGATGCTATCGTCAGTGCCGATGGACGTGTACGTAATTCCGATCGGCCAGGACCAGTACGAGCTGTATTGTGAGCCGTCGGTCGATCCGCCGGCCGAGGTGGACGGAGAGCCCACGAGCGGTCTGTTCGGTCGTTTCCGGCGCCGGTTCGTCGAGATGATTCGGGCTGCCGAGGATGGACAGCGCGACGCGTCGCCCGCATCCAAGTCCTGGCTGGGACGCAAGCAGGACCGCTTGCTCGGCTGGGTGGCGCAGCGCATCGCCGAGCAGCGCCTGCTCTGGAACCTCCGGCGTCTCACGTCCGCCGAGGCAGCGCATCCGCACGACATGACGTTCGAGGAGGTGATGACGCTCGTCCGTCGCACGCTCCGACGCGACTACGAGCGTCACCGGCTGTGGCTGGCGATCGACGCCGTCGGGCTGATTGTGTCCGGACCCATCGCGCTCATACCGGGACCCAATATACTGGCGTACTACTTCACCTTCCGCGTCTTTGGACACTGGCTGTCGATGCGGGGCGCGTCCCAAGGCCTTCACCGCATCACGTGGTCGGGCCGGCCCTGCCCGCCGCTCACCGAGCTTCGAGACCTCGCGTCGCTGGAAACAGCAGCGCGCGAGGCGCGCATCCAGGACATTGCGGATCGGCTGCGACTCCAGCATCTGACGATCTTCTTCGCGCGAGTGGCCTCACGTCACGCGTGATAGATTCTCTCGAGACATCGTGAAGCTACGGGATCTCGCTGAGCAACTCGCCTGCCGGCTCGACGGCGACGGCGACATCGACATCGTCCGCGTGGCCGGTATTCAGCACGCGCAGCCGGGCGACCTGACGTTCCTGGCGAATTCCAAGTACGAGTCGGCCATGGCGCACACACGCGCGTCGGCGGTACTGCTGAGCGAAGGCGTGCCGCCCGCGCCCTGCGCCATGCTGAGAACGGCCGATCCCTATCTGGCGTTTGCCCGCGCCGTCGGACTATTCGCGCCGGCCTGGCGGCCCGCGGCCGGCGTGCACGCGATGGCCGCTGTGGCCGCTGACGCGCGAATGGGTGAGGACGTCTCGATTGGAGCCTTCGTGTCGATCGCCGCCGACGTCGTCATCGGTGACCGCACGGTGGTGTTTCCCAATGTGACGATCGGGCCAGGAGCGCGGGTGGGAGCGGACTGTGTCATTCACTCCAACGTGTCGATTCGCGAACGAGTGGTGATCGGCGACCGTGTGGTACTGCAGAACGGGGTCGTGGTTGGGAGCGACGGCTACGGCTTCGTGAGACGAGGGGACGGGACGCACGAGAAGATCCCACAGGTCGCCATCGTCGTGATCGAAGACGATGTCGAGCTCGGCGCCAATACGACCGTGGATCGGCCCGCGGTCGGCGAAACGCGTATTCGGAGCGGCACGAAGATCGACAACCTGGTGCAGATCGCCCACGGGGTCACCGTCGGCCGCAACGTCCTCATGGCTGCGCAGGTGGGCATTGCCGGCAGCACGGAGATCGGAGACGACGTGGTGTTCGGCGGGCAGGTCGGGGTGGGCGGGCATTTGACCATCGGACGGGGGAGCATGGCGGTGGGGCAGTCGGGTGTGACCAACTCGCTCGAGCCGGGTGCCGTGGTCGGCGGCTATCCGGCGATAGACCTGCCGACGTGGCGAAAGGCGTCGGTCCTGGTGAAGCGCCTGCCGGAGCTGAAACGCCGCCTCACGGAGCTCGAGGCGCGTTTGGCTGACCTCGTGTCCCGCGCCGAACCGCCCGGAGACATTCCTCGGTGAGGTCGGCCGTCCTGGTGCTGGTGGCGCTCGCGGCGAGCGTCGGGTCGGGTTTCGCGCAGACCCCGGATCCGGCTGCCGAACCCACGGTGGCGTTTCTCCCGCGTCTTGATTTTGACGTCAGCATGGAGCATCTCTTCAGTGAAGAGATGCGCTACGTGTGGGATGCCAACTTCGGGAGCGATATCGATCTCGTGAGCATCGGGCGCAGTCGCGTCACCTTTCTCGCCAACTATCAGACGATCCTCGGGAGCGAATTCAGGATGTTCGACCCGAATCAAGGCAACTACACCCTCGAAGCGTCGGCGTCCGTTCGCGCGGCTGCGGTGGAGGTCGCCGGCGTCTTCCACCATGTGTCCCGGCATCTCAGCGATCGTCCCAAGCGCCAAGCCATAGATTGGAACATGGTAGGCGGACGGATTCGTGGAGGAGGCCGCCGCGATCGCTTGGACTACGAGGCACGCGCCGACATCAGGACTGTGATCCAGCACTCGTACGTGGACTACCGATGGGAGATCGATAGCGTGGTCTCCACGCGCCTGATGCTGCAGCCGCGGGCGGCTCTCATAGCGACCGGCGCCTGGCGCATGCTCGGCGTGGACGGCACGCAGGCACGGGGCAATCAGTTCGGCTTTCGTGGAGAGGGGGGCGTCCGGTTTGCGGGTCGAAGTGCGACGCTCGATTTGTTCCTGGCCGCCGAGCAGCGAGTGGATCCCTATCAGCTCGAATTCTCGACAGTGCGATGGATGACCGCGGGATTTCGCATTTCAAGCCTCGGTCCCTTCCGCGTGCCATAATCCAGAGCCATATGCGCTGGTACCTTCGCCTGGCGGCCTGTCTGGCGGTGTCCATCGTTGCGTCGGTGGCGCTGACGCCCATGCAGGCCGCGGTTCGTCCTCCGAAGCTCCAATATCAGATCACGACGTTGCCGAACGGTTTGCGCGTGATCCTGTCCGAGGATCACTCGACGCCGATCGTGCACGTGTCCGTGTGGTACCACGTCGGTTCCAAGAACGAGCGGGCCGGACGCACAGGGTTTGCGCACCTCTTCGAGCACATGATGTTCAAGGGCTCGAAGAACGTGGAGCCGGAATCGCACACGTCCATCATTGCGGGCGTTGGCGGCCAGAGCAACGCCTACACCACCGAGGACATCACGGTCTTCTGGCAGACCTTGCCGGCGCATTACATGCCCCTGGCGCTGTGGATGGAAGCGGATCGCATGGCCACGCTGCGAGTGGACGAGGCGGCATTCCGGCGCGAGCGAGAGGTGGTCAAGGAAGAGCGGCGGATGCGCATCGAGAATCAGCCGTACGGCCGGCTCTCCGAGATCATCTACGACAACTCGTTCCTCACCCATCCCTACAAGCACCCGACGATCGGCAGTATGGCGGACCTCGAGGCAGCGTCCATCGCCGACGTGCGTGATTTTCACAGAACGTACTACGTGCCCGAGAACGCCACCGTGACGATCGTCGGGGACTTTGATTCGGCCCAAGCGCTGCAGATGGTCACGCAGTATTTCGGCCGTGTCCCCAAGGCGACACGGCCGGTACCGAGGGATATTCCGACGGAAGCGCCGATGACGCGGGAACGCCGCGCCGTGGTCGAAGAGGCCTGGCCCTTGCCGGCCGTCGTCGTGGCGTACCACATCACCTACGACGGGCATCCGGATTCCTACCCGCTCCACGTGACGTCGAAGATCCTGTCGGACGGGCAGAGCGCCAGAATCTCGCGAGAACTCATCTACAACCGGCGCTTGTGTCTGACCGCGTTTGGTAGCGGCAACATCACGGAGCACCCCAACCTGTTCTTCGCCGTGTGCATCGTTCAGCCGGGACAGACCCCTGAGGCGGCAGAGAAGGCGATCATCGCTGAATTCGACAAGCTGAAGACCGGGGGAGTGACTGAGCAGGAGATGCAGCGCTCGCAGAACCAGTGGGCGCGTGACTACATCTTGAGCCGCGAATCCAATGAAGAGAAGGCCACGCACCTGGCCCACGCTGCCGTGATCCACAACGACATCACCACAGCCGACGGCGAGTTCGACATCTTCATGAAGACCACTGCGGCGGATGTGCAGCGCGTGGCACGGACGTACTTCAACGATACCAACCGCGTCGTGCTGCACATTCTTCCCAAGGGGACACCCCGATGAGGAGACGCGTGTTGCTGGGGTTCGGACTCCTGCCGGGCGTGCTGGGCGTTGGGTTCGCGGTGTACACCAGTGCGGTGAGCGCGCAGGTCTCGAACTGGCCGTCGGAACCCCCGCCGCAGCCGCTCCCCGCACGTGCCGTCAAGTTCCCGCCGTACGAGGTGCGCACGCTGGTCAACGGGCTCCAGGTGATCACGGTCGCGCACCACGAGCAGCCGGCCGTGAGCATGCGGATGGTGGTGCGTGCGGGGTCCGTCCAGGACCTGCCAGGCAAGGCTGGCGTCGCGAGCCTGACTGGAACCCTCCTCGACCAGGGGACGACCACGAAGAGCTCAGAGCAAATCGCCGATCAGATCGACTTCATCGGCGGAGCGCTCGGCGCCGGTTCCGGCTCCGACCTGAGCTTCGTCAACGTGGTCGTGATGAAGGATTCATTCGGCGTGGCCATGGAACTGCTGTCCGACATCGTTCGGAACCCCGCGTTCGCCGTCGAAGAGATCGAGCGGCAGAAGCAACAAACGATGTCGTCGTTGCAGGTCAGTGCCGAGGATCCCGATTACATCGCCGGCACCTTGTTCGATCGGTTGGTGTACGGCTTTCATCCCTACGGACTACCGAACAGCGGTACCCCGCAGACCTTGGCCGCCATCACGCGCGCCGATCTTCAGGCGTATCACAAGCGGAATTTCGTGCCCAACAACATGATCCTCGCGATCGTTGGGGACATCAGCAGTGAAGAAGGATTCGCCGCCGCCGAACGGGTATTCGGCGCCTGGCCTCGCGCCGCCATCGAGCCCGTCAAGGTGATCGACCCGCCGCCGTCGGCCAGGCGGATAGTCATCGTGGACAAGCCTGACGCCGTGCAGACGGAGATCCGCGTCGGTCAGATCGCGATCCCGCGAAAGCATTCGGACTATCTGGCGTTCGACCTTGCGGTGAAGATCCTCGGGGGCGAGGGCGCGAACCGACTGCATCGTGTGTTGCGGTCCGAGCGCGGGCTGACGTACGGCGCGTCGGCGAGCGCGGAGGCGCGAAAAGAGACGGGCGACTTCGTGGCCGAGACCGATACCCGTACCGAAACGACCGGCGAGGCTCTTCGACTCATGGTCGACGAAATCTCGAAGCTCCAGCGCGAGCGCGTCTCCCTGCGGGAGCTGTCGGACGCGCAGGCCTATCTGGCCGGGAGCTTTCCGTTGACGATCGAGACCCCGAACGACATCGCCACGCAAGTGCTGAACGTGGTGTTCTACGAGCTGCCCGTGGAGGAGATCGGCACCTTCCGCGAGCGCGTCCAACGGGTGACGCCGGATGACATCCAGCGTGTCGCCCGCGCCTACGTGCGTCCCGACCGGCTGTCGATCGTGCTCGTGGGCAACGCGTCAGAGTTCGTCCCGCAGCTGGAACGGGTCGGGTTCTCCGACTTCGAGATCGTACCGATCGAAGAGCTCGACCTCATGTCGGCGTCACTCCGCAGAGGACCGTAGAGCAGCTCGTCGTTCACACTTCTTGGTTCTGTCTTCTCGGTTCGTGTTCAGGTTCGGTTCACGGTTCAAGTTCACGGTTCTCTGTTCCCGAACCCCGAACCTCTGTTCTCGAACCTGAACCCCGAACCGAGAACCGCGAACCCAGCACCGAACCTGAACACGAACCGAGAACAGAGAACTCAGAAGCGTGAACGTCATGATCTCCTGCGGCGAGCCGTCCGGCGATCTCTACGCCGCCGCTCTCGTCGCTGAGCTCCGCGCTCGTGCACCTTCCACCACAATCTTCGGGTTCGGTGGTGAGCGGATGGAAGCGGCCGGTGCCAGGCTGGTCGGGAACTTCGCCGGACTGTCGGTGGCTGGGCTCACCGAGATCGTGCGCATCCTTCCCCAGGCGTACGCCATGTATCGACGTCTCGTTGCGGCAGCCAAGGCCGAACGTCCGGATGTCTTCGTGGCCATCGACTTCGCCGGCTTCAACTTCCATCTCCTTGCGGCGATGTGGCGCCTCGGCGTGCCGGTTGTCTACTACGTCAGCCCGCAGCTATGGGCCTGGCGGCCACGTCGCATGGAGACGATGAAGCGGTTCGTCACCAAGGTGCTGGTGATTTTTCCGTTCGAATCGGCGTTCTATGAGCGAGCCGGAGTGCCGGTCCAGTTCGTCGGGCACCCGCTCGTGGACTTGGCTCGAGCGTCGCAACCGCGCGGCGAGTTTCTACGAGCGCACGGTCTGTCGCCAGAGGTGCCGACCGTGGCGCTGCTACCGGGCAGTCGTCGGAGCGAAGTAGCACGCATCGCTCCCGTCCTGGCCTCGGCGCTGCCGCTCATTCGCTCCCGGGTGCCTGGGGTGCAGTTCGTCGTCGCACGCGCGCCTGGCCTGTCGGACCAGATGTTCAGCGCTTTATCGACGAGCGGAGTCACGATCGTCGATGGGCACGCGGACGACGTGCTCGCGGCATCGGACGTGGTGATCACCGCGTCGGGAACCGCGACGGTGCAAGCCGCCTTGCACGAGCGGCCAATGGTCGTGGTGTATCGCGTGTCGGCACTGTCCTACCGGCTCGGGAAGCCATTCCTGAATGTCGATACCTATGCGATGCCGAACCTCATCGCTGGACGCCGCGTCGTGCCCGAGCTGATTCAGGAGGAGTTCACGCCTGAGCGGGTGGCTGCGGAAGCCATCGGACTCTTGACCGATCTGACGCGCTATGACGTGATGCGAGAGGCGCTGCGAGGTGTCAGAGATCGGCTGGGCTCGTCCGGGGCCAGTGGACGGGCAGCCGCCGCGGTTCTCGAGGTGGCGGCGAGACGCACGCGACCATCCTGAGATTGGCGCCGAAACCTTGCTGGCGTCGTCTCCGTACTTCTCGACATGCTTTCGCGCGGGGTATGATCAAAAGTGGTCTTCAGGCCTTGGGCGCTGGTCTCTCGGGCGCATGGCAGTTCGCCGTCCAGATGCGAGAGCCTAGATGCCGATAGACCAGACCAAGAGCCTAAGACCAGAGACCAAAGCCAAGAGGCAACTCACATCATGACCACATCTGAACAGCTTCGGTACGCGCACCGAGATCCGCAGCGGCGGACAGACGGTGCAGATCTACAGCCTCCCCGCGCTCGAGAAGGCCGGCTTCCCAGGCGTCGCTCGGCTGCCGTACTCCATGAAAATCCTCCTGGAGAATCTGCTGCGACGCGAGGACAACGCCTTCGTCAAGGCTGCCGACATCCGCGCGGTCGCGCAGTGGGACGCCAAAGCGGCTCCCTCTACCGAGATTTCGTTCATGCCCGCGCGTGTCCTGCTGCAGGACTTCACGGGTGTTCCCTGCGTGGTGGATCTGGCTGCGATGCGCGACGCGATGGTCTCGCTGGGCGGCGACCCGAACCGAGTGAATCCTCTGCAGCCGGTAGAACTGGTCATCGACCATTCGGTGCAGGTGGACTACTTCGGGCGCGCCGACGCCTTTGCATTGAACGCAGAGCTCGAGTTCTCGCGCAACCGCGAGCGCTACGCCTTCCTGCGCTGGGGCCAGCGCGGCTTCAACAACTTCCAGGTGGTTCCACCGGACACGGGCATCGTCCATCAGGTCAATCTCGAATACCTCGCGCGCGTGGTCTTCTCGGAGACGGTGGACGGCGTGCTCGTCGCATATCCGGACACGCTTGTGGGCACAGATTCACACACGACGATGGTGAATGGCCTGGGGGTCGTGGGTTGGGGCGTCGGCGGCATCGAGGCCGAGGCCGCGATGCTCGGCCAGCCTTCGTCCATGCTCATCCCGAAAGTCGTCGGTTTCCGCCTCACGGGCGCCCTGCCCAAAGGCACAACCGCGACAGACCTCGTGCTGACCATTACCGAGGCCCTGCGCAAGCACGGCGTCGTGGGCACGTTCGTGGAGTTCTTCGGCGAGGGGCTACGGCACTTGACGATCGCCGACAGGGCCACCCTCGGCAACATGTGTCCCGAGTACGGCGCCACGGTGGCGATGTTCCCGATCGACGACATGACGCTCGACTACCTGCGTTTGACCGGTCGCGACGAGGCACGGATCAAGCTCGTCGAGGACTACGCCCGCGCGCAGGGGATTTTCCGCACGGATGACAGTCCGGAGGCGATCTACAGTGAGACGCTCGAGCTCGACCTCTCGAAAGTCGAGCCCAGCCTCGCGGGTCCCAAGCGGCCGCAAGATCGCGTGTCGCTTGGCCGAGCCAAAGCGGCGTTCAAAACGGCGCTTCCGTCGATGCAGGGACCGACAAAGGCCGCCAAGGCCTCGTCGCAGACAGCCGTTGCGGTGGCCGACCCGATACTCGATTCGCTCGATCACGGAGCGGTCGTCATCGCCGCGATCACAAGCTGCACGAATACGTCGAATCCCAGTGTCATGATTGCGGCCGGCCTGGTTGCCAAGAAGGCCGTCGAGAAGGGGCTGCAGCGGAAGCCGTGGGTCAAGAGCAGTCTGGCACCCGGTTCCAAGGTCGTCACCGAGTATCTCAACGCGGCTGGCCTTAGCGAGCATCTCGACGCGCTCGGTTTCAATCTCGTGGGATATGGCTGCACGACCTGCATCGGCAACAGCGGGCCGCTACCCGAAGAGGTGTCCTCCCTCATTCGTGACAAGAACCTGGTCGTCTGCTCGGTGCTGAGCGGCAACCGTAACTTCGAAGGGCGCATCCAGCAGGAAGTGCGCGCCAACTATCTCGCGTCCCCGCCGCTCGTTGTCGCGTACGCCCTCGCGGGATGGATGACCAAGGATCTGACCACGGAGCCGCTCGGTGAGGACAAGGCGGGCCGTCCGGTCTACCTCAAGGACATCTGGCCGACCGAGCAGGAGCTTCAGGAGACGATGCTGAAGGCGGTGACGGCCGACATGTTCCGGAAGAGCTACGCCGACGTGTTTGCAGGTGATTCCCGCTGGCAGACGCTGCAGATTCCGGAAGGCAACCGGTTCCAGTGGGACCCTGACTCCACCTACGTCCGACAGCCGACCTTCCTGGAAGGCATGACGATGACACCGGCGGCGCCTGCGGATATCAAGGGCGCGCGAGTGCTCGCGCTCCTGGGGGACAGCATCACGACGGATCACATCTCACCCGCCGGATCGATCAAGACCGACAGCCCCGCTGGCCGGTACCTGATCGAGAAAGGGGTCAAGCCGTCCGACTTCAACTCCTACGGTGCCCGCCGCGGGAACCATGAGGTCATGGTGCGAGGAACCTTTGCCAACACCCGGCTGCGGAACCAGCTCGCGCCTGGCACCGAGGGCGGATGGACGCTCTATCAACCCGGCGGTGAGCAGATGTCCATCTACGACGCGTCGGTCCGCTATCGGGAGGCCGGCGTTCCGCTGGTCATCCTCGCTGGCAAGGAGTACGGCTCCGGTTCATCGCGCGACTGGGCGGCGAAGGGGACCCAGTTGCTGGGCGTGAAGGTCGTGATTGCCGAGTCATTCGAGCGAATCCACCGCAGCAATCTGGTCAACATGGGTGTGCTGCCGCTCGAGTTCAAAGCCGGAGCCACGGCGGCGTCGCTCGGTCTGACCGGCACCGAGGTCTTCGACTTCGTTGGCATTGCCACGGACCTCAAGCCCCGCGGCGAGGTGACGGTCGTCGGTGCCGGCGCCGACGGGGCGCGTCGCGAGTTCCAGGCCACTGTTCGCATCGACACGCCGGAAGAGCTCGTGGCGTTCAGACACGGCGGCATTCTGCCGTACGTCGTCCGACAGCTCGTCGGCCGGAAGTAGTCGTCCGTGGGGCGTGTTCCGCGTACTAGCGGTACGTAGGGCGGGTTCCGCGTATTCGTAGGTACGTAGGGCGGGTTCCGCGCAGCGGACCCGCCAAGGCCATAAGCGAGTGACGCAGCCCGTCGATCCCGTGGTGACTTCTTCCGCGATCAAGGCCAGGGCGCGTGCATTGGGCTTCGATCTGTGCGGGATCGCGCCTGCCGACGATTTTCCCGAGCTGGCCTTCCTGCCCGAGTGGATCGCTCGCGGATACGCCGGTGAGATGGCGTACATCCCGCGCTCGGCCGACCGTCGCGCGGACGTGCGCGCCGTGGTGCCCGGCGCGCGCAGTGTCATCGTCACGGGTACGCTGTACAACACCGTTCAGCCCTACGACACCGAGCCGGATCGGGACGCTGCAGTCATCTCCCGCTATGCGTGGGGCGACGACTACCACGACGTGATCAAGCTGCGTCTCGAGGCTCTTCTTGCGTGGATGCGCACCGAGTCGGCCGAGCCTTTCGACGCGAGGGCGTACGTGGACACTGGTCCGGTGCAGGAGCGGGTCTACGCGCAATACGGCGGTCTGGGGTGGATTGGAAAGAACACCTGCCTGATCAATCCGGAGCTCGGGTCGTGGCTGTTCCTCTCTGAAATCATCTGCACGCTGGCGCTCGAACCCGATGCGGCCGGGACCGACCAGTGTGGTGCGTGTACACGATGCCTCGACGCGTGTCCGACGAATGCGCTCGTTGAGCCGGGCGTGCTCGATTCGACGCGGTGTCTCTCGTACTTGACGATCGAGATCAAGGGCGCGATCCCGGTGGCGTTGCGCGCGCCGCTGGATACCCTCGTGTACGGCTGCGACATCTGCCAGGACGTCTGTCCCTACAACCAGGCCGCGCCGCAATCGGATGATCCCGCGTGGCAGCCCCGCGCCGGCCTGAAGCTGCCGGCCCTCGTTGATCTCTGGCGTCAGCCAGACACCGAACTTCGATCGCGGCTCAAGGGGACAGCCATGACTCGGGCGAAGCTGACGGGACTTCGACGGAACCTGGCCGTTGCCATCGGTAACAGCGGCGATCGCGCGGCTCTCGCGGCGCTGGTCGAAAGCGGTCCCGACCGTGTGTCTGCCGCTGACGAGATGGTGCAAGAACATGTCGCGTGGGCGCTCGACGAAAGTCAAAAGTCAAAAGTCAAAAGTAAAAAGTCGAAGGTATGATCTCCAGCATGAACGTCGGACACTGCTCCGATCCTCCTCGTGTCCATGCCTCAGATGGCCGATCCCGAACTTTGCGCGGACGGTGATCCTGCTTTGCGACTACACCGAGGAAGGCGCCTTTGGGCTCGTCGTCAACCGGCCGATGGACGAACCGGCGTGGCAGCTCGTGAAGACCGACCCTCCGGTGCGCGTCGATCCTTCGCTGGTGCTCTGGATGGGCGGACCGGTCGATCCGCAGCGGACATGGGTGCTCATGGCGGAGGCGCAGAGCCCTGACGAGGAGCAGCGTGAGATTTGTCCGGGCGTTCTGCTTTCGTCCTCGCAAGAGCTGGCGCTGCAGCTCCTGCAAACACCACCCTCCTCCCGCGCGCGCGTCATCGTCGGCTACGCCGGCTGGGGACCCGGGCAGCTCGACAAGGAACTGGCGACCTCGTCGTGGCTGACGACCGGTGTGGACCCGGGTTTGATCTTCGGAGTGCCGGCGGAACAGATGTGGGAAACGGCCATCCGCCGCCTCGGCGCCGATCCCGCCGCGTTGCAGACGAGTTCAGGGGTTCACTGAGATGACCCTGGAAGAGATGACTGCGCGCTTCGCGCCGGTTGATCTGTCCGCCGATCTCTCGACGCTGCCGGCAAACGAGCAGGGGGCGCTGGCGAAGCTCGTGGACGCCGCGAGGGTGATCGACGCGCTCTATTTGCGACAGGTGTGGGCCGGCAACGAGGCGATGCTGCAGACGCTCGCACGCGACATGTCCGACCTCGGCCGCGCCCGGCTGCGATATTTTCTCCTCAACAAGGGCCCGTGGTCTCGGCTCGATCATGATGAACCGTTCGTGCCCGGTGTCCCCCCGAAACCTCCACAGGCGCACTTCTATCCGGCCGATGCCACGAAAGACGAGGTGGAAGCGTGGATCGCGACATTGGCACCGTCCGATCGCGCCGCGGCCACCGGGTTCTTCACGACGATCCGGCGCGCGCCAGACGGACAGCTTACGACGGTGCCCTACACGCTCGAGTACCAAGGCGAGATCGAGCAGGTGGCGTCGCTCCTTCGTGACGCCGGATCACTGACGCGCCAGCCGACGCTGAAAGCGTTCCTCACGAGTCGAGCCGACGCACTCCTGACCAACGATTACTACGAGAGCGACATTGCCTGGATGGAGCTCGACGCCACGCTCGAGCCGACCATCGGCCCGTACGAGGTTTACGAGGACGGGTGGTTCAACTACAAGGCGGCGTTCGAGGCGTTCATCACGGTCCGGGATGACGTCGAGACGAAGAAGCTCGGGCGGTTTGGTGCCGAACTGCAGACGATCGAGGACAACCTGCCGATCGATCCGAGGCACCGGAACCCCAGACTCGGCGAGATGGCGCCGATCCGCGTGGTCAACACTGTGTTCTCCGCCGGCGACGCGAACAAGGGCGTTCAGACGGCCGCGTTCAATCTGCCCAACGACGAGCGGGTGATTTCGGCCAAGGGCAGCAAGAGCGTCATGCTCAAGAACAATCAGGAAGCGAAGTTTCGGATGGTGCTGCAGCCGATCTCGAAGGTCGCGCTCGCGCCGGTGGACCAGGCGCGCGTGACGTTCGACGCCTTCTTCACGCACATCCTGATGCACGAGCTGATGCACGGTCTTGGCCCCCACAGCATCACCGTTGGCGGCCGCTCGACGTCCGTCCGCCAGGAGCTGAAGGATACCTACAGCGCCATCGAGGAGGTCAAAGCGGATGTCTCTGGCCTCTTTGCCCTCCAGTTCCTCGTCGATCGTGGCACGCTCGACCGGTCACTCCACGACACCATGTACACGACGTATCTGGCGTCGATGTTTCGGTCGATCCGGTTCGGCGTCAACGAGGCACACGGGTGCGGAGTGGCGATCCAGCTCAACTATTTTCTCGATCACGGCGGCGTAGCCGTGGCATCGGACGGTACCTTCGCCGTCGATACCGCTCGCATGCAGCAGAACGTCGTCGAGCTGACTCGCGAAATCATGACGATGGAGGCGGTGGGCGGCTACGATGAGGCCGTTCGGATGATCGCCACGAGAGCCGTCGTGCGGCCGCAGGTGCAGGTTGTGCTCGACCGGCTGAAATCGATCCCCGTGGACATCGAGCCGAGATTCGTCACCGCGGAGGCTCTGATGGGCGAGGGGAGACGCTGAATGAGAATCTGGCTCGCTTCAGGTATCCTCATCGCCGCAGGGGCGGTGGGTGCGGCTGGGCAGGGGTCACCACGTTCGGTGTGGGACGGCGTTTACACCGAGGCCCAGGCCGTCCGAGGTGAGAAGGTGTCCGCGGAGCACTGTGCTCGTTGCCACGGACAGACGTTGACAGGAGCCGAAGCGGCGCCCGCGCTCGTTGGAGACCTCTTCAATGCCAATTGGGAAGGTGTGCCCCTTGGTGATCTCCTCGAGCGTATCCGCGTGTCGATGCCGCTGGACATGCCCGGGAGTGTGTCGCGGCAGCAGAACGTGGATGTCATCGCGTACATGCTGAAGTTGGGGAAGATTCCTGCCGGCACGGTTGAACTGGCCACGGATACGGCCGTTCTCGGGCAGATCACGTTCCAGAGCAACCGGCCCTAGGCCAATGAGGGAGACACGCATGAAACGCCGACACATCGTCAGGTTCGGGGTCGCGGTGTTGATGGTGACGACGTGCCTTTCGAGCGGTGCGGTCGCCCAGCGCGTGCCTGCTGAGGGCGAATGGCGCACGTACGGCGGGGATCTTCGAAGTACGCGTTACTCGCCTCTCGACCAGATCAACAAGGACAACTTCTCCTCGCTCGAAGTGGCGTGGCGCTTCAAGACCGACGCACTCGGGCCTCGGCCTGAGTTCAACTTCCAGTCAACACCCCTGATGGTTGGCGGCGTGCTGTACACGACCGGCGGCACCCGCCGCGCCGTGGTGGCCCTCGACGCGGCCACGGGCGAGATGCTGTGGATGTACAGCCTGAACGAAGGGAAGCGCGGGGAGGCGGCGCCGAGGCAGTTGTCTGGCCGCGGACTGGCCTATTGGACCGACGGCCGCGATGCCCGGATCGTATACGTCACGCCGGGCTACCAGATGATCGCACTCGACGCGAAGACCGGACGCCCCATTCCGGGTTTCGGCAGGAATGGCATCGTCGATCTGAAGCTGAACAACGACCAGGAGATGGACCCCGTGACCGGCGAGATTGGGCTGCACGCTGCGCCTGTCATTTCCGGTGATGTCGTCGTGATTGGCGCCGCGCATCTACCAGGCAGTATTCCAAGACGTCGAGACAACGACAATGGATACGTTCGTGGTTTCGATGTACGAACGGGCAAGCGGTTATGGATCTTTCACACGATTCCGATGGGCGGTGAGCCGGGCATCGAAACCTGGGAGGACGGCTCGGCCGGCACCAACGGCAACGCTGGCGTCTGGGCGCAGATGAGCATCGACGAGGAACTGGGCCTGGTCTACCTGCCCGTCGAGCTGCCGACGGGTGACTACTACGGGGGCCACAGACCCGGGAACACGCTGTACGGCGAGAGCATCGTGGCGGTCGAGCTGAAGACGGGGAAGAAGCGCTGGCACTACCAGTTGGTGCACCACGGCATCTGGGACTCCGACATTCCCTGTGCGCCGATCCTGGTCGACCTCGTGGTGGACGGCCGTCCGATCAAGGCGCTGGCGCAGCCCACGAAACAGGGGTGGGTTTATGTGCTCGACCGGACCAACGGACGTCCGGTGTGGCCTATCGAAGAGCGCGCGGTCGAAGCGTCAACCGTCCCTGGCGAGAAGAGCAGCCCCACACAGCCGTTTGTCTCGAAGCCGCCGGCCTTCGCACGGCAGGGTGTCGCGATCGACGATTTGATCGACTTCACGCCGGAACTGCGTGCCGAGGCCGTGAAGATTGTGTCGCGTTACAAGATCGGACCGCTGTACACGCCGCCTGTCGTGAGTCGGTGGGACGGGCCGCTCGCCACGTTGATGCTGCCTTCTACGACCGGCGGGGCGAATTGGCAGGGCGGGTCGCTCGATCCGGAGACCAACCACCTCTACGTCTATTCGTCGAATCAGATCTCCGATCTCGGTCTGGTCGAGTCTGATGGGAAGCGGTCAGACATGCGCTATGTGCGCGGGACGGCGTCCAATCCCGCCGCGCCGCCACCAGCTTTGCCGGCCGCGGGAGCTGCGGGAGCGGAGGCGGCGCCTCCGATCACGGTGCAGGGGCTGCCACTCGTCAAGCCACCGTACGCGACGATCACGGCTATCGATCTCAACAAAGGCGACCTGGTCTGGCAGATCGCGCACGGGGAGACGCCCGACAATATTCGCAATCACCCTGCGCTCAAGGGGCTGAAGATTCCGAAGACCGGACGCATCGGACGGATCGGGACGCTGGCGACGAAGTCGCTCCTCATTGCGGGGGAAGGCGGCTTCTTTACGACGCCAAACGGTCAGCGCGGTGCGATGTTGCGCGCCTACGACAAGGCGACGGGGCAGGAAGTCGGCGCGGTGTACATGCCCGCGCCGCAGACCGGCTCGCCAATGACCTACATGCTGAACGGCAGGCAGCATCTCGTCGTGTCGATCAGCGGCGGCACCTATAGTGGAGAACTCGTGGCGTTCAAGCTGCCTCAGGTAGCCTCGACGCCGGCAGCGGCGCGTTAGTGCAGCGGTGCAGCGCACAGGTGGTAACCTGCGTGCGAATCGACGGTCGTTTTCGATCGTTGCAGGGTGTTGGTGGTCGGCGGCAACGAGGAGGAGAACACAGATGAAACGGCGTCACGTTGCCTGGTCCGCGGTGGCCGTCTTGACGGTGACCGTGTCTGCGTCAGTTGGCCTGTTCGCCCAGCGTCCGCGGCCGACGGGTACGCAGCACGGTGAGTGGCCAACCTACGGAGGCGATCTGGCCAGCACCCGGTACTCCCCGCTCGATCAGATCGACCGAAATAACTTCTCGAAGCTCGAAGTCGCGTGGCGCTTCAAGACCGACGCCCTCGGCCCGCGGCCCGAGTACAACCTCCAATCGACGCCGTTGATGGTCGGCGGCGTGGTGTACTCGACCGGCGGCACCCGCCGCGCGGTTGTCGCGCTCGACGCGGCCACCGGCGAGATGCTGTGGATGCACAGCCTCAACGAAGGCAAACGCGGCGAATCGGCGCCGCGGCTGCTGTCCGGCCGGGGATTGTCGGTACTGGACCGATGGCCGCGAGGCGCGGATCATTTACGTCACACCGGGCTATCAGATGGTCGCCCTCGATGCAAAGACGGGCGCTCGGGTCGCGGGCTTCGGCAAGAATGGCATCGTCGACCTCAAGCAGGACTTCGATCAGGCCGCGATCGATCCCGTGACCGGCGCAGTCGGCCTTCACGCGGCCCCGGTCATCGCGAACGACGTCATCATCATCGGCGCCGCGTTCGAGACCGGCGCGATCCCCAAGAGCAAGTCGAACATCAAGGGGTACGTGCGCGGTTTCGACGTCCGGACCGGGAAGCGCATCTGGGTGTTCCACACCATCCCTCGGCCCGGTGACGTCGGGCACGACACGTGGGAAGGCGACTCGGCGTCGTATACGGGGAACACGGGCGTGTGGGCGCAAATGAGCGTCGACGAACAGCTCGGGCTCGTGTACCTGCCGGTGGAACTTCCGACCCACGACTACTACGGTGGCGATCGCGCCGGCAACAATCTGTTCAGCGAAAGCATCGTCGCCGTCGAGCTGAAGACCGGGAAGCGCCGGTGGCACTACCAGCTCGTGCACCACGGGATGTGGGACATGGACATCCCGTGCGCGCCAGTGCTCATGGACATCACCGTCAACGGCCGCCCGATCAAGGCGCTGGCTCAGGCCACCAAGCAGGCATTCCTGTACGTGCTGAATCGCGAGACAGGTGAGCCGGTCTGGCCAATCGAGGAACGGCCGGTCCCGAAGGGCGATGCCGTGGGCGAATGGTACTCGCCGACGCAGCCGTTCCCGACCAGGCCGGCGGCGTACGATGGCCAGGGGCTCGCGATTGACGATCTGATCGATTTCACGCCCGAGCTGCGCGCGGAGGCCGTCAAGCTCGTCGCGCCCTATCGCCTCGGCCCCATCTTCACCCCGCCCTCGGTGAGCCGGCGGGAGGGGCCGATTGCCACGCTCACCATGGGCGCGCAAGCAGCCGCGACGAATTGGCCCGGCGCGTCCTACGATCCGGAAACGCACACGATGTACGTGGCATCGCAGACGTCGGTCGCGACGCTTGGTCTCGTTCCGCCGCCGCCAGGGGTGGCGACGGTGCCGTACCACCAGGGGACCGTGCTCGCCGGCGCGCGCACCGACGGTGGGTCTGGGTCCAACGCGAGCGGACCGGCGGCCGCTGCAGCCGATGCACTCTCAGCGAACCTCACGGTGCAGGGGTTGCCGATCGTCAAGCCGCCCTACAGTCGCATCACCGCCATCAACATGGATACAGGAGACTTCCGGTGGCAGGTCGCCTTTGGGGCGACGCCTCCGAACATTGCCAACCATCCGGCGCTCAAGGGCCTCAACCTGCCGCCGATGGGACGTCCCGGCAACAACAATGGGACACTCGTGACGAAGACATTGCTGATTGCCGGCGAGAAGAACTTCGGCCCGACTCCGTCCGGACAGCGTGGCGCGATGTTACGCGCGTACGACAAAGCGACGGGCCAGGAGGTCGCAGCGCTCTACCTGCCGGCGCCGCAGACGGGCTCACCCATGACGTATCTGCTCAACGGGCAGCAACATCTGGTCGTGGCTATCAGCGGCGGGACCTACACCGGGGAACTGGTCGCGTTCAAATTACCGCGGGAAGCGACGCCGGGGTCGGGACAATGAAATCCGGGTTTGTTGGGACGGGTGATCCTGACGAAGAATTCAGGTATTCTTCAGACGATTTGCCCCGCTAGTTTCGCTACTATGCGGTATGGCGGTGGCTCTGTCTGGGAGGATGTGCTCATGAAGCGTCTTCTGGTTGCATTGTTGGCGGCCGGAGCGGGTGCGTTCAGCACTACGCAGGTTTCTGCCCACCACTCCTTCGCGGCAACCTACATCGAAGACAAGGCGATTACCTTCGAGGGAGAGTTGGTCCAGGTGCTCTTCCGCAACCCGCACTCATTCGTTCACCTGACGGTGAAGGAGCGGGACGGCTCCATGGTCCGGTATTCCGTCGAGTGGGGCGGTGCCGCGCAGCTTGGTGGTCAGGGCGTGACGCGGGAGACGCTGAAGCTGGGCGATCGGCTCGTCATCAGCGGCAATCCTGGACGAAACCCGTCCGACCATAGGGTGCGCATGATCAGCCTGCGCCGGCCCAGTGATGGCTTCGGGTGGGGTATGCGTCCCGGCGAAGTGGTCGATTAGGCCTTTTTCGCCGACGCGCAGGCTAGAGCCTGCGCGCTACTCCTGCCCTGTGTCCTTCCGCCTAGGGTAAGGTCGCGACAGCGGTAAACACCTGAAGTGACCCTTCCGCGTTGCCCTCCGGCGTTGCGCTCCCGCTCCAGGCGAAGATCACATCGTTGCCGCTCCGCGCCATTTTCGGGAATCCGCTCGCGCGGCCGCCGCTGACGGGGGACACCGCGAGAGCCGGAGACCTCGCGCCGGCCTTGTCCACGCGTCGCACCTTGAAGTCAGACGCACCTTCCGCGTATTCCACCCAGCTGACGAGAGCCGATCCGTCATCGAGCAGCTCAACATCCACTCTGCCGAGCGAGCCCGCGTCGTCCACACGGATGGGTGCACCCCACGTACGACCGGCATCGCTGCTGAACGCCACGTTAGCCAGTCCCTGGTCGTCCTTCACGGTGAACCAGGCCGCGGCGACGTCTCGACCGCGGGCAGACATCACCGGGCCGTTGACCGGGCAGCCATCGATCATCCAATTGTCCTTGCTCACGAGGGTCGTCGGGGTCCACTTGCCGTTTTCGAGGCGCGACACGCCGATGTCGCGCACCTCCTGCGCGTCGCGGTCGCGAAACGCGGTGAGCACGCCGTCCGTCGTGGCCACGGCCGTCGTCTGGCAGCACTCGCACACTCGATGGTCCACTTCGACGTCCGCCGTCTGCTTCCAGTTCGTGTCGTACGATGCGAACCGCAACGTCATCGTGCCGCTCTCTGGATCGTTGTCCTTGAACTCGCTGTTCCTGCCGTCAAGCCACACCAGGCCGAGTCCGCCGCCGGGCATGTCGAACAGAGACGCGAAACCATGCTGTGTCTCTGTGCCGTCATGATGCGGCATGAACGGAGCCGCCCACGTCTTTCCTTCGTCTCTCGAGTACGAGACGTGAAGATCGTAGGCCTCGGTGAGATCGTTCGTGGTCGGGAGGAACTGCGCGACAAGTGTGCCGTTCCCCATTCGCTGCACGGAGGGCACGTCGGCATAACTCAGGAACCATCCGGGACCTGAGGCGGCCTCGGTCGGCGTGGTCCACCCAGACGCTGTCCGCTCTGAAAACTTGAGCGTGGTGGTCGTTCCGACCCGTTCAATCCAACTGAGGAGCACACCCTTGCTCGAGGTGGAGAGCTGCGGTTCGCTGCTGTTGGCCCCGGCGGGCGACTCCACGCGCTGAGGCGTGATGGTCCACTCGGTCGGGGCGGGGTGCTGCGTCCGCACGCGAAGGTTGTTGCGATGAGCGTTGCGGCGCCCAGAATCGGGAGAAGTCTTGGCATTGGCGTGCTCCGGTCGCCACAGCATACCATCGGGAGAATGACCTGGATTGCAGTGGCCATCGGGGGAGCGCTGGGATCGTTGGCCCGGCACGGCGTCAATCACCTGGTGCACGTGCGCTGGTTGACGACGCGGTTTCCGCTGGGGACCGTGTTGGTCAACGTGTCTGGGTGTTTCATCATCGGACTGCTGGCGGGACTTGCGGCGTCTGACCGCTTCGTTCTGCGGGCGCCCACACGCGAGTTCGTGTTCGTCGGGCTGCTGGGTGGCTTCACGACCTTTTCATCCTTCGGCCTCGACACGCTGTTGTTGACTCGTGGAGGTTCGATGGGGCAGGCGGTGTTGAACATCGCCGTGCAGGTCATCGGCGGGCTCGTTGCCGTCTGGCTTGGATATCAGTTCGGCGCACGATCGACGTAGGCGTCCATGCCAGACCATTCAGAGCAGACATTCGTCGATCCCGTCTGCGGCATGACGGTGACTCCCGCCGGTGCGGCAGGTCATGTCGAGTACGAAGGGCACACCTACTACTTCTGCGGCCTGAGCTGCCTGAAGCGATTCCAGGCCGACCCGGCGAGATATCTCAACCCGAGGCCGTCTGCGCCGCAGGTCGCCGTCGCCGGCGCGGAGTACACATGTCCGATGCACCCGGAGATCGTGCAAGACCATCCCGGGTCTTGCCCCATCTGCGGTATGGCCTTGGAGCCGCGTACGGTCACGGCGGACGACGCGCCGAATCCTGAGCTCGTTGACATGTCACGGCGCCTCCTGGTGAGCACCGCGCTGAGCGGTCCGCTTCTCATCGGAGCGATGGGCGGCTTCATCCCGCAATGGTCTGAGATCCTTCTCGCCACTCCGGTCGTTCTCTGGGGCGGGTGGCCCTTCTTCGTCAGAGGCTGGCAATCGCTCGTCACCCGTAACCTCAACATGTTCACGCTGATCGCCCTGGGCGTGACGGTGGCCTACGGATACAGCCTCGTGGCGACCCTCGCACCGGGCCTGTTTCCAGTTGGGTTCCGCAGCGAATCCGGAGAGGTGAGTGTTTATTTCGAGGTGGCTGCGGCCATCGTCACCCTTATCCTGCTCGGGCAGGTGCTCGAGCTGCGCGCGCGCAGCGAGACGAGCGGTGCCCTCAAGGCCCTGCTGGGCCTTGCGGCCACGTCGGCACGCCGCCTTCGCAACGACCTGCGAGAAGAAGACATCCCGCTCGAGTCGGTGCGCGTCGGTGATCGCTTGCGGGTCCGACCGGGTGAGAAAGTTCCCGTGGACGGTGTGGTCCTCTTCGGGTCGAGTGCTGTCGATGAATCGATGGTGTCTGGAGAGCCGTTTCCGGTGGAGAAACACGTTGGCTCCCGCGTCATTGGCTCCACGGTCAATGGAACGGGAGCGCTGGTCATCCGCGCCGAGAAGGTCGGCGCCGACACGCTGCTGTCGCGAATCGTCGCAATGGTTGCGGACGCGCAGCGGAGCCGAGCGCCGATTCAGAAGCTCGCCGACGTCGTCTCCGGCTACTTCGTTCCCACGGTCATGGGGGTTGCGGTGATCACGTTCATCGTCTGGACGCTGGTCGGGCCCGAGCCGCGCCTGGCGCATGCACTCGTGAATGCGGTCGCGGTGCTGATCATTGCTTGTCCTTGCGCGCTGGGGCTGGCGACGCCGCTCTCCATCATGGTGGCGACGGGCAGGGGCGCCACGATGGGCGTGTTGTTTCGAAACGCGGAGGCGATCGAGGTGCTGCGGACGGTCGATACCCTCGTGATCGACAAGACGGGCACGCTCACGGTGGGAAAGCCGACGCTCGCCACGATCGTGCCGATTCCTGGCGTCAGCGAAGAGACTGTACTGCGGGCCGCGGGTGGTCTTGAACGGGGCAGCGAGCATCCGCTCGCGGCCGCTATCGTCAGAGGCGCGGAGCAACGCGGCATCGCGTTGGTCGACGCCCGGGAGTTCAGGAGCGTCACTGGGAAGGGCGTCGTTGGAACGGTTGGGATCGACCCGGTCGCCCTCGGCAATGGTGCACTGATGACCGATCTGAGCGTGGACGTGTCAGCGCTCCTGGCGCAAGCAGAAGCGCTGCGAATCGAGGGACAGACGGTGATGTTCGTGGCCATCGGGTCAACTCTCGCCGGCATCATCGGCGTCGCGGATCCGATCAAGGAGAGCACGCCGGAGGCGATTCGCGCACTGCACGACGAAGGGCTCCGGATCGTGATGCTGACTGGTGACAGCAAGACGACCGCTCAAGCGGTCGCTCGCACCCTGGGCATCGATGAGGTGATCGCGGGAGTCCTTCCCGATCAGAAGGTCGATGTGGTGAAGCGTCTCCAGGATGAGGGACGATGTGTCGCCATGGCCGGAGACGGTATCAACGACGCGCCGGCACTGGCTCATGCACAGGTGGGAATCGCGATGGGGACCGGCACGGATGTGGCGATGGAGAGCGCCGCCATTACCCTGGTGAAAGGCGACCTGCGCGGGATCGTGCGCGCACGACGCCTCAGTCGGGCGACGATGAGAAACATCAGGCAGAACCTGTTCTTCGCGTTCGTGTACAACGCGGCTGGCGTCCCCATTGCTGCCGGTATTCTCTATCCGTTCTTCGGCCTGCTCCTGTCGCCGATGATTGCTGCGGCGGCGATGAGCTTCAGTTCGGTGTCCGTCATCGCGAACGCGCTGAGGCTTCGGCGGGCTCATCTGTGACAACCGCACTCGGCGTCGTATACTGACTGTGATGCTCTTGCGTCTGGCCGCGCTCCTCTTGGCGGGGATCGTCACCGGTACCCCGGTTTCGGCGACGGCGTGCGAAATCCTGTGCGCGACACGTGCGAGTGCCGAGTCGTCCGAGGATGCAGCCGCCCCGCGGCAGTCATGCCACGACGCGCCGTCGAGCCAAACCTCAGGCGCTATCAGCGGTCAGGGGCACGTCTGCGATCACGACGACGACCTGCCGGTCTCGTTTGGCGTTACGGTTGACCGCTCGGCGCCCCACTCCGAAGTGGTCTTCGTGGTTGCACTACCGACTCCCAGCGCGGCTGTCGTCCCCTTCGCGACGCGCGCTGCGAAGTTCTCCTCCAGTTCCTCCCGCTTCTCGCGTCCCACTGCGAATCTGATCCTCGGCTTGCGCCAGTTTCACCAAACGTAGAGCGCAGGCTTTAGACCGTTTTTCGATTCGGCGTAGAGCGGAGGCTTTAGCCTCCGCGGACACGCGCACAGCTGAAGCGTGCGCTCTACGTCGAAATGCAAACCGCTCTAGCCTGCGCGTGGTGCGCCACGCGGGGGCTGAAGCCCCCGCGCTACAGAAATTCGCAGGTCGAGGGTATCCATGATTCCGAATCGACTCGCCGTCCGCACCGCGCGGGCGCTCTGTGTTCTGGGCGTGATTGTCGCGGCGCAGGACGTCGCCGCGCAGGCTCAGCAGCCTGCTGCACCGCCCGAGCACGTGCACCCGGCGCCACCTGGTACGGAGGGTGCAGCCACTCAGGTTCACCAGCACCCCACAACAGGCGCCAGTCTGTTCTCGACACGGGAGGCGTCCGGGACGGCATGGTTGCCGGATGCGACTCCCATGAACGGACTACATCGGCAGGCGCGCGGATGGGAGGTGATGGTGCACGGCAACGCCTACCTTCAGATCCTTCACGAGTCGGCACCGGAGCATCGCGGCCAGACGCAGGGGGGCAGTATCAACTGGGGCATGGTCATGGCACGACGGCCGCTGGGACAAGGATGGGTTGGGCTGCGGACGATGATGAGCCTGGAGGCTTTGACGATCCCGGGATGCGGTTATCCGAATTTGCTCCAGACAGGTGAGATCTGTGACGGTGACACCATTCACGACAAGCAGCACCCGCACGACCTCTTCATGGAGATCGCCGCCGAGTTCGACCGGCCCCTCTCATCGTCGTTGCGCTGGCGCGTCTATGGCGGACTGGCTGGCGAGCCGGCACTCGGACCTTCAGGGTTTCCGCACCGCGTGTCGGCAATCGTAAATCCGATCTCGCCAATCACCCATCATTGGTTGGATGCCACCCACATCACGTTCGGCCTCATCACGGCCGGCGTGTACGGTTCGCGGTGGAAAGCGGAGACATCGGTCTTCAACGGACGCGAGCCCGATGAGGAGCGTTTCAATCTGGACCTCGCTCCTCTCGATTCGGTTGCCGTCCGTCTGTCGTTCCTGCCCACGAGTACCGTGGCCGTACAGATGTCGGCAGGACATCTCAACGATGCGGAACTGCCACATCCTGGTGGCATCCCGGCCGATGTGGTCCGCGTCACCTCGTCGGTCACGTATCATCGACGGGTGGGTGAGGCCAACCTGTGGGCGACCACCGCGGCATGGGGCGCCAACCACGAGGTGGGAGTAACGACCCATGGGCTGATGCTGGAATCGAGCTTGAGTCTCCGTGAGCGTCACGCGTTCTTCGGACGCGCCGAAGTCAACGGCAAGCCGGCCCATGACCTTCACGTCCACGAGTCGACCGGCGTCTTCACCGTTGGGAAGGTGCAGGGAGGCTACATTCGATATCTTTCCGTGCGACGCGGTGTGCAGCCAGGAGTTGGCGGCACCATGTCCGCGGCGCTCGTGCCACGTGCGCTGCAGCCCCGGTATGGCGGGGTCGGCGTTGGTGTGGGAGCGTTCCTGACGCTGCGGCCGGCTGCGCATCAGATGGCGCCATGAGGAAAATTATCGCAACCCTGATCGTGGTCTTCATGACGATCGCTACGCTCGGCGTTGCGGTTCTGGTGTACGTGAGGACCAACGGTCTTTCGGCGCGGGCAGGGGCCGGAAGTTTCGAGGCCAGACTCGCGCGCTCGGTGAGATCGTTCGCAGTGCCGCGCGAGGTCGGGGATATGGTGAATCCTACCGCTCAAACGCCTGAAGTGCTTGCCGAGGGCCTTGCGCACTATGCGGACCACTGCGCCGTTTGCCATGGCAACGACGGCAGCGGAAACACCCAGGTGGGGCAGGGGACCTGGCCAAAGGCTCCCGACATGCGGCTCGAGGCGACGCAGCGGCTCTCCGACGGCGAGCTCTTTCACATCATCGAAGAAGGCGTGCGTTTTACCGCCATGCCCGGCTGGAGCACAGGCACGCCCGAAGGCGCCGCTGCCAGCTGGCATCTGGTACACTTCATACGCCATCTCCCCAGGATGACGCCGGACGAAATCGAGCGTATGGGGACGTTGACGCCACGGTCGCCTGACGAGATTCGGCAGGAGATCGAGGCCGAGCAGTTTCTTCAGGGGGGCGACCCGGCGCCGCCCGTGCACGAGCACTAGGAGAGGTCGATGAGAACACGCAGGGTCGCCGCCGCCGCGCGTTCACGCTGTTGTTGTCAGTTGCCGCGGTCGCTCACGAAGGGCACCCGCACAGGTTCCTCGGAACCTTGTCCGCCGTGCAGGGCAGCCAGATCGAGGTCAAGACCACCGACGGCAAGACCGTGGTCTTCACGCTCGACCAGAAGACGGTGATTCAGCAGGGACGAGCCAAAGCCGACGTGAAGGAACTCAAGCTCGGCGAGCGCATTGTCATCAGCGCGCTTCCCGTGGCCGCTGGCAAGGTGATGACCGCCATCAACGTGCAGTTGCAGGTCCCGGCTCCGGCTCAGGCTGCAAAGTAGAGCGCAGGCTTTAAGCGCTGCGCGATCGCCTCGGACCGAGAGGCCGCTCCGGCCTGCGCGACCCGTCTAGTTCATCGAGCAGGCGCCTGGGCCGCGCGGGTCGCCGCAGCGTCCGCACCCTTCAGTAGGGGCGCTCATGCGAACCGGCGCCGCGCCGGCGTGCGCTGCAAACACCGACTGCCTTCGCTCGAGCGTTGTGCCGTGGCAGGCCGGGCATTCGGGCGTTTCGGACGAGCGCACCAGCGCTTCGAACTGGTTTGCGCAGGACTTGCAGGCGTATTCATACAGCGGCATGGCAGGGTTTCCTCTGGACGTGCTGATCTGATCTTATCCGACCTCGCCGGCTCCCTCGTCGCACGGGCGTCGTCGGTCACCGATATACTGGGAAGATGTCTTTACAGCAGAAGTCGCGCCAGATCGCCAACCCGCTCCGCCGCAATCTCGCGATCGTCGCGCACGTCGACCACGGCAAGACCACCCTGGTCGATGCGCTGCTCCGGCAGAGCGGGGCGTTCCGAGCCAATCAGCAGGTGGCCGAACGGGTGATGGACAACACCGATCTGGAGCGCGAGCGGGGCATCACGATTCTGGCCAAGAACACCGCCGTCCACTTTCAGGACTACCTCATTAATATCGTCGATACCCCGGGCCACGCCGATTTCGGTGGAGAGGTGGAGCGTACGCTGTCGATGGTCGACGGCATCATGCTGCTGGTCGATGCCTCGGAGGGCCCTCTGCCGCAGACGCGATTCGTGTTGCGCAAGGCGCTCGAACGGGGATTGCCGCCGATCGTCGTGCTCAACAAGATTGACCGGCCCGACGCACGCCCGAAGGAAGTGCTGAACGAGGTCTACGACCTCTTCATCGATCTCGACGCCACCGAGGATCAGATCGAGTTTCCCGTGCTGTATACGAACGCGCGCGTCGGCGTGGCGATGAACGAACCCGAAGGCGCGGGAGAGGACCTCAGCGCGCTCTTCAAGGCGATCGTCGATCATGTGCCGCCCCCGAGGGGAGATATCGAGGCGCCGCTGCAGATGCTGGTCGCCAATCTCGACTCGAGTGACTATCTCGGTCGAATCGCCATCGGACGGATTTTCAACGGTACGGTCCGGCTCAACGATCCGGTGGTCGTCCTGAAGCATGACGGCGCGGCATTTCAGACGAAGGTCACGAAGCTGTTCGCTTTCGACGGCCTCAAGCGGGTCGAGGTCGCTCACGCTGCAGCGGGAGACATCGTCTGCCTCGCGGGCATCGAGGACATCACGATCGGCGACACCATCGCGAGCCCGGAGAGTCCCGTCGCGATTCCCTTGATCGCCGTCGACGAGCCGACGGTCTCGATGATTTTCGGTGTGAACACGTCCCCCGTGGCGGGCCGCGACGGGTCATATGTCACATCGCGCAATCTGCGAGATCGGCTCGCGCGGGAGCTGCTCGGCAACGTGTCGATTCGCGTCGAAGACACCGAGACGCCGGAACAATTGAAGGTTGTCGGCCGTGGAGAGCTGCAGCTATCGATTTTGATCGAAATGATGCGTCGCGAGGGATTCGAACTGCAGGTATCGAGGCCGGACATCGTCACAAAAGAGATCAACGGCGTGAAGATGGAGCCGATCGAAGATCTGATCATCGACGTGCCGGAGGACTTTCAGGGCGTGGTGATTGCCCAGGCCGGGACGCGGCGTGGCGTGATGACCAAGATGGTGAACCATGGCAGCGGACGGGTGCGGCTCGAATTCCGCATTCCGGCACGCGGGCTGATCGGGTTCAGGTCGCAGTTCCTGACCGATACCAGGGGAACCGGCATCATGAATCATCTATTTGCCGGGTGGGAACCCTGGCACGGCGCGATCTCATCTCGGTCAACCGGGGTCCTCATCGCCGACCGTGCCGGTATCGCCACCGCCTACGCGATCTTCAACCTGCAGGAGCGGGGAGAGATTTTCGTGGAGCCGGGGACGGCGTTGTACGAGGGGATGATCGTCGGTGAGAACTCTCGCCAGGCGGACATGGACGTGAACGTCACGAAGGAAAAAAAGCAGACGAACATGAGGGCCTCGAGCGCCGATGAGGCGATTCGGCTGATACCCCCGCGTCTCCTGAGCCTCGAACAGGCCATCGAGTTCATCAATGACGACGAACTGGTGGAGATCACGCCGAAGAGCATTCGCTTGCGGAAGCGTATCCTGGCCGCCAACGTCAGGCCGAAGCGGGTCGAAGCCTGAGATCGACGCGAAAAATACCGTGCAATCCGTTCGTGCACCACGCATGTGCGCGAAGTGTGTGCCGATAACAGGAGCACATGGTCCGCCACGCCCCGTGCAGCCGTGTGCAGTTGTGAACCGTAACTTGAACGTTTCTGGAGGCCTTCCGTGATCCTCGGCTCCCTCGCAATCTTCTCCAACGACCTCGCGATCGACCTCGGGACGGCGAATACCTGCGTGTTCGCCCGCGGTCAGGGCATCGTGCTGAACGAACCCTCCATCGTGGCGTTCAACACAGTGACTGCCAAGGTTGAGGCGGTCGGGACCGAGGCGAAGGCGATGCTCGGGCGGACGCCGAACTCGATCACGGCCATCAAGCCGATGCGCGACGGCGTGATTGCCGATTTCGAGGCCGCCGAGAAGATGCTCGGCTATTTCATCAGGAAGGCCCACGGGTCGAGGAGATGGGTGCGTCCCCGTCTGGTCATCGGCGTGCCGTCAGAGATTACACAGGTGGAGCGGCGGGCCGTGAAGGACAGCGCCTATCGGGCCAAGGCCAGCGAGGTCCACCTCGTCGAGGAAGGGATGGCCGCCGCGATCGGTGCGGGAATGCCGATTACCGAGGCATCAGGCAGCATGATTGTCGACATCGGCGGCGGTACCACCGACATTGCCGTCATCTCGCTTGCCGGCGTGGTGTACAGCCGGTCGGTGCGCGTGGCGGGCAATGTCATGGACGAAGCCATCTTCAACTACGTGAAGCGCGAGAAGGACGTGCTGATCGGAGAACGCACCGCCGAGCAGATCAAGATTCAGCTCGGGTCTGCGACACGTTTGTCCACGCCGCGTGAGATGGAAGTGAAGGGCCGGCACGTCCTCCAGGGGAGGCCGGTCACCACCATGCTGAACGACAGCGAGATTCGCGAAGCGCTGGAAGAGCCGATTCGCCAGATCGTCCAGGCGGTGCGCAATGCGCTCGAGCAGACGCCGCCGGAACTGTCGGCGGACATCTGCGATCGGGGCATCATGCTGAGCGGCGGCGGCGCGCTTCTGGCCAACATGGACGAGCGCATTCACCTCGAGACGGGCGTGCCAGTCCTCGTGGCGGAAGATCCGCTGTCGTCAGTCGTCCTCGGGGCGGGAAAGATGCTCTCGGATTTCAACCTGCTTCGAAGGGTGTCCCTCGACTGAGGGAGGCGCTCACGAAATCCATTCAGGCGTCGGCTGAATGGTCGGCTCTGGGGTTCTTCCAGGATCCGGTCGGCCGCTGCCGGTCAGTCGGCTGATGGCGCGAACGGTCATGTCGTGGTCGCACACGATCTGACAGGAGAGGCGAACCCCGGTCAATCCGCGCTCGGCCAATCTGGTTTTCTCCGCCAGCGTCATCCGCGTGGGCTCGCCGCTCACGAACTCAACTCGGCAGGTCGTACAACGCGCATTCCCTCCACACGCGTGGAGGATATCCACACCAGCATTGGTTTCGATCGCGAGTACGAGGCGTGTCCCGTCGGCGACATCAACAGTAGGAAAACCTTCGACCGTCAATTTGGGCATGGCGCTATGTTAACGTATCGAGTTGCATGACCGACGCCGCTCCGATCGCACGTCCCTCACTGGATTGGAAACGATTGTCCCCCGATCGACGGCTCGCTGCCGCCGAGGCCTTCTGGCGAGATGAAAACGGTGCCGCCGAGCAGGCCGAGGTGATCGCGACGATTGCGCATCGCATCAAGTTTCGAACGAAGAGCGTGATCGCGCTGCCTGTCGAGAAGAAGGCGCGTCATCTCGTCGCGCTGCCCGTGGTGTCGGAGGCGGTCGCCGCGCGGTTGATCGTGGCCTACCACCTTGCCCACCAACGCCCGATGATGGGACGGTTCCTGGATGCTCTCGGCATCGGCCACGAAGATGGGCTGATCGCCGACGAAAAGGTCGAACCGGTGTCGAAGGAGCGTCTCGCAGCCGCCGCGAGCACGCTCGCCGCGTCGAGTCCGCCCGAGGACGTTTCGCTCTATCTGTCCACGCTGCTCTGGCAGGATCCCGAAACGTGGGCCGGTCTCTCCGAAGTACCGGAGCTGCGCGGGACCAACACGCCCGCCGCCACGTAGGCTTCCACGATGGAATGGATCACAAGCCCCGAGGGCTGGATCGCCCTCCTGACGCTCACAGTGCTCGAGATCGTCCTCGGCATCGACAACATCGTCTTTATCTCGATTCTGGCAGGCAGGTTGCCGCCGGATCAGCGGGAGCGCGCTCGAAAGCTCGGCCTGTCGCTGGCGATGCTGATCCGGGTCGGCTTGTTACTTTCGATTGCCTGGATGATGCAGCTGACGACGCCGCTCTTCTCCATCTCTTTGGTGGGACAGGACTTTTCCGGACGTGACCTCATTCTCCTCGGCGGTGGTCTGTTCCTCATCGGCAAGAGCACCCATGAAATTCATGTCAATCTCGAGGGTGACGTCGCCGATGGAACGACGCGGGTCGCGGCGTCGTTCGGTTCGGTGATCGTTCAGATTCTGCTGCTCGATATCGTCTTCTCGCTCGACTCGGTCATTACCGCTGTGGGGATGGCGGAGGACGTGGCCGTCATGGTGCTTGCCGTCGTCATCGCCGTGGGCGTGATGCTGATCTCGTCTCGCAGCATCGGGGAGTTCGTCGAGCGTCACCCGACTGTGAAGATGCTTGCGCTGAGCTTTCTCTTGCTGATCGGGATGTCCCTGATGTTAGAGGGCTTCGGTCAACACATCCGTAAGGGATACATCTACTTCGCGATGGGCTTCTCGGTCTTTGTGGAGATGATCAACCTGCGCGTCCGCGCGCGCGCCCGTCCCGTGCAGCTGCACCAGAAGTACACGGATGAGGTCAAGCCGGTAGCTGGTAGCCGGTAGCTGGTAGCTGGTAACCGGTGGTGTAGAGCGCAGGCTTTAGTCTGCGCGTGAAGCGTCGACCGCAACTCGACCTGGCCCTGCAGTTACTTGCCCTCTCCGTAGAGCAGGAGACCAGCTGGGGTGTGATCGAAGAGAGTCTTTAGCCCGAACACGAAAGTCATCGCGTCGCACGGCTCTCACCGCTATACTTCCGGCCGTTGGCCCACCATCCCGTTAGGCGCCTCGGTGTTTGCCAAGTCATCCTGACGCTTCTGTTCCTCATCACTCTGATCGTTCTCGGAAGCCGTCCGACAGCTGCCCAGTCGCAGGGATTGATTCAACTACAGAGCGGGAACGCCTCTCAGCTCATTTTCCTCAACATCTCCCGACGACGGCGAGGTGTCCTTTCAGTTGAAGCGGATGGTTCGGCTGATACAGCAACCGGTGTCAAACGGTTGCTCGGAAACGCTCGTCTCCGTGTACAGGCCCGCTGACGCCTACTACCTCACGGCGGCCTCGTCGGTCGTGATGCACCTGCCGACGGGTCCGCTGCGCTGGTCGATGGAGGCGATTGACTACGCCCGGTCGATGAAACTCGCGGAGGCAGCGCCGTACCAAGTTCTCGCCGACGATTTTCACGAGGTTCCCGCCCGGCTGATCATGATGGCCGCGAGCGGTCAGGCCAACGAGGCCCGCTCGAAAGCGGAAGCTATTGCGCCTCTGTACGTGTCTCGTCCCCCGGAAGAAACTGTGGTGTTCTATGCGGCACTCGGTATGGCGCGCCGCGCGACCAACGACCTGCCCGCGGCGGTCACCGCGTACGAAGTCGCCTCGATGATCGCGGAGGCGTCGAAAGATTCGAGCGAATTTGTCGGCGCCGTATACGACAACCTGGCGACAGTGAGAAGGCTCCAAGGTCAGTTCGCGGGAGCGACGACGGCCAGCGATCGTGCGCTTGCCATCTTGAGTGCGACGGGATCCAACCGGCAAATGTACGGAGGTGCTCTGAACAACCGTGCTCTGTTGCTGAGTGACGAGGGGCGGGCTGCCGCCGCCCTCGAATACTCCGAGCGCGCACTCGTGATACTTCGGGAATCACTTAAGAACGACCCAGCCGCTCTGGCCCCGTTCCTCGAAGACAACCGCCTGTTTCGCGAAAACGCTGAAGGTCGATGACACGATGACGACCCGCGCATATTACGATTGGGGGGAAGTTGTAGTCGTAGCAGCCGTCCTCATCGAAAACGAATCATGCACCTACGAGTCGCGCTCGTCATCGCTAGCCTGGGATTTGCTTCACCGCTCGTGGCCCAACGTGGTCCCGCAACCCCACCTCTGGTCCGGGAGAATGCCACCGTGAAGGTGGCCCCACATACCTACGTGATTCCGGACAGCGGCGTCGGTCAGGTACCCGAACGTCGGGATTGTCGTCGGAACCAGGGCGACGCTCGTGATCGATCCAGGGCTTAGGACGTCGCAACGGCGAAACAGTCGCGAAGGAAGTGGCCAAGGTTGGCGGGGGCCGCGAGATGTTCCTGGCGTCCACGCATTTCCACACGGAGCACAGCACAGGCCTCGCCGCATTTCCTGCCACCGCGAGGTACGTGAACTCGAAGGTGCAGGAACAGGACTACGAGCGGGGCGCGGCCGGACACGCCAGCCGCTTCTCCGAGATGTCACCGACGCATGCGGATCTCCTCCGGGACATGACTCGCCGGACGGTCGACATCACATTCGATCGGGAATACACCCTCGATCTCGGCGGAGTGAGTGTGAAGTTCCTGATGCTCGGGCCGACACACACACGCGGCGACACGGCCTTCTTCGTGGAAGGCGACAACGTCCTGTTTGCTGGAGACCTGGTCATGAACAACTCGTTCGTGGCGGCCAACCAGGAGTCGAGCATGAAGGCGTGGCTCGCGGCGTTCGACGTACTCGAGTCGATGGGGCCCACGGTGATCGTGCCGGCGCACGGACCCGTAGGTGACGGGGCCCTCATCGGTGTCAACCGGGCCTTCTTGCAGGCCATCGACACACGTGTCCGGCAGCTCAAGGCTCAGAATCGACCGGTGGATGAGGTGGCGGCGACCGTGCAGGCCGAGATGCAGGCCAAGTACCCGACGTTCGAGCGCGTGAACGGCGTGGCCGGCGCCGCGCGCGCGGCCTACACGGCCGCACCGTAGAGCGATTTGCGTTTCGTCGTAGAGCGCATGCTTCAGCGTGCGCGTGCGCTGTCCGCGGAGGCTAACCGCCTCCGCCAAGGCTACGGCGGTCCGCCGAAGCTTTACGCGAAGGCGGAAGCCTCCGCTCTACAACGAATCAAAAAGCGAGCCGATGCCAGCCGGTAGCCGTGGCTAGCGCCCCTTAGTCAACCTCGAGGCCCAGCAACCGGAGCGTCCTGTCGTCGCGCTCGTGGCGATAGTACTTGTCGAGCAAGCGATCGAACACTGAATCCTGAGACGACACGCACGCAAACAACGTCGCGCAGGAGCGTAGTTTCAGATCGTCTGGCGAGCCGAGTATCTCCGCCGCGGACCGGCCCTCGACCTGGAGGACCGCCTCGGCGCACTCCAGGAGTCGCGGCCCAAGTACCGGATGATCGAGGTAAGCCTTCGCCTCGGCCACGCTCTTGATCGAGTAGTACTTCGACGTGGAACTCGCAGCCAGACCGTGGAACTGCGGGAAGACCCACCACATCCAGTGCGATTGCTTCAGGCCGGCCCTGAGTTCCGAGAGCGCTTGCGCGTAGGTGGTGTCCTGGGCTCGCAAGAAGCGGCCCAGGTCGTGCGGGTCGTCATCCGCGCGAGGGTTATGTGAGTTCATCGCGGCCGTCCGTGTGCTACCAGCTGCCAGCCACCAGCTACAGCTAGCAGCCACCCGCTATGAGCTACCAGCGACCAACTGACCGAGGTACTCGCGAATGCGCCGCGCATTCGTACCGGCATCGCCGACCCCCACGCGCGACACCGAGCGCACATCCACGCGTGTGCCCGATCCCCAAGGTGTCAGTCGGACGACGACGTCGTCCTCGAAGCCGAACCATCGCGTAGTGGCAGTAGCCTCGACCCGTCCGCCGGCTTTGTCGGCTGTCACGATTCGCCAGCCCAGATCTTGCGCAACGGCCAACGCGCGATCGAAGACCTGATCCTGGCTCGCCGGCAGCGTCACGGGTGCAAGGTCGGGATAGGCCTTGCGCTGCTGTTCGGCCAGGAGCGGCGGGCGGTCGAGGCCGTTCGGCGCGTCGGCGCGGAGCGGGGCGACCGCCACGAACGTCGGCGGGTTCTCGAGATCCGTGGTGATGTCATGAATCGGCGGCGCCCCACGTGCCGAGCGTTGCCACTGGAAGGGGATGCCGAAGGCCACGATCCCTGCGACGAATGTCACGCCCGCAAGCCACGTACCGAGGCGCTCGCCGCGGCGATAGGCGAGCCCGCCGGTGACCAGTGACACGGCCATCGCAGCGATCCCGACATAGGCAGCCCACCGCAGCACGGCAAATGCGGCGGCGAGCGGGAGCGCACCGATCTGGTACAAAGGCCCTGCCGCGTACAGCAGAAGGAGCGCGAGCCCGGCGACGCCGGTGGACAGGCGGGTAAGAGTCAAGGGCTACCGGGTATTGTAGGCTGTCCGCATGACCTTGGCTCGGTTGGGATGGGACGCGACGTTCGCTGATGCCTTCTCGCAGTGGTCCGGAGACGCGGACATCGAGCCCGCGCGCGTCGTCATCGAGTTCAACCACATCTACCGCGTCTGGACGCCGGCTGGAGAAGTCGACGCGACCTCGTCCGGGCGTCTCAAGCATCAGGCGGTGCGCAAGAGCGACCTGCCGGCCGTAGGCGACTGGGTCATCATCCGCAAGAGGCAGGCACACGATCAGGCTGCCATCGTCGGCGTGTTGCCTCGGCGGAGCCGGTTCTCGCGCAAGGTCGCGGGCAACGTCACCGACGAGCAGATCGTCGCCGCCAACGTGGACGTCGTCTTTCTCGTCATGGCGCTGGACGCCGACTTCAGTCTGCGTCGGCTCGAGAGGTATCTGCTGACCGCTCGCGAGAGTGGTGCCGCACCGGTCATCGTTCTCACGAAACCGGACAAAGCCCAGTCCCTGGTCGACCAAATCGAGGCGGTTCGCCAGGCCGCAGGGGAGTTGCCGGTGCATGTCGTGAATCCGAGGCAGGGCGAGGGGCTCGAGCAGGTGACGGCCTATCTGGCGAGCGGGCGCACGGCCGCGCTCCTTGGATCCTCGGGTGTGGGCAAGAGCACGATCATCAACCGGCTCGTCGGCGAGGATGTGCAAAAGACTCGCGAGGTTCGGGTCTCGGATTCCAAGGGTCGCCATGCGACGACCCACCGCGAGCTGGTCGTGTTGCCCAACGGCGGACTCATCATCGATACACCGGGCATGCGGGAGCTGCAGCTCTGGGACGTCGGCGATGCGGTGCGTGAAACGTTCGACGATATCGAGACCCTTGCAGCCGGTTGTCACTTCACCAACTGTCGTCACCGGGGCGAGCCGCGATGCAGTGTGAAAGAGGCGGTGACCGCCGGCACGCTCGACCAGGGGCGGCTGGACAACTATCTCCGGCTCCAGGACGAGCTGGTGGTGTTGGCCACTCAGCAGGACGAACGGGCGCAGCGCGAGGACAAACGCCGGTCGAAAGTGGTGACCAAGGCGCTGAACAAGCACCTCAAGACGAAACGGCTCTGAGTGTGGATAATGCGTCCATGATTGCGCTCCTCGTGCTGCTGAGCCTCGTCCAGGTCAAGCCGGCACCCAAGCCGGCGCCGAAACCAACGCCCACCCCGGCGTTCTTTGTCTCCGCGCTCCCCGCCGACGAGCTCCGTAACAAGCAGGCGGTTCTCGAGACCTCCGAGGGCATCATCGTGCTCGACCTGCTACCGGAGGCGGCGCCGAACCACGTGGCGTATTTCATCACCCAGGCCCGCGCTGGCGCGTTCGACGGCACGTCGTTTCACCGCGTGATCCGGAATGGAATGGTCCAGGGTGGCGACCCAATCACCAAAGATCCGTCGCAGCAGGCGAAATACGGCACCGGTGGGCTGGGCGTCCTGCGGTTCGAGGCCAGCAGCGAAAAGCTCACGCAGGGCGCGGTGGCGGCGGTCCTGATCCCCGGACGACGTGACAGCGCGGGGTCCCAGTTCATCATCCTGCTCGCCGACCAGCCATCACTCGAAGGTCAGTTCACTGTGTTCGCCCGCGTCGCCGATGGTTTGCCCGTGGCGCAGAAGATCTCGATGACGCCTGCAGACGCCACGAACGTTCCCGCCGCACGAATCGAGGTCCGCAGGGTTACCGTTCGGGACAAACCACCGCCGGAGCCCGAACCCTTCGTCGACGCCACACCCGAGGAACTCTCGAAGCACCGGGCGGTCATCGAGACGTCGATGGGCAACATCACGGTGGAACTATTTGCCGATCGCGCGCCGACGCATGTGCGCAGCTTCCTGCGTATGGCCGCCTCGGGCGTGTACGACGGCACGGCGTTTCACCGCGTGGCCAAAGGATTTGTGATTCAAGGAGGATTTCTCGGCACCCGCGGGCCGCTCGACGACCGTCAGCAGTCGTTCGTGCGCACGATGCAGCCGGAGTTCAACCCGACACCGCACGACCGTGGCATCCTCTCGATGGCGCACGGTGACGACCCGGCCAGTGCCACCTCCTCCTTCTTCATCGTCCTCGCCAGGAACCAAGGTCTCGATAACCAGTACACCGTTTTCGGACGAGTCGTCGAAGGGTTGGACGTCATCGAGAAGATCGAAGCCGTGCCCCTAAACGGCGAAACGCCGGTGACGCGGATCGAGGTCAGTAGGGTGAGGGTTGTGCCGTGATGAACGTATCGTTCACCCTTCTTGGGTTCTCGGTGCTCGGTTCGTGTTCAGTTTCGGTTCAGGGTTCAACGGTTCACAGTTCATCGGTTCATCGGTTCGTGTGGAGCCTGCGCGGCCCCGCCATCGTCACCTGAACACTTTGAACTGAGCACCCCGAACTCAGCACCGAACCTGAACACGAACCGAGAAGTCAGAACCCAGAAGGGTGAACGACGGTTCTTTGTTCAGTGAGAACCGAACCTGAACACGAACCGAGAAGCCCAGAACTCAGAAGTGTGAACGACTGATTTTCATCCTGCTCGTGCGTCTTCAAACGGCAGCCGTGCCTGGGGTTCGGCCGGCGGCGCGCCGAGGTCGGCGCACAGATTGTGCACGCTGACGCCGAGCAGGCGGATGGGCCGTTGGCCGGCTTCAGTCCGGTCGATGAGCATCAGCGCGCGTTGCACGATCGTGTCTGTGTCCCGTGTCGGACCGTCGCTGTGGCTCCTCGTGATCGTGGTGAAGTCGTGGTACCGCACCTTGATGGTGACCGTTCGGGCGTAGCGCTCGTGCCGCACCAGCCAGGCCGCAGCATCGGCGGCCATTTCCTGAATCTCGCGGCGGATCGTCGGCAAGTCCTTCAGGTCTTCGGCGAAGGTGTTCTCGCTGCCGGACGACTTGGGATCGTGCTCCGATACGACCGGCCGTTCGTCGACGCCGTGGGCAAGTTGCTGCAGCCACTCCGCGAGCGAACCGACCGTATCTCGCAACACCGCCGCGTCGGCCGTCCGAATGTCGACGAGCTTGTCGATCCCTCTCGCACGCAGCTTGCGCGCCGTGACGGGACCGACGCCCCATAGCGCGTCCACGGGCAGCCCCTGGAGGAACACCTCCATACGTTCGGGTGAGATCACCGTGAGGCCGTCTGGCTTCTGCCATCCGGAGGCGATCTTCGCCAGGAACTTGTTGGGCGCCACGCCCGCAGAGGCGGTCAACCCTGTTGCGGAGAGGATCTCACTCTTGAGCCTGCGAGCCACGGGCGTGCCGAGTGCTTCGCCCCACGTGTTCTCGGTCACATCGAGATACGCTTCGTCGAGGGAGAGCGGCTCCACGAGCGGCGTGACTCGCCGGAAGATCTCGAAGACCTGTTGCGAGACCGCTCGGTACTTGCTGAAGTCTGGACGGACGATTACGAGGGACGGACAAAGGCGGACGGCCCTGGCCATGGGAATGGCCGAACGCACGCCGAACGTGCGCGCCTCGTAGCTCGCGGCGGCGACCACCCCGCGCTTGTCCGGGTCGCCACCGACCGCCACCGGCCGGCCGCGCAACGCCGGATCGTCGCGCTGTTCAACGGACGCGTAGAAGGCGTCCATGTCGACGTGCACGATGCGCCGAGCTCGCGCAATGGTCGTTCACGCTTCTACCTTCTCTCTTCTCAGTTCGTGTTCACGTTCGCGGCTCAGTTCGTGAACCGCAGAACCGAACCTGAACGCGAACCGAGCAGTGAGAACCTAGAAGTGTGAACGACATCGAATGCGTCATCGTCCCGTCGCGCCGAATCCGCCTCGGGTGTCCGCGCGGATATCGCTCACTTCCTCCCACGACACACGCGGCGCCGGCAGCACGATGCCCTGCGCGAGGCGATCCCCGCGGGCTACGTGCACAGCCGTGGGCGTGAAATTCAGAACCTGAACCATGATCTCGTCATTTGGGCCTGAATAGTCGGAATCGATGACCCCGACACCATTGGCCACCATGAGTCCGCGCTTGAGCGGGGTGCTGCTTCGGGCGAAAATGCCAAGGAAGTGACCGGTCGGCACCTCGATGACCAGGCCGGTTCTGACGAGTGCGATCTGTCCAGCCGGAATCACCAGGTCGTGTGCCGCCGCCAAGTCGAAGCCGGCCGATTCGTCGGTGCCATAGGTGGGGAGAGCAATAGTGGGATCCAGCCGCCGAATCTTGAGCCGCATGAGTGCAGCATACCTGCTGTCGCTGGTTTTCTTCACCGCGGCTGCCGCTGCGCAGGATCTCTCCACGCCGTTGGCACTCGATCCGGCCGTTCGCAAGGGGACGCTCTCCAACGGTCTGACGTTTCTCATTCGTCGCAACGCTCAGCCGGAGAAGCGCGCGTTCTTGCGCTTGGCCGTCAAGGCCGGTTCGATCGACGAGGCAGACGATCAGCGCGGGCTGGCGCATCTGCTCGAGCACATGGCGTTCAACGGATCGACGCACTTCAAGTCAGGGGAGCTCGTGAGCTACCTCGAGTCGATCGGCTCGCGGTTCGGTCCTGACGTCAACGCGTACACCAGTTTCGACGAGACGGTGTACATGCTCGAAGTGCCCACCGATCGTGAGGGCATCATGACGCGCGGCCTCGAGGCGCTGAGCGATTTCGCCGGTGGGATCGCCCTCGAGACCTCCGAGATCGACCGGGAGCGGGGCGTGGTCATCGAGGAGTGGCGAGGGAGACAGGGTGCCGGATCGCGCATGCAGGGGCCGCAGATGGAGGCGCTCTACGGTGAGTCGCGCTATGTGGACCGAATGCCGATCGGACTTCCGGAACAGCTCAAGGAGGTACCCGCCGAGCGGGTCCGCGACTTCTACCGCGATTTCTATCGGCCCGATCGCATGGCCGTGATCGCGGTGGGCGATTTCGATCCCGCGGCAATGGAGGCGGAGATCCGAACACAGTTCAGCGGGCTGCCCGCACGTCCACCTGTCCCGCGTACCCAGTACCCCGTGCCTCCTCATCAGGACACCCGCTACGTGGTCGTGTCGGACCGCGAGGCACAGGGGTCGTCCGTCAGCATCATTCACAAAGGACCGGCCGAGGACTACCTCACCGTCGGTGACTACCGCCGTTCGATGATGCGCGGGCTCATACAGGACATGGTGAACGGCAGGTTCGCGGAGATCGCGCGGCGGCCTGGTGCATCGTTTCTACGCGCCTCCGTAGGCGGCGATACGCTCGGGCGAGACGTGGAGAGCTTTACCGTGTCGGCGAGGGTGAGCGACGACGGCATCACCAAGGGGCTCGAGGCGCTCGGTCAGGAGATCAAACGACTCCGAGAACACGGCTTCGGCGAGGCCGAGCTCGACCGGGCCAAGAGGGATGTCGTCGCCTCCTACGAACGTGCGTACAACGAGCGCGACAAGTCGCAGAGCGGTGGTCATGCGTCCGAGCTGCTCCGGCACTTTCTCACGGGCGAGTCGGCGCCTGGCATTGCGGACGAGCTCGCGCTCATGCGTCGCTTCCTGCCCGCCATTACCGTCGCCGAGGTCAGCGCGTTCGCACGGGAATTTCTTGGTGAAGACAACCGGGTCGTGCTGGCGTCCACTCCTGAGAAAGAGGGGGTCGCACTCGTGACCGAAGCGGGCCTGAGCGATGCCCTTCGCGCGGGCAGCTCGACGGCTGTCGAGGCGTGGCGGGACGAAGTTGCCGGTCGCGAGCTGATGGCGACGCGGCCGACACCTGGGAGCGTGCGGGCGCGGCGGGAGATCGCCGAGATCGGTGTCACGGTGCTGACGCTGTCAAATGGCGTGGAGGTCTGGCTGAAGCCCACTGACTTCCGCAATGACCAGGTGGCGTTTACCGGATACGCGCGTGGCGGCGCGTCCCTGGCGCTGCCGGCGGAGTTTCTCGATGCCTCACTGAGCACGACGCTCGTCAGCGTGTCCGGCGTGGGTGGATTCTCCCCAATCGATCTTGGCAAGGTGATGGCGGGTCATCTCGCCAGCGCGTCGCCGTACATGTCCAACTACACGCACGGGATTTCTGGAGGCGCCACACCACGCGATCTCGAGACCGCGCTCCAGCTCGTGTACCTGCACTTCACGGCGCCGAATGACGATCCGACGGCCTTCGACCTGATGAAGAGCCGGATGGCGGCGAGCCTGGCCAACCAGACCGAGAGCCCGGGGGCCGTGTTCGGCGAGCGTGTCCGAAGCATGGCGACGATGGACCACTATTCCACGCGCTCCATGCACACGGAGGATCTCGGGCGCATCAGTGAAGCACGGATGCGCGGGTACTATGCCGCCCGGTTCAAGAACGCCGCCGACTTCACCTTCTTTTTCGTGGGGGCGTTCACGGTCGAGCAGGTCACGCCGCTTCTCACCACCTATCTGGCGTCTCTGCCGTCGACGGGAAAGGCGGAATCACAGGGCCGGGACATGGACTTGCGATTTCCGGCGATGGTGTTGCGTGAGACGGTGAGGAAAGGTCAGGAGCCGAGGAGCCAGACAGCGATCATGTTCTTTTCCAACACTGGTCTCGACGAGCTGGAGACACATCGCCTGCGCGCCGCCACCAGCATCCTGCAGACACGGCTTCGTGACGTGCTCCGAGAGGAGCTCGGTGGCACGTACTCGGTCAGTGTGGGCTACTCCGACACGTCGCCGCAGGCGGGGTATGGCACCACGACGGTTCAGTTCGGTAGCTCGCCGGAGAACGCCGATCGGCTCGCACGCGTCGTGATGGAGGAGCTCGAGAAGCTACGACAAGAGGGCCCGACCGATACGGACGTGCAGGTGGTCAAGGAAACCGAGAAGCGAGAACTCGAGACCTCGGTACGACAGAACGGCTACTGGTTGAACTCGCTGCAGACGATGCACCTGCTCGAAAGGGACCCACGCCGGATTCTGCAGCGTGTCGAACGCGCAGAATCGCTGACGAAAGACAATATCCACGCGGCGGTGCGCAAGTATTTTCCCCAAGACCGCTACACGGTGGTCACGCTCATGCCGGAGGCCGAGGTCGCGAAGCCCATCGCAGTCGCGCTAACCGGTCGTTCGTACACACGGGTCCGGCTAAAGCCGGACACTACGATCGTTTCTCACACGTAATCTGGTCTGTCCGCAGGAGTCGGCCTCCACGTTCACGGTCCGGCTGAAGGCGGACACTGCGATCGTCGCGCCACGCAACCCGATCTGTCCGTCGGTCGCGTTTGTCCGCCGGTCGTTTGTCCGCCGCTCGCGCCGCCGCGTGCGTAGTGTCCGGCTTTAGCCGGACCCGGAAGAGCCGTCGACAGGCATCGCTGCTTCACCCGCAAGTATCTTGGCGGTGGTGACGAGTTGTCCCACGTGCCGTTGAGTGTGCTCCGCCGCGTGAAACAGCAGGCCGATCACTGTTGAGGGGAGCTGGTGGCGACCAACACCGCGCGCCTCCAGCAGCGTTGTCTCGCTCGTCGTCTTGAGCTGCTCGAGCGCCTGTTCGACTGCCTTGTCGAACGCGGACACGAGACGAAGGTCGATACCGGATGTGGCGTCCGGATGCCCTTCAGCTGCGAGAGATGCTTGCTGATCCGGCGAGAGCCGTTCGCCGCGCGCGTACGTCAGCAATCGATCGAGACTCCCAGCCGCGTGCCGCGCGTGAAACCCGATCGACGCGGCGCCGGACGGACGAGCCCAGACCTCATCGGGCGTCAGTCCCGTCACGCTCGACGTCAGCTCCTCGCGACATTGAAGCAGGCTGTGTGCGACCGGTTGCAACAGTGACGGGAAAGCGGGAAGCGGCCCGCGCAACCACACTTCAGGTTGAGACATCGTTGAGATCCTTACATGGTTCCTCGGGCGCCAGTCCTGGTGGAGGGCAATCGCTGAACCGGAGGCTCCTCACGCCAGGCCCATTGCGCCAGGGCCACCCCGGTAAGCGCGACCACCGCACCCACGCTTTGCCAGACGCCGAAGATTTCGTTGAACAAGATCCGACCCAGGTACCGACCGCGACCACCGGTTGGACCAGAACGGTCACGGCGGCGGTGGCGGCCGGCAGACGGCCGAGCGCCCATGCGATCGCCCCCTGACCAACCACGTGCATCACGCCGAGTCCGACGCACGCGGCCCAGCCCGTGGCCGAAGTGGGATAGCTCTGCTCGCCCAGAAGGACGCCTGCGACCAGCAGCAGGGGCACACCGGTGAGTGCCGACCAGAACATGATGCGAGCGGTCCCTTCGACACGCCGCGCCGCGCTGATCGCCATGAAGTAGAGCGCGTACCAGAACGCCGCCGCCAGCGACAGGGCGTCACCGAGTAGTGGGTTGGGGCCGACCGAACCAAGCCCTCTCGCGGCCGCCATTGTCCAGGCCCCGCCGATGGAGAGCCCCGTCGCGAGCAAGAACAGTCGGGCCGGGCGCTGCTTCAGGAGTATCCACGACATCGCCGTGACCACCACGGGTGTGAGATTGCCCAGCACGGTCGCCTTGCCGACGGATGTGTTGGCGATGCCGTTGTGCCAGAAGGCCAGGTCGAGGGCGAAGGCGAGACCCGCCAGCACAGCCAGACGGGACGGGCCGCCGACACCGCCTGGGGATTGTCGTGCCAGTACCGTCAACAGTGGCAACGAGAAGAGCAGTCGCCAGAAGGCGACAGTGACGGGGCCTGCATCGGCGAAGCGGACGAGGACTGGCGCGACGCCGATCACGAGGGCTCCCGCGAGCAGCGCTAGGAGCGCCGTCCCGCGCTCGGTGTGAGCAGGCCGAGGGATGGGCGGAGACGACATGGCCACATGTCGATTCTCCTTGTACGACCCAGGATTCCGCTCGCCAGCATCTCCCTGAGCACTAGGACGTCGTCGCACGCAGCGTGTACAGTAACGCTTGAAGACCGCGACCAACGCTCATTCCCATGCTCCTGCCTGGGACTGTCTCGGTGCTTTCGCGCCCATCCCCCCGAAGGAACAGCTGACCGCTATGACCCCACGCGTGCTGATCGTATTCGCGATGATTCACTGGCTGTGTGCCTCCCCTGGCTTTGCGCAGGTCCCCGCACCGCCTTCGCCACAGGTTCGCATCATCGCCGGAGTTGTCGTTGAGAGTGACACTCGCGTGCCGATTGTCGGGGCCTTGGTCAGGGCGGGCGATGCTGAGACGACGACTGATGATGGCGGTCGGTTCGAGATCCCGGTCCCTGCGGCGCTTGTGGAAGTGCACGTCGCGGCAGCCGGACACTTTCCGCTCAGCACCGTGCTCGACCTGCGCGCGGCCGACGCCCTCGGCACCGAACTGGCCCTGGCACGCGACACGGGATTTGCGACGTCGGTCGAGGTGGTGGGCGTCTCACCCGCGCCGGCGCCAGGGACCGAGACGGTGCAGCCCGCGCAGGTGCTTCGCACCCCTGGGGCGCTCGACAACGTGTTTCGCACTCTGCAGACGATGCCCGGGGTAGCAGCCACCGAGGAGTTCGGCAGCCGACTGGCCGTGCGCGGTGGGGCGCCCGATCAGAACCTCACGGTCATGGACGGCGTTGAAGTCCACGACCCGTTCCGTCTGTTTGGGCTGACGAGCGCCTTCAACCCGGAGATCATTCAAGGCTTCGAGCTCGCCACGGGCGGGTTCAGCGTCAAGTACGGCGATCGACTGTCGTCGTTGCTCTCGGTCGAGAACCGTGATGGCACGCGTGACCGGCCGTTTGCCGGATCGGGCTCCTTGAGCATCACTGACGGCAACATCGTGCTCGAGGGCAAGCTCCCCGGGAGCGCCCCTGGATCATGGCTTGTCACGGGCCGACGCACCTACTACGACCTCATTGCCGGGAAGGTCACGGGAGAGGACTTTCCTGGGTTTGCCGACCTGCAGGCCAAGGGGGTCTGGGAGCCGAGCCAGGGTCGCAAGCTAACGCTCTTTGGTTTACGGAGTCGACAGGCCGCCGCCTTCACGATTGACGATGAGTCGGCGCAAGGGGAGTTCCAGGACGACACGGACAATGACCTGGTGTGGACCCGCTTCGACGCCTTGGTTGGTGCGCGCGGCCGCTCGCACACCATCGCTGCGTACTCCAGCACGGAGTCCGTTTTCGGAGTCGATGCCGCCATTGAGAACACGAGTCAGCGGTCGAACTCCCCGTCTGATGAAGCGTTCGGGGTCGCCGACGTGGTGTTCGAGCGCGCGCTGACCGTGCAGGACCTCTCCCTGCGGCAGGAGCTCGCGTGGGCGCTGGGCAGACATGTGGTCGAGGTCGGCGGCGAAGCACATCGCCTCGTGACACACCTCGGCTTCGACATCACGGGCGATAGGAACCCCACCGCGGCCAACGGATCCAGTGCTCAGGGTGGAGCCGGTCTGCCCGATTCACTCCGCTCGTCGAGTCGCTCAACCCGAGGCGGGGCCTGGCTCCAGGAGACGTGGCAACTGGGATCGCGGGGCTCCCTTCAGGCCGGCGTGCGAGTGGACCACGCAGGCTTCACCGGTGAGACGCTGTTCTCACCGCGCGTGTCGGGGGTGACTGAGCTTGGAGGCACCACCCGCCTGAAGGCGGCCTTGGGGCGGTATACGCAGAGCCCTGGCTACGAGAAGACCGCTCAGAGTGACTACGTGCTCGACTTCACCAATTCAGCCGTGCACGAGCTCGAGAGCGAGAGCGCTGTTCAGGCTTCGGTCGGAATCGAACGCGATCTCGCCAGGGGCGTGCTGCTGCGCGCGGAGGGGTACTACAAGCGCTACACCGATGTGCTCATCGGACGGCTCGAGACCGACGCCGAACGCGCCGCGCGGGTGGGGCGCTACGACTTCCCCTTCTTCCTGGCGTCGAGTGTGCCCATCGACCCGATCATCACGACGGTGCCGACTAACGACGGCAGAGGCCACGGCTACGGTTTCGATCTCTTCGTGTCGCGCTCATCTGCGCCCGCGAGCGCCAGGCTCGTGGGGTGGGCGAGCTATACGTGGGGCAAGGCCGAGCGTGACGCGTACGGATATCGGTACCCGTTCGAGTACGACCGGCGACATGCCTTTACGATGGTGAGCGCGTATCGCCTGACGACACGCTGGGAGGTCGCCGCGACGACCCGCATCGCGTCCGGCTTTCCGCGCACCGCGCCGGTTGGACTTCGAGTCGCGGGGGCGGAGGATGACGACGACCGCGACCGTGATGGCATCACGGACGAGATCCTGCCGGATCGAGATACCACTGGTCTTCTGGTGTACGACGTCAACTTCGGGTCGGTCGCCAATCTCAATCGGGCGCGGCTGCCCGTGTTTGCTCGCGTCGACGTGCGTGCCACATGGCGGCCACGCGGAGCCCAAGGGCGGTGGGAGCTGTACTTCGAAGTGATCAATGTCCTGAATCGCGAGAACGCCGGGGCGCTCGAGCCGCAGCTCGAGTACGACCCTGCGTCCGATCAACCGCGTATTGTCGAGACGCATGACCAGTCCGTACCGCTGCTGCCGACGGTGGGGGTGCGATTCAGGTTCTAAGTCCGTGCTCGGTCGTGTTCAGCCTCGGTTCGGTGGTGCGGACTAGAGCGATTTGCATTTCCTCGTAGAGCGCACGCTTCAGCGTGCGCGTGTCCGCGGAGGCTAAAGCCTCCGCTCTACGCCGAATCGAAAAGCGGTCTAGAAACTGAACAGATGGGTGACCTTGATGATCAAGGCGCGCTCGAGGAGTTGGCCGCTCATCGTGTCTCGCCGGTCGTTGTAGACCACATAGATATCACTGAGCGGGTGGTGCGTGAAATTGAAGCGTAGGTTCGAGCTCGCCTGATGGGTATCTGCGTTGTACTGCAGAAACGCATTGAAGAACATCCGAGGACTGAAGCCGTACAGGAATCGCATGCCGAGGAGGCCGGTCGTGAACTCGCCATTCGGCAACGTGACGTGGTTCCGGCTGTAGCTGAGGTCGACGTTGATGTGGTAGTTGGGTCTGATGTCCAGTTCCGCCGTGACCGCGGTGTTGTCGCCGTCCCAGAACTCGCCCCAGTTCACATTGCCCCTGCCGCCGATTTTTCGGTTCGAGCCGCTGTTGACGCTGGCGGTGTAGCGAACGTACTCATAGTCACCGACGGGCACGGACACATCCGGCCGGATGTCGAATGGTCTGACGAGCCTGTCGAACGTCTGATTGGCCGTGAAATTGACGGACCCGCCATTCTCGAACTGGATGCCGAGCGTTCCCTCCTGTGTTCGCGTTTCGATCTCTCCCGTGCCTCCCTCGAAATAGTCGAGACTGGTGCTCGCAATCAGGTTGCGAATCGTGGCGCTTCGTCGTACCAGCGGCCTCCACGATATGTCTCCGCTGTACTGCGACATGTTGCTGCGACGAACGAAGCCCACTTCGGGGTTGAAGTTCGGTTCAACCGCGTTGTGCTCCGTCGAGAGCGTGAGCTCGTCGTCGCGCCAGGCCATCAGAAAATTGCGAGCCATGTTGTCACCCGATCGGCCGTCCGTGTCGCTGCGCAGCACGTACGAGTCGATCTCCAGCCGCTGAAAGAACTGGAGGTGGACGTCCGGCCCGTAGACTCGGTTGTAGTCGTTCGGTACATGCGACTCCCGATCGGTCATGATGGCGCCGATCCACGAGGTTCTGAGGAGGTTCCGCTTGTAGCGGCCGACCATGTAGGTATTGGACGGGATTGTCGTGGCCGGAGTCGCTCCGATGAATTCCTCGGTCTTCATCACGAGTACCCCGAGGTCGTTGCCTGTCGCCTGTCCGGAGACACGCGCGCCGCCGATGATCGGAATCTGCAACCCTGTGGGACCCAATCCGATTCGCCGGCTGAAGAACGGCACCAGGTTGGACGACGTGCCGTTGAAGTTGCGATTGCCCGCGCCGAACGCGAACGTGCCGGAGTTCTCGAGGAAGAAGTCCCGCTTCTCCGGGAAGAACAGATTGAAGCGAGTCAGGTTCACCTGCTGCTGATCGACTTCGACCTGGGCGAAGTCGGTGCGGTAGGTGCCGTCGAGTGTCATCGACGGCGTCAGACTGTACTTGGCGTCGAACCCCATGTCCCGCGTCCACTTCGTGCGCAGTGAGCCGAGGGTAAACGCCTCAGCCCCTCCGCCGATGACGTACGGCTTGAACTTCAGGTTCCGTCCCGGGCGGATGTTCTCGAGGCCGCGAAGCGTTCCCGCCATATCCGGCTGGTTTCCGCTGAATCGGATGGGCACCGGCGCCCAGTTGTTCTCCTCATTGCGGTGCATGATCTTCCGGCTCAGATTGACGCCCCATTCCTGTTGCGTCGCGCCGGAGAATCGAAGTGTCTTGAACGGAATGGCGAACTCGATGAACCATGCGCCGTCGCCGGTGCTCACCTTCGCGTCCCAGACGCCATCCCAGTCCTGATTGGCGCCGCCGCTGGTGGATACCTGGGAGTCGCGCCGCGCACCCGCAGGATTGACGACGAACGTAAAGCCGGATCGCCGGTCATGGATACTGTCGATGAAGATCTGAACCAGGTCTGTTGTGCCGAAATCGAAATCCTCCCGCAGATCCTTGATGAGGCGCTTGTCGGGCTCTGTGTCGAAGCAGGTCACCCCGATGTAGAGGTTCTGGTCGTCGTACACGAAGCGCACCTCGGTGCGCTCGGAGGCAGGGGCGCCGTTGCTCGGAAGCTTCTGAAAGAAGTCGTCGGCGAGCGGGGCCTGTGCCCAGACGGCCTCGTCGAGACGTCCGTCGAGCGTGATCGGCTCGGCGGTTCTGATCGCCGTCACGACTCGTGCTGCGCGGACCGCCTCATGATCGATCTCGACCGACTGCGCGAGAGCGGGGAGGACCGGTGCAAGGCAGACCAGGAGAGCGCAGGAGACACGTGTCATGTGGAGCATGCAGACGATACCATGCGGCCATGGCCGATCGCGCGCGAGCCGGACTCTGCGAGACGTGCGCACATCTCCGCCTAGTGCCGACCGATCGAGGCGTCGTGTTCTACCTTTGTGAGTACTCGAAGCGCGACCCCGTGTTTCCGAAATACCCACGCATCCCGGTGCGTGCCTGCGTCGCGTACGATCACACGCGCCCGGAGTCTCGCGATTCGCCAACTTCGTAGCGCAGCAGACGAAAGCCGCCACGGCTGAAACCGGCGTACAGCCAGTCGCCACGAAGCGCTGCGTGGCCGATGCCCAGCGAATGCGCGGCGACGGCGGCCGGAGCGTCGAGAGCCACGTAGAGCTGACGCAAGGCGCAACTGTTCAGGTCGACGACGTGTAGAGAAGCATCGCGGCCCAACACGTACACCGCTCGACGGTCGGAGGCCAGTACAAGAGGGTCGGCGCCGTAGCCCCAGGCGGTTTCGTCGGGCAGCCCGACAGTGAAGTGCGGAACGCCGCTTTCATCGGTGAACGCGGAGAGTCCGCCGCCACGACAGGCGTCCCAGTCGGCGGTGCCTGCCGCCGATGCTCGATGGCCGCCGGCCCAAAGGCGGTCGATTTCATCGAAGTGGAGCCACTGACAGTGGAAGGTCAGGACCGTCTCCCACAAGCACTCGCCAAGTCGCAGGGTGGCGCCGGCGCGTGTGAGACGGAAGACGCCAAGACGAAGTCCCGCCGCGACCGCAAGCCGGTCGGCGTGTGGGGTGACAGCCAGCGCGCCGATCACGCCCCAGTCGGCCAGCGCCTGACTCGAGGCGAGGCGCCGGGCACCCTCTGTCGTGGACTCGTCCCACGACACGGGGAGGGGCTCGAAGAGGAAGACGCCGGGCTGTGACGCGTCGTTCGTGAATTCGCCTCGGGGGGACGAGGTCACCAAGCAGTCCCCCGCCATCACCACGCGCTCCGTATCGCCCAGCAGTTGCAGTTCTCCCGTCGGCTCCATGTGCACGGCCGCTGCCGGCAGCTCGAAACGACGTAACCGCCCATAGTGGTTGAGGGTCAGCAGTTCATGCCCGTCACGACGCAAGAATGCGGCGTGCAGGTCGACGTCAAGGAGTGAAGCGATCGGATCGTCAGGATAGGAGGTGAGATCGTAGATTGCCCGGGCCGCTGGTTCACGCCCGCCCGATTGGAATCCCCACAGCTCCACGTTGCGGCCGATGTTGTCGACCAGGAGATAGGGCGGCAGACTGAGGACACGATTGACGCCGGCCACGTAGTCGCAGACGAAGCTGGACGAAGCGTCGGTGTCGATGACGGTTGGCTGGCGAAGCGTCACGGTTCCGGAGTCAGACGATGCCGTAGCGCTCGCGCGCGTACGGGCTGTAGGCGAAGCACAGCTCTTCGTCCGCGGCGACGTCGCGCAGGAGCTCGAGAGAGACCGCGTCGCCTTCGATCACCTTTTCGAGGTTCGGTTGCGCGGAGTGGTTGGCCATGCCGGCGACCCCGCAGGGGATGAGCAGGTAGTCACCGGCGCGAAACTTGTACTCATCGGCGAAGGCGGTGTAGCGGTCGGCGTCGGAGTCACGTCGTACCAGCACACCGACCACCACCAGCCGTTCGCCGGCCCGAAGGGGCACGCGAGCAAACAGCCCTTGACCCGCCCCTGGCAGCGTGGACGGGGCGGCGTAGAAACGATCGTCGGTCTCGTCGAGGATCATCATGGCTTCAGAGTGTGAGTGTCCATGTGAGTGAGTCGACGGCGTACATCAGGGCAACGGCACTGAGTATCCACACGACGGTTCGCGTTCTCCCCGTCAGTCCAGCCAGATACCCTCCCGCAAAGATGACTGCCGGAATGAGGGTGCCCTCGACCCAGACCCAACTGACTGCCGCGAGGCGATTGGGCGGATCACCTCTCTTGACCAGCGTGAAGAAAACGAAGACGCCCCAAGCGAGAAGCAGAAGGAACCGGCGCCTGGCGTCCCTGCTGGCGTGGCTCACGGTCGCGGTCAGCACCGCACCCACCAGCAGCAGTCCGATCACCGGATTCAGCGCGTGATACTCAGGCGTGACGTCTGGTGGTTCCGTTCCGGTCATTAGCCCTATGAGTTGAGTCACCGGACCCTGTGCATAGAACATGGCGGGATACGGCGAGAAGCCGATGCCCCCGATGCGCCGCAGGTGTGCGCTGTATGTCGCCTGCCCGAGAGTCCCACCGCCGTACGTGACCTGGACCGTGTCGGGATCCGCGCGCAGGTTCCAGACGAGATCCGGCGCGATCACGAGCGCGAACACCCCAACCGCCAGGTAAGCGTGTGGGCTTCGCAACCAGTGGCGATACCTGGCGCCGAGAAGCATCGCCAGGAACACAGGAAGCAGCAGCACCGCATGCTCCTTGCAGTAGAACGCCAGACCCGCAGCGACGGCGGCAGCGTACAGGTGGACCGCACGTTCGGTGGCGAGAAAGCGACTGAAGACGTAGACCGCCGTCGTGATGAAGAACAAGTACGGCGTATTCGCGGTCGCTCGAGCGGAGAACGAAAGGAAGTACTCGTTGAACGCCATGAGCGACGCAGCCCATCGGGCGGCGAGCGGGCCGTACAGCTGATTTGTCAGGATGTAGATCATCACGATCGTGCACAGTCCGATGAGCACGTGGAAGGCCCGATATGCCAGAGGGGTCGTGCCGAACAGGGAGCTGCCGGCTTTCACGAGGTACGCCGGGAGGGCGCCATGGTTCTCGCCGCGAAGGGGCAGATGGGGATCGCTGAGGGAGAACGAAATGGTCTTCGAAAGCGGGATGGAGGTGTTCGCTTCGTCGTGAATGTATGGGGTCGTGGCGGCCAGGGCGATGCGGATCAACAGGGCGGTGAGCAGAATCACGAGGAACACGACGTCGATTCGCTGCCCGGACGCGGGCGTGAGTGCGGGAGACCGAGTAGTGATGCCTGGCGGCGTCGTTGCGGCACGTCGATCGCGCCACGCATGCAGGGCCCAGAGGGCGAGTGCGACGACACCAGCGAGGAGCGAGGCGCGGACCGCGAAGTCCATCGCTTGCTCCCACCAGTTCGCGTACGGACCCCGTTCGGCCTCTGGCGCGATCTGAAAGGTATCTCTGTCGATGAAGTGCGTGTCTTCGACTGCGGGACTGCTGACGAGAAGACGAATGTTCTCAGGTGAGAGATCGGAGAGGTAGTAGCCCCACGTGCGCGGCGGAATGAGCTCTCCGCGTGTGAGATCCCGGAAGCGTTCGAGTTGCGCCATCATGGCCGGATCGACCGACGGTGCCCAGCGCACGTGGACGTATGCGGGGCGCTCGATGCCCATCAGGCCAAGCGCGGCGTAGAGAGCGCCTGAGAGGGCGATCAGAGCGGCCCCGCTGACGAGGCGATTGCGCTGTTGGACCATGCGTCACGCTACCGCTCGCTATTTACCGCGCAGAAGTAGTGACCTTGGAAGTTCGCATCCTGGTAGAAGCAGGCGCCTGCACGAGGAGCCGTCGGACGGCCCCACCGCTGTGCCTCGGCAACCTGCGTACCGACTAACGCACAGATCACGATCGCACCGGCGACCGCGGTCCGGCTCCCGATGGCATCTCGATGTTTCAACCGCGTGTCCTCCAGCAATGACTCCATTGTAAAGGGGGCACGGCGCTACTGCGGCTGCACCGGAACAACACGCCGCGCGGAACCGGTCGCGACGCCCCCCTCGTCCGCTGTGGTGAGCGTGATGACGTCACCGCTCACCCGTGCCTGAAATCGGATCGTGGCCGGCGCGGATTCGAATTGCGGCACGTGCGACGTGTGAAACGTCATTCGGCCGTCCACATACTGGCCGTCGAGGATCGTGGCCTGACCGGTGGGATAGGTCACAGTGCCGATCACGTCGCTCCCCGATCGGGCAAGCGTCATCCGAATGCGGAAGGGGGGCTGACCGGCTTTTTGCAATTCGGCGATCCAGTCGCCGTCGACGTCCGGCTCGCTCGGCGTCGGCGCCACTGCCGCTGACGATGTCACGGTTTCCCCTGGCCCGCGACCAGGCCACAACCACCACGCGCCGGCCAGGGTACTCGCCGCGAGTGCCAGCGAGGCCCAGAGCGCCCGGCGAGAGACACGTCGCCCCGGGTGTGGAGTCTCGACGGAGTCAGTCCCAGCGGCGAGGAATTTCACCAGACGTGCCGCGTCTTCGTCGAAGACGTGATCCTGAATGGTGACGGCCTGGCATCTGGCGAAGGCTGCCAGGTCCGCAGGCAGCTGCGCTCCGGTGGGCATCTCGGCTCCGCCAACCAGTACGGGGATCACGGTCGTCCCTCGTGACAGCGCCGCCGCGATCTCGCTGCGCACGAAGTCTTCCCCGGTCGCCTGGCGCGCGGTGAGGCTCGTCAACCACTGCGGACCGATAACCGCGAGGAGGTGATCGCATCGTGCGAGGGTTCGTTCGATGGCCTGCTCGAAGTTCTGTCCCGGCTGAATATCGGATACGTCCATGAACACACGTTCAGAGCCGAAACGTGCGACCAGGCGATCGGAGAGCCGGCCGGCGTGGCCGCTTGCGTCATCGCGGCGGTAGCTGATGAAAATACTGGTCATCGCCTGCAGGAGGGAGAGTAGCAGAACGCAACGCGTCCTCGGGACCTGGAGGTCTTGTCAGGTCTGGGCGCGGAACTCAGCAAGTGCCCGGTAGATTTCACGCCGGGCGCGGTTCATGCTGCCGAGCGGGCGATGTTCGGGCAGGCAGTGCCAGGGGTTGAAGGCCGTCTGTTCGCACTGCAACACCCGGTCAGGATCATCGATGGGCTGACACGGGATGCGGACCCGGGCGACCGGCACGTATGGCGAGTCCTGCTGCTTCCATTCGACCGAGGCATCCTCGATCGGCATGCGCTGGCTGTCCTTCTGAACCTGCATCATGAAATCGAAGGTTGCCTCCGACTCGGTGAGTCGCACGCGCATGGCGTCTTTGAGGTAGCTATCTGTCAGCGTGGAAGGCATCGGGCTGCGCAACGTCGAGCCCGGCCGGACGATGTACTTGACGGCGCGTCCAGGGCCGCACAGGTACGGGTCGTACTCCAGTACGAGAGGTCGAGGTGGCATGTCGGGTTCGTGCGTGCGGCCAGACCCACGCGCAGCGCGTTCGGGTGGGTGAGGAAGTAGACGGCGCGACGGATCCCACCAGCCTCGTTGGCCTGCAGCAGTTCCATGAAGCCACGCGTGTCCGCGGCGATCATCACCGGATGGCTGTTCAGCACGAAGTCTTGCATCGTGGCGCCCGGCGTCAGGTTCGGTCCTTCGACCCCGAGCACGCGGATGGACATGCCGCGGATGTCGCGCTCGCGGTCGGTCGCCGTTGCGGCATTCGCGAATCGTATCCACGCTCGATACGATCGCGGAAGAGCGAACAGGCCAACCCGCGTGTCCGCAGGGAGTCCCCCCAGTACCGTGAACTCCGCGTCCACACACGCGGTCGCCCGTGCCTGGTTGAACCGCTGCCTCGCACCGGGCGGGAATCGCTTCTCAGAAGCAGCCTTCAGGAAGGCGATGAATTGCGCCGTGACCTGCGCTTCGTCCGCTGCGATTGTCTCCTCCGCGAGCCCGCTCATGTCGTGCTCCGTTTCCGCTATGCCACGAAGGGTGGAGGGCTGTAGACCGACATGATCTGCTCCACCATCGCTTCGCGCGAGGTGAAACGGGTCTCGTCGTAACACCCCAGTGGATTCTCGACGACATTGACGAGGCAACGGTTGCAGTAGGTGCAGGGTTTGTCCGCTCGATCCTGGCCGCGTTGGAAGACCTGCACCAGATCGTTGTTGGCGATGAGGGGTCTCGCGATGCTCACCGCGTCGCAGTCGCCCGCGGTGATGGCCTTCGCGATGACCGACGCCGTCTGGAAACCGCCCGTGCAGATCACCGGTACCGACACAGCTGCCTTGATCGCACGGGAATCGGGAAGGTTCTTGCCTTCGATCTCATCGGCCGGACCGGCGGCCCGGTTCCAGGCGTTGCGGGCGAGTACACCGGATGCGCCGTGGAAGAGCAGAAAGTTGGCGAACGTGCGCTCGCCGCTCGACACCATCGTGTCATAGCTCTTCGCCAGATCTTCCACCGGCAGGTCCACCCCGGCCGGATTCCGAGGGTGAGGGAAGAAACTTCCCGTTGAGACATGTAGCGCGTCCACGCCTGCGTCGACGAGCCACTGGGCCACCTGCACCGACTCGGCCAGCGTGTTCCCCGACGGCCCCATGCCCAGAAACGCGAGCGCGTCGTCGAAGTCCTGGGCGCTGATCTTCATCTGGAGGTGGAAGTCGCGCCCGACCGTCGCGCGGATGGCACGGACGACCTCGAGGACGAAGCGGGCGCGGTTCTCGATCGGGCCGCCGGTACTCGTCTTTCCGGTCGTTGATGGCCGAACTGAGAAACTGCGTGATGAGGTATCCGTTGGCGCCGTGCAGTTCGACGCCGTCGAGACCCGCCTCTCGGGCGCGTCTCGCGCCCTGGGCGAAGTAGCCGACTGTCTCCGCGATTTGCGCCTTCGTCATCGCCTCGCAGCGAAACCCATGAATTGGGTCCGACGTCGACGTGGACGACAGGCCGGTGGGGTACTCGATACCGTTGATGTCGCGCTGACGGCCGCCATGGCTGAGCTGCAGGATGAACTTGCAGTCGTGCTCGTGGACGGCGCGGCCGACCGCCCGCCAGAACGGGATGTGCCGATCGTGGTCGATCATCGCGTAGTTGGGCACGATACGGCCCCGAAGATGGACCGGCACGAACGAGGAGATGATCGCGCCGACCCCCCCCTTCGCGAACTTGGTTTCCCAATTGATCCGCGTCTGATTACCCGACCCGTCGTAGTTGTCGAAGCGTCCGGACACGTTCGACCGGAAGATCCGGTTCTTCACGGTCAGATTGCGAAAGGCGAGTGGCTGGAAGATCGGTTCGAATGCCATGGGTTACCCTGCCTGTCAGCTGATTCGGCGCCAGGGGTGGAACGCGCTCTCGATGTCTTTCATCGCCGGCGCGAGCTTTGGAAAGTGGCGCGCGAGGATGTCAATCATCGACGTGTTCTCGACCCAGTCGATGCCCTCCCTCGTGTAGATCTCCTTCCGATAGTCCTTCGAGAGGAATCGGTCGCTCTTGAGCCGGCGAGATGCCATGAGAATGAACACGCGGAAGGCTGTGTCGCTGAAGCCGAAGCCCGGGGCCAGCGGTTCGGAGACGAGCCCGACATGCAGATCGACCTTCTCCAGGTCGTTGTTGTAGACACGCCGGATCTCTTCGGCCCACGTCGGGTTATCCGTGATCTGCTCGAACGAGGTGAATGGAGCCTTGTGGAACAGGCGGCGGAACTGGTTGTACCGGGGCACGCCACGCTCGCGGTCGCGCAGGATATCGATGGTCGCCAGATCGAACCGTTCCCCGTTGGGTTGTGTCAGGTTCTGCAGGTGCGTCGGGAAGTTGTGCAGTCGTATTGCACCGGGGTGGGCGATCCCCAGCGAATAGAACAGGTCCGCGCAGTCGAATCGCTCGACGACCTTGCGGCCTTCGCGACCCGAGCACTGCGGCAGCGTGAACTGGCCAAGCATCTGTCCTGTCGAGACGGAGCGGATGGCGTAGTCGTCCGGAATCAGCTCATGCATCCGGTATACGGACACGAACTCCTCCGTCAAGGAGTACGGCGCCGTGTGGTGATCGGTGGGCGACCCCGGAATGCCCCCGAGAAGCTCGCTGTCATTGAGGTGTGTGAGGACTTTCTGCAGATCGCCGAGCAGGCCTCGCCAGTTGGTGCGCAGCGCGGCTGCCGTGACCGGATTGGGCAGGATCGCCGGGGTCCACTCCACCGTGTGGATCTTCGCCAGCAGAGCAGCATTGACGAGCCGGCCCTGCTGGAACAGGCGTTCGTCGTCCCATGAAGGGTTGTGGCGCTTGAGCATGGCGCAGATCGCGTTGTGTTCCATCGCGAAGATGCCGTGCAGAAGGCTCAGTCCGATCCATGCGTTCTCTGTGAAGCCGGTGATCTCGAGGCCGGTGGCCGGATCCACACCGAGACGGCCGTCGTCTCCGACCATGACCTTGCCGTCGCGGCCGAGGCGCAACGCGGCCTGCTCGGCAGTGGTGGAGCCGTACACCTGCGATCCGTCCCACCAGTGCGTGTTCTGGTTCGAGTAGGCCGGCGGGCGTGTCGAGTTCGGGACCTTCGGAAAATCCGCGGGTGTGACCGGGACGCGCATGGGGCGCTCGTGCCACGGATCACCGTCGGCGAGAGGGATATCGTGCGTGTGGCTCCAGATGCCCTTCTTGTGCATGAACCAGTCGTGCACTTGAAACTGGATCCATGCGGCGGCGAGCACGTTGACGATCTCGGCGGGCTGGAACGTCCTGCGCGTCATGAGCTCGAGGCTCACCGTCCGGGGGTTGGGGTTCAGCAGGTTTGCTGTGTCGGGCACCGTTTCCGAGAGCGGCACGTTGCGGCCGAAGCGGACGCCGGCGCTGCCCATTCGAGGGCACCCCAGGTCGTTGTAGATTCCATCGTTTGTGCGAATGGTGTGCGCTTCAGGCGCGGCGGACGCTGCGCCGGCCTCCAGTGGAGGCTCCTCCGTGTCGTGCAGATTCTTGCTGCGCAACTCGTTACGAATCTCGATCAGCTTTGGGGCCGCCGCCGGAAACGGCAGCTCGTACCATTCTTTGTCGGAGACTTTGGACATGGGCGTACTCCTGCTCGGGCGGATACACATCCACAGACGCACGTATAGTCGAATCGCAATGCGAAAACACGGCGGAGGGGGGAGCTGCCGTGATGCACAACCTATCCCCGCGCCACACGCCTGTCAACACTCTTTGCACGGTGTTCGCCGAAATATTCTCGCCCGAGGGGACCGGGTGTGCTGTGGTGAAGCGCTCGGCATCGACGATTGCGAACAACGGTCCCAAGGTCGGGCGCGTTGACACGAGTTGCCCACAGAAGTGCCGTCGAGCCCAGGCGACGCTTGTTCACACTCAATGGCTGTGGTTGAATGGCGCCACCCCGTCCCCCCGAGTTGAGGTTCACGCAGGCTCATGACGACCAGCCCAACGCGTCCGTTGCGGCGGACTCTGACCGTTGCGTTCGCGATCGGTCTTTTTGGCCTCCTGTGGCTGGGCGCGACGTTGCGCTCGGACCAGCCGGTGCTGTACGCCGATGTCGTCGAACATTTCAAGTACGGGTCAATCGGCAGCGAGCCTGGCGTGTCGCTGTTGCGTCCTGTCGGCGGCGCGCTCCCGCCGCTTGCCGAGTTTGCCGCGCTTCCCTCGATCTGCCCTGACAGACTGCCGGGCGGATATGCGTCGCTTGGCTTCGTCTATGAGGAGGGCCGCGATCTGCCGATTGGGGTGTCGCGTCGCCGCCGCATGGGTATCGACCACGTTGGCTTGAATTGCGCTGGGTGCCATACCGGCACCGTGCGCGATACGCCGCAGTCGCCGCCTCGGATCGTCCTCGGCATGCCCGCTCACCAGTTGGACCTGCAGTCCTTCGTCGAGTTCGTGCTGGAATGTTCGCTCGACAACCGCATGACCGCCGAGACCGTCCGCGGGCGGTTGCCGGATACCGGGGGACCGTCAACATTCGAACGCCTGCTGCTGCGCGCGGGTTTCATCGATCGCCTGAAGCTCCAGACTCTGGACCTTCGCAATCGGATCTCGCCGCTCCTGGATGACGCGGTGCCCCGCTGGGGACGTGGGCGTGTCGACACGTTCAATCCGTATAAAGCGATTCAATTCAACTGGGCGCTCGACCGCCTGCCCCCGTCCGAACTCATCGGGGCGTCGGATTTTCCATCACTCTGGAACCAGGAGCCTCGCGAAGGCATGCAACTTCACTGGGACGGTGACAACGACTCGGTTGACGAGCGCAATTTGAGCGCGGGAATCGGCGCAGGGATCACACCGGCGACGGTTGACCACGCAGGCTTGAAGCGCGTGCGCGACTGGATCTGGACACTGCCGCCCCCGCCGTATCCGTATGCCGTGGACCAGTCACTCGTCGTACGAGGAGCGGCGATCTATCAGCAGACGTGCCTCGAGTGCCACGGCGACCACCGTTTTCGAGACGGAATCAAGGCTGGCAGCCGTATCGGGCAGGTCGTCAGAGCGAGCGACATCGGCACCGACCGTCACCGGCTGGATTCGTACACTGCGGCGTTTGCGGCGAATCAATACGGCCTGTTCCCGGAATCCCCGTACCGCTTCCGCCGGTTCCGGAAGACCGACGGGTACGCGAACCATCCACTCGACGGCATCTGGGCCCGTGCCCCCTACCTGCACAATGGGTCGGTGCCGACGCTGCGGGATTTGTTGGAGCCACCGGAGCGACGACCCCTGACCTTCTTCAGGGGCTATGACGTGTACGACCGCGTGCGGGCTGGCTTCGTTTCCGATGTCGCGGAAGAGGGCGGGCGTCGCTATTTCCGGTATGACACGTCGGTCCCGGGTAACAGCAATGCGGGTCATTTGTACGGCGTTTCACTCCCCGACGAGGACAAGCAGGCCGTCGTCGAGTATCTCAAGACGTTTTGATGCGTACCCGGGTCGCGGCACTCCGCAAACGTTGGTTGGTGACTGTTGTCGCCGTGCTTGGCGTCATCGCGACGTTCACTGTCTACGACAGGCTGTTTCGCGAGAGGCCGGCGCCGTACTTCGAATCCGATGAGGAGCACTTCCTCTACGGGTCTGTCGGCGCGGAGTCGAACGAAGGTATCCCTTACTGGATTTGGCTCGTCCTGCCGAGGATCTTCCCTGACTTGTTGCCAGGTCCCGGCGGTTACACGACCCTCGGCCTGCTATCGAAGGACGGCCGTGATCTGCCCGTCGGCTTGTCAACGGTGACAATTGGTTACCCCCGCGTCGCCGTGAACTGTGCGTTCTGCCACACCGGTAGCGTCAGAGCCCAGCCCGGGGATCTGCCGACGATCGTGCCCGGAGCTCCGGCCCATCAGATGGCCGCCCAGCGGTACAGTCGCTTCCTGATCGCAGCGGCGGCGGATCCGAGGTTTACCGCCGGGAATATCCTTGGCGAGATCGCTCGTAACTATCGCCTCTCTGCGCTCGACCGGCTGCTGTATCGCTTCGTGGTGATTCCCGGGACGCGCCAGCGGCTGCTTCGTCTCAAGGAGCAGGGCGGTTGGATGGATCGACGGCCAGACTGGGGCCACGGTCGGGCGGATGTCTTCGGTCCGATCCGGTTCCAGCGAGTCGGACGGCCGATCGACGATGCCATTGGCAGTGCGGACATGATGCCGTTGTGGAGCATGGCGCGGCGCGAGCCGCAGGGGCTCTTCTGGAACGGGCTGCATGCGTCGATTCGAGACGCCGTCGTGACGTCGGCGCTGAGCGCGGGCGCGAGCAGACCCTGGCTCGACGCCGACATCGCCAAGTGGGAACGCACCGACGTCCAAGGGATGTCCAGCCTTCGTCGCGTTGAGCGCTACATCACAGATCTCAAGCCGCCCCCGTACCCGTTTCCAGTCGATCGCGAGTTGGCGGCCGCGGGCCAGACTGTCTTCGCAGTCGAGTGCGCCCAATGTCATTCGCCGAGAGGGGGCTTCGACCTCAGGGTCGTCCGCCGACGCAGGTGACACCGATCGTCATCGCTTGAGGTCGTGGACGACCGACGCCTCGAAGGCGTACGACGCCTTTGCCGGGAGGCGCGCATGGAAAGCGACGAGTTTCGGGGCGGGCGAGCGCTATGTATCGGTCCCACTTGATGGTGTGTGGATTCGCGCTCCGTATCTTCACAACGGGTCGGTCGCATCGCTGAAGGACCTGCTTGAAGTCCCGACGAACCGGCCGGCTCGATTCTGGCGTGGATACGACGTCTACGATCCGGTCAACGTCGGATTTCTCTCCGACGGCCCCGAAGCCCGACGGACAGGGACGCTGCACGACACAAGCCAGCCGGGTAACGCCAACGTCGGACACGACTATGGCACCGCGCTCCCCGCCGAGAGCAAGCGCGCGCTGCTCGAGTACCTCAAGACGCTGTAGGAGGACGCTGTGGATCAGACCAAGTCAGTGAAGCTCTACCGCATGGTGTTGATGACCAGCATCGTGTTGAACCTGGCGGCTGGGGTGTTCATCATGCTCTGGCCCGACGCGTTCACGACGCCTCTTGGTCAGCCGGAAGCGTTTCCGGATACATGGCCGCGCCACTGGGGATGGCAACTACTCGCCATCAACGCCCTGTACATGCCGGGCTATTGGAATCCACGTTGTGAACCGGTGGCCGAACTGGTGCGGAATCGTCATTCGCCTCTCGTTCGCGCTGTTCTTCTTCAGTCAGGGTGACGGGTTCGTGCCGATGGGCATCTACGATGGACTCTCTGGACTGGCACTTCTCTTCACGTATCTGCCGGTCGTGAAGCAGTCGGCCACGACTTCGTGATGCGTGATCTGGAGGTCGCCGACGGCGGGTTCGCTCCAGCCTTCGCCAAGGCTACGGCCGGCAAGCCGCGGACCCGCCCTACGTACGTAGCCCTGCTTCGCGGGGTCTCGCCCGCGAGCGTGCACGCAAACGTGCGGTCATCGACGACCGCGTCCGTTGGAGGTCGTCATAGCGATCTATCAGACGCTCGATGATGTCGTTGCCGGGTTCTCATCGCTGGAGCAGCAGTTTCGAGCGCGGCAGGATCGGCGCAGCATTTTTCTGACCCTGTACGGTGTCGTGTCAGCGGAAATGCGTGACCGTCTGGCGAGTCGCGCATTCGCGGACGAGGTCTGGGTGGAGCGCTACGCGGTTGCCTTCGCGAATCTCTATCGTGAGGCTTTGGAGGCCTACGACGCCGGCCGAACGACCGCGGTACCCAGGGCGTGGCGGCGCTGCTTCGACACCGCCGCCGCCGGTAATAACCTGGTCTTGCAGGACGTGCTCCTTGGCGTCAATGCACATGTCAACAACGATTTGGCGTTCGCACTTGACCGCGTATCACTCAGTCCCGATCGCGACCGTCGCCGGCACGACCACAATGCAGTGAATCAGGTCCTGACCGGCGTGACCCAGCGCGCGACGCAGCGACTTGCGTCGCTGTACGCGCCCGGCATCGCGACGATGGACGAAGCGGCGGGCGACCTCGACGAGCTCCTCAGCCGTATGTCGCTCGAGACCGCGCGCGACAGTGCCTGGGAGTCCGCATGTGCGCTGGCGGATGCTCGGGGACCGGTGGAGCGCGGTCTTGCCGCAGCGCGCGTGTCGTCACGCGCCTCAGTGATGGCGAGGCTGCTGCTCGCCCCCTCGCGGAGGCCCGCCTTGATCGCCACGTGCCGTCGCCTGGAACAGGAATCGAACTGGCTCACGCTGCTGCACGAACTGGGCAGAGCGTAGACCGCGGGCCGAGGAAGCTTCATGCCAAAAAAGCCACCAATCTACGACGGGCGGTTTGTCTTGCGCCCGGAGCAGGACACGTCGTACGTGCACTTCGAGGGCGCCGCGGCCCACCCGTTTCAACCGGACCCCGCGTTGTTTCCCCGCGTGAACATCTGGTGGCTCGCCGAAGCTGCGCTCTTCTCCTACTGGGATCCGGACGCAGCGCTTCGTGGCTTCAATGCCGCGGGACTCGAGGCGGAGTTCGTCAAGGAAGGAGGCACAGAGTGCTACGTCGTCTGGCAGTCGAATTGGCTCGCCGTGGCCTTTCGCGGGACAGAGGGGGATCAGTGGAGCGACATCCTGACCGATTCCAGGTTCGCCCAGATTCCGTGGCTGGGAGCGCACGTGCACGCGGGCTTCGCTCATGCCGTACGGGAGATCGAGCCGAAACTCACACCGGTGATCAACCGTCTGGCGGCTGGACGGACCCTGTGGTTCTGCGGCCACAGTCTTGGCGCCGCGTTGGCCACACTAGCTGCGGACCTGTACGCCGCGACGCGCGGCGTGTGTACCTTTGGATCGCCGCGCATCGGCGACCAGGTGTTCGCGGCAGCCTTCACGGAGCGGTTCGTCGGCCGTTCCGTTCGGTTCGTCAACAACCATGACGTCGTGACCCATGTCCCTCCGCCCGTATTGGTGCCCTGGCATTTTCGTCACGTAGCCCCAAGGCGTTTCATCGATCCAGCGGGCCGGGTGTCCGCCGGTGGGCCGAACCTTGCTCACTTCTTTTCGGATCTCATCGGAGATCCTCGAACGTTGCTCGAGATGATCGAGGGCCTTCAGCAAGGGGTACTCACCCATCCGCCCAGGTTCTTTCTCGATCACATGCCGAAGGCGTACGCGATCTGGGCCTGGAACGACTACGAGGCACATGGCTGATCTCACCGCGGCCTGGAGGCAGCCGGCGAGACAAGTACGCGAACGAGCGCCTGAAACCGAGCCTCGTCGAGAAGCACGTATCTCACGGCATCGATAGAGCCGAGGATCATCGGAATGCCGGTCCAGAAGAACAGGCAGCACCACATGCCGCGCCGGCGATTGCCCAGGTAGAAATGGTGCAAGCCGAAGATGCCCCCGAGGAACGCCAGCGGGACGGCGACCGTCATGGACCGCCTCGACGTTTTCCACGGAATTCCCAGGTCAGCGAACACCGGCTCCATGCCTCCGCGGAGGGCAGCGCCATGTGGGCTGTAGACGTTCGTGAACAACGCGGGCAACGAGAACGGGTGCGTGAGTGACCGCTGGAGGGGGGTATTCGACCGGTCAAAGTAGATGACCGTCCCCTGAGTGCGTCCGGGCAAGAGCCAGCGGAGCATCATGCCGATGACAGGAGAAGGCAACTTGTCCGCAATCACTCGTGGGGTGCCGAAGGTGGCGGCGAAGCGTCGATGAAACGCTCCCCATCGCTCCTCACGTCCGAGCATCAGGATGATGACTCGGTCGGGGCGTTGCCGGGTCATCGCACGTTCGATCTCCCACCAGAGGTTCGGGGTATCTCCGGCCCGCACCACGACGAGCGCGGATTTCGCCATCAGGTCGTCGATGGTGTCCCGCCAGTGGTCGTCGTCCACGTAGAGGCGTGCGGCGCCAAGTTGCGGGAGCCGCTCGCCCGGTTTTCCAATCGCAATCACCGGGCCGACGCGGGCCATGATCCACGCCAGCTCTTGTTCCGGGCTGGCGGCGGCCGTGTATTGCAGTCGACTCGAGAGCCACGCCCACCATCCTCCCTCGGTGCTGACGATCTCGTCGTCAATGCCGAACGAGCGCAGATAGACGACCGGTGACCTCGTGTCGTGACGTAGCACCTCTTCTGCCGAGGGCGCCTCGTACTTCCAGCTCGAGCGAAAGAGCAGTATCGACGTCCTGGCGACGTAGACGAAGGGCAAGAGCGCCAGCAACCCGACCACCTCCATGCCCGGGCGTGCCTCCAGAACCTGGTCGAGGTTCCCGGCGTCGGTGATGGCGGCAAAGACGAAACAGGGCAGCATCAGATTGATGGCAGCCATCCGGACGAGGGCGCCAGTCCGCGCTTGTCGATTCGTGGTCAGAGACAGCTGTCGAAGGCCGGAGAGGAGCGACGTGATGCCGAGCGCCAGAACATTTCCTGTCACGAAGAAGCAGAGGAGCGGCCAGAGGGCGCTCGAGATCGACGGGGCGGCGAGCCAGGGGCCGGGGTCGAGGACATCCTCGAAGTAGGCGAACAGAACGAGCGACGCTCCGATCAGAGCGAGGCCGCCAAGTCGCAGCCATAGCGTTTCTCGAGACAGGCCTGGTGGCACGCGAGACCGATTCTAATCCTTCGGTCACGCACGTGGGCCAACGGTCCCGGTCTGATGTACGCTGCGCATCGAGACCCGAACCCGTGACTCGAGTCACAACTCGCGCGGCTGGCAACACCGTACGTCGGTATGGGAGTGCACACCATGAAAATAGCCGCTCACAGCGGTGTTGTTGTGTTCTGCGCCTTGGTCACGGCCGCTGCCGCTGCACCCGCCCATGCGCAGGTATCACCGGCCTCCGGCGAAGCGGTCTACAAGACGTATTGTTCCTCGTGTCACGACCAGGCGGGCCCCCGCGTACCGCCTCGCGATGCGCTGCAGAAGATGCCGGCCGCCCGCATCCTGCGCACGTTGGATTTTGGGGTGATGATGGCCGTCGCGTATCCGATTCGGCGCGAGGAACGACAGGCCGTGGCGGCGTTTCTCGGGACGAACGAAGCGGAGGCGGCGCCGCCCCCGAGCGCGTTCTGCACAGCCGATCGGGCGATCATGTCGGCGCCTCCGGGGCAGAACTGGAACGGCTGGAGCGCCACGCCTGCGAATACCCGATTCCAGGCATCGGAGGCCGCCGGCTTGACCGCGGCACAGCTCGGCAGGCTGACACTGAAATGGGCATTCGGGTTCGATGGAGACGTCACCGCATTTGCGGCGCCCACCGTTCTCGACGGCACGATGTTCGTCGGCAGCGCGAGTGGCACGATCCACGCGCTGGACGTCCGCACGGGATGTCTGCACTGGATCTACCAGGCGAACGGTCCCGTCCGCTCGGCGCTCCTCGGTGTCCAGGATGACGCGCGACGGACGCTCGTCTTCGGTGACCAGATTGGATGGGTGTACGGGCTTGATGCGCGTACCTGGACGAGAGCAATGGAAGACGCGGATCGAGGAGCACGAAGCCACGCGGCTGACCGGGTCTCCGGCCGTGCACAACGGGCTCGTGTTCGTGCCTGCGGCCTCGTGGGAGGAGACCCGCGCGATCGACCCGGAGTACCCATGTTGTACGTTCCGCGGCAGCGTCACGGCGCTGCGCGTTCGCGACGGATCGCGAGCGTGGAAGACCTTCATGGTGGATCCGCCGAAGCGCACAGGCATGACGACGCGTTGGCACTGCCACCCTTGGACCGTCCGGCGCCGGTATCTGGGCGACGCCGACGGTCGATGCCAGACGGGGCGTTCTCTATGTGGCGACCGGCGACAACTATTCCCATCCGGCCACCAACACGAGCGACGCAGTCGTTGCCCTCAACGTGAATACCGGTCGGATCGTCTGGTCGCAGCAAACCACGCCCAACGATGTCTACAACTCCGCGTGCGGCCGCCAGGGGGTGAACTGCCCGCCGGACAACGGCCCCGACCACGACTACGGGGCTTCTGTGATGCTCGTCAGGACGACGGCTGGTGGGGAGGTGCTCGTGGCCGGGCAGAAGTCCGGGGTCGTGTACGGGCTCGATCCAGACGTGAAGGGAAAGATCCTGTGGCAGACCCGTGTTGGGAAGGGGGGCACGAACGGGGGCGTGCAGTGGGGGATGACGACTGACGGACGCAACGTCTATGCCTCCGTCTCAGACATGGTTCGCTTCGCGGCCAGCGCCGGCGATCCGCCGCTCGGTGATGCGCGTTTCGACCCAGCGCAAGGTGGCGGGCTCACAGCGCTCCGGGTCGAGAACGGCGAGCGCGTGTGGTTCGCGGCGCCTCGTCCGTGTGATCCGCCGCGGCCGGGCTGCAGCCCGGCTCAGCCGGGGGCGCTGACGGCGATTCCCGGCGCCGTGTTTTCCGGCTCACTCGACGGCCATCTACGCGCGTTCTCCACCGAGGACGGCCGTGTGCTGTGGGACGTGGATACCGCGAAGGCGTACACAACCGTGAACGGCGTCCGAGCCAAGGGCGGATCGCTCGACGGCGCCGGCCCCGTGATTGTCGGCGGGATGGTGCTGGTGAACTCGGGCTATCCACGCTTTGGCGGCATGCCGGGTAACGTCCTGCTCGCATTCGGCGTCGACTGACGCTCCGGCGGCGATGCGTATCGCGCGCTTCGGGCTGGCCAGCGCTCGGTCCGGCTGAAGCCGGTCTCGTTGCGGAGGTCGGCGTCGCCTCACCGAAGTGCAGGGACGTGGACGGAGACCCATGAGTGGCTTCGTGCCTTTCGTGGTTTCAGAACGCGATGAGGTGCGTGTACTTCAGCATCAGGGCGCGGCGCGTGTCTCCCGGCAGCCGCGTCTCGTTCCAGACGACGTAGATGTCGCTCAGCGGACGGTGGATCAGGTTGAATCGGATGTTGGACAGCCATGAATCCGATTCGCCGTTGTACTGGACGAATGCATTGAGGAACATTCGTGGTGTGAACGACCAGTCGAGTCGGAACCTCGCGAGGTCCGCCGTAAACGAGCCTTGCGGCAGATCGATGAGGTTCCGCGTCATGTTGGCACTCGCCGCCACATGCTCGTTGAGGCGGAAACGCACCCCGCCAGTGACCGCGTGTCGGTTCCCGGACCAGTACTCGCCCGTCTCCAGACCGACGTTACCCGACAGCGTCGCGCTCTGGTCAGAACGGTAGTCGATCGCCACGTTCTCGAAGGCGTACTCGCCGGCCTCGATGCTCAAGTCCGGTCCCACGGTGAACGGTGCGTCGAGGCGCTCGTAGATGGAGTTGACGCGGGCGTTCATCTGCGCGCCGTCACGGAACTGCAGTCCGTAGGTCAGGCTGCCGACGCGCGTCAGCAATTGCTGGTATTGGTCGTCGCCAGTGGTATCGAGTTCGACGCCGAGGGTGTGCTCGCGGATGGCTGCTCGGGTGTTGGCCGGGCGAAGCACTCGCTCATAGCCGCCGAAGAGCGTGGCGATGCCCCGTCGAGGAACGAACCCGATATCGTGACGGAACGCGTTGCCAATATGAACAAGACCCATGCGCGCTCGGTGCGCGTTCGTGTCCAACCGAAAGCTGGTGCGTCCGGCCCAGTCGCTCGGTGCACCGGCGGTCGCACTGTGCATGGCGAATGCTTCGATCTCGAGCGCCGGTGTGGGCGCGAGCCGCAGGTCGACACCGGCGACCCTGTTGAAGCTCGGGCTGCCTGTTGCCTCCCGGCCCAAGTAGAAGGCGCCGACGGCGGCCGTGTTCGTGACATCCCTTCTCAGGCGCGCGACCGTGTAGTTCGCGCCAGGCTGGCCTTCGTCCTCGTCAGTTTGCATGGTCAGCAGCCCGATACCGTAGCCCGCCGGGCGCCCAGTCAGCCGCAGGCCACCGATGACCGGTATCGGCAGGCCTGAAGCTGAGAGGCCGATTCTGCGACTGAAGAACGGAATGAGATCCCGGCGTTCGGCCTCGACGGCACTGAGGCCTATCTGGAAGCTCGCCGGGTTCTCGAGAAAGAACTGACGCTTTTCCGGAAAGAAGAGACTGAAACGGGTGAGATTGATTTGTTGCTCGTCGGCCTCGACCTGGGAGAAGTCGGTTCGGTAGCTCGCATCGAGCAGCAGCGACGACGTGACACCCCATTTCATATCCACGCCCGCGTCGGCCTTGTTGTCCCAGGTGCGCCGTCCCGGAGATCGGCTCGCGAATTGCCCGGTGGTGAATGGCGTGACGCGCAGGTCGCTTCCACTCTGGATGCCGGATATGCCGGTTAGTAGACCCGCATATCCGACCGCGTAGTGCGAAAACTGACGAGGCACCGGCGACCAGGTGACGAACTCGTTCTTGCGGCGGATGACGCGCTGCATGTTGAGTCCCCACTGCTGCTCGTCTCCCGGTGGAAATCGGAGCGTCTTGAAGGGCACCGCCATCTCGGTGCTCCAGCCGCTCTCTGTGACGGTCGAACGGACGATCCAGGCGCCGTCCCAGTTGCCGTCGTTGCGCCGACCGTTGTCGGTCGCCTGCACATCGCGCTGTGCGCCGGCGGCGTTGGTGACGAACCCGTACCCGTTGCGTTGATCGAGGAACGTGTCCAGCACGACGAGAAACGAGTCGGTCTGGAAATTCGAGAAGTCGCGCCGCAGCGAGTCGATGATGAGACGGTCCGGCTCACGGTCGTGGAGCGTCGCGCCGATGTACAGCATCTCGTTGTCGTACAGAAACCGCACCGTGCTGCGCTCGGTGGCCGGGGCGAATTCGTCCGGAAACTGCTGATGGAAATCGACGGCCGGCTCGGCCAGTGACCAGGCGGCTTCGTCGAGTACACCGTCGACAACGATCGGTTCCGTGGTACGCACCGCGGCCACGCGCTTCGATGCACGTACCGCTTCCACGTCGAAATCTTGGGGGGCAGCGGCCGCCGTCAGTGGCAGGACCAGCGCCCACGTCAGGTACAGCGCCCGCAATCGCATGCAGGTCAATGCTCCCTGGAGACTCGAGGAGCAGCCATCCGGTCAGGCATTCGGAGGGTCGATCATACCAGCAGGGATCGTGCGCCTGGATGGCGACACGACGTCCGTGGTCTGGCCACCAGCATTGATATACTCGTGGTTTCGCAACCCACCGGAGATCGATGCAATACATCTACACGATGAAAGGCCTTGGGAAGGTTCATCCTCCCGACGCCGTTGTGCTCAAGGACATCTGGCTCTCGTTCCTGCCTGGCGCCAAGATCGGCGTGCTCGGCCTGAACGGCGCCGGCAAGAGCTCGCTTCTCAAGATCATGTCGGGTGAGGACCAGGAGTTCATCGGCGAGGCATTCCCCGCCGACGGGATCTCGGTCGGGTTCCTCCAGCAGGAGCCTCGCCTCGACCCATCGAAGACAGTCCTCGGGAACGTCGAGGAAGGCGTGGCGGCCACCAAGGCGCTGCTCGAACGATTCGACGAGCTCAACATGAAGCTCGGCGAAGACCTGTCCCCCGAGGCGATGGACAAAGTCATGGAAGAGCAGGGCCGCCTTCAGGACCGCATCGATGCCGCGAATGCCTGGGACGTGGACTCGCAGCTCGAACTGGCCATGGATGCCTTGCGCTGCCCGTCACCAGACGCGGACGTCACGACGCTGTCCGGCGGCGAACGTCGCCGCGTCGCGCTGTGCCGGTTGCTGCTCAGGTCCCCCGATCTCCTCCTGCTGGACGAGCCGACCAACCACCTGGACGCGGAGTCAGTCGCCTGGCTTGAACGGTTCCTGAAGGAATACAAGGGCACGGTGGTCGCGGTCACGCACGACCGCTACTTCCTCGACAACGTGGCCGAGTGGATTCTCGAACTGGACCGCGGATCGGGCATTCCCTGGAAAGGGAACTACTCGTCGTGGCTCGAGCAGAAGCAGCAGCGGCTCGCGCAGGAAGAGAAGTCCGAGAGCAAGCGGCAGAAGACTCTTCAGCGCGAGCTCGACTGGATTCGTATGTCCCCGCGTGCGCGTCAGTCGAAAGGCAAGGCGCGCCTCAACGCGTATGAGGACCTGCTCAACGCCGACACGGCCCAGAAGCTCGACAGCGTGGAGATCTACATTCCTCCAGGCCCCCGCCTCGGCGACGTGGTGGTCGAGGCCCGCGGCGTCCGCAAGGCGTACGGCGATCTTCTGCTCATGGACGACCTGACGTTTACCCTGCCTCGTGGCGGGATTGTCGGCGTGATTGGGCCGAACGGCGCAGGCAAGACCACGCTATTCAGGATGGTCACGGGCCAGGAGAAACCGGACGAGGGCACGCTTCGCCTCGGAGAGACGGTGCAGGTCGGGTACGTGGATCAGAGCCGCGACGCGCTGGGCGCCAACAAGAGCGTGTTCGAAGAGATTACCGGCGGACTGGATGAGCTCCAGGTTGGCAAGCGCACGGTGCCATCGCGCGCCTACGTGTCCTGGTTCAACTTCAAGGGCGGGCAGCAGCAACGAAAGGTCGGAACGCTCTCCGGCGGTGAACGCAACCGCGTTCACCTGGCCAAGCTGCTCCAGCGCGGATCGAACCTGTTGCTTCTGGACGAGCCCACGAACGACCTTGACGTCGATACGCTGCGCGCGCTCGAGGAGGCCTTGGTGGACTACGCCGGGTGCGCCGTTGTGATCAGCCACGACCGTTGGTTTCTGGACCGGATTGCCACGCACATGCTCGCGTTCGAGGGCGACAGCCGCGTCGTGTGGTTCGAGGGCAACTACCAGGACTACGAAGTCGATCGGAAACGCCGCCTCGGCGCGGCAGCCGATACACCCCACCGAATCAAATACCGGAAGCTGACGCGTTAGGAGGAGCAGATGACACCAGAGCAAGCGAAAGCGACCGCCGCGCTGCTGATCGAGGTCTGGGAGGGGGAAGCACGAGGCACCACGCAGGTGCTCGCCGCGGTTGGCTCGGGCAATCGCGACTACAAGCCGGATGCGAAGTCGCGCACCGCGTGGCAGATTGCCACGCATCTGGCGACGGCCGACATCTGGTTCATCGACAGCATCGTCAAGGGTTCGTTCGAATGGAACCCGGCCGCCGCACAGCAGGCGGAGGCGCAGTTCACGGATGCCGCCGCGGTTGTGGCGTTCTACGAGAAGGCGTTGCCTGAACGACTCCGTACGTTGGGAGCGCTCTCGGGCGACGCTCTCCTCGCCCCCCTCAGTTTCTTCGGGACGTTCGAATGGCCGCGCGTGCGGTTCATCGCTTTCGCCAGCAATCACAGCGTCCATCATCGCGGTCAGATCGCCGCGTACCTACGGGCCATGGGCTCGAAGGTTCCCGATATCTACGGACCGAGCGCTGACTCCAAGACGTCCGGCGGCTAGCGGGACCGTGTCGTTCCCCGATCTGCGTGCGTTCATCGATCAGCTTCGCCGTGACGACGACCTCGTCACGGTGGAGGCGATGGTCGATTCCCATCTGGAAGCGGCGGAGATTCACCGCCGCGTCGTCGCCGCCGGGGGACCGGCGCTGCTTTTCAACAACGTCGCCCGATCCGATTTCCGTCTGGTCACGAATCTGTTCGGCACCGCGCGTCGCGCGGAACGGGCCTTCGGCGAGCGGCCGCTGCGACTCGTGCGGCGCGCCGTCGAGCTTGCCGAAACCCTGCTGCCGCCGAGCGCGCCGGCGCTATGGGGTGCGCGCGACGTCGCATTGGACCTGATCAAGGTCGGGACTCGCCGGGTGCCGAAGGGCCCCGTCATCGATCGTGTGACCTCGCAGGTTCGCCTCGATCGGCTCCCCGCGCTGACCTGTTGGCACGAGGATGGGGGACCGTTCATCACGCTGCCGCTCGTCTACACAACCCACCCCGATCGACGCGGTCACAATCTTGGGATGTACCGGTTGCAGGTGCACTCTCCCCGTACGACCGGCATGCACTGGCAGATTGGAAAAGGGGGCGGCTACCACTACGCCATCGCCGAAGCGCGAGGACAGCGGCTGCCGGCGACGGTGTTCCTGGGCGGACCGCCCGCGCTGATACTCGCGGCTATCGCGCCGCTGCCCGAGAACGTGCCTGAGCTGCTGTTGGCATCGCTGATTGCGGGAGAGCGGCTGCCGCAGGTGCATGGCCATGGTCCCCATCCGCTCATTGCGACCGCCGAGTTTGCGCTCATGGGCGAGGTCGCACCCCACGTCCGGCAGGCGGAAGGACCATTCGGGGACCACTACGGGTACTACTCGCTCCAACACGACTATCCGGTCTTCGAGGTGCAACGTGTCGCGCATCGAGAGGATGCGATTTTCCCGGCCACCGTTGTCGGCAAGCCCAGGCAGGAGGACTTCTTCATCGGTGACCTCCTCCAGGAGCTGCTGTCACCGCTCTTTCCGCTGGTCATGCCCGCCGTGGAGCGGCTCTGGTCGTATGGTGAAACCGGGTATCACTCCCTGGCCGCTGCGGTCGTCAAGCAGCGCTACCGGCGAGAAGCGATGGCGAGCGCCTTCCGCATCCTGGGCGAAGGGCAGCTGTCGCTGACGAAGTTTCTCCTGGTCACCGATCGGTACGTCGACCTCGCGGATTTCAGGCAGACGCTCGAGCACATCCTCGCGCGGACGAACACCGAGACGGACCTGTACGTCTTCTCGAATCTCTCGATGGACACCCTCGACTACACAGGGCCCGCTGTCAACGAGGGGTCGAAGGGCGTCTGGTTGGGACTTGGGGATCCGGTGCGCGACCTGCCGAAGGCGTTCACGGCGACAGCGCCGGCTGGCGTCAGCGACGTCCGGGTATTCTGCGGCGGCTGTCTCGTCGCCGGGGCACCAGCCTATGCGGTCGAACCTGGAGCGGCCGCTCGATTAGCGACGGACCCTGCCTTCCGGGAATGGCCTCTGGTCGTCGTTACCGATGAACCTGCCCGCGCGGCCGCCAGCGTGATGAACTTCCTGTGGACGACGTTCACTCGTTTTGAGCCGGCGGCCGACATTCATGCGGCCGAGCGGCGCATCGTTCGAAATCACATCGCGTATCGAGGACCGATCGTGATTGATGCGCGATTGAAGCCTGGATTTCCGAAGGAGCTGACCTGCCGCGAAGACATCGCGGCGCTCGTGACGCGTCGTTGGAACGAGTACTTTCCGTCAGGCCGTGTCGAGATGGGGGACTCCGAGCGGGGTCACCTGGATTGACGTCGTGGATTGTCCGCGCAGGCTAAAGCCTGCGCTCTACGTACGTGAGGGATGCCTCTCCGTAGAGCGCACGCTTCTAGCGTGCGCGTCAATTAGTTGAGCGAATTCGGCGTTGCGAGCGTAAAAGGTGCGATCTCAGCGTCGAAGCGTTCCTCGTCGGCGGTGACCATCTGGTAGGTGCCATGCATCGACCCGACCGCGGTCTTCAATGGACAATAGCTCGTGTATTCGAACGCACCGCCAGGCGGTAACACCGGTTGCTCGCCGACCACGCCAGGGCCCTTCACGCGCTCGACGTCGCCCTCCGCCGTGGTGATGATCCACTCGCGCGACACGAGTTGCGCTGTTTCGCTCCCGACATTCGACACGCGAACGTGGTACGCGAAGAGATATTGACTCTCACGTGGAGCGCTCCGTTCCGGGAGGTAGTTGCTCGTCACCTCGATCCGGATACCTCTGGTCGTCGTGTCGCTTCCGTGAGTACCGTGTCCCTGGCCCCGTCCGCCGCGCGTGGAGTCGAGTGCGTTCTCTTTGAGCTTGGCGTCGTCTTTCGGTTTGGGATCAGTCATAAATCTCCGACGATTATCGCATGGCGAACCTGAAGTTGCGGGTGATGCCCTCTGGTGAGGGTTCCGGACGTAGTACAGTGCCGAGCCAGGCGATGGATCCAGCGAAGAAGACTCGCGTTACTGCCTCGGCCGCGTGGCGGGAAGCGCGCGAGCTCATCTGGGCCCACCGTCGCCGTCTTGGTATCGGACTCGTCCTCATGCTTGTCAGCCGCAGTGCCGGCCTGGTGCTGCCAGCGTCCTCCAAGTGGTTGATCGACGAGGTCATCGGCAAACAACGGGTTGATCTCTTGCCGCCGCTGGCGCTCGCGGCCGGCGCCGCAACCATCATCCAGGCCGTCACGTCGTTCGGGCTCTCGCAGATCCTGGGTGTGGCCGCCCAGCGCGCCATCACCGACATGCGGAAGCGCGTGCAGGCGCACGTCATGCGATTGCCCATCCGCTATTTCGATTCCACTCAGACTGGCGTCCTCATCTCCCGCATCATGTCCGATGCAGACGGGATTCGAAATCTCGTGGGGACGGGCCTGGTACAGCTCGTTGGCGGGTTCGTGACGGCCCTGATGGGGATGGCAGTCCTCTTCTGGCTCAATTGGCGACTGACGGCGATCACGCTGATCGTGCTGGGTATCTTCGGCGGGGGCATGGCCTATGCCTTCAGGACGTTGCGGCCGCTGTTCCGGGAACGAGGGAAGATCAGCGGCGAGGTCACCGGCCGACTCACCGAGGCGCTCGGCGGCATCCGCATCGTCAAGTCGTACACGGCTGAGAAGCGCGAGGAGATCGTGTTCACGAAGGGGGCGCATCGGCTCTTTCGGAATATTGCGAAGTCGATGACGGGTGTGTCGGCGACCACAGCCGGCAGCACGCTCGTCGTGGGACTGATCGGGGTGCTGATGATCTGGTTGGGGGGACGAGCCATCATCGCGGGAGACATGACGCTCGGTGACCTGATCATGTACATCTTCTTCATTGGTCTAGTCGCCGCGCCCCTCGTCTCGATCGCCTCGATCGGCACGCAGGTCACCGAGGCGTTCGCCGGGCTGGACCGCATCCGCGAGATACTCGACATGCGGACCGAGTCGGACGAGGATGCGAAGCGCCAGTCACTCGATCTCCTGCGCGGCCACGTGACGTTCGAGGACGTCTGGTTCGAGTACACGCCCGGCCAGCCGGTTCTTCGTGGTGTCTCGTTCGAATCGTCGCCTGGAACGACGACGGCGCTCGTCGGATCGAGCGGATCGGGCAAGAGCACGCTGATCAGTCTGGTGATGGCGTTCAATCGGCCCACCAAGGGACGCCTGCTGGTGGACGGTCGAGACCTCGCAGACTTGAAGTTGATGGACTATCGGGAACAGCTCGCCTCGGTGCTGCAGGACAACTTCCTTTTTGACGGCTCCATCGCCGACAACGTCGGCTACGCCCAACCTGGCGCCTCGCTCGATGAGATTAAGGAGGCGTGCCGGGTAGCTCATTGCGACGAGTTCATCCTCCAGTTTCCAGATGGATATCAGACGATCGTCGGCGAGCGGGGGATCAAGCTGTCGGGCGGGCAGCGCCAGCGCGTGTCCATCGCGCGCGCCATTCTGGCGAATCCGCGGATCCTCATCCTCGATGAAGCCACGTCCAGCCTCGACAGCGAGAGCGAGCAGATGATTCAGGATGGGCTGCGTCGGCTCAGATCCGGTCGGACGACGTTCGTCATCGCGCACCGACTATCCACGATTCGCAGCGCAGACCAGATTCTCGTCCTGGAAGCTGGCGAGATCGTCGAGCGCGGCACGCACGCGGAGCTGCTGGCACTCAAGGGGCGCTACGCGCAGTTGTACGACAAGCAGTATCGCTTCGAAAGCGACCGGTTCATCAATCCTGGCGAGGACTTCACGCCAGAGCCGGTCAAACCAGTGACGGTGCCGACACGGGTGGGCACCGCAATTTGACGACACGGAGATTGTCTTTAGTCGACTAGTTAGAGCGCTTTCTTGTTCTACGTAGTGGCCGGCTTCAGCCGGCCTTTCTCGGTCCGCCTGAAGGCGGACACTACGTACAACTGGAAAGCGAACTAGTAAGATCAGCGACTAGAGACGACGGGTTAGACAGAATTCGGCGGAGCGGGTTGTATTCCAGAAAGGCGCCATCATGGGCAAGCTGCGCAAGGGCACGGCCGCAACACGGGACTTCTACGACCGGGTCGGCTGGCGCAGGCAAGACGGCACGCTCGTCGACACGCGCTTGTTTGGCTGGACCGATGGTCCCATTCGCCACGCGATTGACGCCCAAAGAAGGGAGCGTGTGCGGCAGGTGGCCGGTGGACCGGGTCTGCGACTGGCGGAACTTGGCTGTGGGGGTACGCCCGCGGTATTTCTCGCCGAGCGGTGCGCGATGTACACCGCGGCAGACTTCTCATCGGCCGGGCTGTCAGAGGCGGCCGCGGCACTCAAGGAAACGAACGTGCCGTTTGAGACTATTGAAACGGACATCACCGACCTGCCATTTGCAGATGGTGCGTTCGACGTTGTCTACTCAGCCCACGCCATCTACCACATCGATACGGTCGATGGTCAGACCGCCGCATTCCAGGAGGCTATGCGTGTGGTCCGGCCCGGCGGCCGGGCGATATTCATCCTGGCGAACCCTTTCCCGTTCCTGTTCCCCTATAGGGCCATTCGTCGCGTGCTTGCCATGACGCCAGGGCTCAAGGCGGTGCTGAATCGCCTGCGCACGAAGCCGCCGCTCCCGTATCTGCCGATGCCCTTGGGATGGATGAAGGGGCAGTTGGGAAAGTGGGGCGATGTAACGATCACCGGGTATGCGGTGCCAAGCATTCAGTTCGACCGCCGCATGTCTGAAAGCACGACGCTCGGACGCCTGGCGTGGCGAGTTGTCCAGCGGCTGGAAACGCATCACGCGGACCTTGCCGCGCGGCTAGGCTGTTATGTCCTCATTGTGGTCAACAAGTCGAAGTCGGACGACGCAGCCTAGTATGCGTTCTGCCTGCCAGTGAAGAGTTCCGAGTCTCAGCGCTGATTCAACACCTGGGCCTCAGCGTTAGTCCAAATACCAGAGACCCAAGAACCAAAGACGAGAGACGACATTCCGCGGAGCGGATCAGACGGCCTGGAGGAGAGATGGCAACAGCGCACGAAGTGGATTTTCGGATTCTGGGTGGGGAGATGCAGTTCGTGGAGGTCGAGCTCGATCCGGGTGAGAGCGCGGTCGCCGAAGCCGGGTCGATGATGTTCATGACCGAGGGCATTCAGATGGAGACGATCTTCGGCGACGGCAGCCAGCAGCAACGCTCGGGCGTCATGGGTGCGTTGATGGGTGCGGGCAAGCGCCTGATCACCGGTGAGAGTCTTTTCATGACCGTGTTCACCAACAGTGGAGCCGGCAAGCAGCAGGTGGCCTTCGCGGCGCCGTATCCCGGAAAGATCCTGGCGATGGACCTCAAGCCGCTCGGCGGCGAGCTGCTATGCCAGAAAGATTCATTCTTGTGCGCGGCCCGCGGCGTGTCGATCGGGATCGCCTTTCAACGGAAGATCGGCGTGGGGCTCTTCGGTGGTGAAGGATTCATCATGCAGCGACTGCAGGGCGACGGACTTGCGTTCGTACACGCCGGTGGTACCGTACACCCGGTCGAGCTGCGTGCCGGACAGACGCTTCGGGTTGACACGGGGTGCCTGGTCGCGCTCCAGCCCACCGTCGGCTACGACATTCAGTTCGTCGGGAAGATCAAGACGGCGCTCTTCGGCGGGGAAGGGCTGTTCTTTGCGACGCTGACCGGACCCGGACGTGTGTGGCTACAGTCACTGCCGTTCAGCCGAATGGCGGATCGGATCTACAAGGCCGCACCGGCCGCCGGGGGCAGCCGACGCGAGGGCGGATCGATTCTCGGCGGGTTGGGCGACCTGCTGGACGGCGACTCCTAACGGCTGGGTGAGCGGCCGAATCACCAGCGCTCATCAAGAGACCAGTCCATGCGCTGCATAGAGATCCGATCGCCAGGCGGTCCCGAGGTGCTGCAACCGGTCGAACGTGAGGACCCGGTGCCCGGCCGGGGTGAGGTGTTGATTCGCGTCGAAGCGGCGGGCGTGAACCGTCCGGATGTGCTCCAGCGCCGCGGCCGCTATCCGGTGCCGCCGGGCGCCAGCGACATTCCGGGGCTCGAAGTGGCCGGCACCGTGGCGGCGCTCGGTGATGGCGTCCAGAGTTGGCGGGTCGGCGATCGGGTATGCGCCCTGGTGGCGGGGGGCGGCTACGCGACGCTCTGTGTCGCGCCGGCGGCCCAGTGTTTGCCCGTGCCGGCGCCGCTTGATTTCGTCGGTGCTGCCGCCGTGCCGGAGACCTTTTTCACGGTGTGGACGAATGTCTTCGACCGAGGACGTCTGCAGGCTGGCGAGAGCGCACTGTTTCACGGCGGCTCGAGCGGCATCGGGACCACGGCGATTCAGTTGGCCGTGGCCCGGGGCGCGCGCGCGTTCGTGACGGCAGGGTCGGACGAGAAGTGCCGCGCGTGCGAAGACCTTGGAGCCGAGCATGCGATCAACTATCGAACCGACGACTTCGTCGAGGTCGTGAAGCGTCTCACCGGCGGTCGCGGCGTGGATCTCGTGCTGGACATCGTGGGCGGTGACTATTTCGCTCGGAACATCGCCGCGTTAGCCATGGGTGGTCGTCTCGTGGAGATCGGCATGATGGGTGGCGGCATGTCGGCGACGATCGACCTTGGCGATGTGCTCAGGCGACGACTGACGATCACCGGATCGACGTTGCGGCCACGCTCAGTGGAGGAGAAGGGCGCCATTGCCGCCGATCTTCGGCGGGAGGTGTGGCCGTTGATCGAAGAAGGACGTGTGAAACCGGTGGTCTATCGCACGTTCCCACTCGACGAGGCCGCGGCGGCACACCAGATGATGGAGTCGAGCGAACACGTCGGCAAGATCGTGCTGGTGGTGCGTTAACCACGAAGGGCACGAAGGTTACGAAGGCTACAACGTTACGAGGTTACGAGGTGCACAACATCCATGAATGGGTTTCGTGTTCTTCGCGCCCTTCGTGGTTCAGACTTAACAGGAGTGACACATGACGCGCAATGGATTCTTCGTGCTGCTGACCGTCGCCGCGCTGGCCGGCTGCTCGCGCCCCACGCCGGAGCAGCAGATCGTCAATGACGCTGCACAAGCGCTGGGCGGCGCCGATCGAATCGCAGCGGTGAAGACGCTGGTCATCGAAGGCACCGGCACCCAGTACAACCTCGGACAGGATGTGGTGCCCGGCGCGTCGGGGCAAACCTTCGCGGTGACCGCATACAAGCGCGCCGTTGACGTCGCGGTCGGACGCGCGCGCACAGAACTGACCCGCCAGCCCAACTTCACGTTCTTCCAGGGGCCGGCGGCCCAGACGCAGGTCAACGGCGTCGACGGCGCCGTGGGGTACAACGTCGCCCCCAACGGAAATGCCACCCGCGTGGCCGACGTGGTGGCGAACGACCGCCGCGCCGAGCTCTTGCATCACCCGATCACAGCCGTGGGCGCCGCGCTCAACCCGATGGCCAGGCTGGCCAACCCGCGGACCGAAGGAGCTGAATCGCTGGTGGACGTCACGAGTGCCAGCGGTCAGGCCTTCACGCTTGCGATCGACAGCACGACCAAGCTACCCACCCGTGTCGTTACGAGGACCGACAATACCAACCTCGGGGACGTGGCCATCTCGACGTCATTCGCCGGCTATCAGGCGGTGGGCGGCCTGCAGCTCCCGGCCGAACTCACGACGAAGACGGATGACTTCACGACGCAGGAGGTCAAGGTGTCGACGCAGGCCGTCGACGGCGACACGGGCGACCTGGCGGCGCCCGCGGCAGCGGCGTCTGCCCCCGCAATCACGGGACCGGCGCCCGTGACCGTCGCCGAGCAGGTGCTGGCGTCTGGTATCTGGTATCTCGCGGGCGGGTCTCACCACAGCGTGCTCGTGGAGTTCGCCGACCACCTGATGCTCATCGAGACGCCGCAGAACGACGCGCGCGCCCTCGCCGTCATCGCCAAGGCACGGGAACTCGTTCCCGGCAAGCCGCTCACGCAGCTCGTGAACAGCCATCACCATTTCGATCACTCGGGCGGTGTGCGGGCGGCCATCTCCGAAGGTCTCACCGTGATCACCCATCAGGGGAACGTGGCGTTCTTCGAGGAGATGGCCAAGCGGCCGCACACGATCGCGCCGGACGCGCTGGCCAAGAACACGAAGCCCCTCACGGTCGAGGGCGTTACTCAGGAAAGGGTCATCACGGACGGGACGATGACGGTCAACCTCTACGCGGTTACCGGCGCGCACTCGGAATCGATGCTGATCGCGTATTTCCCTCGCCAGCGAATCCTCGTTGAAGCAGACGTGTACAACCCGGGCGGGGCGGTGCAGATGTTCGCGGGCGAGTTCCTGGCCGGGTTGAAGCCGCACAACTTGCGTGTGGACCGCATAGCGCCGCTGCACGGGATGGTCGTTCCCTACGCGCAGCTCGTGAAGGAGGCGTCGGCGCCGGCTGCCGGCCGCGACGAACTAGAATCTCAACCACGAAGGTCGCGAAGGTTACGAAGGCACGACAACATCCGTGAACGAGATTCGCGTTCTTCGTGCCCTTCGTGGTTCGTGCCTACGCCCGTTTCCAGGTGGGTGGCACTTCGACGTAGGAACCGTCGAGGTCCGATGTGCCTGGACACCCGAGGAGCTTCAACGTTCGTGTGTAGTCGCTCTTGAGAATCTCGATCGCGCGCGCCACGCCTGGACCGCCAGCGGCGCCAAGCCCGTAGGCGTAGGCGCGGCCAACCAGCACGGCCCTGGCCCCGAGGCACACGGCCTTGGCGACATCGCCGCCTCTACGGATGCCGCCGTCCATCAGGACCTCCGTTTGTCCCCTCACGGCGGCAACCACTTCCGGCAGGGCCCGCAGCGTGGACGACACCGTGTCGAGCTGTCTGGCGCCATGGTTCGACACCACCACCGCCGCCGCCCCCTCGTCAACAGCACGCCGGGCGTCATCTCCGGTCAGGACCCCTTTGATGACGACCGGTCCTCCCCAGGCCTCGCGGATCCAACCCATGTCGTTCCACGTCACGGTCGTCTGCTCGAGGGCGACCGTAATGTCGGCGTACGGAAACGGCTGGCCGGTTTCCGGCGGAACGACGTTGGGAAATTTCATCAGGCCGCCGTCACCGAGCGTGTCGAGGAGCCACCCGGGACGCGCGAGGAACTGGGGGAGATGGCGAAGCATGGCGGGACCGCGCGCCAGAAGCTCTTTCGTTCCGTTTCGTACGTCGCGTTCGCGCAGTCCCGAGACTGGCGTGTCGATGGTCACGACGAGCGCGGAGAATCCGGCAGCTTTTGCGCGGGCGATGGCAGCGCGCGCCGCGTCTCGGCCGCCGACGAGGTACAGCTGATACCACGCGGGCCCACTGGTGGCGCGCTTCACATCCTCCAGTCGGCAACCGGACAGGGTCGAGAGGATGTACACCGTCCCAGCGGCGCCAGCCTGCCGCGCGGCAACCTCCTCGCCACGCGGGTAGAACATCCGGCTGCTGCCGACAGGCGCCAGCAGGATGGGCATGCTCACGGGCATTCCCGAGCACGGTCGTCCCGAGCGCGCACTCTGGAACAGCCACCGCGCATCGCGGCCGGAAGGTGATCGAATCGAACACGCGGCAGTTCTCGCCGAGCGTGACCTCGCCGTCGGCGCCGCCGTCGATGTAGTCGAAGACGGCACGAGGCAGCCGGCGTTCTGCGAGGCGTCTCGAGATCGCTGATATTCACGACGCGGGGTGGGGTCACAGTCGGCATGTCGGGGTCGTGCCCCCTCTGTCTCAGGCGTGGACGACGGTACGAGTGCTGCTGTGCGTCCGGACCACGTCGGATGTGAGTTGTTTGCTGAGATAGACCTTCGACTCTCGATTGTTGGATGCGTGCACCTCGTATTTCACGACATCGAACTCGAGGTGGTCGAGAGTGCTGCGCATGTCGTAGTACCTGTTCTTGGTCTTGACGACGATCTCATGAAAGCCAGAGGCGAGAGCCCAGACCTCAGACTCCTCGGTGAGGGCCCTGAACTGGCCTTGCCCCCGCCAGTCGCGCCGCGTTCCCCCAATCCAGCTGTAGAGCACCTTCCGTCCGTCGAATCGGACGGAGTCCTTGAGACGGTTGACCAGATCTCGAAGCTTCGGTTCCGGCTCGACCTCCCGGAGTTCGTGGACCACCTTGAACGCCACCGGCACAACCGTGCCGGCGTCGTCAGGCAGCCGTGCCTCCGCCATGAGGATCAGGAACTCGCGGTCCGACAGTCGGTTGGCGATTTCGGCGGCGGTCTTCTTGCGCGGAAACTCGCCGAAGAACTCCTCGATGTACTGGATTTCAAGCGCGCCGGTGTCCAGCGGGTATTGCTTGATCAGGTATTCCAAAGGGTATCTGCGCCCCGAAGCATAGCGGATTGTGAACCGTTATTCCATCGCACGGTCGACCGCTCAAGCGCTCACGGGCTCGTACGACAGGTTGGGCGTCAGCCACCGTTCGATGTCGGCGACGCTCATGCCCTTGCGTGTCGCGTAATCCTCGATCTGATCCCGCCCGACGGGACCCACCGTGAAGTAACGCGCGTCGGGATGTGAGAAATACAGTCCGCTGACCGACGCGGCCGGGGACATCGCATAGGTCTCGGTGAGAGTGAGGCCCGCGCGGTCGGCGCTGAGGAGGTTGAACAACTTGCCCTTTTCACTGTGGTCGGGGCAGGCCGGATACCCGAACGCGGGTCGGATACCTCGGTAGCGTTCGGCAGCGAGGTCCTCGCTCGTGAGTCGTTCCCCGGCACCGTAGCCCCAGTCGCGCCGCGCTCGAGCGTGCAGGTACTCGGCGAAGGCTTCCGCCAGCCGATCCGCCAGCGCCTTGACCATGATGGCGTGGTAGTCGTCGTGGTCTCGTTCGAACGAGGCGACGAGTTCATCGACGCCGTGGCCCGTGGTCACAGCGAACGCACCGAGAAAGTCGCCGATGCCGGTTTCCAGGGGCGCGATGTAATCTGCCAGTGACAGGTGCGGCGTTCCCGCGGACACCTCCTCCTGCTGTCGCAGCATGTTGAAACGGAGCATCTCTCGTTCGGGCCCCCGAGCCCCGAGCCCCGAGTCCCCAGTCCCCAGTCCGGGGTCATAGACCACGATGTCGTCGCCCACGGTATTGGCGGGCCAGAAGCCGTAGACGCCACGTGGCGTGAGCAATCGGTCGGCGACTATGCGATCGAGCAGGACGCGGGCTTCGTTGTAGAGCTCGCGTGCGGCGGCGCCCTGGGTCGGGTGATCGAGGATTGCGGGGAACCGTCCCTTCAGCTCCCACGCTGCGAAGAAGAAGGTCCAGTCGATGTACGGCACGAGGTCGTCGAGTCGTACTTCGTCGAGCATTCGGACGCCGGTGAACGACGGCGTGGCCACCGTGTCGGTGCTCCATGCCAGGGGTGGACGATTCGCCCGCGCTGCCGCCCACGGGCGCAGCGGCCGCCGTTTGAGGCCGGCGTGCTGCTGACGAAGGCGATCCTGCTCAGCTCGGTTGGCGGCGGTGAAGGCTGGCTTCTGCGTGGGGCTCAGCAGGTTCGAGACGACGTCGACGGCTCGCGACGCATCGAGCACGTGTACCACGGGCTCTCCGAACTCGGGGGCGATCTCTGACCGATGTGTGCTGGCGGCTCGTCGTGGCTCCACCGATCAGCAGTGGGATCGTGAACCCTCGGCGCGACATCTCGCGTGCGACGAACACCATCTCGTCGAGCGAAGGTGTGATGAGACCGCTCAGGCCGATGAGGTCGGCCTTCTCGTCGATGGCGGTCTGCAGGATGCGATCCATGGGCACCATGACCCCGAGATCCACGATCTCGTAGTTGTTGCAACCGAGCACGACACCCACGATGTTCTTGCCGATGTCGTGCACGTCACCCTTCACCGTAGCGAGGACAATCTTGCCCGGCGATTGACTGGTTGTTCCGGTCCTCTTCTTCTCCTCCTCCATGTACGGCAGGAGGTACGCGACAGCCTTCTTCATGGCGCGGGCGCTCTTGACCACCTGCGGCAGGAACATCTTGCCCGCGCCGAAGAGATCGCCGACGATCTTCATGCCGTCCATCAACGGTCCCTCGATCACGTCCAGCGGCCGCGCCAGTTTCAGGCGCGCTTCCTCGACGTCCTGCTCGATGAAGTCCACGACACCTCGAACGAGGGCGTGAGCCAGGCGGTCTTCCACCGGCGCCGAGCGCCATGTGAGGTCGTGCTCCTGCTTGGCGCCGGCGCCTTTGACTGTCTCGGCCAGCTGGACGAGTCGCTCGGTTGCGTCGGGGCGTCTGTTGAAGATGACGTCCTCGACGTGCTCGAGGAGCGTCGCCGGGATGTCCTCGTACACGATCAGCTGGCCGGCGTTCACGATCCCCATGTCGAGGCCCGCCCTGATGGCGTGATAGAGAAATGCCGAGTGGATGGCCTCTCTGACGACGTCGTTGCCCCGGAATGAGAACGACAGATTGCTGACCCCGCCGCTGATCTTCACGCCCGGACAGGTTGCCTTGATGAGTCGTGTCGCCTCGATGAAATTGACGCCGTAGTCGTTGTGCTCTTCGAGACCCGTGGCGATCGCCAGGATGTTCGGGTCGAAAATGATGTCGGAGGGGTCGAATTCCGCCTTGTCCAGCAGCAGACGATAGGCACGCTCGCAGATTTCGACCTTCCGCGCGATCGTGTCGGCCTGCCCCCGCTCGTCAAAGGCCATCACGACCACGGCGGCGCCGTACCGCCGCACGAGGCGGGCCTTGTGCAGGAAGTCCCCTTCGCCCTCCTTCAAGCTGATCGAGTTCACAATCGCCTTGCCCTGCACGCACTTCAATCCCGCTTCGAGCACCGACCACTTGGAACTGTCGATCATGATCGGGAGTCGTGCGATCTCGGGCTCCGTCGCGATGACATTGAGGAACGTGGTCATGGCCGCTTCGGAGTCGAGCATCCCTTCGTCCATATTGACGTCGAGGATGTTCGCGCCTCCACGGACCTGGCCGAGCGCCACGTCGGCCGCCTCGCCGAACTGACCGGACGTCACGAGGCGCGCGAACCGCTTGGAGCCGGTGACGTTGGTGCGTTCGCCGATCATCGTGAAGTTGCTGTCGGGACGGATGGTCAGGGTTTCGAGGCCGGAGAACTGGGTGAAACGTTGGGACCGTTCGAGCGGTTCGGGTCGTTCGCGCGGTGGGATTCCCTTGATTGCCTCGTCCACGGCTCGTATGTGATCGGGCGTCGTGCCGCAGCAGCCGCCCAGGATGTTGACGAAACCCGATTCGGCGAAATCGCGAAGCAGGCGCGCGGTGTCGGCGGGCTGTTCGTCATACTCGCCGAACGCGTTCGGCAGACCGGCGTTCGGATAGGAGCTCACATAGCACTCGGCGATACGCGCGAGCTCTGCGAGATACGGTCGCATCTGTTCGGCACCCAGGGCACAATTCAGACCGACGCTGAAGGGCTTCGCATGCCGGATGGAGGCATAAAAGGCGTCGAGCATCTGGCCCGAGAGCGTCCGGCCGCTTCGATCGGTAATCGTGGCCGAAAGCATCAGGGGCAACTCCACGCCGCGCTCCTCGAAGATCTCGAGCACCGCCGCGATCGCCGCCTTGGCGTTCAGCGTGTCGAAAATGGTTTCGAGCAGCAGCAGGTCGGCGCCGCCGTCGATCAGGCCGCGTACCTGGTCTCGATAGGCTTCCCGCACCTGATCGAAGGTGACCGCCCGAGCCGCGGGGTTGTCCACCTCCGGCGAAATCGACAATGTCCGGTTCGTCGGTCCCATCGCGCCTGCGACAAAGCGAGGCCGGTCGGGCGTGCGAGCCGACCACTCATCCGCCGCAGCCTTGGCCACCCTCGTCCCTTCGAGGTTGAGCTCGTAGGCCAGCGACTCGAGGCCGTAGTCGGCTTGCGCAATGGCGGTACTGCTGAACGTGTTGGTCTCGAGGATGTCGGCGCCGGCCGCGAGATACTCCCGATGGATGTCGCCAATCACATCCGGGCGCGTCAGTGCGAGCACGTCGCCATTGCCCTTGAGATCGTGCCGATGATTGCGGAACCGGTCTCCGCGAAAGTCCGCTTCGTCCAGCTTGCGGCGCTGGATCATCGTCCCCATGGCGCCGTCGAGTACCGAGGATGCGCTGGGCGAGCAGAGACTGAAGACGTTCGATAAGGGTCATCTGTAGCTATACCTTGGGGAGCCGGGTCCGCTCTGCGGCACCCGGCCCACGTCCGTAGGGCGGGTAGACCCGCCGGGGCTGGAATCCGGGCTTGGCTTGACGCCCGAGGCGATGAGGACAACGAACGGGTCGCCGGTATGGCGGGCGCCCACCTGGACGCGGACGTCGCGCAAGCCAGCGTCTCGAACCCATCCCTCGAGTGCGGCGTCCGTGAACCCAAGGTGCTGGTCGCCAAATCGGGTGCGCACCCACTGCTGATCGTGCTCCCGCAGATCGAGTACCAGGAGCCGGCCGCCCGGGCGAAGGATCCTGACCGCCTCGGTCATTGCCGCTTCCGGATCCGGCGCATGGTGCAGCGCCTGGGAGAGGAGCACGACGTCAACCGATACGTCGTGCAGGGGCAGACGGGCGAGATCCCCTTTTCGCCACTCCACGTTGCCGACGTTGCGGCGGTTGGCCAGTGCCTTCGCCTGCTCCAGCACCTGGTCCGACCGATCGATGCCATACACCGTGCGTGCCCAACGCGCGAGTTCGAGCGTCAGGTAGCCCTCCCCGCATCCGACGTCCGCGACGTCGAGCGGTGGCAAGAGGTGGCCGAGCGCCCGCGCCCACGCCGCCCAACTCCGGCCGGGCACGAGCTGCCGCGCGTCGCCGTGAGTCTCGAAGTTTTCCTTCCGAAGGCGACGAACCTCCTGTAGCCGGGCTTCGTCTTCGCGTACCGCGCTGTCGTCGGCTGACGCCGCGAAGTGCGCATCGAGGAGCGCCCACAGCGGAGCTTGTCCTTCGGTCCGGCCTTCGTCGGCGAGACGGTAGTACGCGTAGCCCGCCTCGCGCTGTTCGCGGACGAGCCCTGCGTCCTTCAGCAGCCCCAGGTGCCGGGAGACCCCGGACTGGGCGACCCCGAGAATGCCCGTCAACTCGCTCACGTTGAAACGGTCCTGCGCCAGGACCCGGAGGAGTCGGAGCCGGGTTCCGTCGGCGAGCAGCCGGAAAAGCTCTGACGTGGCCTTCACGTATCTATGAATCTACATACAGTGATTGATGCCAGTCAACATAAATGTCCTAAATGGCGAGTGATCCGACATTTCACGGCGATCCGCATGCATCGTGTCTGTGGCAGGATCACTGAACCCGATCACGTTTCGCGTATCATCGTTTTCCATTTACGTTGCCCGGCCTGCTGGGCATATCGAAGGAAAGGATAGCCACCGCATGGGATCCTCTGCACTCACGGAAGCCGCCAAGAGCATTCGCGACTGGTCGATCAGCGAAGGCTACGTCCCGCCGAAGCCTGCCAACGCGGCCGAGATCTTCGGCACGCGGGTGTTCAGCGACAAAGTCCAGCAGGAGCGCCTGCCGAAGCCGGCGTATCGCGCGCTCCGCGCGACGATTACTCGCGGCGAGACGCTCGACCTGGCGACCGCTGACGCCGTCGCCGTGGCCCTGAAGGATTGGGCGGTTGAGCACGGCGCCACGCACTACACCCACTGGTTCCAGCCGATGACCGGCATCACGGCCGAGAAACACGATTCGTTTCTCGCCCCGTCAACCGACGGCACCGCCATCACCGAATTCAGAGGCAAGGAACTCATCAAAGGCGAGCCGGATGCGTCGAGCTTCCCGTCCGGAGGCATGCGCTCGACGTTCGAAGCGCGCGGCTACACGGCCTGGGATCCGACGAGCCCGCCGTGGCTCCACATGCACCGCAACGGCGTGACCCTCGTCATTCCCACGGCGTTCGTCAGCTGGACCGGTGAGGCGCTCGACAAGAAGGCGCCGCTCCTGCGTTCGATGGAGGCCGTGTCGAAGCAGGCGGTGCGTGTGCTGAAGCTCTTCGGATCGACCGCCGAGCGCGTGTTCGCCACGTGCGGTCCCGAGCAGGAGTATTTCCTGATCGACCGCAACTTCTACTTTGCGCGTCCCGACCTCATCAACGCCGGGCGCACGCTCTTTGGTGCGAGACCGCCCAAGGGCCAGGAGCTCGAGGATCAGTACTTCGGCACGATTCCGGAGCGCGTCCTGGCCTGCATGGCCGAGGCCGAAGCGGAGCTCTTCAAGGTTGGCGTGCCGGTCAAGACCCGTCACAACGAAGTGGCCCCCAGCCAGTACCGAGATCGCCCCGATCTTCGAGAACGCCAACGTCGCCGTCGATCACCAGATGATGACGATGGAGACGCTCAAACGGGTGGCTCATCATTACGGTCTGGAGTGCTTGCTGCACGAAAAGCCGTTCGCGGGTATCAATGGATCCGGGAAGCACAACAACTGGTCGCTGTCCGACGAGTTCGGCAACAACCTCCTGGGACCCGGCGATACGCCGCACGACAACATGCAGTTTCTCGTGTTCTGCGCGGCGGTCATCCGGGCCGTCGACCGGTGGCAGGGCCTGCTTCGCGCCAGCATCGCGAGCGCGGGGAACGATCATCGCCTCGGGGCGAACGAGGCGCCGCCAGCCATTTTGTCGATCTTCCTCGGCGACCAGCTCACCGACATCTTCGAGCAGATCGAGAAGGGCCCCGCCAAGTCCACCAAGCACGGCGGAACGCTCGACGTCGGTGTCAGTGTGCTGCCGAAGCTGCCGCGTGACGCGGGCGACCGCAATCGCACGAGTCCATTCGCCTTCACCGGCAACAAGTTCGAGTTCCGCGCGGTGTCGTCCGGTCAGAACATCTCATTCCCGAATACGGCGCTCAACGCGGCGATGGCGGATGCACTGGAATCGGTCGCGACCGATTTGGAACAGGCCACGGCCAAAGGGGAGGATCTCAAGAAGGCGGTCGCGAAGCTCCTGACGAAGATTATCAAGGAGCACAAGCGGATTGTCTTCAACGGCAACAACTACGCGTCATCCTGGGAGAAGGAGGCGGCGAAACGGAAGCTGCTCAACCTCAAGAACACCGTCGATGCGCTGCCGCAGCTCATCACCAAAGAGGTCGGCAAGCTCTTCGACAAGTACAAGATCCTCAACGAACGCGAGCTGCATGCCCGCTACGAAATCTTCCTCGAGAACTACAACAAGACCATCAACATCGAGGGCAATCTGATGGTCCTGATGGCAAACCGCTACATTCTTCCCGCGGCGCTCGATTACCAGAAGCAGATTGCCCAGAGCGTCTCGGCTGTGCGGACCGCTGGCGGCTCGAGCCTCCAGGCCAAGAAGCTGCTGGCGACGTATACCAAGCTCGTGGACCGGTTCAGGGTGCAGACGGATCTGCTGGCGAAGGTGCTCGATCACGGCAATTCATCCGCCTTCGCGCACGCAAAGTACATGCGGGACAAGGTCGTTCCGGCCATGGCCAAGCTGCGTGAAACCGGCGACACCATCGAAGAGCTGACTCCGCACGGCGCGTGGCCGCTCCCGACCTACCGCGAGATGCTCTTCGTCAAGTAACTGGCGGTCCGCGATCTGAGTCTGGGTGGGTCCGACCTGCGTCGGACCCACCCAGACGACCTTGCCGACAGGCTCGGCAAAAGCTGGTACCCATCCTGCAATGCATGTAAGTCAGTCTCGGCCGCATCGCGGCCGGCGTGGGCTGACGGCCGGGCATCTACGGCCAAGCGTTTTCAACGATCCAAAATATTGTGCGCCATGCTGGGTTCCCTGGGCCGTCGAGTGTTCCAGATTCGGTCCCGAAATCGTCGACTGGCATCCCGGAACGTGACCGACTTCGGCGGCCGGCACAACGGGACAGGTAAGCCGCTTACGTAGGACGCAATGGGTATTCTCGAAAAGCTTCGTCCGTCCCCTCGCTGGAGGCACGCCGACCCGACGGTCCGCGTGGCCGCCATCTATGAACTCGGACCAGACGAGTCCGGTGTCCTTCATGCCCTCGGGCGCGAAGATGGGGAAGCCCGCGTCCGGCGGGCGGCCGCGGCTCGTATCGATGACGTCCTGGTGCTCGGCGACATCGCCAAGACCGACCCGGACGAGGACGTGCGGACGGAGGCGGTCCGCGGCTTGGCGGGCATTGCCGCTGAGGCGGACAACCCCGCACTGGCCATCGATGCCGTGCGGCAGTTGCTGAGTCTTGGGCGGTTGAAAGAGATCGTCCTCGTGGCCCGCGAGAGCTCGAGCGCCGAGGTTCGCGCGGCGGTCGTGGATGCTCTCGACGACCAGCGTTCGCTCGGGGCGATCGGCCGCCATGCGTTGGACAGTGTCTCGCGGCTCCGCGCATTGGGCCGGCTGACCGACCTCGAGGAGCTCCTCAACGTCGCCGTCAAGGCTGAGCACACGGATGTCGCCGTTGCAGCCCTCGAACGCCTCTCCGACCCTGATGCGATCACCCTCGTGTCCCAGCGGGCCCGCAGCAAGGTGGCGGCGCGTCGGGCTCGCGCGCGACTGCGTCTGATGGAAGAGGCGGCGCGGCCGGTTGTCGCCGAGGTGCGCATGGGCGCCGAGGACCGGCAGCGTGCCGTAGAGCTGTTGCACCGCGCGGAAGCACTGGTCGCGGTGGCGGACCCAGAGGAAGCTCGCGGCGGCCTGGCTGCCGTGCGCCTGGCGTGGGCTGAGCTCCAGGCTGACGTCGAGGTCGATCCGGGACTGCTGCAACAGTTCGAGGCGGCCAGCGACGCCGTCAGGGAGGCGATCGCCCAGCGTGACGACGAGCGCACGGCAGAGGTGGAACGCGCTCGAACCGTTGCCCGCGAGCAAGCGGATCGGATCGCGATCTGCGACCAGATCGTGACCCTGTCAGGATCGGATGCCGCCGACCGTATTGCCGAATTGAAGGTGCGCTGGGACAGCCTACCGCCGATGCCGTCCGAGTATGCGGCTTCGCTCACGCGTCGTTTTCAGGATGCCTGCCGACAGTTCGGGGATCGCGAACGGCGGCGGATGCTCGAGGACGCAGCGGTCGGTCGGCTCGAGACCCTGGCCACGGAACTCGAGCAGCTCATGCAATCTGGCCTGGCCCCCGAGGAGATCGTGGCCCGTTGGCGAGGTCTGCGGCGTGACGCTGACGTCCTTCGGGAGTTCGGCGGAACGAACCCTGCTGCGGCCGAGCGCGTCGAGCGTGCCGTGGCGATTCTGGAAGAGCAGGAGCAGCAGCAGAGCCTGGCCCGTGCGAAACAGGAACAGGACAACCTGCGCCGATTACACCAGGTCTGCCGTCAGGTGGAGATCCTCGCGGCCGCGGATCAAATTACGCTGAAGGCCGCGGAGCGTGCGTTGAACGACATCCGGTCGGCCCTCGACGCTCGTGCGCCGCTCCCCTCGAAAAAGGATCGCCAGGATATCCAGACGCGTCTCGAGACGGCGCGCGCGGCGTTGAACCCTCGGGCACAGCAACTGAGGGACGCGGATGAATGGCAGCGATGGGCGAACCTGCAGGTGCAGGAAACGCTCTGCCGCGAGATGGAGACGCTGAAGACCGTGGAGGACCTCGACGTCGCCAGCCGGCGGATGCGAGAGCTCCAGGCGCGATGGAAACAGGTCGCGCTCGTCCCTCGGGCGCAGGGCGAGGTCATGTGGCGGCGGTTCAAGGCGGCGCAGGACGAGGTGTTCGTCCGCACGGCCGCGCACGTCGCGGCGCAGCGCGAGGCTCACGCCGCGAACCTGGCCAAGAAGGTCGCGTTGTGCGAGCAGGCCGAGGCGCTTTCCGGTTCGAGCGACTGGGTGCGAACCGCGACGGCGATTCAGGCGCTCCAGGCGGAATGGAAGTCCATTGGGCCGGTCATGCGCGGACACGAGCGGGCCACGTGGGAGCGGTTTCGCGGGGCGTGCGACCGCTTCTTCACCCGCCGTCAGGACGATCTCAAACAGCGCAAGGAGCAGTGGGCGGCGAATCTGGCCAGGAAAGAGGCGCTGTGCGTCAGGGCCGAAGCGCTCGCGGACTCGACGGAGTGGGAAGCCGCCGCGGCCCAGATGCGGACGCTCCAGGCTGAGTGGAAAACGGTCGGGCCCGTTCGAAAATCACGATCCGAGAGTATCTGGCAGCGGTTCCGCGAGGCGTGTGACCGGTTCTTCGAGCGGTACAAGCATCGCGATCAGATCGAGCTCGCGGCGATCGCCGCCCCCCGAGAGGCCGTCATTCGGGAACTGGAATCCCTCCTGCCCGCCGAAGCGGGCAACCCTGGGCCCCCGCCGGATGGTCTCAGCGTGGTCGTGCAGAACTCGCGTGGGCGGTGGCAGACGGCGCCGGAGCTGCCGCGACACGTGCAGCAGGAGCTCGCGGTCAAGTATCACGGGGCGCTCGCGCGTCTGGTAGAGGTTTGGCCGGCGGCGTTCGGCGGGACCGACATCGATCCGGATGTCACCCGTCGACGAATGGAAAAGCTGCTCGCGGCTGTCGAGGGGCTGCTCCCCTCCCGCCAGCCCGTCGTCGAGATGTCGCCGACGGAGCGGCTGGCACAGCAGCTGCGAGAGCGCCTGGCCACCAATACGATCAAGGGTGGGCGCAGCGCGGTCGAGGAAGAGGAAGCGCGATGGCGTAGCGCCGAGCAGGAGGTCCGGAGCGCACAGGCGCAGTGGATGCGTCTGGGACCCGTACCGGCCGCCGTGGCCGGACCGCTCAACGAGCGGTTCCAGCGCGCCTGTCGGCGATTCTTCGATCAGCGGAAGCAGAAGTAGATCTCGCCGAACGATCACCCTTCCAAGTAGGTATACCCGTGCAGGCCGTCTTCGTAGAATCGAAGCAGGCGGCCGGCGCCCTCGTAGTCGACGCGGCCCTCACGAACGGCGGTCTCGACATCCGTTCTCAGCTTCCCGAGTAGCATCTCGGCGTCGAACTCGACGTAGTCGAGCACCTCGCGCACGGTGTCGCCTTTGATGAGCGTATCGAGACGCGCCTCGCCGTTGGCGTCGAGGCTCACGTGCACCGCGTGGGTGTCGCCCAGCAAGTTGTGGAGGTCGCCCAGGATCTCCTGGTACGCGCCTACGAGGAACACCCCCATGTAGTACGGCTCACCGTTCACCGTGTGAAGCGGCAGTGTCTTCTTGACGTCGCGCCGATCGACGAATCGGTCGAGCTTGCCGTCGGAATCGCAGGTGATGTCACCGAGAACGGCATGTTTCGTGGGCTTCTCGCCGAGTCGATGAATCGGCATCACCGGAAAGAGCTGTTTGATGGCCCAGCTGTCCGGGATCGACTGGAACAGCGAGAAGTTGCAGAAGTAGGTGTCCGACAGCTGCTCGTCCAGGTTCTGCAGGTCTTCGGGTACCTCGGCCATCGTTTGGGCGATGCGCTGGAGCTTGGTGCAGATCGCCCAGAAGAGGTTCTCCGCCATGCTGCGTTGCTCGAGCGTCAGGTAGCCACCCGAGAAGAGGCTGAGCGCCATGTCGAGCGCCTGCTGGGCGTCGTGGAAAGCCTCGAGGGCATTACGGGCCGTCACGTTGTTGTAGGTCTCGATCAAGTCGACCAGCGGCTGCTCCCAGTCCGGGTTGGCGGTAGTCGGCACTTTTTCGTCACCGAAGCCCGAGACGCCGAGCACGTTGAACACCAGGACGCTGTGGTAGGCGACGATGGCCCGGCCGCTCTCCGAGACGATCGTCGGATGCCGTACCCCGGCCTCGTCGCAGACCGACTGGATGTGATACACGACGTCGTTGGCGTACTCCTCGAGCGTGTAATTCATGCTCGATTCGAAGTTCGTCTGCGATCCGTCGTAGTCCACGCCGAGGCCGCCGCCGACATCCAGGTACTCGAGGCCGGCGCCCATCTTGGCCAGTTCCGTGTACACCCGGGCGGCTTCGTTGAGCGCGCCCTTCACGATGCGGATATTCGTGATCTGGCTGCCGAGGTGGAAATGGAGCAGCTTGAGGCAGTCCTGCATCCCGCGGGACTTGAGTTCCTCGAGACCCCGCATAATCTCGGTCACCGAGAGGCCAAACTTGGAGCGAAAGCCCCCGGACGACTGCCATCGTCCGCTGCCCCTGGCGGCGAGCTTGACCCGCACCCCAATCTGCGGACGTACCCCGAGCTTTTCGGCGGCTTCCAGAATCAGACCGAGCTCGGTGTACTTCTCGACCACCGGAATGATGTTGCGGCCGATCTTGAGCGCCAGCATCGCCGTTTCGATGAACTCGGCGTCCTTGAACCCGTTGCAGATGATGGGGGTGTCATTGTCGGCGATGGCGACCACCGCGAGCAGCTCGGGCTTGGAACCGGCTTCGAGGCCGAACTTGTACGGCCGGCCGAAGTCGAGCACCTCCTCGACGACCTGCCGTTGCTGGTTGACCTTGATCGGATACACGCAGCTGTAGGCACCCTGGTAGTTGTTTTGCGCGATGGCTGCCTGGAAGGCGGAGTGGATCTCGCCAAGGCGATGTCGCAGGATGTCGGTGAAGCGGACGAGCACCGGCAGGCTGATGCCGCGCAGCTGCAGCCGATCGATCAGTTCCTTGAGGTCGATGGCCTGAGCGGGATCCTTGGTGGGGTGCACCTGGACGTGACCGGCGCCGTTCACCGAGAAGTACCCGTGCCCCCAGCGTGCCACTTCGTAGAGCTCGCCGGCGTCTTGCACGCTCCACGCGCGGGTCGAGGACGTGCTCGGCGCTGCCGGCGTCGAGCGGCCGTTGGTGATCGTGCTCATGCCCGCATCATGATACGAGGTCTCGGGTCAGGAGTCTCTAGTCTTTAGACGACGTTACAAGTTTTTTTCGTCGGACCGCGCTTTGAAGCGAGCACCTTCATGAGAAACAATGAGGGCGCATGCCGGATCGAATTCCCGCGATCAAGCTCGTGCTCCTGCCGAAGGACACAAACGCGTACGGGACGATTTTCGGCGGGGTGATTCTCTCCAATATCGACCTGGCTTCGGCCGTGGAAGCCCGAAAGACGGCGCCGCTCCGCTACGTGACCCGCGCGATGCACGAAGTCGAGTTCCACGAACCGGTGTACCTCGGCGACGTGGTCAGCTTCTACACCGAGACGGTTCGAGTGGGCCGTACGTCCATCACGGTGCGGGTGTCGGTCGAAGCGGAGCGATGGGGGATTGGCCCGCAGCCGCAAGCCGGCGAGGCGGTCAAGGTGACCCAAGCTGAAGTGGTGCTGGTCGCGGTCGACGATCGCGGGCGGCCCGTGTCGATTCGGCCTGAGCCAGTGCAGGCGTGACGGCGATTCAGGAACGTTGAAGAGGTGCGAGGGGGCGAGGTGCGTGAGGTGCGAAGGTGCGAGTGCGAAGGTGCCGTGTGCGACGTAGGCTGAGAGTGGGCCAGTTTCGATGAAGTGGATTTCGACACGGCGTGCGTCGCCCCCGGTCCCGTTTATCGACGCGCTTTTCGCGGGCACCGCGCCGGACGGGGGATTGTATTTTCCGGAGCGGTTCGAACCGCTGCCGGCCGCAAGTCTGGACGCCATCCGGTCCGCCGATATCGTCGAGATCGCGTCGATCGTCGGCCAGCACCTGCTGCGCGACGAAATCGCCGCCCAGGACCTCCATGCGCTCGTGCGGGACGCCCTCGACTTCCCGATCCCTCTCGTCCAGGTCTCGGACCGCGCGTGGGTGCTCGAGCTTTTCCACGGGCCGACGCGGGCCTTCAAGGACGTCGGCGCTCGTGTTCAGGCGAGGCTGCTGCACCATTTCACCGACGGGACACCACTCACAATCCTCGTCGCAACCTCAGGCGACACGGGGAGCGCCGTCGCCCAGGCGTTTCACGGAGTGCCCGAGACGCGCGTGGTCGTGCTGTATCCGGAGGGGCAGGTCACCGACGTCCAGGAAGCACAGATGGCGTCGCTTGGCGACAACATCACGGCCGTGGCCGTGGACGGCACGTTCGACGATTGCCAGCGACTCGTCAAACAGGCGTTTGCGGACGAAGAGTTGCGGAAGCATGTCTGGTTGACGCCTGCCAACTCGATCAATCTTGGACGGCTGCTCCCTCAGGTCTTCTACTACTTCGTGCTGGCGCGGCTCGGCACCGATCCGGTCGTCTCCGTCCCGAGCGGGAATTTCGGCAATCTGACAGCCGGCCTCATTGCCAAGCGCATCGGTCTGCCGGTCCGTCGTTTCGTGGCGGCGACGAATGTCAATGACGTCGTGCCGGCCTACCTTCGCTCGGGCGTCTACGAGCCTCGCCCATCGGTGCGCACCGTGGCCAATGCCATGGACGTCGGCGCTCCGAGCAACTTCGAACGGATGCGGGCGCTCTACGACGACGACATCGACCGCATGCGGCAGGATGTGATGGGGACGGCATACACCGACGACCAGGTCATCGAGGCGATCGGCCGTATGTACAAGGAAAACGGCTATCTGCTCGATCCGCACGGCGCGATTGCGTGGCTCGGGCTGCAGGAAGCATTGGTTGCGGACCGCGATGCCGTTGGCGTGTTCCTGGCGACGGCCCACCCGGCGAAGTTCCGCGAGGTGGTCGAGCCGGCGATCGGAGCACCGGTCGCGCTTCCGTCCGCCTTGGCCGAGGCGCTGGCGCGCCCGCGACACAGCATCCGACTGGCGGCCAGCTATCCGGCCCTGCTGGACCTCGTCCGGCGCTAGAAGTCCAAGTCGAAAGTCCAAAGTCGAAAGTTCCAAATAGTCCAAGCCCAGCGTCCAGAGCCTAACAGCCCAGAGCCCAGAACCTAGAGCCGACTGAGATCTCCAATGTCCCAACTCGACACCTTCCGACCGAGCCCTGGCGTCCTGCCAACCCGCGACGCGATCCCCTCTTCGTACACCTGGGATCTGACCGCTATCTGTCAGGACTGGGACGAGTGGACCAGAAGCCTTCGGGATCTCGAGGCGGCCATCGAGTCGTTCAAGGCGCTGCAGGGAACGCTGGCGGAGGGCTCGCACCGCCTGCTGGCCGCGTTCAAGGCCTTGGATACGATGGGCGCCATCAGCTATCGCGTCTGGTACTACACGTCTCTTCAATACGACCAGGATCAGCGGGACAACAACGCGAACGCGCGGCGTCAGCAGGTCCAGATTCTCTTTGCGCGCCAGCAGCAGGCCGGGTCCTGGTTCAACCCTGAAGTGCTCGCGATCCCCATCGAGACCGTGCGGATCTGGCTCGGCGAGAGCGATGAGCTCGCCGTCTACCGGTTCGCCATCGAGAGTCTGTTCCACGAACAGGAGCACGTGCTCGACGAGCCCGGGGAACGATTGATGTCGTTCGCCGGCCGCTTCAACAGCGTGCCGAACGAGAGTTACGCCGCGCTCACGACGGCGGACATGCAGCCGCCGTCGATCACGCTGTCTGGCGGCGAGCGCGTCACGCTCAGCTACGGGCAGTATCGGGCACTGCTCGAGACCAATCGCCGGCAGGAAGACCGCGCGGCGGCCTTTCGCGCGTTGCATCGCGCCTACGCGGATCAGCAGAACACCTACGCGGCGCTGTACAACGGCGTGCTCCAGCGCGACTGGTTTCATGCCAGGGCACGAGGCTACGCCACGACCCTCGATGCCGAATTGCACGGCAACGACATTCCCACCGCGGTCGTCGAGAATCTGATCACCGCGACGAAGCACGGCGTGGAGCCTCTGCGTCGATATCATCGCCTGCGTCGACGCACGCTCGGCGTGGAAACGTATCGCCTGTACGATTTCTGGGTTCCTCTCGTGGAGCACGACGCACGGTATCCGTACGACGAGGTAGGGGAGTGGATCGTCGAATCGGTCGCGCCGCTCGGAAGCGAGTATCAACAGCAGGTGCGCCGCGCGTTTCGCGAGCGATGGATTGATGTCTACGAGAACGTGGGCAAGCGCAACGGCGCGTACTCGGCGCCGGTGTACGGGGCGCACCCGTACATGCTGCTCAACTACAACGAGACGCTCGATGCGGTCTTCACGCTGGCGCACGAGATGGGCCACTCGATGCACACGCTGCTGTCGCATCAGGCGCAGCCGTTCGTGTACGCCGGCTACACGATTTTCGTTGCGGAGGTGCCGTCCACGTTGAACGAGGCGCTGTTCCTCGATCTCATGCTCGACCGCGCGCGTTCACGGGACGAGCGGGTGGTCCTGCTGCAGCACGCCATCGACAGCATCGCGAGCACGTTCTACGCACAGGTGCTCTTTGCCGATTTCGAGCTGCAGGCCCACCGTCTGGTGGAGCAGGATCGGCCGGTGACAGCCGACGTCCTCAATAGTCTCTATTCGGGTCTGCTGCGGGAGTACTACGGCGACGTGCTCGACGAAGAGGAGCTGTCGCGCGTGACCTGGGCCCGGATTTCGCATCTCTTCGGATCGCCGTACTATGTCTATCAGTACGCGACGTGCTTCGCATCGGCCGCCTGCTTGATGCAGGACCTCCGCTCGCCGGCACCCGAGGTGAACGCGGACGCCGTAGCTCGCTACCTGTCGTTACTGCGCGCGGGAGGGAGCGACTACCCGATGACGCTCCTGGCGCGGGCTGGAGTCGACCTCAGTCGCCCAGAAACGGTGCGCGCCGTCGTGGATCACCTGGACACGCTGGTGACTCGGCTCGAGCGCGAACTGCAGCCTACGTAAAGCGGGGAAAACGGACCAGAATCTCGGTGCCCTCGCCGAGCGTGCTCTGGCACGCGATGCGACCGCCGTGTGCCTCCACAATCCACTTGGCGATGGCCAGCCCCAGCCCGGCGCCGCCGGAGTGGGTGGTGCGCGCCTTGTCGGCGCGATAGAAGCGCTCGAAGATTCGCGGCAGGTCGTCTGCGTTGATGCCGATGCCGGTGTCGCGCACGCGCAGGCACACCTCGTTGCCTTCGGGCCACGCGTCGACACTCACTCGCCCACCGTCGTGGTTGTACTGGATCGCGTTCGAACAGAGATTCGTCACCAGATCCGTGAGCCGGTCGCGATCTCCTACGACGGTCACCGGCTCGATGCGCGCCTCAATCGTGACGTGCTTCCGTTCGGCCAGCGGCTGGGCGATGCCGAGTGCGTCGTTGACGACGAGCGTGAGACCCACTGGCGCTCGCTGGAGCGCGAGGTGTGCACTGTCGGCGCGGGCGAGCACCAGCAGATGTTCGACGACGCGCCGCATACGCTCGGCGGCGCGCTGCGCGGTTGCCAGGCAGCGTTGGTACTCGTCCGTTGACCGATCTCGCGTGAGCGCCCACTCGATTTCGGCGGAAATCGTTGCGAGCGGCGTCCGGAGCTCATGCGACGCGTCCGCGGTGAAGCGCCGTTCGTTGTCGACCGCAAGGTGCAGCCGATCGAACGCCTGATTGAGGGCAAGTGCGAGCTGCTCCAGTTCATTCTCGGTGCGGTCGACGGCAATCCGCGCGGTCAGATCGCCTCCGACCATTGCCGCCGCCGCTTCGCTGATCCGCGCAACCGGTGCGAGCGCTCGGCCCGCGAGGAACCACCCGCCCAGGAGCGAAACGACAAGGGCGACGATGCCGCCTGCGGCGGCCATGCCGGAGAAGGCCAATACCTCGCGCCGCGTGTCGGCGAGGTCCCGCCCGACCAGGATGCGAGCACCCCCCGCCGCGGTCACTGTCAGTTCCCGGCGTCCCTCACGCGTGGCGATACCGGTGCCAGCGGGCGAGAGCACCTCGAACTCGCTCGTCGATCGATCGATCAGCTCGCCGTCGTTGTTCCAGACCGCGTAGTAGGTGGCTGGCGAGGTATTGGCGTCCGGGACTCGATACTCGAGGGGGATGACCAGGTCGAAATCGCCCGACGGGGTTGGGCGCAGCCCTTCCACGAGCGCCGCGCTGCTCGCCTGCAGTCCCTGATCGATGTCGTCGACGAGGGAGCGCCAGAACAGATAGCTGAGCGTCGCCGCGAACGTCGCGATGACGAGAGCGAGGATCAGCGTGTACCACAGCAGCAGCCGCGCGCGCAGCGAGCTAAGCATCGATGATGTAGCCCTCGCCGCGGCGCGTCCGGATGACGTCGGAGCCCAACTTCCGTCGGAGCGCGGCCACGTGCACGTCCACCACGTTCGACAGCACGTCGGCTTCTTCGTTGTAGATGTGCTCGCAGACCGTGGCGCGCGCGACCACGGTCCCTCTCGACCGGGTCAACAGTTCGAGGATGGCGAACTCGCGCGCGGTGAGCTCGATGGGGACCCCGGCGCGCCAGACCCGTCGGGCCGCTGTGTCGACGGCGAGATCGCCGATCTCGACCCGGGTGGACGGATTCCCGTAGGCGCGGCGAATCATCGCGCGGATCCTGGCGATGAGCTCGGCGAGGGCGAACGGCTTGGTGAGGTAATCGTCGGCGCCAAGGTTGAGCCCGCGAACGCGGTCCTCGATCATGTCCCGAGCCGTCAGGAGCAATACCGGCGTGCGAATACCGTCGGCGCGTGCCGTCCTCAGCACCGACCAGCCGTCAAGGTGGGGCAGCATCAGATCCAGGACGACCGCGTCGTACGACATCTCGCGGATCTTGTACAGCGCCTCCTCGCCGTTTTCGGCGAGATCGACCGCGAACTCCTCTTCCTCGAGCGCCCGTCGAAGTGTCTGCGCGAGATCGCGCTCGTCCTCGACGACGAGAAGCCTCACCGGTTTCTGCCGCGATCGCGGTCCCGGTTCTCGGGCTCGGGCTCGACGCGGAGGTCGTCGAACCAGGCAGTGGCGCCGCCACCCGACCAGACGCCCGCGCGGCCGTCGGCCACGACGCGATCGCGCGCGCGCATGACGCCAATGCCGCCGAGTGACACCTGGACGTCATCCTCGTCCTGCACCACGCGGACCGTGTGCCACGCGGAAACGTCGAGCTCGAGCTCGTCCTCCTGATCCAGGGTGATCCGGTTTCCGCGCACAACGCGATACAACGAGAGCTGCTGCACGCGGAGGTCGAGCGCCGCGAGGTAGAAGTTCTCGGCGTCCTGATAGCGCCAGACGAGGCCGCCGACGCGCTCGCCGTCGGTGAGCTTCAGCCGCACAGAAGCGCGCATGTGCATCGGGTGCGGCGCGTCGAGCACCGCCATTGCGAATCCGCCAGGCGCTGCGGAATCCGCGACGTGGGTGAGGTAGTGATTGGTGCCGTCGGCGCGGACGAACCAGCGCCCCGGGTTCGGCTGTCGTGCGGCCGCGAAGGTGAGGCCCGGCGGCGTGCTACCGATCGCATCGTCGTCGAACGTCCGGACCGACAGCTGCGCGCTCACTACGGTGAGCGCGTGCACGAGTCCGGCGGCGACGAACAGCAGCGCTCGGCTTCGAGCCATCGAAACGCGCTCATTGTATCGGAACTTCGCGCGCGAACTGCCATGCCGCGCCTTCATCAACGCTTAATGCACGGTGCACTACGCTCAGCCACCCATGCGTACGTTCGTTTCCATTCTCGTGGTGCCGATCAGCTTCGCGGCGCTCCTGTGCCCAGACCTCCTGATCGCGCAAACGAATTCGCCCGAGCCCGCGCGTACCATCACTGCGGTTCGAGTGAGCGAGACCGATGTCATCCGACTCGACGGCGTACCCGATGAGCCTGCGTGGGAACGAGTGCAGCCGGCCACCGACTTCCTGCAGCGCGATCCGGACAACGGTGCGCCGGCAACCGAGCGTACTGAAGTCCGGGTTCTGTACGACGCGGACCGGCTGCTGCTCAGCGTGATCTGTCACGACAGCGAACCGGATCGAGTCCTTGCCAACCAGATGCAGCGCGACCGGTCGTTCGAGACCGATGATCGATTCATGTGGACGATCGACACGTTTCTCGACGGGCGGACGGGGTACTTCTTCGAGATCAACCCCGCCGGCGCGATGGGTGACGGACTGGTGGACCCAGGGGCTGACGCCGGGTTCAGCAACGACTTGGGCGTCGGCATCAATCGTTCGTGGGACGGGATCTGGATGGCGCGCGTGCGCCGTACACCGACCGGTTGGACGGCTGAGATGGAAATTCCATTTGGTACCGTCAATTTCGATCCGAATGGAACGGCCTGGGGCATCAATTTTCAGCGGACGGTGCGACGTAAGAATGAAGACAGCCTCTGGAACGGCCATGCGCGCAACCAGGGACTGGCGCGCATGACCAACGCCGGCCGCCTGGAAGGGATGGCCGGCATCTCACAGGGGCTGGGGCTCGACGTCAAGCCGTATGCAGTGGGCAACGTCGCATCGGCGCCTGGCCGGGGCCGACCGGACGCATTGTCGACGGGCGACATCGGCCTCGATGCGTTCTACAACGTGACGCCAGCCCTGCGCGCGAACGTCAGTATCAACACCGATTTCGCCGAAACCGAGGTGGATCAGCGGCGCGTCAATCTCACCAGGTTCCCCCTTTTCTTCGAGGAGAAACGCGATTTCTTCCTCGAGGGCTCCGGCTTCTTCGATTTCTCGCGTGAGCCCGACGAAGCGGTCGTGCCGTTCTTTTCGCGACGCATTGGTCTCGACGACCGCGGCATACAGCAGCCGATCGACGTGGGCGCCAAGCTCACTGGGCAGCAGGGCGCGTTCGATGTCGGATTCCTCCAGGTACGCACGGCCGACACCGATCTGCAGCCGGGAGAGGACATGTCCGTCGTCCGTTTGCGCCGGCGGGCGTTCGAGCAGTCGTACGTGGGCGCTCTGTACACACGCCGATCGGCGCGACTGGCCGGCGACACCGATCGGCATACGGCCGGACTCGATTTCGAGCTGGCGACGTCGAAGTTTCGGGGCAATCAGAATGTGGAGCTGAGCGGCTTCTATCTGTGGACGAGCAGTCTCGAGAACGCCGATGACACCTCCGGCTATGGGTTCCGGCTCGCGTATCCCAACGATCCGTTTTCGGCCGAAATCGCTGTGCGCGAGCTGCAGCCGAACTACGATCCCGCCATTGGCTTCGTGGAGCGGCGCGGCTACAAGCGCATCGCGCCCACCGCCGAGTATTCCTGGCGGCCTCGCAGCAATCCATGGCTGCGTTCCCTCGGGTGGGAGGTGGAGCTCGACTTCATCAACGACTCGGAGAACCGCTCGCTGACGCGCGAGCTGTCGTTTACGCCCCTCGAAATCAATTTCGAGGATGGCAGCCGCGTGGCCTTCGACGTCACACCGACCTACGAGCGGCTCGAGGAGGATTTCGAAATTTACGACGACATCGTCCTCCCGGAGGGCGGCGTCTATGAGTTTACCGAGTACCAGATTCAGGCATCGTCGGCGGACCATCGGATGATCGCGGTTGGAGGCAACATGTCGACCGGCGGTTTCTTCTCTGGCCATCGAACCGAATACAGCGCTGAAATCGGCTTTCGGCCCAGACGTGGCATCGCGTTGATGCTCGAGGCGGAGCACAACGTTCTCGACCTGGCGGAGGGGAGTTTCGACACCGACGTCTTCCGCATGAGGGCAGACACACAGTTCAGCCCGTGGATCTCCGTCGCGAACAACCTCCAGTTCGACACCGTCAGCAGGCTGCTCGGCTGGCAGATGCGCCTCCGGTGGATTCGACGCCCGGGCAACGATCTGTATGTCGTCTACACGCACAACTGGAACGAACTGCCGGACATTGGCGGGCGACGGATAGCCACACTCGACAACCGGCTGGCCACCAAGCTGGTGTACACGTTCCGGTTCTAACCGCCCTCGCGCGCAGAAGAATGGAACGCAGAGGATACAATATCCCCTCTGCCTCGCGTAGTGCCCATCCCCCTACTCGTTGTCTTCATCCCGCTGCCGTGGCATGCGTTCGCGTACCGATGCTCGTGCCCGTGTTGAACCACTCATTCCTCTTCGTGATCGTGACGCTGTTGGCGGTGGCCTTTCCTTCGGCTGCTGCTGCGCAGCCGCAGGCGAACGGGGCGCAGAAGCGCGCCGCCGCTGTACGCGCGCCCGATGGCGCCATCCGCGTCGACGGCCGGCTCGACGACGTTGCGTGGCGTGACGCCCCACCCCAGACCGATTTCGTTCAGCGAGAGCCGGACGAGGGGGCACAGCCGACCGATCGAATGGAGGTCCGCTTCGTCTACGACGACACGGCGCTCTATGTGGGTGCGCGCATGTACTCCGCGGATCCGATTCAGGCACCTTTGGGACGCAGGGACGAAGGCGATCAGTCTGAGTATTTTGCCGTGTTTCTCGACACGTATCTGGATCGACGGACGGCAACCGCGTTCGGCGTCACGGCGGCCGGTGTGCGGCTGGACGAGTATTTTCCGACGGACAGCGACGATGGCGACGATGGCTATAACCCGGTGTGGGTGGCTCGTACGACCGTGGACGCGCAGGGTTGGACGGCGGAGCTGTGGATTCCTTTTTCGCAGCTTCGCTTCACCGACCAAGACTCCCAGGTGTGGGGCCTCAACATCAAGAGATGGGTCCCGTCGCGCAACGAAGAGGTGCACTGGGCGCTCATAGGCCGAACCGAGCAAGGGTTGGCGTCGCGCTTCGGAGATCTTCAGGGCATCACCGGAGTGAGACCGAGTCGCCGGATTGAGTTGCTGCCGTACGTTGCGGGCGGCTCGCAGGTGCTGGGCGATCTGGATCCTGGCGATCCGTTTGCCTCGGGCGCGAACCTGGAGGGTCGCGCAGGGGTCGACGTGAAAGTCGGGTTCGGCTCCAGCCTGACGCTCGAACTGACAGTCAATCCTGACTTCGGACAGGTTGAGGCGGACCCGGCAGAAGTGAATCTCTCGGCGTTCGAGACCTTCTTTGACGAGCGCCGGCCGTTCTTCGTCGAAGGCAGCAATCTCCTGAACGGCTACGACGACAACTGGTTTTACTCCCGGCGCATCGGATCGCCTCCGATCGGGCCCGCGTCGGGTGACTTCGTGGACTTCCCATTGACGTCGACGATTCTCGGGGCGGCGAAACTGACCGGTCGCACGGTCTCGGGCATGTCGATTGGGATGCTCGGAGCCGTGACGGACGAAGAGGAAGCGCGCACGCTGACTCTCCCGGGGCTGTTTGGCCGCGTCCCGGTCGCGCCGCGAACGATCTACGGCGTCGCTCGTGTACAGCAGGAATACGGCCCTCCGGGATCGACCTTTGGCGTGATGGTCAACGGCGTCCACCGTGACGTGGAGGTTGGCGATCCGCTTGCGGCGCGGCTCACCCGCAATGCGGTGACGCTCAGCGGCGATTCGGTCTTGCGACTCGGGGGTGGCGACTACGAACTGCAGTCGGCCGGCGGAGTCACGCATGTCGATGGCGACGCACCCGCCATCGACCGGCAGCAGCGGGCCAACGCGCGCTACCTGCAGCGACCGGATGCGGACTACGTCCACTACGACCCGCTCCGCACGTCCATGTCCGGCGCGAAGTTCGGTACGACGTTTGAGCGTCGCAACGCGAGGCATTGGTTGTGGCGGGTGGGCACCGAGATCGAATCGCCGGAGCTCGAGATGAACGACATCGGTCGCTTCAACTCGGGTGACGGGATTGTCGGCTCCGGCCGGATCGAGTATCGCGAGACCGTGCCGGGACGATGGTTCCGAGGATACTCGCTCATTTACAACAGCCGGAACGAGTGGAACTTCGGCGGTGATCTGCAGGTGGCCCAGCAGACGCCAACCGCATCGGTGACCTGGCCGAACTTCTGGACGACGGAGGTGAGCGCCGTCATCAATCCAAACGCACAGGATCTCCGCCTTACGCGCGGTGGGCCGTCGATGGAGAAACCCAGCGGCTGGAGGACGACGTTCGAGGTGGAAACGAGCGAGGCGTCGCGGACACGCGGAGACATCGCGACGGAGTACGGCCGGGACGAGGATGGTGGGCTCACGTTCGTCGCGAGCGCCGATCTCAACTTTCAGCCGGGCTCGCAGTGGCAGTTGTCGATCGGGCCGGAGTACGAGCGACTGGTGGACACGCAGCAATACGTGACGACCATGGCGGGCGGGCCCGCGGCGATGTACGGCGGTCGATACGTGTTTGCGCGCGTGGACCGCTCAACCTACTCGACCGAGATCCGGCTGAACTACACGTTCAAGCCGGATCTGACGCTGGACGTGTATGGGGAACCGTTTGCAGCCAGCGGCCGGTATGACCAGTTCGGTGAGCTGGCCGTGGCGCGCACGCGGTTGCGCCGGGTCTACGGGACGGACGGGACCACGCTGACGCCCCTGCCCGGCGGTGACATGCTCGTCACCGACGGAGCGACGAGCTTCCGACTGGAGAACCGCGACTTCAACGTCCAATCGTTCAGGAGCAACGTCGTGCTGCGGTGGGAATGGCGGGCAGGGAGTTCGCTGTATCTCGTGTGGCAGCAGGATCGGTCTTCGGAAGAAGCGCTACGTACTCGTGTGTCGCTGGGCGACATGTTCAGTTCGGTCACGCGTCCCGGCGATAACTTCTTTGCCGTCAAGACGAGCTTCTGGTTCTCCCCGAACTGAGCGGCGAGCAGCCAACGTACATACGACATCAGTCGTACGGATAGTCAGCCGAGGCCGTCCCCACTCAGCGCGGTGGAGAACCATGGCCTCGACAGACCCCGAACGTCAGCGCGACTCTTTCTAGAACGTTGGCTTGCGGCGACCCTGGCGAACCCGGCGACGCATGATGTAGAGCGCCAAGGCAGCGAACATCACGAGGAATAGTGGGATCATTGGCATACCCCGGTGTATCGGCTGACGGTCGGAAGGCCGCCAGCGGATCGGACTACGCACAAGTGCAAGCCCCTGCCACGCTTGTCACTCTCTGTTCCCCTCCCCAGTAAGTAACGCGAGTGGTGCGTGTCACAGATCGTCGCGGTAGTGCACAATCACCATTTGAGGACTGAACGATGAATCTCAAGGATGCGACAGCGCTGGTGACAGGTGGATCGAACGGCATTGGTCTCGCCGTCGCAAGGACACTGACGGAGGCCGGCGCGAAGGTGGCGATCACGGGCCGGGACGACGCGCGCCTGGCCGCCGCAGCCAACATGATCGGCGCGCATCCGATCCAGGCGGACGTGGCGAAGGAAGCAGACGTCCTTCGGAGCTATCGCGAGCTCTTTCAGCAATTCGATCACCTCGATATTCTGGTGAACAATGCCGGATTCGGCGTAATCAAGCCGCTCGTCGAGATGGATCTCGCCAGCTTTGAGAAGGTGTTCGCTACCAATGTGACCGGTGCGATGCTCATGGCGCGGGAGGCCGCGAAACATTTCATCGAGCGGAAGAGCGGCAACATCGTCAACATCGGTTCGACGTCTGGCGTTCGGGGCGCCGCGAAGGGCACGGCGTACTACGGCAGCAAGTTTGCGCTGCGCGGGATGACGGAGTGCTGGCGCGCCGAACTACGGCAGTACAACGTTCGCGTCATGCTCGTGAACCCCAGCGAGGTGCTCACCGATTTCTACGCGACGGCCGGCCTCGCGCAGAACAAGGGGAATCCGACGAAACTGCGTGGAAACGAGATTGCGCATGCCGTCCGATCGGCGCTGGAGATGGACGACCGAGGATTCACGATCGAGCTAACCGTCTTCGCCACGAACCCGCAGGACTGACGCCGTCAGTAGCACGAACAGCGTAGCGACCGCGCCGGAGTCGTCGTCCCGAGTTGTCGGCTTGGTTGGCGTTGACGCCTCTGGCGGCGCTGTCCTCGTGGTGGGCGCCGACCACCATGGTTCTGCCGTCGCCGCTGAGCGCCACGGCGCTGCCGAACTCGTCGCCCGCATCGGTGTTGGCGCCTTTGACGTACGCACCGGTCGTCCACTTGCTGCCGCTGCGCGTGAAGACATACACCGCGCCTGATTCCTCGGCCTCGTTCCGGTGCTCCCGCCATGCATTCAGCATGTCCTGGAGCAGGAACTGCTGGATCATCGGCGGCCGGATGCCGCGGCCTGCGTTGTCCTCGAGGTAGGCAGAGACGGCAAGCGTATTGCCGTCGCCGCTCAGGGACAGTCTGACGCCGAACGAGTTGTACGGCCGCGCGTTATTCGCCTTGATGAACGCCTGCTCCGTCCACGTGGTGCCGTTCCTGACGAACACGTACGCTGCGCCGACCCAGATATTCGCGCCTCGCAGGGGAGGCGCGTCGTCGGCGCACCCGGGGGGATCGATGCCCGGCGTCAGGCAGGCCTCATCGCCGGCGCCGACCGCGATGGTATTCCCGTCCTCGCTGATCGCGGTGGCAAAGCCGAACCCGTCGCTCGTCTCGCCCTTGGAACCTTTGATGTACGCCTGCTGGCTCCAGCCGCCGTTCTGGCGTGTGAAGACGTAGAGCGCCCCGGAATTCAGGGAGAGATTATCGTGGGGTGGATTGATCGTCCTGCCTGATCCGTCCTCATCGAAGGCGGCGGCGGCGAGCGTGTTGCCGTCGAAGCTGAGCGCCACGGAAAACCCCAAGTCATCCCCGGCCTCTGCGTGTGAGCTCTTGAGATAGGCCTGCTGCGCCCACGTGCTGCCCGTCCGCGTGAACACGTACACCGCGCCGGCAGACTGGGCCGAGTCGTCGTTCTGGTTGCCATTGATTTGCTGCGCCGCGCTGTCTTCGGTGATGGCGCCGACCGCCAGCGTGCTGCCGTCGCCGCTCAGCGCGATCGAGAAGCCAAACTGGTCGCCGTCGCCGGGCACGTCACCCTGGCCGGCCTTGCCGGGGTTCGAGGCCTTGACGTACGCCTGCTGCGTCCAGGCCGCGCCGGTGCGGGTGAAAATGTAGACGGCGCCGGCCTGCGGGATCGAGTTGTCGTTCTGATTGCCGTTGATGCCGGCCGCGGCGCTCGCTTCCCAGTGGGCGGCGACCGCCATCGTATTGCCGTCGCGGCTCAGCACGACGGACGACCCGAAATGATCGCTCTGCCCGGGGTTGGACGCCTTGATGTACGCCTGCTGCGTCCAGGAGTCGCCCTGGCGGACGAAGACGTATACAGCGCCCGATGCATACGTCGAATTGTCGTTCTGGTTGCCGTTGATGCCCGCCGACCCGCTGCTTTCGAACGGTGCGCCGATGGCCATCGTGCTTCCATCACCGCTCAGCCCGATTGAGTTTCCGGTATGTCCCTGGTTTCCGCCCCCGCACGCGAAGTGGTCGTACGCCTCCGCGTTCGACGCCTTGATGTACGCGACCTGCTTGAGCGGCAGCGTCGGTGGCACGTCCTTGGATAGCGCCGGAGCCTGTGCCAGCAGGTGGCCCGAAATGAGGAGGAGGACCGCAAGGGCGGCTGCACGGCCCGCGTTTCGTTCACGACGACGATTCATCCTTGGCATTCCGTAAACCCCCGAGCCTCGGAATTAAGCCGATCGTGCTCGTGAATTACTCCTGCGTGGCAGTCAAGGGTTCAGGAATCCCGGTTCCGGCGCCCTGGGCCGAAGTTGAGGTGTTCAGTCCCCTCATGCGAGCGAGCTGCCCACCACGCGCAGGCCATGCGCCCTGGCGCCGAGCGCGAGGCTCCATCGTGCGTGGCCATCACGAGATCCGCCCTGGTCATGTCTTTCCACAGAAGCGCGGTCGCGAGGTGAATCGCATCCAGCGTTCCCATCTCCGTGGGCATCGGTTGCGCCGCGCGCTCGAGGACGATCGGATCGACTTCGATCAACTCCAGTGACTCGCCCAGCGCCAGGATGATGCCCCGGCGCTCCGCGACTTCGGCGTCGCTCAGATTCGCACGCATCCGAAGGGATCAACGTGCGCAGGCTCTCCGTCATCACGAGGGCGCTGGCGACGCCCTGCTCAATCTGGGACCATTCAGTCAACACGCTCGGCTGAGCAAGCGCGACACGGAGAAGCACCGACGCATCGACGTACGCGATCATCGAGGTCCCTGTCGTTCCTCGAGGAGCAGTTCCACGACATCCACCTTCAGTCGGGCCCGTTTTGGTACCTTGATCCGATGAGGCGGCAGTGACCCCGGGGCCGGCTTCCGGATCCGCAAGGTCCGCGGCTCGCAGATTGGGATGAGCTGCGCGATAGAGACTATTCGCCGCTGGTCCAATACCGCAATGGACTCCACTGCCCGCACGGCCCGCAGATTCACGCTAACCGCGCCGTCAGGTCGGCAGGCGGCTTGCCGTCATGAGGCAATGGTGACCAGAAGTAGTCATGTTGACAATTTCCCCTTGCGCTCGGCAGCCGAACACGAGGCGCTCGGGAATGCGGCGCACAGGGAGTTCGAGGACTAATGCCGATAGTCCCGCCTTCGGGGTCGTCGAGGGTAGGGCTTTGCCATATCGGCCTATTCATGCAACAATCCGGATTGACAAATATATGGTCGCGATTCTCGACCACATGTCGGCTCTTTCGGATCCCACCCGCTGCCGTATCCTGCTGCTGCTCGAACAGCGCGAGCTGACGGTTTCGGAGCTGTGTTCGGTCCTGCAGACACCGCAGTCGAGCGTAAGCCGGCACCTCAAGACCCTTGCAGACGACGACTGGGTCGTCTCTCGGCGCGACGGCACCAGCCGCTTCTACAGCATGCCGCTCGACGACCTCGACTCCGGGGCAAGCAGGCTCTGGCCGCTGATTCGTGAACAGGTGGCCACGACCGCAGCCGCCGGCCAGGATGAGCGACGGCTGCGCGGGGTACTCGCTCGTCGGCGGGCGAAGTCAGAGGAGTTCTTCGCAACCGCAGCGGGCGACTGGGACCACCTGCGGAGCGATTTGTTTGGCGACACTTTCTACTTGTGGGCGGTTCTCGGACTGATCGATCCCGCGCTTGTCGTCGGCGATCTGGGATGCGGAACCGGACAACTGACCGAGACAATTGCACCCTTCGCAAGGCGGGTCATTGCGGTTGATGGATCGGTTGACATGCTGGAGGCTGCTCGAAAGCGCGTCGGCGACTTGCCGAACGTGGACCTTCGCCAGGGTGACCTGGAGTCCCTCCCGATCGAGGACAGCATGCTCGACGCGGCGATGCTGTCGCTGGTGCTGCACTACTCGCCGGACCCGGCCAAGGCGCTCACCGAAGTTGCCCGCGTCGTGAAGCCGGGTGGTCGCCTCCTCGTCGTGGACATGCTGCCACACGAGCGCGAAGAGTATCAACAGCAGATGGGTCACGTGTGGCTCGGGTTTTCGGAGAAGCAGCTGTCGCGGTTTCTGACGAGCGCCGGTTTCGGTGACATCCGGGTTCGGCCGCTGCCGGCTGACCCGGACGCGAAAGGGCCGGCGTTGTTCGCGGCGGTTGCGGTACGCGCGCGCGCAGGCTGAGAGTCGTCCGCGCACGCTGAAGCGTGCGCTCTACGATGGTAGTGACGCGCGGCGCAGGGCGGGCGTAGGCGTCATCCGCGCACGCTGAAGCGTGCGCTCTACGAACGGATGATGGTCGGTCCCATGCGGTAGCAGATGTAGGGCGGGTCCCGCGCAGCGGACCCGCCCGCGAATATTTCGAGTGCGCTCTACACCGGCCGTGACTGACTGAATTGAGGCGCGGCGGAGATTACCTATCTAGCTGTAGCGCGGCGGCGTTAGCCGCCGCGAGGAGAATGCAATGGCAGTATTGACGAGAGTACCGAGCGAGAAGGTCATGCACCCGTTTCAAGAGGCCGAACGGGCTGGCCGCGTACCGTTCAAAGTGGCCGATCTCAAGCTGGCCGAATGGGGCCGCAAAGAGATCCGTCTGGCTGAGCACGAGATGCCGGGTCTCATGGCGCTGCGTGCGAGACATGGGGCGAAGAAGCCGCTGGCCGGCGCGCGCGTGATGGGCAGCTTGCATATGACGGTGCAGACCGCTGTGCTGATCGAAACGTTGACCGAACTTGGCGCCGACGTGCGCTGGGTGTCGTGCAACATCTTCTCCACGCAGGATCATGCGGCAGCTGCCGTTGCTGTCGGGCGTCCGGAGACCGGCGGCACGGTGGCGTCGCCCAAGGGCACACCGGTCTTTGCCTGGAAGGGCGAAACGCTCGAGGAGTACCTGGTGGTGCACAGTCGAAGCGCTCGTGTGGCCGGACGGCAAGGGGCCGTCACTCATCGTCGACGACGGCGGTGACGCGACGCTCTTCGTGCACAAGGCGTGCGAGTTCGAGAAAGCCGGACAGATTCCGGCATTCAATCCTGAGAAGGACCCGGAGGAGTGGGGCGTCATTCTCGAGGCCATCGGTCGTGAACTGAAAGCGAATCCCGGCCGCTGGACGACTGTTGCCAAGGGTATCCGCGGTGTCAGCGAAGAGACGACCACCGGCGTGCATCGTCTCTATCAGATGATGGAAGCCGGTACGCTGCTCTTCCCTGGGATCAACGTCAACGACTCGGTCACGAAGAGCAAGTTCGACAACATCTACGGATGCAGGCACTCGTTGCCGGACGGACTCGCACGAGCGACCGACGTGATGCTCGGCGGCAAGGTCGCCGTGGTGTTCGGGTTCGGAGAAGTCGGGAAGGGCTGCGCGCAGGCGCTGCGCGGTCAGGGCTGCCGCGTCATCGTCACTGAGATCGATCCGATCTGTGCGCTGCAGGCCGCGATGGAGGGCTTTGAAGTCACGACGCTCGACGAAGTGCTCGAGACCGCCGACATTTTCATCACGGCGACGGGCAACTTCAACATCATCACGATGGAGCACATGGCCAAGATGAAAGACAAGGCCATCGTCGGCAACATCGGCCACTTCGACAACGAAATCGACATGGCCGGACTGAAGAAGGCCAAGGGGATCGAGCGGATCAACATCAAGCCGCAGTACGACGAGTGGCGTTTCCCGGACGGTCATAGCGTGCTGGTACTGGCCGAAGGGCGTCTGCTGAATCTCGGCTGCGCCACGGGTCATCCGAGCTTCGTCATGTCGGCGTCGTTCACGAATCAGGTGCTCGCCCAGCTCGAGTTGCACGCCAATGCCGAGACGTACGGCAAGTCGGTGACGATGCTGCCGAAGGCGCTCGATGAAGAGGTCGCGAGGTTGCACCTCGGACATCTCGGTGTGAAGCTGACCACGCTGTCGAAGGAGCAGGCCGACTACATCGGCGTGCCAGTCGACGGGCCGTATAAGCCGAATCACTACCGGTACTAGCTGGTAGCTGGTAGTTGGTAGCCGGTAGCCTTGGTGGCGCGCAGGTAAGCCTCGCGCAACACTCTTGGCCACTGGCTAGCGACTACTGTGCTACCAGCTGCCGGGTTCCGCGAGCGGACCCGACGCATGACCGACAACGCGCGTCTCCTCGCGCAGGTCCGCCCTGCGGATTGGCGGGACCCTGATCCTCTCTCCCTGTACGACCTCGTCGTGCTTGGCGGCGGTACGGCAGGGCTTGTGTGCGCGGCGGGAGCAGCCGGTCTAGGGGCGCACGTGGCCCTCGTCGAACGTTCGTCGCTCGGTGGGGACTGCCTGAACACCGGCTGCGTTCCATCGAAGGCCTTGATCCGCGCCGCGAAGGCGGTGCGTGACGCTCAGGTGTCAGCGGACCTCGGCGTGACGACCACCTCACGGGTGGAGTTCTCTGCGGTGATGCGCTCGGTCCGCGAGCGCAGGGCCGATCTCGCCCATCACGACTCGGCTTCTCGACTGACATCCCTCGGCATCCACGTGTTTTTTGGCGCCGCATCGTTCACCGGTCCGCGGACCATCCTCGTAAACGGGCGAACGCTGAGGTTTCGAAGAGCCGTTATCGCGACCGGCGCACGTCCCTCCGTGCCGCCGATTCCGGGCCTCATGAAGGTCCGCTACCTGACGAGCGAGAACCTCTTCGAGATCACCGATCAACCGCGCGTGCTCCTCGTCGTTGGTGGCGGCCCGATCGGTTGCGAGATGGCGCAGGCTTTCGCGCTCCTGGGGACGGCCGTGACGATCGTCGAGGCTGGGCCGCGCATTCTCCAGGGTGAGGACGCCGAGGCCGCTGACCTCGTGGCCAGACAACTGGCCACCAACGGGGTGCGGGTGCTGATCAATACGCCGCTGCGTCAGGTCTCTGAGAGCGGTGGGCAGATCACGGCGACGTTCGACGGAGGTTCGATATCGGCGGACACGATACTCGTGGCCACCGGCCGGTCGGCACACCTCGAAGGTTTGAACCTGGAGCAGGCCCTCGTCCGGCACGGTCCGGATGGCGTGGCGGTTGACGATCACCTGCGCACGTCCAACCGGCGGGTGTATGCCGCCGGTGATGTCTGCTCATCCCTCAAGTTCACGCACGCCGCCGATGCGATGGCTCGCGTGGTCATCCAGAATGCGCTGTTTCACGGCCGGGGACGGGTGAGCTCGCTGGTGATCCCGTGGTGTACTTACACATCGCCGGAGCTTGCGCACGTGGGGATCCCGCCCACCGAGGCAGTTCGAAGGGGCGCAGTTCCGATCACGATCCGCTTCGCCGATGTCGATCGGTCAGTCATCGACGGTGAATCTGACGGATTTCTGCGCGTGCACCACGACCGGGGGCGGATTGTCGCGGCGACGATCGTGGGAGTGCACGCCGGCGAGCTCATTGGGTACTTCGCGTCGGCGATGCGCCGGGGCGGCCGACTTGGCGACCTGGCGCACGACGTCTTCCCGTACCCGACATTAGCCGACGCGGTGCGCAAGGCGGGCGATGCCTACCGGCGCACGCGTCTCACTCCGGTCGTCTCGTCGTTGCTCCGTCGCTACTTCGCCCTGGTCCGAAAGATGTAGGCTCTACTGATGCTCGCGCCGATTCTCGGCACGTTTCTGGTTGTGCAGCAAGTCCGCGTGCGCGCCTGAGGCAATCCGCCTTCTGTCTGAGGCGTCCGTCCGCGCCTCTCGATTCAATCTTCCAGCCGCCGTCGACTCCCTGCGCGCCGCGCCGAACTGCGAGAGCGCCATCGTCGCGGCATGGTACCTTCAGGGCCTGCTCGACGCTCACGCCGCCGCGAGTGTTGGCGGTACGGCCGAGTCGTTGGCGCCGGTGAGGAGGGCCATCGCCGTTCTCGAACAGCTTGCGCGCAATGGATCCGCACCGCCCGAGATCGCGCGACTGGTTCTCCACGCCGCGGCCGCCGCGGCCCAGACGGAACGTGATGAGATGCGTCTGTATCTGGAGTCAGCCTTGCAGTTGGAGTTCGTGCAGGAAGCCGCCGGCCTGGCTGGGGCTCCGATTGTCACGGCGGTGGAGATGACAGGGACGCTCTGGCTGCAGGTCGATCGCTACGATGAGGCCCGGCGCGCGTATGAGGAGGCGGAGCGACGACATGGTGCCACACCTCGGATAGCACTCGGAGCGGCACGGGCCTCGGCTCGTCTTGGCGACACCGCGTCGGCCTGTGCTGGCTACCGAAGACTGCTCGACTCGTGGGTCTCGAGCGAGATGGAGCCGCCAGAGATCGTTGAAGCCCACGCGCATGTGGCGCGGCCGGAGTGCCGTCCGCCGACGACGCCCTGATGGCATACCTGTACAAGGCTAAGATCCTCGAGCAGTTGCGGGCCCACGGTGTACAACCGACACCCGAGACGAGACCGGAGCTTGTCCACGAGTTCGTCAATGATCTGTACCGGTATGAGCTGCGTCGCCTCCGGGACCGGCTGTTGCGACGCGAAGTGCAGAAAGCCCAGTACTACGACCTCGTCGTGGAGGTCCGGCTCCGATATCCTGCACTCGCGTTGAAGCCGTGGCAGTGGGTGGAGACAGCAGGTGGCCGGTAGCCAGTAGTGACAGCCGGTCGTCAGTAGGAGTTGCGAAGGGTGGGGACAAAGGGTGGTCACGTGATCGAGTCGAAGCTTCCCTCAACGGGCGTCAGCATCTTTGCGGTCATGTCACGCCTGGCGGAGGAACACGGCGCCATCAACCTGTCGCAAGGGTTTCCAGACTTCGACTGCGATCCGGCCTTGGTGGAGACCGTGTCGCGTTACATGCGGGCGGGGCACAACCAGTACGCCCCGATGCCAGGCGTCTTCGCGCTGCGAGAGGCCTTGTCTCGAAAGATCGAGATCCTCTACGGGCGCCGATATGACCCCGCTACCGAGATCACGGTCACCTCTGGTGCCACCGAAGGTCTGTTCAGTTCGCTGACGGCGCTCGTGCGGCCTGGCGATGAGGTGGTCCTCCTCCAGCCGGCGTATGACTCCTATCTGCCCGCCGTGCAACTGTGCGGTGGCACGCCCGTGTTCGTCACGCTCCGTGGCCCGGACTACCGTGTCGATTGGGACGAGGTCCGACGTGTCGTCGGTGCGCGCACGCGGGTCATCGTCGTCAACTCGCCCCACAATCCAACCGGGATGGTGTTCGACACCGACGACATCCGTGCGCTGACGTCGGTGCTCGAGCGGACCGACGCCGTGGTCGTGGCCGACGAGGTGTACGAGCACATCGTGTTCGATGGCCGCCGTCACGAAAGCCTGTCGAGGTATCCAGACATCGCCGAGCGAGCTGTCGTTGTCAGTTCGTTCGGCAAGACCTACCACACGACCGGCTGGAAAATCGGGTACTGCGCCGCGCCGCGCGCGCTGAGTGCGGAAGTGGCCCGCGTGCATCAGTTCGTGACCTACGCGGTGAACGGGGCGATTCAGCGTGCTTATGCGGACTGGGTGACGCGTGATCCCACGTCGGCGGCGGTCGCCCCGCTGTACCAGGCGAAGCGGGATCGTTTTTTGCATCTTTTAGAGGGGTCGCGATTTACGCCGTTACCGTGTCGAGGCACCTATTTTCAGATGCTGGACTACTCGGCGATTACGGGTGAGGCGGATGCAGAGTTTGCCATGCGTCTTCTGAAGGAGCACGGCGTGGCGGCGATTCCCGTGTCGCCGTTTCTCACGGACGCGCAGCCGGGTCCGGTATTGCGGTTCTGCTTTGCCAAGCGCGATGAGACGCTCGATCGCGCAGCGGAGCGCCTGCGGAGGGTGTGATGTCCCAGGTGCGCGCCTGCGTCTTGATACTGGTGGTGGCGGTTGTCACCATCGATGTGGTGCGCGCACAAGACAACCGTCCGCTTCCCGCTCCTGAGGCTCTGTACAAGGCCGTGCGCGCGAATCTGGTCCGCGCCGAGAACGTGGCCCACCTGTACGCGTACAAGGAACGCCGTACCGATGTGCACACCAACCCCTTTGGTCGGATTGGTACCGGCGGCACGAAGCTCTACGACGTGTACCCATCCCCGGTTCGCCAGCTTAACTATCGGCGACTGATCGCACGGGACGGCGTGCCGCTGACCCACGCAGAGCTTACCGAACAAGACAGCCGGTACCGAGAACGAGTGGCACAACGGCAAAGAGAGCAGGCGGCGCGCGTCGACGAAGACGAGCGCCAACGCGAGGCCGATGAAGTGCGCGGGCGCGAACGTCGCCAGCGACGGGTCGAGGATATCGTCAACGTGCTGCAGTTTACGCTCGAGGGTCGCACGGTCTATGAAGGCGTACCGGCCTTCATCGTGTCGTTCGTTCCGAAACCCGACGCGAAACCCGCGACGAGGGAAGGGCACACGGCCGTCAATTTTCACGGGAAGATCTGGATCGGCGAGGCGACGTCGGAAGTCATGCAGGTCGAGGCGACCTCGATCGCTGACATTTCATTCGGCTACGGGCTCGTGGCCAGACTAGGGAAAGGCGCCCAGGCCTCGATGACCAGACGCCAAGTGGCGGGCGACTTGTGGATGCCCACCCGGATTGCCATCAGCGGGCGGGGCCGCGCCCTCATGTTCCGGACCCTGGTCCTCGACTTCGAACTGGACTGGTTCGACTATCGTCGTCTTCCAGGCGATTCAGCGACGCCGTTCCTGGATTCTGGGGTACAGCGCCAGTCCAGCCGCCGCCCACAATAGCGTCCGTATCCGCCTGGACAAGGCCAGGGTGCCTCCGCCGCCCAGGCCCAACGCCGCGACGACGGAGGCGTTCGAGGCCTCCAGCGTGCCGATGTTGGCGGGTACCGCCGCGGACGCCACGCTCGCGAGTCGCGCAAATGTCTCTACCGTGAGCGCTTCGGTCACACCGATCGGTTCCCCCACGGCCCGGAGTACGAGCCAGACCTCGAGCGTCATCAACAGGTAACACACGAATGACAACAGCGTCAGCGTGACGAGGCGGCGTGGGCTGCCGCGCACCAATTGCAGCAGGATCTGCTCGACGTCGAGGATGAACCGAATCGCGCGAGACGTCTCGAGGCGTCGACCGAGGACACGGTCCGCAGCGGCCACGACACGTCCGAGATAGTCCCCGGGACGCCGTACGGCCAGCAGCGCCAAGAGTACCAGGACAATGGCGGCGCCGGCGATCAGGAGGATGAACATCGTGTCCCACGCGGCAGGCATGGAGAGGCGTGTGATGGCGAGCAAGGAGATGAGCGCTGCAAGGATGAGACCCATGATCGCGAAGGTGAGACGCTCCAGCGCCACCGCCGCCGATGTAATTTCAGGGGCGATGCGATCGTAGAGCAGGAGGACCTTGAGGGGTTCACCGGCCAGACCTCGGACGGTGAAGAACCCGACGGCATCGGCGGCGAGTCGCACCCGGAACAGACGCGAAAAGGGTGGCCGAGACTCCTCGGGAAACGCCGTCGCCCAGCCCCAGGTGCGCAGCACGTGCCAGCACGCGCTTGGCAGCAGAATCACCGGCAGCGCGACGCCCAGTCGGCCCGCGCTGGCGGCCGTCTCCTTCAGGTCGATGTAGTAGAGAGTGAGAACGAAGAATACGATCCCGACGGCGGCGGCCGCCATCGAGATGAGCTGAGGTGCCGAGCGGATCACTTACTCCTGATCGTCGTTCTCGTCGTCGTGCACCGGCGCGACGTCATCTACCCCTTCGGCAGGGGCGCTGACCGCGACGTCATCGATCTCGATTGCCGAATCGTCCTCAAGGTCGTCCACGGCGTAGATGCGCCCACCGCTGCGCTCCTTGATGGGGCCACGCGGCTTGTGTTCCTGCTGCTGACCCTTCTTGGCGTTGCGCAGCCTCCGAGGGGGCGCAGGCGGGCCGAAGTTCGCCGAACGATCCCGGCCGCCAGGGCCAGGAGGAAATCCACCACCGGGCGGGCGGGGAGCAAAGCCGCCGCCTCCACCACCGAAGCCGCCGCCTGGGGGGCGCGGGCCGCCGAATCCGCCGGGGCGAGGGCCACTGAAACCACCGGCTCCAGGTGGACGTGACGGTGGGCGATCCTCACGTGCGCGCGCCTCGCTCACCGCCAGGTTACGACCCTGGAACGGCTGGGCGTCGAACTTTCGCACCACCTCGTCGGCGAGCGTGCGGTCGGCAAACTCGACGAACGCGAAGCCGCGTGGGCGGCCGGTTTCCCGGTCCACTGGCATGACGATGTGGGAAGGTTCCGCGACGGGTGCGAAGTGAGCTCGAAGATCAGCTTCAGTCGCGCCGTACGGCAGGTTTCCGATAAACAGACGGACTGCCAATGTTCCTCGTAGAAAGGTTTTGATTTTAACTCAGAAGGTCAAGCGGCGCTGCACGTCCGGTAATAGTAGCCGAGAAGACCCCTATCCGAACAGTCGGACTACGTCGGTCGCGTTGACGGGGTGCGCCGATCCCTGCAATCCGACCGCAGCGGCGGCACGTCCAATCACCTCTGCCGCGCATGCCCCCGCCGCGCGGAGCTCCCTGACCCCGACGTCGCCGCTCGACTTGCTCAGCTTCTGGCCCGATGGCTTGAGCAGGAGCGGATGGTGAAGGAATTGCACCGGGACGGCTCTGCCAAGCATCCGGCCCAGGTGAATCTGTCGGATGGTCGAATCCAGCAGATCTGCGCCCCTGATTGCCAGGTTGACGTGATCTTCCTCATCGTCCACGACTACCGCGAACTGGTAGGTCCAGTGGCCGTCGCGGTCTCTGAGGAGCAGGTCGCCGGATGCGTCGGTCGCCGCTTCGTGTTCGCCGGGAATGAGTCCGTCCATGAAACGCTCGATCCCTGGCCTCATCTCGACACGCAGGCCGCGGCCGGGCTGCTCCTCGAGGCCGCGACCTCGGCAGGTGTTGCCGTAGCGTTCGCTTCCGATGCGCCGTCGAGAACAATCGCACGCGTAGACCGCATGATTCCTGCGCAGATGCTGAAGTGCGTCTTCGTACCGGCTCGACCGGTCACTCTGACGGAGCACCGGCGATTGGCCGACATCGGGTACGAAGCCGAGCCAGTCGAGATCTTCGAGAATCGCCTGCTCGAAAATCGGACGACTGCGAACGCGGTCGTGATCCTCGATACGGAGGAGCACGCTCCCGCCGAGCGCACGAGCGAGACCCCAGACGTAGATGGCGTTCACGACGTGTCCCAGGTGCAGGTACCCTGTCGGTGACGGTGCGAAGCGCGTCAGGAGAGGTCGACCCAGCCGTGGCGAGAGCGCGGCAAGGTTCGGTCGGACGGACACTGGGACGATCCTAATCGAGGTGCGAGGGTGGGACGGTGCGATGGTGCGCGGGTGCACGGCACGACAAGGCAGGGTGTCCCCTCGCACTGTCGCACCGCACGCTCGCACCGTTGTTGGTTTGTTGAATGACGATTCCCTGGCTCAGCGAGAGCGATCCGTTCCCTCCCGTTGAAACGGCGCTGCGCGATCCGAATGGCTTGCTTGCCGCTGGCGGCGACTTGTCGCCCCAACGTCTGCTCGACGCGTACGCGAGGGGAATCTTCCCGTGGTTCGGTGAGGACGACCCGGTGTTGTGGTGGAGCCCTGATCCCCGGATGATCTTGCGGTTGCACGAGCTGCACGTGTCGCGCTCGCTCCGTCGCACGATGCGGTCCGGGCGCTACACGGTGACGTTGGACACGGCATTCGACCAGGTCATGGCCGGCTGCGCTGCGCCGAGAGGTGATGAGGATGGCACCTGGATCACGGCCGAGATGACTGAGGCCTACCAGCGACTTGCCGTTCTGGGTTACGCGCATTCGGTGGAGACCTGGTCGGACGGACGGCTTGTCGGCGGACTGTACGGCGTGGCCATCGGATGCATGTTCTTCGGGGAATCGATGTTCAGTTGGAGCAGTGACGCGTCCAAGGTAGCCTTGGCCGGTCTCGTGGGCCAGCTACGGCGCTGGGACTTTGAAATGATCGACTGTCAGATGGCCACGAGCCACCTGGCGTCGCTCGGTGCGCGCGAGGTTCCAAGGGCGGAATTTCTGACCGACGTGACCGGTCTCATCCACCGGCCGGCCGTCGCCGCGCCATGGGTGATCGAGAAGGACCTCCTGGTGACCCTATGAGTAAAATAGAACCACGAAGGGCACGAAGGCACGAAAGTGAGTAGCCATCCGAAAGAATCCTTGCTCGCGGAGACGCGAATCGACGAAAGGCTGCAGCATCCGCGCATGTGGCGCGTGCTCCTGCACAACGACGACTACACCACCCAGGAGTTCGTCGTCTGGGTGCTCGAGGCGGTTTTTCAGAAGCCCCGGGCAGAGGCGTTTTCGATCATGATGAATGTGCACCGATCCGGCCTCGGCCTGGCGGGTGTTTTCACGCATGACGTCGCGCAGACGAAGGTGAGAAAGACGCAACAACTGGCCGAGGAGCACGAATTCCCGCTGCTCGTCACGATGGAGCCGGAACCCGAGAAGGTCAATCAGTAACGTCACGGTCCAAACATTCAATGGCACAGCCCCCCGTACCTTTCGCGCCGGACACCCTCGAGACGATTCAGCGCGCCTTTCGACTTGCGACCGAACGGCGGCACGATTCGGTCGGCCTCGAGCACCTGCTGCGGTCGATCACGGACGAACCTCGTGGTCGTGACGTCCTCGCGATGTGTGGCGTCGATATCGAGGCGATGCGGCAGCAAGTGGACGAGGTGCTGGCGAAGGCTTTCACGTCGGTGCCACCACCCGGCGTATTCGAGCCCGAGCCAACGCTCGGTCTCGACCGGGTGATTCAGCAAGCCGTCGTGCACGCGGCGGCATCGAGCGCCAAGGACGTGGACACTGGGCGTCTCCTCGTCTGCATGCTCGAGGAAGAGGAGAGCCATGCGGCATATTTCCTGCGGGGTCAAGGCGTCGATCGCCTGACGTTGTTACACGTGGTCGCGCATGGTGGCGCTCCACAGCCGGAACCGAGCCATGCCGGCGACGGTGAGGGTGGATCTCCGGCGCCTGTCGACCCGCTCAAGGCCTACGCGACCGATCTCGTGGAGCGGGCGGCTGCTGGGCAGATCGATCCGCTCATCGGCCGCCACCTGGAGCTCGAGCGAATGATTCAGGTGCTCTGCCGGCGTCGAAAGAACAATCCGCTGCTGGTCGGAGAGCCCGGTGTTGGCAAGACGGCTCTTGCCGAGGGTCTGGCGCTCAAGATTCACGAAGGCAACGTACCGGATCCGCTCAAGGATGCGAAGGTGTACGCACTCGACCTCGGGTCGTTGCTCGCCGGCACCCGCTATCGCGGCGACTTCGAAGAGCGCGTGAAGCAGGTGCTCGACCGGCTCGGCCGCGAGTCGAACGCCATCCTCTTCATCGATGAGATTCATTCCCTGGTCGGCGCGGGCGCCGCTTCTGGTGGCGCCATGGATGCCGGCAGTCTCCTGAAGCCAGCGCTGGCGAACGGCACCCTTCGCTGCATCGGTTCGACGACGTTCAGCGATGTGAAGCAGTCGTTCGACAAGGACCGAGGTCTGTCGCGCCGCTTCCAGAAAATCGATGTACTCGAGCCGTCTGAAGACGAGACGATCGAGATTCTCAAGGGTCTCCGTCCGCACTACGAATCGCACCATGGTGTGACTTACACGGATGCAGCGCTCGAGGGTGCGGTCGCGCTGTCGGCGAAGCACCTGAAGGATCTGCACCTGCCCGACAAGGCGATCGATGTGATTGACGAGGCCGGCGCCTCGCAGAAGCTCCTGCCGAAAGACGCGCGTGCGGAGACCATCGGCCGGGAGCAGGTCGAGCAGGTGGTGGCCAAGATGGCCCGGGTGCCCGTGCAAGCCGTATCCACGGACGACCGTCGCGCTCTGCAGACGCTCGATACCGAACTGCGCAACGTGATCTTCGGGCAGGACAGCGCGATTGGCGAGGTGGCGTCGGCGATCAAGCTGTCGCGATCGGGGCTGCGGTCGCCGGACAAGCCGATTGGGAGTTTCGTGTTCACCGGACCCACGGGCGTCGGGAAGACCGAGCTCGCTCGACAGCTGGCGCGGATCCTCGGCATCGAGTTTCTGCGCTACGACATGTCCGAGTACATGGAGAAGCATGCTGTCTCACGGCTGATCGGTGCGCCTCCTGGCTACGTCGGTTTCGAAGAAGGGGGTTTGCTGATCGACGCTGTGCGGAAGTCACCCCACGCGGTGCTGCTGCTGGACGAAATCGAAAAAGCCCATCCCGACATCTACAGCATCCTGCTGCAGGTGATGGATCACGCGACGCTGACTGACTCGCACGGTCGCAAGGCTGATTTCCGTCACATCATCCTGATCATGACGACCAATGTCGGGGCGCGAGACCTTTCGGACCGGCGAATGGGATTCGGCGAAGCTGGCACGGGAGGTTCCTCTCGTGGAGCGTTCGAACGGGCGTTCACGCCTGAGTTCCGCAACCGGCTCGACGCCATTGTGCACTTCAACGCGCTAGGCACTGCCGAGATCGAGCGCGTCGTCGATCGACAGATCGACGAGCTGAGAACGCTCGTTGTCGGGAAGGACGTCACCATCGAGCTCGAACCCCCGGCCCGGGCGTGGCTGGCCACGAAGGGCTTCGACCGCTCGTTCGGCGCCCGGCCGATGGCCCGTCTGATCGACAGGGTCATCAAGAAGCCGCTGTCGGAGCTGCTGCTCTTCGGCTCGCTCGGCACCGGAGGCACCGTGCGCATCGTGGTCGAAGGTGATGCGATTAAGCTGGTGGCCGGTAGCCGGTAGCCACCGACTCCCGGCTTCCTCTTGTACCGGCTACCAGCTACAGGCTACCAGCTACCAACCAGCCACCATGTCCCGATCTGACCTGCGGCGCGATTACTCCGACGAGCCGCTCGACGAGGCGCGCTCAGATCGGGATCCCTTCCGGCAGTTCTCGGTCTGGTTCGAGCAGGCCCTGTTGGTCGAAGCCGATCCAACTGCGATGGCGCTGGCAACCGCGACGCGCGACGGACGCCCTTCGGTCAGGACGGTACTGCTCAAGGGGGTAGACGAGAAGGGCCTGCTCTTTTTCACGAACTACCACAGCCGCAAGGCGCGTGAGATGGATCAGACCGGCCGCGCCAGCCTCCTGTTCCTGTGGCGAGCGATCGAGAGACAGGTACGCGTCGAGGGACGCGTCGAGAAGGTGACCGACGCCGAGTCGGACGCGTACTTCGACACGCGTCCGCTCGAGAGCCGCTGGAGCGTCTATGCGTCGCGTCAGAGCGAACGCATCGAAAGCCGGGAAGCGCTGGAATCCCGCTATGACATCGCCAAACAGACCTATGGCGACGCGGTGACGAGACCTCACTGGTGGGGCGGCTATCGTGTGGTGCCGGACGAATTCGAGTTCTGGCAGGGCCGCCCGAGCCGGCTGCACGATCGGTTGCAGTACAGCCAGCAGACGGACGGCTCCTGGGTCAAAGCACGGCTCGCACCCTAGGAGAGCGCTTTCCTGTTTTAGTGCCGGCTTCAGCCGGCCTTTCTCGGTCCGCCTGAAGGCCTCATGATTGATCACATCGCGCGGCGAGTTGGCCGCCACCCAGCCGGCTTCCATCGCGAGGGCGTCGCATCCCGCGCGTGAGCACCGCCATCCCGGTGGACCATCTGCCGCGGGCCCCCCGAGTCGGGCGACGGCTCGGAGCGCAGCGTGACCGTGCAGCGGGGAAGCGTGACACCAGCGGCGGAGCTCGGAGCACCTCGAGCGGCGGTGTAACACGACGGCCGCGGAGGTGTCGGCGACTTCCCGCGAGAGATGCGAAGGAGCAGCAGTGCCAGCATCGGCGCGAGCAGCCCAGGCGCGGCGCGTTCGAGACTTTCGAGTGTCGCGCTTCGACGCACACCCTGTCTTCAAGGCTTGAAGAATCCTCGATCAGCCAGCGCGTCGTAGCTTCCAGCCCGTAATTGCTCGCGGTGTCGATTGCTCGGTGGTGACGAGCCGCCATCGCGCGTCTCGCCCGCGGCACGCGATTCCCCCGTACCGACAGACGCGAGGTGCCGCGGGCGTGCGACGCCGGCCGCTGCAGCACCACCCGACGCGCGGTGAGCGCAGCGTCGCGTCCGCCGGCCGCGCGCAGTGCGCGCCGCGGCGACCGTCGCCACCCGCCGCGGCGAGAGCACGACCTGCGCTCGATGACGGGCGGTCGGCGCACGGCCGCGCTCAGTCATCACCCCCTCGGACTCGCGACGACCCGGCAATCGTGTCGGAGGCGCACCACGAAGCAGCGCTGGTCGATAGAGTCGCGAGCAGTTCGTAGCTGTCGCCCTCCCATCATCAGATGAGGCGTGACGCCCGCACCGAGCGGCGCGCACCGTGCCACGCCCTCCCCAGCGTCGACTCTCCTTGCGGGTCCAGAAGCGCGTACGCTGAGAGGTGGTGGTCCCGGCACCGCGCGGCACGAACGGTGACGGCGAGCAGCCCGACGGGCGCGCCCTCTGCCGACACCGCCAGGCCGCACAGAATCCCTGCCGGCGCTACTCTGGCGACTGAGCCCACGCGCCGTTGCTCGCCCGCAAACGACATCTCCGTCGTGTCATAATGACCAGCACCTCGCGAGCGCACCACACCGCTCGCGTGTGCCGCGAAGGCGGCGCGATCACCGTCTCCAGCGAGACGCGCCGGTGCGGAGAAAGCGTAGAGCCTCCGCCTCACTGTCCCGCCGCACGCTCCAAAGCTCCTATCCGTGGCGCGCCAGCGCCTCGATGACGCGATCGCGACGGCATTCAGCCGCGCATCCCCCAGCGCCCGCCGCCATCTCGCCTGCACCGAGAGATACGGTTCCACGACGGCAGGGATCGGTCCATCGCAGCCTCCTCCACGGTGAGCTCTTAGATCACGTCCGATCCCCCGACAGCGAGATGTGTACTGAGCCTGAAGGCGGACACTACGTACGACTGGAAAACGCTGTAGCTTCGCCGGTTCCGCTTCCGCCTTCGGCCCGGCTACGGCGGACAAGCCGCGGCACCCGGCCTACGTGCGTAGGGCGGTTTGCAAACGTAGGGCGGGTTCCGCGAAGCGGACCCGCCGGCGCGTGTCCGTGATATCGTGATGCCGCTTGGCAGCGTTGTGCTGCCGTATCGGAGACCCGGCGGATTGACCGGGACAGCGAGCATGCGATGACCTACCTGCCTTTTTTCGATTCCCCGATCCCGGATCCCCAGCCACACAGCTCCATTCGTGTCGTCGTGTCCCCTTCCGGTGAGACACGGCTGGCTGCTGCGCGGGAGATCGCCAGCGGCCGACCCCCTGGTGAGAGGGGATTGATCGTGGGTGCCTCTCGCGGGGCCGCTGATGATCTCGCAAGGGACGTGGCGGCATCACGCCAAGCCACCTTTGGCATCGAGCGTCTGAGCTTCACCCAGCTTGCCGCAAGGACCGCCCTCATCGCGCTCGCCATCGATCGAACGTCGGCCAGCACCAAGCTGGGCGCCGAGGCCGTCGCCACGCGAGCCGCATTCGAGGCGACGCGTGACGCCGCGCTCCAGTACTTTGCCCCGGTCGCGGCGACGCCTGGCTTTCCACGGGCGCTGGCGAGAACGCTGCAGGAGCTCCGCCTTGCGAAGATTGGCGGGCCCTCGCTGTCGCCCCTGCCGCTGGCGGGCCCTGACCTGGCGATTCTGCTCGAACGCTTCGATGCCTGCTTCGCCGACGCGCGTTCGGTTGATCGGGCTGGCCTCTTTCGCACGGCTACGGCAGTACTTCGAGGCGCGGAGAGGCCAGACGGCCGTAAGACCTACGACTGGGTCGTGCTGCTCGACATCTCGCTGGACCATGCCGCGGAGCGAGAGTTCGTCGAGGCGCTGACAGCCAGCGCCTCGATTGTGCTCGCGACTGTGCCGTATGGAGATCGCGACACGATTCGGCATCTCGCGGCGATGGGCGGAGCGGTTGTAGAAGCCGGACGCTCGGATCCTCTCAATGACCTGACTTGTGTCGGTCGATTCCTCTTCGACGCCGAGAGCCAGCCGCCAGTACGCGAGCTCGACGGGTCCGTCGAATTCTTTTCGGCACCTGGCGAGGGACGCGAATGCGTCGAAATGGCGCGCCGGGTGCTTCGAGAAGCACGTTTGGGCGTGCGGTTCGACGAGATGGCGATCTTCGTTCGTTCCGCTCATAGCTACTTCGGCCTGCTCGAACATGCGCTTCGGAGGGCCGGCGTCCCCGCCTGGTTCGACCGAGGCACACGGAGGCCTCATCCAGCCGGTCGCGCGTTTCTCGCGCTGCTGGCGTGTGCCGCTGAACAGCTCTCGGCTGCACGGTTCGCGGAATATCTTTCGCTGGGTCAGGTGCCGGATCCAGGCGGGTCCGCTTCGCGGAACCCGCCCTACGTACAGCCACCCTACGTGGTGCCCACAGACGAAGCGCTCGCTCTGTCGGACAGGGTCCGTGCGAGGGACGAGGGATCGGATGCCGTGAATGGCGACTCTGATGGCGACGATGACATCGACCTGGCAGAAGGTAGAGACGCCATCACCGCTGACCCTGATGCGCCGGTCGTGGCGGGAACGCTGCGGGCTCCTTGGAAGTGGGAGAAGCTGCTCGTGGATGCGGCGGTCATCGGCCATGACGCGTCGCGCTGGAGGCGGCGTCTGGCTGGTAAGTCGGCCGAGCTCGACGCGCAGGTGCGAGAGGCCGTGCGCGAAGACGGTGAAGACAGCGGCCGTGCGCAGGCGCTGCGCCAGGTCCAGGACCAGCTGAAGAGCCTCGAGGAGTTCGCGCTTCCCGTCATCGAGGAACTGGCCGCCTGGCCGCGGATGGCCACGTGGGGCCAATGGCTGGACCGCCTTGCGCGGCTTGCGCCGCGAGTGCTCCGTGCTCCCGCGCACGTGGTGCGGGTGCTGGCAGATCTTCGACCGATGTCGGACGTGGGCCCTATCGACCTCGACGAGGCTCGCCGGGTGCTCAGCGACCGGTTGCTGACGGTGGAGTCCGCACCACCGTCGCGACGGTTCGGGCGGATCTTTGTGGGGACGCCAGAGCAGGCGCGCGGCCGCAGCTTCCGCGTGGTCTTCGTGCCGGGCCTGGCCGAGCGGATGTTTCCGCAGAAGCCTCGTGAGGATCCCCTCCTGCTGGATACGTTGCGACTCGGCGCCGATCCATCGCTGGCAACGCAGTCGCACAGGCTCGCCGCCGAGCGGCTCTTGCTTCAGATGGCCAGCGGCGCGGCGTCCGATCGGTTGTACGTCTCGTATCCGCGTATCGAACTGACCGAATCGCGCGCGCGTGTGCCGTCCTTCTACGCCCTCGATGTGATGCGCGCGGCCACGGGGCGGGTACCGGACTACGAGTGGCTCGAAGCGCGTGCCCGCGCGGCCGGCAATGCCACCCTGGCCTGGCCGGCGCCGCCCCTGCCAGACGCTGCAATCGACGAACAAGAACACGACCTGGCTGTGTTGCGGCAACTGCTCGATGAAAAGGATCACGAGGCCGTCAAGGGCCACGCCCACTATTTGCTGAAGCTCAACGAGTGCCTTCGACGATCGGTCGTGAATCGCTGGGCGCGCGGTGAGCCGCGCTGGTCGGTCAGCGACGGACTGATACGCGTGTCACTCGACACCGCCGAGGCGCTCGCGGCCCAGCAACTCACGGCGAGGTCCTATTCACTATCGGCGCTGCAGCGATTCAGCGCGTGCCCTTATCAATTCGTCCTGGGCGCCTTCTATCGCCTCCAGCCGATCGAGTTGCCAGAGCCGCTTCAGCGTCTGGATCCCCTGACACGTGGCAGCCTCTTTCACGAAATTCAGGCTCGTTTCTTCCGAACCCTCAAGGAGCAACGGGCGCTGCCGGTCACCGCCGCGAACCTCGGAGCTGCTGGATCCGTCCTCGATACGACCGTGGACGAGGTGGCGGCAGTCAAGTACGACGAGCTCGCACCCGCCGTGGACCGTGTCTGGAACGACGAGATCGCTGCGATTCGTCGAGACCTGCACGGATGGCTGCGCTACGTCGCTCGGGACGGCGAGGAGTGGCTGCCGGAGTACTTCGAGTTCGGTTTCGGCTCCGTCCCGGGCGAGCGCGACGCCAGTAGCCTGCAGGACGAGGTGACACTGGCGGGCGGGTTCAAACTGCGGGGCGCCATCGACCTCATCGAGGAGCATCGCGCGACGAAGGTGGTGCGCGTCACCGATCACAAGACCGGCCGAAAGCCTGAGAAGATCGAGAAGGTCATCATCGGTGGGGGCGCCGTGTTGCAGCCTGTCCTCTATGCGATGGCCATCGAAGCGGCGCTGGGTCGCCGCGTGTCGCATGGGAGGCTGTTCTACTGCACGGCGGCAGGCAGCTACGCCGAACATCCGATCCCGCTGAACGACATGACGCGTGCGGCCGGCTTCGAGGTGCTCGAGGTGATCAATCGCGCGGTCTCGGGCGGATTCCTTGCAGCCACACCGACGGAGGAGGCCTGTGGGCGCTGTGACTACCGCGCCGTGTGCGGCCCCGACATGTATCGCCGCACGAAACGCAAGCCGCAGGACCGGATCGCCGATCTGACGGCCCTGAGGAGCCGGCCATGAGTCCCAGTGGCGGATATCTCCGATCGTTCAGACGACGAGTCACGGCGTCTTATCCGCGAGGCCGTTGACGAAACACTGGTCGTCGAAGCCGCCGCCGGCACCGGCAAGACGACAGAGCTGGTGAACCGGATCCTGAGGGTGATCGCGACCGGCCGCGCTGACGTGCGCGGCATCGTCGCAGTGACGTTTACGGAGAAGGCCGCAGGCGAACTGAAGCTCCGGCTTCGGCAAGGGCTCGAGGATGAACGCGGAAAGGTGACCGATCCGCAGTCAGCCGCGCGTCTGGATGACGCCGTCCAGAGCCTCGAAGAGGCACACGTCAGCACGATTCACGGCTTCTGCGCCGACCTGCTGCGCGAGCGCCCAGTCGAAGCCGGCATCGATCCGCTTTTTCGGGTCCTCACCGAAGGTCAGGCTGAACACCTGTTCAGCCAAGCCTTCTCGGCGTGGCTGCAGACGCAGCTGGAGCATCCGTCAGAAGGCGTGCGACGCTCGCTCCGTCGTGGCAGCCGTGCATTCCGTTCGGGTGATGCCGACGATGACGGACCCATCGAGCGGTTGCGCCGCGCAGCCTGGGATCTCACGGAGTGGCGTGACTTCCGCGGTCCCTGGATACGAGAGCCGTTCGATCGCGCGGCCGCTGTCGTGGGCCTGGTTGACCTCGTGCATGCCTGCGCCGATGCATCGGCCAACCCGTCGTACACGGGGGACAACCTGTTCGTGGACACGGAACCCATTCGGCGACTGAGCCGCGAACTGCGGAATCGCCCCGCCACGGACGGCACGTAGACGCACGCTTTAGCGCGCCGAGACACGTCAGCGCCGAGGCTCTTCGTGGCGCTGGGCCTCAATGGTCCGTCGAGGAGCTCGACGGGCTCGAGTCGCAGCTCGTCGAGTTACGGCGCAATCGGGACGTCAAGCGTGCGCGCAAGGGAAGTGGCCCGACCTATGCCAAGGGTGTGACGCGCGCACAGGTCCTCGCGGCTCGAGACGCGCTGCTCGGAGCGCTCTCGGAATTTCAGGTACGAGCCGATGCCGACCTTGCGGCGGTGTTGCACGCGGAGCTGTTCAGCTGCGTGGATGAGTACGAGCGGCTCAAGGCCCGCGAAGGCGCGATGGACTTTCTCGATCTGCTGCTGCGCGCTCGAGATCTCGTCCGGAGCGATGCGGTGGTCCGGCGACACTTCCAGACGCGATTCAAGCGCATTTTCGTGGATGAGTTCCAGGACACCGATCCGTTACAAGCGGAGCTGCTCCTGCTCCTGGCGGCGGATGATCCCGATGAGACGCGCTGGCAGTCGGTCATCCCGCTTCCCGGGCAAACTGTTCATCGTCGGCGATCCCAAGCAGTCGATCTATCGCTTCCGTCGGGCTGATGTCGGCACGTATGCGCGTGTGTGCCAGCAGCTCGTCGAGCGGGGTGCGATACCTCTCCGATTGAGCAAGAGCTATCGAAGCGTTCCCAATATTCAGCGGGCGGTCAACGTGGCGTTCCGGCCTGTGATGGACGGCAATGTCGAGAGGCTGCAGGCAGGGTACGTGCCGCTCGAACCCTCACGGGCCGAACACGAGGGACAGCCGTCAGTGGTGGCGCTGCCGGTGCCGGCGCCGTATGCCCAGCGCTTCGTCACGGCGAAGCGAATCGAGCAGTGCCTGCCAGACACCGTGGGTGCGTACGTGCAGTGGCTCGTCGAGAAGAGCGGGTGGGTGGTGACCGAGCGGCGCAATCCGCACATGCCCGTACCGATCGAAGCGCGGCACATCTGCCTCCTCTTTCGTCGGTTCGTGAGCTTCGGTGAAGACATCACGCGGCCATATGTCGATGCTCTCGAGGCACGAGGCATCCGCCACCTGCTGGTAGGGGGACGCGCGTTCCATAACCGGGAGGAGATCGAGACGCTGCGAGCGGCGCTGATGGCGATCGAGTGGCCTGATGACCAGCTGTCGGTGTTTGCGACGCTGCGCGGTGCGCTGTTCGGGATCGGTGACGAGGAGTTGTTGCAGTATGCCCACGGCGGGCGTCGTTTCCACCCCTTCCGGGTGCCGGACGACCTTCCTACGCACCTCCATCCGATCCGCGACGCTCTCGTAGTTGCTCGCCTCGTTGCATCGCGGACGAAATAGAAAGCCCGTGGCCGACACGATCTCTACACTGCTCGCGTGCACGCGTGCGCACGTGGGATTCGTGCTCCGACCAGCCGGCGACCAGGCGCTCGCCAACGTGCTGCACGTGGCGGAACTGGCGCGACAGTATGAGATGGACGGCGGGATGTCGTTCCGCGGCTTCGTCGACACGCTTCAGCAGGAGGCCTCGACGCGCCAGGCGGCCGAGGCGCCGATCCTGGAAGAAGGCAGTGACGGTGTCCGTCTGATGACCGTGCACAAGGCCAAGGGACTCGAGTTCCCTGTCGTAATCCTTGCCGACATCACCGCGAGACTGACGCCATACGAAGCCGGACGGTACATCGATCCGGGTCGAGGCATCTGCGCGCTGCGCATCGGCGGCTGGTCGCCAAAGGACCTGAACGACCACAAGGACAAGGAACTCGAGCGTGAGCGGGCCGAAGGTGAGCGGGTCGCCTACGTGGCCGCCACGCGGGCGCGCGATCTCCTGGTAGTGCCGGCGGTGGGCGACGGGCCTTTCGCCGAGGGATGGATCGCGCCGCTCAACACGGCCGTGTATCCGAGAGAAGAGGCCCGGCGAGCCTTCACCGCCGCACCTGGGTGCCCAGTGTTCACGAGCAGGGATACGGTGCTGGAACGGCCGGATGGCGACCCTGCCTCGATGTCGACCGTCTGCCCAGGCCAGCACCGCCTTGGCGCGGCCGACGAAGAAGTCTCCGTCGTGTGGTGGGCGCCAGACGAGCTCTCGCTCGGGGCGCAAGCATCGTTCGGTTTGCGGCGCGACGACCTGATCGTGAGAGACGTGTCGCCGACGGTGCTTCGAAAACGGCTCGACGATCACGAAGCCTGGCAGACGGCCCGCAAGAACGCGCTGGCCGCAGCGAGTGTCCCGTCGCTCAATGTGATGACGGTCACGGAGTGGGCCGCTTCAATCGGCGATGAGGAGCCACCCGACTGCCATCGCCGGCATCGACGTGGCTGTGACGTGGTCGCGACGACCGGGGGAGACCGTCCTGCCGGGCCGCGGTTCGGCACGCTCGTGCACGCGTTGCTGGCGGACGTTCCGCTGTCCGGTTGCGATGATCGGTCTCATCACGAGCCTGGCCGACGTGCACGGACGTATCCTCGCTGCCGGACCGGATGAAGTGACAGCGGCGGCAGAGACCGTTCGTCGCGTCCTGTCGCACCCGTCATGCTCGCCGCGGCGCGCGCGGAGGAGGCGGGGCAGTGCTATCGCGAGACACCGATCACGTGGCGACTGGCGACCGGGGCGATTGTCGAAGGCATCGCTGACATGGCGTACGTCACGGATGAGGGAGTTGTTCGTCGTTGACTTCAAGTCCGACCGAGAGATGGATGGTGCCGTGGACCGGTATCGGCGCCAAGTGCAAATGTATGCCGCAGCGGTCGGCACGGCGCTGAACCGCCCCGCGCGAGGTGTGTTGATGCGGGTGTGAGAGAGCCGGCTCTGGGCTCGAAGCGTTTTCCTGTTGTACGTGGTGGCCGGCTTCAGCCGGCCTTTCTCGGTCCGCCTGAAGGCGGACACTACTCTAGGCTCTCGGCTTTAGGCTTTGGGCCCTGGTGGCGTTCACGAACGTGCATCCGAGACTGGCCGTGCAAGGTTTTCGGCCTCCTCCGTTCTAACGGCAGGAGGACCTATGAACTACCGATTTACCTGTTTGATTGCTGCCTGCCTTGCGCTCGGCGCCTGTGCGCGCCCGGTGGTGGCTTCACCCCCTGGCACTGACTTCGTTGAGATCCTCGTCGACGGCGTTCCCCAGCCACGCTACGCACACCGGGGCGCTTGTATGTCGAGGCGCGGAAAGGGCGGGAGTACGCGATTCGGCTTCACAATCCTTACGCCGTTCGCGTCGCCGTGGCGCTGTCGGTCGACGGTCTCAATACCATCGATGCGCGGGAGACGACAGCCGCGGGTGCACGCAAGTGGGTACTGGGCCCATACCAGACAGTCACTATCAGCGGGTGGCAGACGAGCCAGACGGAAGCGCGTCGCTTCGAGTTCACAACCGAGGCGCAGTCGTACGGTCAGGCGCTCGGCAAGGCGACCAACCTCGGCACGATCTCGGCTGTCTTCTTCAAAGAACGGGCGTCCGCGATCACTCCCGACAGTCCACGTTGAGCGTGAAGACTCCCAGGAGCGGGCTCCGCGATCGGCGCCGGCGTCGCCGGATGTTGGCTCGGCGGCCGGGGAGGCGAGGCAGGCCCGGAAGGCCCCTGAGGAGTATGCCGCTACCGGTATGGGCAGGCGGACCGACCACGCGGTCACGCAGGTGTGGCTGGACCTCGAGGACGCACCCGTGGAGACCGTGAACGTTCGCTACGAATTCCGGCCGCAGCTCGTCAGGCTTGGCGTGCTGCGAGCTGCCCCACAAGACAACCCCTTGCAGCGTCGTGAGCGTGCCCGCGGCTTCGAGCCCGGTTTTTCCCCAGAGCCGCCGCGCCAGCAGTGAGCGCTGAGTCTTCTGAACGTCCGGACGCGGGCCCCTGCGATGACCGAGCGGGAGCCCCGTCCTGATCGCTCCGGCGAGCCGCCGTGGATTCGTGAGTCGAGCTTCCGTCAGTGCGCCTTCAGGCCGCGGAACTCGAGCATCGGCCCGATGACCGGGTCGCGCCCTCGGAAATCGCGGAACATCTCTTCGAGGTCCCACGTGTTGCCGCGAGACAAGATCCGCTCCTTGAACCGTTGCCCGTTCTCGCGCGTCAGGCCACCGTGCTCCTCGAACCACGCGAACGCGTCGCGCGCCAGCATCTCGGCCCAGAGGTAGGCGTAGTAACCCGCGTCGTAGCCGTTGGCCCAGATGTGGAGAAAGTATGCAGAGTGGTAGCGAGGAGGAATGGCGGCCAGGTTGAGCTGCGCCTCCTGTAGCGCGCGGCGTTCGAACTCGTCGATGTCCACCGACTCCGGGGATTCGGAGAGAGAGTGCCATTGGAGATCGAGGGTTGCCGCCGCCAGAATCTCCGTCATGGCGTAGCCCTGGTTGAATGTCGTTGTCTCTCTGACCTTGGCAGCCAGCGCTGGCGGGATCGTCGCTCCTGTCAGGTAGTGCCTGGCGTAGTTTGCAAACACCTTCGGGTCGAGCGCCCAGTACTCGTTGAAGAGCGAGGGGAGTTCGACGAAATCACGCGCGACGGTGGTGCCGGACAGACTGGGGTACCGTTGATTCGAGAAGAGCCCGTGCAGCGCATGGCCGAACTCGTGAAACAGTGTGAGCACCTCTTCCATGCTCAGTAGCACTGGCTGGCCGGCGGTCGGCTTCGCCAGATTGAGGATGTTGCAGACAATCGGCTGCATGCCGAGCAGCGTGGACTGGGGCACGAGGTTGTCCATCCACGCGCCGCCATTCTTGTTGTCGCGTCTGAAGAAGTCCGCATAGAACAACCCGAGGTGCGCGTCCGCCGCGTCGCGCACTTCGAACACGCGCACCTCCGGATGGTAGATGGGGAGGTCATGGCGCTCCACGACGGTCAGCCCGTACAGCTCTTGAGCGGCATAGAACACGCCGTCGCGCATCACGCGCTCGAGTTCGAGATACGGCGTCAGGTCTGCCGTGGAGAGGTCGGTACTGCGTTTCTCGGACCTGCTCCGCGTAGAACTGCCAGTCCCATGCCTCGATGGGTGCTCCGTCTCCTTGCGCACCAGACAACGCCTCGAGGTCGGACCGCTCGGCCTTGGCCTTGGCTATGGCGGGGGGCACGAGTTGAGCCAGGAACGTTTCGACCCGATCGGGGCTCTTCGCCATCTGGTTGTGCAGCCGCCATGCCGCGTGGTTGGGCTGTCCCAGGAGCTGGGCGCGAGCTGCGCGAATCTCGGCGAGGCGGCCGATCGTCGCGCGGGTGTCGTTCGCGTCGCCGCGAGAGGTGCGCTGGGAGGACGCCTTGAACAGCCGTTCGCGTGTCGAGCGGCGCCGCAGCGATCGCAACAGCGGCTGCTGCGCGGTGTTGACCAGGGTCAGGACCCATCGCCCATCGAGTCGTCTAGATGCGGCCGAGGCCGATGCGTCGGCGACATCGACTCCCGACAATCCGTCGAGCTCGGCGGGGTCGTCCACGACCAGTGCACCGTCTCTGCTCGCCGCGAGCAGTTTCGCCAGGAACTCGGCGCTGAGTGTCGCCTCTTCCTCGTTGAGACGCTTGAGCGCAGCCTTGTCACTGTCCGAGAGACGCGCCCCCGCCAACACGAATCGTTGATGCTGAACCTCGAGGAGACGTTTCGACTCCACGTCGAGCGCAAGCGACTCGCGTTCGCCGTACACGGACTCGATGCGCGCAAACAGTTTCGGGTTCAGGCGTATCGCGTCGTAGTGCCCCGCGAGCGCGGACGCGATGTCCTGCTGCAGTCGTTGGAGGACGTCGTTCGTGTTCGCGCTGGAGAGCACGCCGAACACCGACGAGACACGCATCATGGCCTGGCCACTTTGTTCGAGCGCCACCAGCGTGTTCTCGAACGTCGGCACGGCCGGATTGTTCGCGATGGCCTCGACCTCAGCCATTTGCAGCCGCATCGCCTCTTCGAACGCCGGACGGAAATCGGTGTCCGCGATCGTGTCGAAGGGCGGCGCCTGAAAGGGGAGGGCGCTGGCGGTCAGCAGCGCGTTCACACGACCGCAACCTTGACGTTGTAGATCGGGGGCAAGGTATCAAACAGGCAGTCCCACTTCTCACCGCCTTCCCGTCCGATCCAGAGCTGACCGGTCGTCGTGCCGAAGTAGAGCGCCGGTGTCGCAAGACGATCGATGTCCATCGCATCGCGAAGGATCGTGAAGTAGCTCTGCTTCTTCGGCAGCCCACGTGACAGCCGGCGCCACGAGTCGCCGCCGTTCTCGCTGCGCCATACCGCGGGTGCGCCGCCGGGACAGGTACGCGTCTCCGGCTCGAGAGGCATCACGTACACCGTGTCGGCGTCGTGCGGATGGACGACGATCGGAAAGCCGAAGTCGGATGGCAATCCCTTGGCGATCGACCTCCACGTGCGGCCGTAGTCGTCGCTGCGCAGGACGCCGATGTCGGGCCGTGGCCCTCCAGGGCCGCTCCACTCCGCCCACCCGCCGTGGTTCTGCATATAGAGCCGGCCGGGCGCGTCGTCGTGCCGCGCGATCTTGTGCACGCACTGCCCGAATTCCGGATAGGGATCGGGCGCGAAGCCGGCGCCGACGCCTTGGTTGGATGCCGTGAAGGTGTCGCCGCCGTCTTCGCTCAGGTAGTGGCCGCCGGTGGAGATGCCGACGTGCACGCGGTTCCCGTCGCGAATGATGGTGTGCATGCAGAGCCCACCGTTGCCGGGGTTCCACTTGCGTGCGTGTTCATGGTTGCTGATGCCGGGCACCATCTCCCACGAATCACCGCCATCATGGCTCCTGAACAACGACGCCGGCTCCACGCCGCACCACAGTTCCTTCTTGGTATTGCCAGCTTCGAGCGACCAGATATTGGCGAGCGCGCGGCCGTCGTCTTTTGGGAACGCCGGAGCGGACTTTGTCTCCTTGAACGTCTTGCCCATGTTCGTCGAGCACAGCACCTTCATGCCGAAGAAGGGGTTGCAGCTCGAGGCATAGAGGCGCGGTGCGCCGCGCGTGTCGATCAGGGTGGAGTAGACGGGGATGCCTGGACCGAAGGGCCCCCGCAGGGCGAAGCTGCGCCTGGGCTTCGAGGCATCGGCCACGAAAACGCCCTTCTTGGTGCCGATCGTGAGAACCACTCGATCCGCCATGTTCACCCTCCTGAGACCGCCGGCAGAAACGTCACCACGTCTCCAGGCGCCAGCGCTGTGTCGACCCCGTCGAGGTCGCGTACATTGTCCGAATTCACGAACACGTTCAGGTGCCGGCGCACCGTGCCCGTTTCGTCACAGATATTGCGATAGAACGTTTTCTGGTTGTGTTCGAGATCCTCGAGTACGGCGCGTACGGTGCTCCCGGCGCTGGAAAGCTGGGTCTGACCCGCGCAGTAGACGCGCAGTGGGCCCGGAACGTGGATGGAGACAGTTGGCGCGGCGCACACGGTGTGAAGAACAGCTTAGCGTCGGCGGTCGGCACCAATCAACCAGGAAGGTCGCAGGCAGCGGGCCTACGTGCGTGACCGATTCGATGCACCGCACGTCTTGGACGCCGACGCCTCCGCCAAGTCCGCAAGACGCGCATCGAGATCAGCGATCGTCTGCTCCAGCGCTGCGCGGTGGGCCGGCGCACACGCAGTCTGCAGACTGGCAAGCGCGCTTGTGCGCGCTTGCAGCAGAAGGGTATCGGTCGCATTCACTGTCGTTGGCCTCAACCTGGAGCCCAACGCCCGGAGGTCGCGTCCGCCGGCCTACTTGGCGTGGGCGGCGGCGCGCTCGGCCGGCGCCACACCCATGAGGTCGGCGTGCGCCGCCATGTGGGCCTTCACGATCGACTCGGCCTGCTCGACGGCACCCGCATCGCCGGCGCGATAGATCGAGTTGGCATCGACGAGCGATTTCTGGCTCGCTGGCATCGACTCGGGACTGTCGTAAATCGCCGCGACAGGGCAGGCCGGCACGCAGGCTCCGCAGTCGATGCACTCTTCGGGGTGGATGTAGAGGATGGTGGTCTGCTCGAACTCCGGCTCATCCTTTCGAGGATGGATGCAGTCAACCGGGCAGACGTCCACGCAAGCGGCGTCCTTGGTACCAATACACGGGTCGGTGATGACGAAAGCCATTCCGGTGAGCTTACACAAAAACCATCCCGTTTGAAAATAGTTGTAGCCTACCGGACGAACCGGATGAAAGTGCTGTGAGCTTCCGAGCAACGAGTATTTCGTGGGGAATCCGACGCGCTCGAAGCAATCATTGCAGTGATGTTTTCGTTCGCCCTCGCCGCTTTCTTCGCCTCGGGGTTCGCGGCGCTGCTGTATCAGGTCATCTGGCAGCGGCTTCTCGCCATCTTTTCCGGCGCCGATGTCTATTCGGCCACCGTGATCGTCGCGGCGTTCATGGGTGGGCTTGGCGCTGGCCACCTGGTCGGGGGCCACGTGGCCGACCGAGTCTCCCGTCGCACCAGTCTCATGCTGTTCGGCGTCTCCGAATTGGCGATCGCGGCGTTCGGCGTGTCCAGCGCGACCCTGTACTACGGAGTGCTCTATCAACGGCTCGGTCAGCTCGACTTTGGGCGAGAGGCAATGGCGTTTGCTGTTGTTCGGCAGTCTGTTGTGGCCGACGTTCTTCATGGGCGCGTCGTTACCGCTGCTCGCTCGTGCGGTCACCGACCGAATCGACCGCGCGGCGTCCGCTGTCGGGGCGTTGTACGGCTTCAACACGCTTGGCGCCGCGACGGGTGCGCTCGTGGCAACCTGGGTGCTCCTGCCGCGTCTGGGTTTGGAGGGAAGCCTCCGCGTCGGCGCCGCGCTCAACGTCGTGTGTGCGCTCGTGCTGCTGCCGTTCGCGCTTCGGCTCGGACGAGCAGTCGCTGCCAAGCCGCGCGAGACCGACCGACCACAATCTCGGGACGCCTCGATCGAGACTGGTGGCGGCCGTCGACTCTGGCCGTGGGCGCTGGCCTATGGGTTCGCCGGCTTTGTCGCGCTCTCGTACGAGATCGTCTGGTTTCGACTGCTCGGCGTGATGATGAAGTCCACGGCGTTCACGTTTGGCACCTTGCTCACGTTGTATCTCGCCGGTATCGGATTCGGTGCGGTGGCCGGCAGCACGCTCGCCTCCCGCATTCGCCAGCCGCGGTTCACCTTCTTCGCGCTCCAGGGAGCCGCTGGACTTTCAGCGGCTGTGCTCCTCGGCTTGCTCGTCGCCGTTGCAGACGACGTGGGGACACTCAGGGGCTACTTCGGCAGCTACGAACCGCTGAGCGTCCGCGATTCGGTCCACGCGCTGCGCATGCTGGTGTGGAATATCCTGCCGGGTCCTGACACGCGCACCGAGGTTCCGGCGAACTTCCTGCGGCTGTATGTGGCCTTACCGCTGCTGATTGTCGTGCCACCGACGTTATTGATGGGCTGCGCGTTCCCGTGTCTCCAGCGCGTGGTGCAGACCGACCTTGATCGAGTGGGCCGCCGCGTCGGCACACTCCTCCTGGCCAACATCGCAGGCAGCATTGTCGGTACGGTGTTCACCGGATGGTTCGCGCTGGGTGCGATCGGAACGGCCACGACGCTCAGGCTCCTCGTCGGGCTGAGCGGCATCTTCGCAGTGGCCGCCGCGATGACCTATCGTCCCGAACCACGGCCGGGGAGCGGTCGCTCGACATCACACACCACGTTGGCGAGCGTCTCGACCGCAGCTCTGGTCCTCGGCATCGTGGTATGGATGCCTGATTCGGCCGAACTCTGGAGTCGACTCCACGGCACGACCGTCGAGCGCATGGTGTTCGCTGAAGACAACTCCGGACTCTCGGTGATCAAAGCCGATGGCGCCGATCTCGCCGGGCCGGTGATCGTCTTCGCGAACGGCGTGGGACAGAGCCTTATTCCGTACGGCGACACCCATACGGCTCTCGGAGCGCTGCCGGTGCTCGTGCATCCCGACCCGCGCCAGGTGGCGATCATCGGCCTGGGGTCCGGTGACACCATTCACGCGGCCGCAAGTCGTCCGGGGATCGAGCGCATCACGGGTATCGAGATTGTCGGATCGCAGATCGAGACCCTGCGCGCTCTTGCGGTGCGGAATCCCTATGCGGGCCTGCGGGCTCTTCTGGACGACCCGCGCGTGAACCACGTGGTGGGAGACGGTCGCGCCTACCTCATGCGGACCGCTCGAAGGTTCGACGTCATCGAAGCTGATGCCCTGCGCCCGACGAGCGCCTCGTCTGGCAATCTGTACTCGGACGCCTATTTCACGCTGGTCAGAAATCGATTGGCCCGGAACGGTCTGGCCGCTACCTGGGTGCCGACGCCACGGGTGCACGATGCGTTCGTGAAGGTATTCCCATACGCTGTCAGCGTGCCCGGGATCCTCATCGGCAGCAGCGAACCATTCGAATTCGACGCCACGACGATTGCCGCGCGCGCGGCCGAGCCTCGTGTGCGCGACTACTATCGGCGCGCCGGGATCGATATCGAGGTTCTGATCCGCACGTACATCGAGTCCCCGCCGGTGCGATTCTGGCCTGATTTCGACCGTGAGGCGTTGACCGACCTCAATACCGACCTCTTTCCGAAGGACGAATTCGATCTCTCGCCGCCGCGTTGACGCGGTGGGTATAGAATTCGGGCGAATCGGGTCAGAGGGTCTATGAAGCGCATCCTGAAGATCGCGGCTCTCGTCGTGCTGGTCCTCGTGGTCGGCGTCGCCGCGCTGTTCGCGGTGGCCTTCATGGGACGCCGACCGCTGACCGACGGCCAGGAGGTAGGCGGCGGCATTCGCGTCGTGGCGGATGGCTTTGCCGGCATCGCCGTCATCCCGACAGGCGATCGTCAAGTGGCGCTCGTCGACGCGGGCCAGGATCTGACAGGCGAAGCCATCAAGGCAGAGCTGAACCGGCGTCAGCTGGATTCCACTGCCGTCACCGCGATTCTGCTCACGCATGGCCATCCCGACCACATCGGTGCGATCCGGCAATTTCCCCAGGCCCAGGTGATGGCGCTCGAGGCGGAGGTGCCGCTCGTCGAAGGGCGAGCGGGTGCTCGCGGGCCGTTGCCTCGCCTGTTTCCGGTGAGCGCAACCGGCGTGACCGTGACACGCGTGCTGCGCGACGGCGAGGTCGTGATGCTCGGCGCCGTGCCCGTCCGTGTCTACGCGGTGCCTGGCCATACGGCCGGGAGCGCCGCGTACTTCGTGAACGGCGTCCTGATGGTCGGTGACTCCGCCGACGTGGCCAGTGACGGAAGCCTGCAGGGGTCTCCCTGGCTCTTCAGCGACAGCCAGGCCGAGAACCGTGCGTCGCTCACGCGTCTCGAACAGAAACTCGTCGCCGATGGCGCGACAGTCAGCACCATCGTTCCCTCACACTCCGGAACCGCGGCCGGGTTGGCGGCACTGACCGACTTCGCCCGCAGAAACAAGTAGAGGCTGATGAAACGAGCCATCGCGACGCTGATGTTCGTCCACCGCTATCTCGGCCTGGCGTTCTGCCTGATCTTCGTGATCTGGTTCGCCTCGGGCATCGTCATGATTTACAAGCGGATGCCGGAGTATTCGGCAGAGGAGCGGCTCGCGAGGCTCCCACCGCTGGACGCCGCGAAGGTTCGTTTGACTGCGGCCGAGGCGATGGCGGCCGGCGACGTCGTGGACTCGCCGCGTCGCGTGCTCCTCACCTCGCTCAGATCGCGGCCCCTGTATCGATTCGTCGTCGAGGGGGGAACGGCCAGCGTGTATGCGGACGATGGGAGCTATCTCGATCTCGTGGATCCGGAGACGGCGGTCGCCATCGCGGGCGATGTGTTTCCCGAGAGTCGCGGCACGGCGCGATTGATCGAATCGCTCGACGCTCCCGACCAGTGGACGATCAACAACCGTTTCAGCACGACGGGTCAGCTTCATCACGTGGCCCTCGGTGACGGGGCTGGCACCGAACTGTACGTGACCGAGGCCACCGGCGAGATCGTGATGAAGACCGATCAGTCGAGCCGCTTCTGGGGTTATCTCGGACCGGTGATGCACTGGTTCTACTTCACGCCGCTCCGAGCCGGGCGGGCTCCGCTCTGGAACAACCTCATCGTCTATGGTTCGGTGGTCGGGTGTTTCGTCTGCGTGCTGGGACTCACGATCGGTTTCTATCGCTTCTCCGTCACCCGTCGGTTCAAGCGCGGCACGTCCGCCACGCCGTACGTGGGCTGGCTCCAGTGGCATCACTACGCGGGCTTGCTCTTTGGCGTCTTCGCGTTGACATGGACGTTCAGCGGTTTGCTGACCATGACCCCGTGGAACGTGCTCGATCAGGGTGGACCCACCCTGGAGCAGGTGAGTGCGATTCGCGGCGACGGCGTTGCCGTCGAACGATTCACCGTGGCACCGACTGCGGCGCTCGCAGAGTTCCAGAAACAGTTTCAGCCGAAGGAGGTTGAACTGCTGCAGTTCCTCGACACCCCTTTCTATGCAGCCTACCAGCGGGCTGACCCGTCAGCCCGGGCGCACCAGGACACGGCCCGTTATGCCCCGGCTGGCGCCGAGTTGTCGCGAGTCCTCCTCACGGCAGACGCTGGCCCGAAGGTCAAGGATGGTTTCACGCGTGACGAGCTGCTCGTCGCCGCACGCGCGGCGATGCCCGGGATGGAGCCGGTCGACGTGGCGTGGCTGACAGACGTGGATGCCTACTACTACCAGCGGACTGGTGGAACCCGGCTACCCGCACTTCGCGCGAAGTTCGACGACCCCGATGAGACGTGGCTGTATCTGGATTCGCGCGACGGTTCGCTGGTTCAGACGGAGGTGCGCGAGAGCCGTATCGAGCGGTGGCTCTACCAGAGTCTCCACAGCCTCGACTTCCCATGGGTGTATCAGACGCCGTGGGTCTGGTACCCGCTCATCGTCGGTCTGATGTTGGGCGGTCTGGCGCTCAGCCTGACGTCGGCTTTCGTTGCCTGGCGATTCCTGCGCGGGAAGGTGCGTCCCGCTGCCGCCGAGCCTTTGCCCCTCAGTCGATCCGCCTGATCCATGTTCACCGCCGGCGCCCGTCTGGTGAATTAGGCGGCGGCCATCAGGCCGAGCGGCGCTCCTGTTCGCGCCGGCGGCGGTGCTGCCGGCGGGCGAGGAGATCGTAGGCGACGACGATCGTCACGAAGAGAAGCATCCCACCAAAGATGATGTAAAGCCCGGTCATGCATCCGACTCCCCGCCAAGGACGAAGGCGCCACCGAGGAACGCGGCCCACGTCACAATTCCGAGAACAGCAACGCCATCGAAAACGGCCGATCCCCGAGGAACTGCCCGAAGACCAGACCGCCGAGCGCAAGGTCTGCGGCGTCGGGAAGCTTGTCGATCAGCATGCGCCGCTGTTCCTTCGCCAATCCTACCATCGTCAGCATCAGCGTCTCGGGGTTCAGTGCAGCCAAACCTGTGCCGCCACGGATTCGTTCGAAATTCGCGCCGCGTGTGAGCTGAGTACGCTGCAATGGCCGCGACCGTTGGCGTCGAGGATTGTCATTTCTGCGTCGCCGCGGTGCTCGTATAATCACGCCGGTCACGTTTCACCCTGATGTCTCTGACGGCTGGCGCGCGCCTCGGTCCGTATGAAATCCTGTCGGCCCTTGGCGCCGGGGGCATGGGGGAGGTGTATCGCGCGCGCGACACCCGCCTCCAGCGTGACGTCGCGATCAAGGTGCTACCCGAGGTCTTCGCCTCGGATCCCGATCGGCTCGCGCGCTTCGAGCGCGAAGCGCAACTGCTCGCGTCCTTGAATCACCCGCACATCGGCGCGATCTACGGCCTCGAAGAGTCAGGCGGCGTCCGCGCGCTCATTCTCGAGCTGGTGGAAGGTTCCACACTCGCGGATCGGATTGCGCAAGGCCCCGTCCCGCTCGACGAGGCGCTGACGATCGCCAGGCAGATCGCGGACGCGCTGGAGGCGGCGCACGAGCACGGCATCATCCACCGCGACCTCAAGCCGGCAAACGTGAAGGTGCGCCAGGACGGCACGGTGAAAGTGCTCGACTTTGGCCTGGCCAAGCTGAACGACCCGAACGTGTCGAACGGTCCGAACGCCTCGAACGATCTGAACGTGTTTTCGCAGGCCCCGACGATCACGAGCCCCGCGATGATGACTGGTGTGGGCGTGATCCTGGGCACGGCGGCGTACATGGCGCCGGAGCAGGCGAAGGGCCGCCCTGCCGACAAGCGGAGCGATGTGTGGGCGTTCGGGTGCGTGCTCTACGAGATGTTGACGGGGAAGGGGCCGTTTGCGGGCGACGATGTGAGCGACACGCTGGCGAATGTGCTGAAGCGTCGAGCCGGACTGGTCAGCCTGCTCCCAACCGGTAGTACCACTGCCGGTCCGCACGCTACTTCAAAGGTGTCTCGTCAAGGATCGCCGCAAACGGATCGCCGACATCGCTGCGGCGCTCTTCGTACTCGATCACCAGGCAGGTGACGCGGCCACCAGCGACGGTGTCGGCCGCGCCGCTGCCACGCAGACCGCTGTGGCGTCGCGTCGCGGTACTGACGGCCGCTGCGCTGGTGGTCGCAGCCGCTCGGCGGCGCGCTGCGTGTGGTTCGCTGACCCGCCCGGCTCCGCCTTCGGTCGTCCGCATGACGATCACCACGTCCGGGTCGGCTGCGTTATCGCTGCAGGGCGCCGATCGCGACGTTGCCATCACGCCCGACGGCTCACGCGTCGTCTATCGCGGCAACAACCAGTTGCTGGTACGTGCGCTCGATCCACTCGAGCCCACGGTGCTGAGCGGTCTTGGCGCGCCACACGGCGTGTTCATCTCACCGGACGGACAGTGGGTCGGGTTTTTCGACGGCAACCACGATGAAGAAAGTGGCGATCACGGGCGGGCCGCCAGTGACAGTGTGCGCTGTCCAAGGTACACCCCGCGGTGCCACGTGGGGCCCGGACGGGACCATCATCTTCGCGACAAACGCAACGGCGACAGGCCTGCAGCGCGTGTCCGCTGCAGGAGGCGAGCCCACCGTGCTCACGAAGCCCGATCGCGAGCGCGGGGAAGGCGATCACCTCTGGCCCGAGTTCCTGCCTGGAGGCGAGGCGGTCCTCTTCACGATTACTCCGGCCAACGGCGGCATCGAGAACGCGCAGATTGCGGTGCTCGATCTGCAGACCGGCACGTCGAAGGTGCTCATCCGCGGCGGCAGCCACGCGCACTACGTGCCGACGGGGCATCTGGTCTACGGCGTCACAGGGACGTTGCGCGCCGTGGCATTCGACCTCGGACGGCTGGAGGTGGTCGGGACGCCTGCGCCGGTGCTCGAGGGCGTGGTGACGACCGCAACGGGCGCCGCTGACGTCGCGGTGGCCGCCAACGGCTCGCTCGTCTACGTCCCAGGCGTGGCCGGTGGCGGTGGCCGAGCAGACCGTCGTGTCGGTGGATCGCCAGGGACGTGCCTCACCGCTGCCTGGCCTCCCGCTGGACTCGTACCGCGACGTCCGGGTGTCGCCCGACGGCGCGCGGCTCGCTCTGGCCACCCAGACGGATGTGTGGACGTACGATGTCGTGCGCGCCACGCTGAGCCGGCTGACGACCGACCCTGCACCGGACACGCAGCCCGCTCTGGACGCCCGACGGCCAGCGCATCATCTTTACGTCGAGCCGAGCGGGCTACCCGGAGCTGTTCTGGCGGCCAGCGGATGGCACCGGCCGCGACGAGCGGCTCCTCGCGCGTGCGAAGGATCTCCGTCGATCTGCGCGCCAACGGCTGGTCGGCAGACGGCAGACAGCTCCTGTTTACCGAGGTGCCGCCGAGCAGTCAGTGCGCGATCGGGCAGATCGCCATCGAGCGCCCGTCCGACGCGAACGTGCTGGTGAAAAGCGAGTTCTGCAACGACTACGCGGCCGTCTCTCCAGACGGACGCTGGATGGCCTACGAGCTCGAGCGTGTCCGGTCGATCCGAGATCTACGTCGAGCGGTATCCGGAGCTCGGAAATCGGCAGCAGATCTCGACGGCCGGCGGCCGTCTCCCACTCTGGTCGCGTGACGGCCGCGAACTGTTCTTCAGCAGCCTGGACGGTCGGCAGATGTTTGCGGTCGCGGTGCAGTCCGGGACGACGCTCGTCGCCGGGCGTCCGCAGGTGTTGTTCGAATTCGCCATGCTGCGCCGCTGCCGCTGGGACTCGGCCGTACGACATCGCCCCCGATGGACGGTTCCTGATCATCCGCAGTGGCCAGGCGGATGACGGCGGCGTGCCGCCGTCGAACCTGATCGTGGTGCAGAACTGGATCGAAGAGCTGAAGCGCCTCGTGCCGGTGAACTGATGGCGCTCGCAATCGGCCACCGTCTCGGACCGTACGACATCACCGGCACGCTCGGCGCCGGTGGCATGGGCGAGGTCTATCGCGCGCGCGATACGAAGCTCGGAGCGCGACGTCGCGCTGAAGATTCTCCCTGACACGTTTGCGCTCGATCCCGACCGCCTGGCCCGCTTTCAGCGCGAAGCGCAGGTGCTGGCCTCGCTCAATCATCCCCACATTGGTGCAATTTATGGGTTGGAGGACAGCGGTGGGACCCACGCGCTCGTGCTCGAACTCGTCGAAGGCGACACGCTGGCCGATCGGATCGCGCGTGGCACGATTCCGCTTGGAGGAAGCGCTTACCGATCGCACGTCAGATTTGCGAGGCTCTTGAAGCCGCGCACGAGCAGGGGATCATTCACCGCGACCTGAAGCCGGCCAACATCAAGGTGCGGCCTGACGGCGCGGTGAAGGTGCTCGACTTCGGCCTGGCGAAGCTGAGCGACCCGAACGTCTCGACGGTCCGAACGCCTCGAACGATCTGAACGTGTTTTCGCAGGTCACCGACGATCACGAGCCCCGCGATGATGACCGGTGTGGGCGTGATCCTGGGCACGGCGGCGTACATGGCGCCGGAGCAGGCGAAGGGACGCCCGGCCGACAAGCGGAGCGATGTCTGGGCGTTCGGCTGCGTGCTCTACGAGATGCTGACGGGGAAGGGGCCGTTTGCGGGCGACGATATGAGCGACACGCTGGCCAATGTGCTGAAGCGTGAGCCGGACTGGACGGCGTTGCCGGCGGAGGTGCCGCGACCACTTCGCGCGCTGCTTCGTCGGTGCCTCGAGAAGGATCGCCGCGAACGGGTCGCTGATATTTCGACCGCGTTGTTTGTGCTCAAGGAGCAGGCAAATCTCGCGGCGCCGGTCGGGACGGCATCAGTAGTGACGCTGCCACGCAGACCGCTGTGGCGGCGTGTCACGGCGCTCACAGCCGGTGCGCTGGTGGTCGCAGTCCTCGGCGGCGCGCTCGTGTGGTTCGCCGCGCGCCCGGCACCGATTTCGGTCGTCCGCACCACGATCTCGACGTCAGGGTCGACGGCGTTAACGCTGGAGGGCACGGATCGCGACGTCGCCATCACGCCGGACGGTTCACGCGTCGTCTATCGCGGTGACCGCCAGCTGCTGGTACGTGCGCTCGACCAACTCGAGCCCACGGTGCTGAGCAGTCTTGGTCCGGGCCCTGGCCCGAGAGGCGTATTCATTTCGCCTGACGGACAGTGGGTTGGGTTTTTCAACGGCAGCGCAATGAGGAAAGTGGTGATCACGGGCGGGCCGCCAGTGACAGTGTACGCCGGACAAGGTGCACCCCGCGGTGCCACGTGGGGCACGGACGGGGCGATCATCTTCGCGACGGGCACAGTGGCAACAGGTCTACAGCGCGTGTCCGCCGCAGGAGGCGAGCCCACCGTGCTCACGAAGCCCGATCGAGAGCGCGGGGAAGGTGGTCACCTGTGGCCCGAGTTCCTGCCCGGCGGCGAAGCTGTGCTTTTCACGATCACTCCGGCCAACGGCAACCTCGACAGCGCGCAGATTGCGGTGCTGGATCTGCAGACCGGGACGTCGAAGGTGCTCATTCGTGGCGGGAGCCACGCGCACTACGTGCCGACGGGGCATCTGGTCTACGGGGTTTCAGGGACGTTGCGCGCCGTGGCATTCGACCTCGGACGGCTGGAGGTCGTCGGGACGCCGAGGCCGGTGCTCGAGGGCGTGGTGACGACCGGATTCGGCGCCGCTGATGTCGCGGTGGCGGCCAACGGCTCGCTCGTCTACGTCCCCGGCGTGGCCGGTGGCGGTGGTCGGCAGACCGTCGTGTCAGTGGATCGGGAGGGACGTGCCTCACCGCTGCCTGGCCTCCCGCCGGACTCGTACCGCGACATCCGGGTGTCGCCCGATGGCGCGCGACTCGCACTGGCCACCCAGGCGGACGTGTGGACGTACGATGTCGTACGCGCAACGCTGAGCCGGCTGACGACCAACCCGGCGCCGGAGACTGGCCCGCTCTGGACGCCCGATGGCCTGCGCATCATCTTCACGTCGAACCGGGAGGGCTATCCAGAGCTGTTCTGGCGGCCAGCCGATGGCAGCGGCCGCGACGAGCGGCTCCTGGCGCGAGCGAAAGATCTCCTCGATCTGCGCGCTAACGGCTGGTCGGCAGATGGCAGGCAACTCCTGTTTACCGAAGTGCCGTCGAGCAATCGGAGCGCGATCTGGCAAACCGCCATCGAGCGCCCGTCCGACGCGAAGGTGCTTCTGAAGAGCGACTTCAACAACGACTTCGCGGCCGTGTCTCCAGATGGACGTTGGATGGCGTACCGTTCGAGCGCGTCAGGTCGAACGGAGATTTACGTCGAGCGATATCCAGAGCTCGGAAGTCGGCAACAGATCTCGACGGGCGGCGGGCAGCGCCCGCTCTGGTCGCGTGACGGGCGGGAACTGTTCTTTGCCAGCCTGGACGATCGGATGCTTGCAGTCCCGGTGCAGTCAGGGACGACTCTCGTCGTCGGTCGCCCGCAAGTGTTGTTCGAATCCGCAATCTTCGTGGCTCAGGGTGGCCGGCCGTACGACATCACTGCCGATGGACGGTTCGTGATCATTCGCCGTGACCAGGCGGACGCCGGCGGCGGCACGCCGCCGAACATGATCGTGGTGCAGAATTGGACCGAGGAGCTGAAGCGCCTCGTGCCGACGCGATAGACGCTCTGGATGGTCAGAGTTTTACCCGAGAGCAGGTGCATGCCGCGATGGCGGGTGTTCGAAAGGGGCATCACTCGCGGCCCGTGCGACAGGCTCGAGCGGCGGCCGATGTCCCGCCGGGCGTAGCCGGCCGCCAGACGCGGGAAGGCAAGCGACGCCACCGGCGAGCGAGAAGAGCCCAGGCGGGAGTATGCGTGCGGCGGCGTCAGTCGACCTTCGTGATCTTGACCGGGACGCCCTTCCGAAACTCGTGCGTTTCAGCGTAGAACCCGGCCGTCGTGAGCGTAATCGTCACGTCGGTGTCGCCCTGATTCTCCCACCACCATCCGTGGATGCCCGGAAACGGCGCGTTGTAGGCTCCGCTCGAGCCGTTCCCGTCCTGCGTATCGAAAAACTCCGCGTAACCCCGGGGCGCGTTGTCTGGCTGGCTGTGCAGCTCCCAGTGAACCCGGGCGGTCGAGGTCCAGGTGTAGAGCATGGCGGCACCCTTTTCGAGCCGGTACCTGTATTCCATCCCCTCTTTCGGCGCCAGCTTGAGCTGGATCGACTGCTCCTTGAACGGTCCGGGCTGGAGCGAGATGGACCAGGGCCATTTGGCCAGCGTCTCGGCCTGCGTGGGGGAGGCGACAGGCGGCTGTGTGGGGGAGGCGGCAGGCTGCTGCGCGCGGGGCGCGGCGGCCATGGCGAAGAGCGCGACAATTACGAGGAATCGTGGCATTGGTCACCCTTCTTTCGAACGTTGAGCGGCAATTTCATCACAGTTCCCATGAAGACGCGTGGCGTTGCCCCTGTCTGACGGAAAATTCAGGAACGCTCTGTCTGCTCCGGGATGCGTCGTCGCTCGATGTCCCAGGATCCGCCTTGTACCGGGTCGTGGACGATGTCGACCCTTTGGTGTAAGGTGGCAGCCACCCCCGCGAGTCTACCCATTGAGGAGAGTGACCATGATGCGCGTTGCCTGTGTGATGTTTGTCTTCGCTCTGTGTGCCAACGCCGCTTCGGCACAGGGCCCTGCGCAGCAAGGTCCTGTGAGTCTGTCGATGAGCCTGCAGCGGTCGTACGCCGCCATCAAGAACAACCTGATGCTTGCGGCCGAGAAGCTGCCGGAAGCCGACTACGGTTTCAAGCCCAGTTCGATGCCGGAAGTGCGGACGTATGGTCAGTTGTTCGGGCACGTCGCGAACGCGCAGTTCAACGCCTGCTCGGCGGCGCGGGGCGTTCCGAACCCCAACATGGGTGTGAACAACGAACAGAAGACCGTGAGGGCCGAGATCATCAAGGCGCTCGCAGACTCTTTCGCGTTCTGCGACCCGGCGTTCGACGCGCTGACGGAAGCGAACGGCGCCGAGATCATGACGCAGGGTCGTGGGCAGGTCGCCCGTTCGGCAATTCTGGCGGGCCTTGTGACGCACTCCAATGAGATGTACGGCACCGCCGGCGTCTACATGCGGGCGAAAAACGTCGTGCCGCCGTCGACCGAGGGCAATCAGCAGCCGCAGCGCGGCGCCGGCCCGGGCAGGGGCGGCGAGTAGGGCGGCTTCAGTTTTTGGTCTTTAGTCTTTGGTCTCTGGTCTCTGGTCTTTGGTGGTCTCTAGTCTTCGGTACACACACGAGAGACTAAAGACCAAAGACTAGAGACTGAGGATCATCGACACTGCGGATGCTGGCAGTCGCAGCGCAGTTCGATCTTGTCTTTCGCCTGCTTACAGTGGTCGCTGCAGTATTTCCCGTGAGGCCCATTGGGCGGCACGATGCATTCACAGACCGGATGCGCACACTTCGTTCCGACGTCGGCCATAGTTCAACCTCCGTCCGCGCACTTTACGCCCAGGGCGCGCCGACCACAAGCCAAAATACGTCCCTGGTTTCTGGGCCTTGTCCTGGTCGTCGGCGGCACTCCGGCACCGACGTCCGCCCAGCAGACGCCCCCCTCGGAGGACCTCTCCAAGACGCTCGCCCTCGTCGCACAGCGGGTTGAATCGTGGTATCGACGCGCGCAGAGCGTCGTGTCGCGGGAGACGGTCGTCATACAGCCGCTGCGCTCGGACTCCACGCCGAACGACATTCCGCGTCGCCTCGTGTTCGAGCTTCGTGTTGGCTGGGAGGCCGACCCGGAGAAGCCCGACGGGCCGCTCGTCGCCAGCGTGTTGCGCCAGCCGGTCGGCCGCGCACCATCATCGCGACGTGACGAGGACTCGGGGTGCATGGACCCGAAGCCGGTGTCCCCCGAGCCCCTTGCGATGCTCCTGCCGGAGCGGTTGAGCGAATCGGAGTTCTCGGCGGCCGGCACCGGACGCGTGGACCGCCGTGCGGCGTTGATGATCGACTTTCGCGGCGTTGTGGCCTCACCGCCTTCCGTCATCTGGACTGGCGAGTGCGTGAGTGTGTCGCTGCCAGGACGATCGCGAGGCCGGGTCTGGGTCGACGCTGCCACGTACGATGTGCTTCGAATCGATGACCGTCTCGTCGGGGAGTTTACCCTCGATGTTCCCCGCGATCAGGTACGGCGGGGAGCGGGGCCCACGATGGTGATCGAGCGCGCCGAGTCCTCAATCCGCTATCGGCAGGTCGAGTTTCAGGATCCGCAGGAAGCGGTGATCCTGCCGGCTTCGATCGACACGCTCACCGTCATTCGCGGCGTCGCGACGCGGCGAGTTCGCATGACGCAGCGCTTTTCCGACTACCGCCGGTTTCTCACCGGCGGTCGGATCGTGGACTAGTCGGTCACACCCGAACGGGGGCCGAGACGAACAAGCGGCGGCAGGGCTTGGCTATCCATCGGGCCATCCGGCTTGCCCGTGCATGTCTGGCGCTGTCGGTCGCGATGCCCGTGTTCGCGTACATCTGGCGATAGAGCTTCGAGATCAGCATGAACGCCAGACGACCCTTGATCGAGCGAATGCACTTCGCGCGCTTCCAGGTGGCGGAGAAGCTGTAGAAGCGATCCCACACGGCCTGCGTGTACTGCCGGATCTCCTCAGGTTTCAAACTCGGGTGCGGCATGTAGATCTTCGGACGCCTCGACGTCGGGAGCAGCCAGTGCCGCGTGATCGGCACGTTATCCACCCTCGCGGGGTTGACCTGCGATTTCTCCCACTTCTCGAAGTCCACGGTCCCGGGGAACGGCTGGAGAAGAACGAACTGCGCGAAGGTCACATCGGCGGCCTGCGCGATGGCCACCGTGGCGTCGAACGTCTCGGCCGTGTCGGTGGGCAGGCCGAAAATGAACGACCCGAGGATATGAACGCCGTGCTGTCTGAAGACCTGCAGCCGATCGACGAGGGCCTGTCCCGCCAGATTGAAATCCTTGTAGATGGCCTTGAGGCCTTCCGCGGTCACCGATTCAACGCCGACGAGCGCACCCTTGATGTGGGCTTTGCGCATGGCATCGAGGAAGTCGGTGTCCTCGGCAGCCTCCATGGTGATCTGCGTCATGAACACCATGTCGTCAGGGAGATCGGCCATCCGTTCCATCAACTCGAAGCGCTCTCGCCGGATCGCTTCGAGCTCGTGCAACGAGGTCTTGTCTTCCCGGCGTCGGGCCATCGCCAGGTCGTTCATCGCGACGGGGTAGAAGTTGTCGTCGGCGAGCACGATGAATCTGAAGCCGCGGCTTCGCAGATCGCGAATCTCGTCGACGACATCATCGGCGCTCCGCATGCGCGCCTCCTGGCCATCCGTCCGCCAGACCGAGCAGAACGAGCAGTGCTTCGGACAGCCGCGCACGGTCTGCACCGACGCGAACATGTAGGAGTCTTTCGGCAGCATGTCCCATCGGCCGCCGAAGAAGGACCGGCCGGCCACGCGGCCACCTTCGTACTGCTCCTTCGGTTGTCCGGCGGCGCAGTCGGCGATCACCGAGCCCCATACCAGGTCACCGTCGCCCCGCACGATCGCGTGCGCCTGACCGTGCTCGCGAGCTTCCTCCGGAAAGAGCGTTGGGTGAATGCCGCCGAACACGACCCAGGCGCCCTTCTCTCGCGCGGCGCGTCCGATCTCGTAGCCGCGATGCGCATTGGCGGTGTGGATGCCGATGCCGACCACGTCGCCGGATGAGACCGTTTCGAGGTCGAAGGGCTCGAGCGTTTCATCGACCAGATGCGGGTCGCCGTAGCTCGCAGGGGTGGCGGAGGCGAGAACATACAGCCAGCGTGGCGTGATGACGGCTACGCCGAATGAAACGTCGCTCGGATTGACCAGGTGAATGCGCATGAGTGCTCTACCCTACATCAGATCGCATATACTGAAGGAGCCTTTTCGGAGGGTCGAGCCGAGGGGCGCGCGTACGCTGGCCTTTTCACTGTCAGGAGCCCCTGTGCGACTATTTTCAATCGGCGATCGCGTATCTCAGCCGCAATATGGGGCAGGCACAGTGGCTGCTGCCAACGAGTACCATACGACGATTGATTTCGATGAGCATGGTCCGCGCACATTTGCCACATCGATCGTGAAGCTCGAGCGCTCCACGACGCTGGCCCCGCCCAGGGCGAAGGCGACGCGCCGGAAGGCCGCGCCCCGCCGTGCTGCCACAGCCGCAGTCAGCGGAAGCTAGCCCCTTCACCCCTTACCTCTAGTCGACGAGCGTATCGAACGTTCGTACTGCGTCGACGATCATGTCCGCGGTGTCGCCGAAGAAGCGTGGGTCGATCCGATCGGCCGTGTCGCTCGACTTGTGGTAGTCGCCGTGATCCTCGACCCCGAAATACACGAACGGGACGCCGGCCTCGTGGAACGGCCCGTGGTCTGACAGCTGCGTCCAGTCCTCGAGACCGGAAGCGAGACTCGTGGGGCGATCGTGACCCAACCGGATGCGGACGACAGAGCGGCGTTGCACGTCCTCCAAGAGCGGCGTCAGCCAGGGCGTGTGGTACGTGCCCGCGGCGAAGATTTCGTTCGCGGCGCTACGCGACACCATGTCCAGGTTGATCGCCATTGCGACCCCGTTCCGTGGGAGCACGGGGGAGTCGATGAGTGCACGCGCGCCGCGCAAGCCGATCTCTTCGGCATCGAGCGCAGCGAACATCATCGGATGCCGCGGCGGGTTTCGGACGAAATGGCGAGCCGCTGCCAGCAGCACGGCGACACCCGACGCGTTGTCATCCGCTCCGGGGTAGAGGACGCCGTCGCGAATGCCAAGATGATCGTGATGTGCCGTGATCACCAGTAGCTTCCTTTGTCGTTCGCGGCCGGGGACCAGCCCGATCACGTTGGCGGCAGCGCCGCCCACCTGGGCGGAAGACCCGCTCGCCGGCGAGGGGTCCGAATCGCGCGAGGTGAGAGTGAACGGCTGAAGGAAGCCGTCGGTGCCCCCCGGTGTCAGTCCGGCCTCGCGAAATTCATCCATAAGCCACCGTCGAACCTTGAGGGCACCGGGAGTGCCGGTTCTCCGTCCCTCGAATGCAGGCGACGTGAGCGTCGTCACATCTCGGATGAGCCGGGCGCGATCGACACGGTGAATGACCGTTTCGGGTGCCGGTGCTTGCGCCCAGAGGAACGCCTGGACGCACAGCGTCGCGACGCCCAGTGCAAGCAGCGGCGCGCGAACCAGTGGGGTCATCCCCGAAGTGTAGCAAGGGCCTAGACGGACTAGTGTTGACGCGCCCCCGGTGCGAGCGTATGGTCGTGGGCGCGGGCCGTGGCGCGATTCGCCGCTCCCGCCCTGCGGTGAAACACCGACCTGGATTCGAGAGCAAGCGCCGGAGTGCGCGGCGGAACTCGCCTTGCGACCATAGCAGCCATGATGACATCGCACACGGCAGACGACAGAGACAGAGCAGGGATGACCTTCGAGGACGAGGTGGAGCGTTGGGCGGCCGTCGTCCGTCGTGACGCTCGTGCGGACGGCCACTTCGTGTATTCGGTACGGACGACGGGCGTGTACTGCCGTCCGTCGTGTCCGTCGCGGCCCGCACGTCGCGAGCACGTCGGGTTTCACGACACGGAAGCGGATGCGGAGCGGGCCGGATTTCGTCCGTGCCGTCGCTGCCGCCCCGGTGAGCCAGGACTCGCCGAGCGCCGCGCCCAGGCCGTGGCCAATGCCTGCCGGATGATCGAGGAGGCAGATTCCTCTCCAACCCTCGACGCGCTGGCGAAGGCGGCCGGTATGAGCCGCTTCCACTTTCATCGCGTGTTCCGCTCCGTGACGGGTGTGACGCCGAATGCCTACATGACGGCCTGCCGGGGAGCACGTGTCCGCCAGGAACTCGCGCGAAGGCCGACCGTCACGGAGGCGATCTATGAGTCCGGCTTCAACTCGAGCGGGCGCTTCTATGCGTCAGTACCAGGTCTCCTGGGTATGACGCCCACCCGATTTCGCGCTGGTGGCAGCGGCGCCTCGATTCGTTTCGCGGTGGAGCGGTGTTCCCTTGGGTCGGTCCTCGTCGCGGCCACGGACACCGGCGTGTGCGCCATCCTGCTCGGTGACGACCCCGATGCGCTCGAGCGCGACCTGCAGCGCCGGTTTCCGAACGCGCAGATGGTGGGCGGCGACGATGAGTTCGCCGGGGTCGTGGCGCGGGTCGTCGGCTTCATCGAGACTCCGGCGGCGGGGCTCGACTTGCCGCTCGACGTCCGTGGTACGGCGTTTCAGCAGCGAGTCTGGCAGGAATTGCGCACCATCCCGGCGGGAGCCACGGCCAGCTACACGGATATCGCGAAGCGCATCGGCGCCCCGAAGGCGGCGCGAGGCGTGGCACAGGCCTGCGCTGCCAACCCGATCGCCGTAGCCGTTCCGTGTCACCGAGTCGTGCGCAGCGACGGTGGGCTCTCGGGATATCGATGGGGAGTGGAACGTAAGCGCGCTCTGCTCGATCGGGAGGCGATTCGAGAGTAGAGCACGCGACACGCGCCACGACGCTTGACAGCGTCGTGGCCGACGCTGATGATGGGCCTCAGATTCTCGATTCGGTGCCCAGTAAACGGTAAACAGCAACGATGGATCAAGAGTCAAAGATCGCTCCAACAGGCCACGGAGTCACAGAGACACAGAGCATTCTGGTTTTTCTCTGTGACTCTGTGGCTCTGTGGCTCTGTATAGCCTTCGGACAGGGAGTCATCCTACGCGCCCTCCACCTCTCGTCGTCATCAGCTTCCTCGCAGCCGCGGCCGCAGTCGCGGCTTGCGGGGGCGACGTGCCCTCGTCGCCCCTTCCTGCTGGAACGGTAGCGGGCGCGCCGGTGGCGTCGAACTCCGCGACCAGCGAGGCAGATGACGAGCAGGCGGTGCGGAACGCAGACCGGCTGCTGGACTCGGCGATCGGAAGCGGCTCTGTGGCCAATCTCGACGGTCTACTGGATGCTGAGTTCAGCTGGATCACGACATCAGGCATCCTCCGTTCGAGAGTCTCCATTCTTGCTGAGCCGCCGACCCCGGCGATTGCCGCCGGAGGTGACGTCGCTGCCGCCGAAGTACGCCGACTCGGTTCGCATATCGTGGTCGTGCAGCGTCACGCCGACAGGACGCACGCGATGCGCGTGTGGGTCAGACGGTCCGCCGGGTGGCGTGTGCTGCACGTCACCGAAGTGACGGAGGGCGAGCGTGTGGTGTATGGCGGCACGATGATTGGCGCCGCCGACTGCATGAATCCTTGCAAGGTTGTTCCGTTCGTCTCGGCGAACCCAGTCGAGAAATCGGTCATCGAAGCGTGGCAGGCGCAGCAGTCGGGTCCTGAGATGTGGGCGCGTCATATCCCCGACGACAACATCGCCCGGACGTCCAATGGGACGTACACCAAGGCGGACCGGATCGCGGTTCAGTTGCGGCAGGTGCAGGCAGGCACCATTGTCGCGCCGAGCCCGCTCATCTCGGCGCAGATCTGGGAGTTCGGAGATTCGGCGCTGATGATCGCGCTTCAGCCGCGCGCGGTCGGCAAGCCGTTTTGGGGAAGCCGCGTGTTTGAACTGAGGAACGGCACGTGGGTGATGGCGGAGAGCTACCAGACGACGATCCGGGACATGCCGCCCTTCTGATCGCGCACCTGACAACACGTCGCACTGCTGACTGACGACAATTGAGGCCGCTGTCAATTCGCGTCCAAGGGAGAAACCCATGAATAAGGTTGAGCGAAGCATCTGGTTGAAAGTCATCGCCCTCACCGTCGTGTGCGGGATGGCCTGGTATGTCGTCGCCGAAGCGCAGGGTCAAGCCGCGCCTCGCTATCAATACGACCCCGGTTGGCCGAAGCCTCTGCCGAACAAGTGGAAGATCGGTGGCGTCACGGGGCTGGCGGTGGACAGAGATGACAACGTCTGGGTGTACAACCGCCCGAACGATCTGACGAATCTCGAGCTCGAGGCCGAGATCCAGGTGGCGGATTGTTGTGTCCGCGCCCCCTCGATGGTCCAGCTCGACAAGAACGGCACCGTCATCGGATCGTTCGACGCGCCACAGGGGCACGGCATGGACATCGATAGCAAAGGTTTTGCCTACCTCGGGCAAGACACCGTGCGAAAGTACGACACGAAGACAGGCAAGCTCGTCGGTGAAATAGCCCGCATTCCCGAGAGAGTGGGCGGCGGCGCCAATCAGCCGGCCGCCATCCCAACCCGAGTTCCTGGACGCGGCGGTGCAGGCCCCGTCGCAGGGTTTCTCGCGCCGCCTGGCGCGGGTCGGGGCGGCCAGGATGCGGCTGCTCAGGCCGCGGCGACGGCGGCCTTCCGCGCGAAGTATCCGGGATCAACACCGATGATCGTGGGAGGTCTCGAGGAAATCCGGATAGACGAGCCCGCCAACGAGGTGTACGTCGCCGACAACTATCTCAGCGGACGGGTGCTGGTGTTCGACCTGACCACGTTGGCGTTCAAGCGGGGTTGGGGCGCGTACGGCCATAGATTGGAAGACATCTCCACCAACGACGCGGACCATGAGTACGTCGGGACCACGCCGCCGAAGGAGTTCAGAGGCCACCTGACGCTCAACGTATCCAACGACGGGCTGGTGTACGCGGCGGATCGAGCCGCGAGCCGTATTCATGTCACCACGAAGGAAGGGAAGTTCCTGAAGGAGTTCATCATCACGGCGCCGATGACGCGTGCCGATGGGTCTGACCGTGGCACCGCCGGCGGCGTGGCCTTCTCGCCGGACAAGGCGCAGCGGTACCTCTACATCTCCGACATCAGGAACAACACGATCTGGTTCCTGAACCGCGAAGACGGCAAGGTGGTCGGCAGGTTGAGCAGCATGGGCGAAAGCGGAGGCCAGTTCTTCGGGCTTCACATGATCGCCACTGATTCGCGAGGCTACATCTACACGGGTGAGGTGTTTGCCGGGCAACGCGTGCAGCGGTTCGTACCCGCTGACAGCGCGAGGGGAAAACTGCTCGATCAACTTACTCGGGTGCAGTAGACCACCGAGGAGATAACATTTATCAGATCCAAAAGGAGATCTGATGCCACGAGCTATACGGATACATGCATTCGGCGACTCTTCGGTGATGCGATACGAAGAGATTCCCGACCCCACCCCAAAGCCCGGCGAGGCCGTGGTCACGATCGAGGCGGTGGGGGTGAATTTTCTCGACATCTACCACCGGTCGGGTGTCTATCCCATCCCGCTGCCGATCACGCTGGGGCAGGAAGGCGCGGGCGTCGTGCGCTCGGTCGGCGAAGGCGTCACCTCCGTGAAGGTCGGCGATTGCGTGGCATGGACCGGAGTCTTCGGCAGCTACGCCGAGGTGAACGTGATTCCGGCGAACCGGCTCGTCCACGTCCCCGTGGGGCTCCAGACGAAGCAGGCGGCCGCCATCATGCTGCAGGGGATTACCGCGCACTACCTCGCCACGTCCACCTATCCATTGAAGTCTGGCGATACGGCGCTCGTGCACGCCGGCGCCGGCGGTGTCGGGTTGCTCCTGACACAGATTGCCAAGATGCGGGGCGCCCGCGTCATCACCACCGTGTCGACGCCTGAGAAGGCGGCACTCTCGCGCGCAGCCGGCGCCGATGAAGTCGTGCTCTATAGCGAACAGGATTTCGAAGCCGAGGTGTCGCGCCTCACGAACGGACGCGGCGTTCAGGTGGTGTACGACTCGGTCGGCCAGTCGACCTTCGAGAAGAGCCTCAATTCACTCGCGCCGCGTGGGGTCATGGTTCTCTTCGGACAGTCGAGCGGCAAGCCGGACAAGATCTATCCGACCGTGCTGCAGAAGGGTTCCTACTACCTCACGCGTCCGACAATCGCGCACTACGCCGCCGAGCGCGGGGAGCTCGAGCAGCGCACGAACGACCTCTTTGCCTGGGTGCACGACGGGCGGCTTCGTCTGCGTACCGAGTTCGAGTTTCCACTCAAGGATGCCAGGGCCGCGCACGAGGCGCTCGAAGGACGCAAGACGACAGGGAAGCTCCTGCTGATTCCTTAGCGAGTATTTTCACCACCACGTAGTGGCCGGCTTCAGCCGGCCTGCCCCGCGGTCCGCCTGAAGGCGGACACTACGTACAAGACGCAGGACACGCGCACGCTGAAGCGTGCGCTCTACGGCGAAACGTAAACCGCTCTGCAAGGCGATTCAGATCGGAGTGAGGCCCGCAAGTCGGCGCACGAACTCCACCGCCGGCCGCCGGTCGTAGCTACGCAGCACCATCAGCTTCTCGGCCTCGAGTGATCCTTCGGCGTGGACCGCCAACACCTCCTGATACGCCCCGAAGCCGGAGGCCACGAGATCCTTCACGAGCGCCAGTGCCTTCAGGCGATCTCTGCCGCCCACGCCGCGCCCCGCGTAGTACTTGTCGTAGTACGCAGCCGTCTCCGGAGACTCGAGATCTTCGGCGCCGGGCCCGGTGACGAGCGCCCCGCCGGCGATATCCTGCACGTCGCGAATCGCCTCGTGGTAGCCGTGGGCGAAGTGATACTTGGCCATGTTGACGTAGAGCGGATCTGGTACGAAGATGCCGCCCTCGCGAGGCCGCGCCATCATCGCCGCGTAGCGCGTCAGGCCGCGCAGCGTTTCCGCGTACGAGATGAGGCGCACGAACTTCTCGCGCACGTGCCCCGCGCTCGCAATGCCGTTCACCTCGGCCATGAGCATGGCAGAACCCACGAGCGCGTCTACGAGCGGCAGCTTGTAGGAGATCGCCGTGAACCGGTGATGTTCGACGAACGCCAGGGCGAGCGGACCGGCAAACGCCGACTCTCCTGCGAGGAACACGCGGTCCCAGGGCACGAAGACGTTGTCGAACACGGTCGTCGTCTCCATCATCTTGTGTCGCGCACTGATGGGATGTTCCACCGGCGAGCCAGTGGCGGCCGCCGAGTCGAAGGCGGAGGCCAGCAAGGTCAGACCCGGCGCGTTGGCTGGCACCGCGAAGCTCACGGCGTAATCACGATCCGCCTCCGCCAGGGCCCGGGTGGGCAACACGATGATCTCGTTGGCGTTGGTGCTCACCGACGTGTGCGCTTTTGCGCCACGCACGACGATGCCATCGCTGCGGCGCTCGGCGATGTGGACGAAGAGGTCCGGGTCCGTCTGGGCGGACGGCGCGAGCGAGCGGTCGCCTTTGACGTCGGTCTGGGCCACGGCCACGGCCAGGTCGTTGGCGCGGCAGTGCTCGTAGAAGGCCGCCACGTGCTGACCGTAGGTTGTGCCGTGCTTCGCATCGACTGCGGAAGACACGCGCAGCAGACCGCACAGTGCGTCCGTGCCAATCTCCTTGATCAACACGACGAGCGTTCCGCCCTCTGCCGTCGCCAGCTCGATGAGCTCGCTTCGCTTCAACAGGTCGTCAGGGCTCCGCGGCACCTGGTAGTAGCGCGAATATTCGTCACTGCCTTCGCCGATGACGCAGAGCGCGCGATGACGAGGGTCCTCCGCCAGACGGTAGTCGATGGCCGCATGCCGCACGGCCACCGAAATCACGGGATGCGTGGTCACGTCCTCGACGCGTCGTCCCCTGAAATACACCGTGCGTCCGTCACGGAGGCTGTTTACGTACGCATCGACGGTTCTCAAGGACATCGGTGACCCTTCCTGTGGCTACGAGCGATCGACGGCTGCCGCGCCGGCAGCACGAAACCGGTCGCGGAGGGCGGACTTGAGGAACTTACCAGTGGACGTCCGGGGAATTTCGCTCACGAACTCGTATACGTCCGGCAGCCACCACTTAGCGAACGCGCCTTCGAGGTGCCTGCGCAGGTCGTCGCCCGTCACCGCCGCGCCGGGCTTGAGGACGACGACGGCCAGCGGGCGCTCGTCCCATTTCGGGTGTGGCACGGCGACGACCGCAGCCTCGGCGACGGCAGGATGTCCCATCAACGCGTTTTCGAGGGCCATCGAGCTGATCCACTCGCCGCCGGATCTGATGAGATCCTTCGTGCGATCCCGCAGGGCGACACACCCTCCCGGTGCGATCGTCACGATATCTCCCGTCCGGAACCAGCCGTCGTCTGTAAAACGGTCGGCGCTTCCAGGCTCGTCGAAGTACGCGCTGGCCACCGTGGGGCCGCGAACCTCGAGCTCGCCCATGGCCGCACCGTCCCACGGGATCAGCCCTGCGTCGCCGCGCGCGCGGATTTCGAAGAACGGGGCAGGGGTGCCTTGGCGCGACAGCCAAGCGTATTGGTCGTCGGATGACCATCCGTCGGCAACCGCCGGCAATATGCCTACCGTCGAGATGGATGTGGTCTCGGTCATGCCCCACGCCTGCCGTATGGCGACCCCATATCGCTCCTGGTAGCCCCGAAGCATGGCTTCTGGAACCGCGGAGCCGCCGACGACCAGGGCTCGGAGGCTGCCGACGTCGACCGCGTTCGGCTGCGCGTCGAGCGCACGCAGCACGCTGAGCCAGATCGTCGGCACACCGCCGCTCATCGTCACACGCTCACGGGCGATGAGGTCGAGCAGGCTCGACGCGTCGAGCCGGTGTCCCGGGAGGACGAGCGTGGCTCCGGCCAGCGCGGCGCCGAAGGGCAGACCCCAGCCGTTGATGTGAAACATCGGCACGACCGCCAACACCACGTCGCGCTGGCTCAGTCCCGCGTTGTCGGTCGTCGCCAGGGTGAGCGCCTGGAGCGCGAGGGCACGATGCGAATACACCACGCCTTTCGGGCGTCCCGTCGTGCCAGACGTATAGCACATGGCCGCGGCGTGCCGCTCGTCACACGCGCCGGCGTCGAGCTCCACGGCGTCTCCGCCGGCCACGAAGGCTTCGTAGTCGATGGGCGTGGGCCAGCCGTCCTGACGTATCGAGTCGAGTGCCGTCCCCCCGTCGCGCATGACGATCAGGTGTCGCGTGGTGGGCGGACATTTCATTTCGGCGACGAGAGGCAGCAAGCTCTCGTCCACGATGAGCGCGACGTCCCCCGCGTGCGAGGCGATATAGCTGACGTCGGTGTGATGAAGCCGCAAGTTCAGCGTGTGAAGCACCGCGCCGATGGAGGGCACGGCGAAGTACGCCTCCAGATGGCGATGGTGGTTCCACGCAAGGGTCGCCACCCGCTGTCCAGGACTGATACCCAGGGTCTTGAGTGCGTTGCCGAGCCGGTACGCGCGCGCGGCCATCTCGCCGTACGAGTAGCGGTGAAGGGAACCGTCGGCCGTCCTGCTGACGATCGGACGGTCAGCGAAGACCGTCGCGGCGCGCCTGAGGATGGCCGGGACGGTGAGCTGATAATTATCGATGAGCCCGTGCATCGCGGAGACGTGCCGTGGTCGCCGGCCGTGCAGCGCCGATGATACTCTGTTCGGCGCCACCCGGGGCCACCGCACCGATCAGGGTGTGGCCTCGGAATGATTGCTCATGCACGTCAAGGAACTCTTCAACCTCACCGGCAAGGTCGCGTTGATCACCGGAGGATCGCGGGGGCTCGGGCTCGAGATGGCGGAAGCCCTTGGTGAGGCCGGGGCAGCGGTGGCCGTGACCGCGCGGCGCCAACAATGGCTCAGCTCAGCGGAGGAGACGCTTCGCGGGGCCGGTATCGAATGCCTCGCCGTCCAGTGCGACGGCTCGCAGGCCGAGCAGGTAACGGACGCCACGACGCGCGTGGTGGAGCAGTTCGGACGTATCGATATCCTGGTCAACAATGCCGGAATCAGCTGGGCCGAGCCGATCGACACCATGCCGGTCGAGAAGTGGCGTGAGGTCATCGACACCAATGCGACCGGCTGCTTTCTGATGTCACGTGCCGTAGTGCGCGAGATGATGCGCGCCGGGACGCCTGGTTCCATCATCAACATCGCGTCGCTGATGGGACTCGTGGGGATGGCGCCAGAGATCCTCGATGCCGTGGGCTATTCGGCCAGCAAGGGGGCCGTCATCAGTCTCACGCGGGACATGGCCGTGAAGTGGGCGTCGCACCACATTCGCGTCAACGCCATAGCACCGGGATTCTTCGACACGAGGCTCTCTGCCGGCGTCCTGGCTCGAAACCAGACAGGTATCGAGCGGAACACGCCGATGGGACGGATCGGCCGGCCCGGCGAGTTGAAGGGCGCCGTGCTCTTTCTGGCCTCAGAGGCATCGAGCTATGTGACGGGCCAGGTGCTGTCGGTGGACGGCGGCGCGACCGCGTGGTGATAACGGGTTCGGGGCGCAAGGTCACGTGAGGAAAGTGAGATGCCAACCATGAAGAACCGACTGTGTTGTCTCGGCGTGGCGAGTCTTGTGTGGGTAGGGACAATCGCGCCAGGATACGCGCAGATGCCCACCACAAAACGCTTTCCACAGATCACCATCGAAGAGCTCAACGCCCAGCAGCGTCCCGTGGCGGAGGAGATTCTGAAGGTCTCGAGTGTCGGTCTGGCTGGGCCCTACAATCCGCTCCTCCGGAGCCCGTTGCTCGCCGATCGGATGGTGAAGCTGCTGGACTATCTGCGATTCAACACGTCGGTGCCACGCCGGTTGAACGAGTTTGCGATTCTCATTCAGGCGCGTCTCTGGACATCGCAGGTGGAGTGGGTCGCGCATCATCCGCTCGCCCTCAAAGCAGGACTCACCGAGTCCGTCGCGGAGGATCTGAAGGCCGGACGTCGCCCGGCCGGCATGAAGCCCGACGAGGCGATCGTCTACGACCTGAGCATGGAGTTGGCGACCCAGCACACGGTGAGCGACGCCACTTTTGCGCGCGCCAAGACGACGTTCACCGATCAGCAGATCGTGGACCTCGTCACCCTGAGTGGTACCTACGCGTCCGTGGCGATGATCCTTGCCGTGGCCGAGGAGCCCGCGGCTGGCGGACAGACGCCCCTCCAGCCGATCGCGCGCTGAACTCGGGGCTCGGGACTCGGTTTCGCTGCCGAGAGCGCAGTCGACAATCTCTACAGTAGCGGCAGCGGACGTCTCGCCGCGTGACGCCGCTCGCCATGCCGGACAAGGCGCGGTCGGCCCCCCGCCGCTTTAGTCCGGAGTCAGACAACGCGTTCTGCATCCCAGACAACCACATCGAGACGCTTGGCGAAATGCAGGATAGCCGGCGGCTCATGTATTTCGATACCGTGAGAACTGAACATGGTGTTGTGTTCGACACTGGCCTTGGCGGCTTGTAAAGGCCACGGGTGATGGTGAACCTCATTCCGCCAGATCGAACCATCGGGAGACATCGCGTACAGACAGTATCGTTCGGTCAGCCAGTGCTCTAGGGAGCCCGGCTTCGCGTGATAGACCCCTGACGTCGGACCATAGCTCGCCGAGAATTCAGCGCCGGCTCGCACCGATGAGTACCGAAAGGCATCTCCGTCACCCGTCACGGTCATCCTGGCCTGATAGTAAGGGAGATGAAAGAAACGTCGCGCAGCCCAAACAGCGACCGCATTGGCGGCATCGAGGCTGAGAAACCAGATTCCCGGCTTGCCGTCGAGGTTTACGTACGTCCTGACGTTGAGCTCGGGGAATGCAGATATCCAGGGCAGATCTGGCAACGGCCGTCGCATGACACCGGCCATCCGGAATGGCACGAGACCAAGCCAGGCCGTTCCCTCGAATTCCTGAAGGTCGAGAGACCGTGGCACCAGTGGCTGCAGGATCGCTGTTGGAACAGCCCAGTGTGCGAAGAGCAGATCGCGCCAGGACTGCCGCCAAGTCCACCGGCCATCCGGAATCGGCCAGGGCCTGTGGTCCAGACGAGATAGAGCGACGTGCATCGATGTCTGCCTGGACAAGTATGGCTTGTCAGACTGGGACCTCACGCTCATCGTTTGACTCGTGCGCTGCTCCTCGCGGCGGCCGAGGAACCTGCGGCTGGCGGACAGAGACCGCTGCGGCGGCATGCGGCGAGACGTCCGCTGCCGCTGAACTGGTCACGGCCGACATTGAGCGCGCGGGGCTCGACGCATGCGTCGCGGGGGCGCTCCTGGCCGCGATATGCGGCGTGCTGGAGACGTGTTATGCCGACCGGTCCAATCAGCCTTCGCCGGAGCCCGGGACTTAGACAAGTACCTGTGACCGTAGAACTTACCGGACAGTTCCGCGCGGTCAGTTTGGCGTTATGCTGCGAGCCTCGCAGGTTCGGCCGAGATATGTCGGTCGGCCTACTACTAGTTAGCCCGACAACTCCGGCAAGACCTTTTCACGAATGAGAACGGCCTTCTTTCTTTGCATCGTTGCGGTCGTCTTTGGCGCGACTGCTTGCAGAGGCAGCGGGCCAGTCAGCCGGTCAATTGCAGCAGCGGTCGATCGAGGCCCTGGTGCTCGCCTGACGTTGGCTGAAAGCGCAATGTTCGACTGGGACCGAGTCTGCATCTTTGGGCCGTATTCGCCTGACGATCAGGTTGATGCTGCAACTGGAATTCCGGGTGCCGCCGGGCGAGCGTTTGATGTCCGATCGAACGAGGGTATCAATGTCTTGATCTTCATTGAAGCCGGTCGGGTGGTCGATTCGGTGGCTCACCCACGGCGCTGGGACGATTTCGGGCCCGAGGTTGTGGGCAAGTGTTACTTGAAGGAGCAGGCGGTGTTCCTAGTCCGAAATCCACCGTTCAACAGTTGGGGCAATATCGGTCCCTTGTAGCGACCGGCGGGCTAACAGGCCGCTGCAGCCGACGAGCGGCGGATGGTTTCGATTCCGTCGCGCGAATATACCCGCCGCTCGCGGCTGAGCGGCAGATCGTTAAACCGCACGGGGAGCAACGAATTTCACATGAGAGTTGTCCTTTTGTTTCTACTGGCGTCAGGATGTGCTTGTAACTCTTCAGATCAGACGTCTGCCATCGACTCGCTACGGATTGTTCGACCCACCGCGGCTTGGGACGAGGCGGCAACGCTGCAGGGAGATGTTGATTGTGACGGCGAAGGCGATCTCGCCATGCTTGGGCGAGAAGCGGGGAACGTGCTCGTCGGCGTCGTACGCGGTTCTGGCCAGCCAGCGGAGGTTCTGCAGTTTGCCGTCGATGGGTCGCAGCAGGCTGCTATTTGCAGCGAGCCAGCCAGTCTAGCCCTCGATTCAATCGCGGTGGATCCATCCCAGGATGCCGGCAGGCCGTTGGAAGGGTTTCAGATATCGGACTCCTGCAAGGGCCTCCGACTATCCGGCGGCGAGTGTGATGACGTCTTTCTGTACTGGAACCATGTACGCAATCAGCTTAGGTGGTGGCGTCCCTAGGACGTTAGGTCTAACAGCGGCTGCACTTGACGGCGGCCGCGTAGGATCCGGACAATTCGAGCCAATGTTATTAGGCCGCCGCAAGTGAGCCGCGATCGTTAGGCCGTTTCGAATCAAGATCTAGCGTCATGAACGACGACCAAGTCGATCCAGACGATCTGGCATTCGTGAGGCTTATTGCCGACACGATGGCACATTCTGCGAAGGAGGTACTCCTTCTCGCGCAGCTCGAGCCAACCTTCGACCCCCAGCCGGCGGACATCACTGGGACCGAGGACCAGATCAGGATGCTCGAACAACAGGCCGGGCGGGTTGTCGCGGCTCTTGGAGGCCGTCCGCGCCTGATGGTTGTGGTGCAGGACCGACCAAAGCCTCGCTACGACACCTACGCCGCTGCCGCTGTCGATGAAGCGATCACGATGTTTCATCGAGCGCGCGCCACGGTGTGTCGGGCTCATCTCCACTTCATTGCTGGTGGTGTCATCGAGCGGACGCCAGATCTGCTCACCTGGCCTTCTGACGAGCGAATAACCGCAATCATGCAGCGGACGGCGATAAGCCAGTTCTGGGAACGAGCAGAGAGTGCCTACGTCAAGTTGGCATCTCTCTGGGACCGACTTGGGCAGCTGCTGGACTTTGCATTCTTCGGCATTCGGCAGTACGAGCGAGATGGTTTTCCATCAGTTATGGAAAGAATTCACGCGAACCATGTGCCGGTCCACACCGAGCTTCGCGAATCCAAGAGCTGGGTCGCCGTTCGGGCGTATCAGACGTCTGAGAAGCACGAAGGTCTGAAATGGCTACTCCGCCGGCGAAACCTCATCATTCATAGCATCCATCTACGACCATCTCCGACTGGCTTGGGGAATGATCCGCTCTTCGAAGGGGCCTACAACCACCTGGAGGAATCGCATCGTCGGCGTCTAGCGCCGGGGAGCCGTGACGACGAAATCAAGTGGTTGCACTCTCATCTGAGTACCGGCTGCCACGTTGTTCACGGAGGTTTTGTCGCTTTGTGAATTCGGCCCGGCCTGTCGCGTTGGGCGCCAGACGATCGTGAAGGACGGCCTAACAAAGCAATGAAGCCGACGCCGGCCCGTCGAAGAGTCGCTTCGGCCGGCGCGGCTTATTGCTATCGTTAGGCGCGCTTCGGAAGGCATTCGCTTGATTCTAGTATTCCAAGAAGACGGAACGCTCTTCATCGCGAATGACGAGGCTGCGGTGTACCGCAGCTGCGAGGGCATAGATGTGCAAAGCGGCGTGTATAAGTTCTATGACGACAACGGCAACGCGCTTAAGCCCGTATCCGATGTGCCCGCCAAACAAGGGAAGTGGTGGTCCCTGTGGTCCATCGACTCCGGGGTTTATCACCTCGAGGTCGATCCGGAATCGAGTGAAGATCCTCTTTGGGTTTCGTTCTTAGAGATCAGCAATCTTGAGCGGAACGAACGCTTCTCGTCACTGGAAGAGCTCAAGACCTTCATGAGAGAGCGCGGAGCTGTAGTTGACCGCCCGGATGAGGCGATCCATGCCCAATAACCACTGTGTGCCAGCGCCTAACAAGCAGTTGCAGCGGACCGTGATACGTCGGCGCTGGTTAGCGCAGCGCGCGGCCGCTGAACTGCGGCGTTATACCGACAAACAGGAGTCACGCTGAATGAAATCGGTAGTGATCGCCGCAATGCTTGGCATTCTTGCAGCGGGCCAAGCACCGTCATCGCCGCCGCTTCTTCGCGGACTCACAACCACGCCAGGAGTTCGGCTCTTGAACCCGCCGACCGATCTACGCGGTGGTTACACTCAAGAGGAACTTGAAAACCTCGGGGTGTGGCCGCCCTGGGTCGTTCGGGATCTCGACGGCAACGGTCGCGACGATGTCGCAGCTGTGGTAGTTCAAGCCGGCCAGGCTGGGACACGGTTTGGGGTAGTTGCGATTCACGACCGCGCGCCGCGCCGCCTGCACTGGGTGGTGTCCTTAGGAGCGGAGGCGATCAATGGCATAGGCGGCGCGACAGATGTGGTAACGCCACTCTTCTGCGTGGAGTGCGACGCCAATGGTTGGTATCGATGGAACGGGGACTCTTATGAGCAGGGGCTATACCGGCGTGGCGAAGAGGTAGTCATCGGCACGTATGAGACGATTCAAGAACTCCCGCTGTTCATGACGCCTCGCCGCGACGCCTCGGTCGTTCAGTCCTTGGGGCAGTGTGCGCCTGCAACCGTTCGTGGAGTCAGTGGGTCAATGCCTGACCGTTGGTTACTTGGTTGAGGTGACCAAAACTGGTCGGCGAGGTTGGGTCCCGAGCAGCAGCCTTGTCGAGCAAGAGTGGTGTGATCCGTTGTGACACCCAGCATGGAGCGCGACGTACGGCATAACAGGCCGCTGCACCTGACGTCACCGGGGCTCGCTCGCGCGTGCCGCAGGTGAGCGGCAGTCGGGTTAGGCCGCCAGAGCGAATGACCCAGTGATCACCACGGCATCACTACGCCGCCTCGCAGATGAAGGCGACGCTGACAGCCAGTTTCGGCTGGGTTATCGGCTGGCGTTCTCTAAAGATCAACGTCGCCGTGACCTCCAACGCGCCGCTGGTACTGGAAGCTCGCGGCCGCCCAAAATCACGCACGTGCTCACTTCTACCTTGCTACCCTTTACGACGGTGGCATCGGTGTCCGCAAGAACTTGGCGCGCGCCATGCGGTGCTATCGAGCGGCGGCGCATCTTGGGCACCCCGAGGCGCAATACAACCTTGCTCTCGGCTACCGCGAGGGCGAAGGGGTGGTGCGGAAGCCGTCCGAGGCGGTGCGCTGGTTCAGACGCGCTGCGGAGTCAGGAGATGCCGCGGCTCAACGTGACCTAGGCTACTGCCTTCACAAGGGCCTTGGCACTCGCCGCGACCTTCCAGAAGCCGCGCGCTGCTACCGACGAGCAGCTCGCCAAGGCGACTCGAAAGCTCAGTTCAATCTCGCTCTTTGCTACCTCAATGGCGATGGAGTGTCCTGCAGTCGAGCGCAAGCCGTCAGGTGGCTGCGTCGCGCGGTAAGGGCTCGCCATTCGCCTGCACGCCGTCTTCTCCATGAGCTGGCTGCCTAACAAGCCGCTGAAGCTGTCGGCCGCGCGGGCTTCTTAGAACGTGCGCGCGGTCGGGCTCGACACGCAGCGTGGTAGCATCGCGCGCGGCCGCAGCTTAGCGGCCATCCGTTGGGCCGCTTCGTTCCTTCCCTGGCCGCGACCGGTGTCAGTTCTGGTGTCAGTTCGTTTTGCGATTCGCTGCGTCTTCTCGCAGCCTCATGCAATCGGCCGATTCGCTAAGTCCTAGGAAACGCAGCGCCCTTGCAGGTTGCTGCATTTTGGTGCAGCAACCCTTGGGCGCCTTAGAAGGCCGGTGCCCAAGCGATCTGGGGCTGGCTCTTTGCAACCGGGTATGGTCTCACCCGCAACAGCACGCGCGACTTAGGGGCGGGCATGGGCGCGTGCGAGGCGGATGTCCGTTCGGAGCACGGCGACGGGGGATGCCGGAAATCAGGCGGAGCGATTCATCGACGCGAGTTCGGTCCGCGCGACCCTTGAGCTTCGAATAGGCTTTGCCGGTGCATGCCGCGACTTGGTTGTCGTTCGAGTCGAGTACTACTCGCGTCGCAAGCGTCAGGGTATGAGCGGAGACTGATTTCCCGCCGTGCGGAGCCGGACTCCGCGGCGCACGTGCCCATGCCCGCCCTCGGGCGCGTGCGCACCAATGAGCTCGTCCGGTGTCTAACGCCCTCCAGAGCCCCGAGCCCCGAGCCAGCGCTACAGGTTCCAGTCCAACGCGCCCCGGCCGATGAGTGTGCCGTCACGCAGGGCGCGATGCACGTCCTCGACGCCCTCGGGTGGCACCACGTGCGAGACCACCGGATGGATGCGTCCAGAGACGACGAGCTCGGCGCATTCGGTCAGCTCGGCTTTCGAGGCGTAGCGCGACCCGAGGATCGTCAGCTCGCGGAGGACGATGTCCCGGGGACTCATGGGAAGGTCGACATTGCGGAAGGTCGTGAGGACGACCAACCGGCCGCCGAGCGCCAGCGCCTCCATGCCCCACGCGACGCTCGCCCGGCTGCCGAGCAGGTCGATGACGACGGTGGGGCGGCTGGAACCCCACGCTGACTTCAGATCGATCTTGTCGAACGAGCGAGACATGATCGGCGTGCCGCCGGCATGTCGAATGGCGTCGAACTTCGGTTCGGCTGCTTCAAGACCGGCCACATGGCCGCCCAGCAGCGTCGCCATCTCCACCATGTGAATACCGACACCGCCGCCGGCACCGATCACGACCACCAAATCGCCGGTCGTGATACGCGCCCGGGTCTTGCACACGTGCAGCGGTGTGGCGATGGCATCCGGAATGGCGGTGGCCTGCGCCGCCCCGATCGAATCGGGAATGGCGATCGCATTTCGCGCCGGCAGAACAACAAACGGCGCATAGCCGCCGTCTCTGTGGACGCCCACCCAGCCGGCAAGATTGGCGCACAACGAGTCCTGACCCTCTGCGCACGCCTTGCACGCGCCGCAGACGAGGTAGAAGTACGCCATCACGCGCTGCCCGACGCCTGGCGACGTGACGCCTCGGCCGACCGATTCGACCCGTCCGACGATCTCGTGGCCGGGGACTCTGGGTAGTGTCGCCGCCGCGTTGGCCAGATCACCCCGGATGCAGTTGAGCACCGTCAGTCCGATCCCGCACGCCTCCACGCGGATGCGCACCTCGCCTGGCTGTGGTTCCGGGACATCGAAGGCCTCCCATCGAAGTGGGCCGCCCCATTGATGGATTCGGTAGCCGTGGACGTTCATGCGCGGCGGACGGCGGTGGCTCGCTCGAGACCGAAGAGGGCAGTGGCGTTGCCGCAAGTGATCGCATCGAGAGTGGTCCGGTCGAATGCGGCCTCCGCGAAGTACTGCTGAAAGTGGATGTCAGCCATGTCGAACGGCAGGTCGGAACCGAACATGACGCGATCGGCCCCGACAAGGTCGACGAGGAAGGAAAGCGGAGCGCTGGCGTGAGTAATCGTGTCGTACCAGAACCGCCTCAAGTACGTGGATGGCGGCGAGGTGATCGCCACGCGGCTTTCCTGACGCACGCGGACCCCATGATCCAGGCGGCCGATCTGGAACGGCATGAATCCGCCCGAATGAACGAGCACGACCTTGAGCGCTGGATGCCGATCGAGGCATCCCGACAGGATCATCCGGCTGGCAGCGATGCACGTCTCCAGTGGATTCCCGGTGAGGTTGGTCATATAGAAATCGACCAGGTTCGGTCGGGTGCCCACGTAGTACGGGTGCAGGATCACCGGCACGTCCAGTTCCGCCGCCGCTGCGAAGAACGGATCGAAGCGTGGGTCGTCCAGCGGCGTTTGCTCGACGGTCGTGCCGATTTGGACCCCGCGGAGACCGAGTTCCTTGACGGAGCGACGCAGTTCAGCCACGGCCGCGTCCGGCTGCTGCATCGGAACGGTCGCCACGCCGTGCAGACGGTCGGATCGCGCCGCGAACGCCGCAATGGAGTCGTTGGCCAGACGGCAGAAGTCTCTCGCCCTGGCCGCGTCGACCCAGTAGAAGAAGAGCGTCGGCGTGAGGGAGAGCACCGAGGCGTCGATGCCGAGGCTGTCCATCTGTCGTAGCTTGGCGTCGAGTTCGAAGAACGCCGGCGAAAGCGGGTAGCGGTAGCCCTGAGGGTGAACCAGCCACTCGGTTTCTCCACGCCAGTCGAGCGCGATCGAGTCGAGGGCGCGTCCGGCCCGCGCCTCCACCACGAACTCCGGCGGGACGAAGTGGGTATGGGTGTCGATGGTCATGGTGTGGCGTGGTCTTCGCGGACTCGCTCAGGCTGGATGGGCCCGGCCGCAGCTTGCAAGTTTACAGCGCGGCGTGGGTCGAGCGTCTGATCGGTCACCCGACGAGCGTCGTTTCGACGCAAGCGGGCGGATCACCGCTCACCTCTTTCGCTTCCAGAGGACAAAGGTATCGGTGAGAGATTCGCCGGCGAGGGTCGACTACTTGGTCGGGACGATGTCAGACGCGGCGCTGCTCGCCGCATCGTCGATGGTGTCAGCGATCCGGTCTGTGGAGGCGGCTGCCGCCCGCCTCACTCGACGATCGGCAGCGCCTTGTGCGAGCGCTTCCACCTGGCGCCGATCGGCCTGGACCCGGAACCTGATAGGCCCTTCGTCCTCTGATTCGGTACGTCTACCCATGAGATGCGCCATCGCCAACGGAGTGTGCTGTTCGTACGTTCTCTTCTGCATGTGCTCCTCCGTGAGGAGTCGTCTCTAACACGCTCGCGAATGTACGGCTTCCGGTAGGCCCGGAGAATCGGGAAGATGCCTGATTTGCATAGGGACTTTCCCTAGTACCAGGCGGGAGCTAGGTATCGTGCAGCCAGTCCTGAAGGATCGCGTAGCGGACGATGTCGATACGGCCGGTAAGTCCTAGTTTCCGCATGGAGTTGGCCTTGTGAACCTCCACGGTTTTCACGCTGAGGTCGAGTTGCACGGCGATTTCCTTGTTGCTGTAGCCGGACGCGATGAGACGCAGGACCTCCGACTCCCGTTCGGTAAGAGCCGCTCCAGGCTGGTTCAGCCCCTTGCTCTTTCGGCCCACGAATCCAGCCGTGACCCGGGCGGTCAAGGTCGAGTCCAGGTATTGACCGCCGGCGGCCACCGCCCGGACGGCCTGGAGCAGTTCGGCCGCGGGGCTCTGTTTGAGTACGTATCCGGCTGCTCCGGCGCGGAGTAACTCCTGCAGGTAGGCGTCGTCTCCATGCCGCGTCAGGATGATGACCGCCGTGTCAGGCACCTGTGCGCGCATCGCACGCGTGGCCACGAGCCCGTTCACCCCGGGCATCGAGATATCCATGACGACCACTTCGGGCTTGAGAGCCCGCGCTTGTTCCACCGCACCGCTTCCATCGCTCGCCTCCGCGACGACTTGCATATCCGGCTGCGCCTCGATCAGGAGCTTCAGCCCTTGACGCACGGTCACGTGGTCATCGGCGAGCACGATCCGGATGACAGCACCCGGTCGGGTCATGCGTGTCGTCCCTCCTGCGGGGTCGCGATGCGCACCAGAATCGACGTGCCCTCGCCGGCCACCGACTCAATCTCCAGGTTTGCACCAATGAGCGCCGCCCGCTCCTGCATGCCGAGCAAGCCGAAGCCCTGACTCGTTCTACCGGCCGCGCTCGAGTCGAATCCAACGCCGTCGTCTTCGATGACTAGCGAAATGTGGTCAGCGCGCCGTTCGAGAAGGACGGCCACGCTGGTGGCCTTGGCGTGTTTGGCCACGTTGGTCAGCGCCTCCTGCGCGATGCGGTACAACGTCGTTTCGATTTCGGTGGTGAGCCGATCGACGGAGAGACCGGCGGTGTGCAGCTCGGCCGAGACGCCAGTGCGGGATGACCAGTCCTGCAGGTAGTTCTCGAGCGCCGCCCGCAGGCCGAGATCGTCGAGCGCCGTTGGCCGGAGCGCCCAGACGAGCTCGTCGACACTTCGATCGAGTTCCTGCGTGACGCGCTCGAGCGCATCAGCTCGCTCGGCGAGGGCGGGTGCATCGGCCACGGCGTCCTGTAACCCACGCACGTGCAGCCCCAAGGCAGTGAGCTGCTCGCCGAGTTGGTCATGCATCTCCCGGGCGATCCGGCGCCGCTCGTCTTCCTGGGCGAAAACCAGCCGCGCCAGCAGCTCGCGCCGTGCCACCTCGGCGCGTTCGCGCTCGACGATCTCGAGCTGCAGAGCCGCATTCGCGCCCGCCAGCTCGGTGGTGCGTTCGCGCACGCGCTCCTCCAGCTCATCGTGCGCGTGGCGCAGCAGTTCCTCGGCGTTCGTGCGGGCGGTCACGTCCACGCCAAGACCGCCAACGTAGTGTCGTCCGTCAGCGCCTTCGAGCCGGAACTTGTGATTGAGCCACCAGGACCGTGAGCCGTCCGGGTAGATCGCTTCTTCCACGACCTCCACGTTCTGTCCACTGTTCAGGACCGCGAGGTCGTTGCGCCGAAACGTCTCAGCGACCTCGCGCGGCCAGAAGTCGAAGTCGGTCCTGCCAACCCACTCCTCGATGCCCATGCCGAATCGCTGAAAATTCTTGCTCAGGAAGACGTACCGTCCATCCTCATCCTTGAGCCAGCCGGCGACGGCGCTGTTCTCGAGGAACGCACGCAGGCGGTGCTCGTCGGCGCGTAGCTTCGCTTCCGCCCGCTTGCGCTCGGTCAAGTCGAAGTGGGTGCCGACGATACGCACGACGACGCCGTCGGGTTCCCGCCGCACGGGAAAGCCACGAGACAGCACGTCCACATAGTGGCCCGCCTTGTGGCGTAGGCGGAACTCGACTGAGTAATCCGCCTCTCCACGAAGCACGGCCTGGAGGACGCCAGTGGCCCGCTCGGCATCGTCGGGATGCAGCAGCCGCTCCCAGGCGCTCACGTGCGGTTCGATCTCATGCAGCTCGTATCCGAGCATGCGCGTCCATTGCGCGGAGTAAACCACCGCACCCGTGTCGAGATTCCAGTCCCAGACACCTTCTTGCGCGCCGGCGAAGGCCAACCTGAGGCGTTCTTCGCTTTCGCGCAGGGCGGCCTCGGTCTGCTTGCGCGCGGTGATGTCGCGGACGATCACCTGGAGCCCTGTCCCGAGGTGGTCTTCAAAGAGGTTGCCGGTGATCTCGACGTCGAGGACCGTCCCGTCGAGTCGCACGATGCGCTCCTCTGTCATCGATAGCGCCTGGCCGGCCCTCAACTCCGCAATGCGCCGAGCCACACTTGGCCGACTGTCCGGATGGAGGAGGTCGGCCGGCGACTTGCCCAGCACGTCGCCCAGCGATCTCGCGGCCACGAGTCGCAACGTGGCAGGATTCGCGTACACGATGAGTCCATCGCGTCCGATCAGGATGCTGTCTGGCGACAGCTCGATGATTTGGCGGTATCGGTCGCCGGTTTCCCGGCGGGTCGAGTCCATGGTGACCTCTGACAGCCTAGGCGCTGGCCTTTGTGTTCTTCGTGCCTTCTCTTTATGCCTGCAGCCGCGCATTGCCCGCGCCACTGATGCCTTGCTCGCGCTGCGACTCCCCGCTGTCCTAGGCGTCGGCGCAAAGCCGAGCAGCCCGCCAATCTGTCGCCGATTCCGGAACGCCCGCCAGACCAAGCCCTCATCCAGCAGCACCGAGGCACTGGTCCTCGCGACACCCTTCGGTGCACCAATCGTCGCAGGGCACCGCGCGCCGGGGCGGCCATGACGGCGGCCTGCTGCTGCGCGTCGAGTTCCGCGATCTGCGCCGCGAGACTCTGCAACCGGGCCTCCGCGCGCGCCAGCCGCGCTTGCACTTCGACAGACAGCACCGCACCGTCCCAATCCCGTACGGTGCTCCACCAGGCGCCGCGCCGACGCGAAGGCAGAGGCGCCCCCCACGTCGCCACCCAGCCGCGCATCTGATTGACGAGCCGCGTCTGGTCCTGCGTCAGCGCCGTCCGCTCCCGACTGACCTGGCGCGCGGCTTCGGCCGATAACGTCGTGGTTCGTCTCTGTTCTGACCCCGAGCCTCGAGTCAATTCTCCAATATGATCTTCATCCGGCCGTCGGTATCTTGCTCCAGCATCCGCAGCGCCTGACGCAGATCCGAGACCGGCAGCACGTGTGTGACCAGAGGCGACAATCTTACGCGTCCACTGGCGACCAGCTCGATCGATTCGGGGAAATCCTCCGGCATCGCCGCGCGCGCGCTGATGATCACGGGTTCCTTGTAGTACAGCTGGTAAAAGGGCAGTGCCCCCTCGCTCGCAGTGTAAATGCCAAAGAGCACGATGGTACCTCCGGGACGCACCATCGCGATGGCGTCCGCGATCGACGCCACGACGCCGGTGGATTCCACCACGACATCCGCGCCACGCCCCCCGGTGGCCGCCTTCACCGATGCGACAGCCTCGTCGCTGGAGCACGTGCGATCCACGCCGAGCTGCTCGGCAATATCTCGCTTCCACGCGCTGCGGCTGATGCCGATCACCGTGTGCACCCCGCGGGCTTTCGCGAGCTGTGCGTGCAATTGCCCGGAGACACCGAGACCGATGACGGCAACCGACGACGTCCCGTCAAGGACGCCAGGTACTCCCATGCCCGCTCGTCGCTGCGCGTGCAGCACGGTGGTGAGCACCTGGATGAGGGGGACCGTGCGGCTCTCGATTGACGGCGGGAGCGCATATACGTGGCTGCTGGGCGCGACGACATAGTCCGCAAAACCGCCGTTCATTTCTCGACCGATGACGGCGCCGTTGGGGCAGAGGTTCGTTCGGCCGGTCCGGCAGTCGATACAGGCACCGCAGAATACGACCGGATCGACCAGCACACGATTGCCGGCGCCGACGGGGCGGCCGACCTCACCAACGACTTCGCCGGTGATCTCGTGGCCCATGATGATCGGGTACGCGGCTGGCATGGCGCCGGTGAAAATCTTGAGGTCAGTGCCGCAGATGCCGCTGTGGCTGACGCGGATGAGCACCTCGCGAGGTTTCGGCTGAGGCGTGGCGACGTCGCCGGACGCGAGGTCGAAGGCTTTTCGAAGGACGACGGCCTTCATCGAGCTGGATTCTACCTGTTATGCTGCGCTTGCCGTCAGGGCAGAGCGAGGCGCGAGAGCGATCGGCGTTTCGGCGTAGAGCGCACGCTTCAGCGTGCGCGTGTCCGCGGAGGCTAAGCGCCTCCGCCAAGGCTACGGCTCCGCCGAGCTGGCCTCCGCTCTACGTCGAATCGAAAGCGGTCTAGGTTTGAGTGCTCGCGCGGTGTAAAGTGAGCCGCGCTGTGAGAGGTGTCATGAGATTGTGCTCGGTCGTCGCGGTCGTGTTCGTCATCGCTGCAACGGCGTCCGCCCATCACAGTCCCGCGGCCTTCAACCTGGATTCGCAGCTCACCATTCAGGGTGCGGTCAGTCGTTTCGACTGGACGAACCCTCACGTCTACCTTTACGTGCACTCCATGACTGCGGCTGGCGAGACGCGCGAATGGATGATTGAGACGGACGGGATATCGATTCTGACCCGAAGCGGCTGGAGTCGTGACTCCGTCGCCATTGGAGATGTGGTGACGGTACGGGCGAATCCAGACAAGAACGCTCAGCGGAATCACGCCCTGCTCATTTCCATGGCGCGCGCGGACGGTGTCGTGTTGCGGCCGAGATCAGGGAGTGTGGCCGCCCGGTCACGTGCGACGAGCGTGTCCGGCGTGTGGGACGGCCTGCGTGGATTCAGCCAGCGGCGCTTCGGAACCTTTCGGCCGACGGCAGCGGGCATGGCCGCGATGAAGGCGTATACCGAAGAGGTGAATCCGGTGGCGAACTGCGTGCCGTTTCCCTCACCGTTTCTGCAGAGCATGCCGTACCTGAATCAGATCGAGGTACGGGGCGATACGGTCGTGATTCGAAGCGAGTTCTTCAACGTTGACCGAACGGTGCACATGGACGGCCGTGGTCATCCGAGGGAGGGTGCGCGCACGAACCAAGGCCATTCCATCGGACGGTGGGAGGATGGTGCACTGGTGGTCGACACAACGCTCTTTGCCGAGCATCGGCTCGGGAACTCGCAGGGCCTGTCGTTCGTGCCTCGGCTCGCCAACATGCAAGGCCTACCGTCCGGACCTCGGAAGCGTGTCGTGGAGAGATACCAACTCAGCCAAGACGGCACTCGGCTCCTGATCAACTTCGTGCTCGAGGATCCCGACTACCTCGCGGAGCCGCTCACCGTCAGCCACGGAGTGGGATTTCGCGCCGACGCTTCAGCTCTTGCGGTTCGGGGTGCGACCTGGAGCAGGCTCAGCGCTTCCTGTTTCGGTAATTCCCGGCCTATACGACCTTCCTGCGACGCAGATCGATGAGCTGTTCGGCACTGACGCCGAGGTCCGTGAGAATCCCGTCCGTGTGCTGCCCAAGGAGCGGTGGCGGGAGGTCCGGTCGTGTCGTGCTCCCCGAAAGTTTCACCGGACTTGCCACCAGACGCAGTGCTCCCGCCGTGGGATGCGGTACGGACGTCAGCATGGTGCGCGCGCTGATCTCCGGGCTTTCGAGCACTTCGCCCACGTCACGAACGACGCCGCAGGGTACGCCGGCCTGGCTCAATTGCTCAACCCAGCTCCTGCAATCACGCGTTTCGACGATGCCTCCAACGAGTGGTTCAAGGAGCGCTCGATTCTGCACGCGCTGCGAGTTGGTCGCGAACCGCTCGTCCGTGGCAAGCTCCGGGCGCCCGGCGACGGCGCAGAACCGACGCCACTGGTCGTCGTTGCCGACGGCGAGCATGAGCGGCGCGTCTTTCGCCGCGAACGTGTTGTAGGGAACGATGCTGGCATGCCCATTACCCATCCGCGGCGGGTTCTGGCCAGTGGTGAGGTACGCCGTCGCGTGATAGGTGAGCAGGGCCGCCACTGAGTCGAGCATCGACACGTCCACATGCTGACCGCGTCCGGTGGCGGCGCGACTGACGAGCGCTGCGAGAACGCCCTGGGCCGCAAACAGGCCCGCGGCGAGATCACCGATCGGCACGCCGAGTCGGACTGGCGGACCATCCACTTCACCCGTCACGCTCATCAGGCCGCTTTCGGCCTGCGTGACGGCGTCGTAGCCGGCACGCGCCTTGAGGGGACCGGTCTGTCCGTACCCCGAGACCGAGGCGTAGATCAAACGTGGGTAACGTTCCGCCAGCGAGGCGTGGTCGAGGCCGAGGCGGTGCAACGTGCCCGGTTTGAAATTTTCGACAAGGACGTCGGCGCGTTCGATCAGCGCATCGAGTATGCGCCGGCCGTCCGGCTGCTTGAAATCGAGCGTCAGGCTTTCCTTGTTGCGATTGACGCTGAGGAAATAGGCGCTCTCGCCCGACACGAACGGAGGTCCCCAGGCGCGGGTGTCATCGCCGTGTCCGGGACGTTCGACCTTGATCACGCGCGCGCCCAGGTCCGCCAGCATGAGGGTGCAGTACGGACCCGACATGACACGCGTCAGATCGATGACCGTGATGCCCGAAAGAATGTCAGTCGCCACCGGGCCATCTTATGCGTAGTTCCGAGCTCGCACCATCGCCCCATCGCACTTCGCACCCTCACACCTCACTTTCTACTTTGCACTTTCTACTTTGCACTTTTCACTTTGCACTTTTCACTTTTGACTTCCCCCTGTGTCATCCTTCAGATCTCGATGCACAAACTGCTCGTCGCGAATCGATCAGAGATCGCGATTCGCTGCTTTCGTGCCGCCACTGAGTTGGGATTGCGGACCGTGGCGGTCTACAGCTACGAAGACCGGTTCTCCTCACATCGGTTCAAGGCCGACGAGGCGTACGCGATCGGCCCCGCCCACGGCGGGGAGCCGGTGCGCGCCTATCTGGATATCGATCAGATCATGGCCGTCGCGGCGCGCAGCGGCGCGGATGCGATTCACCCGGGGTACGGATTCCTCTCCGAGAACGCCCGGCTGGCGCGCGCCTGCGAAGAAGCAGGCATCTGTTTCGTCGGTCCCACGTCAGGTCATCTCGAGACGTTCGGCGACAAGGTCGCCGCGCGGCAGCTTGCGCACTCGGTGGGTGTGCCAACGGTGCCTGGCACCGAGGCCGCCCTCAAAGAGGGTGACGACATCGCGGCCATCGGACAGCGTGTCGGATTTCCGCTCATCATCAAGGCCAGCTTTGGCGGCGGCGGTCGCGGCATCCGGGTCGTCACAGCCCCCGGCGAACTGTCCGAGAAGGTTGCGGAGGCGATGCGAGAGGCCTCGGCTGCCTTCGGCCAGGCCGAGGTCTTTCTCGAGCGCTACATCCCTCGGGCGAAGCACATCGAAGTGCAGATTCTCGGTGACGCGCACGGCAAGCTCGTCCATCTCTGGGAACGCGACTGCTCGGTACAACGTCGTCATCAAAAGGTTGTCGAAATTGCGCCGAGCCCTCACCTGGCGCAAGAGCTCAGGGAGCGCATCTGCGAGGCGGCCGTCCGTCTGTGCCGCGCGGTGCAGTATCGAGCGGCCGGCACGGTAGAGTTTCTGGTCGACGTCGATACCGGTGAGTTTTTCTTCATCGAGGTCAATCCGCGAATTCAGGTCGAGCATACGGTCACCGAGATGGTCACCGGCATCGACGTGGTGCGGTGCCAGATCCTGCTGGCCGCCGGTCACGCCTTGCACGAGGCTCCGGTCTCAGTGCCCCTGCAGGAGGCGATCGAGACACGTGGCTTCGCGCTGCAGTGCCGGGTAACGACGGAGGACCCGGAGAATAGGTTCATTCCCGACTACGGGCGCATCACGACCTACCGCGATCCGGGCGGATTCGCGGTCCGCATCGACAGTGGGAACGCCTACGGCGGTGCCGTGATCACGCCGTACTTCGACTCGCTGCTCGTCAAGCTGACCACATGGGGGACGACGCTGGACGAGGCCGTGCGTCGAGCTGAGCGCTCACTGCGTGAATTCAGGATTCGAGGCGTCAAGACCAATATCGCGTTCCTGGTCAACCTGCTTCGCCATCCGATCTTTCTTTCCGGCGATGCGACCACGCGGTTTCTCGACGATACTCCGGCGCTTTTCGAGATTTCACCGCCGCGCGATCGGGCAACCAAGCTCCTTCGGTACCTTGGCGACGTGATCGTCAACGGCCGGCCGGACGTGCGGGGGCAGGCCGTTCGTTACCCGGAGGCCGACCCGGCCGTGCCACAGGCGCTAGGCACGGTGCCGCCGGGCACGCGTCAGCGGCTGCAGGCCATGGGCCCCGAAGCGTTCGCGGCATGGGCACGTGCGGAGCGACGCCTGCTGATTACCGATACGACGTTCCGCGATGCGCATCAGTCCCTGCTGGCGACGCGCGTGCGGACGTACGACATGGTCGCGGTGGCAGGTACGGTCGCGCGAACCGTGCCGAACCTCTTCAGCCTCGAGATGTGGGGCGGGGCCACGTTCGACTCGTCGATGCGCTTTCTGCAGGAAGACCCCTGGGACCGCCTGATCGCCCTTCGCCAGCAGACCCCCAACATCCTGTTTCAGATGTTGCTGCGGGCGAGCAATGCCGTCGGCTACACCACCTACCCAGACAACGTCGTCCGGGCCTTCATCAAGCGCAGCGCCGATGACGGCATCGACGTGTTCCGCATTTTCGATTCCCTGAACTCGACCGAGAACATGCAGATCGCGATGGAGGCGGTTCGTACCGACACCAATGCGCTCTGCGAGGCGGCGATCTGCTACACGGGCGACATTTTCGACCCGCATCGCACGAAGTACAGCCTGGACTACTACGTGCGCATGGCCAAGGAGCTCGTGCGTATGGGCACGCACATTCTGGCCATCAAGGACATGGCGGGACTCTGCCGTCCGCACGCCGCGTACGCCCTGGTCAAGGCCCTTCGCGATGAGGTGGGCGTGCCCATCCATTTCCATACGCACGACACGAGCGGCATCAGCGGCGCCAGCGTATTACGTGCCGTCGATGCGGGTGCGGACATCGTGGATGCGGCGGTGGCATCGATGGCCGGCATGACCAGCCAGCCGCCGCTCGATTCCATCGTGGCGGCGCTGGAGCACACCGATCGAGATACGGGCCTCGACCGCGTGCGCCTCGATGCCCTCAGCCGCTATTGGGCCGCGGTGCGGGATCTCTACTATCCCTTCGAGGAGGGGCTTCGCGCTCCTGGCTCCGACGTGTATCAGCATGAGATGCCGGGCGGACAGTTCACGAACCTTCGGCAGCAGGCGAGGAGTCTGGGGCTCGAGCATCGCTGGGATGATGTGTGCCGTGCGTACGCCGCCGCAAACCAACTGTGCGGAGATATCGTCAAAGTAACACCGTCGAGCAAAGTGGTCGGGGACCTCGCGTTGTTCATGGTGACGAACAATCTGACCGCGCAGACGGTCCTCGATGCCGACATTCCCCTTCACTTTCCGCGCAGCGTTGTCGAGATGATGCAGGGGATGCTCGGACAGCCGGAAGGGGGTTGGCCCAGGAAGTTCCAGGAGATCGTGCTGCGATCGGCCCGAGTCGAGCCGATTCAGGGCCGGCCGGGGGCGGCGTTACCTCCCGCGGACCTGGCCGCGACGGCGAAAACACTGCGGCCCAGGCTCGAGCGCGAACCGCGTGACGAGGACGTTCTCTCGTATCTGCTGTATCCTGGCGTGTTTCTGGACTATGCGGAGCACTGGCGCCGGTACGGGGACACGTCCGTGGTTCCGACGCGGAACTTTTTCTATGGGCTGCCCGCCGGAGGTGAGATCAAGATCGAGATCGAACCTGGCAAGACGCTGATCGTTCGGTATCTCACGACTGGGGATGTGCGGGAGGACGGCAGCCGCACGGTGTTCTTCGAGCTGAATGGTCAGCCTCGCGAAGTGACCGTGACCGATCGAAGCGCGGCCGTGAAGGTGGCGCCGCGACAGAAGGCTGACTCCACCAATCCCGGTCACATCGCAGCGCCGATGCCTGGGAAGGTGTCGGCAATTGCCGTTCGCAAGGGGCAGCCGGTTCGGGCCGGTCAGCACCTGTTCTCGCTGGAAGCGATGAAGATGGAGACCGCGGTGTCGAGTCCGATGGAAGCCACGCTGTCTGACGTGCTCGTGACCGTGGGTGCGTCAGTCGAAGCGGGCGACCTGTTGATGATTCTGGAGTAGCTAGCCTATGCGCATGGTGCACTGGTTGTTCGTCGTGAGCGTCGCCCTGTTCGTGTCTGGCATCGGCTTCGTCGTTGCGGCGGGTCGTTCGGCGCCGCAGGCTGCGGCTGAGCCGGAGGCGCCGCCCATGGTTGCGGTCGGTAGCATCAAGCAAGTCATGGCGGGCATCACCGGTCCGTCCGCGGCCGTGGTGTACAACGCCGTCGGAACGATCATCAACAGCGAAGGGATCAAGGAGATCGCCCCGCAGAACGATGAGGAATGGGCGGTCGTCGCGAACGGCGCCGCGGCGCTCGTGGAATCCGGAAACCTCCTGCTGATCGGCAATCGCGTCGTGGACAACGGGGACTGGATTACGATGGCACGCGCCATGATCGAAAAAGGGACGGTGGCGCTCAAAGCTGCCGAGGCCAAGAGCACAGAGCGCCTCCTGGCGTCCGGTGGAGAGCTCAATGCAACGTGTGATAACTGCCATGCCAAGTATCAGCGTCAGTAGGTATCGGGTCGCATTCGCGACGCTCATTGCCGTTGCGTGCGCCTGTTCGGTAGGCCTCGAAGCGCACGGCGTGTCGGGGAAGGACGCGGTCTTCCTGCAGGGGCTTCAGGGAGAGGCGATCGGCCCTCTCATGTACCTGGGCGCCAAACACATGGTGACCGGATACGACCACCTGCTCTTTCTCGTCGGCGTCATCTTCTTTTTGTACCGGCTCAAGGATGTGTTGCTGTACGTGAGCCTGTTCACGCTCGGGCACAGCGTCACGTTGCTCGCCGGCGTGCTTGGCGGTATCCACGCCAATCCATACATCATCGACGCGATCATCGGGTTTTCGGTGGTCTACAAGGCGTTCGAGAACATGGACGGGTTCAAGCGCTTCTTCAACTATCAACCCAACACCAGGCTGGCGGTGCTCGCCTTCGGGTTCTTTCATGGGTTCGGTCTCGCCACCAAGCTGCAGGAATTCGCCCTGTCTCCAAACGGGCTCGTCGCGAACATCATCAGCTTCAACGTGGGCGTCGAGATCGGGCAAGGCCTCGCGCTCACGGGCATCCTGATCGGGCTCAGTTACTGGCGCACGCGAGCCGGCTTCCTGCGTCATGCCTTTGCGACGAACGCCGCGGTCATGGCCGGTGGCTTTTTGTTGATGGGCTATCAACTGTCTGGCTACTTTCTGGCGACATCATGACGATGACACCTGCGCTCGATCGGGAGCAGACGACGGAAGCGCGGCAGCGCCTCGCGGTCGCGGCCGGAGCGGCGCTGCTGGTGGCGGGGCTGGTGCTCGTCCTGTTCGTGCTGCCGGCGGAGTTCGCCGTCGATCCCTTTGGGGTCGGCGCACGTAGCGGCTTGCTCGATCTGGGCGTCGTCGGACAGCAGGTCGACGCGCTGAATGAGACCGCGGCAGCCGGCGCGGCACAGGCCACGATCCTTGCGCCGCAGGAGCGCGCGTTCCAACAGGAGACCGTGGAGTTCACGGCGGCGCCTGGCGAGGGGCTGGAGTACAAGTATCGACTCGACAAGGGCGAGTCGCTCCTGTACTCGTGGAAGGCGAGTGGTCCTGTCCACGTGGAGTTTCATGCCGAGCCCGATGGCGGACCGGCTGGCTATGCGCAGACTTATGAAATGGTGGACTCGGTGAGCAGTTCATCGGGAACACTTACTGCGCCGTTCTCCGGAATCCACGGCTGGTTCTGGGAGAACCGGGGCACCGAGCCCGTGACGGTGACCCTCTCGTCTGCCGGCTACTACAACCTGTCCCACGAGTTCCGCACGGGTCAGCCGGTGAAGAACAAGACGTTCTAGTGGCGCTCTGTGGCCTTCCTGAATTACTCCCGGCCGCTCCGTTGTCGCGGCGGAAAATCTCGGCTGCGAAGGCTTGCGGTGACTCGGTACTCAATCAGTCCGAACGGTCCACCAGTAGCGGGCATTCACCATGCTCGACTCCTGGCTGCTCTGGCTCGAGTCCACCGCGTTCAGCATCTGGATGCGGGAGTCGTCCTCGCTTTTCGCCTTCCCTGGAATCCTGGCCGTTCACACCGTCGGCCTCGCGTTCATCGCCGGCCTCAACGTGGCCCTCGACCTGCGGTTGCTTGGCGTTGCGACGCGAATCCCGGCTATTACCTTCGAACGGTTTCTGCCGGCGATGTGGATGGGTCTGTGGTTGAACGTGCTCTCGGGGATCGCCCTGCTCATCGGGTACCCCACCAAAGCGCTGACCAATCCGGTCTTCTATCTCAAGCTGGCGTTCATTGCGGCAGCGCTCGTGATTCTCAAGAACGTTCGCCGGCGCCTGCCAATCGAGACGGTGCCGTCGCGTGAGTTGAGGATGCTGGCAGCGGCGTCGCTCGCGTGCTGGGCCGGAGCGATCGTCGGAGGGCGTCTGCTGGCCTACACGTATACGCGCCTCACGGTCATCGACACGGTCTGAGCGCAGCTGGTCTCACGATGGGCGCCTACCAACTCTGGCTGGTTCGACTCATCGAGAGCGCGGACGACGTGAGGCGGGTCATGCAGATGACCTGGACCTGGCCCGCGGTTGAAAGCCTGCACTTTCTCGGCCTGACCTTGCTCTTCGGGTCGATCGCCGCATGGGATCTCCGACTGATCGGCATTGGGCGTGGTGTGCCGATTGCCGAGTTCCACAGGCTCATTCCCTTCGCCGTGGTCGGCTTCGCGATCAACGTCACGAGCGGTATCGGGTTCCTCATGGCGGCGCCCGACCAGTACATCTACAACCCCGCCTTTCACGTGAAGATGCTGCTCGTCGTCCTCGCGGGTGTGAACGTGCTCGTGTTCTACCTGACGATGTTCCGGCACGTGAAGTCATCTACCCCCTGCGTCGCCCTCGCCGTTGAGGGCCAAGATGAGCGGCGCCGTGTCGCTGGCCTGTTGGATGGGGGTGATCGTCTGCGGGCGGATGATCACGTTCTACCGTCCGTTCCCGTGCCGGAGCGGAGAGCCGCTTGGCTTCCTCGCGGACTGCATCATGCGCTAGCTGGCTGGTAGCCGGTAGCTGGTAGCCGGTAGCCTGCGGTAGCTGGTGCTGGTAGCCGGTAGCTCGTAGCCCTAGGGTCTTCGGTCGAACGTAGAGCGCAGGCTTTTTAGACCGTTTTCGATTCGGCGTAGAGCGGAGGCTTTAGCCTCCGCGGACACGCGCACGCTGAAGCGTGCGCTCTACGTCGAAACGCGAATCGCTCTAGCCTGCGCGTGACAAGCCGTCTCGCGGAGACTGGTGACGGATCTTCCTGCCGTTGCGTAAGCGAGGCGTGTCGGGGACGAGTGTCACCACGACTTGGGTGAACGGCTGCCCGTTGGCTGTGAAGTCGATGAAGCCGACCGCCTGCCGATAGCCGCTCGTCTCCGGATACGGATTCCCCGCAAGGATCTCCGCAACGCCGTCACGACCCAGCGTTCCGTTGTCCGGCGGAATGTCCCAGCCCTGCAGAGGGACGGACAACGCAAGCACCGCCGTAGCGGCAAGCATCCACTGAAATCGCATGGGGTGCCCCTCGTGGCCCACGCGGGGAGGATTCGTCTTCAGGCTCGATGTCTACGGCGCCCGGCAGACAAAATTGGAGGCATCGTCGATGCTTCCCGTGCCCGTGTATCTGGCGACCTGTGGATAGGGGCACAGCGGCCGCGTGCGGTCCACCTTGCCGTCGGTACTGTGCGACGCGGTCATCCGCTCCGGCGCGTTGCCGCGCTCCACCCACGCCTCGAGCGCGCCGACCTTGTCGAACACGTCGGGGCCTTCACCGCCGCGGCAGTGGCCCATTCCGGGCGCCAGGAACAGCCGGACGCTCGTCGACGCGTTGGCTGGGCCGCCGAGGTTGTCCACGACGCTCTTGTAGTACTTGATGGTGTTCAACGTCGGGACATTGGGGTCGCTCCAGCCGTGATAGAGGAGGAGCTTTCCGCCGCGCGAGAAGAACGGCTTCATGTTCGGATCGGTGGCGTTCATGATCAGGTTCTCCGGCAGGTCGCCACGCACCACGTCGCTGTCGAAGTTGAACGTCTTCCAGTCCCAATTCGGATCCTTGAAGACGACGTATCGGTACTGATCGTAGATATTGGCCGACGGTTCGGGACCGAGGGCCTGAACACCCCATCCCAGCTCGGTGCCCGGCACCAGGGACGAGAAGAGCTCCTGTCCGGTACGAGGATTGACAGCAGGCGAATAGATCTTCTTCGCGGCTTCCACCTGCGGCGCGGTCAAGCAGGCAGGACCATCCGCGCCCTTGCACGCCAGCACGGCGGGATCGAACTGGCAACTGGTGGGATCGTCGATGAGGCCGTCCTTGAGTCCGTCGCGTGCGTCGCAGGAGGCGACGGCGGCCTGGTGGATGATCGGATACTTGCTGGGAGGGATGTAGCTCGCCGGGTCCTTCAGCACGGCGTCGGCGATCCAGAGGGAGATGGCCGTGCGGTTGGCGGGCGCTCCGGCGATGATCCCGTCGTAGTCATCCGGAAACATCTGCGCGGCCTTGAGGCCCTGTCTCCCGCCTGTCGAGCAGCCGTTCCAGTAGGACAGTCTCGGCGCGCTGCCGTAGAAGCTCTGAATGACGGACTTGGCTTTCACGGTCATTTCGTGTTCGGAGCGCCACGCGAAGTCGATGAGCTTCTCAGGATGGCCGAGCGCAAACGTCCCACGCCCGCCCACGTGCCCGGTGTCGGTGGACGCGCTCGCATACCCCGCGCGGACGGCGTCGGCCATGGCGGCATAGCTGATGACGCCGGCCCAGCCGCCGTTGCCGACAGCCTGGAACTTCCCGTTCCAGCCGCTGGCAGGCAGCCAGACTTCCACCTTGATATCGGAATCGCTCGTGGGCGTGAGCGTTGCGGCTACACGGCAGAACGCAGGCAGATCCTTGTAGGGATTGGCGCCTCGTCCCGTGTTTGGCTGCTCCCCTGGAACCGAGAAGTGGCCCGCCGGCACGAGTTGAGCCACGGTGATACGCGTGTCCTTCAAGGCAAGCGCTGCCAAACTGTCGCAGGTGGCTGCGCGCGCGGGCTCAGCCGACAGGCACACGAGGACCCCCAGAGCGCCGACCATCGCTGCAATCTTCATCCTGGCCTCCAAGTCGAATGGAGTATACACGGCACGCGAGCGTGACTTGTCCGCCTCGGGGTTCCAGTTCTGCAGGAGCGTAATCGGTACGACGGCGCCCCCCAGTCCCGGATCCCGAGCCCCTGGAGCGCAGCGCCCAGAATCCCGCTAGAATGCAGGCAGTGCGCCGCCGGCTCCTCGCGGTTTCGCTTTCCGTCGCTGTTCCCATCGGCGCTCTATGCGCGCCGCTGGTGCACGTGCACCCGGATGACCATCACGACGGCCATCACGCTTCGGGTCGGGTGCATGCGCACCTGAGCGGGCACAATCTCGACGACCACGATCGCGATCACCACGACGACGATCACGACATCGACCATCACGACATCGACGATCACGACGCGTCCGTCAAACTCCGTCGCTGTCGAGGCAGAGGACGATCCCGGAGCAAGTCTCGCGCGTGACCTTCTTTGTCGCGGTTCAGGTCGACGATCTGATTCCTGCCGGGCTGCAGCCATTGGGCTTCACGCTTCCGGCGCCCCTCGAATCGATCATGCGGCGGCCGCCGGCCGTCAGTCACGGCCACGATCCACCCGCCGTTTCCCCCTCGAGTCCTCGCGCCCCTCCCGCCAGTCTGTCCTGATTTCGACGGCTCGGCCGTCGTACGCCTTTTTTCTATCTTCAATATTCGAGGTGTTATGCGCGTGCTTGTTGTACGCGCCGCGCTCGCTGCCGCGCTGCTGCCGGCGAGTGTTGGCGCTCAATCGTTGTCTCTTACGGAAACCCAGGCGCTCGCGCGGCTCTCCGACGAGAGCCCGCGCGTCCGTGCCGCGCGCGCGGCCGTCGAGGTGGCCCGTGCGGACGTAGCCGCCGCCGGGCGATGGCCGAACCCGAGAGTCACATTCAATCGCGAATCCGTGTTGGGCATCGCCGAGAACTATCTGACGGTTACGCAGGCGCTGCCGGTGAGCGGCCGCCGAGAGCTCGACGTGAGCGTCGCCAATTCGCGTGTGGAGGCGACGTTGCGCCGCGTGGATGACCGTGTGCGGCGACTGCATGCGGATCTCCGGCTCGCGTTCACGGATCTCTGGGCGGCACAGGCGCGGGAGCGGGAACTGGCGAGTAGCCGTGACCGACTGCGCACTCTGAGCGACGTGCTGGGCCGGCGTGAAGCCGGAGGCGAGTCGTCCGGTTTCGATCGCCTTCGGGCCGAGCGAAGTGTGATCGACGTCGACGCCGACCGCGCCGCGGCGGCGGCGGAGCGGGCACGGGCCGAAGGCCTGCTGACGGGTTTCTTTGCATCGACGTTACCAGTGACCGACGGGATCGAAGCGATCAGGCCGGATCAGTCGCCGACGACCCTGCCTCCGATCGAAGACCTGGTCGCTCGTGCCGAGCTGGTGCGCGGCGATCTCCTTGCGCTGGCGCTCGAGCGGGAGGCCGCGTCGTTCATGGCACAGGTGTGCGGACCGCAGGCGAATTCCCGAGCCTGAAATCGTTGCAGGCACGAAGTCGTCGAGTGCCGGTACAGGGGACGTGGGCAGCATTTTTGGCGTGCACTTCAGCCTGCCTCTTTTCGATCACGGTGGTCCCGAACGCGCGGCCGCACACGCGCGAGCAGCGCAAGTCGACGCCGAAGCCGAGGCTCTTCGACTGGCGATACGGACGGAGATTGGAGGGTGGCGTGCAGCCGTCATCGAGCGGCGTGCCATCGCCGGACGCTATCGAGCGGCCGTGAACGCCAGCACCGACGATATCGAGCGGATTGCCCTGGTGAGCTATGAGAGCGGCGAGTCCGGCATTCTCGAACTGCTCGACGCTCATCGCACGGCGTCCTCCGCGCGCGTGCGTCAGGCGATGCTGGATGCCGCGGTGCGCGAGGCGGAGATTGAACTCGAATTCGTGAGCGGATGGGAGATCCCATGAAGACCTTGACGAAGACGCAGATCCTTGTGCTGTGCCTGGCCACGGCGTGCCTGATACGGCGTGTGCGCGTCAGGTGGAGGAGGCGCCGCCGCCCGAGATTCCGACGCTCGACCTCACGTCGTGGACCGACAAGACTGAGCTGTTCATGGAGTACCCCCCGCTCGTGGCTGGGGACGAGGCGCTCTTCGCCGTTCACCTGACTCGTCTGAGCGATTTCTCGGCGATGACGACGGGCCGGCCGCGGCTGGAGTTCACCCCTGAGTCGGGCGGGGCGCCGGCGACGCTTCCAGGCGCGGCGCCGTCGCGGCCGGGCGTCTATCGAGTGCTGGGCGCTGCGCCGGCGGCGGGACGTTATCGCTGGCAGCTCGTCATCGAGACGCCTGACCTGACGGATCGCCACGACCTTGGTGCCGTGACGATTTTTGCGGACCAGGCGGCGGCTGTCGCCGATGCGGAGGGGCGTATCGAGGAGGACCCGGCCGCTATCACATACCTCAAGGAGCCCCAGTGGACGATCGGATTCGGCACGGTAACCGTGCAGGACGCCGAGCTTCGTCAGGGTATTCGGGTCCCGGCGATCATCGAGCCGCTGACGGGTGGCGAAGCGATCGTGTCGGCCCCCTCCGCCGGACGATTCATGACGGAGAAACTCCTGGCCGTCGGCGATCGCGTCACGGCGGGGCAGGAGGTGGGACGTATCCAACCAAGACTCGGCGAGGGTGGCGCCGACCGTGTCTCCCTCGCGGCCGCCGTGGCGGAGGCGCAGGCCTCGCTCGACGCCGCCCGCCTGGACCTCGCGCGCGCCGAACGCCTGCTGGCCGAACGAGCGGTACCCGCCCGACGGGTCGAGGAGGCCCAGCGCCTTGTCCGGATCGCCGAGCCTCGCCTCGCGGCGGCGCAGGCCCGGCTGTCGCAGCGCGATGAGACCTTGACGAGCGGCGGCGGTGTCGCCGCTGGGAACTCATTTGTTCTCAGGGCACCCATCGCCGGCCGTCTTGCGGAAGTGCACGCGGCGCTCGGGGCGTCGTACGACGAAGGCGTGCCGCTCTTCCGAATCATCCGGACGGACCGCGTAGAGCTGCAGGCGCACGTGCCGGCCTCCGATGCGCCGCTCTCCGGCGAAGTCACCGACATCGCGCTCGAGATTGCCGGACGCCCGGACCCCATTTTCATCAAGGCGGATCACATGCATGACGCGGGCGTGCTCGATCCCGCGACACACGCACTTCCCGTTCAGTTCGACGTGGACAACCGTAACGGGCAGCTCCTCATCGGCCAGACGGCAATCGCCATCCTCTACACGGGCGCGCGTCAGCGGATGCCGGCCGTGCCGAAGGCCGCGGTGCTGACCGAGGCCGGCCGTCCGTACGTGTTCGTCCAGACGGGCGGGGAACGCTTCGCCCGCCGTTTCATCGAGATCGCCGCCCGCGACGGAGACCTCGTCGGCATTCGTGCCGGCGTCGCGCTTGGGTGAGCGCGTGGTCACGCGAGGTGCCTACGAGGTTCAGCTCGCGTCCGCGGCCGGCGGATTGCCGGCGGAAGGGCACGTGCACTGACATGAAACGGCTCATTCAGTGGTCGATTGAGCATTACTGGCTCGTGATTTCGCTGTCGGTGTTCCTGCTCGCGGCAGGGGCATGGACGGCGCGCGACATGCCGGTGGACGTGTTTCCCGATCTCACGGCGCCTACCGTCACGATCCTTGCGGAGGGCCACGGGATGGCGCCGGAGGAAATGGAATCGCTCGTCACGTTTCCGATCGAGAGCGCGATCAACGGCGCATCGGGTGTGCGCCGCGTCCGGTCGGCGACCGCCGTGGGGATTGGTGTCGTGTGGGTCGAGTTCGACTGGGGCGCCGACATCTACATCGCACGGCAACTCGTGGCGGAGAAGCTCGCGCTCGTGTCGGGCACGCTGCCGCCGCAGGTGGAGAGGCCCGTGCTCGCGCCTATCTCGTCCATCATGGGCGAGATTCTCTTCTTCGCGCTCTCGTCGGAGACGGTCGATCCGCTCACGATGCGGACAGTGGCCGACACGGTCGTCCGTCGCCGTCTCCTCGCCGTACCTGGCGTCTCGCAGGTGACGCCAATCGGCGGCGCCGAGCGTCAGTTCCAGGTCATCGCCCATCCGGAAGCACTGCGCGCCAACGGCGTGTCTTTGACGGAGCTGCTCGACGCGGCCAGAGGCGCCAGCGAGAACTCGTCGGCCGGGATCTACACGGAGGGGCCGCAGGAATACGTCCTGCAGGCGATCGGACGCGTGCGTACCGCGGACGAGATCGGCGACAGCGTCGTGGCGATGCGGGGTACCCGCTCGGTGCTGATCCGCGACGTCGCGGACGTCAAGGAAGGCGCGGCGCTCAAGCGTGGCGAAGGGTCGCGTAACGGCGCCCCGGCGGTTGTCGTCGGCGTGCAGAAGCAGCCCGGCGCCAACACGATCGATGTGACCGAACGGCTCGATCGTGAGCTCGACGCGTTGCAGTTGGATCTGCCGGAGGGGATCACCATCGATCGGCGGATCTTCCGACAGGCCGATTTCATCCAGGTGGCGGTCAACAACGTGATCGCGGCTCTGCGTGATGGAGGCCTGCTGGTCGTCATCGTGGTGTTCGCGTTTCTGGCCAACATGCGGGCTGCTGCCATCACGCTGACCGCCATCCCGCTCTCGCTGGCTGCGGCGGTTCTCGTGCTTCGCGGTTTCGACGTGACCATCAACACGATGACGCTTGGCGGGCTGGCCATTGCCATCGGCGCGCTCGTGGACGACGCGATTATCGATGTGGAGAACGTGGTGCGCCGACTTCGTCAGAACGCAGTGCTGGCACCGGACGAGCGCCGTCCGGCCGCGACGGTGGTGCGCGATGCCACGCTCGAGATCCGCACGTCGATCGTGTTTGCCACCGTGATTATCGTGCTCGTCTTCCTGCCGATTTTCGGACTGTCGGGTGTGGAGGGCCGGTTGCTCACCCCTCTGGCGTACGCCTACATCGTGGCGCTCCTGGCCTCCCTGGGTGTGGCGATTGTCGTGACGCCCGCGCTGTGTTTTGCCTTCCTGCCGCGCGCCGAGGCGGTGACACTGGGTCACGAAGGGTGGCTCGCGCGCACGCTCAAGGCGGGATTTGCCCGCGTGCTCCCGCACGCGCTGGGCCATCCGGTGTTCGTCGGGGTTCTCTCGCTGGCGCTTCTGATTGCCGCCGGGACAGCGATGACGCGATTCGGAACCTCGTTCCTTCCCGAGTTCCACGAGGGAAGTCTGACGCTCAGTGTGAACACGATGCCGGGAACGTCGCTGGCCAAGTCGGACGAGATAGGCAGACGGGTCGAACAGATCCTTCTCGCCAAGCCGGAGGTCGTGGCAACGGCGCGACGGACTGGTCGCGCTGAACTCGACGAGCACGTGCAGGGCGTAGAAGGGGCGGAGATCGACGTGGGCCTGCGAGACGGCGACCGTCCGCGCGACGAGCTGCTGGCGGAGCTGCGGCGCGAGTTTGCAGGCCTGCCCGGCACGAACGTGACGATCGGACAGCCGATTTCGCATCGCATCGATCACATGCTGTCGGGCACGCGCGCCAATATTGCCGTCAAGATTGTGGGCGACGACCTCGTGACGCTGCGCCGCCTTGGCGAGCGCGTCCGCCAGGCGATGAGTGGCGTCGCCGGGGTCGCTGATCTGACGCTGGAACCGCAGATGGAGATTCCCTTCGTACGGTTCGTGCTGAACCGAGCCGCGATCGCGCGCTACGGGCTGCGCGTGCAGGACGTGGCCGAGGCGCTCGAGACGAGCTTCGCCGGTACCACGGTGGGGAGGGTGTTCGACCAGGCGACGGCGTTCGACCTGATCGTCAAGCTCGATCCTGCGTCTGCAGTTGATTTCGAGCGCATTGCCGATTTGCCGATCGACACGCCGTCCGGTCACGCCGTGCCGATTCGGGTGTTGGCGGAGGTGCGGCGAGAAATGGGCGCGAACATGATTCTCCGAGAGAACGTGCAGCGCCGGATCGTCGTGTCGTGCAACGTGGCCGGCGGGGACCTCGGTGGCGTCGTGGCGGGGATCCAGGCCGCCGTCGCGCAACAGGTGCCGATGCCGCAGGGGTACCGGGTCGAGTACGGCGGGCAGTTCGAGAGTCAGGCCAGCGCCACCGAGCGGCTCACTGTGCTCGGCGGGGGAGCCGTCGTCGGGCTCTTCATGATGCTGGTGCTCGCCTTCGGCCGTCCGCGCGACGCCTTCCTCGTCATGCTCAACCTGCCGCTCGCGCTCATCGGCGGAGTGGTTGGCGTGTTTCTGGCGGGCGGCGTGCTGAGTGTCGCGTCGATCATCGGCTTCATCACGCTGTTCGGGATCGCCACGCGCAACGGCATCATGCTCGTATCGCACATCCATCACCTCCTCGACGTGGAAGGGGTGAAGAACCTGCGGGAGGCCGTGGAGCGCGCCGCGCACGAGCGGCTCGTACCCATCGTGATGACGGCCATGGCCGCCGGCCTCGCGCTCATTCCCCTCGCGATGCGCGGTGGGCAATCCGGAAGCGAGATCCAGACGCCGATGGCCATCGTCATCCTGTGCGGCCTGACGACGTCGACGCTGCTGAACATGTTCGTCGTGCCGACGCTGTATCTGAAGTACGGAGATGTGGCGAGGAGTAATGGGTGAGGGGGCTCGGGGCTCACGCGCACGCTGAAGCGTGCGCTCTACAGGCGAACGCTGGATGGAGCGCGCAGGCTTCAGCCTGCGCGACAGGCCGGCGGAAGCCGGTCACTACATGGCGGTGAAATCGGCTCTTACTGCGCCGTCGGAGGCTTGCCGACCAGCAGCTCCGGCCGCGCGCCGGGCCGCGGGCGGAACTTCTGCACGCGGGCGTTGCCCACGTCGGCGATGTAGAGGTTGCCATCCGGATCGACGGACGCGCCGTGCATGTTGAGGAAGCCTCCGGGGTAGTCGCCGAGCGCGCCCCACGCATACAGCAGACGCCCGTCGCCGCTGTACTTGACGACCTTCTCCGTGGGGTTGTCGAAGGCCCACACGGCGCCGTCGCCGTTGGCGTAGAGGAAGTTCACCGATGAGGGCGTATCGAAGGGCCACTGGTCGAGGAACATGCCGTTTTCGTCGAACACCTGCATGCGGCGGTTCCCGCGATCGCTCACGTAGATACGCCGACTGACCGGGTCCGCCGCGATGCCGTGCACCACGTTGAAGTAGTTCGGACGTGTCTCGCGGCCGCCCGGCTCGCCGAGCTCGCCCCATGCGGTGACGAAGTTCCCGGCCTTGTCGAGCTTCACGACACGGTTACCGTTGTAGCCATCCGAAACGAACATCGATCCGTCGGGAAGGAACGCCATGAACGTCGGCCGGTTGTAGTGGCTCGCGTCCGCGCCCTTCTGTCCCTTCGTGCCGATCGTTTGCACCAGCGTCTTGCCGTCATGGCTGAACTTGTAGAGCACGTGGTTGTGGTCTTCAACCACCCACACATGCTTCTCGGGATCCCATGGGTTGATGTAGATCGCATGCGGACGTCTCAGCATGGTGTCCCACTGCGTCCACTCTTCGACGACCTCGCCGGCTGAGTTGATGGCGATGATCAGATGTTCCCAGCGGGAGTCGATGCCCGGGCGTCCCTTGTACTGAACCGCGGGATCGTCCGGGTCGGCGCCCGGCCCACCGCCTCCCGGCGGACTTGCGAACTGTCCTTGCGACGCATGACGGAACGGCACCTGGCCGACGGGGAACGACAGACTGGGACCGACGTCGGGGAGGGCGCGCACCGGCGGTCGAGTGAGGAGCGGCAGCTCTCCGAGCTGTACGAAGAACACGCGGTCCGCGGTTTCGGCGAACACCCCTTCCATCGCACCGAACGTCCATTGGTCGTGCCCTGGCAGTTGTGCCAGCGGCTTTGGCCAGTCACGGACGACCTCATAGGGTCCCGTGAGATCCCAGCCACCCCTCTCGCCTGGAACGGCGGCGAAGCCATCATCGAGCGACGCCTGCTGTTGTACCGGTTGCGCAGACCTGGCGATGAACAGACCCGCACCGAAGGCGAGCGCAGCGATGAGGATGAATGCGACGTACTTGCCCATGCACACCTCCGTGGGGGGAAGGGAATCGCACCATCGCGCGTCCCTCTGTGTGTGACGCCCTATCCTCGCACCAGGACGCCAGGCCTCGCAATGTCCGGAGGCCTTCCCATGGCTCTTGCGCCCGTGAGCCGTTACGGACTCTGATTGACGGAGTCACTCACGGCAATACAGCTATTCAGCCGCCCGCGAAAGGACTTCGATGCAGATCCGTGACGCGCTCGAGGCGACCAGAGACGAGACGCTGCCGCTCTTTGCGCTCGGCGACACGGATCTCGAACGCACGTACGGTCCAGGCAAGTGGTCGGTTCGGTACCTCCTGCATCACATCGCCGACGCGGAGACGGTGCTGTTCGAGCGCATCCGCCGGGTGCTGAGCGAAGGACGACGGGTGATCTGGGCCTTCGACCAGGATGGCTGGGCGCGGTCGCTCGACTATCAGACCCGCCCGATGGCCCTGTCGCGCGATTTGTATCTCGCCACCCGAGCGGGGGTGATCCACTACGCCGCGGTTCACTACGAGAAGAACGGGCACCTCGAATGGGTCCACAGCGCGACAGGCGTGCGCACCTTGAAGGACGAATTCGACAAGGTCGCGTGGCACAACGCCAACCACCTGAAGCAGATCTCGATGGCGTTGGCGACGGGCGCGGGCTCACGCGCAGGCTGAAGCCTGTCTCACGCTTGACACGCGCACGCTAAAGCCTGCGCTCTACGTTGAGAGTGTGGGGCCGCCCCGGAACGTCCCGAGGCGGCCCAGGTTGTTTACTTCCAGGCCGAATAAACGTGCTTGCCGACGAGGAGCGCAGGATTCGCGCCCGGACGCGGCGTGAACTTCTGCACGCCGCCGCGGCCGACGGCGGCGAGATAGAGATTCTGCTCCTGGTCCACGCTGATGCCGTGCACACCCCAGAGCGCGCCCGGCCATGACCCGAGGCCGCCCCACGCGTAGATCAACCGCCCTTCGCGATCGACCTGGGCGAGCTTCTGCGCCACCTGGTCGTAGAGCCACACCCGACGGTCCGCGTCGATGTGCACGAAGTGCAGGTTGGCGCGATCCCACCCGAGCGTCCACATCCGGATGAACTTGCCGTTCTCATCGAATACCTGGATGCGGCGGTTGTTCCGGTCGTTGACGTACACCTCACGCGTCTCGGGATCCACCGCCACGCCATGCACGTTGTTGAAGTAGCCGGGACGCGTCTCCTTGCGTTCCTCGCCTCTCTCGCCCCACGCCGTCACGTAGTTATCGTCCTTGTCGAACTTCACGACCCGCGTATTGGCGTAGCCGTCGGCCACGTAGAAGCTGCCATCCACCTGGAAGGCCATGAACGTCGGACGGTAGAAGTGCTTCTCGTCGGAGGCGTGCACATTGGGCTCGCCGATCGTCTTCACGAGCGTCTTGCCGTCGTTCGTGAACTTGAAGACCGAGTGGCGGTAGTCGTCAACGACGTAGACGTGCTTCTCGGGATCGTAGGGGCTGATGTAGACCGAGTGTGGGCGGCGGAGCATCTTGTCCCACTGCTTCCACGTCTCGACGATGTCGCCGGCGCGATTGATGATGACGATGTTGTTCTCCCAGAGAAAGTCCACGCCGTTCTTGCCGCGGTCGGAGTCATCGCCCACCTTGCCGTTGACTTCGAGCGCGCCCGGGGGGCTGGCGCCGGTGGCGTTGCGCAGCAACCCCATCACTGGATACGTCAGGCTGGGCGCGATCTGCGGCAGCGGGGTACCAGGAATTTCCGGCAGCACCGGCAGCTGGCCGCGCTGGATGAAGATGACGCGGTCTGGGCTTTCGGCGAAGACGCCCTGGCCGGCGCCCCACGTCCACTTCTCGTTCCCCGGAAGGGTGCTGATGTCCTTCGGCCAACCCTCCACGACGTTGTATGGGCCCGTCTGGTCGAGGGCGCCGATGTCGCTGGGAACAGCCGAGAGGCTGCTCGCCTCACCCTCGTCTTCCTGCCCCGAGACTGGGGCCTCCCTGCTGGAAAGTAGATAGCCGGCGAGAAACGCCGCGCCAGCGATCGCAAATATGATCCAGCGTTTGGTCATTGCGTGCCTCCTGTTAACTGGTCGGGGGTACGAACGTGCCGCTGCGGGCGCCCCCGAGGCCCTGCATGGTAGGAGATCTTGGAGAGGAAAGTCCAAAGTCCAAAGTCGAAAGTCCAAAGTCCCGAGTCCAAAGCCCCGTGCCCAGAGCCCAGAGCCCGATGAAACAGTTGACTTGGACCGTGAATCCCTGCGACGCTCAGAGTATCCGACTCAGAGGTACAGCCCATGAGACGCGCACTTCCCTCCGCTCCGGCAATCATCCTGGGCTTGACCGCCATCGCGAGCCTGCAGGGCTGCATCGGGCCGAGCTATGTCGTATCCGGTCCGCTCGATTCGGCCGCGACCCTTTCTCCCGCCGTCGGGATCACGAGAAATGTCGTGCTCGTGTCGATCGACGGGCTCCGCCCGGACGCAATCGCACGATTCGATGCCCCAACGCTGCAGCGACTGATTCGCGAGGGCGGCTCCTCGTTGTCGGCGCGCACGATCATGCCCAGCAAGACGCTGCCGTCGCACACCTCGATGCTGAGCGGCGAGCCGCCCGAGCAGCACGGTGTGCTGTGGAACAACGTCGCGACCGCCGAGACGGACGTCGTCGAGTTTTCTACCGTGTTCAGCGTGGCTCGTGCGCACGGCTATCGCACGGCGGCGTTCTTCAGCAAGGCGAAGTTCTCGCCGCTGCAGCGCCCGGGCACGCTCGACTATTCGCAGGCGCCCGGTGGATGGTTCGGGCGATGGTCGAGCGACCGTACCATCGATGACGTGCGAGCGCACCTGGCGGTCGAGCGTCCGAACCTCTTGTTCGTCCACCTTTCCGATCCAGACCAGGCGGGCCACGAATCAGGATGGATGGGCAACACCTACGGCCGTGCGATCGCAACAACGGACGCAGCGCTTGGCCGGCTGCTGGCGGCTGCGGAGGAAGCGTACGGGTCTGGCAAGTACTCCGTGATCGTGACGGCCGATCATGGCGGGCACGATTACGACCATGGCTCGGACGATCCGCGTGACGTCACGATTCCGTGGATCGCCTGGGGCCAGGGCGTGCGTCAAGGCACGCTGAATGGTGTGCGCATCGAGACCTTCGACACGGCGCCGACGGTGCTGTGGATGCTCGGGGTGCCAAAGCCGGTCGCCTGGGACGGCTCGCCTGTGCTCGACGCGTTCCGCCCGGCCTCGCCTGTACAGACCTTCTAAACGTAGATCTCTAGAGCGGTTTGCGTTTCGCCGTAGAGCGCACGCTTCAGCGTGCGCGTGTCCTGGCTAGGTCCGCCTACGAAGGCGGACACGGTCCGGACTGCCCTACGGATAGAGGACGCGTGTCGTCAGGAGCTCGACGGACAGCCTGCAGGGCATAGCGCCCTGGTTGTTCGTTCGGCCCGGACGACGAAGCGCTTCGGAGCCGGCCCGATGTACGCGAAGGGGTAACAGGTGATGAGCGTCAGCATCGGGAGGTCTGTCGCCTGCAACGCCGTCACGTCGGTGGGTTCGACGATCTCCGTCTCTCGCACGATGTACTCGACGACGACGTCCGCTGTGTGAAACCGAATCGTGTCGCCGGCTTGGATGTTTCTGAGCGGCCGGAAGTCCGTGTCTCTATGACCGGCGAGCACGCTGTTGCCGTCGTTCCAGGGCAACGGGGTTTCCGGTAAGTGTCCCGCACCCACCAGCAGGTTGTACTCGTCGTCGCCCTCGATCACGATCGTCGACAGGCCCAACCGCGGCACCTCGAGCCGTCCAAGTGTGCTGCCGCGACCAGGGGCTTCCACGCGGTTGATGGCGGGCAACGGAGCGTTGGTTCGAGTGCTTTCATCGTAGCTGGCTGTGGCCCACACGAACCCCGAGCACAGAAGAGTGGTGAGACCGATGACAACCAACAGCCGGCTCGTGGCTCGCCGGACTGTGTGCGCATTCATCGACTGCCCTCAGTTATCAGCAAGCAGAGAGACAGAAGGCTGTCGCCTTCTGTCTCTCCTCAGTCTGTCCGGTGAAAGCACCATGCTCAGGACCTGGCTTTGCGCGCTAGCCATCCACCACCGAACAGCATGAGCGTTCCCACCATCACGGCAAGAGGTAGAAAAGTTGCCGTTCGGGGCAGCTCTTCCCGTGTCCCCTGGTCCGATGACTGCGGCGTTGGCTCCTGCGCGCTCAGTGGCGCCGGCGCTGGCTGAGCGAGTTGGCCCTGCCGATCAGGGGCTTGCGCGGCACCGGCTGTCTCTTCAGCGTTCGCTTCCGCAGAGTCTGCCCGCGCGGAGGACCGGGATGCGATCGTCGAGTCGGCTGTGGCCGACGGTCGCGTCTCGTTGACGGTCGGCGCTGGTGGAACGCCGCGAGCCAGTCTGTCGGTCTGGGTCTTCGGATAGATGAATTCGTATCCGCGTGTCGACCCCTCCTGCCACCAGATCTTGACTGCGGCAGGCATGCCGGAGGCCGTCTCCATGAAACTGATCTCCGACTCCGTCGCGGCGTCCTGACGATAGGCCGGTATCGACAACAGCATCGCGTAGCTCTGCGTGCCGTTGTCGTTCAGGACCTGGACGACCTTGCCTCCGGTCATCGGGTCAGCCAAACGGAACGTGTACGTCCCAGCCGGCAGCGTCACGCCAGGCAGCGCGATGGGTTGGTTGAACGTGAAGAGCGTACGACGGTCGAGCGTGTATGCCGTCGCAGGTGCGCTCAGGCCGCAGACGAGCGCAACCAGAGCGCATGTCGAAACGAAGGTTTTTAACATGATGCTCCTCCCTGATTCGGTCCGATCCAGCGCGTCGTTCATGGGCGAGCATGCCTCACTCGTCCCACGGTCCAAGGGTGCAAGAGCCCGGCCACTGGACGGATTCACGACCATAAGTAGTTTGCACAGAATGGTTTAGGAGCGGCATCCGGATCGTCTCGCGGACGATAGGCCCGCAGGTTCGAAAGACCCGGCGGTAGGGATTACCAGCGGACACGGAGACGCCGACACGGAGACATAGCGAGGCGAACTCCCGAGGCATGTAAATTTTTCCTGCCCACCATTTCTGCTGCTACCGAGCGAGTACGCGTGGTCGACCACCCCAGTCGCTCGAACCTTCTGTTGAATAAGGAAATGCGCGCGACTCGCAGATTCTCGAAATCGCGAAGGCACATGGTTTGCCTCATTGCCCTCAGTCGACCCGTGTGTTCTTCCGGTGTTCGTGTGTTGACGCGCGAAGGAGGACGAACAATGCGCGCACGTCATGTCTTGAAGCTCAGTGGCCACGTGATGATTGCGTTGGCTGCCGTTTCTTGCCAGCGCACGCCTACTCTCGAAGAGATGCCTGCCGGAACTGACGTGACGATTCAGATGGAAGACGGTCGGCATGTCACCGGCAAACTCGTGAACGTGGATCGCGAGACGGTTGTCGTCAGCCACGACCGTACTGACGGAAAGATCTCGGTCACGCGCGCGAGTATCGCGGACGTGCAGCCGAGAGAGGACGCGTCCAGGAAGCCCGCGCTCCGGGAGGTGGTCGTGCCTGCGGGGGCGATGCTCGAGACGCGGCTCGAAACGGCGGTGGCGTCCGACGCGAGCAGCGTCGAACAACCCGTCCAGGCCACCCTGACGGAAGCGCTCGTGGCCGACGGCATCATCGTCGCGCCGGCCGGAAGCACGCTGCTCGGAGCCGTGACGGCCGTTCGTGAATCGGGGCGCGTCCGTGGGCGGGCCGAACTCGCACTTCGTTTCACCCGTCTTCGCACTGACGCTGTGACCTATGACATTCGCACGGCTCCCAGGCGGTGGATTGCGGAAGCTACCAAGGGTGAGGACGCCGTGAAGGTGGGGATCGGTGCAGCGGCGGGCGCCGTCGTTGGTGCGATCGCGGGTGGCGCCAAGGGTGCAGCCGTGGGCTCGGCCGTCGGTGCAGGCGGCGGCTCAGCCGTGGTCTTGGCCACGAGGGGCGAGGAGATCCGCCTTGGATCGGGCACGAGATTGCAAGTCGAACTGACGGAGCCTCTCAGTGTCCTGGCCCCAGCCGAAGACGAATAGACGAGAGGGTTTACCTAACCGCACCGGTCACGAGGAAAGGACCTCGCATCATGAAAAGGATCACACTCGCATCATGAAACGGATCACACAGGTAGTGTGGCTTCTGGCCTTCGTGGCCGGGTTCGGCGCGTTCGCCGTCGCCCCCGCTGCAGCGCAAACGTCAGCAGGTATCCGCGCCGGCCTCTCGGTAGACCCGGACCAGTTCTACTTCGGCGGCCATGTGGAAACTCCGCCGCTGGTGGATCGGCTTCGATTCAAGCCGAACGTTGAGATTGGTATCGGCAACGACGTTACCGTGGTCGCCTTCAACATCGAGTTCGCCTACGTCTTCCCGTCGCGGCGTGCCTGGAACGTCTACGCCGGTGGGGGGCCTGCGCTGGTCATCATGGATACCAGCGAGGACACCGACTCCGGAGGAGGCTTCAATCTCCTTGTGGGAGCCGAACATCAATCCGGGCTTTTCACGGAGATCAAGGTGGGTTTCGTTGACAGCCCCGACTTCAAGATCGGCGTCGGGTACTCGTTTCGATGATGCCCTTGGAAGGAATGACGGGTAACTTCTGCTGACGTCACGCAGGATTCCTAGGATCCGGAACGCCGGGCCCAGGGCGTGATGAGCATAAACCCTTCGGCGTGTGTCATTTGCCGTCTCTCGACGCGTATTGGGCCGGACTCTTGCAGGCGGACGCGCGGAAGACAGGAAGACAAGGACAACATGCCCTCTCGTTCGGTCCATGTCGGAGCGAAGACGCGTACGACGAGCCCAGTGGCGGAGCGCCCTCCGCAGACTGGGAGATACGGCTGCGCGTCACAGTCAGCAACGCGGTTGGCGTCCTGATCGCGAGGACGGAATCCAGCGATGCGACACAGTGTTCGCCCGGTCGTGGCGCTCATCGTCGGAGCCACGCTTGTCGCCGTCCTCTTCGACTGTCTGAGAGTTCAGACGGAGATGGCGGAGCAGCGGAACGAGATCGAGCGCCGAGCGATCGAGCTGAGCGCAGATCTCGCGACGATTGTCACACCCCTGCTCGATGCGGGTACGAGCACGGCACTGCAGGAGGTCGTCGAGGCGTTTGGCAGCCGCGAACGGTTGAGCGGCCTTGCGATCTACAACGACACGGGCAGAGCGTTGGCGATGACCGCCGGGGTTTCGGAGTTCCGCGAACCCCTGGTGAGTGTGGCCGACGCCATTCGCACCAGCCAGCCGCTCCAGCGGTGGATCATGGGCGGGACGCTTGTACACACCTACACGCTGCCGCTCGTTCGAGAGAACGTCGTGGCCGGCGCCATGGTCATGTTCTACGACGCGAGCGACGTCGCGAACTGGACGCGGGCCCTCTGGGAACTGAACACCATACGCGTGCTGATAGAGGCGCTGCTCGTGGCCGCGCTGGCCACCCTGGTGGTGCGCCGGAGCATCAGTGGACCCGTCAAGAGCACCGCCGAGTGGATGCGTCGGTTTCGCACGGGTGACATCGCCCACGCCGTTCGTCTGCCAACATCGAGAGTGTTCGAGCCCCTCGTCGAGGAGGTGATGCATCTGGCCAGGAGCATCACGGTCGCGAGGGCCGCCGCGGAGGAGGAAGCGCGTCTGCGCGAAGCCGCGGAGTCGATCTGGACGCCCGAACGTTTGAAGGAGCACGTGCGGGCGAAACTCCAGACCCCGTCACTGGTCGTGGTGTCGAATCGGGAGCCGTACGTCCACGTGCGCAAGGGCCGTGAGGTCCACTGCGTGGTTCCCCCGAGCGGTGTCGTCACCGCGACCGAGCCCGTGCTCCGCGCGTGTGGCGGAACCTGGATCGCTTTCGGTGGGGGGGATGCGGATCGGGAAACGTCGGATCCGGACGGCAGGTTGCGAGTACCGCCCGACGATCCACGATACACACTCCGGCGGATCTGGCTCACCCCGGAGGAGGAGAACGGCCACTACTATGGCTTCTCGAACGAGGGGCTATGGCCGCTCTGTCACATCGCGCACACGAGGCCGTCGTTCGAGATCGAGGACTGGGCGCAGTATCAGACCGTGAACGCAAAGTTCGCCGACGCAGTCGTCGAAGAACTGGAGGGTGTATCCAACCCGTGCGTGCTCGTTCACGATTACCACTTCGCCCTGGTGCCGCGGCTCATCAAGGCCAAGAGGCCGGACGCGAGAGTGGCGATCTTCTGGCACATCCCGTGGCCCAATCCTGAGGCGTTCAGCATCTGTCCCTGGCAGAAGGAACTGCTCATGGGGCTGCTGGGGGCCGACCTGGTGGGGTTCCACATCCAGTTTCACTGCAACAACTTCCTGGAAACGGTGGATCGTGCTCTCGAGTGCCGGATCGATCGCGAGACGTTCGCCATCAATCGCATGGGCCACACCACGTACGTCAAGCCGTTTCCCATCAGCGTAGCCTTTCCCGTCCCGACCCTGGAGCCTTCAGTTCCCGACAGCGAACGCCTGAAAGCAGAGTTGTTCAAGCGGCTCCGCGTGCGGGCGTCGTATCTCGGGGTTGGTGTCGATCGGCTTGACTACACCAAAGGCCTGATGGAGCGATTTCGAGCGCTCGAACGGTTCCTGGACAACTACCCGAGCTATCGAGGCAAGCTGACGTTCGTCGAGCTTGGGGCGCCGAGCCGGACTCGCATTCCTGAGTATCGGGATCTGGCCGCGTCGCTGGAAGCAGAAGCCGAACGGATCAATCGACGCTTCAGCGATGGTGAATGGAAGCCCCTGGTCTTTCTGCAGGCCCATCACACGCACGATGACATCAGGCCCTTCTACCAGGCCGCTGACTTCTGCCTGGTCACTTCGCTGCACGACGGTATGAATCTCGTGGCCAAGGAGTACGTCGCGGCGCGAGAGGACGAGAAGGGTGCCCTGATCCTGAGCTGCTTCACCGGGGCCGCGCGAGAGCTCGAACAGGCGCTGATCGTCAACCCGTACGATCTCGAGCAGGTGTCGGAGGCCATCCACTCCGCACTCGAGATGAGTCCCGCCGAAGCGAAGATCCGGATGAGTGGCATGCGTCGGCAGGTCAAGGAGGCGAACATCTATCGCTGGGCTGGAAACGTGCTATCCGACTTGTGCCAGATCGGATCAACCCGCCCGATGCGATAACCCGCGGGACCGCGAAGACGCGGGCGGCCTCAGACGCAGCGTCCAGATGCTCACGTCCATGCCCGAAAACGCGATTCCCGCGCTTCGAGCAGCTCGCCGATTGTAATCGCCGCGTGGATGAGCCCGACATGGGTGTAAGCCTGCGGAAAGTTGCCGAGGAGTCGTCCAGTCTTCGGGTCGATATCCTCGGAAAAAAGACCAAGGGGATTCGCGGAGGCCAAGAGGCGAGTGAAGATCTCGATCGCTCGATCGATGTCGCCCGTCATCGCCACGGCTTCAACCCACCAGAATGAGCAAATCGAGAAAGCGCTCGTGGTTTCCCCGAAGTCGTCCGGGTGCTGGTAGCGGTGCATCAACCCACCCCGAACGAGCAGGCGCTCGTAGGCGCTCACGGTCGAGACGAAGCGGGGGTCCCGGGCGTCGATGAATCCGAACGTCGGCAGGAGCAGGAGAGACGCATCCGCATGTGCGCCGTGCAGCGTCTGGGTGAAGAACCCCAGGGTCGGGTTGTATGCGGCGTCCAGGATGTGGGCCTGTTGTGCGCCCGCCCACCGATCCCAGCGATCTGCAAGGTCATCGCGCCCGAGGAGCCTGGCGAGACGCGCTCCGCGATACGCAGCCACCCAGCACAGGACCTTCGAGAAGGTGTACGGCCGTAACCGAGCCCTGAACTCCCAGATTCCCGTGTCGTCCTCCGGCGCGGCCACGATGGCCGCCTCGACGAGCCCTTCCACGAGCCCGAAGATCTTCGTCATGTCTTCGGTCACGATGCGCGGGTCGGTGAGAAGCGTTTCGAGGCACAGCACCATTTCCCCCATCAGGTCGTGCTGCTTCTGCAGGTACGCCGCGTTTCCGATCCGAACGGGCCGGCTCCCGCCGAAGCCGGCCAGATGGTCGAGGTGCTCCTCGGGGAGGTGTCGTTCGCCGCCGACACCGTACAGCGGTTGCAGCGGTGCTTGCTCGGCGACGTCTCGCAGAAACCCGACGAAGGCCTCACCCTCGGTGAGTTGACTGAGACGACGGAGCGCCTCGACCACGAAGGCCGCGTCCCGCAGCCAGCAGAACCGGTAGTCCCACGTACGCTCGGTGCCGAGCGCCTCGGGGATGCTGGTCGTGGTCGCCGCGATGATCGCGCCAGTCGCGGTGAAGGCGTGCAGCTTGAGGCACAGTGCTGAGCGCAGCACGTCCGTTGCGGCGAATGAGGGAAGCGCGCACGTCTTCGCCCAGGCCCTCCACCCGTCAATGGTGTGCTGCATGACCTGCTTTACAGCCGGTATGGAGTCCAGCGCGGATGGCGCGCCATAACTCAGGATGAAGTACCGGATCTGATCGAGGCGGATCCAGAGATCGTTCCGCAAGTAGGGAGCTGGCACGTTGCTGCGGAGGAACACCGTCGACGCACCGCCCCGCACGTCGAGGCCACTGGTAACTTCTACGATGTCCGGGTTGACACGACCGTAGTCGGGCCGCGGGTCGAAACGCACCCGGACATGTGGAAGCCCCGTGCGGGGTATGACCACGCGGTGGATTTCGATCGGCGCGTCGATGCCGAGTCCCGAGGGCACGCGAGGTGCGTAGTCGAAGATATCGAAGTTGCCGTCCGAGGAGGTCACCCGTGTCTGGAGGACGTTGGTATTGGTGACGTATTGCATGTTCACCGCGGCGTCGTCCGAGAAGTCGAAGCCGAACGAGCCTCCGAGGTCAAAGTCGAGCAGCCGAGCAAACAGCGAGGGGCTGTCGAAGCGGGGCAGACACAGCCACTCGATATGCGTGCTGGGCGAGACCAGTGCGAGCACCTGTCCGTTGCCGATGACGCCGTGATTGAGCGTGGGGATGTCGCGCACGGGTCTCCTGAATCTGGAATAATACGCCGACCAGGACGGCATCTCCGCGAACAAACGAGCGGAACTGATCCAATGGGAGGTTTGCCGATGACATCTCGACGCGTAATGATCTGCCTTGCGGCCCTCGTGCTGACGGGGACCGCCGTAGCCGGGCAGGCGCCGGTTGCTGCCCCGCCACCAACGCCGTACGGTCCCTCGATTGGTATCGAAGCTTCGAAGAAGGTTGCCGCTGCCTCGGTGGCCGAAGCCCGCCGGAACGGCTGGTTCATGGCGATTGCGATCGTCGACCCCGCCGGCGACCTGGTGTACTTCGAGAAGATGGACAACACTCAGGCCGCGAGCATCGCGATCGCTGTCGACAAGGCGCGTTCCTCGGCGCGCTTCAAGCGTCCGACGAAGGCGATGCAGGACGTGTTGGCTGCCGGCGGAGAGGGCCTTCGCTTTCTAGCGCTTCAGGGGGCCATTCCGGCCGAAGGCGGCGTGCCTCTGGTCATGGACGGCAAGATCGTCGGTGCGGTCGGCGTCTCTGGCGGATCGGGTCAGCAGGACAACCAGACCGCTGGCGCCGGGGTGGCCGCCGTCAAATAGCCAGCGCCGGAGCGCTGGCGTGTGATTCGCTCAGCAGGAGGCTGCCAACATGACGCATCGATTCCTACGCAGCACGCACACCCTCGCGACGTTTCTTGCGGGACTCCTCGTCGGCGCCGCCGCCATGGCTGTCGGCGCGCAGTCCAATCGGCTGACGGGCAACCATGGGATCAATCACGTCGGCATTGTCGTCGACCGGCTGGACGAAGCGATCGGCACCTATAGGCAAGCGTTCGGCTTTGGTGAAGCGGCGGTGCTGCGCGACGAGAAAGGGCAGTCGACGCTGGCGTTCATTCAGGTGAGCCGAAACACGTTCATCGAACTGTCGCCGTCGAGCGCCACGCGCCGTGCCGGACTCGACCATTTCGGCCTGCACGTGGACGATCTGAAGGCGACCGTTGCCGAGCTGCGGCAACGGGGGGTGAAGGTCGAAGATCCACGATTCGGCCGCACGATTTCGTTCATCACGAGCACGACCGACCCGGTCGGCGTTCGGATGGAGATGTCCGAGATCAGGGACGACTCGATGCTCGGGAAGGCGATCGCCGGCTGGAGGTAGGGAATCACGAGCACACCGCGGATGGCGCGCCCAGCGCGGCGCGCATGCCGTGCCAGACGGTGCCAGGTCGGAACGAGTGTCGTGGCACTCAGTACCAGGCCTCCGATGCTGAGAAGGATCACGACGGCGTCCCACAGGGGACGTTTGTAGTACAGAAACGGGAAGTCGAGATTGTGCATCCCGTGGTAGAGCCACCGGTTCCATCGGGCGCCACGGTCCTGCCTCGTCATCGTGCCCAGATGCGGATCGAGGTAGAGCCAGGTGCTGTCAGCATCCGCGTAGCGGACGCGAAGAACCGGGAGGGGCCGGTTGCCATCCTGGTTGTAGTAGTAGGCGTCGTACTCCTGCAGCCACACGGCATCCTGCATCGGCACATCCGGCATTGCCGCCCTGGCGATGTCCCACATGCTGTCGTCGTCAAACCGCCGAAAGGGGCCCCGTTCCGGAGCGGTCGCTGAGACGATGAGATGCTCGCGTCGTGGCTCGTAGCGTTCCTCGTTCGCTCCCACCTCTTCCTCATACGAGTACGCCGCGTGTGGCCGATAGCCAATGAAATAGGGCTTTCCTCTGAACTGCAGCACGTCGAGTTCTTTTGGACGGAATGTTGGAGCCATGGCCGCCAGGGCGGCGCGCATTCGATCGAGGGTCAGCAGATCGAGATCCAGCGGTGTGCCTGAGACGGCCGTTCGTTGCGCGTCGGTTGGAGGTCTGTTACGGAGATTGGGGAACGGCTGGCCAAGGGACATGGCGCCGCTGAAGGCCCAGGTGATGGTCACGACGCCGAAGATCAGTCCTGCGTAGTGGTGCCACTTCATCCAACCCGCGTACGGCGAGTAGGACGGGCCGCTTCGGAGACGATACAGCCGCGTCACACGCAGACGGACGATACCAACCACCATGCCGAGCACGCACATGACGGCGCCCGCGATCGCACCCCAGGCCACCAGTTGTTGCCAGAGGGGTCCGTTACGGCGCAGCGACGTGAAGTAAGTCCAGTGGAGGACGGCGCCGATGTAACCCCAGACTCGTCCGCGACGGTCGGTCTTCATGGTCGGCTCGCCGGTGTCTTCCGAAATGTAGTACTTCGTTCCCGCGGGGTCGCCCACCGACACACGGTGCAGTGGCATCGCCGCGCGCTGCTCGTTGTAGAGCGTCCACTGGTCGGAGTCCTCCAGATACCCGTCGTAGCGCACCGTCGCTGCGTGCTCCGGGAGCCAGCGGCGCACGAAATCGATCGCTTGCGCCTCGCTTGCCCCGGTCGTCAGTTCTCCGGTATCGGCGTAGATCGTCGCTCCACCCAGACGGTACACGGGCCGCCCGTCGTAGAACATTTCCACACGGAGACGGGCAGGGGAGAGGCCGTACATCTCGGCGGCTTGCGCCGGAGCTGACCGTTACGGTGGACAGGTCGAGCGGCTTCAGGTGTCCAAGTCGCTCCTTCTCTGACAAGTGCGGCATGCCGACGTACATCATGGCAACGCCGGAGATGAACCAGACGACGAAGATGACACCGAAGACGATCCCCGTCCACCGATGGGCGTAGATGAAGAACGTCTTCCAGTTGAGGAGCTTTCGAATGTTCATGGCCTCTGTGGCTTTTCGAGGTCGACGTCTATGACTAGAACCGCGAGTTGAACGTCAACTCGACGATGCGCGGCGCGCCGTAGCGGCCCCGCAGCGGGATGGGCGCCCCCGACACGCTCTGCAGATAGAACTCGTCGAACAGGTTCGTCGCGCGAAGATCGATGCTCATGCTGCTGGTTAGATTTCGGCGAATGCCGGCATCCACGACCGTTGCCGAGGGTGTCGTTGCGGTATTCGCGTTGTTGAGATACCGCTGTCCGATGTAGCGCATGCCGCCTTGCACCTGGAACTCCCGAGGGAGATTCCAGGTCAGCCAGAGACTGCCCACTCGCTCGGGCACATTGGTCGGCGTGTTGCCCACCCATGATGTCAGCACGCCTCCGACCACCTCCGTGAAATCGTCATACCGGGCATCGAGCAGCGCCACGTTGGCATCCGCGCGAAGGCCGAATCCGAGAGTGAAGGCGCCGGAGACTTCGAGACCGCGCGACGATTGCTGGCCGATCTGTTGTCGCAAGGTCGGGTTGTTGGGGTCTGGCACCAGCAGCTTCTCTTTCACGATGTGGTAGCCCGCGACCGCCCATTCCCCCCGCCCGTTCGCCAGAGCCTGCTTTGCGCCCGCCTCAATCTGGCGTCCTGGCGTCAGGTCGAAGAGTTGCTGCGCCGGGCTGAGCGTGAGCAGTGTACTAACGGCATCGGTAGCCGTCGCATACTGCCCATACACCGAGAGATCGGGTCGAATCGAGTGGACGACGCCGCCGCGCCAGTTGACCGGCGTGAATTCCCGGGTCGCAGTGGTGTCAGTACGCTGCGCCAGCCGTTCCACGTTGTATCGATCGAGTCGAGCGCCACCCACCACCGACCACTTCGGGCTCACCACAAGGCGATCCTCGACGAAGAGGGAGTACTGATCCTGCCGCGATCGGAAGTCCTTACTCGTCCCGGCGAGATTCAGAAAAACACCTGGGTTGGAATTGTGCAGGTCCACTGTGCTCGATCCGCTGTAGGGCGAATTGTTCGTATGCTGGAAATTCGTCCACGAATAGTCGAAGCCAAACGACGTTGTGTTGGTGCGCCCGCCGATCGAGGAGCTCACCGTCGCTTCGGCGTGCTCACCGAACTGGAGCTGATCGTGAAAAATTTCGATGTAGTCGCTCCGGGACACGAGGTTCGTGGCCGGTACGTAGGTGTAGCTCTCGACGTTGCGCCAGAACCGGTTGGAGGTCAGGACGTTGAAGTTATTGCGGACGACCAGGTTGCGAAGGGGCCGCCAGTCGGTCTTGAACTGCGTCCAGCTATCCGTGAAGTGCATGTCATCGTCGGCGACGTTGTAGTTGACCTCTCGGAGTGACTTGTCGAGTTGCCCGTTGACCAGCGGGCTGCTGAAGTAGCCAGTAGGCTCCTGATAGCCAAAGTCCTCGGAAATCGTGATGTCGAGCGTTGGTGTTGCCGCCAAAGACACGGAGCCCGACACCGCGGTGCCATGAGACTCTCCTCGATCGATCCAGCCATCCGAGCGGTTGTGGCTGATGTCGAATCGGTACGCAACGCGGTCGTTCAACGGTCCGCCGCGACCGAACGCGGCTCGGATGGTGTTGTTCGAGCCGAACGCGACCCTCGCGGCGTTTTCGGTCGTGTACCGGTTCGGCCGCCTCGGAATCACGTTCACGACGCCGCCGATGGCGCCGTTTCCGTACATCACCGAGGCCGGTCCGCCGAGAAACTCGATGCGCTCCACACTCCAGGTGTCGAAGGGGAACGTCAGGGTGCCAGAGGCGACGTAGAGCTGTGCGCCGTCGTACAGCTTCATGACCGAATTGAGGCCGCCGAACCCGCGTGACATCCGCGAGCCACCGCCATTGCCCGGCGCAGCTTGGCTGGTGATGCCGACCATGCGTGTTTCCGCCTCCTCAACCGTGACATCACCGCGCTGCCGGATCGTCTCGCCCGTGAGAATCGCCAGGCTGGCCGGTGTTTCGAGCGGGGTGATGCCGAGACGGGTGGCCGTTGGAGCCGGAACGGACAGGGGTGAGACGCTCGTGCCGACCACCCCGACCGTTTCGCTGAGTCCCGCGACATCCAGCGTCACCATCAAATCACCGCTCTCCGCGCCCGCGCGGACAACCTGACTCCAGGACGCAAAGCCCGGTGAGTTCACCTGCAGGGTGTACTGTCCGGGCCGGACGCCGTCGAACGTAAATGCACCAGCGGTCTGGGTCGCGACCGTACGAATGGCACCCGCCTCGCTGATGAGCGTGACGTCGGCGCCGACAACGACGCCTCCCTGCCGGTCGCTGACCACACCACGGATAGAGGGTTCCTGTGCGGCCAGGAGTCGAGGCTGGACGAGGAGTGCGAGCAGCAAAAGGAGCACAAGACGACGAGCGGGCATTTGCGAGCCTCCAAAGCACACCGGAATCGGCGAATTGTTCAGTAGGCTAGCCGAACGGAAGTGGGCGTAAACCTGAAGAGTTCCTGAATTTTTTGTCAGGCCGCGGGGATGAAAGTCAGAAGGCGAGATGTCTTTGTGGTTAGAATCGATGGGATAAGGCATCACGAACACGATTGACGCGTACGAACGCGAAGGAGATCCCGATATGAGTCTTCGAATTGGCGACGTGGCCCCGGATTTCGAGGCCGATACGACGCAGGGCCGGATCAAGTTCCACGATTGGATTGGAGATTCGTGGGCGGTGCTATTTTCGCATCCGAAGGACTTCACGCCGGTGTGCACCACTGAGCTGGGGTACATGGCGAAGCTCAAACCGGAGTTCGACAAGCGCAACGCCAAGATCATCGGATTGAGCGTGGACCCGGTGAGCAGTCACGAACGCTGGGCCGCCGACATCAAGGAGACGCAAGGGCACGCGCCGAACTACCCGATGATCGGCGACACGAACCTCGACGTGTCGAAGAAGTACGGGATGCTTCCCGCTGATCTCACCGGGACTTGCGACGGCCGAACGGCCGCGGATAATCAGACCGTCCGCAACGTCTTCGTTGTCGGCCCCGACAAGAAGATCAAGCTGATCATTGCGTATCCGATGACGACCGGGCGTAACTTCGACGAGGTGATACGCGTCATCGACTCGTTGCAATTGACGGCGAAGCACAAGGTATCAACGCCCGTGAACTGGAAGCAGGGCGAGGACGTCATCATCGCCGGCTCGGTGTCCGACGACGACGCGAAGAAGGTATATCCGGAAGGCTGGAAAGCGCCGAAGCCCTATCTCCGCATCGTTCCTCAGCCGAAGTAGAGCGAAGGCTTCAGTCTGCGCGTGTGGGCTCAGTCGCAACGTTGCCTGGCTGCAGCGCAGACTGTTGATCGCCCTTGCCGCGCGTGAACCGGCACGCGGGGGCTGAGGCCCCCGCGCTACGGTCGCCTTTCGCATTTTTTCAACCTCTCGCATGCCCCCGCGAGCGACGATGATTCGCCCTTGCGCCCGGGGAACATAGCCGCGCTACAATACCTAGTTAGAGGAGATTTCGCTCATGAAACAGAGACTTCTGATCCTGACTGTTGCCGTCATGGCTCTCGGGTTCTTGTCGGGTCCGGTGCAGGCGCATCACGGAGGCGCGGCGTTCGATCAGTCACAGTCTCTGACTTTTTCTGGGACGGTCACGCAGCTCGAGTTCGCCAATCCCCACGTGCTCGTGTACTTCGACGTCGTCAAGGACGGCGCCACGGAGAAGTGGTCGGGCTGGCTCACCGCCCCGAACAAACTCGCCAGGGCGGGTTGGACCAAACGGACGCTGGAGCCCGGTGACAAGATCGAGATCGTCGGTACCCCGCACAAGGGCGGCAGCCACATTCTTCAGGTCCGGAAGCTCGCGGGACCTGACGGCAAGGAATTGCCGCTGTCCGAGAACTAGACAGCTCGTAGCCGGTAGCCCGTAGCTGGTAGCAGTCCAGGCCCGGGTCAGATCAGTTCATCGGTCCAGTTCGGCACCATGTCGAGCGGATCGAAAATTGTCCGCGCGTCGAGGATGAATCGGTCGTCCTCGACGCGGCCGATGATCGGCGGGCGCGTCTGACGAAACCTCCCGGCGATCCGGTGCCCTCCGAGGAAATCGTGTTCGACGACGATCACCTTGGTGGGAATCTCGCTCCACTGACCACCGGTGCCCATCCGAGACATCTCATCCTGCACTGACACCTGGAAGCCTGGCCCGAGCGCGGAAATCAGCGCTGGAAGCGCGCGCTTGGCCGTGTCTTCGATCTCGTGCAGCGGGCGTGTCCATGCCCGTAGCGTGGGAATCTCCTGGGCGATGCACGCAGACTCGCGGTACAGCCGGAGCGTGGCCTCGAGCGCCGCGATGGTGAGCTTGCCGCACTGCAGCACCCGTTGCAGTCCATTTCGACCAAGGGCGCCGGCACAGGTTGCGCTGCCCACCACGAGACCGGACTGCGGGCCGCCCATGACCGTGTCGCCGCTGAACATCACGACGTCGGCGCCAAGCGCGAGGCGCTCTGCCACGACCGGTTCTTTCGGCAGACCGTAACGGCTCAGGTCGATGAGCGCGCCATTCCCCAGGTACTCGATCGTCGGAACTCCATGTGCACGGCCGATCGCGGCCAGGGCGGCCAGATCGACCTCGCTGCCGCCGTCCCGCGCCACCGAGTGGCCCGCGTGTACCCTGAGCAGGAGTCCCGAGCGCTCGGTGACGGCGTTTTCGTAGTCGCGGAGGCTGACTCGGCCGGCAACGCCCACCACTCGTAGATGGGCTCCACTCGCGGCGCAGACCGCACGCAGACTCAGGAGATCGTCGCCGGCGACGAGATCGTCGCTCGAAACGATCACGTCCTTCCCGGCGGCGAGCGTGTTCAAGACGAGGAGCACCGCCGCCGCGCCGTTGTTCACGACCGTCGCGGCTTCGGCCCCGGTCAGGTCCATCAGGAGATGTTCGATGGACTGCTCGCGACGGCCAAACGCGCCTTGCGAGAGGTCATATTCGAGTGTGACCGGCTGGCTCGCGGCACGACACATGGCGTCGGTCGCGGCTTCTGGAAGCAGAGCTTGCCCAAGTCCGGAGTGCAGCACCGTCCCTGTCGCATTCACCACCTGTTGAAGCCAGGCGTCGTCGTTCGCAGCCAGTCTGGATTCAAGGCGGGCCACGATGCCGTCGGCCTCGAGCGCCGCAGGATCGACCGCATGGCCCTGGCTGACCGCGCGTTGGAGTTCTTGGAGGATGTCGCGGTATCCCTGCATGACCCCCTCTGGACTGAACCGGATGAGCAGTCTCTCGGTGCCAGGATGCGAGACGAGATCGCTCAGCGGAGGCGGCGTCTGTTCCACGAATCGAGGCTGGCAGGTCCGGGGATAAAAGTCAAAAGTGAAAAGTGAAAACTTGCCGCCGTCCTCATTGCGGCGGCGTGAGCCTTGTGCTTTGGCTGGCGACGCATTGCCATCGGCCTTCACGGAACACCCACGTGTCCGTGTACCGCAGTGTCATCTCGAGCGGCCGCCCCTGTGATGTGCCGACGAGATGCAGTGAGAACCAGACGACGGCGGTGTCACGGTAGGTTTTCACGATGAACTCATCGAGACGCGACGATTCGATCTGCTGACCGCGGTCTGCAGCCAGTTCAAGCTCCCGCGCCTTGTCTCCTCGAACGCCGTTGTCGTAGGTGGCGACGAACTCCTCGGCCAGGAGGGTCTCGATGAACGCGACGTCGTGGCGGTGGAATGCCGCATCCCAATCGTGTTCGAGCTGCATGAGAATGTCCTGGTCCGATCGCACGCGCTGAGCGTCGGCCGGTGACACGATGAGCGCCGAGGCGACGACGAAGAGACCGACGAACGTGGCACGCGAGATCATGTCGTTCTCCTGGATTGACGTTATCATGCGCCCAGACCGGCCCTTCAAAATGAGCCGGCCGCACGTTCACCCGAACGATCGTTTCTTTGTGGTCATCTCCGGCACGTGGTGGGTAGGGTCGGGCGAGACGTTCAACCCGGCGAGCACCGTCGCGATGCCGCCCGGCAGCTACGTCGTCCACTACGCGAACAAGCCGCACTATGACGGGGCCAAGGACGGCGAGGCCGTCATTCAGGTGTGGGGAATGGGGCCGGCCACGACCACCAACGTGGAGAAGCGCTAGGTCCCGGGGCTCATTCCCTTAGCGATCGGAGGATTCGCGCTCCTTCAGGCGCTGTTCGCTCCTCCACTGGTCGCTGATGGTGCCGTGGTTCGGAGGAAGGTTTCGTTCCCTGTTTATCCAGGCCCTGACCGCCCAAACCGCCACCACGAGACCGACGCCCACGCCGAAGATCCACGACATTGATTGATCGTCCCCTATCGGGGCACGAGTAGCAAGGCCGGTCGTCCGGAAGGATCTGGCGAAGGCCGTTTCGACCGGCTCGAGCACGGTGCAAAAAAGGGGCTCCGGATGGCCCCGACGGGTGTAGCATCCCGCCTAACTTCGGAATTCGACAGGGAGGGATCGATGACGCACGTCATTCGTGGTATCTCCGTCGTCGCTGCGAGCTTGCTCCTGTCTGCGTCCGCCTGGGCGCAGGCGACCGCCCAACTGACCGGCACCGTCAGGGACGAAAGCGGTGCCGTACTTCCCGGCGTCTCCGTCACCGTCACTCAAACTGACACCGGATTCACACGCACTGCCATAACCGAAGGCAGCGGCATCTATACGATCCCGAATCTTCCGACAGGGCCTTACCGGCTGGAAGTATCCCTGCAGGGGTTCCGCACCTTTGTACAGACGGGCATCGTCCTGCAGGTTGCCGCGACCCCCACCATCAATGCCGTCTTGGCAGTCGGCAATCTCGAGGAGACGGTCTCCGTTGACGCCGCGGCCCCGCTGGTCGATGTGCAAAGCGCGGGCATTTCGGAAGTGGTCGAGAACGAACGAATCGTCGAACTTCCGTTGCAAGGGCGCCAGGTCACTGACCTGATTGTGCTGAGCGGCGCGGCGGTGAACACGGGTCAGGTCAGCGGGCAGCGTAACCGTTCCGACGCGGTGGCGATATCCGTGGCTGGTGGCCTGCGCACTGGGGTGGCCTACGTACTGGACGGCGCCATGCACAACGACGCCTACGACAACCTCAACATGCCGTTTCCATTCCCGGACGCACTTCAGGAGTTCCGCGTGGCGACGAGCGGTCTGTCCGCCGACAACGGCGTTCACTCAGGCGCCTCGGTGAATGCAGTCACCAAGTCTGGAACGAACCGTTTCAGCGGCAATCTGTTCGAGTTCCTGCGCGACAGCCGATTCAACGCGACCGATCCCTTCGCGGTCGTCGGTAAAGACGGCGAGCGGGTCAGCGATGGACTGAATCGGAATCAGTACGGCGGGACGATCGGTGGTCCAATCCTTCGGGACAAGATGTTCTTCTTCGGCGCCTATCAGGCGACGAGAGTCCGTCAGACGCCCGCCTCGTTCATTTCGTGGGTGCCCACGGCGGCGATGCTGGCCGGTGACTTCACCGGGTACGCCTCCCCTGCGTGCAATGCGGGTCAGCAGATTGCGCTCCGCGCACCATTCGTGAACAACAGGATTGACCCGGCGCTGCTCAGTCAGGCCGCGATTGGGATTTCCCATGAGATTCCGTTGACAGCTGACAACCCGTGCGGGGAAGTCCTCTTCAGCGTACCGCTCGACAACAACGACTCGCAGTTCGTGACGAGGTTCGACTACCAGGTGAGCGACAACCACGGCATCTTCGGCCGGTACATCGACACGTTCGAGCGCCGGGAGCCGACGCTCTCCAGGACCGGCAATCCGTTGGCGGTCAGACGCGAGTTCGGCGCGAACAAGCGCGCGAGGGCGCTGTCCACGGCCTTTGGCGACACACTGGTGATCGGGTCCAACGTGGTGAACTCGTTCCGGGTGACCTGGAACGACACCACCAACAGTCTGAACGACCCGCCCGAAACGTTCTTCGATGCGCCTCAGTTCGGCATCAAGGTGTATACCTACGTGCCCGGCACGATGGCACTCGCTGTCACGGACGGCTTCACGATCTCAGGCGGCAACTCCGTCAAGGTGAACGTCGCCAACGTCGCGTATCAGGTGGCTGACGATGTGACGCTGGTGCGCGGACGGCATCAACTGGCGTTCGGCACCAACCTGTCGTACTGGAAGTCCGACTCGTCGGACTTCGCTCACACGAACGGCACGTTCACCTTCAATGGCACGGCGACGGGTCGCGGCCTGGCGGACTTTCTCACCGGGCAGCTGTCGACGCTCGAACATGGGGCGCCGAATTCGCTCTACATGGAGCAGTGGTACCTGGGGGTCTTCGCGCAGGACGCGTGGAGGGCCACCGACCGCCTGACTTTGAACGTGGGCCTGCGATGGGAGCCCTACTTCGGGCAGGGCATTACCAACGGAGCCGTCTCGAACTTCGTGCTCGAGAACTTCCAGAAAGGGATCAGGACCACTCGGTTCACCAACGCGCCGGCCGGGATCATCTATCCGGGCGATCCGGGATTCCCCGACGGTAGCAAGGGCACGAGTACCCAGTGGCTGAACTTCTCGCCGCGCGCAGGCATTGCGTGGGACGTGACCGGCGATGGACGGACGGCGGTGCGAGCGTCGTACGGAATGGCGTACGATTTTCCAACCGCGCAGTTCATGTACAAACCCGCGACCGGATCTCCATTCAGCAACCGTCTCCTGCTGACATCAGTACCGTTCGAAGATCCGTACCGGAACGTGCCGGGTGGACAGACACATCCGCTGCCGGAGGTTCCGACAGTCGATTCCGTGTTTCCATCCTTCGCTCAGTTCCTGGTGATGGATCCCGACAACAACTCGACCCGCGCGCAGAATTGGAACGCCACCATCGAGCGGCAGTTCGGGTCGGCGTGGCAGGCGTCCGTCAGCTACCTCGCTAGCTACCTGGATCGTCTGTGGGGTGGAGTGCACATAAACCCGGCGGTTTTCATGGGCCTTGGCGCATGCACGATCAACGGCGTGAACTATGCGAGCTGCACCACGAATGCGAACTTGAATCAGCGGCGCGTCCTGTTTCAGCAGAATCCGGTGCTGGGGCAGGGGCTCGGCTATGTCAATCGCATCGCGGACGTCGGCACCCAGTCGTACCGCGCCGTCAGATTGTCGATGCGCCGCCGCGCCAGCACTGGCCTGAGCATCACCGCCAACTACACGCTGTCGCATTGCGAGGCCGACACCGAAGTGGGCGGCAGCTGGCTGCAGTTCGAAGAGGGGTATCTCAAGCCGGAGGACCCGTCATACGACCGCGGAAACTGCGGCAACAATCGGCGTCAGATTGGGAACGTCTCGCTCGGTGCCCAGACGCCGACGTACTCGAACACGGCGCTGCACGTGCTTGCGTCCGACTGGCGAGTGTCCGGCATCTTCAGTGCGCGGTCGGGCGGCTGGCTGACGGTGACCACGGCCCGCGATATCGCCGGGACCGGCATCATCAATCAGCGTCTCAATCAGGTGAGCGACGAGGTGTACGGCGACAAGTCGCTCACAAACTATTTCAACCTCGCTGCCTTCGCGTACCCGGCAGCCGGGACCTACGGCGATCACGTCAGAAACAGTATCGAAGGTCCGGGATTCTGGTCGGTTGATCTGGCGCTGTCCAGGCTGATTCGGTTGCCCAGCGAGCAGACGCTGGAAGTGCGGATGGAGTCGTTCAATCTCCTGAACCACATGAACTGGGCCAACCCCACGACGAACTACGATTCCCGCAACTTCGGTCGCATCACGGCGATCAATGGCAGCATGCGCATTATTCAGTTCGGAGTGAAGTATGGGTTCTAGACGAGGATTCGGTGTCCTGATGCTCGTGGTTGGGTTGGCCGCGCCACTCCTGTCGCAAGAGTTGGGACGGCGGTTGGGGGGAGAGAATGGCCCCCCAGTCGCCAAGGCGGATCCCACTCGCCCGGTGCCAAAACTCGCAGACGGCACAGTAGATCTGTCGGGTGTGTGGAGGGACGGGGGCGATGCGAATCTTCCTCGGCAGCTCAAGCCGGGCGAGCTGGACAGTCTGATGCTGCCGTGGGCGAAGGCGAAGATGGCCTCGCGGAAGGAAACCGAAAACCCGTACTTCTATTGCATGCCGGGAGGACCGCTGCGGCTGACGGGGAGTTTTGCGTGGCGCTTCGTACAGCATCCAACCGTGAACGCCACGCACATCTTCCAGATCCAGGAAGGGAACTCGCACTCGTACCGGCAGATCTTCATGGACGGGCGCAAACACCCTGAAGATCCTTCACCAACCTGGTACGGACATTCCACCGGGCGATGGGCGGGTCCCACGCTGGTCGTCGACACCATTGGACTGAACGACAAGTTCTGGATCGATCGTCCTGGCACCCCGCACACGGAGCGATTGCACCTGGTCGAACGCTGGACACGCAACACGTTTACCACGCTCGACCGCGTCGTCACGATCGATGATCCCGGAGCGTTCAGCAGACCGTTCGATGTGTCGTTTCAGGCGAACCTGGCGGTCGACGGGAGCGAGATCATGGAGTACTTCTGTGTCGAGAACAATCAGTACGGCCTGCCGGGAGGAATAACGAATCCTGGCGTGCCGCAGTAGTGATCACGCTCTGATGCCTATGCCGGTTTGTGTTTTTGCTGTAGATCGCGGGCTCCAGCCGTAGATCAGGAGACCTCGTGTCGCAGTGTGCAGGATTCGCTCAGAGTGTGTTGTCTCATGTTGCCGATAGGCGGCTGGCGAGCGGGTTGCACCGACGGCGGTGCATATGCCGTGGACCTCACTGCTCAGGCCCTTGTCGTGTCTGTTCGCCGCCAGTCTTGTAATACCGCTGACGGGTTGCGGTAGCGGCACACCTTCTTCCCCTTCCCCGACCCCGGCGCCTGCGACATCGTCGACCCCTTCGGTTCCGACCTCGACGCCAGGATCGGGTGCATCGCTGTCCGCGGTGTCACTCAGCCAGTCATCTGTGAACAGCCAGGGACAGCCCACGGGCACGGTTTCACTGACTGCCTCGGCCCCCGGCGGCGGCGCCGTGGTGATGCTGACCAGCAGCAACACAGGCGTGGTGCAGGTACCGGCGTCGCTGACGATACCAGCCGGGTCGATGAGCGCGAATTTCACCGTCAGCACGTCCACCACCACGACGCCCTCGTCGGCGACGATCTCGGCGTCGTACGGCGGGACCACACGCACGACCTCCCTGTCCGTGCTGCCGCCGGCCCTGACGGCCGTCTATTCGGTGACGTCGCCTCAGAAGGGAGCCGACGCGTGCGTGCTCGGACCCGAGTCAGACGAGATGGACTGCGTGCTGGACGCGAAAGGATCGACGGGTTTCATCGACCGGTGGACGTGGCGATACTGGACGGTGGAAGGAAGCCCGCTTGGTCACACGACGACGGATCCGCAGACGAAGCCGAGCCTCACGAACCGCTGTACCTTCTTCCAGAACTCCGGCACAGCAATCGACGCCCAAGGTAACCGATATATCCAGATGACGATCGAGCTCGTCGTGCAGGATCGCCTGGGCACCCGTAGCAATCCCGTGCAGCGGGCGATCAGGATGTACCCGAACCGTTTGTGCGGGTACTCCTATTAGCTGGTAGCCGGTAGCTGGTGGCTGGTAGCTCTGGTCACTCGAACGCAGGCTTTAGAGCGGCTTGCGTTTCGCCGTAGAGCGCACGCTTCAGCGTGCGCGTGTCCGCGGAGGCTAGCCGCTCACGCCAAGGCTACGGCGGTCCAGCCGTGAGCGTGTCCGCGGAGGCTAAAGCCTCCGCTCTACGCCGAATCGACAAACGGTCTAGCCTGCGCGTGATCTGTGATCAGCGGGCTTCGTTGGCGCGGCAGGGCGTGGGATCCCAGCCTTGGCGGTCGGGAATTTTCTTGAACGCCACGCTCGTGATGTACGGGCCGGTCAGATAGGTCGGGTCGGTGACGATGCTGTCCACGACCAGCCAGTCGTCGCCGTTCGGTTCCTTGAAACGATCGAAGTGTTCTTCAACCCTTGTATTCTCGCTGTAAGGAACGCCGTTCTTCCGCAGATAGCCCGGCCGCATGCGGGTTGTGATCACGCGCAGGCCGCCTCGTACGTCTTCGCCGCTGCCGGCCGTGCGGCTTCGTAACTCCGCAACAGGAATGCCTTCCCATTCAGCCGCCGAGTAGCCCTGCCACGTTGCCGCCTGATTGGCCGGCACGGTGCCGCCGAAATGGAAGAGGCGAGTCTGTGTGCCGGAGTCGATCTCCATCCTGAGCGTGGCGTCGTCGGTCCAGGCGATATGAAGACGCCCGGGGATTCGCATGATCGCTGCGGCGCCATAGCCTTTGCACTGCGCATCACCGGCGGGCTCCTTCGCGGGATCCCAGGTGCCGGCGATCCGGCGCGCCTCCGGGTTGAGCGGGAGCATGGCGAACTCGCCCTTGGGCGGGACGAGCATGCGGAGATGCCAGTGCTCGGCAACCACCGATACCCAGGTGCCCGTCAGGTCCTTCGGCGCGACCGATCGGGCGGGAGGAGCGGGCGCTGCCGCTCCGCCGCCGCCACCACGCTGGGCAATCGCGACAACGGGGAAGGCGAGCGCCGTCAGCAAGACGACTGTGGAAACGATGTGGCGAGTCCTGGGTGTCGGCACTAATCGACGATGCCTTCCCACATCCACCCGTCGACAGGACGCTTGATGCTGAACACACGCAGGCCCTTGACCGCCGGGTCGCGTCTTGGCTCGCCGCCAGCCACGATGCGATCGCCGGCCTTGATCGTGGTTCTCGTCACCGGATACTTGGCCGCCGACAACTGACTGCTGGAACCCCACTCGAGGTTCCACGTTTCCGTGGTGCCTTCCTTGGTGGTGACGTCGATTCGCACGAACGAGTGCGGATTGCGCCAGACGAATTCCTTGACGACGCCTTCGACTTCCACGCGTTTGGTGTTGTCGTACGCGGCGGTGAACGAGTGGTGCGCGAAGGCCAGGTTGGCACCGGCCAGAAGGGCAGCGCCCGCCACGAACATGAGGACCGTGCGTTTCATTTCAGGGCTCCCTTCCAGCTGCTACTTCTTGAGGCTCGCGTACGCCGCCTCGATGAACATGTCCGTCGTCCATGCCCCGCTGGTGCTGCCGTAGCGTGGTTCGTAATCGCGAGTGGGTCGGGCAGCCTTGACCTGCTCGAGCGTCATGCCCTTTCCGATCATGTCCTTGATGCGGTCGCGGATGATGGCCGACATCTGCTGGTAATACACGACATCGGGCTGGTCGGCGAGTCGCCCTCGGCCGGGGATGACCAGCGTGCCGGCCTCGGATTTCCGGTTGGGCACGGTAATCTCAATCACGCGATACAACCCCTGCACGACCGCGTCGATGCTGCCGCCGGCGGCGATGTCGATCCTGGGGTAGCCGGTCATGTCGAGCAGGTCACCCACGCTAATCACGTCGGCCCCGCGGAAGTGCACGATGCTGTTGCCGTCGGTGTTCGACGGCACATGCAGGATGACGACCGGCTCGTCATTGAAATAGAGCTTCTTCTGCGGGGTCGAGTAGGTGTTGTCGGGCCACGCCTCTTCGGGCCGCGCCGCCACCTTACCTGTTGGCGCCGACATCCGGTGGAAAACCGTGAGGTAGGAAATGACGTTGGCGCGATCGCCGGCGACTCGGCCGTCCGACACCCGCACATCCTCCGGCGGACGGAACGGAATGGTGCTTCCCTTCACCGAGAGCGCTTCGTTTCCGCCTGAGTAGTCCTCGCGCTCGTTCGTGTTGACGATGTAGCGCAGAGGCCGGCGTGAAATGGACTGGACCGCTGCCCAGATCTTGTCGGCCGCGCCGGCCGAACCGGAATCAACCATCAGGATCCCGTCGTTGCCTGCGTGCACGGTGACGTTGCCGCCGCCGCCGAGCAGCATCGACACGTTTCCGCGGACGGGCAATATGTGGATCTGACCGTCATTGCCGGTGGCGATTGCGGGTGTCCACGCCCACGGCGCCCGTTGACTGTGGACCTGTTCGGTCGCTGCCAGGAACCCGACACAGGCGATCGGGAAGATCCATTTGGCGATCGCGTGCCTCGTCATTGGCCTCGCTCCCCGCCTCCGGCGACCTCTGTCGGTCGCGCAAAGGTCTTCATCTTGGCGATGTACTCGGGATACATGGTTTCGGGGCCGCCGAGCCTCGGCTCGTACGGGGTTCCGAACGCGTCCGTGAGCTTCGGGTCCTGGGCCGGAAGGAGACTCTGGCCCGGCAGCGCGTGCGGTGCGCTCCCACGTTCCACCACCGTCTCCGTCGCTTCTTCACAGGGATACGGCGGGAGTAGGAGATCGGGGTCCAGCACCCAGAACAGCGACGTGCGGACGTACGGTTCAGCCAGGTACACAGGGTCGTAGATGATCACGGTCGCCCGCAGGTAGTTGCCGAGGCGTTTCCAGCGGTAGCGGACCGTCGCCCGGTCGCTCCGCATCGGTCCCCACCGTCGAATATACGCTTCCTTCAGGTGCGTGGACGTTTGCACGAGGGTGTCGCCCTCGAACACGCCGGTGTTGAAGCCGCTCCAGCTGTGTCGCACGTAGTCTGGCGGGCGAGGCCGGTCGTCCATCCAGATCGTGTTCTCCTGCTCGCGCATCGAGAGACGACCGTGATACGCCACGAGCTTCTGGGAGCTATCTTCGATGTCGGGGACCCATCGCAGTCGCGCCGCCCCGGCCTCGAGGGAAAAGTCGAACGCGTGGGGGCGGCAGACGAGCTCGGGCACCTCGAAATTCTCCGGTACCCAGCTTTGGGCCCGCCAGCGTCCCGCGTCGCTCAGCGGCAGACCGGCGTAGTCCCCGTCCATCCCGCTGCCATCCTCATTGCGAGCGAGCGGCCGCCAGATGCCCGCCAAGTCAATCTGCGCAAATACCGGAGGCGCGGTCAACACGACCAGCACCGCACCGAGTGCCATTCGTCTCGCAGAAAACATAAGGATTCCGTTCGGTATTCGCGCCGACAAGGTGTCCCTCGGCGCTCGTGTCACATGATTGCCCAAGGTACCCGTTGGCGGCAAGCCAAACGTCTGCGTTTTCGGGCCGTCTTCACGACGTTGCACGAGGCGAACGCAAAGGTCAGTTCGAACTGTAAAGCATTTCCACGGCGCGCACGATAAACAGGATCTTGAAAGAGAAATCCAAGCCCGTGACTCTCGTCGTGCGCCGCGGCGCGTTGCGTCGCTTCGACCGTCTGAAGCAGGCCACCCAGGAGCTTCCGGCTGAGGTGATTTGGGATCGTCGAGCGGAAGGGCGGGGCGCGGACCCAGGAGCCAGCGGGGTTGACCCAGCCGAGAACCGCCGGAAGGCTACACCGTCGACTTGGGACCTTGCTGATTTCGTGGTGACCGAGGACGGGTCGCGCGCGAAAGGCTCGCCTGAAGAAGTCTAGATCCCCACTTGATCCCGGCTAGGGCTTCCGCCATACCCATCCACGCTCCACCGCCCAGCGCCTACCACCCAGACAAACAGGAAAAAGTAGCAAAACAGCGCCGCTCGCTCGCCGCCATTCTCGATCGGGAAGAATCCGCGCGGATTGTGGTTGATGAAGTAGGCGAAGGCCATTTGTCCTGAGCACAGGAACGCCGTCCAGCGGGTTACCAGGCCCGCGATGAGCGCCAGGCCTCCAAACAGCTCGACGATACCGGCAAACCACTGCAGTGACAGGAACACCTCTGCCTCTCCGCCGAGGAGGCCGAACATCTTGCGCAGACCGTACGACAGAAACAGCAAACCCATGAAGATGCGCACAGCACCCAGGACCGTGGGCGTGTGTCGGCCGAGGTCGCTGAGAAGCGCTCGTACGCCAACCCTCGCCGTGGGTGAATCGCCCGCGCCATCCACGCTCCATCGGCCTGGTCCAGTGAAGGCCAGCAGTAGATTCGTGTTGAAGAGCAGGCATGCGACCTCACCCTGCCGATTGACGATAGGGGGAAACCCCAAAGGCAGGAACTGCGTCACGTAGAGAACCGCCATGTCGGCTGCAATGGCCAGCGCAAACGGCCGGGTTAGAAACCCGACGGCAATGGCGATCCCCCCGAAGAATTCAACCCCTCCAGCGAGCCAGCGCAGGGTCAACGGCGGCGCCGCCGATCCTCCGAGCATGCCGAACAGCGTCTGGGCGCCGTGCTGCCAGACGATGAATCCAGTGACGATACGGAGGAGGGCCAGGACGACGTGGTAGCGACCGCTAAACACCGCTCTAGTCGCCGGCGTCAATCAGAGCGGTGTGACCGGCTCGGCGGTCCGAACTCTGGATGTGATCCACCGAATCCCACGGACCATGAGGCGCTTCCCGCGGAGGTCGTCGAACAGTGTATAGGTGACCGGTGTGACGACCAGCGTCAGCGCGAGCACGAACGTCTGTCCGCCAATGACCACCCAGCCAATCGCATGGTTGGTTGCCGACCCCGGACCGCTCGTCACGACGAGCGGCACCATGCCCGCGACGAATGCCAGCGTCGTCATCAGAATCGGCCGCAGTCGATCGCGGCACGCCTGCACGATGGCGTCTCGCGTGCTCAGCCCTGCGTCCTTCAACTGATTGGCGCGGTCGATCTGCAGAATCGAGTTCTTCTTCACGACCCCGAAGAGCACGAGGAGGCCGAGCGCGGAGAACACGTTCAGCGACTGCTGGAAGATGATGAGTGACAGAAGCGCGAACGGCAGCGTGAGCGGCAGCGACAGCAGGATCGTGACGGGGTGCAGCCAGGACTCGAACTGCGCGGCCAACACGAGATACATGAAAATCAGCGACAACGCGAATGCCGTCAGGAATGCCGTGGCCGTCCGGTTGAGCTCACGGGACTGTCCGCTGAACCCACCCCGATAGTCCGCGCTGAGACCGATCTGTTCCGCCGCGGCGGTGATCTCGTCCTGCACGGCGGCCTGCGACGTGCCGGGCAGCAGGTTCACGGTGACAGTGACCTGCCGTTGCCGCGACAGGCGGCGAATGTCCGACGGCGCTTCGCCGCTCGAAAAGCTCGCGACGTTTTCGAGCGCAATCGGGCCGAGTCGTGAAGGGACCGGTAGCCTGCCAATCGCCGCTTCGGAATCGCGATCATCCATCCGCGCGCGGACGTGCACTTCGTACTGCTCGCCTGCCTCGTTGTAGGTCGTGACCGCGTCGCCACCCACCAGGAGTCGAAGGGCATCGGCGGCGTCGGCGAGCGGCACACCGAGGTCGGCAGCCTTGGGGCGGTCCATGCGTACGGACAGCTCCGGCTTACCGTCGTTGAGGGTGGTGTCCGCGTCCACGACACCGGGAATGGTCTTCACCTTCGCGAGGAGTAGCTCGCTATAGCGCTTCAGTTCAGTGACCTCGGGGCCCTGCAACACGTACTGCACGCCACCCCCTCCGCCTCCTCCGCCACCACCGACACTGGCTCGGACGCCTTGCGCGGCGAGCGGTGACACGAGGTCGTCGCGGACTTCGGCCATGATCTCGAACTGGTCGCGGTCTCGCGCACCGATGGGCACGAGCTTGACGAAGATGGACGCAATGTTCTGCGTTCCGGCACCGTCTCCCGCCACCGTCACCAGCGTGTAGTTGACCTCCGGGATCCGTCGAATCGCCGTCGTCAGCCGATTGGCCATCAACTGCGTCGCGTCGAGGCTCGTGCCCTCCGGGGCGCGAACGGTGACATCGAATCCCGATTGATCGTCCTGCGTGATGAAGGTGACGCTCACAATCCGGAAGAGCGGAACGCTCGACAGGAGCACGAGGACGGCCAGCGTGGCGACGACACCTCTATGCGCCATGGACCAGTCCAGCATGCGCGCATAGGTGCGATCGATCGGGCCGAAGACCAGCGATTGTTTCGAGCCGTGCCCGCCGCCCTCGCGGCTGGCGCCTTTCGGCTTCAACCAACGCGCGCACATCATGGGCGTCAAGGTGAAGCTCACGAGCAATGACACCATGATGGCGAAGGCCATCGTGAGGCCGAAGCTCTGCATGAAGCGCCCGACCATTCCGCTCATGAATCCGACAGGCACGAAGATGGCGACGAGCGAGAGGGTGGTGGCGAGCACGGCCAGCCCGATCTCCTTCGTCGCCTCCACGGCAGCCTGCGCGGGCGGCATACCCTTCTCTTCGATGAACCGATAGATGTTCTCCAGCACCACGATCGCGTCGTCGATGACGATGCCGACGGCCAGCGTGAGCGCGAGCATCGTCAGCATGTTGAGTGTGAAGCCCATGTAATGAACGAGGCCGAACGTGGCGATGATGGACGTCGGAATCGAAATAGCCGCGATCATCGTGGATCGAAGGTTGCCCAGGAACAGCAGCACGACGAGGGCCGCGAGCACCGAGCCGATGACGAGGTGAGACTGTACGCTCTCCATCGAGGCCTCGATGAATTCGGCCTGGTCGCGCACGATGCGCAGCCGGTAGCCAGGTGGGAGCGTCGGCGTGAGCTCCGTGAGGCGGTCCTTCACGGCGTTCACGATCGCGACCGTATTCATGCCCGACTGCTTGCGAATCTGCAGCAGGACCGTGGGGTCGCCGTTGACGCTGGCGAGAGTCCCGGTATCGGCCATGCCGTCCTCGATGCGTGCGACGTCCCGGACGAGAACCGGGTGGCCTCGTACTTCCCGGACCACGACACCGCCGAACGCGTCGGGTGACTCGACTCGTCCTCGCGTGCGGAGCGTGATCGCCTGAGCCCCTTGCTCGATACGGCCGCCAGGCACGTCGCTGTTTTGTGCCTGGAGTGCGCGTGACACGTCGCCGACGGTCAGGCCTTGCGCGAGCAACTGCTCAGCGTCGAGCCACACGTTGACTTGCCGTCGGCGTCCGCCGAGCACGAGTACCTGTCCGACACCTTCGGCGCTCTCGAGCCGTCTTCGGAGCACCTTGTCCGCGTACTCCGTAATGTTGCGCAGCGGCTCGTTGGCGGTGAGCGCGATGGTGAGCACCGGCTGGGCATCCGGATCGCGCTTCTCGACCGTCGGCTGCGTGATCGTGCGAGGCAGGAGTGGCAAGACCCGGTTGACCTTGTCCCGCACCTCCTGCGTGGCGACGTCCGCATCTTTGTCGAGCGTGAAGTTCACGACCACCTGCGACACACCTTCCGAGGAGGTCGAGGTCAGGGTGTCGATACCGCTGATCGTGTTGACGGCTTCCTCGATCTTGTCGGTGACCTCGCTTTCGACCTGTTCAGGCGCCGCGCCGGGCAAACGCGTCGTGACGAGGATCGTCGGGATATCGACGTTCGGAAACTGATCGATACCGAGCTGTGTGAAGGAGAAGGTGCCGACAACCGTCAGCGACAGAATCAGAACCGATGCGAAGACCGGGCGACGAACGCAGAGGGCGGCGAGCCACTGCACGGCGGGCTACTGTCCCCTCGTGATGCGCATACCGTCGGTGATCCGCTCGACGTTGCTCGTCGCCACCGTATCGCCGGCCTTGACGCCGCTCGTGAGCTCGATCTGGCCGTCCACTGTCTGGCCGGTCGTCACGATGCGCTCTTCGGCAGTGCCTCCCGCCAGGACGACGAAGACTCGGGAGACGCCCGCGTCGGCGCGGACCGCGCCGGTCGGTACGAGCACGGCCGGTGTCTGATTGGCCTGCTCGATCCGGGCAGTAGCAAAGAGCCCAGGCTTCAACTCGCCCGACTCGTTGGGAACGACCGCCTCGATGATGAGCGCACGCGAGTCTGCCCGCACGGCGGGCGACACGTAGCGAACCTGGCCCGTGAAGGTCCGGCCAGGGTACGCGTCCACCTCGAGCGACACCGAGCGGCCGGCGGCGATGGAGGAGAGGTACTGCCCTGGGACGGTCAGCTCGACACGCAGGGGAGTCGTGCGCATCACGGAGGCGACCTTCGTGCCACGGATCACATAGTCGCCCACCGACACGAGCCGCTCGTCGACGATGCCGTCGAACGGCGCACGCACGACCGCATCGGCAAGCGCCTTGCGGGCCATCGTCATGCGGGCGCGCGCGGCGACAAGCGCCTGGTACTGCTGCTCGGCGCTGTTACGGGCGATGTCGTACTGCCGCTGGGCCGCGTCGGCCTGGGCGCGGCTCTTGTCGAAGTCCGCTTGGGGGAGCAGCTTCCTTTCGAGAAGCATCCGCGCGCGATCGAAATCCGCCTGCGCGAGATCGGCCGCGGCCCGCGCGTTCGCGACTTCGGGAACTCGATCGATCTCGTACGCCGCGCCGCCTCCCGCGAGACCAAGCCGCGCCTCCAGTTGTGCGGTGTTGGCGCCGGCCTCCTCCGCTTGCGCGCGTACCTCGGTTTCGGCGATTTGCACCAGTATTGAGCCCGTGGTTACGCGGGTACCGCGCTCCACCGGCGTCGAGACGACCCGTCCGGCAATCTCCGAGGCCACGTCCGCCTGCTCTTGCGCGGCGAGTGTCCCCGTGACCGCTACGTATCGCGAGATCGGGCGCTCGACGGCGACCGAAGTCGTGGCCGTCACCGAAGGGACGTCAGCGGCCGCCGTTCTTGCCTCGGGGTTGGCGGCCCCTCCGCAGCCCGCCGCCAGCAGGGCCAGCGTCGAGGGCAGCCAGAGGAAACGCAGGCAAGGAATCATCGAATACATACAGGCATTCACCAACATTGTTCCATACGTTGAACCGCGCTCACGGGTTTCATCTGCAGGGTCACGTAAAGAGCATCGGGCTCGAATCGCGAGTGAAGACTCCTCGTGTGGTCGGCTGGGTGCCTCACGCGTTGTCGTTGAGCACGTTCACCCAGGGATTCGAGGCTCGGGACTCGGACTCGGGACTCGGACGTGCGCGCGGGGTGTTGCGACGCGGTCCCGCTAGATTAGCTATACAGGGCCACAGAGACACTGAGTCACAGAGAGAACCCAAATGCTCTGTGTCTCTGCGACTCTGTGGCCCTATTAGAACGATGTTTGACGCTCGATCCATACGTTCTGTCTCATCAGGTCTGTCGTGCCGCCACCTTCACCGTGCTGCCGAGCTGGCGGACGGCTCTCAGGACAGCCACCTCCCCAGCCAGCCTATAATTCGCGCACATCACTGGCATACCCGAAGAGGGGGAGGCACCGGCATGACTCGTCTCAAGCTCTTAACCCTGGGAATCGTCTTCCTGGCAATCGGAACCGGCACGCTCCTGGTGGCCCAGTCGCCCGTCACATCGTGCGACGCGACGCCGACGCCCGCGTGGTGCTCCGCCGTCACGGGCGATCGCGCGGCAGGGTGGCTTGCGCAGGGACGCTCAGAAGTGATGGCGCGGAACGGCATGGTCGCGACGAGCCAACCGCTCGCCGCGCAGGTGGGCCTCGACATCCTGAAGCGCGGCGGCAACGCGATCGATGCCGCCGTCGCGACCGCCGCGATGCTCAACCTCGTCGAGCCGATGATGACGGGCGTCGCCGGCGACCTCTTCGCAATCGTCTATGTGGCGAAGGACAACAAGCTGTACACGCTCAATGCCAGCGGGAAGGCGCCAACCGGGCAGACGCTGGCGCGCATGAACGCGCTCGGCTACACCTGGAATCCGAAGAACTGGGGACCGGGCTCGGGCATGCCGACGGGCGGCATCCTTTCGGTCACTGTGCCGGGTTCGGCGTGGGGATGGGACGAAGTCCTTCGCCGCTTCGGGTCCATGACGCTCAAAGAGACGCTGCAGCCAGCCATCGACTATGCGGAAGCAGGCTTCCCGATCTCCGAACGCATTGCGTCGGAGTGGGGTCTTCCGCGCGGGCTGCCGCCGATGCCATCCAACCCGCGCGGGTGCTGCACGCAGGTCGACCCCGACTCGATCGCGACCTGGTACGTGAACGGACAGCGTCCCGTCGCCGGGCAGATCTTCCGGAACCGCGACCTCGCGAAGACGTTCCGCATCCTGCAGGAGAAGGGGCGCGACGGGTTCTACCGCGGCGAGATTGCGCAGGCGATCGTCGCCAAGTCCACCGCGCTCGGCGGCACGATGACGCTCGACGATCTCGCGAACTACACCGGCGAGTGGGTCGAGGCGTCCACGACCAACTACCACGGGTACGACGTGTTCACGCTGCCGCCGCCGGCCCAGACCTGGGCGACCGACGAGATCCTGAACATCCTCGACGCGTGCCTCCCGACGTGGGCGCCGGGACAGACGCTGGCAACCCTTGGACCGGCGAATCCGGCCTACTGGCACCTGATTGTCGAAGCGAAGAAGCTGGCGTTCAGGGATCTCTACGCCTACAACGCAGACCCCAACTTCACGACGGTCCCCACGGCCCGCCTGCTCTCGAAAGCGTACGCCAGTTCGCTCTGCGGCCTCGTCGATCCGCGTCGCGCCTCCTCGACGGGTCCGGTCGGACCGGTGGAGTCGAGCGGCGACACGATCGTGCTGTCCACGGCGGATCGCTGGGGCAACATGGTCTCGTGGGTCAACAGCAACTATTCGGCGTTCGGCTCCGGGGTGACGGTGCCTGGCTACGGGTTCGTGCTGCACAACCGCGGATCGCTCTTCACGCTGGATCCGAAATCGCCGAATGCGATTGCTCCACACAAGCGGCCGTTCAACACGCTGTCGGCCGGGTTCGTCATGCGGAACAACCGGCCGATGATGACCGTGACGCTGATGGGGGGCGACATGCAGGCGCAGGGGATCGCACAGGTGCTCATCAACGTGCTCGACCTGGGCGCGAACCTGCAGGCGGCCACCGACATGGCGCGGTTCCGCCACGTCCAGGTCGCGAACGTGCTGACGCTGGAGTCGCGCCTGTTCGGACTGGTCGGCGCCCGGCTCAAGGCCATGGGACACGACGTGCAGTCGGTCGACGGCGGGAATCTGGGCGGCTATCAGGCCATCATGTTCACGCCCGATCCCAACGCGCCGGTCGCACCGGGGAGCGACGCCCAGCCCATCCAGGGGTTCTACCGCGCCGGTTCCGACCACCGCAAGGATGGACAGGCCGTGGGGTACCGACACTGATGGCGCCGATGACGATCGCTACGAGTCCAACAGTTCGGGTCGAAATGAGGTCTACGTGCGGCCGTTCCCCAATGTGGGCGACGGGCAATGGCAGATTTCGACCGGCGGTGGTGTGCAGGCCCTGTGGGCGAAGGACGGGCGGGAGCTTTTCTATGTAGCGAACGACGGGACGCTCATGACTGTGCCGGTGACGGCTGGGGACGGGGCGTGGCGCGTCGGGACGCCGACGGTGGTGTTGAAAGGGGGCTACTACATGGGCGCGGTCATTGGCCTCAGCCGTCAGTACCGATGTCTCGTTGATGGTCGGCGCTTTCTCATGATCACGGTGGGCGGCGGTGGCGACGATGCGGCTGGGGCGCGGAATCTCATCGTTGTCCAAAACTGGCTGGAGGCGTTGAGGGTGGGCGTTCCCGCGAACTGACCATATCCTCGGACAGTGAGTCACAGAGAGAACCAGAGTGCTCTGTGTCTCTGCGACTCTGTGGCCTGTCAGGACGTGATCCTGCGGTATCCTTCCGCCACTCATGGATGCACAGGCCGTGATTCTGCTGGCGCTCGGGTGCGTGTTGGTCGGCTGGGGCGTCTGGCGGCTGGCGCGGAAGAACTAGGGGAAACGAAGGGTCCGCTGGCGTGTTGTACCTGCTAGACTAGGCACCCGCGACTGGAACGGACACAGAGTCCCCGCAGCGCCCATGGCATCTACGGCTCGATTGGCATCGGTCGGCTTTCTGCTGGCGCTGGCGGCGTGGCTTCAGCCTGCGCCGGTCGAAGCCGGTCAGGAGCGATTCCAGGTGCCCGCTCCACAGGCGCCGAACGGTCCGGCCGGCGAGCTGTCGGTCATCAGGTCCTATCATCGACGGCTGGCCTTCACGCAGGACATCCAGCGGATCGCGATCGGTAACACCGATATCCTGTCGGCGGAGCTTCTCACGAGCCGTGAACTGCTCGTGCTCGGTCGTGAGACCGGTCGAACCACCCTCATCGTCTGGTTCGCCAACGGTGCGTCGCTCGACTATATCTTTTCGGTCCAGCGCGACCTGTCTGTCCTCGAGCGCGCGTTGGAGCGTGTGCATCCGTCGATAGACGTTGAGATCGCACCCGACCGCGATGCCATCGTGCTGACCGGCCTGGTCCCGGACCTTGTGGTGTCGCAGACCGCCGAGGCTGTGGCGCGCAACTACCTGGAGGCGGGTGGCAACGCGCGCAACGCAGCCCAGCCGTTCATCGCCGCCCCACCTGCGGCGGCCTCCTGATGCCGCTGTCCCTGCGCCTGTTCCGGGAGCCGCACCTCAGAACGCCCCGCAGCAAGCGCCGGCCGCGGAACCGGGTCCGTCGGTGCAGCTTCAGGGCACCGCTGCAGCCGTCGGGCAGCATCATCAATCTGATCAGACTCGAATCACTCCCGGCGACGCCCGAGCAGAAGATCCAGGACGCCGTTCAGGCCGTGGGAGGCCAGCGTGTCACCGTGCGGCGCGTGCTCCGAGGCAACGTTCGCGACGACGCCTCCGACACGTTGGTTCTGGAGGGCCGGGTACCCAACCAGATTGCGCTCGTGCGCGTCCTGACATTGGCGGTCCGCTTGTTCACGGGTCAGACCATTGCTACGGACGACATTCAGGTCGTGGCCGACGAAGGCGGTGCGCTCACGGACCAGGGCGACACGCAAGCCAATCAGACGCAGCTGTCCGGCGGCGCAAGTTCCTCGTTGTTCGGCGGGGCACGCGGGGCGCGGCTCACGAACCAGATTCAGGCCAACCTCGGACGGGCGAAGGCGATCGAAGCGGCTGGCGGCCGAATCCTCTCGTTTATCGAAGTGGTCGACCTGCCCCAGGTGCGCGTGGACATCAGGCTCGCCGAGGTCAACCGGACCAAGCTGCGGGCGCTCGATGTCAATTCGGTGGCGTTGCTCTCCAGTTTTCGGCAGCCTTCGCTCAATCCAGCGCAGTCAGCCGGAGTCGTGCAAGGTGATCAGGCGGCGCGCGTGGGTGCGTCCGGACCCGCGATTCAGCAGGTCCTGTCCTTCTTGAGCGGCGGGTTGCTGAGCCAGTTGCAGTTCTCCGGCGGGAGTGCGGCAATTGACGCGGCATTCTCTCTCCTCGAACGCGAGGGGATTGCCCAGAGCCTCTCGTCGCCGTCCGTCACGGTGCTGTCGGGCGAACTGGCGCAGGTGCAGGTCGGCGGCGAGGTGCCCGTCCCGACGGCGTTCGCTCCGGCCTTTGGCGCCGGCGTGGTCGTCCCCGGCGGGGCTGCCACCACGCCAGGCGTCTTCAGCTCCGTGGAGTTCGTGCCCTTTGGCGTACAACTGCAGATCCGGCCGCTCGTAGGCGACGATGACACTATTACTCTGGACGTGCAGCCGCTCGTGGTGACGCCGGATGCCGTGCTGACGGACGCCATCCGGGAGTCGACGGGCACCGACGTGGCGACAACAGCCTTCCAGACGAGAGCGCTGCGGACCAGTTCGAGGCTGCAGGACGGCCAGTCGCTCGTCATCGGCGGCCTGCTCTCGAACAACTCCGCGACGAACACGGCAGCGACACCAGGATTGAGCGACGTACCGATCATTGGCTCGATGTTCCGGAACTTCAATCGCAACGACCAGAGCTTGGAGTTGATCATCGTCGTCAATCCCGTGATTCTGCGGACGCCGGTGCCGGATGCGGCCATGTGGGAGTTTCCGGGTCGCGACGAGTTGCTTCGCTTCCTGCTCGGTGAGCCGGCCGGGGACGTTAAGCAGTAGCGGCGGACATGGCTGGCAGGCTAGATTCTATGGAGCGTCTAAACGTTACAGGCCACAGAGTCGCAGAGACACAGAGTAATTTGATTCTTTCTGTGACTTTGTGTCCCTGTGGCGCTGTAAAAAGCGGTTTGTGATTCGCCGTAGAGCGCACGCTTCAGCGTGCGCGTGTCCGCGGAGGCTAAAGCCTCCGCTCTACGCCGAATCGAAAAGCGGTCTAGGTGAATGACGAAAGGCAGGAGGTGGTCATGGTGAATCGGATGCGACGGCTGTTGACCGACAAGGCGGGTGCGGCGCTGGTGGAGTACACCCTGATCGTGGCGGGGGTGGCGCTCATCGGCGCCGCAACCGTGTCGATCTTCGGTCACAAGACCAACGACATGCTCGCCACGGCGGCGGCAGTACTACCGGGTGCGCACGCGGAAGACAATGCGCCCGTTGTCAGTGGGAGGATCATCGAGACCTCGCCGAATGCTGAAGGATTCGACGAAGGCAATTCCTCCACCGGGATCGGGCTCGATGTGAACGCCATCACCGCGAACAACGGCACGCCGCGCCAGGGTACAGCTGTCGGTAGCGACGGCACGTTGTCGTCTCTCGTCCTGGAGACGGCCAGGTAAGATGCACGGCGCGCGCAGGCCCAGCGCGAAGGCGTTCGCGGCCTGTCGCGGTGACGTGAGAGCGGAGCGGGGGGCGGCACTCGTCGAGTTTGCCCTCGTGTCCCTCGTGCTCTACCTCATGCTCGCGGGAGCCGTGGAGTTCGGACGTCTCATGTTCGGCGCGAACGTGCTCCAGGACGCCGCCCGCGTCGCCGCGCGCGAGCTGGCGGTCGCTCCAATTCGAGCGAACGTCTCGTTCGATTACGCGCTCTCCTGCAATCCGCTCGACGAACCTGTCGATTGCCTGGTCGACCTGAGACGCCGCGTGTTCGATCCAGCATGTCTGGTGGTTGACTTCAGCGATCCGGCCGTGAGCCCCGATCCCGACGGGTACTTTGCGGCGATGCCCGTGGTCAATCAGGTTCTTCGTTCCCTCATGATCACCGAGCCCTCCCGCCCCAATCTCGTGCGTTACCCTGGCGCCCTGCTGAGCGACGACGTGGGGCTTGCGTGCAGCGCCATCGGTCCCAATGGTCAGGCCAGTCCAACGGGCTTGACGGTTGGCATTCCGCTCGTCAATGCGAGCGACGGCGCGGGTGAATCGATCACGTGGGTGTCGGTGCTGGAGGAGATTCGCCCGTCACAGGACGATGACTGCCCCGCGAGAGGGCCGTTCAGCCTTGTCTATCTGGCCGCCCAGGATGATTGCGGCGGCCTCGACGCCGATCCGTCTCCGACACGCGGCGTCGCCGCCGTTCGCGTCAACTATCCCTATCAGGCTGCGATGCTCAGCGGGTTCAGACCTTCCCCTCCGACGGCGACCGACCCGATTCCACCGAACATTGCCAACCCGATCCTGGCTGATGACGGATCGATCCAGGAGACCAACGTCCCGCCGGGCGGTCTGCTCGATGACGGCGGGGCCGTCGGGACGTACGCGGGAGTGTATGGATTGGGAAGGCAATTGGCGCTTGCCGGCCGCGTCGTTCGGCCATTTCGCAGGCTCGTCTCTGCGCAAGCCATTCAGCGTCGCGAGGTATTCGAGTGAGGGCCGTGGCACCTCGTCGTCCGGGTACCAAGAGCCCGCTCATTCCGTTTGCTATCGCTGTTGGCGCGGCGGCTGTCCTGATCGTTCTGTGGATGGCGGTGCTTCGCAACCTGTCGATCTTTGGTCCAGCGTTACCATCCATGGCGGGGCTGGTGGCGGTCCCGACCCCCGCACGATCGATCCCCGCGTACACGCGCGTCACACGTGATCATTTCTGGGATCCGATAAACGCTCGCCTCACGGTGGTGTACCTGCCTCCGGGGGCGGTGACCAAGGAGATGCTCACCCGGTTACCGGATGTGATTGGCCGCGTCCTCAACCACGACAAGGCGCCGGGTACGTCTTCACCGACGCCGACTTCATGCCGGACGGCACGCGCGAAGGCCTCGTGGCGGGCATTCCCGCAGGCAAGCGGGCTATTCGGGTTCCAGCCGACGACGTCGACGGGCTCTATGGTTTGCACGCCGGCGATCGTTTCGATCTGGTGGCGACGATGCCGATCGACGGGGGACGAGCCGGTAGCGGTCAGGCCTTTGACTTCGGTGGGGTCTTCGCCGACCAGTTGGCCCTCGAAGCAAGACTTTCGAACTGGCAGAAACAGGCGACGGTGCAGGTCATCGCGCAGAATGGCGTCATCGTGGAGGCGATGACCACGCGACAGATCCCCATGGTGCAGACATCCCTCGCCGATGGCGCACGGACGCGTACGCGTCCGGTACAGGAAGTCGTGATTGCCGTCGACCCCACGGAAGTGGCGCGCTTGACCGAAGCGATGGCCGTCGAGGCGAAGATCTGGATGGTCCCGCGGTCCGGACGGCCGGACGACCCGATGACGAGCCGGACACCGGACCTCCACCCCGTCAGCCCTTTCAGCGACGGTTCGGAGGTTGGGGGGCGCGGCGACGGCTCGTCGTATCGCGTGGTCGAGACGATCATGGGGCAGAGGCGCGAGCTCACCGCCGTCCCCAAGCCGTAACATGCTGACGCAGGTCGTCCTCATCGTCTTTGCGATCTTTGCCGTGCTGTCGCTGGTCATCGACATTGGGTACGCACGGATCACACAGTCTCAAATGCAGCAGGCCGCCGATGTGGCAGCGCTCGAAGGCCTGCGGAACCGCGATGTGGGTATCGTGAATCCCACGACCGGCGTGAGTGCGAACAACCCGTTCGCGAGCGACTGCATGAGGCGAATCGCCGCCAACCACGCGGTGCGTTGGGTATTCGACGACAATTTCGATCCCACGGATGGAGACGAGTATCAGTTCGGCGCGGGCCCGCGAGTCGAGCTGTCGGAGGGCGTGACGAATCTGCACGCGCTCCAGGCCGTCAGCGTGCCTGAGGTCCCCGTCTACGACCCCGACCTTCAGCTCAACCAGCTGAACGACGTGCACGGCGACATGGTGAGCGGCCGCTTCTGCTACGTGGCCGAACCAGGCCCGTCAGAAGGTGCGGACTACGCAGAGTCGCTCGTGTGCACCGAACCGCAGCGCGCGAGCGGCACCTACGCGAGAAACGACTTCAATCCGAATCCGACGTCTCCCGCGTCCGGCGGACTTGCCGGGTGTCCGTCACCTGATGAACCACTGCCGGATGTCTGGCCGGCTTCGACGGGGTCGCTGGCGACCGTGGATGACAGCGCCTTCCTCGTGCGTTTGCGTCGATCGAATGAACTTCGAGAGTTTGGGGATCAAGTGGAGCCTGGCGTCGCGTCGAGCGGACCGGCGTTGCCGCTGCTGTTGGGGAAGGCCACCACGATTCATGGAGACGATCCGGCGTCGGAGTATTCGATCCGGCGTGACGGCCTGACGGTACGTGCGACGGCCATTTCCGATATTCGGCCGGCGCTCCACGTGGGGCTGCCGCAGACGAATCCCGCGCGATTGGGCGTGACGCCGTATGCGGTTGCGGACGCCTTTGTGCCGACGGTGCCTGCCGCGGGGGTTCAGGTCACCGTCAATCCTGCCAGCGGTCAGATCTGTCGAGGGCTGATGTGTACCGGCGCGACACTCCCTGTGAATGTCGTTGGACGTTTCGTTGACAATCTGATCAATCCCGCCAGACCCGGTTCGCTGGCGATGAGTACGGTAGGTCGGGTGCTGCCCCCGCCGGTGGCAGTTGCCTGTGCGGCTCTGACCCAGGCCTTGCGGATTGGGTACGGCCCTGTGTACTCGCCGATGGCGTCAGGGGCGATCCGGGTCATTGGCTTCACACGTATTTCGTTGAATGTCGATCCCGCTCGTCCGGGCAATCCCTGCGCGGCCGTGGCGGTGCGCGGCCCGGCGCTCGTCGCGGCATCGAATGCGACGGCTGTGCTCGCCAGTGGGCTGCCGCTCCCGGCCACGGTCCAGCCCGCGGAAGTTCGGGAACTGCTGACCAAGAATCTCAGGCGAAACGGGGCGATCGACTATGCTCCCGTCTTCGCCCCGGTACTGGTTCGGTAAGGGCTCGTCATCATGCCGCCCGCGCAACACGAGGTCGACGCCCGCACGTTACGAGTCCTGATCGTCGGAAGCGATCTGTCGCTCGAGGAAGAGTTCCGTGTTGCCTTGTCGGGCATCGCTGAGACCCACGGGGTTCTCCACTTCGCCGAGACCTACCGCCAGGCGCTCGAAATTGGAAGGGCGCGTCAGCCGAAGCTGATCCTGATCGACGTCGATCGTGACGTTGCCGATGTGGTCGGGGTCGCAAAGGAACTGCAGGAGGCTGTGCCGGGTGCGGCCGTTGTCGCGGCGTTCAAGCTGGATCGGCTGGAGCAAGGACAGTCCGAAAGCGCGACGATCATCGAGCTGCTGCGGGCGCAGGTACGCGATTTCATCCGTCGGCCGCTGTCGGCGACCGAACTCCGCGCGGTGCTCGACCGGCTCTTTTCGCGTATCCCCGCGGCGATTGAGGTGGTGCAGGGACGCGTCGTCACCTTCTTGAGCAACAAGGGCGGCGTGGGACGCTCCACGCTGGCGGTGAATGTGGCGTGCGGGCTGGCCCTGCGTCATCCAGATAACGTGCTGCTGATCGACGCGTCGCTGCAAGGCGGCACCTGCGCCTGGATGCTCGCGCTGAAACCGCCGACGAGCATCGTGGACGTCGTCCGCCAGCGGGATCGCCTGGACGCGACGCTCCTGCGCAATCTGACCACCAAACACTCGAGCGGCTTGCGCCTGCTGGGCGCGCCGGCCGACGCGCTCGAAGGTGCGGAGGTGGACGACGAGGCCATCGCGAGGCTGCTGAGCATGGCCCGTCGCTCTTTCCGATATGTGATCGTCGACACGCATTCGACGCTCGACAACGTCGTCATGACCGCGCTGGATCTCACGGACATCGCCTTCGTCGTGGTGCAGGGCATGGCCCCTGCGGTTGCCGCTGTGGTCAAACTGCTGCCCGTGCTGGAAGGCCTGGGCTTCCCGCCGGCGCGGCAGCGGCTGGTGTTGAACTACAACTACCAGCCGTTCCTCGGCAATCTTCGGCCGATCGACATCGCCGATCGTCTGCAACGCACGATCGAGTACGTGGTGCCCTATGAGAAACGGGTACTGCAGTCCATGAACGCCGGGAGCCCCCAGGTGATGCAGGGGGGCTGGTGGCAGCGGTTCGGCAAGACGATCGCGCAAGTCGTGGATGACCTTGACGGCGCCGTCGAGGCGACCGCCGACGCCGCACAGCCGCCGTCGCAGCAGCGGGGACTCTTGGACACCGAAGATCGACGGAAGGGGGTCTCGGCCGGTGGCTAAGAATCCTGAATCCGGTCCGATCGATCGGAGTCGGCTCGCGCGGTCGCTGTCGACGGATGCGGCCACTCGTTTGAAGACGATGGCCGGCAAGTCTGGTGTCCGCCTCACTCGAGAGGAGTCCGACCTGGGTGCGAAACCGATCAAAACCGGTCGCACCGACTACCTTGCGGTCAAGGCGGCGTTGCACGAGCGCCTCCTCGACGAGATCGGTGAGCGGGGCCTGCTCGACAGTGACAACGCCGACGTTGCCGCTGCGGTACAGGAGTTCGCGGCACGCGCGATCGGCTCAGAGACCGTGGCCCTCAATGAGGCCGAGCGGGTACGGCTGGCCGAGGAACTGACGGACGAAACAATCGGGATGGGCCCGCTGGCGCCTTTGCTCGCGGACCCCGCCGTCAGTGACGTGCTGGTCAACGGACCAGACAAGGTGTACGTGGAACGGTTCGGTCGGCTCGAACGTACGGATGTGCGCTTCCGCGATGCCGATCACATCGTGCGGGTCATCGAGCGCATCGCCGCGCGCGTTGGCCGCCGTATCGACACAGGATCGCCGATGGCCGATCTCCGGCTGCCGGACGGCAGCCGCGTGAACGCCACGTTGCCTCCCGCCACCATCGACGGACCGACCATTTCCATCCGGCGTTTCGGACGCCAGCGCCTTCGGCGCGCCGACCTCCTCACGATCGGCACGCTGTCCCCGCAGATGCTGGATTTCCTCGCGATAGCAGTCCGTGCGCGGAAGAATATCCTGGTCTCGGGCGGAACTGGTGCCGGCAAGTCCACGCTTCTAGGCTCACTCGCCGAAGTCATCCCCGACGGCGAGCGCATCGTCATGATCGAGGACACGTCGGAACTGAATCTCGATCAGGAGCACGTGGTGCGCATGGAGACGCGGCCCCCGAACATCGAGGGGCGCGGACAGATCCAGGCACGGGATCTCGTGATCAACGCGCTGCGCATGCGGCCGGACCGCATCATCGTGGGTGAAGTGCGCGGCGGGGAAGCGCTCGATATGCTTCAGGCCATGAATACGGGCCATGACGGGGGCATTTGCACGATTCACGCGAACTCGTCGCGCGACGCGTTGGCCCGACTCGAAACGATGGTGCTGATGGCGGGCATCGACCTGCCCTCGCGTGCCATTCGTGAGCAGATTGTGTCTGCTCTTCATCTTCTCGTGCACATCCGCCGGTACGACGACGGCGTCCGGCGGATCGAATCGATTTCCGAGATTACGGGCCTCGAGGGTCTCACGCCGCTGATGCAGGAGCTCTTCGTGTTCAAACGCCGCGGACGAGAAGGCCGTCACGTGATCGGTCACTTCACGGCGATGGGCGTGGTCCCCCAGATGGTCGAGGAGCTTCGCGAACGTGGCGTGCACGTGCCTGTGTCGATGTTTCAGCGTACGCAGGAGCAGGACTCGTGACCGCCCTTGCGGTTGTGCTGATGTTGGTCGCAACCGCCGCGCTGCTGTGGTCCTGGTATGCCTATCGTGCGCGGCGTGTGACGGTCGGGCGCTTGGCTGACATGGTCGGCGCCGATTCCGAACCAGAAAAGCGCGAGGACCAGCTCAGAGCTTCCAAGTCGTATCCCCCGCGATATCGGTACGCCCCGGTCTCGATCGGCTGCATCGTCGCGGCGCTCCTCCGGTTCTTCGCGGGCTTGCCCATCGAGATCGCGATCGCGGCGGGAGCTCTCGTCGGGGTGATCTCGCACCTGGCCGAGGAGCAGGTTGCTGAACAGCGGACGGCGAAGATCGAGATCCAACTCGCCGAAGCCATCGATCTGCTGGTCGGTTCGCTGCGGGCGGGTGCGAGCTTGCTGGCCGCGTTCGAGTCGGCGTTGCAGGAGTCCGACCGACCGCTGAGACCCTATTTGCAGGAGGTCGCAGGCCGTATTCGTCTCGGTGACGATCCGCGGGCGGCCGTGAGCGAACTCCCGGCGCACGTGCCCCTCGAGACGTTCAGATTGTTCGCTACATCGCTGTCGGTGCATTGGGAAGTGGGCGGGAGCCTGGCGACGACACTCGGCACGGTGGGGCGGACGGTGCGCGATCGTATCGAGTTGTCGCGTCGGGTACGCGCGCAGGGTGTTGAAGCGCATGCGTCAGTGGCGGTCGTACCTGATCCTGGCGTATGTGCTGGGAGTTCTCATGTGGCGGACGAATCCAGCACGGCTGCAGGCGTTCGTGGCAACTGGGCTGGGGACGGGTCTTGTCGCCATGGTGGTGGCTCTGCAAGCTATCGGCTTGGTGTGGATGTCCAGGCTGAGCCGTCCCGACTACTGAAACGCCGCGGATGTCCGAATTCATCGCCCTTCTCCTCCTCATCATGGCCGTTGCCCTGGCCTACGTTCCCTTTGCAGGCTGGCGACTGCGCAGCAGGGCGCTTGCCCGGCTCCACGATGACGAGCCGGCCGCGTCTGTTACAGCTTCGGGTCAAGATCGCTGGCTGTCACAATGGCTCGCACGTGCCGGATACCGCCGCCCGCAGGCGACAGCGTTGTTCGTGACGGCAACCGTGGTGTGCGCCGGTGTCGGGGTCGTGGTGGGCCAGGTTTATCGAGCCGCGATGCTGGCTGGTCTCGTTGATATGGTCTCGTCGATGCCCGGTGGTGTCGGGGAAGTCCTCGCGGCCATTCTGGGTGTGGGCCACTGGATCGTGTTCGTACTCCTCACGCTCCTGCCGACCATTGTCGTGCGTGCCGCGCGTCGCGCGCGCGTGCGCGCGGTCGAGCAGGACTTGCCGCTGGTGCTCGAGCTCTTTGCGACCATGGGGGAGGCCGGGCTTGGCTTTGACGCCGCGCTCACGAAGGTGATTCGAAGCCAGGACGCCGAGCGGCCGTTGATTGCCGAGTTCGTGAACTTCCAGTACGACATGCTCGCCGGCGTTCCGCGGGCCCAGGCGTTGCGGCAGTGTGCGAGACGGGTTGACGTCTCGTCACTCACGAGCTTCACGTCCGCCCTGGTGCAGGCGGACGAGGTCGGTGCGAGCCTGGCCGACACGCTGCGGCACCAGGCCAACGACCTGCGTTCACGCCGGCGTGAGAACGCCCTGCTCAAGGCTCAAGCGCTGCCCGTGCAGCTGGTGTTTCCGCTGGTCATCTGTTTTCTACCCGGCATCTTCTTGTCCACGCTGGCTCCGGTGCTCTATCAGATGATTCAGGTGGCCGAAGGCGTGCTGGGCGCGGGCCAGTAGATCTGGATCATCGGGATCGTTGCGCGCACTGACGAAAGGACGACGGATGAGCGCGAGTCGGCGAGTGTGTGTGGTGGCTGTGTGGAGTGTGACGTCGTTGGCCTGTGCGACGACCTCGCCACTCACACGTCAGCTGTGCTACGACCCAGAGATGCAGTTGGCGAACGTGCTGCGGCCGCTGGAGGACCTGCGTGCGAACGGCTGCCAAATCGAGGAGTCCACAGCCGGCCCCGTCGAGTGCGATCGCCTTCATCAGGAGCTTCAACGGCTCCTTGTCATTTGCCCCAACTACCCCCCGACGCTGATTGCCAACGCCGTCGTGGCGTACGACGACCGCGATCCGATTCAGTCGCAGGAGTTCCTCGATCGGGCGCTGGCGCAGCCCGGGCGCTACCCGGACGCGGCGGTGCTCAGGGCACGTATCGCCATCGAGGAGGGCAACGTGCCATTTGCTCGCCGGCTGCTGGAGCAGCAGATCCGGCTGGTGCCCGACCACTCGGGCCTGCACGAGACACTTGGCGCCGCGCTGTATCTGGACGGGCGGCTTCCCGAGGCTACGCTGGAGCTGACCACCGCGCGGGCGCTTGGCGCACCCAGATGGAGGGTCGCGTACCACCTTGGCCTCGTCGAGGAAGCCGCAGGACGGTTCGACGAAGCGAGCCGGTATTACAGTGAAGCGCTGGAAGGGAATCCGGACTGGGCGCAGGCCCGATCGCGTTTCAACGCCCTCCGCGCAAAAACCACGACGCCCTAATTCACACGGGCCACAGAGACACAGAGGCACTGAGCGTGAATGTAGAGCGCCCGCTTTAGAGCGGTTTGCGGTTTCGACGTAGAGCGCACGCTTCAGCGTGCGCGTGTGTCCGCGGAGGCTGAAGCCTCCGCTCTACGCCGAATCGAAAAACGGTCCAGCGTGCGCGATCCTGAAACGCGAAGATTCCACCTAACAGAGACCGCCAATAGTCTCTGTGCCTTTGTGTCTCTGTGGCCCGGTGTTCAGTCGGTATCCGCGACGGTGACGGTTCTCGTCGTCGTGGCGGCCTGCCCGAGCGAATTTTTCACCGTCATCGACACGGTGTAGGTTCGCTCCCGCGAGTAGACGTGAATCGTGTTCACACCGGATCCGGTGGTGCCATCCCCGAAGTCCCAGGTAAAGGTCCCATCGGCGATGGTGGAGGCCGAGGCATTGAAGTAGACCTCGTCGCCCGTGTGTGGGTCCGTTGGTGAGAACACAAAACTCGCGGATCCGGCCGGGAGGGTGGTCGAGACCGTTAACTGACGCGAGGACTGAGCCGTGAGCCCCGTGTCGCTCGTCACCCGCAGCGTGACCACGAACACCCCGCCCCGTAGATACCGATGCGTCAGCGAGGGACCCGAGCCCATCGTTCCGTCGCCGAAGTCCCACGAGTAGCTGGTCCCCTGGGTGGGGCCGCCAGGGGAGGGAAAGCCAGGGCCGCCCGGGAGCGGAGTGCCGCTGACCGTGAAGATGACGTCCTGATTGATCGCGGGATTGGTCGGAGAGAACACGAAGTTGGCGGCTGCGGGCGGCAACGACGTCGCGACCGAGATCGTCCGGGACGATGTGGATGTCTGCCTCGTGTCGCTCGTGGCGATCAGTGTCACCGTCATCGTGCCGCCGCGCGCGTAGCGGTGTGTCGTGATGAGGCCGGTGCCGCCTGTCCCGTCGCCGAAATCCCACACGAACGTGCCATTCGCCACGCCGTTGTTCACGCTGGATGAGGAGGCGTTGAACGAGACGTCCTGGTTGATCGTCGGGGCAGTCGGCGAGAACGTAAACCGTGCGACGGTCGGTCCCGTGCTCGGGAAGTCGTCGATCGTGAACGGGACGTAGGTCGGTTCGCTCTGGGAGAGCGTCATGCTCTTCTCGGTCGAAAGCGCCCCGGTCCTCGCATCCTTGGCCGTGAAGGTCACTTTGGCCTGCGGTGTCGGCGCCGTTCCGTTCGAGTAGATGTTCGGGTTGGACTCCGGAAGCTTCAGGGTAAACGACTCGGACTCGCCCGGCTCGACCAGGCCCACGGTGGAGCCGTTCGCGATCGCCTGAATCGGATTGGCCGTCCTGTTGACGACGATGACCGGAAAATCCGATTCATAGTGACCTGAGCAGCCTGCCGCGATAGTGGCCGCGACACATCCGCCAACGACGAGCAGGCGAGTTAGACGCTTCGGTGCCATCCTGTCACCCATCCAGGAACCCTATAATATCCCTCGTCGTTCACACTTCTTGGTTCTTTCTTCTCGGTTCGTGTTCAGGTTCGGTTCCAGGTTCCAGGTTCCGGTTCGGTCGGTTCACGGCCGGAATGCGCACTGACCCTTAGCCTGTTCGTCTGGACGACCCGAAATGTGGCGCGCCGGCTTCAGTCTGCGCGTCCGTCGTGGCGGAGGAGGGGCATGAGGTGAGCCAGGAATTCGAGATTTCGACAGATCCCTCGCGCCTCGATATCGAGGTCATCCATCAGTTCTTATGCACCTCGTATTGGGCCGAAGGGCGGTCCCGCGCCGTCGTCGAACGCTCGATCGGGCACTCGCTCTGCTTCGGCGTGTACCTGGCGGGACGGCAAGTTGCGTTTGCACGCGTGGTATCCGACCGCGCGGTGTTTGCTTACCTGATGGATGTCTTCGTGATCCCTGAATTCCGCGGCCGCGGCATCTCGAAGACGCTCATGCGAGCGGTGCTCGACCATCCCGAACTGCAGGGCCTTCGCGTGTTTCTTCTGGGGACCAGAGACGCCCATGGACTCTACGCCCAGTTCGGCTTTCGGCCGCTGGAGGAACCCGGCCGCTGGATGGCGATTTACGACCCGAACAGCGACCGTGCCGGGGTTCACGACTAGGCAGGCACAAGAAGGACCCATGCCGAGTCTCGACGCCTCGAGCCCCAGCGTCGTTCAAGGTCAGGCGTATCGTCCCTCTCGGTGCGACATCCGCACATCGTCGCAATGGATGCGGCTCCTCCTTGGGCTGTGCATCGTTTTCGCCGTGTTCCAGTGGTCCGCCGTCGCTCTCGGAAGCGATCGAGGCCAAGCGGGGTTGGTTGTCGGTGCTCTCGTAGTCGCCGCGACGTTCTCGGTGGAGCGCCTACTCTTCGAGCAGCGATTTCTTCCCACGGTCGCCGCGCTTGGGCTCGGTCGACCGCGGGCGGTGGGGCTGGCTGTCGCGGGCGGAATCTGCTTGCTTCTCGTGATCGGGGTGCTGCTATTCCTACGCTCAACGGGAACATCAGCGGCGGTAGCGTCTGACGCCCTGTTACTGGCGCCTGGTTTGTTCGCGCAAGCGGGCGTCGCCGAAGAGATCCTGTTTCGAGGCTATCTCTTTGGTCGCTTGCGGCGGGGTCGATCGTTCTGGCGGGCGGCGTGGCTCTCGATGATCCCGTTCGTCGGTGTCCACCTGCTCCTGTTCTTTACAATGCCGTTGCCTGTTGCCCTGGCGGCGCTGCTCTTGTCCGCCGTGCTCTCGTTTCCGCTCGCGCATCTCTTCGAGCTGGGAGGGGGCACGATCTGGCCGGCAGCGCTTCTGCACTTCGTCGTTCAGGGCACCGTCAAGGTCCTCGTCATGTCCGGGCCGGCCTCGTCACTGTTCCCGTTCGTGTGGATCGCGTCGAGCGCGGTCCTTCCGATGCTGGCCCTTGTGGTTTCTCGCCCTCAGCCACGGCGGCGTGCCCGATAGAATTTCCAGGGGACATCACGGCTCGAGCACCAGCGCGCCGACGGCTTCGTGCTGCTCGCGTCGGCGACGCTTTCAGGTCCACCGCGTGGGGGCTCGTGACTGAACTGGCCGTAGCCGAGAAGCGCCCAGACGTTCGTCGCCACTGAATGGCCGGCGGGCCGCTGGCGTCCCGCACTAACATGGACTCAGTCGCAGGGATGACGCTGCGCGCGAGAGCCCCGACCGAGGAACTAATGATGAAGAACACGAAGAACCCGAAGGACGCGAAGAACACGAAGATGAGTAGCGCTCCTTCACCGCGAATCGCTGGGCTGCCTGAAAGCCTGAACCAGGTACTCGCCGATACCTACGCACTGCTGTCGCTCACCCATCTGGCGCATTGGAACGTGGAAGGGCCGGGCTTCTTCGCGTTGCACACCGCCTTCCAGACGCAGTACCGAGGAACTGTTCACGGCGGCCGACGAGATCGCCGAACGGATTCGCGCGCTCGATGCCTATGCCATTGGCGGCCTGCAGACGCTCGCTCAAGCGGCGCAGATGAAGGAATTTACATCGCCGCTGTCACAGGAGCACTACGTCCGGGCGCTCATCGCTGGCAACGAGAAGCTCGTCGCCGACGCCGCGCGCGCGCGTGACCTCGCGGGGGACGCGCGCGATGCCGAGAGCCAGGACCTGATGATTGGCCGGATTACGCTTCATCAAAAGACGATCTGGATGCTGAAGAGCTTCCTGAAGGGTTAGAGCGGTTGCACTCGCGTTGGGCGCTCGAATGCCTGGCGGGTGACGGCGTGTCGATGTGCGAAGAGCCGCCGCAGTTTCCTTCGCACGAACCATCCGCCACAGATCGCGCCGAACGCCCCGAGCGGTAGCTCGTACTGGATGGTGTCTTCCAGCGTGCAGGCGTTCGGACCGTCCGGAAGCATCCTGTGCACGTGCTTCCAGGAGCGGAAGGGACCGGAGATTTGCGTATCCGTGAAGGAACGGCCGCGCTGATAGTCCCGATGCTCCAGCTCCCACCGCATCGAAATGGGCGCCGGGCCTACGAGCAGTGACACCCGGGCGCCGTCCTTGATCCCACCCTGGTGACGCAGCACACGGACGCGCTCCCACGAGGGTGTGAGTCGTTCGAACGCGCCCGGCGCTTCGTGCCAGTCGAACACCGCGTCGGCCGAGGCGTCGATACGTGTGGCCCTGACGAAGGTGACGAGGCCCATGATCGCTAGGCGACGGAGAACACCAGGGCGGAGCAACTGGACCGGCCGACGCGACGGTAGCTGTGCGGCACCGAAGCATCGAAGGACATGGCGTCGCCGCTTTCGAGTATGTGCTCCGTCGCTTCAATCGTGACACCCAGCTCGCCGCCGAGGACGTAGATCAGCTCGACCCCCGCATGTTCGTGCGGACGGGCCTTGCCGCTGGCGACGGGATGGAATGTCGCGACGTAGGCCTGGCACCTCGGCTCGGTCACCGGAAACGTCAGGCTCTCGAAATGAAACGAGGGATCGCGCCGACCGGGTTCCTCCGGAAACCGCAGCCGATCGGCGCGACGCACCACGGCGAGCACGCGGTGTTTGCGGTGATCCGCGAAGAAGTAGTCAAGGTCGACGCTGAACACCATCGCGATTCGCAGGAGCGTGGGCAGCGTCGGAAACATCTTGTTGCGCTCCAGCTTGGACAAGAGCGCCGGGGAGAGGCCCGTATGCCGGCCGAGCTCGACGAGGCCGAGCTTCTTCTTGAGCCGCAAGGCCCTGAGCTTCTCGCCAACCTCGTACCGGCGGAGCTCGTCGTTCAATGTCGGCTGTGCCACGTGATCTCCATGTTGCGGTTCCAGCGGAAGACGTCCTGACGTGGGTTGACGACGCACCAGCAACCCGCGGCTCGCTCAGATACTACTGCAACGAGGCGACCCCGTCCTGGGGTCAAGGCGCGCGTCGGGAACGCCGTCGTAACAAGTTGTTTTCTTCTCAAGCAAATAGTAGAGCATTCGTGTCGTCACAGTCACACGACTTGTCGGAACGACTTGAATGTGACTATTAAGAAACAAATTTTCTCATTATGATTCTCTTCAAGGTCGCGTTCGGTGTGGTCCGGACGCGCAATACAGAGGAGAGCAGAAGATGACGAGCATTTCCAAAACACTACGGAGGGTCTCGGTGATGGCCCTGCTGGCTGCGTCGGTGCTCGGCGCGCCGATCAAGGCCGACGCTGCCACGACGGACATCGTCGATACGGCGGTGGCCGCCGGATTGTTCAAGACCCTGACAGCCGCGCTCAAGGCCGCCGGGCTCGTGGACACGCTGAAAGGCAAGGGGCCGTTTACGGTCTTCGCCCCGACGGACGAGGCGTTCGCCAAGCTGCCGGCCGGAACGGTGGCCGACCTGCTCAAGCCGGAAAACAAGGCCAAGCTGGTGGCGATTCTCACCTACCACGTGGTGCCGGGAAACGTGATGGCGGCCCAGGCAGCCACGCTCCCATCGGCAAAGACCGTGAACGGTGCGTCGCTGACGATTCACGCCAAGAGCGGCACGGTGATGGTGGACAACGCGACGGTCACCAGCGCCGACATCGTCTGCACCAACGGCGTGATCCATGTCATCGACACCGTGGTCCTGCCGAAGTAGTTCGCGGAATCGTGAAAGGTCCGACCCCTCCGAGCAGGCGCTCGGAGGCGGTCGCGGGATGCGTCAACGTGTGTGGAAGAACGGGAACGCGCAGGAGGAATCATGAATTGTCGGAGTGTGGTGTCCGGAGTGGTGGTGGCAATGGTGGTGTGCGTCGGGGCGACCGCGTCGGCCCAGACGTCAGCGGGGACGATCTCGGTGACGGTGACCGCGGGCATGGAGCCCAGCATGAGCGGAACCATGCACGAAGGGGGCAGCGGCAGAGTGCTGGGCCTGGCCACGGAGGTCGATGAAAAGACATGGTCCGATACGCACGAGCAGACCGGACTCTCGGGTTCGGCGGGCGTTGGGATTGGCTTGAACGACAGGGTGGAAATGGTGGTAAACGTCGAGGTCGGTCGAATCGACGCTCAGCGGCTGGAGGTGGGCACTGTGGCCACGTTGCCACTGTTCGCGGAATTCGATGACTACAAATACTGGGGCGTGAACGGCGGCGCCCGGCTGTTCCTGGGGTCAGGCAGCGTGTCTCCGTATGTCACAGGCACGGTCGGGTTCCGGCGTCTCTCGGAGCTCGGGGGCACGTTCTCGGTTCCGGCCGTGTCCGTGACGGTGCCGCAGCCGTTCTTCGAAGAGTCGACGGTGGCGACGTTCGGCGGAGACGTCGGTATGCTCTTCGGTTCATCACGCGTGAAGATTGGCGTCCAGGCCGGCGTGCGATGGACCGGTGGACCGAACGGCGACGCAGCCAGCTTTGCAGGCACCGGTCTGGAGAACCTGAACGACGAGGGCGCGCGTCTAATCGATTCCGGTTGGCGTGGTGGTTCGCTTCTAGGCAGCCGCCGCGACACGCGCAGACATACAGCGGCACCCAGGGAGGGCGATTCAACGCCCGCCTGGGTGCGCGTCGTGCCCCAGGCGGATCACCGCCCTCATCGACGAAATACGAGGATGTGCTGCCACGGCAGCACGTCGATGACACGCTCAAATCGGTAACCCTCTGCCTCGAGCTCCATGCGGGCTTCCTTGACGCTCATCTTGTGCTCTTCGCGAATGGGTACCCAGGCGCTTTCCTTGCGGAACTCGATCAGCACAAGACGTCCGTCCGGTTTCAGCGCAGCCCGCAGTTGCCGCAACACCTCTTGGGGCCGGGCGAGCTCGTGGTACACGTCGACCATCAGGATGAGGTCGAGCTGGTTCGCGGGCAGTCCGGGATCGGTCGGTGTCGCCTGAACGACCTCAACCTGCGTGAGGCGATCGCGGAGGACACGCTGCGGAGGAGCGCCACCATTTGTGGCTGGATATCGGTGGCGAACACCTTCCCGAGTCCCCACGCGCCCAGCCAGCCGCACGGTGTAATACCCGGACCCGGCACCGACATCGGCGACGACCTGACCTGTCTTGATGTCGAGGGCCTCGATGGCCTTCGAAGGCTCCTCCTCGCGTTCGCGTTCCGGCCGCTCGAGCCACGCGGCGCCCTCGTATCCCATGACCTGGGCGATGACCCGTCCCGAAACGGGATGTCGCTGCCCTGCCTGTGCGGCGGCTGCCACGACAGCTGCCGCGATAACCGCTACAGCGACGACGGCCTGCCTTCGCCCATTCGATAGAAGTCTGGAGAACATGTTTCTCTCCCTCGCCAACGTGTGCGCCGCCTCGCTCAATGGTGTACCCCGCGGAAACCACGGGAAGAAAGCCAGCGTTCGGGCGATGTATTCTCGATAACCTGGTTTTCGACGCAGTGAGCCCCTTCTCGAGAAGCGTCACCCCGGACACCCGCACGAGCAACAGCGTCATGAGTGATGGGCTGAGGATGGTCAGCCATCCGCTGGACGTCGACGCCGCTATTTGGGTACAGGCCCCACCACGTCGTGGCATCTCCGAAATAGTTCGGATGCCGCGTGTAGCGCCAGAGCCCGCTGCCAAGCACTTTGCCGCGGTTCTCTGGTCGGGCCTCGAAGCGCTCGAGTTCATAGTCGCCCACGACCTCGAAGCCGAACCCAATCGCGAACAGCAGTACCTCCCAGACCATCGACCAGGGTAAGCCCGACGGGGTGCGTGGCGCGAACTGTGACGAGGAGCGGGAGAGAGACGAACCACAGGAGCGCGCCCTGCAGCCAGAAAACCGTGAACAGGCTCCGCCACCCAGAAGGCGGGCCCATGGGCGGCGCGCATCGCCTGATAGCGACGGTCTTCCGCCTTTGCCATCGTCCGGAGAAAGAGGTGCATGGCGAGGCGCCCTCCCCACAGCGTCGTCAGTGTCGTGACCAGCCACGAGCGTGACGTCAAGGTGGGCGAGAGGCTACAGTACAGCCACGCCAGCAGCACGAAGCCGAGGCCCCAGCAGACGTCCACGCTGCTGGCGTCCCGAAGCCTCAGGCTCAGCATCCACACGAGAGTGAGCGCTGCCAGGATTGCGCCGAGACCGGCGAGCGCCGCCTCAGTGCCGGTCACGACCGCGTGGGTTTCCGCCACACCGGCGCGGAGGCCTCGATCACGTGCCGCCGCCCTGCGCGCGCCGCGCAATCTCGCGCAGCATCCCTCCGAATATGAGGGCGTGAACCGGAACGAGCACATACCAGTCGAGAAGGCCTGGCAGTCCGATCGGCTCGAACATGGCGGTCTGGTGGATGACGACGCCGCCGATGGCCGGCACAATGTCCAGCTCGAGCCATGCGCGCCCCGGCAACCTCCCATCTCTGCCGCCAGCCTCACTCGTCGCCCCGGCTCGTACACTTCCACACGGCAGAAGTCGAGCGTGTCGCCGACCGCCAATGTGCTCAGCGTCGCGTCGGTCCCGCACGCATCCCGACGCTGCCCATCAGCACGTCGATTGCGCCTTCTCGTCCGCCACAACCACGTCGTGTCAGTACCACCCGTGCGCGCCACCAATTGTCGCGATGGGAACGATCGTGCGGTCCGTGTCGACGGGGAGGTGAATCTGCCTGGCATCGATTCAGCTTGCTTCCAATTCGCGCGTCGGTCTGTGATGGCAGTTCCCCTCTCGATGAGTGTGTATTCGCACCATTGCGTCAGCGCGAACGCGCCATCCTCGTAGCGCATGGCGCGACTGACGGCGTCCCGCAGGCCGACTGGCCTCATCGCGAACACCGAGCGCGCCGCCTGATCCGTGACCACGGATTTGTTCTTCTACCTTTTGAATTAGTTGTCGTCCAACCCGAGCATAGAGAGGCGTGATCGGTTCAAGCCACAGGCTTGACAAATCAGGCGTGAGGAACGGCACTGAAATCATGATGCGCTTCAAGCCGCGTTGCCGTGCGTCACTCCTGCATCAAATCGCTGTAGCTTGCCTGGTCTGCTTCGCCGATCTCGAAATGTCCGGCTCTCTGTCGCCACCGGAAGGGAGAGCGCAGCCGCCAGGTATGCGAGCAGGTCATCGATGCCGATAGGCTGCGCCAGCGTTCGAAACCCATCGCGGGCAGATCGTGATCTGGGAGACGCTCAACCAGTGCGCGGATCAGCTCGAACGACAGGCTGACTGAGCTCGACCACGACCGACGCCCGGAACTCCACCACCTGGCACCCCGCATTCCCGAAGCACATTGCCCGTCTCAATGCGACTCCTGAGGTGCTTGCTGAGTGTCTCTTCACCCGTTGCGAGACCGCCGAGATAGACGATTCGTCGAACTCCGGCCCGGCCAGCGGCTTCGCCGAAATTGCGGGCGGCGAGGCGATCCTTTTCGAGGTAGTCGCCGTGCGCCCCCATGCAGTGGACGAGGTAGTAGGCCACGTCGATGCCGATAAGGGCCGCGTCGAGCGACACGGGGTCGAACAAGTCCCCAGGCAGCACTTCCGTCGTCGGGGACACGCGTGGCGCGAGTTCGGCCGGACGCCGCGCGAGGCAGCGCAGCCGAACTCCGGCGCCTTCGAGGACAGGCACGAGCCGTCCATCGATGTAGCCCGTTGCGCCTGTAACCAGGATGGCGGGCGTCGAGCTCATGGCCGAGCTCCAGCGCCGTCAGGATATCTGCGGGCGCCGGGTGGTCTCCCGCTTCGCGGCTGATGAATCGGAAGTGTTCAACGCCGCCGGGAGCGATCACGACAACGCCACCCTGCTGGAGCGGGTCGCCAGCGACATGCGACTGGCGGAAGCCGGCTCGCCAGGTGGACCAGCGCGGACCACGACGGAGCCATGAGTACCGACGCGAGCCCTCGTCGCATGTCGAGCGCACAGTATGATGGCGGGCTCGGATCCGTCAGGAGGGGAATCCTTAACTTCTCGTTGTCGCGGAACACGCGGGCCTCTTCGATGCTTCCTTGGCCGATCACCACGATGCGCGCCCCCACCCTTTGGACACGGTCGAGCAGTGGACTGATCTCGGCGATCTGCTGTCTGCAGAACACGCACCCAAAGTGACGCACGAACACCAGCACGACAGTCCGGTCGGCCCAGAGTTGCCCCAGACGGACCCCGCGACCCTCGGGATCGAAGACGACGATGGTATCGAGAACGTGAGGCATGGCGATTTAGGCCGGGGCACAGAGACACAGAGTCACAGAGAGAACGAGCATGATTTGTGTGGCTGCGACTCTGTGGCTTGTCGGGATGGTCTGTGACGTCTGATCCATGGGGCCACCTTCAGAACCGCCAGTCGAGCCCGAGGATCTGGAAGATCCCTTGCTGTTCCGCCGATGTGCTGCGTGTTGGTGTGGCTATTTCAACTGTAGCTGGCAAAGTTGCTGCGGTTAGTGTCGTTTTGTACACCGAAGAACAGGTTGAGCGGTTGTTCCGCCGACTGTGAATGTGCGGTCCACGTGAACGTCAACGCGACCCTAGTCGGGCGCGCGTTCGGCGTTCACGCGGGTCAGGTCGTACACGCCTCTCCTTTGCATCGTGGAGACGGCTTGGTCATACAGAGTGAACGGCCGGCCAGAAAGGAACGAGAGCCGGGCCGAGACTCCCCATACTCGTGCATAGGCGATAGCCGCCGAGCAGGTTGAAGACGAATGGGTAGTCGAAGGAGCCCGGACGGAGCACCTCGTCGAGTCCCGCGTGCTGCGTGCGCGAGAAGGAGAGGTTGCCCTGACCGTAGATCCGGGAGCTCAGTCGCTTTTCGACGAAGAACTCGACGCCCTCGGAGTAGCCCTCGCCGGCGCTCGTAAGAGGAAGCAGAATATCGTGGATGTCGAAGATGTCGCCGATATCGGCCAGCGACACGGTGGGGAGGCTGTTCGCCACCGGATAGGCGGTGTCGGTCTTCCGATAGATTTCGGCGGTCAGACGCAGGTCGGTGTTGGGCGGCCAGGCCAGGCCCGTCACGTAGTGATGAGACTGCCAGGTTACCAAGCGATTGGTTCTGTGGAAACGCCGACACGAAGAGGAACGCCGGCTGCTGATCGTACGTTCCCGGTGCTCGAGTTCCACGAGAGTGTATCGGTGAGGCCCACCTTGACCCCGGCGCGCGGACTGAATCGAGTTTTCGAGAGAATGTCGTAGTGGTCGACGCGCCCGCCCAGCGTGACGCTCACGCGCGAGGTCAGCTGCTTCGATGCCTGCATGTATTCACCCGTTTGGTACGGGATCGGAAGCGTGTGTCGAGAAAAAAGGGGTCGAGGGCCGGGCAAAGGCGAGTAGGGTGTGTCGTTGCCAAAGGGCGATTCCACCGTGTAGCTGATGCGGAACATCTTGAAACTGCCGCCGCTTTGTACGCGTGTCGAAGAACGGCAGGTGCACGGTGAGGTCGTACTTGATGGTGGACTCGCCCTCGCGCGAGTCCTCGAAATACACGACGGGGCTCTGGGCGATGACCTCTTCAGCGCTCAAGTTCGGCGGCGGCGCGCCTTGTGCCACCAGGTCCTTCACCTGCTGGCCACCTGCTCTTGGAGCGGGCGACACCGAACAGTCTCAAGCCGCTAGCCGAAGATGCGTCGCCCCAGTCAAGCCGGTGGCAGTGGCGATGGGTCGTAGCGCATGTCGAACTGGAACTCCGTCTTCGACTTGCAGGATCGGCCAGCTCGCCAGACGGATTTCATCGACGCCGGCGACGTTTACCATCCAGACGCGGTCCCTGGGGGTGAGGTCGTACACGGCCTTGGCGTTGATCGCATATACGACCGGTACGCTGCCGAACCCCACGTCCTGGGTAAGCATATCGAGGAAGCTTCGACGAGGAGACCACCCACTTATCCTTTTCTCGTGTTGATGGGCCCTTCGAGAATGACGCTGGTGCCAGCAAAGCCGAGGAGTGAAATCCCCCAACGCCCGCGCGACTTCCTCCGCCGTAAATCATGGGCAGCACGCTGACGTGCGGTTGAATACGGGCGGGATAACCGCCGGTGAGAAAGGTCACATCCTGCAGGAGTTCGGCATCGAATAGCACTTTACGGTGTTGCTCGTGGAGGCGAAGTTCGGCAAGGTGTTGATGTTGGCAATCTCGACATGTTGTTGATGATGAACAGGTTTTCGAGCGGGCTGCCGCCGCGGACGATGATGTCGTTGCGGAAGTCGTTGGTGCCGATCGTCACGCCCGGCAGGCCCTGCACGTAGCGGGAGACGTCCTGCAGGGCCGCCGCGCTCTTGAGGATCTCGCGTGGGGCCACCAGAAAGCCCAGCTTCTTCACCTCCTCGGCCGCCCTGGAAACGCGGGCGCGGTCACCGTGACCGTCTCCTGGAATTTTTATCCCATGGGCAGCGTGATCTCGACGGCGCCGTCGAGCCCGGCTCGCACGTCCACGGCATCGCTCGTGAACGGGAGGCCGTCGAGCGGAAAAATCTCCAGCCCATACGAGCCCGCCCGCAGCTCGCCGATGCGAAACGCGCCTTGGGCATCGCTCGTCACACACGCGGCCGTGTCCAGAGCGCACACACGCACACCTTCGGCCGGTGCGCCCGCGGCGTCCACCACGATGCCGGTGATCGCGCCGACGCCGGTCGTATCCTCGCCAGTCGCGCGTGTCCCGAACAAGAACAGAGCGGCCGTTGCGAGCGCGAAGGCGAGCGCCCCTGGTACGCATTGTCCGCCTTCAGGCGGACCTGGCACGTAGTGTCCGCCTTTAGGCGGCAACCTGTACGCAGCGTCCGCCTTAGGCGGACCCGGGCAGACCAGCTGGAGTCGTAAACTCTCGTGAAAGCGAAATGTTACGGAATGTCATGAGTGCTAGGCGATGCGTCCGCCGAGTCGAACAGTTCCTGTTGATAGGTCTGGAAGTCGCGAAGGATGAGTCCTCGCGTGCCCAGGACCGCCGCATGACGCTCGGCGCCCCGCCCGCCCGCCCAGTCTCGCACTCTCGCGGGAGATTGTGAACGATGGTGCGAAGCTCCCGCTCCGTGGCCTTCGCTGCCGCGGGGTCGTCGTCAAGCTGATCACCAGCACCTGCGCGCCCGCGGGCGTAACGCTCTCGACGATGTCCCGCGCGGGCAGGTCAGGTCCGAGATAGGCAACGCCGAGACCGCTGCTCGCGGCCAGCATCGCCGCGCCGAGTGTGCCGATTTCATCGCGGTCGCCCGCGGGGGTCGCAAACAGCAATCGCGCGGGCGCATCCCGGCGTGCGTGCCGCCGGAGGCAACGATGCCGATGATGTGCCGAATGGAGGAGGACATCAGGCGCTCCTGCGCGACGCTGGTGCGCCCGCGATGCCATTCATCGCCGACCTGCACGAGCACGGGCATCAGCACATCGCGCAGAAGGTCCAGCGGACGAAGCACCGCCGCCAGTCGCGCAATCTCCTGAACTCCATTCCCGTCGCGTCGTAGGCCTGGAGCGCGGCGCTGAGTGTCGAAGTGTCGAGCGGCGTCTGTCGCATCAGAGCCGCCGCAGGTGCGGCGGGAGCACGAGTGGTGTCGGCGAGGTGGCGCAGTTCCTCGTCACCAAGCCCAGCCAGACGGCCGACGCCGTGGCCGTGCTCGACGGCACCCTTCAGCAGTCGCAGGCGCACGATGTTGGTGTTGGTGTACATGCGGCCGCGTTCATCGCGGATTGGCGTGACCGCCCCATGGCGTCGTTTCCAGGCGCGCAGCGTGTCGATCGCAATGCCGGTCAGTTTGGAAACCGCGCCGATTGGGTAGTGCGCGTACGGTGCGGCCTGCTTCCTCACCGGACGATGCCCCGCACAGCCGTCGCGGCCGTCGCCGACGCGACGGCGCCCCAGGCCACGTCGGCCAGCGTCATTCTACAAAGGGCCACTGGCGCAGCGTCGAAGAGTCGGTGAAGTCGTAGACGCCGTAGACCACGAGGCCGAAGAGCGTGCCGTAGCCGGCCGCGGACCCAGTGTGGGCGCACGGGGGATGACAAAGAGCGCAATGCCGGCTCCGAGCAAGGCATAGACGACGAGCGCGGCGGGCCAGTTGGGCGCGATACCACCGTTGGAGAGGCGCACAATCGGCGCGAGCTGGTCGCGGTAGAAGTCGAGACGTACACCCCCAGCCACAGGCCATCCAGCACCATGAACGCCAGCGCGCCGACCGCCGCGAGTTTGATGTCTCTCCCACCTGCACCTCCGTCCGCGTTGTGTTTGTCGAGCCTATCGCAGCGTCTGATCTATGCCAATATGTTGTCATGGACGGGTGATTGACAAACGAGGTGCCGACCTGATATTCCTCACAGAGCATGCGGAACGTCGCTGTTCGGGGCCATCGGGGCGGGCATTTCCGCGCTGGCGGGCGCCTACCTGCTCAGCCGCCGGCACCGGGTTCATCTCTTCGAGCAGCAGCCGCGCCTTGGCGGTCATACCAACACGGTGGTCATCGACACGCCTGCTGGCGACAACCGCTCGACACGGGCTTTCCGGCCAACAACGACCGCACCTACCCGAATCTCGTGCGGTTGTTCGGGGAGCTCGGCGTGGCCACCTACGACTCCGACATGTCGTTCGCGGTGTTGTGCCGGCGAAGCGCGCTCAAATAGAACAGCAGTCGCGGGATCAACGGCTTCTTCGCGCAGCGACGTAACCTGGGCAAGTCGTCGCACCTGTTGCTGCTTCGGGAGATTCTGCGCTTCAACAGGGAAGCGCCGGCGCTGTCTCATGGTACCGATGCCTGAAGACAGACGCTCGGGCACTTTCTCGAGTCGCGCAGGTTTGGTGAGGCATTCACGCAAATCAGGACCCGCCGCCGATGGCGTCGGCCATCTGGTCGACCTCCCTTGACGCGATTCGCTCGTTTCCCGCGCTGACGCTGATTCGCTTTTTCGACAATCACGCGCTGCTCTCACTCACGTCGCAGCCGACGTGGAAGGTTGTCGCGGGAAAGCGGCACCTACATTCCCAAACTGACCGCACAGGTGTCCGGAGACATCCACGAAGGCGCGGCCATCCAGTCCGTATCCAGAAGCGAAGCAGCGGTGACCGTAGCGTTCCGCGACCGGCCGTCGATGACGTTCGACGACGTCGTGTTCGCGTGTCATAGCGATCAGGTCCTGCCGCTCCTCGCGGATGCGACCGATTGCGAGCGCGATGTGTTCTCGCGTTTCACCACGACGACCAACGTGGCCTAGCTGCATACTCGGACCGTCGGCGTTGCGGGTGCGTCCGCCGGCCCGCGCGTCGTGGAACTACCTGCGGCTGCCGAGACTGGCGCGCCGCCGATGGTGAGGAACGACCTGAACCGGCTGCAGCGCCTCAGGGAGGCCGAACAGTACTTCGTGACGCTCAACCCGGATGGCCCAATCGATGAGCACCGCGCTTCTTGCGCCGGTTCGTCTACGGTCACCCGCTTGTGCACCCGGGCGGCCATCGGCGCCCAGCGGCAGTGGGGCGAGGTGAGCGGCGTCAACCGCACGCATTTCTGCGGCGCCTACTGGTTCTACGGCTTTCACGAGGACGGGTTGAACTCGGCGGTCCGGGTGGCTCAGGCCTTCGGGGTGAAGTGGTCATTGGTTCCGGATTGTTCGTCGGTACGCTGCGCCATCGACCGGTTTGCACCCGTGTCGCACGCGTTCACCTATCCGCTGTTCATGGCCCTCCTCGACATCGACCGCGTGCCGCAACTGATGCGCGCGTCCAGGGTGACGAGCTACAACCGGTGGAATTGGGCGAGCTTCGACAAGCGTGATCATTTTGGCACATCCCTCGCTCCCCCTTCAGGGTTCGGCTCGCACTCGACGCGAAGCGCCATGGGGTCAACCTTCCGGACTGGCCAATCTTCCTGCTGACCCATCTGCGATACCTCGGCTACTGTTTCGATCTGATCTCGCTCTTCTACTGTTTCGGGCGCGACGAACGGCTGCAGTTGGTGCTGGCAGAGGTGCGCAACACCTTCGGGGGCGCGCACAACTACTCGGCTGCGGCCAGACCCGGACTCGCGCGCCTTTCGCGCAGAGGCCGCGAAGTCGTTCTACGTGTCGCCGTTCCTGCCGGTTGACATGGACTACGCGTTCGCCCTCACGGTGCCGGCGGACCACCTCGTGGCGCACATGGAAACGGCGAAGGCAGGGTGCTGTATGCCTGGACGCGACCCTGTCGCTCGAGCGGCGGCCGTGGAACGCCGCGGGAGATTCGCCGCAGCGCTCGTGCCGCATTCCGCTATGACAGCGAATGTCGATGGCCGGGATTCACTGGCAGGCGCTGAAGCTGTGGTGGAAGGTCGTTCCCATGGTGTGTCGCCTCACCGGCGACGGGGTGGCAGAGCGGAAAGCCAAGCGAAGGCGAGGGCACTGGCCGGCATGATTCGTTGAGGGAGGCGTGACGTCGTCATGCGGTGGGCGAAGAGGGCGTTGCTCTCGAGTCTCGGTGATGTCCGAGGCGGTCGGTTGATCCCGTGGAGTGCCGGGATCGCACGTATGAGTTCGGGCACGCGGGCGAGCTGGACGCCCTGCTGATCGTTTGTGACGATCGGTTCTTCCTGCGGGCCCTGACAGGCCTGTGACATCTGGGATGGGCGAGTCGTTCATGGATGGCGACTGGACGAGCCCAGACCCGGTGCCCCTGGCGCAACTGATGTTGCGGAACCGCCGACTGTTCGAAAGCCAGGGCCGCGTCATGGGTGCGGCTACAACGACTGGGCGGTGGAATTGCCAGGCGGCTTTAAGACATCTCAAGCGCGCCGGAAGCCAGCGGCACATCCATCGGCACTACGACCTTGGGAACGATTTCTTTGGCCTGTTTCTCGACACCGAGCTCCACATGTACCTCCTGCGCCCATTTCGAGTCGGCCCACGACTTCACTGGAGACGGCGCAGACGCGGAAGGTTGATCGCATCTGTCGCACGCTTGCGCTCTCGCCATCCGATCACGTGCTCGAGATTGGCAGCGGGTGGGGAGGCTTCGCGGCGTGGGCGGCGACGCACTATGGCTGTCGCGTGACGACGACGACCATCAGCCACGAGCAGTATCGCCACGTCTGTGAATGGAAGGCGAGAGCTAGGCCAGGCAGGATCCCGTATTGAGCGTGCTGAAATCCGACTATCGCGAACTGACCGGACGCTTCGACAAGGTGGTGAGTATCGAGATGTTCGAGGCGGTCGGACTCAACCACTACGACGACTACTTCGAGGTGGCTCGATTGTCTGCTCGTTCCTGATGGCTCGATGCTCCTCCAGACGATCACGGTGGACAATCAGTGGTTCCCTCACTACCACGGCACACCGGACTGGATTGAGAAGTACAATCTTCCCAGGCGGCGAACTGGCTTCGGTCGGAGAGGTCCTGAAATCGCTCGCACGGACGACGACGTTGTCCATGTATCACGCTGACAACCTCGGCACCCATTACGCGCGGACGCTTCGCGCGTGGCGCTCCAGGTTTCACCGTAACCTCGGGCGCGTGCGCGCGCTCGGGTTCGACGACCGGTTCATTCGCATGTGGGACCTCTTATCTCGCGTCCTGCGAAGCCGCGTTTCTGGAACGGCACACGGGGCTGTTCCAGCTCCTGCTGGTGAAGAACGGGGCCCAACGCGCGCTGTTCAACGAACCGTGGTCCGATACGAGGACCCCGCGTTCGGAGCCCGCAAACGAGTCCGCGGCATGAGTCTGGACGTCATCGAGTACGCCGCTGCGATCGAGTCCCCGTTGGCCGTGCTGGCCCATCGGCGCGCCGTGGTCCACACGATTGAACACGCCGTCGAAGACAATCTCGGCTTGCTCGTTCCGTTGCACAAGGCCTGGCAGCCGACCGATTTTCTGCCGGACCTGGAAGCCGAAGATTGGCGGGAGCAGGTCGAGGGCTTCCGGCAGAGGTCTCGAACGATCTCAGACGCACTACTGGTCATCCTCGTCGGTGACATGGTCACCGAGGAGGCGTTGCCCAGCTACTCGGTCTCCCTCAATGGGCTCGTTCGTGACGAAGAGGGGACGAGTCCGGCTCCGTGGGCGCGGTGGCTTCGCGGGTGGACGGCCGAAGAGAACCGGCATGGCGATCTGCTCAATGCCTACCTTCGCCTCACCGGCCGCGTGAACATGCGCGCCGTGGAACGGACGGTCCATCATCTCGTCGCCAACGGGTTCAGCCCGAAGTGCGACGGCGATCCCTACAGCCTGCTCGTGTATACCTCGTTTCAGGAGCGGGCGACGCGCGTGTCGCACGCCAACGTCGGGACGCTGGCCGGCAAGGCAGGAGATCCGAACCTGGCCCGGATATGCGGGATGATCGCCAGCGATGAGGCGCGACACGAGACGTTCTACACGCGCATGATGGATAAAGTATTCGAACACGATCCCGACGGCGGCATTCTGGCGTTTCGATCGATGCTCCGCCGCATGATCGCCATGCCCGGTTCACGAATGGACGACGGCCGTGATCCGGACCTCTTCGATCACTTCGCCACGGCCGCTCAGCGCGCCAAGGTCTACACTGCCCACGACTACGCGGCCATCGTCGACCACCTGGTCCGAGTGTGGAACATTGCGGGACGGTCTGTCGTGGGTGCGGCGGCGAAGGCCCAGGATGAGTTGTGCCGTCTGGCCGAACGCCATCACCGCCTGGCCGATCGGATCGCTTCTGTCGTGGAGAAGCAGCCGCGCGTCGCATTCAGCTGGATTCGCGACAGGGAGGCCTGAGACGCATGGGTAGCGAACGCATTCGGCTCGGGATTTCGGCCTGCCTGCTCGGGCAGCCGGTGCGCTTTGATGGCGGCCATAAGCGGGATCCATTTCTGGTGGAGTCACTGGGGCCGTTCGTCGAGTGGGTTTCCGTGTGCCCGGAGGTGGAGTCGGGCATGGACGCGCCACGCGAGTCGATGAGGCTCGTGCAGGTGCACCGCGAGATTCGTCTGCTGACGAACCGGACCGGTGAAGACAAGACGGACACGATGCTCAGCTACGCCACCCGTCGAGTCGATACGCTTGCCGATGACGAGCTGTGTGGCTTCGTCCTCAAGAAAGACTCGCCAACCTGCGGCCTCGAGCGCGTCAAGGTGTACGGCACCGGAGGCGTGCCGGCACGGTCCGGACGCGGGCTGTTTGCCGATGCACTGGCCACGCGGTTTCCGCTGCTGCCGCTTGAAGAAGAAGGGCGCCTCAACGATCCGCGATTGCGCGAGAACTTCGTCGAGCGGATCTTTGCCTATCGTCGTCTCACGGCTCTGTTTGCGCCCCGCTGGACGATGGGCGATGTCGTGACGTTCCATACAGCGCACAAGCTGACGCTGATGGCCCACACGCCGCAGGCGTATCAGCGGCTTGGACGTCTCGTGGGATCGGGAAAGTCAACGCCGCGTCGCGAGTTTCAGGAGCGGTACTCGTCAGAGTTCATGACCGCGCTTGCCACCATGGCCACCCCGCGGCGGCACACGAACGTGTTGCAGCACATGCTCGGCTACTTCAAGAAGAGTCTCGACCAGGACAGTCGCGCCGAGCTTCTGGCGCTCATCCAGGAGTATGCCGCCGGACGCGTGCCCCTCGTGGTGCCGCTGACGCTGTTCGGACACCACATCCGTCGGTGCGGCGTGCCCTATCTGGCGGAGCAGGTGTACCTGAGGCCTCATCCCGTCGAGCTCATGCTGCGCAATCACGTGTGACGCGATGAAGAAGGTAGTCGTCCACGATCTGATGCAGGACGGGTACGTCTACTGGCGGACCGAGCCGATCGGGCGAAACTTCGCGCCGGGGTTCGCGCCCGCGCTCACACCGAAGCAGATGCTCAGGCTCGGGGTGTTTGGTGGCAAGTACATGACCGACTGCACGGACGAGTTTCCGGCGGACTGGTTCGTCGGCGCCAGGCTGTGCTCTGAGCGGCACGACCCGCGGCTGAACTATTTCGGCGTCAACGCGTCGCAGTCGCTCGCCGTCTGGCGACGGAACGGGTGGATCCACAAGCAGGATCCACGCGGCTGGTTTCAGTGGTTACTGCCGGTACTACATGGGCCGGCGGAGCGCCGACGACGTGCGGCAGATTCGCCGCTGGCGGGCGATCGCTCGGCATGTGACGGCGATACGCAAGAACTGCGAGCCGGGCGACCTCGAGTGCCGCAGAAGACAGCGGCAGGCCGTGCTCCACTGGGCGTACGACAGCCGAAAGATCTAGGTACGTGGTGTCCGCCTTCACCCCTGTCGTACGTAGTGTCCGCCTTCAGGCGGACCGGAGCAGACTGGCTAAACCAGGCCATATGAAAGTGCACCAAGTGTCGAGTTCGATTCGCCTGCGCGTCCTGGTTGCGGGCGCCACCGGCTTCATCGGCCGTGCGCTGGTTCCGCTGCTCTTGCGCGAGGGGCACGCCGTGGTGGCGTGGGTGCGGAGCGAGGCGCGCGGGCGAGGCCTGCTCGGCGCCGAGGTCGAGATCGTGTCCGCCGACGCTGGGTTGGCCGCGCTCGTCGCGACCATCGAGCGATGCGACGCGGTGGTGAACCTGGCCGGCGAGCCGCTCCTTGGTGGACGGTGGACCGCCGCGCGTCGGGCGAAACTCGAGGACAGTCGTATCGGAGTGACCGGCCAGCTCGTACGAGGGCTGGCGGCGGCGCGGACGCGCCCGAGCGTGTTCGTCTCCGCCAGCGCGGTCGGCTATTACGGCGACCGGGCCGACGAGGTGCTCACGGAGGAATCTGTTGCCGGCGCCGGCTACCTCGCTGCGCTCTGCCGGCAGTGGGAGGAAGCCGCGCAGCAGGCCGAGCCGCTGGGGATCCGTGTGGTCCGGCTCAGGACGGGTGTAGTGCTGGGCAGAGATGCGGGCGCGCTCGCGCAGATGCTGCCACCGTTCGAGATCGGAGTGGGTGGGCCCTTCGGGTCCGGATCGCAGCGCCTGCCGTGGATTCACCTCTACGATCTGGTCAGGGTTATTGCCAGGGCGCTCGCCGACGATCGCTACCAGGGGCCGGTGAACGCTGTCGCGCCGGAGCAGGCGACCAGCCACTCGTTCGCGCGCGCGCTCGGCCTGGCACTGGGGCGTCCTGCGATTCTTCCGCTGCCGTCACTAGCCCTCAAGGCGATATTCGGCCAGGCGGCCACTGTGTTGCTGGCGAGCCAGCACGTCGCCCCCGGCGTTCTCGGCCGGCTCCAGTTCCCGTTCGAGTATCCAACACTGAACGCGGCGCTCGAGGACGTAGTCCGCGGGGCACCGGTCACGATTGCAGCGGCGCGGACTCGGCCCGCCGGCGCGGAGACGGCTCGCTACGAGCTGCGGACGAGGACGGTGGTGGACGCCCCAGTCGACGAGACGTTTGCCTTCTTTTCAAAGGCCGAGAACCTCGGGCTCATCACACCGTCGGGGATGCGGTTCAGGATTTTGGGCGAGATCCCAGCGATGACACGCGGCGCGAGGATCGACTATCAGCTGCGTGTCGGTCCATGGCCGGTCCGGTGGCGCACGCGCATCGAGCACTGGGAGCCTGGTGTGCGGTTCGTCGATTGTCAGGAGGCCGGTCCGTACCGTCTGTGGTGGCACGAGCACACCTTTCAAACCCACGGCGAGCGTACGGTCATGGAGGATCGCGTGTATTACGCGCCTCCGCTCGGCTTTCTGGGCCGGATCGCACATTGTCTTTTCATCGCTGCGATGCTCGAGAACGTGTTCCGGTACAGAGGCGACGTGATTCGACTGCGGTTCGGAGTGGTGTAGCCGGCGCAGACTTTCTCCCGCGCGAACCCTCGTCGATGGTACGATTCGCGAGCCCGCGTGCGTCGAGCCCTCAGATCCGTCACTTGATTCTCCAGGGGAGAGCAATGGATCGTTTGCGCCTCACTCTCGCCACCTGGGACTACGACCGCGTGAGGCCCCTGATCGACGGAAGCATCCAGCCCGAAGGCATTGAGCTTGTCCCGATCATCTCGCGACCCAGCGAGACGTTCTTCCGTATGCTGCGGCATCAGGAGTTCGATGTGTCGGAGCTGTCGTTCTCCAACTACACGATGCTCCGCGCGGGTGGTGACGACAAGTTCGTCGCGATACCGGTCTTTCCGTCGCGCCTGTTCCGCCATTCGTGCATCTATGTGAACAAGAAGGCCGGCATCAACGAACCGAAGGATCTGATCGGGAAGAAGATCGGCGTTCCCGAATACTCGATGACCGCGGCTGTTTTCGCGCGCGGGATGCTGCTGCACGAGTACGGCGTCACGCCCGATTCGATCGAGTGGTTCAGCGGCACGCAGGACGGACTCCAGCGTCCATCCAGGATCGACTTCGTCCTGCCCGAAAGCGTCGTGCTGCACCGCATGCCGCTCGAGCAGGACATGGGCCCGATGCTCGATAGCGGGGAGCTCGACGCCATCATCTCGCCGAATGCCCCGCGCTCCCTACACGCGGAGCCTTCGCCCGTGCGGCGGCTCTTCACCGACTACCGACAGGCGGAGAAGGACTACTTCAGCAGGACCGGTATCTTTCCCATCATGCATACCATCGTGTTTCGCCGTGAGGTGTACGAGGCCAACCCGTGGGCCGCCACGAGCCTATACGCAGCCTTCATCAAGGCGAAGCAGTGGGCGTACGCCCAGCTCGTCGAGACCGATGCGCTGAAGCTCACGCTCCCGTGGGTCGTGGCCGAGATCGAAGAGACCCGACGAGTGATGGGACACGACTTCTGGGCGTACGGCATCGAGCCGAACCGCGTATCGTTAGAGGCGTTGCCGCAGTATCTGCACGAACAGAGCTTGACCACCCGCGTGCCGAAGATCGAGGAGTTGTTCGCGCCGAACACATTGGATCGCAAAGGCTAATCACGACAAAGGAGCGTCCCCGATGAGCATGATGTCGACCAAGGATGGCACGCAGATCTACTACAAGGACTGGGGCACCGGACAGCCCGTCGTCTTCAGCCACGGATGGCCGCTCAGCGCGGACGCGTGGGAGGACCAGATGGTGTTCCTCGCATCGAAGGGTTATAGATGCATCGCCCACGACCGCCGGGGTCACGGCCGCTCCAGCCAGCCTTGGAATGGGAACGACATGGATACGTACGCCGACGACCTGGCTGCGCTCGTCGAATCGTTGGATCTACGGAAGGCCATTCACGTCGGTCACTCCACCGGCGGCGGTGAAGTGGCGCGTTACATCGGTCGGCACGGCACGACGCGAGTTGCCAAAGCCGTCCTGATCGGGGCCGTGCCGCCGCTGATGCTCAAGACCGCCGCAAACCCCGGTGGGTTGCCCATGGAGGTGTTCGACAAGATTCGCACGGGCGTCCTGGCCGATCGATCGCAATTCTTCAAAGATCTGACCACGCCGTTCTACGGTGCGAATCGCCCCGGCGCGACGGTCTCCCAGGGTGTACGCGATACATTCTGGCTGCAGGGCATGCAGGCTGGCTTCAAGAATGCCATCGACTGCATCAAGGCATTCTCGGAGACCGACTTCACGGAGGACCTCAAGAAGATTGATGTTCCGACGCTGATCATGCACGGCGACGATGACCAGATTGTCCCGATCGGCGCGTCGGCGCTGCCAACAGCGAAATTGATTAAAGGCTCAACGCTGACGGTCTATCCAGGGTTGTCGCACGGGATGTGCACCGTCAACAAGGATCAGATCAACGCCGATCTACTCGCCTTCATGAATCAATAGTACGGACGCGTGGGATCCTACCTGCGGCCGTAGAGGAACATTTCCTTGCCGTCGGGCATGATGACCTTTTCGAGTCGAAGGACCTTCTGCCCGTCGGCAAACTGATATCCGGTGGCGGTGATCACGTCTCCCAGCTTCACCGTGGTCCTGTTCCAGCCATTGTTCTCCATGCGATTGAGGGCGGGGCCCCCGACCGACCACTTTTCCGCCTTGCCATCGCTGCTACGTACATCGAGGGAGATCATCGGATGTGGGTTCGCCCAGGTGAACTCCATCACCGTGCCCTTGACCGTCACCAGCTTCGAGTAGCTGACCGGCCATGCGTGATGGGCCGACAGAGGCCCGGAGATGCCAACGAGTCCGACGACGAGCGCGAGAGTCTGAAGTTTGAGACGCACGGCACACCTCCGGCGGCCATTCTATCGCTCGAGACCCAGAATGTCCGCGTACCCGTTCTTGTACCCCAGCGCGCACCTGCCGTCAGAGTTTCGATGGACCTGGGAGTCACAGGCGAACATCTGGCGTATGACCTCGCCTGTCAGTCTCACCACCTATCCTGCTCGCATCCAAGGAAATGCCCGGTTGAACCGGTCTGGAGGATGCCGATGTCGAGCAGCGAGCGCCGTCGATGGTCAAAGCGCGACAGGGTCTTGTGCGCCGCGTGTCAGGAGCGTAAGGCCAAGTTCAGATATCGCAGGGAAGTCCGTGCCGATCGCGACCATACGCTCTGCTTCGCGTGCTACCGGAGTGAAGTCAACCGCACACGCGCCCGCAGGCTCGCCGAAGGCGCACACCGGGCGCCAATGCCGTTTCCGCTCGGATCCTTACGGACTTCCGGTGGGCGGGTTCTAGACGACCGGCAGCGCGTGCATCGGCAGCGGATGCTCGACCACCTGCAACGCACCGGCTCCTCGTAGTGCTCGGCCGTAGAGCGCAGGCTTCAGCCTGGCGTGTGACAAGGAACCGCTGAAATCTAGAGTATTCGTGTACGGGTTTAGCCGGACCTGTCGTAGAGCGCAGGCTTTAGCCTCCGCGGACACAGAGGCAAGGTAGATTCGCAACGAAAGGACTGCACTATGAAACACGAGGCCGTGAACTTCGATGCCGACGGGGCATCGTGCCGGGTGGCTCCGCTCGCCATGTCTCATGGGCGCCCGCCCGGGGATGGCGACGCGGACGCGTGCGCGGGTCGCAACGCCAACTGTCCCTGCCGCAGGTAGTCGATGGACTCGGGAGCCGTTCATGCGACGCCTCTGTGTGCATATCTGAGGCCGCTTTCGGCAACGGGTCCGAGCGCCGAGGATGCGAGCGCCATCCCGTGCGCGCCCGCCGGTTGCCGCACCGACTGAAGCCCTGAACGACCGCGAAGACGAGCTCAATCGTCGTCGCCGTGACTGTATGTTGTCACTGGCTGACAAACCACAGTGACAGCGATCCATCGCGCCCGACGAATGGACTCGAACCATCGACCTGCTGGGGACGAATCAGGGAGGTAGTGAGTGGCTGTTGCGCTTGTCAGCGCTCTCCTCGTCGCACCCGCGTCGGCGCAGATACCCTCCCAGACCACTCAGACAGGAACAGTATCCAAGGGCACGAACAAGGTCTTCTCGTTCAGTTCTGGGGCCTTTGGGCAGATCTCGGCGACCCTGTCGTGGGACACCCAGGGCGCCCATCTTGTGATGGTTCTGGTCTGCGGCGCTTCCGAGCCAATCACCTACGGCGTCGCCGCAGGTGCCTTGGACCGCGTTGCCCGGTTTGAAGCAGGTCTAATCGGAGGAGAACCGTGTGCCGTTGCGGTCTCTTCAGTGGATCAAACTGCGAGCTTTCGCCTGCATCTGCTCAGGAGCGCCGACCAGTCCGTAGCGGTGGCGGCAAGGTCGTCTGGATTCGTGGCATTGACGGACGCTCGAGAGGGCACGCTTCTCGCGGACGAGGCGATTCGAGTGCTCAACCGCGTACGCGAAGCCGTGCGTTAGCCCGCGTCGGGTTGGCTGCAGACGACCAGCCCCTTCATTGCTCTTCGGTGGATCGCGTCTTCTTTCGGGAACGCCAGTCTGTCGGTTGACCACCCTCGACGCGAAGAGGATCGCACTTCGAGACTGATTCTGAGACTCGTTCTCTGAATATGTTTCTCGTCGAGTCGCGTTGCGGCCTCTGCTAGTGTGGCGAAGCTGTGCCGTTTCGGATCTCGATTCGGATCGCTCTGCTGACATGGATCGTGGTGTTGCCTCTCACTGCGGTCGTGTGGGGTCAGTCCCCTTCCGGACAGACATCAGTCACCCTGCCGACGCGCAGCGGCGCCGAGCTGTACCGGGCCGCATGTGCCGCGTGCCACGGCGTCGATGGCACAGGTGCCCCCCGAACCGTCGTCGGCTTCGACACGCCGATTCCGGACTTCACCGACTGTGCGTTTGCCAGCGTCGAGCCCGTGGCTGACTGGTTCGCCATCGCCCACGACGGCGGCCCGGTGCGTGGTTTCGATCGACGGATGCCCGCGTTTGGTGAGGCCCTGAATGAAGACGAGATTCTACGAGCCATCGATCACATCCATGGCTTTTGTGAAGATCCCGGCTGGCCGCGCGGAGAGTTGAATCTGCCACGCGCACTCGTCACCGAGAAAGCATTTCCGGAAAACGAAACCGTGGTCACGACCACGGTCGGAACCGGGGATTTCGGGTCGGTCGCCAACGAGATTGTTTACGAGAAACGCTTCGGAGTGCGCAACCAGTACCGAGGTCGCGATTCCTTACTCGCTCGCAGAGACAGCGGCGGGGTCGTGGAGCCGGGGTCTTGGCGACATCGCCCTCGCGGTCAAACGCGCCATGTTTCACAGCCTGGAGGGCGGCAGGATCGTCAGTGTGGGCGGCGAGCTGATTCTGCCGACCGGCGAAGAGACGCTGGGGCTGGGCAAGGGCGTGACGATTGTTGAGCCGTTCGTCACGTTTGGCCAGATGCTGCCGCGCAATGGTTTCCTTCACGCGCACGCGGGCGCGGAGCTGCCGATGGACCGGGACAAATCTGCGCCAGAGGCGTTCTGGCGATTGGCGGTTGGCACGACGATCGAACAGGGCCGTTTCGGTCGAGCATGGTCGCCGATGGTCGAGTTGCTGGCCGCCCGCGAATTGGAGACGGGCCACACGGCCGAGTGGGACGTAGTGCCGCAGATGCAGGTGACGTTGAACAGGCGCCAGCATCTGATGATCAACGGAGGTGTACGGATACCTGTAACGGGCCGTGACGAGCGACACGCCCAGGTGATCACCTATTTCCTCTGGGACTGGTTCGACGGCGGTCTGAGGGACGGATGGTGATGAGCGTGTCCCGACTGTTCGTACCACTCGCCGCCGTGGGTTGGGTGTTGGTGATCATGATGCCCACGCCCCGCGCACAGGAGACGCCGACCGGCGCACACGCCGCCATTTCGTTCGCGACCTCGGACAACTGTGTGGCTTGTCACAACGGGCTGACGACACCGTCTGGCGAAGACGTGTCCATCGGCATAGCGTGGCGTGCGTCGATGATGGCGAATTCCTCGCGCGACCCCTACTGGCAGGCGTCTGTCCGTCGGGAGATTCTTGATCACCCTGCCGCGCAGGCCGCCATCGAAGACGAGTGCTCGATCTGCCACATGCCGATGGCTCGTGCGACGGCCGCCGCCGCAGGACAACCCGGCCGCATCTTCACATGGCTGCCCGTGGCGTCCAATGCCTCAGGCGACCATCGTCTCGCGGCTGACGGCGTCTCGTGCACGCTGTGCCATCAGATCGGTCCCGACCGGCTCGGTACGCCTGAAAGCTTTGTCGGCAAGTTCGTCTTGGCGACGGGACCGTCGAGAATGCTCGGCCCGTACGAGATCGATCGGGGCAGGACGACGATCATGCGCTCGGTGACCGGCTCTGTCCCGGCGGAAGGCCCGCACCTTCGTCAGTCGGAGGTATGCGCGACCTGTCACACGCTGATCACCCAGGCGCTTGGGCCGAACGGCTCGCATGTCGGGTCGCTGCCGGAGCAGGTGCCGTACCTCGAGTGGCGCCATAGCGCCTTCAAGGAGGAGCGTAGCTGCCAGTCGTGCCACATGCCGGCTGTGGCGGAGACGCCCATCTCATCGGTTCTGGGCGACCCCAGGGATTCGATGGCGAAGCACACCTTCCTGGGTGGAAATTTCTTCATGCTGCGAATGCTCAACCGCTTCCGCGCCGACCTGGGGGTGGAAGCGCAAACGCAAGAGCTCGACGCCGCGGCGCACGCGACCGTCCGTCAGCTCCAGCGCGACACCGCCAGTATGGACGTCACGCGGGCTGACCGGCTTGCACGGACGCTCGAAATCGATGTCACTGTGCGCAATCGTACCGGGCACAAGTTCCCAACCGGATATCCTTCACGGCGCGCCTGGCTGCACCTCACCGTGCGAGACGCCAACGGCAATGCGGTGTTCGAATCTGGCGCGGTCAACGAGAAGGGGATGATCGGTGGCAACGACAACGATACCGACCCCCTGACGTTCGAACCCCACTACGAGGAGATCCGTCGGCCGGACGAAGTGCAGATTTACGAATCCATGATGGCTGATCCCGCTGGACGCCTGACGACCGGACTGCTCCAGGCTGTCGCGTTCGTCAAGGACAACCGGTTGTTGCCTCGCGGTTTCGACAAGCGCACGGCGGCCCCGGAGGTCGCGGTCCGGGGCTCTGCCACCGACGACGGCGACTTCACCGACGCGGGCGATCGCGTGCGGTACCGGATCGACGTCGGCGCGGCGAACGGGCCATTCAGTGTCGCAGTGGAGTTGAGGTACCAGCCAATCTCGTTCCGTTGGGCGGAGAACCTGCGCCGCTTCGATGCGCCAGAACCGCGTCGGTTCGTGTCGTTTTTCGACGCCATGTCGGCTGGCTCGTCGGTCGAGATCGCACAATCCAGCCTCCTCGTTCCTTGAGCCGGCCGGCGCGATAGTCACAGGGCTGGAGCGAGGGACAGTGCTTACAGGGCCAATCGCGCAGGCTGAAGCCCCAAGTCCGACACGCGGAGGGAGAGCGAGCCCTGGTCAGGTACACGACGGGCGCCGGGAAGCTATGGTTACTCCATGACGGCGTGCCATAGAGCACTCCCCAGTAGTACAACCCGCCCATCGCCACGATCACGAGGGTGACGATGACGACAGTGATCCCGATCCCGATCACCACCGGGTCGTGGAAGGCGTCGTGACCAGTGTCTCGGCCCACAGGTTCGGAGCCAGTTCTGTGTGCTGCGGTGGCGTTCATCGGTCCTCCTCGGGCGCCTCGTGGCCCCAGCTTTGGAGCGTGTGAAGGTATTGGGCGCGTTCGACGGTCGTCAGGTCGGCCCGTCGCAGACTCGCCTTACCGCGGACCTCGTCCAGTGTGTCGACCTTGTGGAACTCCATCCATCGTTCAAGCCCGGCGCGCATCGTGTCCAGATAGGTCGGGCCGTGGCGAAGGAGCGCCGACACCATCTGCACCACGTCGGCGCCCGCCAGGATTGCCTTGATGCCATCCTCCGGCACCGAGACGCCGCCCGTGATGGCAAGTCCCGGGCGGATCCGTCCGTGCAGGATCGCCAACCATTGCAGGCGCAGCAGCAACTCGCTGTTTGTGGACAGCGTGACACGTGGCGTCGCCTTCATCGTGGCGATGTCGATATCCGCCTGGTAGAAGCGGTTGAAGAGCACCAGGGCGTCCGCGCCCGCCTTGTCGAGCCGTCGGGCCATGGCACCGAAGGACGTGAAGTACGGCAGCACCTTGACCGCCACCGGAATACGAAGGATGCGTTTGACTTCGGCCACGATGCCGGCAAACGTGGCTTCGACGGCGGCGGCCGGTGTGACCAGGTCTGCGACGACTTCATAGAGGTTGAGTTCGAGCGCGTCGGCGCCCGCCTGTTCGATGATTCTTGCGAATTTCAGCCACGACTCGGGCGACGTCCCATTCAGGGAGCCGATGATGGGAATCTTGACGCTCCGCTTGATGCGACTGATGTGCTCGGCGTACGCATCTGGGCTGAGAGCGTAATCATCGGACGCGGGAAAGTGCGCCAGCCTCTCGGCGAATGACGAATCGAGCGGGTCCATATGTCGAATGCGCCCGTCGTGCGCGGCCGTGATCTGCTCCTCGAAGAGCGAGTGCAGGACGACTGCTGCCCAGCCCGCATCTTCGAGCTGCTTGATCGTGTCGAGATGGCGTCCCAACGGTGACGCCCCTGCGACGAACGGATGCGGTAGACGGAATCCGAGATACGACGCCTCCGTGTACATGACGTCCTCACTTCTCCGTGTACCGGTCGTGGCACGCCTTGCACGTGTCATACAGGCTGTCACTGGCCTGGACGAGCGCGTCGCCGTCCTTCGCGTCGATCGCTTTCAGCGCTGCCTGCGCCTGCGTGACCAGCGCACGCGACATGTCAAGCCACGTGGTGCTGTCCTTCGCGCGCCCGCCCGTCATCAGGAGGTCGCCCGACTCCGCGAGCACGACCGCGGCCTTTCGGGCTTCCTGCCAGACCTTGGCGTCCCTCTGCGTCTCCGCCGCAGCCGAGAAGATCGCGTCGGACGCGGGAATCGTCATCGTCTCCATCACTTGCTTGACGGTCACGGTTTCGCGCTGGGTGTCCTGCTGGGCAGCAATGGTGGCGGCGCACATCATCATGGCGCCTACGATGAGAGTGAGAGAGAAGTGTGTTTTGCGCATTGGGCTGCCTACCGACGTTGCAGATCTGTGGCCAACAAATGTGCGCTGTCGGCACGCTCAAAACGTGGGTTCTACCGCGCACCGCTGGAAATAGTCCGCGGCCGCGTGAGATATTCCCCACGCAGCAGCCGAGCGCCTCTTCGGGTACCGCGGACCGGGCGTTCGTTCGATGCCTACGCGATTGCCGAATGTCCGACGTCAATGCTCGTTGTCGCAACCTTGGCGCGGTGCTTGCCTGGAACGCTACGTGGAGCTACGCACTTCCCGCGGCCGGGTGAACCCTCGAGTCGACTCTGAGGCATGACGTTCGCTCGGGCCAAGTGAGGCGAGGCGGGGCGATGATGCGTTGGGTCGTCGCCGCTCTGCTGATCGTTCACGGCCTCGTCCACCTCATGGGGTTCGCGAAGTCGTTCGGTTTCGCCGACCTGCCGCAGCTCACCCAGTCGATTTCTCGTGGAATGGGCCTCCTGTGGTTGGTGGCGGCCCTGCTGGTCATGGCCAGCGCCGTGGCCATGTTGGCCTCGCCGCGGAGCGTCTGGATCATCGGCGCCGTCGCGCTGGTGCTGTCGCAGGTGGTCATCCTGTCGGCGTGGCACGATGCGTGGGCGGGCACGGTGGGGAACATCCTCTTGCTTCTCGTGGTCGCCCACGGCTGGTTCACTGAAGGGCCACGGAGCTTTCGTGCAGCGTTCGACCGCGATGTTGCGATGGGCTTGGCATGTCCCGCTGACGCGCCGGTTGTGACCGAAACCGACCTCCTGCCTCTGCCAGAACCCGTGCGGCGCTATCTGCGCGCCGTAGGGGTGGTGGGTCAGCCGAGAGTCCAAAACTACCGCCTCCGCTTTCATGGGCGCATTCGAAGCGCGCCCGATGCCGGGTGGATGCCGTTCGAGGCCGACCAGCAGAGCTTCGCTGATCGACCCTCACGGCTCTTTCTGATGCAGGCCCGCATGTTCGGGCTTCCCGTCCTTGTGTTCCACCGGCTCATGGGCGGGCGCGCGACGATGCAAGTCAAGGTCCTCGGTGCGATTCCGATCGTTGACGCCCGTGGAGAAGAGATGGACCGTTCTGAGGCCGTGACCTTGTTCAACGACATGTGCATCCTGGCACCTGGGACCCTGGTCGAACCGGGCATCGTGTGGGAACCGGTGGACGAGCGAAACGTGCGCGCGCGATTCACTCATGGCGAGCACACCATTTCCGCAACACTGCTCTTCGGAGACGATGGACTGCTCGCCAACTTCATTTCCGACGACCGCTCGCGGGCGTCCGCCGACGGCAGGGTCTTTACCCGGCTTCGCTTCTCAACGCCTGTGCGCGACTATCGCAACTTCGGTCCCATGCGTCTCGCCGCGCATGGCGAGGCACGATGGCTCTTGCCGGAGGGCGAGTTCACCTACGGAGAGTTCGACCTTCAAGACATTTCGTACAACGCAATGCCTTCGACCTCATGCCCGGCCCGGATGTTGCTATCCTAACGAAGCGGGCATGTCAGGGGCGACGAGGGCGGGGTTCCGTACGGCTTAGCTCATCTATAGGTGGTGACATGAGAAGATCACATCTCGTTCTCGCTGCGGCGACGACCTTCACGATCATCTTCCTCCGGGCGTCCGAGCGCCCGGCCCACGCGCAGCAAACTCCGCCAATTCTGATTGAGTCCCTGGCCGGACGGGATTCGTTTCAGCGGTACCTGCGCGCCGTGCCACGGGACGAGTGGCCGAGGCGACGGCCCGGTCGCGTCGGCGCTTCGGGCGCGTCCAGCTGACCTGACGACGCTCGCACGACAGAGCGGCGGGGCGTTTCCTGGGGATCGCGTCCGGGACTTCGTCACTGGGACCGGGCGAGCCCTCGCCGCCCATGGGACCACGGAGATGCCGATCTGGGGACAGATGTTCAGGGCGTTCGAGTCCGATGCGAGGGTAAAGGAGCGGATCGTGAACCTTGTAGCCTACATCGAGTCCCTCCAGCTCCCGTCGACTGGGACGGATGACACGGGCAGTCGGCTGTTTCGTACCTACTGCGCGAGTTGCCACGGTGCGACAGGGCGAGGCGATGGGCCGATGGCGATGCAGCTTCGACGGATGCCGCCCGATCTGACACAGTTCACCAGCCGGAATGGCGGTGTGTTTCCGAGCGAGCAGGTCTACCGCATTGTGGATGGCCGTGAGGTCATGAGTCACGGCGACCGCGAGATGCCGATCTGGGGCGACGCCTTCAGAATGGTCTCCGGCGGCCCTGGTGCAGGCGTGGTCAAGGCACGCATCGATGCCATCGTCCGCTACCTCGCGGGTATCCAGGAGCGCGGCGTCTGACGTTCGCGCTCTCACTGCTCGCGCATTATTCGCACTCACCCGAAATATTCCCCACCCGTCGTCGGGGGCGGCCCGCCGCCCTCGCAAAACCAGCCTGGATCCCCGACCTTCACGTGGCACGGCGTGTGCCCTCGCAGAGAGTGGCCCGTGGGGCCCATCTGCCCGAGGAGGCATCTCATGACGTCCATCCTTCAAGTGTTCAGAACTCTGGCGGTCTCGGCTGCGGTGCTGCTCTACGCGACGTCGGCGGCGCCACAGTCTGCCGCTCGTCCCCAGGGTCATGACCATGGGGATCCCGCCACCACGATTTCTCCACAGGGTGCGATCGCCGCACCGAGCGTGATGGAACGGATCGCTGCCCTGGACAAGCGAATCCAGATGCTCGCGACAGACATGCGGATGTTGTCAGGCGAGATGAAGATCGACGTGATGGCGTTGCTGCTGTCGACAATGATCGAGCGGCAGACGCTGATGGAAGGCGAGATGAAAACCATGCGCGAGGGGATGATGCGTCGCATGATGGAACGCCGCGAGTCGCCGGCCGCCTCGTTCGAGCAAGAGACCGGGGGGATGTGCGCCCCGGCGAACTGACCAGGCGGTTTCGAGGCTCGAATGGAGGGATCGCAATCATTGCCGACTGGCGCGGTGTATGCACCGCTTACGCGTAGGCCTGTCAATACGTCAGGGGAGACGCGAGTGATGTGTAGAAAGGTGCCGGGTTTTCCCTCTTGGCGCGCGAATTCTCGCAGACAGGCTGATTGGAGCAGTCACATGAAGAGCATCATGACGAACCGATGGCCCGGGACCATCATGGCTCTGTCGTTCGCCGTCATCACGGTAGCGTGCGGACGAAGTACACCACTGCAGGACGGCTCGGCTGTCGCGTCAGAGCCTACGGCGGCCTGGGTAACCGCCTTCAACGCCGGCGACCCTGCAGCTCTCGCCGCAGTCTACGCGGAGAACGCTCGGTCGCTCCCGCCCGGCGGGCCGGCTCTCATAGGCCGGAGCCAGATCGAGTCGTACTGGCGGGGCGATCTTGGCGAAGGGGGCTTAACGACAACGCTCACGCCGGTGGACGCCATCGCGGCGGGAGACCTCGTGAATGTCGAAGGCACATATCAGGTCAAAGGAAAGGACAGCGCTGAGTTGGCCAGTGGACAGTACCAGCAGCTCTGGACACGTGCAGGCGAGGCGTGGCAGGTGCAGCGCGAAATGTGGCGCATCGATCCCGCACTTCACCGCGAAACGGATGTCGCCGAGCGCCTGACGTCGGCATGGACAACGGCGTACAACGCCAGTGATCCGAAAGCGCTGCTCTCGCTCTACGCGGACGATGCCGCTCTCTCGACGGTGCAGGAGGGCACCATCAATGGCAAACCCGCAATCGAGACGTTCTGGGTCGGCGACTTCGGCGCCACGAAGCCGTCATCGACGCTGACATTGACGGACGTGTATGTCGTCGGAGAGCTCGCCCATCTCGAAGGAGACTACAAGGTGGCTGACAGCGGCAAGATCACTCAGGGCCGGTACATCCAGTTGTGGATGCGGGATGCAAGCGGCTGGCGTATTCACCGCGAGATGTGGTGGCGGTGAACGCGGAGCTGGCCATGTCGCGATCAAGAGTGAGCCGAGGCGACCCCGTTACCGCGACGGGGTCGCGGTCGGCGTGACGGAACGGGATGTGAGGTCGGCAGGTTTGAAAGAACGCCCCTCAATTGACAGCCCGTGACGCTCGCATCAGACTAACCGGGAAGCGAAGGCTAGGCTGGCCAAGAATCCCTCCTCGTCTCTGAGTATTCGCGCCGGTATCCTCGTCGTCATCGTGACTGCGGCGGCCCTCCTCTCGACGATTCCGTCGCTCGAGAGGGTGGCACTGGCGGTGGTCGTGGGCGCGGCCGGGCTCCTTGGGTGGTTGCTCATGCGCCTGGCGCGAGTGGGGATCGTGCCCGATCTGAGCGATCGCGTCGCACTCGAGCATCGTGTCAGAGCGAGCGAGGCACGATGGCGCGCAGTCATCGATTCCGCGGTGGACGGTATCGTTGTCATCGACGCACAGGGCCGCATCGAAGCGTTCAATCCAGCGGCGGAACGCCTTTTCGGGTACACCGAGAAGGAACTCCTCGGGCAGAACGTCCACGTATTGATGCCCTCGCCGTACCACGAGGAGCACGACACGTACCTCACCCGATACCTGGCGACCGGGCGGGCCAAGATCATCGGGACCGGGCGAGAGGTCACGGGACGCCGGCGCGACGGCACCACCTTCCCGCTGCACCTGTCGGTTGGCGAGCTCACGGTCGAAGGGGAGCGAAAGTTTACTGGAATCCTCCACGACCTTACGGCACGTGTGCATCTCGAAGAGCGGCTTCGCGAAGGCGCGACGCTCGCGAAGATCGGTGAGATGGCAGCGGTGATCGCACACGAGGTCAAGAATCCACTGGCGGGCATACGCGGAGCGATTCAAGTCATCGGCGCTCGTCTGCCGGCGGACAGCCGCGACGCCACGGTGCTGAATGACATCGTCAAGCGAATCGACGCGCTCGATGGTCTGATGAAGGATCTCTTGGTCTTCGCGCGTCCGCCACAGCCACGGCGCGCATCGGTGGACATCGTGCCGCTCGTCACGATGACCGCCGATCTCATTCGCCAGGATCCGTTACTCAAGGACCTCCAGATAGAGGTCGTTGGTTCGGCTCCGCCGTTCTTTGCCGATGCCGAAATGCTCAAGATCGTGTTCCAGAATCTTCTGGTCAACAGCTCACAGGCTATGCTGGGACAAGGCAAGATCGACGTCACGATTGCGGCGGTCGACAGCACTTGTGAGATTTCGTTCGCGGACTCCGGGCCAGGAGTCCCAGAAGAGATTCGCGACAAAATCTTTACGGCGTTCTTCACCACCAAGTCGCGGGGGTCGGGCCTTGGCCTCGCGACGGCCAAGCGACTTGTCGAGGCACATCAAGGAGTGATCGAGTTCGAGTGCCCGCCGACTGGCGGGACGAGGGTCACGATCCGACTGCCAGCCAGCAGAGAGCTCTCCGCATCGACATCCTGACGCCTCGCCGCGACCGGATCGCGGGGACTTCGCAACGTCATCGAGCGCGCCATGCTGCTTGCGCGTCGACGTGTGGTTCACGCGGCGCGGCGTGCCTTGGTCTCCTCGACGTCTGGCACTCGGATGGTGAGGACGGGGCACCGTGCCGTCTGGACGAGTGTGTCGGCCACACTGCCCATCATCAACCGCGCAACTCCACCCCGGCCATGAGTCGCCATGACGACAAGGTCAACGTCCGGGTGCTCCTGCAGGTACAGCAGAATCTCCTGTGCGGCCACGCCTCTTCGCAGCACAAGTCTTACGCGGTATCGCTTCCCTTCATCCGGCGTGATGACCGCTTCCGGGAACGCTTCCAGGTCCCGGCGTGCAGAGCGCTCCAACTGCTCGAAGTAATCCTGAGGCAGACTGGAGTAATCAGGCAATCCACCCACCAGATATGGATTCTCGACCGTGTGCAGAATGCACAATGACGCATTCGTGGCGGTGGCGATCTCACACGCGTACTTGAGCGCGGCTTTCGACGCTTCGCTGAAATCGGTCGGGACCAGGATCTTCTTGATGGCAGACATCGTCGTGCTCCTAACTACTGTGCTGGGCGGCGGGTTGATAGAAAAAGAAGAGGCAACGACGATGCCAGCACGGAACGGTCAAAAAGTCGCGGTGAACGAAAGACCTCGGACGGCTGGCGGCGGACGAGTTCGCTGGCGTGGGGAAGTTTCCCCACCCTTGTCACGGTTCCTCGTGCCTCGGCGGAGGGCTGTCTGTCGAGTTCCTCACCGCTGCCACGGGCGAGCAAGCACGACCGGGCCGCCTCCGAGCCGTCCGACGTGCGGGGACTCGGCGTGTTTGGGCGGGAGCGCGAGCACCAGCGTCGGCATCAGGCACAACATCCGATAGGTGACCGATCCCATACGTGGGCCTAGTGGGGGCATGCCGTGCAAGCCCATCACGACGAGACCAGCCTGACGGTCGCGGACAACCTTGGCTGCTTCCTCAGCGGGATCGCCGAAGACGATGAGTGCTTCTGGTCGAAGGCGTTGCGGGAGCGCCGCAACGAGTTCGTCGAGACACTCCTCGGCGACCGACCGCCGATCTGAGTCAAGGCCTGTTAGATTGAGCCGCGCCAGGAGACGACTTCTGACCGGCTCAATGACGTGTACGAGCACGAAAGGCAGATTCAGCGCCTCGGCCAACCCACGCGCAACCTGCGTCTGGTAGAGCGATGCCGGCGAGAGATCGACCGGCACGACGATGCGACGGAGGAGGCGCGGGGCGTCTTCGAGGTGTATCGAGCCTGGGTTCCCGGGCGGTGTGACGAGCACGGGAACGGTCGTCTCCCGCAAGACCCGCTCAGTCGTCGATCCGAAGAACAACTTGCGCGCGCCGGTCAGCCCGTGCGAGCTCATGACGATCAAGTCACACGATCGCTCGCGCGCCACGCGCAAGATCTCACCGGGTGGCTTCCCTACCGCCACGTCGTATTCGCACATCGCAAGCGCCGCGGAGTCTTCTCCGAACGTATGCGTGACGAACTTGGAAAGCTCGCGTTCCGACAGGTCACGCGTCCAATGAACGCCTGTCCCGAGATCCATTGCCGCAGTCAACAGCGGGTCCTCGACGGTCAACACGATCAAGCGCGTGACGAAGTGCTCCGCGATCGCCGCTGCGTATCGCAGCGCTCCCGCTGATGCGTCCGAATAGTCGATCGGACAAAGGATCGAGGGGCGGACGTTCATGGCAACCTCCGGGTCGATGGGAAGTCTCAGTGCAACGCATGTGCCCAACTGAGGGCGGGTGATATCCCGTATTCTCTGGGCGTACAGGGGGCGAACTGGCTGTTGGTGCGGACGAGTTCGCATGAACGGGGAAAAGTGCCCAGGCTCCCGCGCAAAACCCTTAGCAAATCAACGAAATCAGCCCCGGCATACCTGTTGCCCTCAGGAGGGCGACAGGCGCGCCACTTCAATGCAACCGAGGCACGTCATGACGAAGGGGAGTGCTCCCTATGAGCGCACAAACGAGTATCCGTTCGGCGGCGAGATGGCTTTCTCTCGGCGTCGGAGTCGCCGCGGCTACTTACGGTGCGTACGCCGCCAGGACGTGGCATCGCTACGGCCAGGCAGAGCCACCGACCTTCGAGGAACGCGACCGCCTGCTCGACCAGTTCATGCCGGTGTACGACGTTGTCGAGCGCCATCGCGTTCGCGTCAACGCCCCTGCGGCTGTTACGCTTGCCGCTGCATGCAACATGGACCTGCAAGAGTCTGCCGTCGTCCGAGTCATCATAAGGGCGCGCGAGTTGCTCCTCGGCGCGACGCCTGTCGACCGGCTCCGGCCACGCGGGCTCATGGCAGAAATGCAGTCGCTGGGTTGGGGAGTGCTGGCAGATGTCCCGGAACGCGAGATCGTTGTAGGCGCCGTGACCAAACCATGGGAGGCGAACGTCACGTTCCGCTCGTTGCCACCGGATCAGTTCGCGGCGTTCTCTGAATCTGACTACGTGAAAATCGTCTGGACACTCCGCGTCGATTCGGTCAGTGCGACGGAGTCCATCCTTCGCACCGAAACGCGTGCACGAGCGACCGATCCTCAGGCCCGAACGAAGTTCCGCTGGTATTGGGCATTGTTCTCGCCTGGCATCCGGTTGATTCGGTGGGCATCGTTTGGCCCGGTCAAGCGCGACGCCGAACGTCGAGTGGCGCGTGCTTGATTCGATCACGCCATGAGTCATGGCGTTGGGAGCTTACGAATGTTGAATACTCTCCGTCGGAATTCGATACGCCCGTCAATGCATCAGGACCCCACCGGTGCGCTCGCGATCGCACGGCACTACATTCGAGATGTGGTGTACGGGGCGAACGACGGCCTGATTACAACCTTCGCGGTTGTCGCCGGCGTTGTCGGCGGCGGTCTCTCGGCGCGCGCGATGCTCATCATTGGTGCGGCCAACCTGGTGGCCGATGGTCTGTCGATGGGAGTCGGCAACTACTTGAGCATCCGCGCTCATGAGAGCGCATTGGAGGCGCAGAACAAGCCCGAAGAGGAGGCAAGGCCGGCGCGACACGGCTTCGCGACTTTCCTGTCCTTCGTCGCCGCTGGTGCTGTCCCACTCGCACCGTTCGTGTATGGTCTCCCGGAGCATGGATTCGCGTGGTCGGTCGTCCTGACGTTTGTGATGCTGTTCACCGTCGGGGCACTGCGTGGGTTCGTCACGATTGGGCGTTGGTGGGCGGCGGGTCTTGAAATGCTCCTTCTCGGCGCAGCGGTGGCCGTCGCTGCCTACGGCAGCGGTGTGATCGTGGCGAGGCTCGTCTCTGGCGACATCTAGCGTGGCCGCATGTGCCGCATCCCATCTCTCAGGTCGTCAATTGAAACAACCCAGCGTTCGGATTAGTGTTGAGATCGTGAGGGACTCTCCATGATGGATCCGGTATCGACAACTTCGCTTCGCAGCGTCACATTAGTGGCGATCCTCCTTGGGACGGTGGCCGTAACTCATGCGCAATGGGCAGATGTGCCTCCCAGCGGAATTCCGCGCACGCCAGACGGCAAACCGAATCTTTCGGCTGCGGCTCCGCGATTACCGAACGGGGTGCCTGACTTGTCGGGTATTTGGCAGTCGGTAGATGGAAGATACGTGGCTGATATTGCCGCAGACCTCAAAACAGAAAACGTCCCCTTTCAACCGTGGGCGAAAGCCATCTTCGAAGAGCGTCGCACAGGTTTGCATTACAGGGAGGATCCTCCTGCGAATTGCTTACCGGCGGGGGTTCCGAGGACGGCCGCCGCTCCTCTCGCGTGGCAAATCATTCAAGCTCCGGGTTACTTCGTAGTGTTGTACGAGGCCATGGGAGTCTGGAGACATATCTTCATGGATGGGAGAGAGCTGGCTCCACTCGACACCATCGATGCGACATGGATGGGTTACTCGACCGGAAGGTGGGACGGCAACGTGCTCGTGGTGGATACGAAGGGCTTCAACGGGAAAGCTTGGCTCGATCAATCTGGCAAACCGACCACCACTGCCTTGCATGTCATCGAGCGATTCCATCGAACCGAATTCGGGCGTATGCAGATTCACATCACAATCGACGACCCGCAGGCGTACACGAAACCGTGGGTGGTGACACAATCGTTCCGATACCTACCGGACACCGAACTGACTGAATTCATCTGCAACGAGAACAACGCCATCTCATCGCGCCCCGATAAAGTGAGCCCGCCACTCTGCGGCTCCCTCGCTAAGCAAGGACGAACCAGATTGGTTTGATAGGGCGGTGTCTATCGCGAGCTATTTCGGCGCGCCCACAGGCGCATGTCGCCTCGTCGGATTCGGGTGGACGCGGGATTTGTGACGCCTGGGCGCGCCTGTGGAACGGTCCGTCGGGCCAGCCTGCGGGGTCGCGAAATGACACGCGGGCTGTTGGCGCTGGCGTTCGCGGTGGGCGGCGCCGTGCCCGTCGCCGGCCAGGTGGATACGAGTATCGTCCCGACGGAGGGGCGGACGACCTAGGTACCTGGCGTGACGACGGGCATTCCTGCCCGCGCGACGCTCTGCGCCACGATCCAGGCGTCCACCTTGGAGGCCCGTGAAGGAGCAGGAGCGTCATGGGCACAGTCCAGCGGCGATCGATGGTGCGATTCGGCGCTAGATCTGACTCCCTCAAGGCCACTAGGAACGCCCAAATCGCCAGTTAGAGGTACGATTAGTACACCTCAGCCGCGCTTGGTGTGCCTACACCGACCTTTGACCCTAACTGCTGCCCCGATGAATCTTCGTGTGTTTTCTGATGGCCAGACACCGGCGGATCGCGGTGACCGGATAAGTCACCGACGAAACAATGCCTTCTGAAATCGCCTTGAACACTTCTTCGGTGACCGCTTTGAAGATGGTCGACTCGTTCAGGTCGTTACGAAATTCCCACAATGCATCGTCGCCAGGATATTTGCGAGCAAAGTCGAACAGCCGCACAAAGAACGGCTGGGGCCCGTCGACAAACTTCTCTTCCTGCATCATTTCAAGATCGAAAAACAGGACCGCCGACTCGTCGATCGGCTCGACGTCAGCCTTGTCACGCCTGTTCGAGGCAAAGACGACGACGGTGGTCAGACCGCGGTATTGGAAATCCGGGAAGCGTTCTCTCAACCACTCCAGTACCTGGCCGAAGAGCGCATCATCGAACGACTCCAGTCGTTCCGAGGTGAACCCAGGAAAGATGACGTCCATGTTCTCGCCAGATTGGACGTTGAAGAACGCTTCCTTGTCGAAGACGTTCTTTTTCGCGTAATCGTCGCTGGGCTGCGCAAGCACCAAGGCAAAGAGATGACGCTTCGGGCGCACCCCGTGATCGCCTCCGCCTTTGCCGATTTCACCCGTCCTGGGCGTGGCTGACGCACGATCGCGCTTGAGGGCATCTTGAACGGCTTTTCTGATGTCGTCGAGCCCGCCTACTTTGCGTGCCAGCGCTTCGACTTCAATGACGTCACTCATAGGACAATCTTCGAACGGCAGGTAGCTTAGCCCGTGATGTCCCGTCCTGTCAGCAAGATCGTCACGAGGGTGTGATGCAACAGGCCGGAGATTTCAATTCAAACAAATGTTCAAGCGGAAGGCGGTGGGAGGACCTGGAGGCGCTGCTGGAGTCCTTTGGGTTCGTCAGTGTCTACCACGCTACGTCCGGGGAGCTGCTCGGAGCCGAAAAGCGACACACCCATTTCCATCTCGGAAAGGGGCGTTTCTTGAGTTTCTGCTGCGTCCGCGTTGGCGTAGAGGAGTTAGACCCAGAGAAGCTCTCGCCCTTGTTAAAAACTGAAGTATCACGACTCCATCGCCGATGCCGTGGCCGATCTTGGCGGGCCAGAGGAGATCGGACAGGTGTTTGCGGGCTTTCAGAAACACCTCTATGAGCAACCCGCCGCCTGACTAGTCGCGGTTCTACCGGAATTTAACAAACAACGGTGCAATTGATTGCAGAGCCTGCCCGCTCGGCGAAACGAGGGAGAGGCAGCTTATCGCGCCTTGGTTGAAAACCTCAGAAGCTGGTGCAACTCAAGTTCGAAGGTTTGGGCCACCAGTTCTCTTCCCGTCTCACCTCCGCCAGGTAGCTCCGATCAACGCCCATCCGCTCGGCGGGCGTCGCGCCGGCCATCTCGACCTTCAATCGACGGCACCGGCGCGGTGCTTGGCAGGCTGCCGTGGTTCCTCGCCAGGGCTCTTGGAGCTAGATGGCGCGTGATCCCCAGGCGCTTTATCAGGAGTAGCAATTCGTTGCCAGAGCCAGCCAGCGGCTCCAAGGGTGGCGAGACCGATGGCACCCGTCGCAACCTTGGACGCGAGCGAGCGTGCCGGTTGCGGATTGACGAGTTGGTCGTACGTCTCCGCGTCTTCCGACCTCGCTGGTCGAGACCGGTTTCGCCGTTCCGGCACGGGTACCCATCGCGTGACGTAGGCGAACGACTCTGACGCACAGATCGGACACGTCTGTGCGTCATGCACTTCGTCGCAATCGAGGCAGACGCGAGCGACCCGGAGGTTCACGATCGCTAGTGTACGGCGTACGACGCCAGGGTCGCTATAGGGTGGATTCTTGGCTTTCGCGCTTACCTCCACTGCTACGGGAGCAATGCTCGATCTTTTGCCCTATGCGGAGACGAAAATTGAGCGCTGCGCGTGTCAGTTAGGGTGTCACGTCTCCGAAGTCGAATGCCGCGACCGCAATAACTGCAGAATGGACCCTGAAATTTTTGGAGCCGGCGAATGGACTCGAACCATCGACCTGCTGATTACGAAGCAGCTTATTTCACCACCGCGGGAGCCGGCCTCGCGAATCTCGCCGGATCGATCGCCACGTTCGGCTGAATCTCATTCAGCTCGATGCTCGATCGCCCATCGGTCCACGTGATCACGATCTTGTGCGGCAGCTTCACTCCGGCCACGTCACGATAGTCCGAATAATCCACCTGCGTGGGAACCATTCCGATTGGCGTGCCTGCATACCGCACTTGCCGTGCAAGCAATCCGGTCTCATCTTCGAAGTACAGTTTGAACCGCGTCTTGCCTACGCCCGTCCCCTGGACAATGTTGACGAGCTTGTCGTCGATCGTTGTTGGCGGGAATCCAACTCTCCAGTCGCTGAGAGCCGTCTTTACATTGCCGGGGAAGGCAAGAGCCGCATCGAATTGTCCACCGTCCAATTCGGCGCCGGGAGCCATCGGCAACAGTCGAACCGGCAGGTTCACGTTGGCCACCCATCCCGCGCGCCCGTCGAACACGACAGTCGTGTCGCCGATCTGCTTGTGCCAGATCACCGTTCGCTGATTCGGCGCCTTTGCATACATCTCGAACGGAACCTTCGTCTGATACGTGTCAAAACCCTCAAGTGTGCCTTTTGCGAGAAAGCTCGTGAGGCGCGCGAGCGCCTGGGGCGTGCCGACAGCCTGGATGTACTTGTCGAGGATCTGGGTGGCGGTTGGCTCCTGTGGGCCAGACGGGACGATCTCCATGGCGTTCGGATCTTCCTCGGCCACGGTGTACTGCACCGCCAGGCTGGGAGTCACTTCAGGGACCTGAACTCCTCGATGACATGACCAGCAGGTCAGGACCCGCCGCCCCCCGAAGTTGTTCCGGTTGATCCCGTTCACCATGACCATCATGGCGCGCGCCATCTGTTTGCGCGGAACATCGTCCGCGAATCTGGACCAGTCCTGAAGGCTTTCGGCCACATGGCAGGCGGTGCAGTTCAAGCCGAGCGCGGCCGACACGAATCCCATCGTGTCCATGAATTCACCGACAGGAATTCCTTTCAACACCTGGACGTTCTTGAAGACATCTTCGACCATGACCGGCCCTTCCGGTTGCGTGGTCTGAGCGGCGGCTGCCAAAGGCGCGATGAGGGACAAGAGCGCCGTTTGGAGAAAAAACGTTCTCGCCCGCACTACTTCTCCTTCGGTGTGGCGCGCATGTCGGGTTCGAACGAGCGGAAGTAGGAGTTGTCCGTGGGAACGCAGCGGTCTTCCAGAAGGCCAGACCACCCGCCGATCGACATGGCTTCTTTCGGGATCAAACCCCAGACCTTGGTGCTGGAGTGCCATGGGCGGGTGTATATCGCTGGATCGGTCAGGGTCAGGTCCAGGCGCAACCGATTGCGACTCGGGCGCGAGTAGCGCTCCTCCAGCACCGCTTTCTCGCTGATCGGATACCCGAACGCGTCCACCCATTGACGGTCGTCAAGACCCACCGTGGTGACCACCAGCGTGTCGCCTTCCCACTTGCCCACGGAGTACCCGTTGAAGCGCAGCAAGTAGTCGTCCACGTTGGGCAGCGCTCTTCCGTCCATCCAGATTTGGCGATGATCCCAGAACCATTCGAATTCCTGCACGATGACCTCGTTCGTCTGGACGATCTGCATGGGCGGGTTGCCCCCCGAAAACGTCACGAGGCGCATCAATCCCAGCGGCTCGCACCGCTGCTCCGGATCGTTGGACAGCGGCGCCGCGACTGCCCGGCGCAAACCGACGTCGAGATGCATGTTCTCTGCAGCCTGTTTGCTTCCCGGAACATAGCCCTTCGTGGGCGTGTTCATCTGGAACTTCTTTTCTCCCTCCGGCGTCCGGGGTGGAACATCGCCGAGGAAGCCGTACGAAACTGCCCTGTCGCTGCACTCCGGGCAGGGGGACTGCTTGAAGGCAGACGGGTTGCGCGCCCACAGCCCACTGAAGTCACGCTTGTTGTACGGGCGAGTGTCTCTGTCCGAAGATCCTGACGTCTCCTGGCGACCCGCGTTCGTTGAGTCCTGCGCCGGCGGGCCCTGAGCCAGCAAGAACGCGGGAACGACAGTAAGAGCTAGCACCCTGAGGACGTGCCTGGAGACTCGCCCCACACCGCTGTTGTTTGTCATGGCTCATTCCCTCATTACTTGTCCTGGGGCTTGGGTTGGTAGCCGCCTGGAACGCCGTCCATATCGACGGCGGGGATGGTTTCCTCTCTCGCGCTGACGAGGAGTTCGCCCGTCTCGCTCTCAACCAACTGCACGTAGGCTGTGAATCCTCCGGTCACCGCCGTGGCCAGATAGAGCTTCACTCGGGTTCCCGGCTTCAGGGCCGCCACGCTGCGACTCTTGGTCCAGCCCAGGCGCGCGAGTTGGCCCACATTGTTCGCCATCTCGCCCGCCCAGTGTTCGGTGTTGCCGTTCTTATCGGTCCGGGCGAACTTCATCGCGGGATGCGGGTTGATATAGTTGAATTCTTCAACCGTGCCCCAGGTCGTCCACATATGCGTCGTGTCGAAGGAGAGGGCCGCACCGTGATGAGCCCAACCCGAAACAGACACCGAAAGCAAACAGACGACGAGCCAAAGTGATCTTATTGTGAGGTGTTGTCGCATGGGGGGGAGTCTAGGACTCAGCCTTTTCGATGTCAACGCGTTTCGGGAACTGCCAAGTTAAGGCGGCGGGTGGCGGAGTAGGCCGTCCCTGTCCTCACATTCACGCTGATCGTCGATGGCCCAACAGCGTCCGTCATCCGTTGCGGGACGCGAAGCGGCTCATGAATGGGTCCAGCGCGGCATCGGCAAGCGCGGAGGTGGGATGAGACGTGTCGACTAGAGCCGATTGAGAATCCGTTCGGCCCGAAGTGTTACCTATGTCTCTCCGGAATGGAACTGTCACCCATGTGTCCGGAACGGACCATCACGCATGAGAGCGACGTTGATTTCCATCTTGCTCGGTTGCCTGTCACCGGCGCAGCTTAGTGCTCAGATAGCTCCTTCGGTCAACGTGGGGGCGAGGATCCGAGTATGGACGTCGGAAATGCGCAACGTAACGGGACGTGTTGAAGCATTGACCTCCGACACGCTCATCTTCCGTCCCGACGGAAAACCTGCCTCGGCACCCATACCAGTTACAGCGTTGCTCCGAGTTGACGTCAGCCGTGGATCGTTCTCTCGGAAGGACTCGGCGTGGAAGCGCGCCAAGTGGGGCGCAGCGATCGGGGCGGGAGCCGGCGCCGTCTCGTTGGGGTTGCAGCACGAACAGGTTGGAGGAGGCTCTCACCCTGCTGAGGCTGCTGCGTTGGGAGCCTGGTCGGGAGGTTTGTTCGGTGGCTTATTTGGAGCCTTGGTGGGCGTCGCACGCCCAGCTGAGAATTGGGAGCGGGTTCGCTGATTGCGACTGTCCCTTCGCAAGATCGTGGGTTTCACCGACGACCCGCAGCCACACCGGTCAGGCGCGCACGTCCTGAAAGCGTGGCGCCTTGATTTCCTCGGGCTTTCGGGCGAGACTCACCGCACGGACACCGGGTTGGCTGTGAGCAGGTTCTCGCGGTTCACTCAGCAAGAAGTTAGGCAGCTTGAACGAATCCGGATCGGAATCGAAGAACCGACGATCACGTGCGGATCATCAGTGCTCGGTCGGCGACAGCGGCGACGTGCCTCCCGGATGATCATCCGCGGACCCGGCGTGCGCGCCGGCGGCTTTGCCGGTGTGGCCTTCAACGCCGAGGCGGGCGAGGTGTACCGGCGTCAGCGACGATCTGAACGGCTACCTCACGTACCTCGTCCCGCAGTTCTTCCAGAGACCAGGAACGGCGACCGGCAGTCGATAGGCGAGTCAGGAGGCGTCATGCTTAGGGCTCTCATCACCACGGCGCTCCTCCTGGCTGCGACCGGCGCGTCGCTCGCGCAGGGTTTCATCCAGTTCGCCAGTCCGAGGGATCTCTTCGGCGTCAGCTTCCCCGGAGAACCGAGCGTCCGGGACACCGCGTGGACCTCGGAACACGGCATCGCACTGCCGGCGCGCGTGTACAGCGTCGAGAATGCGCGAGGCCGGTACTCCATGACGGTGGTTGACTACAAGGACGCGGAAAAGCTGCATACCGAACGATCCACACGCTGTCAGCAGAACGGTGGCGAGGGTGACGCGTGCATGAACTCCTGGCGCAGTGACGTGGCGGGCGCCGTCGTCTGGGCCACCTGGCAGTTCCTGCAGAGAGGCGCCAGGGTGACGTTCTACGGCTGGTATGTGGCCGACCTGGTGTCAGGACACCAGTTGCAGCTGCTCAACGCGGACGAGTCGCGCACGTTCGCGACCGTCAATATGCATTCCACGCGGCTCTACGTCCTCGAGGCCACCGTGCCCAGGGGAGCGCCGGCGCCAGGCCTCTTCCAGCAGTCGCTGATGTTTCTCGATGAGAAGGGCCAGTCGATTCGCTATGGAAACTATTACTCGCCCACGTATTCCGACGAATGGAAGTTCCCCGCGCCGCCGCCGCCACGCGCGAGGTGATCGTCTTCGGGAGGACAGAACCATGCTGATGAGATGCCTGTTGGTGGCGCTGGCATGCGCCGCATCCTCGCTGCAGCCCGTCTGGGCGCATCACTCGCACAACAACTACGACACCGCCACATGGACGACGATGGCGGGAACGGTCACCGAGTTGCATCTCCTGGTGCCGCACTCGTGGATCTACATAGAGGTCAAGGATGCGAAAGGACAGGCGACCACGTGGGCGCTCGAGGCGACCGGGCGCGGCGGGCTCGAGAAGGTCGGCATCAAGGTGACTGACGTCAAGCCAGGCGACTCGATCAGGGTGCGGTGTCACCTGCTCAAGGACGGCTCGAGCGGGTGCCTGCTGGGATTCGTGACGCCGATGCACGGCGACGCCGCGCGCGGCCACGGCATCGAGAAGGACTGGGACGGCGGTGGCGGCGCCGGATTTCCCGCGGCCGGTCCGTCCGCCGTGCCGCCTTCAGCGCGGTAGGATCCGCCGCAGGGCGACGTGCGAGCGCGCCTTGCTCGAACGTCTTCGTCACCGACTACTGCTGTGTTACGCGGTAGCCCTTCTTCGCGAGCAGCGTCGGCAACCCATCGGGACCGACGAGATGGGCCGCACCAACGACGATGAAACATCCCGCATCTTGCTGCAGGCACGTGTCCACGTGCGGGAGCCAGTTCGGTTGCGTTCCACCAGCAGGCGGTCATAGAGCTCGCGCGACTGGTCGAACGACGCCAGCAGCTCCCTCTCCAGCGCGTCGACGTCAGCGGCGGCCCACGCGCGTGCCATCTCCTTCACGCTGCCCACATAGGTGTCAAATTCTTCCATCGCGGACCTCAGCATGTCCTCCTGGAGCGCAGGGGACAGCTGGTCCAACCGATCGAACTGATACGCGAGCGTCTCGAGCGCCTGCCGCGTCATGCCCGCGGCCTTCGCACGAGCGAAGAAGTGTCTGTCCACGCCGTGCTCGGCGGTGAGCCCGGCCGCCTGCAGCGTCGGCGCCATGAGCGTGATGGCCACGAGCCACGGTTTCATTCGCCGGACGGCCATCATGGGCAGACCGGCCGCCTCCGCCCGCTTCGTCAGTTCCGTATACGTGGCAGGCGCCACGAGCTGATCGAGCGACCTCCCGTCGGTCAACATCGCCCTGGCCGCCGCCGTCATCATCTGTCTCGGGTCGTTCATCTCGTCGAGATCAACCTCCGCGACGAGCGTCCTGGATTCGGCAAACGCCTGATTGATCGCCGGACTGAGCGGATAGTAATCGGGCGTCAGCACATGCAGCGAACCCAGCAGGTAGGCCGTCCGGTTCCCTGGGCCTTCAACCTTCCAGAGAAAATGCTTCTCGCCATCCTGTGCAGCGATGGGGACCGCGCACACCAGACGAGGACGACTGCGGCCGACAGGCGCCTTCGAAACATGGTCCCAAGGCTAGCACGGCGAACTCTCCTGAGCTGTCCCCACTGCTGACCTGAAACGGACCTGCGGATTCTTCCGTTGACGGAGTCGAGCACGTCAAGCGTATGATGTCGCCAATCAGGAGACCAGGAATGGCCACACCGGACGGAATCAAGGACGCCCCGAGCGGAACGTGCGCGCCGTCACCCTGCGGTCGTCGGTCGGCCAGGGGACGGCGGTCACGCGTGTGAGACTCGGCGCCGACCTCCGATGCGACATCGAGGAGGGCTCGTGGAGACTCACGGCAGGCATGACAGAAAAATACGGGGGCGACGGGACCGCGCCCCAACCCGGGTGTGCTCGATCGGGCCGCGCTCGGGTCGTGTCTGGCAATCGGCTACGCGATGTGGGCCGCACGTCTGCAGGTGCCAATCACCTCTCTCGAGGTCGAGATTCAGGCGGACTACGACGTGCGCGGCGAGCTCGGCGTGAGCCAGGATGTGCGTCCGGGCTACAGCGAAGTCCGATACGTCGTCAGCGTCGAGAGCGACGCCTCGGCCGATGATGTGACGCGGGTGCTCGAGACGGCCGAGCGCAGCAGCTCCTGGCTGGACATCGTGGCCCATGCCACGCCCGTGCGCCGAGACGTGCGCATCGCGAGCCGCTCGGTCCGCTGACGTGGACGCCAGACGGGATGCCCCGTTCGCACAACGTAGAGCGCACGCGTGAGCGTGCGCGGACATCGTAAGGGCCCTGGAACGTCCGGTGGTAGTGTGAGCGAATCCGTGGGGGTCTCGCTCGCGAGAGTAACAGCTTGGCGTGCGGCACAGGAGGACAATCCGATGGGCGCAAAGATGAGATGGCTGGTGGCGGGGATTCTTGCGGGCGTGATCGGTCTCACCTGGGGGGCAGGCATCGATCGCGATGTCGCGGTGGCCCAGGGGCGCAAGCCGACGATGATGAAACGCATCTACACCGGTACCGATGGTCTGTCCCATGTCGAGGAGATCGAGTTGAACGCGAAGTCAATCATGGTAAAAGGTCACGGGTATGCGGGTGAACGTGTCGCAGCCCGGGAGCTTCAGCGACTGGCATGTCGGCCCCGAGCGTCGCTACATCATCGATCTGACCGATGGCGGGCAGGTCCAGGTTGCGGAGGGCAAGGTCGATCTGCCGGCGGGCTCGATCGAGTTCATCGATGACCTGACGGGCAAAGGACACACGACCGCAAACGTCAGCAAGACGGAGCGGGTGTCAATCTGGCTGAGCTTCGAGAACCAGAAGCAGATCGTCGGGCCGCTCAAGAAGTAGTTCTTCATTGCGCCGGTCCCGCCGCGCCCGGCGCGGACCCGCCGACGAAGAGGCTACGTCCGTCGGCGAACAGGAAGCTCCGGCCGACGGCTTTGTTCGTCCCGTCCCTCGCCTGATAGCCCTCGATGATGAACTCCGTGCCGACCTCAAGGTGTTCTTCGTCACGCCCAGACGGATCAGCTGATTCGGGCTTCCGCCTTCGATCGAGCCACGGCACGACGCTTCGGTCGGGCCCCTTCACGTCGACATGAAACCAGGAGTGGGGATTGATCATTTCCCATTTCGTGAGCGTGCCCTGCAGCTTCAGGGGCTTGCTGATGTCGAATTCTGCCGAAAACGCATGATGCGCCCGCATCGGCGGCGCACCGACCAGCAGCAGGCCGACCCGGCGATCACCAACCCAACAGGTTGTCCTCATCGAATCGTCCTCCCTTACTTCGATGTTTTCGATCTCGGCTGCTTCGGCCGCTCGCTTCTCCTCGGCGCGAGCGCCAGCCAGGGTGTTGTACATGCCGTAGTTGCCTTCGTGACACGCGTGCTCGAACAGCGGACCGATGGCCTTCCTCCAGGGCACCTCGGCCGACCACGGTCGCGTCCAGGTCGACGGATCGTCGACGGTGAAGCTGATAAAGAATCGTGTCCTCGTCCACGCGCGTGAACCGCTCGGTGAGACGCATGTTCTCGCTCGATCCCTGGAATGCCGTCTGGTCCGTGAAATTCGTCGTCTCGACGACGAGCGTTTCTCCTTCCCACCGGCCGCGGAGCTGCCCTCGAGCTGCCGGACGTTCTGCGGTAGCTGCGGGCGCCCGTCGAGCGGAATGATGCGCGGCGCCGTGGAGCATCTCGACGAGGATCATCACGTATCCCGGCGTCTGCACGATCTGATAGTTGTTGTTGTAGGCGCCGGCGAGCATCGGCGGCCCATTGCGATCCATCAGGATGCACCGCACGCTCAGCGACTGATTCTGCACGGCGTCCGTCGGCGCGCCCCGCCGTTTTCTCGCCTCCGCGCGCGCGGCTGTTCGCCTCCGCCCTTCGTCGGTCAGCGGAGGAAGTCTCCCGTCTGGCGGGTCCATGATCAGCGACGTGCGGAGGTTCATGGCGAGCGGCGCCTGGCTTCGATCGAGGCCGAACTGCGTGAAATCGTAGTGCACGTCCTCAACCGTTCCGGGTACCGGTCTGCTCGCTCTCGGCCGCGGCCGCTCGCTTGATCTTGCGACGGCTTCTTCCGTGTGTAGAACTCCTTGTTGACGTCGTTCGGCCGCTGCAGCGGCGTGTACGTGGTGTTGTTCCAGAACCCCTGCAGGTCCGGCTGGCCGTCAGGTGTGCGCGGCACTGTCCATTTCTTTGCCTGACTCGTCTGGGCCTCGGTCGGCGCCGCTTCCGGCACCAGCACAGTCCCACGATCGCGACGACACCGGCCATGACAGCAGACAATCGATGGCGCATATGCAACCTCCCGCTTTTATCTTGCCCGGTTCCTTCCGCAGGTGGCCGTAAATCAGGTCTTCAGACGAACGGCACGCAATTGAACTCCATCAGCTGCGCGTTCTTTTCCATGCGCCGGTATAGCGGCATGCTGATCTTCCACGGCCGCGTGAATACCTTCGGATCCTCGATCGTGGCCTCGTACAAGAGATGGTCGGGGCTCGTCGCGGTGAAGCGCTCGACCACGTGCAGCGCCTCGCTGTGGAAATTGCCCGCGCGATCGAACCATGTCGTATCCGTTGAAGCCAGTGGTATCGACGACGAGTGTTTCGCCTTCCCAGCGGCCGTTCGACCATCCCATCCAGCTGTCGGCGGGCGCGTCCTTGTGATCGGTCCATGTAGATAGTGCGCACGGCGCGCGCGTAGGTGTGGACCATCATGATGTACGTCGGGGTCTGGATGATCTGGAACGGATAGGGCATGTAATTGGCGCGCGGCACGCCCGGCAGGTAGCACTTGATCTCTGGATCCGAGCTTCAACCGCTTCTCGAAGTTCTCCTTCTTCTTGGCGTGCCGCCTCGGGTCTGTACGGAAGCGGCCGCTCCTCCACGATGCCCGAGGCCGCCCGGGACCGAGGCGCTGGCGCCAAGCTCGAGCACCGCGACCGGTGCGGCCCCGTGGGCTTCGATATCCCAATTGGCTTCGTTGAGCGCCTGCCACACGCCAGTTCAAGTTCGGCTTGCCGCTCGGCAGGCCGCGGGGCCCTGTAGGCGCGTGCCTGGCCGGCGGAACCGATCCGCAGCCAGCGACAAGACTGTCGCCCGACCAATCGTCACGACGAGCGCAGGTCTGAGGTGATCTCGCATTCGGCGGGTCTTATTGAACGCCCACTCGGGCGCGCCGTGACAAAGCGCGCGGGACAATGAGGGGCCCTGGCACGGTCTCCGCGCCCGACGAGGTTATGCGGCGTCGCCAGACTCCTGTCGGATGGCGGACTGTTTTCGGTTAGATTCAGAGGCTGTTCTTCGGCCTTCACCGGCCGAGGGACGAGGCTTGCGACTGCGTCGACCAGCGAGATGAACTCAGCGTCGAGAACGCCTCGCGATCCCACGGATCGCCTCCTGGCAGCAACGGCCCGCGAATACGGTTATCGCCTGATGACCCGTGACACACCGCTTCTCACGTACGCCCGCCGAGGCCATCTTCAGGCGGTCGCCTGCTGATTTCCAGGCACGATTAGATGAGCGGTCTTTTCGGAAGATCCGTTATGCGACGGCCCAGCCCTGACGACGTTCTGAGTGACCGCAGTTCTACAGCGTTGTGCCTTGTGACTTATCTTGCAGGCGCCCGCCCCGTCATCTCTAGAAACTTCTGGTTCTCGTGGCAGATGAACTCGGTCATCTCCCAGCCGTCGGCGACGATCCGGTGCTCGACCCTGACCGTGAAAGGTCTGGTGTACGCCTTCGGGTCGTCAATCGTGACATCGATCTCCATGTTGCCGAAGTTCACGCGGCGGAATCGCTCTGTCAGCTGTAAGGCATCTGTGTACGGGCTGCCCATCTGGTCCAACCACGCGTCGGCGGCGTTGCCGCCCTGCACTCCGCGGAAGTTGTTCGATTCCACCACGAAGGTGTCGCCCTCCCAATGGCCCACGGAGTACCCGTGCCAGTACCGGCTGCGGCTCCCCCTGCTTCGGAAGGCGCCGGCCATCGGTGTAGATCGTCCGCCATCCGTAATTCGACTCGTAGACGATCAACGTCTTGCGAGGCGTGTGGATAATCTCTCGAGGCTGCGGATCCAAGTGGTACTCAAGCGGGCCCTGCGGGAGGCACAGCGCGTCCGGGTTGTCGTACCGCTGATTCGCGACGCGCTTCCTGGAGAGCTCCGCCGCCCACGGTTGGAACGGCAGACCCTCCGGGACATTCACGCCGATGTTCGCGAACACCGCCAGCGGAGGACGCCCCGGCGGCGCGGTGCCCGGCTCCTCGCGCCGCGGCGACACTTCCCAGATGCCTCCCATGTCCGGTTTGCCGTCGGGCGCCCGCGGCGCCGGCGCAGCCAGATTCACCCTGCCGTCGGCGCCTTTGGGAACCCCCGGCGGCTCACGCCTGGGCCACTGCGCCGACACTGAAACTGAAAGGGCGGCGATCATGACCGCTGCACCGGTGAATCGCCGCATCAGGTCGGCCTCCGTTACGGTTGTGGCGCGTCGCCCGCCCCCGCGAACAGACGTCGACCGCTGCTCGACACGACCACCTGGGCGTTGGCGTTCGTCGAGCCGTTCTTGGCGCGCAAGCCTTCGACCGTGACGATGTCGCCGGGTTTCAACGAAAACCGCGTCCAGCCGTTCCGCATCAGTCCGTTCGGGCTCGCGAGCTCGAATCCCCAGTTCGCGACTTTACCAGACGCGTCCTTGACGTCGAGGTAAATCCAGGCGTGCGGGTTGGTCCAATCGAGCTTTGTCACCGAGCCTGTCAGCTTGACAGGCTTGTCGGCGTCGAATTCGGCGGAAAACGCGTGGTGCGCATCAAAGGGCCGCGACCCGGCGAGCAAGCCTGCAAGGACGAGGACACGAGCGGCCTTCGCGGTCATGCACACCTCCTCGTGGACTGACGCCACACGGGGCAAATCCTACTACCTTATCGTCCTGGCTGAACACTATAAAGAGCGGCTCTCTTCAGCTATCTCGACAAACTCTGGAACGGCGTGCAGGGCGACGCGCAGCGCCAGGCAGATCAGCGCGAGCGCCACGAAGATGAAATAGGCGGGCTCACTCCTGTGTCGGGGGGGGCGCACCGCGCATAACCGGTAATCCATCAACCACGGGGATGCCCTAATATCGTCTATCGTCCAAAGCCGCTGACCCGAGGAGCAGTGTTCTTCCGCCGCGCTTCATAGGGGCCTCCTGGACAAGCATCGTCCCTGGTACCGGCGACCCGAACGGTGGCGAACTTCCATCATGGCCTCAGCACACGCCAACTGACGATCGGCGAATGACGTTCGGCGGAACGCGGTACCAGTTTTGGTGTTGATCCCAATGCCGCGGCACTCGATGCCTACGATCGGGCTTTTATGAAGATTCGCCAGGTGGAACGTTGACGCAAATGTATCCTCGGTAGCGCCGATTCTGGGTCCGTGCGTACTTACTGGCATCAGCGCTTGTTGGACGCCTGAAATGTGGACGGCCGACCCGGTTTTTGCAACTGTGAGCGCCGCATGATCTGCGGATCGCGTACGAATGGCCAAAGTCCTGTTGCGGGATTCTTCGTCGAAGTGTTTGAGTGCAGACGGCTTCGGAGCTACCGAGAAAACACGAGCTGGTCAGCTGAGGCCATTCGGAATTCCGATTGCTCTGAGACCCAGCCTCATGCGCTGTAAGACTGTGGGGGTACATCAATCATGCGAACATCAACCACAACCGCTGGCCTCGTGCTGCTCATGCTGAGCCTCTCGCTGCGGGCCGCTTCGCTCACCGACGTGGAGCGCCAGCGTCTCATCGCGCATCTCGACATGACGGAACACTGGCTGGCCGACGAAGTCTCGCGGCTGTCGCCCGCCCAGCTCGCCTTCCGGCCGGCGCCTGACGCGTGGAGCATCCTGCAGGTGGTGGATCACCTGGTCGTCGTCGGACCGATCTACTGGCAGGACCTGCAGACGGCGGTGCAAGGACCGCCAGGCATGCCCATCCAGTCAGGCAGCGACGCCGACATCCTCTGGTATGGCATCGACAGGACGAGGATCGAGAGAAGGCGATCCTGTCCGAGGTGCCGAAGGGGCAGACGCGCAATCTGCGTCAGGGGCTCGACGCCATTCGCCAGCAGCATGCGCAGTTGAGGCAGTACATC
>CAWHBF010000020.1:0-24267 GCA_963827515.1 uncultured Acidobacteriota bacterium | reverse complement strand
CGCGAGCGGTACAAGAAATCCAACCATGGGAAACTCCCATGGTTGTGTTACGGTTGCAGGAGAGGTGAATATGTCCCGTTTGTCGCTCACTCTTCGAGTGTTCGTCACGACGATGGCTGCCGTCGTCATCTCGCTCGCCACATCCGGTCAGGCGTCCGCGCAGGGGTATATCAGCCCCTTTATCGGCTACAACTTCAGCGGTGATGCTGGTTGCCCGGAGATTACCGAGTGCGAGGACAAGAACCTGAACTGGGGTGCCGCGCTTGGTGTGGCCAACACCATCATCGGCACCGAACTCGATATCGGTTACGTCGATGACTTCTTCGGCGAGTCCGAGGACTACACGTCGAGCGTGCTCACAGTCATGGGCAATTTCTTGCTGGCCCCGCGATTCGCCGCCATTCAACCGTACGGACTATTCGGTCTGGGCCTTGTCAGGACCACAAGAGACCTGACAGTCCAAGGCCTCGACGATACGTCCCAAAATGACTTCGGCTGGAGCTGGGGTGGAGGCGTCATGGCGTACTTCTCACAGCACATCGGCATACGCGGTGATGTCCGGTGGTTCTATACGTTTGACGCGCTCGAGGTGATCGGCTTCGAAGGCTCCGACGAGAAGCTCGATTTCGGTCGAGTCTCCGGGGCTGTGGTCTTCCGCTTCTAGCCGTCGCCGGGTTCGCTCCCCGCATCAGCCACGCCTGTCCTCGCTCGCGCTCGGCGCGAGCGAGGTCGAGTCGTGCAGAGCGCTCCAACCCACTCAGTCACTTGGATTTGTACGGAAAGTCTTGACCCCTACATTTGGGTATTACCCACAGGCCCGGCGAGCAGTAGACTAGTCCGGCCCTTTTTGCTGGAGCGATCGCGTGTCGCTGACGGGACACGCCATGGGCTGATCTTGCCGAGTCTTTCGCGAAGTGAAATCGAGCGGGCGCCACGAGTACGCCCGGGAGGAACTATGCGCCTGATTCCATTCGTCCTGGCCGCCGTCACCCTGCTGGTACCCCGGTTCGCCACTGCGCAAGAGTGGATTGAGTACGTCAACAAGCAAGATCTCTTTTCCGTGAACTTCCCGCACGAGCCGAAGATCGAAACCATCACGTATCAGTCGGCTCAGGGAGCTCCGCTCCCAGGCCGTGTGTATACGGCGTCGAGCGGCAGCAGCAAGTTCACCATGACGGTCATCGACTACTCGCGGATCGAAGAGATCCAGCAGGAGATGGTCAAGAAGTGCCCGCCGGATGCGCACATGACCTGCCGCGGTACCGGCCCGGATGGGCCGAGCGGATCGGGTTACTCGAAGCTGGACAAGGCGGGTGCCTACGACTGGGCCACATGGCACATCATCGAGCGCGGCTCGAAGATCACGCAGTTCCAGTGGACGTTCGTGGACTACATCATGGGACGCTGGATCCACACGACCAACGCCGACGGATCGCGCACGTATGACGCGCTGCACATGCACGACGATCGCCTCTATTGGATGACGGCGACGGTTCCGAAAGGGTATCCGGAGCCGGGGATCTTCCATCAGTCGCTGCACATCATCGACGAGAAGGGCGTTCCCATTCGCTACAACGCGCTCTACATGAACGGCTATCCGAAGCCGACGCGCGCGGGGCAGGGTGGTGGCGGTGCGGCGGCCCCTGCGGCTCCAGCGCCCGCACGATAGCTGAATAGGAGAGGAGAACATGCGATTCAGGTCTGTCGTCCTTGCGGCCTTCTGTGCGGTCACGCTGGCGCTGCCGGTGTGGGCGCACCACTCGCACAACAACTATTCGACGAGCGACTTCACCCAGATCGAGGGGACGGTCAAGGAGATTCACCTCCTGAACCCGCATTCGTGGGTCTACATGGAGGTCAACAACGCGAAGGGCGAGCCGGAGCTCTGGGCGCTCGAAGCGACGGGCCCTCGTGGCCTCGAGAACAACGGGATCACGAAGGACACGCTGCGGATCGGCGAGAGAGCAAAGGTGCGGTGCCATCGCCTCCGCGACAACACCAACGGCTGCCTGCTCGGCTTCCTCACACCGCTGCACGGCGACACCGCGCGCGGACACGGCGTCGAAAAGGAGTGGGACTAGGGCGCCGTCGCCCACACGTACACCGCGCCGGCCTGCGGCGCAGCGTTGTCGTTCTGGTTGCCGTTGATACCGGCCGCCCCCCCGCTTTCCATGCGCGCGCCGGTGATCAGCGTTCGACCGTCGCCGCTTACGGCGACGGAGGCCCCGAACTCGTCGAACTCTTCGGCGTTCTCGGCCTTCATATAGGCCTGCTGGTTCCACGTCGTGCCCGTGCGCCTGAAGAGGTATGCCGCGCCGCTTTCGACCGCCGAGTTGTCCTGCTCGTCGCCGTTGATGCCCCGCGCGCGGCTGTCCTCCATCGGCGCGCCCACGAGCAGCGTGTTTCCGTCCGCGCTCACGGCGAGGTTGGCGGCGAACCAGTCCTGCAACTGCGGACTGGACGCCTTGAGGAACGCCTGTTCGGTCCAGGTGCCGCCATTGCGCACCCAGACGTACGCGGCGCCGGCCGAGCCGCCCGACGCGTCCTCGGGCTTGTCCGTGTTGCACCCCTGGGGGTTGATGCCGCCCAGGAGGCACGCCTCGTCTGCGGCGCCCGCCGCGATGGTGTTGCCGTCTCCGCTGATGGCGACCGAGAAGCCAAGTGCGTCGTTGCCCTCTGACCGTGAGCCCTTCAGGTATGCGTCCTGCTGCCAGGCCGTCCCCGTCCGGCTGAAGACGTAGAGCGCGCCGGACCCGTTTCCGCCGTTGCCCTGATCGACGTTGACGCCGCGTCCGGGTCCGTCCTCGTCGTAACCGGCCGCCACCAGGGTGTTACCGTCGTTGCTCAGGCTCACGTCGTAGCCGAACAGATCGGCCGCTTCGGTGTTCGAGCCCTTCACATACGCCTGATGGGCCCAGGTGTTCCCTGTCCGCGCGAACACGTAGACGGCGCCGGCGGACTGGGCCGAGTCGTCCGCCGCGTTCCCATTGATACCGGTGGCCGCGCCGTCTTCGGTAATCGCGCCAACGGCCAACGTGTTGCCGTCGCCGCTCAACGCGAGCGAGGAGCCGAACTGGTCGCCGTCGGCGAGCGGATCGTCCGCATTGGCCGGGCGTCCGGTGTTCGACGCCTTGATGTAGGCCTGCTGAGACCAGGAGTCCCCTGACCGCGTGAAGACGTACGCCGCGCCCGCCTGAGGCATCGAATCGTCGTTCTGGTCGCCGTTGATACCGGTGGCGGCGCTGCGCTCCCACGGAGCAGAGACAGCCATAGTGTTGCCGTCGGCGCTCAGGGCGACGGTCATCCCGAAGAGATCGCTCTGTCCTGCATTGGAAGCCTTCACGTAGGCCTGCTGCACCCACGCGTCGCCGCGCCGGACGAAGACGTACACCGCACCCGAGTTGTACAGGGAGTTGTCGGCGGCATCGCCGTTGATCCCTCGCGCCGCGCTGCTCTCGTGCGGCGCGCCAACCACGATGGTGTTGCCGTCGGCACTGATGGCGAGCGCGCTGCCGATGTGCCCCGGCAGCGAGCCGCCGCAGGCGAAGTGATCGCCCATGTCAGGGTTGGCAGCCTTCAGATAGGCCACCTGCCGCACCGGTGCGATCGATGATGATGCGGGCTCAGGCTCCGTACGAGCGCAGCCCATTGCGACGGCGATGAGCGCGACTCCTCCCAGGAGCACAACCGGACGTGTTCCGACCATGACCAAACCTCAACAGGGAAATGTGAAATGACGCGCGGGGCTCGAATAGCCGCCAGCACTCTGCCATCCGCGACAGGAGGTGTCAAGCAGGCGAGTACGTGGGCAGGCGGCGGACCACCTGCCCATGGAATCCGGAGTCAACGCGCTGGGAGAGCGGCCGCTACTGCGCGTCTGATTCGCGGCAGTTGCCTCCCGCGCATCGATTGTTTTCCTCGCACACGTATTCCAGGAGGCCGATCCCCTCCCAGTCCGGGCGAAGGGTCAATTCGAAGTCCTGGGAAAAAGGCCGAGTAAAGATCTTGGAGTCGTCGATCGTGATGCGGTAGTGAAGCGTATTGCCTTCGCGCCTCAGATGCTCGGTGGTGCGGAGGGCGTCACTGTGCCAGCGACTCTTGGTTCGGTCGGTGTAGTGATAGTCGTCCAAGATCCAGCGCTTGAAGTTCACGGTATCGATGACCAGCGTGTCGCCTTCCCACTTCCCGACCGAATCACCGTAGTACGACGGCTCGATTCCCTCCCGGTGCGGGCGGCCGTCGAGCGGGATGATCCGGGCCGCGCGCTGGAGCTCGGGGATGATCACGATGTGCTTGGGGTTCTGCACGATCTGTATGGGAAGGATGTAGAGCATGCCGGAAGGAAAACCTGACGGCAGGCAGACGGCGCGAGGTTCATCCACGCGTGCATCGCCGGTTCGCGGCTGGTAGAGCTGGCTTTCGGCGCCAGGTTTGACCGGAGCCATCTTGTCGGCGTTGAAGATCAAGTTGCCGCGGGGCCCCGTGGCATTCACCGTCGACGGCGCGGTATAGATGCCGGAGAAGTCAGGTTTCCCGTCCGACATGCGGGGAATGGCCTGCGTCTGTGACGTGACCGTTGCGCTGAGCGCGAGCGCGGCGCCCAGAAGAGCCGGTACGATCCAGCGGGTCTTCATTCTCCGCCTTCCGACGTAAAGACGTTCTTGCCATCGGCGAACGTGACGCGGCGCCCGGAGGCGTTATTCGAACCATCCCGCGCGCGCGAACCTTCGACATTGACGACAGCGCCGAGCTTCAATGAGGCCTTGGTGATACCCCGGCGCATCAGCGACCCCGGAGGAGAGTTCGAGAATCCCCAGGTGGTGATTTTGCCGCTCTCGTCCTTGACGTCGACGTAGAACCAGACATGCGGGTTCTGCCACTCGACTTTAGAGATCGTGCCAGTCACCTTCACCGGCTTCGACTGATCGAACTCCGCCGATTCTGAATGGTGGGCCAGGATCGGTTGGCCGACCATTGTGAGGCTGAATCCAACAACCAGAAAGGTCAGAAGGCTACGTGTCATCGTGCACCTCATATTGCTTCCGTTGACTGTATGAAATGGGTTTTAGGAAGTCAATTTCTGAAACAGCGTAAGCTTCTCCAGGCCGTTCGTTCGTCGCGTCGGAAGGTCGGAAGATGCCCAAACGCCTTGACCGGAAGTACCCCCACCTCGGTGGAAACATCATCGGAGGAGATCGGAACACGTTCTATCCGGATTTGTGGAGTTGGCTCGTCAGACGCTTCGACATCTCAACGGTGCTCGACGTGGGATGCGGCGAAGGACATGCGATGGCAGAGTTTTCTGCCCTGGGGTGCGAAGTCCATGGAATCGACGGACTGGAGGAAAACATCGCAGCATGCACGAATGCCACAGTCGTCGATCTCACCGTCACAGCGTATGTGTGGCCGTGCGACCTGGTCTGGTGCTGCGAAGTCGTCGAACATATCGACGAACAGTTCGTGGACAATCTCATTCGAACGCTGTCGAACGGCCGTTACATCGCCATGACACATGGGCTGCCTGGGCAAAGCGGCTACCACCACGTGAACTGCAAGCCCACCGACTATTGGGTTGGCCTCATGAACGCCGAAGGCTACCGACTCATGGACGAGACGCTCGAGTCCAGGTCGTTGGGGGGAAAGTACTGGAGGAAAAGCGGATTGATCTTCACAAGAACAAGCGAGCCTCTTCGCAATCCTTGAATCCTTCCTGCGGCGTCCCTCACTAGCTCCAGTCCGCATGTAACTTTTTCGCCTGCCAGACTGCAGGACGCAACTCAGAAGAGCCGGAAGGCCACGCCTGCGATCAGGGTGGGTCCCAGCGCTCCCAGGAACAGTCCCACCGGAGAGACCGAACCATCGAAGAACCGGCTGAGCAGTGCCTGCCCGGCGGGATTGGGTGCATTGGCGATCACCGTCAAGCCACCGCCAAGGACGGCGCCTTGAAGAACCGCGATTTTGAGCTCGTCCGCCAGATTCGGCACGCGCGTCGCCAAGTACGTGATCAGTGCATTGTCGTTGAACCCCGTGAGTACCGTGGCACCCAGGAACAAAGGCACTTCAGAAAGGCTCGCGAGGAGGGGTGCGATCCACCAACCCTGCAGGCCGCCATGGATGACCAGCCCCGCCAGGAAGAAACCCACGAGGAGCGGGGTCTTCAACTCGACTCGACCTTGGTAGGCCGCGGTCGCGCGGGCGAACCCGAGAAAGAAGAGGAATCCGCCGAGGAACAAAGCCGGATAGTGCGCGTTGACGACCGTCCAGACCATGAACCCCAAGTGGACGAGGGTGATCCACGCCGGCACGGGCAGCGGGGCGCCCGTCCCATCGTCCGGGCGGTCCTCGTCCGCAACGGGAGGAAGTGTGGCGAGGCGTGCGAATTCACCTCGAAAGCACAGGTAGTACACCATGGTCGACGCTGCGATGCCCGCGGCCGCGCGCCAGCCGAAATGCCCGAGCATGAAGGCCGTATCCCAACCCCACGGACGGGCCACCATCAGGACCGGCGGTGCCGCAAAGTGCGTCAGCGTGCCGCCGATCGAGACGTTCACGAAGAGCAGCCCCAGCGTCGCGTACTTCAGCCGCGCCGCAGGTTGGAGGTCGAAAAACTGACGAGCCAGCAGCAGAGCGCAGATGGTCATCGCTCCGGGTTCGGTGATGAACGACCCAAGCAGGGGGCCGATCATGAGGATCGTGATCCACCACGCAGCAGGAGTGCCCTTGCCCAGGTCGGCCAAGCGACGCAGACAGGATTCCGCAAGCGAGACGATCGGTCGCGTGGCGGCGAGCGTCATCACGACGACAACGAAGAGCGGTTCAGTATAGGTGACGCCGTCGTTCACGTAGTGGCGGGCCGTGTCCCAGCCGGCGTACAACGCCATGGCTCCCAGGAGGACGAGCGCCCACAAGCCAAAGACCACCTCGACTTCTCCGAGGAGGTGGAGCAGTTCGGCTATGACGCTTGGAGAGGGAGAACGTCCCTGTCGGCGATTGGCCGCGTCATGTCCGTCCTGCAGCCGATGAGCAGCCGCGGTCACGCGCGACGCGGCAAAGGTGTGGGCGATCGCCAACAAGAAGATGGCGGTCGCGATCCCATTGAAGGGTTCGAGTGCCATTCGGGCGAGCCACGTCTGCGTGAGCCCGGCTCCGACCATATCCGGATAGTCAGCCAGCGATCTCGGCAGCTCACCGATCGCGGCCGCGGCACGGCGTCAGTCATCTGCCCACGTCACCGCATGGTCACGAGGAGAGCTGGTCACCTGCCTACCGCGGTGATGAGCGCCGACGCGCCCGCGACACGGCCAACAGGATAAGGCCGCCGAGCGCCATGCCACCTGCCAGTGGTGCGATCCCTACATGGGGACCGACGAGGGTGGCGGTCAGGAAACATGCCCCGAGGAAGAACTTCCACTGCATGGGACCATAACCCTTGGAGTTCCAGCATGCACTACAAAAATGACATGTTGAGTCCACAAGTGAACCAAAAACGTCGAGTCACCACAGGTCTGCCCTCGATGACCCGACGTTGTGTGAACCTCAGGTACTCGGCCATCGTGATGTGGTACGCCCCCTGGCCGTGCTCGCCGATATCGAGCCCCTCTTCCTCCTCTTCCTTGCTCACGCGAAGCCCGATCGTCAACTTGATCGCATACCAAAAGATGAAGGACCCTGCGAGTGTGTATGCGGCGACGGCGAGGACGCCTTGGATTTGTGCGATGAGCAGCGTGGCCCCGCCACCGTTGAATAAGCCGTTACCCGTTGCGGCGCCGGTAATCTTGTCCACGGCGAACAGGCCCACGCAGATGGTTCCGAAGACGCCGTTGAAGAGGTGAACCGGGATCGCCCCGACCGGATCGTCAATCTTGATCGTGTCGCAGAATTTCACCGCGCACACCACGATGAGACCCGCGAGGAGGCCGATGATGAGCGCCGCGTTCACCGTGACGAAGGCGCAAGGTGCCGTGATGGCGACCAAGCCGGCCAGGCACCCGTTGATGGACATGCCGAGGTCGGGTTTGCCGTCCCACGTCCAACTCAGCGCCGTCGCCGATAGCAGGCCCATGAAAGCGGCCGTGTTCGTGGTCATGAAGACGTGAGAGATCGCGTTCGGGTCTGAGGCCATCGTTGAGCCAGGATTGAACCCGAACCATCCGAGCCACAGTACGAAGCAGCCGATCACGCCAGAGGTCATGCTGTGGCCCGGAATCGGGTTGACCTTTCCGTCTGCGCCGAACTTGCCCAGACGAGGCCCGAGCACGATGACACCGGCGAGGGCGGCCCAGCCGCCGACACTGTGGACGACGGTGGAACCAGCGAAGTCCCAGAAGCCCGCGGCCGCGAGCCAGCCGCCCCCCCATATCCAGTGACCCGTGATTGGGTAGATGAAGCCGACGAGCAGGAACGAGAAGACGATGAACGAGAGGTACTTGATGCGTTCAGCGACCGCACCTGACACGATCGTGGCCGCCGTGCCCGCAAAGACCAGCTGAAAGAAGAACTTCGCGTACAGGGGAATCCCAGTCCAGGCAATCGAGCTGTAGGCGCCCATGTAGGCCTCACCAGTCGCAGGGCTGTTGTCAGCACCGCTAATCGCGAACAACCCCTCGAGCCCGACGAAAGGGCTGCCGCCGCCGAACATCAGACCCCAACCCACGACGTAGAAGGCCAGACAAGAAATTGCAAACACGATGAAGTTCTTCGACAGGATGTTGACCGTGTTCTTTGATCGGCAGAATCCCGATTCGACCAGCGCGAATCCCAGGTTCATGAAGAAGACCAGGGATGCGGTGAGCAGCACCCAGATGGTGTCGAGCGCGATGGTCAGTTCTTCTGCCGTCTTGGCATGCGCGTTCGAGGCCAGCGCAAAGACGGCCACAGCCAGGCTGGCTGTTCTAAACATCTCTCGGGTCGTCAGCTTCATGATGTCTCCTAGTGGCGAAGCTCCTCGCTCGATGCGAGGTGGTTTGCGTTCGTCGCCTGCTCGAAAGCTGGCCTTTGTACCGTTGTCGGTCGAGCCGTCGAGTCGTCGAGCCAGTGCGGCGGTCACAGCAATAAGCACACCAGCCCTGCTTCGTGCCAGGGACGTGGCGAAATTCGCGTTCTTCCTAAGGATTCAGGCGGAAATTGGGGGTGCATCATCGACTGAAGTCCGTCGATGTGACCAGACATATCATGTTTATTCAGTGTCTGTTAACGACGATAATGTCGTAAAGTCCGTGCAGCGACTTGTCTTCCGCGTCGGAGATGAGGTGTTGTCGAGACGCCCTCGCGTCTCTGCGTCTAGTCGGCCCAGCGCTTCTCGAGGTACTGCTTCAGCCCCATGAGCGCGGGTTCCCATCCCTCGGCAATCACGTCGTAGTACCGCGTCCATCGGGGGCTGCTCTTGTCGTAGCCCGATTGCCGGACGTGGAGGACCGTGACCGCGCCTTCCAGATGGCAGGTCGCCTCGAGGGCCATCGGCCCGATTGCGTCACCGTCGGGCGGGTGCCAGTAGAGGTCGGCCACGAAGAACTCCTGCCCGGCCTTGAACTCGACGACGGTGCCGTGCAAGGCGCCGCCGAGCCTGCCCAGTACCTCGTCACGCCACCCGGTTGGCGCCCATTCCAGAGCGTATCCGCCGAGAGGCCGCGGGATGCAGATGGCGCGAGTTACTTCCCACCACGCCGCAAGGGCCTCAGGTTCGAAAAAAGCGTCGAGCACCGCCGCGGGCGGCGCGCTAATGACGAGCGTGTGCGAGCACTCGCGCATGATGCGGGTTGGAGCCTACAGCATTCTGCCTCGATAATCTCTGCATGCAGCCAGTCGCGTATAACGATTCTGAGTTTCTCGACAGCGACGAAGCACGTCCGATCCGGATCCTTGCCGAGTATCTCGAACCCCTTCGGCGATTCCAGGCGCAGAACGTCCAGGATACGGTGGTCTTCTTCGGTTCAGCGCGAGTCAGCAGTCGCGAGCACGCGGATGCCGAGCTCGAAAGCCTGACTCGTCGGCTCGCCGGGCGCGACGCCCCGGAGTCGGAACAGCACATGGCCCTCGGCCGAAAGGCCGTGGAGTGGTCGCGATACTACGAGGAGGCGAGGGAGCTCGCGAAGCTGCTCACGGAATGGTCCCTCGCGCTCGGATCCTCCACCCATCGTTTCGTCGTTACATCCGGTGGCGGCCCAGGCATCATGGAGGCTGCGAATCGGGGCGCGCAGGAGGCGGGTGGCAAGACCATCGGCCTCAACATCAAGCTGCCCTTCGAGCAGGGGCCGAATCCCTACATCACCGACGGCCTCCATTTCGAGTTCCACTACTTCTTCATGCGGAAGTTCTGGTTTGCGTACCTGGCGAAGGCCCTCGTCATTTTTCCAGGCGGCTTCGGCACGCTCGACGAGATGTTCGAGATTCTCACGCTGATGCAGACGGAGAAACTCGCCAAGCAGATCCAGATCGTTCTCTACGGCGCCGAGTATTGGAATCGCATCATGGACCTGGAGCCCATGCTCGAATGGGGCGCCATCAGCAAACCAGACCTGGATCTGCTGCAGCATGCCGACACCCCGCAGCAAGCCTTCGAGGTGCTGAAGGCTCACCTGGTGAAGTATCACCTCGAGCCGGCCACTGTCGACGACCTCAAAACGCCGGCCATTGCCAAGACCAACGACTGAGGTCTAGTAGAGGAGGTGCGGTTCGCGCAGCCGCATGAACGCCTCCTCGTCTTCCAACCAGCTCGCCACGATCGCCGGCAACGGAACCCCTGCCTCGACCTGGCGCCGAAGCGCATCAGATCCGGCCAGGATGTCGATCGGGGGCTTGTGATGCTCGTATTCGTACGGCGGCGGCCTCCACGCAAATCTCGCTGGGTCGAACCGGCGAAACATCTCGATGAGCGCGACGCCGGTCAGAACGGGCCGGAAGGCATGGCGCTCCAGAACGTGAATCTGGCAGCCGCCGCAGGACTCGCCGGCATGCTTCTGGAACGTCGGGACGAACACGGCCGGCCTGAAGTACACGCCGGGCAGCTCGAGCGCGTTCATCGCGGCCGCGAAGGCATCTGCGTCGATCCACGGGGCGCCGACCAGTTCGAAAGGGCGAGTCGTGCCGCGTCCTTCCGAGAGCAACGTGCCTTCGAAGAGGACGGTGCCCGGAAACACGACCGCGGCGTCGAGCGTGGGCATGTTCGGCGAGGGCATCACCCAGGGCAGTCCGGTCTCGTCCGCGTACAGTCCGCGGCGCCAGCGCTCCATCGGCGCGATCTCGAGCGAGGCACCGATGCCGAACTGGTCGTTGAAGAGCCTCGCCAACTCTCCGATGGTCATGCCGTGACGCATCGGGATCGGGAATTGGCCGACGAACGACTCGAATCCTCGCGACAACGAGGCGCCTTCCACGTGCACGCCACCGATCGGATTTGGCCGGTCGCACACGATGACCGGGATGCGGTGACGGGCGGCCGCGCGCAGGCAATTCGCCATCGTGTAGATATAGGTGTAGATGCGCGCCCCGATGTCCTGGAGGTCGATGACCAGGACGTCGAGGTCGCGCAGCATTTCGGCGGTTGGCTCGCGCGTGTCGCTATAGAGTGAATACACCGGCACCCGCCGCGTCGCGTCATCGCCGTGCGGCGTTTCGATCATGTTGTCCTGCACATCCGACCGGAATCCGTGTTGGGGGCCGAAGATGGCCGCGAGGTGCACGCCCGGCGCCTTCGCGAGACGATCGATGATGTGGCGGAAGCTGGCGTCCACCGAGGCATGATTGCAAACGACGCCCACGCGTGACCCATGAAGGCGCCGCGAGCCGAGCAAGACGTCAGAGCCGAGTCGAACGGTGGCGGTCGGTGAAGAGGCCATGCCACTCATTATCGCGGTTCCCGTGAGCTATGCTCTTTCCGGCAATGAAGATCGCGATCATGGGCTCGGGCGGCGTCGGGGGTAGTTGGGGAGGCCGTCTCGCCCACATCGGATGCGACGTCTCGTTCATCGCACGCGGCTCTCATCTCGCGGCGATGCGGGAGCACGGGATTTTGATCGAGAACGAAACGCTCGGTCACATCCACGTCCCGCAGGTCAACGTCACCGACGACCCAGTCGGCGATTGGCGTGGCCGACGTGGTGTTGATCGCCGTCAAGCTCTGGGACACGGAATCGGCGGTTCAGGCCGTTCGACCGATGGTCGGCCCCGACACGACTGTCATCTCCCTGCAGAACGGCGTCATCAAGGACGACATCCTCCGCCAGGTGCACGGAGACCAAGTCGTCGTCGGCGGCGTCGCCTACGTGGCAGCCCACGTCGCGCGTCCCGGCGTCATTCGTCAGACTGGCGCGATGCAACGGTGCGTGATCGGGGAGTACGACGGCAGACGGTCTGCGCGCGTCGAGGCCTTGCACGAGGCACTGGTGCGCGCCGGGATCAAGGCGGAGATTTCGGATGACATCCGCCGGACGATCTGGGAAAAGTACGTGTTCCTCGTGGGGCTGTCGGGTTCGACGACGACGATGCGCTCGACCATCGGGCCGATACGTGAGCATCCCCGGACGCGCGCCTTTTTGCACGATCTCATGAGAGAGACCGTTGCGGTCGGCCGTGCAGACGGCGTCAATCTGCCCGAGCACTACGCGGACGAGCGGGTGGCGTTCGCCGATACGCTGGCCTACGACATGAACTCCTCCATGCATCACGACCTCGCGAGTGGCAATCCTCTCGAGTTGCCGTGGCTGTCTGGTGGTGTCGTGCAATTGGGCGGGAAGCTTGGGGTGGCGACGCCCGCCAATCGCGCCGTCTGCGACATCCTCGCGCTGTATACCGAGGGACGGAAGCCGCGCCCCGGTTCCTAGCCTTGGAGCCCCAAGGGCGGATACGGTATAAGAACCCCATGTTCATGATGCGTTCCCTGGCGACCGGTCTGATCGCCGCGTCTCTCGCGCTTGCATACACGGCGCTCGCCCAGACGCCGACGGATCCGTTCCCGGCTTTGATTTCCACCACGGAAGGCGTCATCCCGGTTCGCGTCGTCGACTTCGCCTCGATCCCGGATATCGAGGGCGGAGCGGCTCGCATGATGCTTCTTGTCGATGAGCCGGTCACGCGTCGGATGTTCGTCAACGAGATGCGAGGGCCTCTTTTCACCGTGAGCTATGACGGCCGCACCGTCACGCAGTATCTCGACATCAATGCGCCGCGTTGGAACGTCAGCGTGCAGTCGATGGGTCGGGAGCGCGGCTTTCAGAGCTTCGCCGTCCATCCGCAGTTCGGTCGGACCGGCACTCCCGGCTTCGGCAAGCTGTATACCTGGACCGACACGAGCAATACGGCGCCTACACCTGACTTCCTGCCCGGCGGCGGGGGCAAGACGCACGCGACCGTGTTGTTCGAATGGACCGCCAAGAATCCCGCGGCGGCGACCTACGACGGCGGTCCGCCGCGCGAGTTGCTTCGGCTCGAGCAACCGTTCGCCAACCACAACGGTGGCCACCTGAGCTTCAACCCGCTCGCGGGTCCGGGTAGTCCCGATTTCGGGTTGCTCTATGTCGGTGCCGCCGATGGTGGAAGCGGCGGGGATCCTCTCGGGCTTGGGCAGAACCTCGCCTCGCCGTTCGGCAAGATTCTGCGGATTGACCCGCTCGGTCGAAACAGCGCCAACGGGAAGTACGGTGTGCCCGCCTCCAATCCCTTCGTGAGCGACGCCGACCCCGCGACGCTAGGCGAAATCTACGTCTCCGGCGTCCGCAACCCGCAGCGGTTCGGCTGGGATCCTCGGAACGCCAACCTGTTCGTGGCCGACATTGGCCAGGACATCGTCGAGGAGCTGAGCCTCGCGCCGCCGGGGGCGAACCTTGGCTGGAACAAGTGGGAGGGAAGCTTCGGGTTCATCAGTCGCACGGCGATCGACCTCACGAAACGTCGCAACGATCCCGCGATGACGTATCCGGTCGTCGAGTACAGGACAGCTCGATCCGTTGTTCAGTGCACAGTCCGCGATCACTGGCGTGCACGTGTACCGCCGCAATACGATTCGGCAGCTCGAGAACCTCGTGTTGTTCGGCGATTTCCCCAGCGGCGAGATTTTCTACGTCCAGGCCGATAAGCTGCCGAGTGGCGGCCAGGATGCCATCCGGAGGATTCTGCTCAACGACGGGGGAGTGACGAAGACCTTCCTGAAGATCATTCAAGAGAAGAATCTCGCGCAGAAGAAGCCGCCAACGACACGCGCCGACCTTCGATTCGGCGATGGACCCAACGGCCAGGTGTTCCTGCTCAACAAACACGACGGCACCATCCGCCTGCTCGTTCCGGACGCGGGCCCGACGCGATAACCGTACCTGAGCGTATAGAGGAGAGTGGCATGCGCACTATGAAGAAGGCACCACGTCACAGCGTCGTCCTTGCCGGGTTGTTGCTGGCCGGCCTCTCGGTCGTTGCGGCCTGCTCTGGCCCCGCTACTACCAACGAGCCACCGGCGGGGGCCGGAGTCACTGCGTACGAAGGGGCGAGGCTCATCGTCGGTGACGGTACCGATCCGGTGGACAACGCCACATTCCTCGTCCGGGACGGACGGATCACGCAGGTGGGTCGAGCGGGCGAGGTGCAGGTGCCGGAGGGCGCGACGCGGGTGGCGCTCGCGGGCAAGACCGTCATACCGGCCATCATCGACACGCACATCCACGCGCGCTCGCAGATGCGCGAGACACTGCTCGAGGACCTGCAGCGCCGGGCCTATTACGGAGTCGCGGCGGCGATGAGTCTCGGACAGGACGTTGGCGAGGTGCCGTATCAGGTTCGAGAGGAGGTCATTCCCAATGCGGCCAGGTTCCGCACCGCGGGCCGCGGCATCACCATGCCGGAGAAGGGCCGAACGGAAGTGCCGTTCTGGGTGTCGACCGACGCGGAGGCGCGGAAAGCGGTGCAGGAGAATGCCGCAGCTGAAGGTGGACTTCATCAAGATCTGGGTGGACGATCGCAACGGCATGTACAAGAAGCTGACACCTGAGCTGTACGGCGCGATCATCGACGAGGCGCACAAGGCCGGCATACGGGTGACCGCGCACATCTTCAATCTTTCTGACGCGAAAGGGCTGCTGCGCGCCGGGCTCGATGCGTTCGCACATGGGGTGCGAGACCGCGATATCGACGAGGAGTTCCTCGCCATGGTCAAGGAGCGTCCGCAGGTGGTCCTCGTGCCGAATCTGCCAGGTCGCGGAGTAGCCACGGACTTGAGCTGGGTGAGCGACACGGTCCCCGCCGGCGAGTTGCAGAAATTGCAGGCCGCGGCGGTTGACGATCCTGCCGCGCAGAAGGTGTTCGGCATCCAGGCGCGCAACCTCGCCAAACTCAGCGCGGCCGGTATGCGCATCGCGCTCGGCACCGACGGCAACACCCCGTACGGCCCGCACCTCGAGATGGCGGATATGGTGGCGGCGGGGATGACGCCGCACCAGGTCATCGTGGCCGCGACGCGCAACTCGGCCGATTTCATGCGACTCACCGACCTGGGGACGGTGGAAGCGGGAAAGAGCGCAGACTTCGTCGTGCTGGACGCCAACCCGCTGGACGACATCACGAACACCCGTCGCATCAACGCCGTTTACATGCGCGGCGCTGCCGTCGATCGTGCGGGTCTACGGGCCGGGTGGGCAACCCCCGCGACTCAGTAGCTACCTAGAGCCGCCAACGAGCGTCTCGAACCACGTTGGATGCGGGCTGCTGTCAGCGGCATTCGCGCCCTCATTGCGTGAAACGGACGGCGGGCTTGTCACCCGCCGTTCGTTCGCACCGCTGGGCAGCGCTTCTGTCTTTCGCCGGTCGGTCTGGACCCGGAAGGTGATGCCTCCCGAGTCCTTCAGATTGTCATCCTGTGTGCGCATTGCAGTCGAGCCATGTCATGCAGTTACGGCTGCGTGGCCGGTCGCATCCATCCTGCCGCCGAGCCCTGGATAGGATTGCCGACCCCGCCCCCGACGGTTTCACCGACGCCGACAACCCAGAGGTTCGACTCGGTTCTCATCTCCGTGCCGTCGTTGCGTCGAAGGATCGCGGTCACGGTGTACTGTCCAGGGGTCAGGTGTTTGAGCGTGTAGCGGTGGGCAGGCGCGGCCCGTGAGCCCTCCAGCGAAATGGCGTGGCTTCCGCCCGAGAGATCATCGGACACCCATTCGATGACGAGCTCGCGACTCCGCGCGTCGGGTTCAACCCGTGCGCGCACCGTCACTTCGTTCCGGGCGACCGACACGTTGGCGGAGAGCGAGATCGTGAGCGCCTTCGGCTGTTTCTCTTTCGCCTGTTCGGCGGCGTCGACAGTGCCGGAGAGGCCTGCGAGGATAGCCGTGCAGATCACCAGGGCTGGTCGCGGCGTCATGGACAGGCCCCGCGTGTATCGATGGCGCGCGCTGCCCAGGCGGCTCCTGCCGCGAATGGCACGCCGAATGAGGTCGGATATTCGAGTGCGGAAAGACGTCGAGCGAAACGCGTTCGAGAGGATGGGTGCGTCGTTCTTCATGTGATACCTGCCTTCCTGAGGCTGATTCCCGTGTCCACATTCGATGCGCCGACAATGCGCGTCGTGCACATCTGCTTCGCGCGGCCGTGACGCCGGACCTGGCGTTCGTACGCCAAGGACGACGAGGGCTGTCGCGTGGAAAACGCTTCCGTGTCGGCGGGGACGTGAGCCCGGTCAGCAGGGACCTGAGATCGACTGACGGTCGTCTCAGCAAGACACGTTCCGTACGTCGCAGCCTGCCGGGAGGGGAGGGACAACTCCGGTATTTATTGGAGAAACGGACGTTGAGGTGTGGATGTCCGCACTCGTTTGAATCTAACGACAACGTCGTTTACACGATTTTCTTATACATAAATGTCGATACGTGGATCAGCGGCGGGCGTGTTTCCTGGGGTGGCCTGGCGGTCCGTTCCTCGTTGACGGTCAACTCGGCTGGTCACCACGAGGAGCAACGAGACGGCAAGTATACGGTTATGTAGATTTCGATGAAATATAGATCAGGAATGTTGGTAAATCAGGTCTCGCTGGACGCGATCTACGAGCCACGCACAGCGGGCATTCGCGGAAATGCTCCAGGATTTGTCGAATACCAGCTCGATGGTCCGCCTCTTGCACTTCGATGAATCGTTCCACGCCGAATAGCAAGATTCCTCGCCGATAGCTCGAGCCCCGACGCTCTTCATCCGAGTGATTGATTCGCTCGGTCTGCGCCACGGGACGGCTCCGCCACACGGCAGCACTCCCGCGCGCGGTCGGTCGAGGGAGGACTCATGAGCGGAATGCGCGGCCATTTCTGTGCCATTGCGATCGTCGCCGTTGCGTTCGTCGCGATGGAAGTTCCTCCCACTCCTGCGCTCGCACAGACCGCGCTCTACAACAACGACATCTCCGGGCACTGGGAATCGCTGCTCCACGAGGACGAACCCGAGCGCGGTACCGGTCCGAGCTTGGGTGAGTTCCAGGGGCTGCCCATCAATGAAGAGGCTCGTGCCCGCGCGATGACGTGGGACGCCTCCATTCAGGGGCTGCGCGAGTGGCGCTGCCGGCCCCACAACCCCGACCACGCGATGTTCTCGCCCGAGGATGCCCAGATCTGGTCCGAGTGGGACAGCGTCTCGCGCCAGGTCACGTCGTGGCGCATCTCGTTCGAGCGCACTCCGCGCGACCGCATCATCTATATGGACGGCCGTCCGCATCCGGGCCCGCACGCACCCCACACCTGGACAGGCTTCTCCACCGGCGTGTGGATCGGCGACATCCTCAAAATCACGACCACGCACCTGAAGGAGGGGTATATCCGCCGCAACGGCGTGCCGGCGAGCGATCTGCGCACCTTCACCGAATACCTGATGCGCCGCGACAACGGTTATCTGACGTGGGTCGTCATCATCGACGACCCGGTCTACCTCACGGAGCCGCTCATCCGTACGGCGGACTTCATTTGGGATCCCTACAGGCGCGTGGATGCCGCGCCGTGTGTCGAGTCGGAAGAGGAAATCCGCGCCGGTGATGCCGCCGGATTCGTCCCGCACTTTCTGCCCGGCGCCAACCCGTACATCGACGAGTTTGCGATCGAGCACGGCCTTCCGGTCGAGGCGACGCGGGGCGGCGCCGAGACGATGCATCCCGATTACCGGTCGACGCTCACGAAGAAGAACCCCTAACGTCGGTTTCCCCAGCGAGGACAGCATGCGACTACGTCTACTGCCGTTGATGATGATGATCGTGGGCGCCGTACTGGCGTGGCCAGTTACCGGGCACGCGCAGCAGGAAGCGACCCTGAGCGGCACGGTGACGGATTCCACCGATCTGGTGATGCCCGGGGTGTCGGTGCGGGCCGTGCACGTGGCTTCGGGGAACAGTTATGAGGCCGTGACCGATGTGCGAGGCAGCTTTCGGATTCCCGTGCGCGCGGGCGGCTACGAAGTAACGGTCGAACTATCGGGGTTCGACACGGTCACGCGACACGTGGAGCTGCTGGTCGGACAGGAAGCGGTGACCAACATGGAGATGGCGCTCTCCGGCCTGACAGAAACCGTGACGGTGATAGGCGAAACGCCATTGGTCGATGTGACCAAATCGGCGCTGGGCGGCAACGTCGATCCGAAACAGATGCAGTCGATCCCCGTCAGCGGGCGGAATTGGCAGGACCTCGCGGTGATGGCGCCGGGGAGTCAGGCAACCGGAGCCGGTCGACCAGTCGCCCGAGAGCGCACCGACTACCAGCTCAACATGGACGGCGTACAGGTCACGAACAACACGACCTCTGGCAACAACCCGGTGTTCAGCCTGGATGCGGTCGCTGAATTCAAATTTCTGTCTGGCCGGTTCGACGCGACCCAGGGGCGCGCGAGCGGCGTGCAGTTGCTGGCCATCAGCAAGTCGGGCACCAACACGTTCAGCGGCTCGGCGGGCAGCTACTTCAGAGATGACCGATTCAACGCCGCTGATCCAGTCGCGGGGCGCGTCATTCCCGACAAGAATCAGCAGGTCAGCCTGACGTTTGGCGGCCCGCTCAAGAGGAACAAGATCCATTTCTTCGGCAATTACGAATACGGGCGCACCCCCTCCACCATCGTCTACACGAGCCCGTACCCGCGGTTCAACGTCGATCAAGAAAATAACCGCTGGCAGCACAACGGCGGCGTTCGTCTGGATATGGAGATGACCGCGCGGGCCCGTCTGATGGTGCGCGGCTATGCGTGGACCGAAATCAATCCGTTCAGTGTTTCGGGCAGCGCGACCGCCCATCCGTCCTCACAGGGAAGCGTTCGGAACCATGCCGAAGGCCTCACCGTCACCTGGACGCAGGTGATCAGCAACCGTGCCGTGAACGAGTTGAAGGGGGGCCAGACGAGGGTCTACACCAATCCCTCGCCTGTCGTGCAGTGGCCGGATCACCCCCAGTTCGAGGCGAGCGGAGGATATGGGACACCGAGATTCTCGCTGCGCAGCTACACGATCGGACACAGCAACACCAACTGGCCCTTCAAGCTCCAACAGACATCACTGCCCTTCGTTCGGAATGATTTCAGCTATTCGGCAGGGTCACATCAACTGAGGCTGGGCGGCGAGTTCTATCCCCACTCCTATTGGTTGTTCAACTGTCGAAACTGCGCAGGTGTCTACGACGCGCAGGGCGGTCCCGTCCCGGCCAACATCGAGGATCTGTTTCCGGTCTGGGACGACGTCTCGACCTGGAACCTGAATGCGCTCAATCCCATCATCCGGACGTATCAGATCGGCGTCGGCGACTTCAGGGGTGATGTGCCTCGGAAAACGTTTGCTGGCTGGGTTCAGGACGACTGGTCGATCGGAAGACGCCTGACGCTGAACGTTGGGTTGCGCTACGACGTCGAAGTGGACGGCTGGGCGAACTGGGTCGAGGTCCCAAACATTCTGGAGGCCGATCGTCCCAACGACCTCAACAATGTCGCCCCGCGTTTGGGTTTTGCCTACAGCCTGACGGACCTGACCGTGTTGCGTGGGGGATGGGGAGCCTACTACGGCACGATCAACAACACTCAGGGATCGTTCACGTTGTCGGCCAGGGACGTGTTCATCGCGCAAGTGCCGAACGATGGCCGGCCCGACTTTGCGACGAATCCCTTCAACGGACCCATGCCGACCTACGAACAGCTCCTCGCTCGGTGGGAGGCCGGCGGGCCGGTGCGGACCACGGCCGGGGCCATTGCCGCGCCGGACATGCAGCAACCTGTGAGCTATCACGGGTCGATCGGTTTCCAGCGGCAACTGGGAGCCACCATGGGGATCGAAGCCGACTACACGTTCAAGCTTGCACGCCACGAGAGCTACACCGACAGCAATGCCAATCTGGCCTACAACCCGGTGACGGGCGTCAACTATCCCTTCACCGACGTTTCCCAGCGGCAGATTGCTGGGTGGGGAGTGGTTCAGATGCTGAATATGAATGCCTCATCCGACTACCACGCGCTACAGACGGCCTTCACGAAGCGATTCAGCGATCAGTGGCAGGCCTCGGCCACATACACACTGTCGCGTCTGTGGGACTGCGACCCGCTACCGCGCTCCGGCCTCGAGATTGTGACGTTCGAAGTCGCGCCGGATCTCGGAGGGGAATGCTCCCTCGCAACGAGCGACCAGCGGCATCGGGCGGTGTTCAACGGCATCTGGGAGCTGCCGTACGGGTTTCAGACGAGCGGCCTCTATTACTTCGGCTCCGGTGAGCGCTTTGCCACGAGCTACGGCGGCGACTTGCGCGGGAGAGGGACGCCCACGACCCCCGGGCGATTGCGGCCGGATGGCACCATCGTTCCGCGCAACGACTTCGTCGGGTCGCCCATCCACCGCATGGATCTGCGGGTCCAGAAAAGGTTCGCGCTTGGCGGCAGCGCTGCCGTCGACGCCGCGATCGATGTGTTCAACGTGTTCAATCACGCGAACTACGGCGCCTACACCACCCAGGAGAGCAGCGCGAACTACGGAAAGCCGGATCAGAGCAACCTGACCGCCCATGCGCCCCGCTCGTTGCAGCTGGGCTTCAAGGTGACGTTTTGACCCCCTCTAACTCCGGAGCCGCCATGCATCTGATTCCCGCGTTCGCGCTCGTGCTCCTCACCGCAGTTCCGAGCCTGGCCCAGGCTCCCGTCCGAGCAGCCGTGCAATCCGACGGTCTCGTGTACCTGAGCGGCGTGGTCGCCGCTGGTCCGGACGTCACCATGCAAACCGCCGCCGCGATCGAGAAGATCGCGGCGACGCTTAAAGCGGAAGGATCGACGCTCGCCAATGTGGCGAACGTCTCGGTCGTGCTCAAGAGCGCGACAGACATGACCGGGCTCAACACGGTGTTCGCGAAGTACTGGCCGAAGGATCCTCCCGCCCGCACGACGATCATCGTCGACCAGCCGCTCACGTCAGCCGGCGCTCTCGTCGAGCTGTCGGTGACCGCGATTCCGAATGGCGGCGAACGGATCGTGGTGCAACCCACCGGCTGGCTCACGCCGCCGGGTCCGTACAGCTACGGGATCAAGACCGGCAACACGCTGTTTCTGGCTGGGCTCGTCAGCCGCAATGGCGTCGACAACACCAACGTCACGGGTGACATGACGGTGCAAACCAAGGCGATCATGACGACCGCAGCCGCGATTCTTGACGCCGCCGGCATGACCCTGGCCGATGTCGTCTCATCGCGCGTCTTCATTGCGGATGCCGCGGGCTTCCAGGCGATGAACACCGAGTACCGGACGCACTTTCCCACTGCACCGCCCGCGCGCGCCACGGCGAAGGCCACGTTGCCGAGCGCGGACTACCTCCTCGAGATCGCCATGGTGGCCGTCAAGGATCCGCACCGGAAGCAGATCGTTCCGCCGAATGCCGACGGCACACCTGGACGCGCCGGCGCGAATCTGAGCCCAGCGATTCAGGTCGGCCGCCGGCTGTATGTGGCCGGCATGACCGGCAGCACCGAGACGAACAAGGGAGACGTGGCGGCACAGACGACTGAAATGATGGCGCGCCTTGGTCGCGCCCTGACAGCTGCGGGGTACACGTGGTCCGATGTGGTCGAGGCGACCGCCTTCCTGCCGGACATGACGCGAATCGCGGAGATGGACACCGCGTATCGGGCGGTCTTCACCAAGGACTTTCCCGTGCGATTCACGATGGGGACCCCGTTGATGGGCGCCGACGCCATCGTCGAGATCATGTTGACCGCCGTGAAGTAGTCGTCGTCAGTGGAGGACACGATGACGAGCAGAGTGGTCACGAATGCACGAGCGCTCCGCGTAGCGGTGGCGATGGCGACGGTGGGCGTCCTCGTCACGGACGCGTCGGAACGCCTCGGCGCGCAGGGAGACCGGAATCCGATTCAGCGCGCCCACAGCGCCTCCAGCGGGGATCTGCAGGTGGTGCACGTTCAGGGAAATGTGTACGCCCTGTTCGGCGCCGGCCCCAACATCACCATGTCGGTGGGGCCGCAGGGGATTTTGATGGTCAACACCGGCCCCGCGGGGATGGAGGAGAAGATCCTCGAGGTCGTCAAGAAGCTGGGGACGGGGATCGATCCCGGTCGAGAGGCGCCTCCGGTACCGATCCGGTTCATCGTCAACACCAGCGCGCGTCCCGACGATACCGGCGGCAACGAGAAGATTCAGGCGGCAGCGGAGTTCATCCGCGGGGGCGAGCACATCCTCGCGCACGAGAAGGTGCTCGCACGAATGAGCGAGCCGCCGAAGGGTCAGACCAAACCTCCGCGGCCGACCGACGCCTGGCCGACTGACACGTTCCGCGGCGATCAGATGAAGCTTGGGCGCTTCTTCAACGGTGAAGGCGTTCAGGTTCTTCATGTGCCGGCGGCACACACCGACGGCGACAGCCTGGTGTGGTTCCGCTACTCCGATGTGATCGCGACCGGCAATATCTTCTCCACCATCGGATGGCCCGTCATCGACTTGGAGCGGGGTGGCAGCTTTCAAGGGGTCATCGATGGGCTCAACCTCATTCTCAAGACGGGCCTCTCCGATTTCCGCACGGAAGGCGGCACGGTGGTGGTGCCCGGTCACGGACGGATTGGCGACCTGGCCGACGTCGGCTTCTATCGCGACATGCTCACGATCGTTCGGGATCGGCTTCAGGACGGCGTGAAGCGCGGCTTGACTGTTGAGCAGGTGAAGGCGGAGAAGCCGACGCTGGGCTGGGAGAGCCGCTACGGAAGCACGACGGGTCCGTGGACGACGGACATGTTCATCGAGGCTGCGTACAAGAGCCTCAGTCAGAACAAGGCACATGCAACGAGACGGTAACGGCGCATTTTGTGGAGACACGACCATGAGAGTCAGACTGCCCGTGTTCTTGATCGCAGGTGTGTTGGCGAGTGGCGTCGCGGCGTACGCGCATCACTCGTTTCCGGCCACCTATCAAGTCGGGAAGATCGTCACCCTCCAGGGCACGATCGCGCAGCTCCTGGTGCGCAACCCGCATTCCTTTATTCACATCGACGCCGCGGATGCCAGCGGGAAGACGCAGCGCTGGGCACTCGAATGGGGAGGCGCCGCGCAGCTGCTCAACCAGGGAGTTATGAAGGATTCGCTGAAAGTGGGCGACAACGTCGTCATCACCGCCAACCCGCCGCGAAGCACCGCGGACTCGACCAGGGCCCTGCTGAAAACGATCGTGCGACCCACCGATGGTTGGTCGTGGGGGTTGGAGGCCGGTCAGGTTGTCGACTAGGGCGCGCTCAGGGGATTCATCGAAGAGACCTTCAATGGATTGCACGTTCGCGTGGCGCACCGCGTGGGTAGTTCCAGTCGCGCTGGCGGCGCTCATGGTCCTCGCGCCGTCGTCTCTGCTCCATGCTCAGCGAGGCGCCGGCCCGCCCACACCACCGCTGTCACCCCGGGCGGCGCGCCGATCGACCTGACAGGCTACTGGGAATCGTTCGTCACGGAAGACTGGCGGTGGCGCATGGTGACGCCTCCCAAAGGCAGCTACCACAGCGTCACGCTCAACGCTCAGGCGCGGAAGATCGCCGATGCCTGGGACCCTGTCAGTGACGAAGCGACTGGCAACGAATGTAAGTCGTACGGAGCGGCCGCCGTGATGCGTGTGCCCGGACGCCTCCACGTCACGTGGGACAACGACACCACTCTGAAGATCGAGACCGAAGCCGGCACGCAGACACGCTTGCTCCATTTCGATGCCTCGGAGCCGCCTGCCGGAGGGCCGACGTGGCAGGGGTACACGGTCGCCACATGGCAGCTCCCGCAGATTCTTCCCAGCGCCGGGGGCGGACGAGGAGGGCGAGCCCCGTG
>CAWHBF010000019.1:0-37140 GCA_963827515.1 uncultured Acidobacteriota bacterium | reverse complement strand
CGGACACGCGCACGCTGAAGCGTGCGCTCTACGGCGAAACGCAAACCGTTCTGGTCGGGGAACATCTTGCCGGGATTCAGAATCCCGTTCGGGTCGAATGTGGTCTTGACGCGCTTCATCAGTGCGATCACATCGGCCGACAGCTCGATGTCGATGTAGGGCGCCTGGCGAACCCAATGCCGTGTTCGCCACTGATGGAGCCCTCCAGCGCGACGACGCGTTCGAACAGGACACGTTCGGCCTGCTTCGCTCGTTCGCGCTCCGCCCCGTCCGCTCGATCGACCATGAGATTGACGTGGATATTGCCATCGCCGGCATGGCCGAACGCCGCGATCCTGAGCCGATACTCATTTCTGAGCTGTTGAATGACGTCGAACAGATCAGGCACCCGGCCCCGCGGGACGACGACGTCGTGGTTGATTCTGAGGAGGCCCGTTGCCCTCAGTGACTCTGACAGTAGACGACGCGCATGCCACAGTCGATCGCGATTGGCCTCGCCGACGGCGAGCGACACCTTTGTCGCGCCGGCTGACCGACACGCGACCGCGACGAGCACCGCTTCCTCATCGACAGCGGCCTGCATACCATCGACCTCGACAATCAGCGCGGCTTCCGTGCCGGCTGGCGCAACCTCCTCACCCGAGTGGTCGCGCACCGCATTGAGCGAGTCGGCGTCCACGAGCTCGATGGTCGCGGGCGTCACGCGTTGCTGAATGAGGCCGGTCACCGCATCGACGGCCGATCGGATGCCGGAAAAGAGCGCGAGTACCGTCGCACGCGCGGGTGGCCGCGGAATCAGCCGGAGCGTGATCTCCGTGACGATGGCCAGCGTGCCTTCGGATCCAACCACCAACTGCGTCAGGTCGTAGCCGACGACACTCTTTACCGCCTTGGAACCGGTCCGTACGATTTCACCGGTGGGCAGCACCAGCTCGAGCGCCAGCACGTAGCGTTTCGTCGTGCCGTACTTGAACGCGCGGGGTCCTCCGGCACACTCGGCCACGTTGCCACCGATGGAGCACCGATCGAGGCTCGCCGGATCCGGCGGATAGAAAAGGCCGATTTTCTCCACCGCTCGCTGAAGATCCCCAGTGATGACGTGCGGCTGCACGACGGCCAGCAGATTGATCTCGTCGATCTGGATGATGCGGTTCAACCGCTCCATCGACATCACGACCCCGCCGCGTGTCGGGACGGCGCCTCCGGTGTAACCCGTTCCGGCGCCACGCACCACAAGCGGCACGCGCGCATCGTTGCACGCGCGGGCAATGGCCGCGACCTCCAGGGTTGAACCAGGAATGACGACGACGTGAGGGGGGTGGCCCTGACGAAGGGCGTCCTGCCCGTAGAGGTCGAGTGAGGCCGGATCGGAGCGAACGTGCTCCGACCCGACCACATCGACCATTGCGCGAACGAGTGAGTCAGAGGCCACGGGGACCATTCATCTCAACACGCCCCTTGCTCTTCACTCGTAGGCTAGAGCGGTTTGCGATTCGCCGTAGAGCGCACGCTTCAGCGTGCGCGTGTCCGCGGAGGCTAGAAGCCTCCGCTCTACGACAAATCGAAAAGCGGCCTTGCGTACCGTTCCTCAGCGTGCCGCGGCAGCCTTGGCCGGCTGCAGCGACTCGACGAAGCGAAGGATGCGGGTCGCGCCTTCGCGCAACTGGTCCATCGAGGTCGCGTAGGAAATCCGCAGATATCCTGGAGCGTCGAATCCTTCGCCCGGTGTGACGACCACGTACTCCTTCTCCAGGAGCCCCTGCGCGAAGTCGGCAGACGACGTGACTCCACTCGATGACAGCAGACCCGAAATATCCGGGAACAGATAGAAGGCGCCGCTTGGCTTCACGCACTGAATCCCCGGGTGCGCGGTCAGCAACCCGTGAATCGCGTCACGACGAGTCCGATACTCCGCGAGCATCGCGCTCACCGCGTCCTGCGGTCCGCTGATCGCGGCAAGCGCCGCCTTTTGCGTGATCGACGTGATGTTCGAGGTCGTCTGCCCCTGAATCACGTTGAAGGCCGCGGTCAGCTCCTTCGGCGCGACGGTCCAGCCGCAGCGCCAGCCGGTCATCGCGTACGACTTCGACGCAGACCCCGCAAGAATCGTCCGGTTCCGATGCCGATCGAACAGCACCTTCGGGAGGTTGTGCGGGACCGGCTCATAGATCAGCTGCTCGTAGCAGAGGTCCACGATGATCCAGATGCCGCGCTTCGCCGCCTCATTCGTGATCGCGGCGACCGTTGCCTCATCGACGAGCGCACCGGTTGGATTACAGGGCGAGTTGATGATGATGGCCTTCGTCTTCGGCGTAATGGCCTTGATCATCGCCTCGGCGTGGACCGCGAACCCATCGGTCGAGCGCGTCGGCACGATCACCGGCACGGCGCCCACGAGCTTGACCTGCTCTGGGATCGTCGGCCAATAGGGCGCGTGCGTGATGACTTCGTCGCCCTGATCGAACAGCGCCAACGCCGAATTGAACAGCGCCTGCTTGCCCCCCGCCGTGATGAGCACCTCTGCAGGCGTGATCTCCACGCCGTAGTCACGCTTGTAGCGAGCGCAAATCGCCTCGCGCAGCTCGGGAATACCAGCTGCCGCGGTGTAACGGGTGAAGTTGGCGTCGATCGCCGCTTTACCTGCGGCCTTCACATGCTCCGGCGTCGGAAAGTCGGGCTCTCCGGCGCTGAAGTCCACCACGTTGAAACCGGCCCGACGGAGCCGCTCCGCTTCTGCCGCCACCTTGAGCGTGGCCGAAGCTGATACCTGCGCGAGACGCTGTGCAAACATGCTCTTATTCTCCCTGTAACCCTATCGCCGTCTTCTCGTTGCGTACTGCTGTCGCCTGTTTGGCCTGCATCCATCGCTCGACGATCGGGGGCACGAGACCGTGCACCGAACCGCCGAGCCGGAATACCTCTTTCGTGAGCCGGGAACTCACATACGTGGACTGTTCGGCCGGCATCATGAATATCGTCTCCAACGCTGGCTCGAGATGACGGTTCATGAGCGTCATCTGAAACTCGTGCTCGAAGTCCGACACCGCGCGTATTCCGCGCACGATGGCGCACGCCCCCTGCCGCCGCGCGTATTCGACGAGCAGTCCGTCGAAACGGTCCACGTCGATGTTCGCGTGCGCGCTGAATACCTCCCGGATCATCGCCACTCGTTCGGCCGGGGTGAACAGCGGCGCCTTCTCCTCGTTGACCAGCACCGCGACGGTCACGTGGTCGAACAGTTGGGCGCTGCGCAACACGATATCCACGTGGCCGTTGGTCAACGGATCGAACGAACCAGGGACAATCGCCAGGCGTTCGCCGGAAGTGCCGGGTGGCGTCATCGCATCTCCCTCTGCAGGGTAAAACACGTCAGCGTACTGTCGCCAGACGGGACGTCACGCACATGCCTCAGCGACTGCGGTGCGACTGGAATACGGCGTGTGGCGCGCTCCAACACAACCAATCCGTCGGCGGCCATTCGGCCGGCGGCAGCCTCCAGCGTCGTCGTCATTGCACCGGACTCGATATCGTACGGGGGATCCAGCAGAATCAGGTCGAACGTCGCGTCACCGGAGAGGCGCCGTAGCACGTCGGCCACGTCACCGCACTCGATAGTATAGCCCTGCTTCTGACCGCATACATCGAGGTTCGCCGCGATCAGCGCGGCGGCCCGGCGATCCTGCTCCACGAACGTCACGTGGGAGGCGCCACGGCTCAGGGCTTCAATGCCCACCGCACCCGTGCCGGCGAATCCATCCAGCACCCGTGCACCTGCGAGCCGCGGCGCCAGAATATTGAACAGTGTCTCTCTGAGTTTGTCGGATGTCGGCCGAAGACCGTTCCACGACGGCGTTTTGAGGCGCCGACCCTTGAACCGACCTGCGATGACTCTCATTGCGGAACCACGAAGGCCACGAAGATCGCGAAAGCCAAGAAGACCTCTGGCCTAACACCACCACAATAGCTCCAACCTCCTGTCTCTCGTGTCCCTAGTGTTCTTCGCGTTCTTCGTGGTTACCCCACCTCGATCAACCCGAATTGCTGCTGCCATCGCTCCTGGACGAACTGCAGTAAGTCACCCGTCAGCCCTCCTTCCGCCACGAGACGGCGTGCCTCGCCGTAGGCCTCCTCCATGACGTCCCGATCGCGCACGAGGTCACCGGTCCGAAGCTGCGGCAGGCCCGACTGACGCGTGCCGAAAAAATCGCCCGGCCCCCGCAGCTCGAGGTCACGTTCGGCGATGGCGAAACCGTCGCTCGTCGAGGCCAGGGCGTTCAGCCGCTGCCGCGCGTCGTCGGTCCAGGGCGACTGATAGAGCAGCACGCAATGCGACTCCCACGGGCCGCGGCCGACGCGGCCACGCAACTGATGGAGCTGCGAGAGACCGAATCGCTCGGCGTGCTCCACCACCATCACCGACGCGTTGGGCACATCCACGCCCACTTCGACCACCGTCGTCGACACGAGGATGTGGATCTGACCGGCCGCGAACGCGTGCATGACGCGTTCCTTCGCATCGGGCTTCATCCGTCCGTGCAGGAGCGCCACGCGGTAGGACGGAAAGATCTCGGCCTGCAGATGGTCGGCCATCTCGGTCGCCGACTTGAGGTCTATCTTCTCCGATCCCTCGACGAGCGGATAGATGATGTACGCCTGACGTCCCCGGTCGAGCTCGTCGCGCAGCAACTGGTAAATCTCATCGCGGCGCGACTCGGGCTTCACCGTGGTACGAACCGGCGTCCGGCCGGGCGGGAGATCCGTGATCTTCGAGACGTCGAGTTCGCTGTAGTCGGTCAGGGCGAGCGTGCGCGGGATCGGTGTCGCCGTCATCAGCAGCACGTCCGGGTGCAGACCCTTGGCGCGAAGCGCCGCGCGCTGCGCGACGCCGAAACGATGCTGCTCGTCGATCACCACCAGGCCGAGCCGGTGAAAACACACGCCCTCTTGCACGAGCGCATGTGTGCCCACGATCAAATTCGTCGTGCCCCGCTCGATGTGCGCATGGAGAGTGTGTTTCTGAAGGCCCGGCGTGCTGCCCGTCAGTAGATCGACGCGAAATCGGGATTTCGACAGCAAACGAGCGATGTTGCCAAAGTGCTGGCCGGCGAGGATCTCGGTCGGCGCCATGAACGCCACTTGCAGACCGTTCTCCATCGCCACGACCGCCGCAAGCAGCGCCACGATCGTCTTGCCCGCACCCACGTCTCCCTGAAGCAATCTGTGCATCGGGTGCGGCCGACGCATGTCGTCCACGATCTCCTTCGACGCCTGCCGCTGCCCAGCGGTGAGCTTGAAGGGCAAGATTTGAGCGGCCGCCGCACGAATCCGATCGTCCACGATCGGTACGAAGGGCTTCATCTCCGAGCTCATCGCCTGCCGCCGCCAGGCGTGACCGATCTGAAAGAGAAAGAACTCCTCGAAAATCAAGCGCCGTTGCGCGGGCGTCCGAAACGCGTTGAGTTGATCGACCGACGCATCGTTGGAAGGAAAATGCGACGCCTCGATCGCGGCGCGCCGGGTTGCGAGACCGAGCCTGACGCGCAGTTCGGCCGGCAGGATGTCCGGAATCTCCGCCGGGAGCTGGTCGAGGGCGAACCGCACCAGCTTGCGCTGCATGTTGGGCGTGACCGACCCAGCCTTCTCGTAGAACGGCACGATGCGACCCGTGTGAACCCCCGAGATGTCGTCGGTGACGAGCTGGTACTCGGGATTGAGCAAGTGGAGACCCGAAGAGTCGAGCTTCACCTCTCCGAAGATCACCACGCGCAAGTGCGGCTGGAGAATGTCGGCCAGGAACGGCTGGTTCATCCAGGTGCAGCGGATGGCGCCGCTTGCGTCGCCAACCACGGCGTTGAAGATCTTGAAACCGCGGCGGCGCGTGACCGACAGCTTGGCGCTCTTGATGTCGCCGATCACCGCCGCTTTCGCTCCGGCTCGCAGCGAGGCGATTGGCTGCATGCGCGCGCGGTCTTCGTAGCGAAACGGCAGCCGGTAGAAGAGGTCCTCGACCGAGATCAGACCCGCGCGTTTGAGGTCCGCGGCCTTGCGCGGCCCAACGCCTCTCAGGAACTGGAGCGGCGTGGAAAGAAAGTCATCCCGCAACGGACGCGCAGGCGGGTTACTGGACGACGACGGCCTGGCCCCGGCCAATCTCGACCTGCCGGATGCCGGCGGGAAGCATGAACACCTCGTCCAGACGGACGCCCTCGGGGTTTTCGGTCGTCCGCGAGTAGTAGCCGACCAACTCCTGTAGCACCGTCACCGGAACCGGGATACCTGAGATCTCCGCCGACTGCACTTCAAAGCGGGCCTGCCCCTCCTTGGTGTGAAGCAGGCCGGTCACGCTCACCGGGACCGTTCCGCCAATCAAGACTCAGCGGGTCGAAGCTCCCCCGCGAGCGGCGTTTCGCCACAGCATCGAGGTCAACGAGCGCCTGCCCCGCCACCTGACCCTCACCGAGTATGGTGACCTGCGGTTGGGCGACGCCAGTGGGCAGCACCTTCTGCCAACGATCCTTGCGATAGACGAACCAGGAGTTGACTTCGTCCTCAGTGAGTCGGTGTCCGCTGCGAACCCGCGCGCCCTTGCTCCTCGTGGTCGCGGATCGACGCGATCTTTACCGCAAAGCTCTCGGCGCTTTGGGGCGACACCGTCGCCGCGTCCACACGGACGAGCGCGATGGTGACGGCGATGAGCAGAACGACGGCCGACCGGCGCTGGAGAAGAAACATGCAGGCCTCCCACTGTCTTTTTCGAAGTGTAGCACCGTTTCTGTTGAATTTTCGCCTTTCGTTCGTGTATAGTTGCGCCACTTCCCCAGCCTTGAGCAGTCCCGGGCGGGGGCCAATTCACTACGCGACGAAGCGAGGAGGACGCCTGTGCTTCCGCTCACGAAACGACAGCGCGAAATTCTGGACTACCTCAACGAGTTCATCCAGCAGCATGGGTACGCCCCGAGCCTCGAAGAGATCGGCCGCCGGTTCAACCTGTCGTCGCTGGCCACGGTACACAAGCATCTCACCAACCTCCAGGAGAAAGGCTTCATCCGGCGCGCCTGGAACCGCAGCCGATCGGTCGAAGTGGTTCCAACCCGGATGGGCGTCCGCGCCCTGGAACTGCCGCTGCTGGGCTACGTGGCGGCCGGCGCCCCGATTGAGGCGGTCGCGAGCAACGAGACGATCGCCGTCCCGGAAGCACTTGTCGGCAAGCGCGACAGCTACGTGCTGCGCGTCAAGGGCGACTCGATGATCGACGAGCAGATTCGCGACGGCGACTTCGTCATCGTCGAGGACCGCAAGTCGGTCGACAACGGCGAGATGGTCATCGCCCTCGTGGGTGGCCTGGACGTCACGCTCAAGAAGTTCTATCGGGAGGATGGCAGGATCCGTCTGCAGCCCGCCAACCCTGCGATGCAACCGATCATGGTCGATCCAGACCGCGTCCAGGTGCAGGGCGTCGTGGTTGGCGTCATGAGAAAGTACTGACGGGCCGATCCATAATCGGCAGCCGACAACAACCCGTAACCGCGAGCGCCAGCGTCAGAATCATCATGAGCGATCAACCCGAACGCAAGCAGATCAACTTCACCATCGTTCCCGACGAACAGCCCGGCGAGCCCCGCACCTACGCGAACTTCTGCTCGATCGCCCACACGCCGTTCGACTTCACGCTGACGTTCTGCGAAGTCATGCCGCTCTCGGAGCAAGAGTTGCGCGACGCCGAGAACCAGCATGTCGTCAAGGCGCCCGTACGAGCCCGTGTCGTGGTGCCCGTGCAGTTTCTCCCCAATCTGGTGGCGGCGTTGCAGGAGCACATGCGCGTGTTCTCGGAAACCTACTCGAACGTCGGATGGACCAAGGGACCGGTACACTGAGTTCGAAGTGCAAAGTCGAAAGTGCAAAGTCCCGCTGCGACTCGAAAGATCATCGCTGCGCTGTCTACGCATCACCCGAATGCGACGACGGAGCTGAACTTTCGTAACGCGTTCGAGCTGCTGGTCGCGACAATTCTCTCTGCGCAATCGACCGACGTACGGGTGAATCTCGTCACGCCGGCGTTGTTCGAGCGCTATCCGGATGCCCGAGCGCTCGCGGCCGCGACACCCGCCGATCTGGAGCCGCTGATTCTCTCCACAGGGTTCTTCCGCCAGAAGTCGAAGGCCCTCATCGGCATGGCGCAGGCGCTCGTCGATGAGCACCACGGGGAGGTACCCGCTCAGATGAGCCTGCTCACCGCCCTGCCAGGTGTCGGGCGCAAGACGGCGAACGTCGTGCTCGGCCACGCGCTCGGCGTTCCAGGACTCCCCGTGGATCGCCACGTCCTGCGCGTCGCTGGGCGCCTGGGCATCGCGGCGGGAGACGACCCAGTCAAGGTTGAATCGCAGCTGTGTGCGGCGCTCCCGAAAGCAATGTGGACGCTCGCCTCCGACACGCTCATCCTGCACGGGCGTCGGATCTGCCGGCCCAAGCCGCTCTGCGATCGCTGCGCGGCGCGGAAGATGTGCGACTACTATCGCGCTGTCACCACTGGCCCATCGAAGAACACACCTCATGACACGCGAAAAGTTCGAGCGCCTCGTCGTTGAAGCGATCACGCTCATCCCCAAGCGCTTCCGACGCGAGATGAAGAATCTGGCGTTGGTGGTCGAGGACGAGCCCAGCATCGCACTCCTCCAGGAAATGGAAGTCGTGCCGCCGGATTCCCTGTACGGCCTTTACCAGGGCACACCCCTGCCGGAGCGTAGCTGGGGATTCGGCAATGTCCTTCCGGACCGGATCACTCTGTACCAGCGTCCCATCGAAGAGGATTGCGACGACGAGGATGACATTCGTGCCGTGATCGGCGAGACGCTGATTCACGAGGTCGGGCACTACTTCGGGCTCAGCGAGGAAGAGATTCAGGATATCGAGGAGCGCTACTGGCGCGGCGAAACGCTGACGGCCGATGAAGACGACGAAGACGACCCGGAAGACAGGTAGGACCCGCGGCGTCGCCTCAGGCGGCCGGCGACGAGCGAAGCCAGACGACCGTCCCAGAGCGAGGAAGCGCTTTGGACAGCACTTCCTCGAGCCCGCGTGGGTCGAAAAGCTCGTCGCCGCAATCGGGACGTCAGCCGACGACACGTTTCTCGAGGTTGGACCCGGCAGGGGCGCCCTGACGCTGGCGCTCGCCCCGCGCGTCGCGGGGATCGTCGCGGTAGAAATCGACCGTGACCTGGCGGCTGCCTTGCCTTCACGCGTGCCCCCGAACGTTCGGGTTGTGCTGGGCGACTTCCTCCGGACCGACCTCGAGGACGTGCTGCGCGATGAGAAACTTCCGGTGCGCGTCGTCGGCAACCTCCCGTACAACGTTGCCTCTCCAATCCTCTTCCGGCTCCTCCACACCGCCCAGCACGGCCAGCGTTTTCGCGACGCAACCTTGATGCTGCAAAAGGAAGTCGCCGACCGGCTCTGCGCCGTCGCCGGACAGGATGGCTACGGCGGGCTCGCCATCCAGGTGAACCTGTTGGCAGACGTCGATCGGCTCCTGACGCTCCCGCCGGGGGCCTTCCGTCCCGCGCCCAAGGTGACGTCAGCCGTCGTCCGTTTGCGCTTCCGCCAACCGTTGGCGGAGGTGGGCGATCCGGCGGCCTTCGAGCAGATGGTTCGAGGCCTGTTTCTCCAGCGTCGCAAGACACTGCTGAACGCGCTGCGGCCGATTGCCGACTCCCGGGGTCGCGTGGCCGCTCAAGTGATTGAATTAGCGGGACTTGACCCATCCAGGCGACCCGAGACGCTGACGGTGCCTGAAATGGCACGCCTCGCGCGCGCTGTGTTATAGTTTTTCCTCGGAAGTCGTTGAGCCCGCCAGATATCCAGGCGCTCCCAGCTGCCTGATGCCCGACCCGCTCGCGCGAGTCGAGCAGCCCTGCGTCGCGGCCCGCCAGGGCCTCGCTCGCAGTCAATTACAACGGAGCCGTTCCCAGCTGGAATCCGAATGAATCAGATTGCCGTACCGGCCGTGTCTCCGGGCACGCTCGAGATCGTCCCACTGGGAGGCCTCGGCGAGTTCGGTATGAACATGATGGCGGTGTCGTGGGGGGAGACGACGATCCTCATCGACGCCGGCGTGATGTTCCCGGACCCCGACCAGCTCGGCGTCGATCTGATCATTCCCGACATGACGTTCGTCGAAGGTCGAGGGAAACAGGTCAAGGCGCTCATCCTCACCCACGGCCATGAAGACCATATCGGCGCCGTGCCCCACCTGATGCCCCTCTTCGATGGGCCGGTGTACGGCACCGCCATGACACTGGCGCTCCTCGAACCGAAATTCGAAGAGCACCAACTCGACGTGGCCGACCGCCTCAAGACGGTCGGCCCTGGCGACACGATCACGATCGGCCCTTTGACGATCGAATTCATTCGAGTCACGCACAGCATGCCGGATTGCGTGGCCCTCGCCATCACCACGCCTGTCGGCGTCGTCGTCCACACGGGTGACTTCAAGATCGACCAGACCCCGATCGACGGCGAGTACTTCGACCTTCACCGCTTCGCCGAGCTAGGACGCCAGGGCGTGCTCGCCTTGTTCGCCGACAGCACCAACATCGACCGCAAGGGATTCACGGGACCCGAAATCGAAGTCATCGACGCCTTCGAGGAGCTGTTCACCAGCACCGACGGCAAGCTGGTCGTCGCCCTGTTCTCCTCGAGCATCTTCCGCATGCAGGTGCTCGTGGACCTTGCGGCACAGTTCGACCGCAAGGTCGCGTTCGTGGGCCGCAGTATCGTGAAGAACGCCGAGATCGCGCAGCGTCTCGGCTTCCTCCGCGTCCCGGCAGGCATCCAGATCCGCGATTCCGACGTACCGAACTACCCCGCCCAGGAGGTGCTCTGTCTGGCGACCGGCTCGCAGGGCGAGCCGCAGGCGGCGCTCTCGCGCATTGCGATCGACGATCACCGGCACGTCCGACTTGGACAGGATGACGTCGTCGTGCTGTCAGCGCGCGCGATTCCGGGCAACGAGAAGGCGATTGCACGCACGATGAGCCATGTGGCGCGGCGAGGGGCAGACATGGTGACCGACTCGATGAAGCACGTCCATGTCTCGGGGCACGGCAGCGCCGAGGAATTGAAGCTCGTCATGTCTCTCATTCGTCCGCGCTACTTTGTTCCGATTCACGGCGAGTACCGTCAGCTGTCACAGCACGCGCGCGTGGCGCGACGGGTGATGGCGGGGCGCGAGCCGAAGCTGCAGGTGCTGCTCGCGCAAGACGGCGACATCATTCAGTTCGACGCAAAGGGCGCCCGCATCGCGGACAAGGCGCCGACCGGGCGTGTGCTCATCGACGTCACGCGGATTGGCGAAGTGGGAGACGAAGTCCTCCGTGATCGCCGCCATCTCGCCGCCGACGGGATTGTGATCGCGGTGGTGGCGATCGGCCGGCAGAACGGCCGGCTCATCGGCGAGCCCGAGCTCGTCGCTCGAGGGTTCGTATTCGGCGAAGAGGCAGAGGCATCGATGTTCAAGGATGCGGCGGGCGTCATCGCGGAATGCATCGAGTCGTCGTCGCTCGAGGAACGTACCGATCAAGGGCTGATGACAGAGAAACTCCGCGGGGAACTGCGGAGATACTTCAAGAAACGTTCAGGCCGGCGGCCGCTGGTCCTGCCGGTCCTCATGGAGATTTAATGGCGAAGCCTACCCTCGCCCGGCGCATCAGCGAGTTTATCGGCGTTGCGTTGTTCGCGCTCGCCCTGATCTGGCTGATTGCGCTCGTCACATACGATCCAAGCGACCCGGCGTGGTTCTTCACCACGGACGAGGGGCAAGCCCCGGCGAATTTCGTAGGCCGCGTCGGCGCCTTCCTGTCGGAGCTGTCGTTTCAGCTCTTCGGCTACGGCTCGTATCTGCTCCCGGCTCTGCTCGCCGTCGCGGGCTGGCATTACTTCTGGTGCCAGCCGCCTGATGCCGCCTACACCAAGGGATTCGGTGTCGCTCTCTTCTTCGCCTGCGCCAGCGCGTTCTTGAGCATGCTCTTCGGCAGCACCGAGCTGGATGGCAAGACCTTCCACGCGGGCGGCTCGATTGGCAATTGGCTGGGGGACGCGATGTCCGAGTACTTCAATCGGACAGGGTCGATCATCGTGCTGCTCACGACAATGACCCTGTCGGTGATCATGTCGACCCATTTCTCGTTCGGCCGCTTGTTCGAAACCGCAAGCCAGGAGTCTCGCGATCTGTCGGCACGTGGTGTCGGCTGGCTGAGGCGCTGGTACGAAGAGCGGCGTAAGGATCGCGAGCGTCGCGAGGTCATTGCCAAGCACACGAAGAAGGCCGGCGCCGCTGCGCCTGCCATCGCACCGGTCGCCCCGAGCAGGGCCCCAGGTTCAGCCGCACCAGTCGTCGCGCGGAAACCGATGACCGTCGCGCCGCCGCTGCCCCTCCCGGAGCCGGTCGCACCAGCGTCATCGGCCCCACGCAGAAATGGTGGCTATACGCTGCCGCCCGCTTCGCTCCTGGATGCCGCCAAGGCGGAGCGGAAAATCGACGAACGCGAGCTCAGGGACTCAGCACGCCAGCTCGAGGAGAAGTGTCGCGAGTTCGCCGTCGAGGGTCAGGTCGCGCAGATTCATCCTGGTCCCGTCGTGACGACGTTCGAATTCAAGCCGGAAGCCGGGGTCAAGTACAGCAAGATCACCGGGCTCCAAGACGACTTGTGTCTCGCCATGCAGGCCGAGTCGGTGCTCATCGACAGGATTCCCGGCAAGTCCACGGTGGGCATCCAGATCCCCAACCCCAACCGGGAGGCCATCTCGCTCCGCGAGCTGCTGGAGTCCGACGGCTACCAACGCTCGGCGTCGAAGCTGACGCTCGTGCTCGGCAAGACGATCCACGGAGAGCCGTATCTGACCGACCTCGCCGCGATGCCTCATCTGCTGATTGCCGGGTCGACGGGCACGGGCAAGTCCGTGGGCGTCAACGCGATGCTGACCAGCATCCTCTTCCGGGCCACCCCGGAAGATGTGCGAATGATTCTGATTGATCCCAAGCGCCTGGAGCTCGGGATGTACGAAGAGATTCCCCATCTGTTGACGCCCGTGGTCGTCGACCCGAAGAAGGCCGCGAATGCGCTGCGTTGGGCGGTGCACGAGATGGAAGAGCGGTACAAGACGCTCGCGGCGGAAGGGGTTCGCAACATCGAGCAGTACAACCGCAACATCCGGCTGGTCATCGAGGAAGGCGGCAGCTCGTCAAAGGACCCTGACGCGCCACGCCCTCTGCCGTTCATCGTCGTGGTCATCGACGAGCTCGCGGATCTGATGATGGTGGCGAGCAACGAGGTCGAGGAATCGATCGCCAGGCTCGCGCAGATGGCTCGGGCCGTCGGCATCCATCTGATCCTTGCCACGCAGCGGCCTTCCGTCGACGTCGTGACGGGCCTCATCAAGGCCAACATGCCGTCCCGTATCTCGTTTCGGCTGTCGTCGAAGACCGACTCGCGAACGATTCTCGACGCCAACGGCGCCGAGCAGCTTCTCGGCCGAGGGGACATGTTGTTTCTCCCTCCTGCCTCGTCCCGCTGCATCCGCCTGCACGGCCCGTACATCTCGGAGCAGGAGAGCGCCAGGCTGGCCAGCTTCCTGCGCAAGCAGGGCAAGCCCGTGTTCAACGAGGCGATTACCGCGGAGGACGAGAAGACTGGACCCGGCGGCGTCGAGTTTCAGAAGGACGATCTGTACGACGAGGCGGCGCGCATCATCGTCGGCAGCGGGCAGGCCTCGATTTCGTTCCTGCAGAGAAGGCTCCGCATCGGCTTCAGCCGTGCCGCGCGGCTCGTGGACATGATGGAGGCCGAGGGGCTCGTCTCGCCTGGAACCGGCGGCAAGCCTCGTGAGGTCCTCGTCGATCGAGGCTACTTCGAGGAAGTGGATGCGCAGCTCCGCTAGGACGCTGCTCACCGTGCTCGCGCTGGCCGCAGGCGTCCTTGGAGTCGTGCTGACGGCACAGAGCGCCGAGAAGCTGTATGCCGACCTCATGGCGCAGGAGGCCGGACTGCGAAAGGAACTCGACGTCACACCATCGCACGAATCTCAGCCATCAGAGGAAGCCTCGGCAGACCTCATCCGTCGTGTTCGCGCAACCGTCGCGTCCTACGAGGATGCGGCGCGTCAATTTCCCCGCAGCGGCTATAGCGACAATGCGCTCTGGCAGGCGGCGGTACTGTCAGCCGATGCTTTCTGGCAGTTCGGCGATGACCGGGATCGGGTAGCCGCCACGCGACTGTTCGCTCGACTGAAGGCGGGCTTTCCAACGAGCTCGCTCATTCCTCGAATCGCCGGACATACGTCGCGGCTCCAGGGCGCGGCCACCGCGGCCGATGCCAGTGCGGCCATCACGGCCAGTGCCAGTCCGACCGCGACGCTCCGGGCCATCAGACGCGAAGTGTTGCCGGATGCCCTGCGGATCACGCTCGAGCTCGAGCAGGAAGCGACCTTCGTCGAGGAGCGACTCGATGCCCCCATGCGGGTCTCGGTCGATCTCCGAGACACTCAGGCCGTCGAGGCATTGAAGGACGCCACGATCACGTTCCCAGACGACGTCGTGCGACGGGCACGAGTGGGCCGACAGCCTGGCAACCGGACGCGCGTCGTGTTCGACCTGCAGGGAGCCGGGCGACACAGCGTCTATTCCCTGTACAACCCGTACCGGGTGGTCATCGATTTTGAACGGACGGCAACCGCAGCGAAGCCTCCCGTCCCCGCTCCAGCGGCACCCCTCTCGTCGAAGGCCGTCCCGTTGCCCGGAACGCCCGCCGTCCCACCTGTGACTCCTACCGGCAGGGGGACTGTCGTTGACGCGGGCACGCCACCGTCGACGGCATCCGCCAATGCCGCCGGAGGGTTCTCCATGTCACGCCAGCTTGGCCTGGGTGTGGCGCGGGTCGTGATTGATCCCGGACATGGAGGACGCGATCCCGGCGCTCAGACGCGGGAGCTGAACGAAGCGGAGGTGGTGCTCGATATCGCGCTCGAACTCGAGCGACTGCTCGCGAAGGAGCCAAACGTGGAAGTGGTGCTCACGCGCCGCACAAACGTCTACGTTTCACTCGAGGAGCGGACGGCGATCGCCAACAAGTCCGGCGCCGACCTGTTCCTCTCGATTCACGTGAACGCCAGCGCCAATCAGGCCGCTCGGGGCTTTGAAACCTATTTCCTCAATTTCGCGTCGAACCCCGAGGCCGAGGCACTGGCGGCACGGGAGAACGCGGGCTCTGCGAAAACCATGTCGAGTCTGCCGGAGATCGTGAAGGCCATCACGCTGAACAACAAGATCGATGAGTCGCGTGATTTTGCATCGATGGTGCAGAAGTCCTTGCAGGAGCGGCTCCGGCGGGCGGACCCTGGCGCCAAGAACCTTGGCGTCAAGCAGGCGCCGTTCATGGTGCTCATCGGCGCCACGATGCCGAGCGTGCTCGTCGAAGTCTCGTTCTTGACGAATCGCAACGAAGCGACGCTGCTCCGCTCCGACAGCCACCGGCGCCACCTCGCGGAAGCGCTGCGGGCCGGGATCATGAGCTATCAGCGCTCGCTCAAGAAGACACCCGCCCTGCGGTCCGCGTTCTAGGGGCACGCGCACGCTAAAGCGTTTTTGATTCGGCGTGTCCGCGCACGCTGAAGCGTGCGCTCTACATTTGCTGTTACGCGACGAGCGATTCCGTTCGTAGAGCGCAGGCTTCAGCCTGCGCGGACAGGGCCGGGCCTCTGCCCCGTTCCGATCAGAGCTTGAGGCGAACGTGATCGCTGTCGGTGGGTGCAGCCTTTGCGTCATGAGCACGCCGGATGGCGATGAAGATCGCGCCGACGACGAGCCCGCCAAGCGCGGCGCAGAGCAGCAGCACGCCGGCCATGGAGAACATTCCAACCACGACATCCAGACTGATGTCGCGCGCCGCCTCGGGCTGGTCGAGCACCCCGACGAGTATTGGATCCTGCTGGATCAACATCGAACCTGAACCCCGAACCCCGAACCCCGAACCTCTGAACCGAACCTGAACACGAACCGAGAACCAAGCACCCAGAAGGGTGAACGACGTCTCTACGCCTTCTTCCATCCCTCCACGTCGAGCGCCAACTCAGCCAGTGTCCGAACGCCGACGCCGGTCGCGCCCTTCACCTGGTACGGCTTCGCCTCATCCACCCACGCCGTGCCCGCAATGTCCATGTGGACCCATGGGAGATCGCCCGCGAACTCCTGAACGAAGAGCGCCCCGGTGATCGCGCCGCCCGCCCGCCCGCCCGTGTTGGCGAAGTCGGCGATCTCACTCTTGAAGAGCTCCTTGTAGTCCTCGAACAGGGGCATCGGCCACGAACGGTCTCCGGCCCGCTCGCTGGCGCGCTGCACCCGATCGCGCCACGCGTCGGGCGTCCCGAACAGACCACTCGTCGACCTTCCGAGTGCCACGACGCACGCGCCGGTCAGCGTCGCAAGATCGACAATATGCGTCACGCCGAGCTGGCGCGCATACCAAAGCGCGTCTCCGAGCACGAGCCGACCCTCGGCATCGGTGTTCAAGACCTCGACGGTTTTGCCTTCGGCGCTGACCAGGACATCACCAGGCTTGAATGCCCGCCCCCCGGGCATGTTCTCCGTCAGGGGAATCACTCCGATGCAGCGGATCGGCGCCCCGAGTCTGGCGATGGCCGACATCGCGCACAGGACGGCAGCCCCTCCGGACATGTCGTCCTTCATTCGGTCCATGAGGTCCGCCGGTTTGATCGATATGCCGCCGGTGTCGAACGTGATGCCCTTGCCGATGAGCCCGAGCACCGGGCCATCAACGACGCCGTTCGGTTCGTAGCGAAGCACGACCACTCGAGGCGGCTCCTGGCTGCCGCGCGCAACGCCTAACAGCAGCCCCATCTTCAACTCGGCGATGCGCGTCTCGTCGAGAATCTCGACGCCCAGTCCGGCCTTCGCGGCAATCTCTCCAGCCTTCGCGGCAAACGCCCGTGGCGTCAGGACGTTGCTCGGCTCGTTGGAGAGCCCGCGAGCGACATTGGTGCACTCGCCCAGCACGCGGCCTCTCTCGATCGCCTTCGCCACGACGGCGGAATCCCCTTCGATGCGGACCTGCACCTTTTCGAGCCAGGTCGACGCGGGCTGGCGCGTCTTGTACGTGGCCCCATCGAAATTGGCGAGCACCACGCCCTCGGCGAGCACCTGCGCCCCGTCTCGCGCTCTGACCGTCGTGCCAGAGGGGTGCACCAGCGCGATACTCGTCAATCGCCGCTGTCGCGCGGCTAGGCCGCCCGTGACGGACATCCGCCGAAGCCGATCGGCTGAAAAGTCTTTCCGCAAGCCACCACCGACGAGCGCGACTCGGCCGGCATTCCATCCGCGGGCCACGGTCACGAACAGTTCGAAGGCTTTCCCGGTGAACTCACCGCGCGCACGGGCCGCCGCGACTTGTCCGCCGGAGGCCGCATCGAGATCCGACAGGTCGGCCGGGTTGTCGTCCTCGAAGACGGGAATGATCAGGAGATCCGCGTCAATCGCCTGGGGGGGACTGGTCGTGGACGTAATCGCGGGCGTCTCGGGAACCGTCTGCATGCGTCGGGGTGCTCTCCGGTATCGGCGCCGCTTGTGGCGCCGTAGGACACAGGCTTAGAATCGAACTGTCGAGCCCAAGTTATGAACGACCACCGCCGCATCGCGTGCACACTCGTCGCGGCGCTCGTCGTCCTCTTATCGGTCCCGACACTGCACGGCCAACAGGCCGAGGCCAAGAGACCAAGTTTATCACTCCGCGTCACACCACCTATCGGGTTTACGCCGCTGCGCGTGCGCGTCGTCGCCGAAGTTCGCGACGGCAGCGATGACTATGCGGATTTCTATTGCGCCGGGGTCGAATGGGAGTGGGGCGACGGCACCGTGTCGGAGAGCGCCAGCGACTGCGAACCGTACGAAGCCGGTAAGAGCACGATTCGACGCACGTACTCGGCGGATCACGTCTACCGGCAGGCGGGTCAGTTTCGCGTGGTCTTCAAGCTCAAGCAGAAAACCCGGCAGGTCGCCGCGGTCAGCAGCAACATCCAGGTCAGGTCCAGCGGCGGCGAATTTGATCGGTGAGCCCGGAGTCCCCGTTGACGCGGTGATGACGGAGCTTCACGCTCGCGTGCGCGAGCGACTGCGCGCGCAAGTCATCGCCAGCGGCGGCTCACCCGCATTCGAAGATCCCGCACTCTTTGCCGACGTGGAAGCGCTGCTTCACACGGCGGCCAGTACCTTCGACTCAACCAAGCTCATTCTGCCGGAGCTCCTCGGGGATCCCGACACCTGGCGTTTGAACACGGCGATGCGATACCAGTCCCACCGCAACAAAGGGCCCGCATCCGTCCTCATCTTCGTGAAACGTCGGGTGCTGATGCCGCTCTTCCGATGGCTCTACGAGTACAGCCGCGATAACTTCGAGCGGCAGCGCCGCACGAACCTGGTGCTGTTCGCCTGCGTCCAGGAGCTCGCCGTCGAAACCGCGCGCTTGCGGCGCGAACTGCGCGCCCTCGCACCGTCGTCCGCCGGGGGCGTCGCTCCAGCCGATCCCGCGTCGCAGTCTCGCGAAGCCCGATGAAGTTGGCGTTCGTGGTGCAGCGGTACGGGGCTGGCATCGCCGGTGGCTCCGAAGGGCTCTGTCGCGAACTGGCGGAGCGCCTGTCAGCCCGTCACGACATCACGATACTAACGAGTTGCGCCCGAGACTACGTCACCTGGGAAGACGCTCTTGCCCCTGGGCCGTCGGTTGAAAACGGAGTCCAGGTTCTCCGCTTTCCGGTGACCCGGCCCCGCCGAATCAAGGCCTTCGCGGATCTCAGCGACGAGGTCTTCGAGGGCGGCGCCTCGCGCGAGCGGCAACAGGAGTGGTTCCACGAGAATGGTCCCGAGACGCCTGGACTGCTCGAGCACCTCCGCACCCACGGGCGGGATTTCGATCTGGTCCTCTTCTATACATTCCGCTACTTTCCGTCGTACTTCGGACTACCTCTCGTCGCGGACCGTGCCGTACTCGTCCCGACCGCCGAAGAGGATTCGGCCATAGACCTCGACGTCCTGCCAGAGTTCTTCGACAAACCGGCCGGCTACGTCTTCATGACACCCGAAGAGCAGAAGCTGGTCGCGAGCCGCGCCCTCCACGAGCTGCCGCCTTCAGTCGTCACCGGCATCGGACTCGAGCCGGTACCCGTCGAACGCCCCTCGCGCGCATCGCTCAGCAGCCTCGGGATCCCGTCCAGGTATTTGCTCTATCTCGGTCGAGTGGATCGTAACAAGGGCTGTGATGCGCTGCTGGAGAACTTCCAGGAGTACGCCGCCACTCGGAAAGACGTGACGCTGGTGCTCGCCGGCCCCGCCAAAATGCAGCTGCCGGATCACCCACAGGTCCGCGCCCTCGGGTATGTCTCGGACGAGGTGCGCGCGGCGCTTCTCGCCCATGCGACGGCGCTCGTGGTTCCCTCCTGGTACGAAAGCCTCAGCATCGTCCTGCTCGAGGCCTGGAACTACGCCGTGCCCGCGCTCGTCAACGGCCGCTGCAAGGTGCTGGCGGGCCAGGTGACCCGCGCGAATGGCGGCCTCTACTACATGTTTCCAGCGGAGTTCGACGAGGCCGCCGACTATCTTCTGACCCGGACCGCCGAGCGCGAAGCCCTTGGCCGTCAGGGGCTCGCCTACGTGGAACGCGAGTATCGCTGGCCGACCGTGCTTTCTCGCGTGGAGTCTCTGCTCGCCGAGGTCTCGCGAGGCGTCCGCCGGGCGATGTAGCGCCGCCGCGCACGACAGCGATTCAGCGTAGGGCGGGTCCGCGACTTGTCCGCCCTAGCCTTGGCGAAGGTGGAAGCGGACCCGCCGCGGCACCCGTAGCCACTCAGTCGATCCCGACCAGATCAACCTCTTCGAACTGAGTCCCGCTCAACCGGTAGCCGCGAACCGGGACATCCTCCGCGTCCCGTACCGGTCCCGCAATGACGAACAGAAAGCTCTGGCACGCTCGCTCGAGATCGGTGGGCGACGGCTGCGCGATGGTGCGCGGATGCGAGTGATAGGCCCCCACGATGTCGAGCGGCTTCCCCGCTGTCGACTCGGCTCGGCATCGCTTGATCTGCGCCAGGTGCTCGACCGGCGACACCTCGTAGTGCCGGAGCGGCTCATCCGCCACGTTGGTCGCCGCAACCGCTTCCACGACGGAGTACCCGTCGCCCAGCAGGAGTCCACAGCACTCCTTTGGACTCTCGCGCTGCGCGTGCGCGACGATGGCGTCCAGGACCGTCCGTCGAACCTGCATATGCCCAGTGTAGGGCGGGAATGTTAGTATCCTGAAGAACTTAGACCTCGAAGCAACCCCGTCTTGAGAGAGGTGATGTCGATGCGCGTGGCCGTCCATTCAGCACTCGTGGCATGTGTCGTGAGCCTATCCGTCGGCTGCGGAGGTGGATCGGCGCCTGAGGCCGAGCGAACTGGAACGACACCGGCCGCCAGCCCCTCGACCGCCGCGACGGACAAGAGCGCATACCCGGTGTTTCCGGACGCGGACAGGGGCGCCGATCCGGCAGTACCGGCCGACCAGGGTGGACGGGGATTCACTGGCGAAGGATGGGAAACGAACACCGATTACGAGTTGATCGGCGACCCACGCGCCGTCAAAGGCGGGGTCTTCCGTGAGTACCAGCTCGACTTCCCGACCACGCTGCGACTGAACGGCCCCGAGGCGAACACCGTACTCAACAGCATGATCGGCAGCATGGCGTACGAAACGCTGCTGAACCTTCATCCAACGACACTCGACTACATGCCAGTTCTGGCAACCCATTGGCAGATCTCTCCTGACAAGCTGACGTATCGATTTCGCCTTGATCCCAACGCGAGGTTCTCGGACGGAATGCCCGTCACGGCTGACGACGTTGTGGCGTCGTGGTCACTCATGGTCGACAAGGGGTTGCAGGACCCCATGACAGAACTCGTCTACGTCAAGTACGACAAGCCGGTCGTCGAGAGCAAATACATCGTTCGAGTCACGAGCAAGGTCCTGAACTGGCGCAACTTCCTCTACTTTGCCGCCTCGATGCCGATACTGCCCGCCCACGTACTGAAAACCGTGAACGGTGATCGGTACGTCAAGGAATACAACTTCAAGCTCCTGCCGGGCACGGGTCCGTACGTCGTCAACGAATCGGACGTCGCCAAGGGCCGCTCTATTTCTATTCGGCGCAGGAAGGACTACTGGGCCGAGAACATCCGCCGGAACGTCGGGGTGAACAACTTCGACGAGATTCGAGAGATCGTCGTTCGCGACCAGAAGCTCGCCGTGGAAATGTTCAAGCGTGGTGATCTCGACTCCTTCGCGCCGGTGAACGCGACCTTCTGGGTGCAGGAGTTCGGTGACAGCCTCGCGCAGATTCAGCGCGGGCTGATTCAGAAGCGCAAGGTCTACAACGACAATCCGGTTGGCACGCGCGGATTCGCCATCAACATGCGCAAGGCACCCTTCGACGACATCCGCGTACGACAGGCGCTCGCGCATCTCCTGAATCGCCCGCTCATTGTCGAGAAGCTGTACTTCAACGAAGAGGCGCCTATCGATTCCTATTACACGGGTGGCATCTATGAAAACCCTGATAACCCGGAGATGGCGTACAACCCGCAGCTCGCGTTGAAGTTGCTCACCGAAGCGGGCTGGACAAGTCGGGACGCGCAGGGCCGGCTGGTGCGCAACGGCCAGCCGCTGACCATGGAGCTGATGTACGCGAACAAGATCAACGAACCCGCCCTCACGACATACCAGGAGGAGCTGCGTAAGGTCGGCATCGGTCTGAACCTGCGATTCCTGACGCCGGAGACCCTGTGGCAGCTGGTAGGCGACCGTCGTTTCGATCTCGTGTTCATGGGCTGGACCGGCCTGCTCTTCCCGAATCCCGAGACGTCCTTCAAGTCGACGCTGGCGGATGCCAACAGCACCAACAACATCACAGGCATCAAGAACCAGCGTATCGACGAGCTCCTTGATGTTTACGATTTGGAGTTCGACGCCCAGAAGCGTATCGCGATCATCCGAGAGATCGACGGGATTCTGGCGAACCTCCATTCCTACGTCCTCACCTGGGATACCGCCGCTCAGCGAATTGCCTACTGGAACAAGTTCGGACAGCCCGCCGGACATCTGACGCGAATCGGTGACTACCGCGATCCACCGTCGCTTTGGTGGGTCGATCCCCAGAAAGAGGCGGCGCTGACGCGGGCTATGGGCGATGCCTCCCTCAAGCTGCCGGTCGGGGCGACCGACGATCGCTTCTGGGAGCAGTACTCCCAACAGAGAGGGACCGGCTCTGCCGCAGCAGGAACCAACTAGCGCCGCGAACGTCGGGCCGTTGGCTGTACCCGCATGACGACCTACTTCGTCCGACGGCTCCTGCTGGTCATTCCAACGTTTCTCGGCATCACGCTCGCGGTGTTCCTGGTGATGCAGTTCGTGCCAGGTGGACCTGTCGAGCGCCGCATTCTGCAGTATCAGATGGCAGCGATGTCTGGCGGCCGCCCAGCGGAAGCGCTGCCGGAAGAGGCGATCCAGCAGATCAGGGAATACTACGGGTTCGACAAGCCAATCCACGAGAGATACCTGCTGTGGCTCGGCAATCTCGCGCGTTTCGACCTCGGCAATTCGTATGTCTACCAGGAGCCTGTCTGGGACGTCATCCGGTCCCGGTTTCCCGTGTCCATCTTCCTGGGTCTGACAGGGTTCCTGCTGAGCTACCTGGTGTGCGTGCCGCTGGGCGTCCTCAAAGCCGTGAAGCACGGTTCCCGCTTCGATTTCGCCAGCAGCGCCATCGTCTTTCTCGGCTACTCAGTGCCGGGTTGGGCGCTTGGCACCTCGCTGCTGGTGCTCTTTGGCGGCGGCAGCTTCTGGAATGTGTTCCCTCTAGGGGGGTTCCGCCCGGACAACTGGGAATACCTGAACTTCGGCCAGAAAGTCGCTGGGCAGGCGCGGCACATGTTCCTGCCCGTGTTGTGTTACATGGTCGGCTCCTTTGCCACGCTCACCATCCTCACGAAGAACTCGCTGCTCGAGAACCTCGGACAGGACTACGTGCGCACAGCCTTTGCGAAGGGACTCACCGAGCGACGCGTGATCTTCGTCCATGCGCTCCGGAACTCCCTGATTCCGCTGGCGACTGGCCTGGGCCAGGTTTTCAGTCTGATTCTGGCTGGGTCATTCCTGATTGAGCGCGTCTTCAATATCGATGGCATGGGCTACCTGGGATACACGTCAATCCTTCAGCGCGACTACCCGGTGGCACTCGGCATTCTGGTCATCGGAAGCTTTCTGTTGCTCGTAGGCAACATCCTGTCCGACATGATCTACGCGGCTGTCGACCCGCGCATTCGCTTCAAGTAAGGGCGACGTGACACCGAGCGGATCGAACGATCTCGACCTGCGCTCAGAGGGCGGCCGCCGACCGGAGTCGATCTTTCGCAGACGCCTTCGCAAGTTCAGAAGGCTCAAACGCGGGTATTGGTCGTTCCTCTTCATCGTTGTCGTGTACGCAGCGTCGTTCCTGCTGCCCGTGCTCGCGAACAACGTGGCCCTTGTCGTGCGCCATGACGGTCGCTATTACTTCCCTCTTGTGAGCTTCTATCCGGCAAGTGCGTTCGGACAGGACGTCATTGGCGAGCCCAACTATCGCGCGCTCCGGGACTCCTTCGCTGAGGCTGGGGCCGGAAATTGGGTCGTCATGCCGCCCTACCCGTACAGTCCGAACGAGGCGTTGCTCGACCTTCCAGGGTTTCCGCCGCACGCGCCGTCGTGGGCTCATCCCTTCGGCACCGACGACCGGGGCCGAGACGTCCTCGTCCGCTTGGCCTACGGTTTCAACATCTCGCTAACGTTTGCGATTCTGGTGTTGATGATCGGCGATGGCATCGGCATCGTTGTCGGCGCCATGCTTGGATACATCGCCGGTAAAGATCGACCTGGTCGGTCAGCGGATCATTGAGATTTGGTCGTCACTTCCCTTTCCTGTACACGATCATCATCGTCAGTTCGATTGTGGTTCCGGTGTACGTCCCTGGTCGTATGCAAGTCCTTCAGCCATCATTTCTGCTGCTCATCGTCATCCTGTCCGCGTTCGAATGGATGGCTATCACGTACTACATTCGTGGGGAGTTCTACCGCGAAAAGTCGAAAGACTACGTCGGTGCCGCTATTGTCACCGGTGTGTCCGGGCCCGGCATCATGTTCCGGCATATCCTTCCAAACGCGCTCACACCGGTTGTCTCGTTTGCACCATTCACGATCGTGGCCAATATTTCCGCGCTGGTCGCGCTCGATTTCCTCGGCTTTGGTCTCCCTGCGCCGACGCCAAGCTGGGGCGAACTCATCGGCCAGGGCATGGCCAATCTCACGAGCTGGTGGCTCGTATTCTTTCCCCTCGGCGTACTCTTTCGTGACACTCCTTCTCGTCGTGTTCATCGGCGAGGCCGTTCGGGAAGCCTTCGACCCGAAGGAATACTCCAGGCTGCGATGAGCACCAGCGAACCGATCCTCCAAATTCGCGGCCTGCGGACCCACTTCTTCACCGAGTCCGGCGTCGCCAAGGCGGTCGACGGCGTCGACCTGGAGATTCGCGCCGGAGAAGTGCTCGGACTCGTCGGCGAGTCCGGCTCCGGCAAGAGCGTCACGGCGCTCAGCATCCTTCGGCTGATCCCCGATCCTCCGGGACGCATCGTCGCAGGCGAGATTCTGTTTCGCGGGCAAAACCTGATCGAGCTGCCGTGGGACGCTATCCGAAAGGTCCGGGGCCGGGAGATCAGCATGATCTTCCAGGAACCGATGACCTCGCTCAACCCCGTGTTCACGATCGGCCGTCAGGTCATGGAGATCATCCTGGCGCACGAACCGGAGACACCACGCGAGGTGGCTCATCGGCGCGCCGTAGACATCCTCACGGAGGTGGGCATCCCCGACCCTGCCACCCGGATGACGCAGTATCCCCATGAGCTCTCTGGCGGCATGCGGCAACGCGTGATGATTGCCATCGCCCTCGTCCTGAACCCCGCGCTCCTCATTGCCGACGAGCCGACGACAGCGCTTGATGTCACGATTCAGGCCCAGATTCTGGACCTGATGCTGGAGCTGAAGGAACGCCATGTCGGAGGCGCCATTCTGCTCATCACCCACAATCTCGCCGTGGTCGCCGAGACGTGTGACCGCGTGGCCGTGATGTACGGCGGCAAGATCCAAGAGATCGCGCCTGTTCGCGACCTGTTCCGTAACCCGGCCCACCCGTACACGAAGGGTCTCCTCGCATCGCTGCCCCGTGTCGACGGCGAGCGGGCCACGCGGTTGACGACGATTCCTGGAGCCGTTCCTGATATTCACACCCTTCCGGCCGGTTGCAAGTTCTCGACCCGTTGCGCGGATCGATTCGAGCCCTGCGCCGAAATAGAGCCGCCGCTGATCGAGATCGCACCCGAACACTGGGTGCGCTGCCATTTGTACGACGCCGCACAGGTCGTCGGACACGCGATCACCCAAGGCACACCGGCGGGCCATGGCGAGCGCTGACGTGGTTCTCGACGTGCAGGATCTGCACGTGCGCTTCCCCGTCTTCGGCGGCGTAATTCCGCGAAAGAAGGCGGAGGTACGCGCGGTGGACGGTGTCTCGCTCACGCTGGCGCGTGGGGAAACCATTGGCCTCGTCGGAGAATCGGGCTGCGGCAAGACAACGGTTGGCCGGGCGATCGTCAACATCCTTCGGGCGATGAGCTATCGCGTCGAGGTCACGGGCAAGGTTCTCTACCATCGCGACGGCGAGATCGTCGATCTGGCGGCGCTCAGCCGGTCCGAGATGCGGCGGTACCGTTCCGACCTCCAGATGGTCTTCCAGGATCCCTACTCTTCGCTGAACCCGCGCATGACCGTCGGGGCGATCATCGAGGAACCGTTGAGGATCCATACCAAGCAGTCAAAAGCGGAGCGGCGCGACCGCGTGCGCTGGCTGTTGGAGAAGGTTCGGCTGTCACCTTCGCATGCCAGCCGCTACCCCCACGAGTTCTCCGGTGGCCAGCGACAGCGGGTCGGTATCGCGCGAGCGCTGGCAACGAACCCGCGGATCGTGATTGCCGACGAGCCTGTGAGCGCGCTGGACGTGTCGATCCAGGCTCAGGTGATCAATCTGATGCAGGACCTGCAGCAGGAGTTCGACCTCTCCTACATCTTCATCTCGCACGATCTGTCGGTCGTCCGCCACATCTCGGACCGCATCTTCGTGATGTATCTCGGCAACATCGTCGAGACCGGACCGGCGGACGAGATCTACCGCCGACCCATGCACCCCTACTCACGCCTGCTGCTGTCTGCCGTGCCGAGACCAGACCCCGACGCACGACGGGTGCGGAGGGCCCACGCGACGCCGGATCCCTCCGTGCCCGAGCGGATCGGGCCAGACGATCTACCGTCACCGCTCAACAAGCCGTCGGGCTGCGCCTTCCGAACTCGATGTCCGATTGCGCGGCCGTCGTGCGCCGACGCCCCGCCCCCGCTGGAGCTCCGTGGCGGCCGGCTGGTCGCGTGCCCGTTCTCGGAGTAGTCACGTAGCTGGGCCGGAGCGCCCTTCCCACCGCGACGCTACGTGATCCGACCCACCGCGTCGCGCGGTTCGAACAAGCGCAGGTCCGGTCCCGCCGTCTCGTTACAAGGTCTGAGATAGAATCAGTTACAGCCCCGGTCGGGTCATTCCCAAAGGAACAATTCATGCCGTCCGCGCATCTTCTCGCCTTACCCGTTCTCGCGACCCTCATTCTGGCTGGTTGTGGAGGTGCTCCGCAGGGTCCGGGAGGTCCCGAAGGCGCCGCGGGTGCTTTCCCGCCCACCGATGTCGCCGTGCTCACGCTGGAAGCAAAGCCCGTCCCGCAGACCTCCGAGTACGTCGCGACCATCCGATCGCTTCGCTCGATCACCGTCCAGCCGGACGTCGAAGGAGTGGTCCGACGGGTACTCGTCAGTGCCGGCGATCGCGTCACCCAGGGGCAGACGCTTCTGCAGATCGATGCGAACCGCCAGCAGGCGACGGTGACGGTCGTTGAATCCCAGCGGGCGGCGCGTGAGGCGGATGTCGCGCTGGCCCAGCAGCAACTCGCCCGGGCACAGAAGCTGTTCGAGGCCGGCGCCATGAGCCGCGCGGAGCTCGAGCAGGCCGAATCATTCGCCAAGACGTCGCAGGCACAGCTCGACTCGGTGGTTCTGCAGGCGCGCGAGGCCCGTGTCCAGCTCGACTACTACCAGGTGACGGCACCCGCAGCAGGAATTGTCGGCGACATCGGGATTCGAGAGGGAGACCGCGTCACGCCGTCCACCGCCATCACCACCATCGACCAGGCGCAGGGTCTCGAGGCCTACGTCAATGTCCCATTGGAACGCTCTTCGGCCCTCCGGCTCGGACTGCAGGTTGATCTGCTCAATCCCGAAGGTGCCGTGATCGCCTCTGCGCCCATCACGTTCGTGGCGCCTCGAGCTGATGACGGCACCCAGTCCGTGCTCGTCAAGGTGACGCTTGGCCGCATGCCGGAGTCGGTTCGCGTGATGCAGTATCTGCGCGCACGGATCATCTGGAGCAACGAGCCCCGTCTGACGGTGCCTCTGGTGGCGGTCAGTCGAATCAGCGGGCAATATTTCGTGTTCGTGGCGGAATCCGCGCAGCAGGGAGACGTCGCACGGCAGAAGCCGATCATGGTGGCAGAACTGATCGGCGAGAACTACGTGGTCACCTCTGGCCTCACCGCTGGTGATCGAGTCATCGTGTCCAACGTCCAGAAGCTCGGCGACGGCGCTCCGGTGAAGGTCTCCTGATGTTCGTCGATACGTTCATCACCCGACCCATCCTGGCGAGCGTCTGCTCGCTCATCATCGTGCTCGCAGGTGCGCTCGCGATCCCGACGATGCCGATCGCGCAGTACCCCGAGGTGGCGCCACCCACCGTCTCGGTAACCGCGATCTATACAGGCGCCAACGCCGAAACGGTCGAAACCGCCGTCACGACGCCTCTCGAACAGGCGATCAATGGCGTGGAGGGCATGCTCTACATCTCCTCATCGAGCACCAATAGCGGCGTCAGCCAGATCATCGTCACGTTCGAGGTGACCCGCGACCCCGACATCGCCGCGGTGGATGTGCAGAATCGAGTGAACCAGGCGCTCGGCCGTCTGCCCGGAGAGGTCCGCCAGATCGGCGTCACCGTTCAGAAGGGCGGCGGGAGCTTCGTCTCCGCGGCCGCCGCATGGGCCGAAAACGGCAGGTACGACGCCCTCTTCGTCTCGAACTACCTCGACGTCTACGTGAAGGATGCCCTGAAGCGCATCCCCGGTGTCGCTGACGTGATCATCTTTGGCGAGCGAAAGTTCGCGATGCGTCTGTGGCTGGATCCCAGCCAACTCGCAGGAAGGAACCTTACCGCCGGCGATGTCGTCAATGCCCTGCGCGAGCAGAACGTCAACGTGGCCGCAGGGAGCGTCGGCGAGTCGCCGGCACGCGCAGGACAGACATACCAGATCAGCGTTCGCGCGGCCGGCCGGCTGCGGGAGGCGAGTGAGTTCGAGAACATCATCATCAAGTCGGGCGACGATGGAGCCTTGGTGCGACTCAGGGACATCGGAAGCGCCGAGCTCGGCGCCGAGACCTACGCCACCGCGCTCCGGTTCAACGGCGTGGAGGCGATCGGCTTCGCCGTCACTGCGCTCCCCACCGCCAACGCACTCGACGTGCAGCGCGGCGTCACCGACGAGATGGCGCGACTCTCCGAGGCGTTCCCACCCGGCTTGAGGTACCAGGTCGCCTTCGACACGACGACGGTCGTCCGTGAATCCATCGAAGAGGTCATCAAGACGCTCGCCGAGGCGCTCGGTCTGGTCGTCCTGGTGATGTTCCTCTTCCTTCAAAGCTGGCGCGCGACACTCATCCCAGCCCTGACGATGCCGGTATCGCTCATCGGTGCGTTTGCCTTCATCAAGTATCTGGACTTCTCCATCAACACCTTGACACTCTTCGCCATCGTGCTCGCCACGGGCATCGTGGTGGACGACGCGATCGTCGTGATCGAGAACGTCGAACGGCACATTCAGGAGTACCGGAAGAGCGCGCAGCAGGCGGCGTCCGACGCGATGCGCGAAGTGTTCGGTGCGGTCATCGCGACTGCCCTGGTGCTGATCGCGGTCTTCGTGCCGGTGGCATTCTTCCCTGGGACCACCGGGCGCCTGTATCAGCAGTTTGCGCTGACGATCGCGTTCTCGGTGGCCATCTCCGCCTTTAACGCCTTGACGCTCACGCCGGCGCTCTCGGCGCTGCTGCTCAAGCACGATGCGGAGGAAAAGGGCTGGTTCTTCCGAGGGGTCGAACGAATCATTCAAACCGGCACGAACGTCTACGTGCACATCGTCCGCGGTTTGATGCAATGGCGCTGGGCCACGGTGGTGGTGTTCGCCGGGCTCCTGGGCGCGACGTACTACGTCTACGTCCGAGTACCCCAGGCGTTCCTGCCCGAGGAGGACCCCGGCTATTTCATCTCGATCGTCCAGGCGCCGCCGGGCGCGTCGTTGGACTACACGACCGGCGTCATGAGGGAAGCCGAGAAGGTGCTGCAGGCGGTGCCCGAAGTGGAATCGATCTTCTCGGTCGGCGGTTTCAGCTTTGCCGGGAGCGCCGCGAATGCCGGCCTCATGTTCACGCTGCTCAAGCCGTTCGACCAGCGGCTGGCCCCTGAACAGCGGCTTCAAGGCCTTCTGCCTGGCATTCGAGGGCAGCTGTTCGGCATCTCGAGCGGCTTCGTGATTCCCTTCGCGCCGCCTTCAATTCAGGGATTGGGAAACTTTGGCGGATTTACGATGGAGGTGCTGGACCAGAGCGGCGGCGCCGACATCAACAATCTGAGTGGAGCGCTCCAGTCCCTCGTCGGAGCATCGCAACAGTCCACGCAGGTCGCGGGCCTCTTCAGCTCGTTCACGGCGAGCGATCCGCAGTTGGCCGTGGACATCGACCGTGAAAAGGCGCTGAGCCTCGGACTGCCGATTGGTGAGATTACGAGTGCGATGCAGACGTATCTCGGCTCGGCCTACGTCAACGACTTTGATTTCAATAACCGAGCCTACCGGGTGTACGTCCAGGCCGACAAGTCGTATCGGTCGGACACCAAGGACCTCGGTCAGTACTACGCGCGCACGACTGCGGGCGACATGGTGCCCCTCGCCAGCGTCGTGCGGGTCCGAGAAACGACCGGGCCTCAGGTCATCAACCACTTCAACCTGTTCCGATCCGCTCAGGTGAGCGGATCGGTTGCGCCCGGTGTGAGTTCCGGGCAGGCGCTCGCGGAGATGGAACGACTCGCTGGGACCTCGCTCCCTCAGGGGTTTGGGTTTGCCTGGTCGGGAATCTCTCTCGAGGAGGTCAAAGCGGGTGGGCAATCGGCGGCGATCTTCGGCATCGCCATACTGCTCGTTTACATGACACTCGCGGCGCAGTACGAATCGCTCGTGCTGCCGTTCATCGTGCTGCTGGGCGTACCGCTCGCGGTGCTCGGCGCGCTGTCTGCGCAGTGGGCACGCGGTCTGCAGAACGACCTCTATTGCCAAATCGGCCTGGTCATGCTGATTGGGCTGGCAGCGAAGAACTCCATCCTGATCGTCGAGTTCGCTGAACAGCTCAGAGCCAAGGGCCTCACCGTGGTCGAGGCGGCCATCGAAGCGGCGCGCATTCGGCTCCGGCCAATTCTCATGACGTCCCTGGCTTTCGTGCTCGGTGTCATGCCGCTGGTGTTCGCCAACGGTGCCGGGCAGGAAGGTCGCCATTCGGTGGGTACGGCAGTGGCGGGTGGAATGCTCTTCGCGACGTTTCTCAACATTCTCTTCATCCCGGTGCTGTACGTGGTGATCCAGACGCTCCGCGGGGCGAAGGCGGTGCGACATGGATAGGCACACCCGGGGTGCGAGGGTGCGACGGTGCGGGGGTGCGACGGTGCGGGGGTGCGTGGGTGCGGCGGTGCTGTTGTGGGTGTGGCTGCTCCCGACGCTCGCTACCGCCCAGGTCATGGAGCGGATCACGTTCGATGACGCCATCCGACGGGCGATAGCGAACAATCCGACCGTGCAGGAGGCGGCCGCCAGCATCCTCCGGGCCGAGGCACTCCTGGGGCAAGCGACCTCGAGAACACGGCCATCGATCGATGCCGGCGTCGCCCTGGAGGTGATCGATCCGGTGACCAGTTTCGACGGGAACAACATCACCCCACGATGGCAGTCGGCCTCGTCGGCGAGCTTCCGCGCACCGCTGTGGACGCCACTCGCGTGGGCACAGCGGGTGCAGGCCGGCGATCAGGTCTTCGTGGCGCAAACCGCCGCCGCCGATGTCCGCCAGCAACTGGCCGCCGCAACCGCGGATGCCTACCTGGCCGTGATCGTTCAACGTCGCGGGCTGGAGCTGAACGAACAGGCGCGCGACAATGCCAGGGCGCACTACGACTTCGCGAACCAACGCTTCGAGGGAGGACTCGGCAGTCGCCTCAACATGCTGCGCGCGCTGCAGGAGCTTTCGACCGACGAAGCCCGGATCGAGGCCTCACAACTCTTGATGCGTCGCGCGCAGGAAGCCCTCGGCGTCCTTGTGGCCGCCGATGGTCCCGTGGACACCGCCGAGGAACCCGTATTCAACGAGCCAGTCGAAGGGTCGCTGCACGACCTTCGAACCGATCTACGCCTCATCCTGGCGCGGCAGTTCGCTGCCGAGCGGGTGCTGGCCGATTCGTGGAAGGACCGGTTACCGTCATTGACCGCGCTGTTCACACCGCAGTTCAACGCTCCGTCCGGACTCTTCGCGACATCCCGGGTCCTTCGCGGATCGGTGTTGTTCTCGGTCCCGCTGTTCGACAGCGGGTTGAGGTCCGCGCAGGAGCGCGAACGATCGGCACTCCTCGACGCAGTGAAAGCCGAGCGCGCCAGTCTCGAGCGGCAAGCGTCGTCCGAGGTGCGTACCGCCCGGGAAGCGGTCAGGCTCAGCGCACGCGCGGCCGAGCGAGCCCGAGCCGCGGAGGAGCAGTCGAATGAAGTACTCAGGATTACTGATATCGCCTTTCGCGAGGGTGCGACGACGAACATCGAGGTGATCGACGCCCAGAGGCGTGCGAGGGACACCGCAACAGCGAGCGCCATCGCCGAAGACGCCCTTCGCCGCGCCCAGCTCGACCTGCTCGTCGCGACCGGCCGTTTTCCGCAGTAGAGCGCAGGTTTTGGAGGATTCGCGCATTTCGCCGCGGTCTAGCCTGCGCGTCAAGTTGCACGCAGCCACAGAGACACGAAGACACAGAGAAACCTTATTTAGAGCTTCTCCGCGTCTCTGTGGCCCGTGCACGCGTTCGACGGATCATCACCGCCCCGCTGAGGTCGTCCCCGCACCGCCGGACTCCGGCACCAGCATCCGAATCGTGCCGTCCTGTCTCGAGGTCACCAAGAGCTCTCCGTCGCGACCGCGGCTGATGTGCAGGTCGGCCCGGGCCATGGTCGCACCCATCGTCTTTTCGACGAGCTCACGGAGCGAGACATGCGTCCGGTTGCCTCGCGAATCACGCACGTAGAGCTGGATCTCCTCAACCGGCGCCACGGTCTGTGGAATCCCGTCGTCGGCTTTCTTCATCGCCGCGACGTCTGCCGCGAACAGGCGCCCGCGCACGATGTCGCCAAAAACGAACTTGCCCCGAAGCGCGGCGATGCGCCCGTAGTACGCGAATCCATTCGTGATCGCCTGCCCGTCGCTGTGATCGTACATGGCGACTGGGTACGTGAATTCGTCCTTCACGCGTCCTTCCATGACGTCTGGCGCCAGGGGGAACAGTTGGTTCAGTGCGCCGCCCGGCCTCGTGACGCCGTTCTCGAACAAGCCCTCGCGACGCATCCAGCCGTAGTTTCCGCCGTCACGGACGATGTTGATCTCCTCGATGTGATTCATCCCGATGTCCGAGGCGAACATCGTCCCATCGGTCATGTCCCACGAGAGTCGGTGGGCGTTCCGGAAGCCATAAGCGAAGATCTCTCCCAGCGTCTTCGGGTCGCCGTCAGCGGCGAACTTGTTGACCGCCGGAATTGTGTAGTCGCCGAGCCCCTTCATGCCCCCTGACACCGAGGGACTCCGCGGGTCGAAGCGCAGAATCGCGGTGATGACTGAGTCCAGACGCTGCGACTGGCTGGGGTTGTTCGCGTGCGGTCCACCGCCATTGCTGAACCCCAGATCGCTGCCGCTCGTGTAGAGCAGCCCGTAGTCAGGGGATCCCGGCTTCGACGTCGGATTGAACTCGACGTTTCCCATCGGATGGGTCAGGTTGGCCACGATGTGCGCAACGCGGAGCAGTTCTCGCCGCGTCCCTTCGAACGTGTTCGAAGCCGGATTCGTTGCGTGCCATTCCGTGATGACATTGTGGTAGGTCGCGTCGGCCTGTGTGAATCCTGGCGGAATGAAGTTGGGTGTCGCCGGGTTGCCCTGCGCCCGTTCACCGTGCACGGTGTAGAACAGGCCGTTCTTCGCAAACTCCGGGTGAAAGTCGAACCCGATGAATCCGCTCTCTAGCCTGTTGTACACAGCGAACGGGAACACCGCGCCCACATTGGCATACACCGCAGGTTGCTTGTTGCCGTCGAGCAGATACAGGAAACCGCGCGAGTCGTTGGCGAATCTACGGCCGTCCGGAAGGTCGCGGACGAAGCTGACGCGCGCCCAGCCGGCAGGCACCACGTCCTGATCGGGCGGGCGAAGCCCGCGCGTGTCAGGCAGGCGCGTAACGTCGCGGATCTCGACCATGAGGCCGCGCTTCTCCACAGGCGCCGGAATCGGGTTGGCGACCTGTGCATGAATGGCCGCGACGGCACCCAGCGTGAGCAGCGAGACGACGACCAACGGCTTCCGTGCGGGCATGAATCCTCCTCGGAGACGTGATCTCACTGATGCTTTATACCAGAAATGCTCAGGAGCGGCGGCGCCGTACGCGGGCAATCAAGGCGTCTTTCTGCGGGCGCGTCAGCTGCTTCAACGCGTACTCCCGCGCCAACGCCTTGCCCACCGATCGGAACGCCTCCTGGTACACCAGCTGCACCGGACGCCGGCCGGATGTGTACTTTGCCCCACGGCCGCCGTTGTGCGCTTCTTCGCGGGCCCGTGGGTCACGCGCGTAGCCGGTGTACAACGTGCCGTCCGCACAACGAACGATATAGACGAAATGCACGCGCCAATTGTAGCGAGCGTCGATCCCCCTGACATCTACGCTCGGTGCGGGCGGAAGAGATTCGTCACGAATTCGCGGGCGGGGCATCCCGCCGGACGGCGTTGCTCCTCCCACAAATATTGCCAAAATTCTGTCGTCGCGCCTTACCCGTCGGGCGCCGCGCTCCGCGACTTCGGCAACGAATCTCTGCTCCGGGACACTAGAATACGACCGGCACCAGGACGCATGAAGATCATCATCGGCATCGCCACCGTCGCGGCCGTCGCCACCGCCGCCGACGCAATCTGGTACACCTTTGGCATCCAGCATACGATTGTGGCCGGAGTCGTGCATGGGGCTCTGTTGCTCACCGTGGTCGGCGGTGTACTCGGATCATCAAGCGGTCGACTGGTAAAGGGGCTTCCGATTGGCGCAGTGGCTGGGATTGGCGGGGCAGCCAGCTACTACGTGCTGATCCTTCTCATGGACGGACGTACATACGGATCGGCAATTCCTGCAGCGTGGGTCAGCATGTGGCTGATCCTCGCCGCGCTCGACGGGCGCTGGCTCCGCGCGCCGGAACAGCGCCCGTGGGCCGCCATTGCCGTTCGCGCAATAGCCGCCGCCGTCTTCGCGGGGCTGGCCTTCTACTTCGTGATGACGACCCTCTGGGGACCTCCTCCTACTGCGGGTCGCAACTATTTCGTCCAGTTCCTGGCCTGGGCGTTCGCGTGGACACCTGGGCTGATCGCTCTGACAGCTGGGTCAGGCGGCGCCACACGCGCCGCCGCACCCCGAGCGGGCTCGGCCACGGCCTCGCCAACGTCAGCGGGTGTTTCCACGACATCCTCGGCGACCACGGCCTCGGAGCTCCTCGCCCGCATCGATCGCAGCGACACCCTTCACATTCTCGACGTTCGTTCCGAGGGCGAGTTTGCCGCCGGTCACGTTCCGGGCGCCGTGAACATTCCATTTACGCAGCTGCCGTCGCGGATGGAGGATGTGCCCGGCGCTGCCGACGATGAACTCGTGCTCTATTGCGGTCACGGCCCGCGCGCGTACATCGCCGCTGCTACCCTTCAGCACGGCGGCCGGAAGCGAATCGTCTATCTAGCAGGTCACTGGGCCGCCTGGCAGGTTGCGGGCCTCAGGGTCGAGCGTTAGGAATCCCAGCGATGGCGCACGTCCGAACCTCATCCATCGTGCGCCGCATGCGCAGCCAGGCCGTTTCGATATGTGGCGCCGCATAGCCTGGGTCGCGCTCATCGTCGTCAGCGCGCCGGCGATCTTTCTCCTCTGGTTCAGCCAGTCGACAGATTGGGTGCGCGATCGCGTCGTGACGGCCCTGAACGAGCGGTTCGCCGGCCAGGTGGAGCTCGGGTCGCTTCAGCTGGCGCTCCTGCCGCGTGCGCGCGCCTCGGGCACCGGCTTCGTCTTCCGTCACAACGGCCGGACGGACGTGCCGCCGCTCGTGACGATCGCAGACTTCAACGGGAGTGCGGGCATCGCCGAACTCCTCGGTCGGCCCGTACGCCTCAGGGAAGTGAACGTCAGCAGTATCGACATCTACATCCCGCGACGCCCACGTGCCCAGGTTCCGCAGCCTGGGGAGGCCAGCATCGACGAACTGCAGGCCAAGCGGGATCCACTGCCCGCACTGCCACCTCGTCCGGCGCGTGCGTTCATGCCCTCACCGATCGTCATTGAACGAGTGGTAGCTCGCTCTGCGCGCCTGGAGATCCCATCCGTGCGACCCGGACGGCTACCGCGAATCTTCGAGATCCACGACCTCGTGATGGACGACGTGGGCGATCGGGTGCCTTGGCGATTTCAGGCAGGCATCACCAACCCGATTCCGCGTGGGCGCGTCGAGACGAGCGGTACGTTTGGCCCCTGGGACGAGCAGGAGCCGGATTTCACACCGCTGAGCGGCCAATACACGTTCAGCAATGCTGATCTGGATTCAATTAAGGGGATCGGTGGAATCCTGTCGTCGGTCGGCAGGTTCAATGGCGTGCTGCAACGCATCGAGGTGGAAGGACAGACCGAAATACCCGACTTCTCAATCGATATCGCGGGCCAGCCCGTGCCACTCACGACGACCTTCAAGGCCGTCGTGGACGGCACGAACGGGGATACCTGGCTCGAGCATGTGGAAGCGCGCATCATCGACTCCACCATCCTGGCCAAGGGCGCCGTCGTGAGAACGGAGAACGTCCGAGGACGCGGCGTCGTGCTCGATGTGCAAGTGAAGGCCGGCCGAATCGAGGATCTCATGCGGCTGGCCGTCAAGGCCGATCCGTCGCCACTTTTGGGTCGGGTGGATGTGGAGACGAGCTTTCTCCTGCCAGCGGGAGCGCAGGACGTGGTCGATCGCCTGCGGCTCGATGGACGCTTCAGCCTGGCCCAGGCGCGCTTCACCAACCTTGATGTGCAAAAACGGATCAATGAGTTGAGCGAACGCGGCCGGGCCGACGACAATGCGCTGAAGGAGGGCCAAAGCGTCGTGTCGAACCTGCGGGGACGCTTCGTGCTGCGCGACGCCCTGCTGCGGCTCTCCGATCTCCAGTTCAGCGTACCCGGCGCCACCGTACGCCTGGCGGGATCGGTCCGATCTCCATCGCGAAGCTATCGATTTCCGAGGTGACCTGCTGCTCGAGGCACGCCTCGCAGATATGACGACCGGCTTCAAGTCGCTGATTGCTCGACTTGCGCAGCCGTTCTTCCGTGGTCCCAACGGCGGCACCCGGCTGCCGATTGTCATCACCGGCACACGGTCTCGTCCGTCGTTCCGTCTCGACGTCCGTCGCGTTTTTCGTCGTGGCTAGAGCGCTTTGCATTTCGCCGTAGAGCGCACGCTTCAGCGTGCGCGTGTCCGCGGAG
>CAWHBF010000018.1:0-31032 GCA_963827515.1 uncultured Acidobacteriota bacterium | reverse complement strand
ATCAGCGCCGCCTCGGCCAGCGTCAGCCCTGATGCCGGCCTCCCGAACATCTTCTGGGACATTGACTCGACGCCGTACACCCCGCCACTCAGATAGACGCGATTCATGTACAGCTGCAGAATCTCGCGCTTCGTCAGGAGGGCTTCGAGCATCACCGCCAGCGTGGCTTCCTTCACCTTGCGACCATAGGTGCGGGTGTTGGAGAGGAACAGCGTCCGTGCCAACTGCTGCGTGATGGTGCTGCCGCCCTGCATCCCGGTGTCGGAACGCGCGTTGTTGAGAAGAGCGCGGCCGAGGGCGATCGGGTCGATCCCAGGGTGAAGATAGAAACGGTGATCCTCGACGGCGATGACCGCGTCTTTGAAGTACGTCGAGATTTGGTCGAACGGGACGTCGCGCCGCTGGTCGTCGAGGCGGAACCATGGGCGGCCAGCGGCGTCGAGGAACACCGTGTCGCCGACGCCGCGATTCAGCTTGCGAATCGCCGACGCATGACGGACGGTCCAGATCGTCGTCAGCACCACGCACGCGATGAGGCCGCCCCCGACGATCGCGAGCACCCACTGGCGAAGCGTAATAGCGCGCAGGTCGGCCAGGGGCATGACCTGATGGTACAACGGCGCGGGACCGGTGCTAACCTGTCAGCGATGTGGTCCACTGTGCGCCCGCTGCTGCTCCTGCTCGGAGTATTCACAGTGGCGACCGAGGCCCAAACGCCACAAGAGCGCGACCTTCTCTCGCGTGTCCGACGGCTGACGGTCGACGGTCGCCGCGCCGGGGAAGGATATTGGTCGCCCGACGGCCGGCGCCTCGTCTTTCAGAGCGAGCGGGAACCGGGCAACCCGTTCTACCAGATCTACACCCTGGATATGGGCACCGGCGACACCGCACGTGTCTCCCCTGGTTGGGGGAAGACGACCTGTGCGTTCTTTCGCCCCGGCAGCGATCAGATCCTGTTCGCCTCCACACACCACGATCCCCGGTCCAAGATGCTCCAGCAGGAAGAGCTGGACTTCAGGGCCTCGGGCAAAGAGCGCCGCTACGCGTGGGACTACGACCCGGAGTTCGAGATCTACGCGGCAGCCGACACGTCGGGAAAGCTCACACGACTGACGAACGCTCGCGGCTACGACGCCGAGGCGAGCTACTCGCCGGACGGCCAGTGGATCGCATTCTCGTCGATGCGCGATGCGTACACCCGAACGCTCACGACGGCCGAACAGAAGCAGCTCGAGATCGACCCCAGCTATTTCGCTGAAATCTACATCATGCGAGCTGACGGATCGGACCAGCGCCGCCTCACGAACGTGGTTGGCTACGATGGCGGGCCCTTCTTTTCCCCTGACGGCACCCGCATCGTCTGGCGACGTTTCGACGCTCAAGGATTGATCGCGGATGTCTGGACGATGAAGCCCGACGGTAGCGACGCACGACAGGTGACGAACTTCGCCTCGATGAGCTGGGCGCCGTACATCCATCCATCGGGAGAGTACTTGCTCTTCGCGTCGAACAAACTCGGCTTCGAGAACTTCGAGGTCTACATGGTGGACGTCGAGGGTCGAAAGGAGCCGATTCGCGTGACCTACTCGGACGGCTTTGACGGCCTGCCCGTACCTTCGCCAGATGGCCGGCGACTCGCGTGGACATCGAGCCGGGGCGGCGGGCGCGAAGGACAGCTGTTCCTGGCCGACTGGAATCACGACCAGGCCCTTGCGACGCTGCGCGCCGCGCCGAATCGGAGCCGCACACCATGACACGTCTGACCGCCCTGCTCCTTCTTTGTCTGAGCACGACCGCCGCCGCGCAGGCGCCAGCGACATCGAAGACACGACCCCACGTCGAGTTCCTCGCGTCCGATGCGCTCGAAGGGCGGGAAGCCGGTTCGCCAGGAGAGCGGCTGGCTGCCGACTATCTGGCTGCGCAGCTTTCACGAATGGGTGCGCGACCGCTCCCCGGCCAGGCTGACATGTTCATGCCGTTCGCGTTCACCGCCGGCAGCCGGGACGGCGGATCGTCCATTCGCGTGGGCGTCGGCGCGAGTGGACAGCAACCGGCCGCCCGCACGATGGATTTCTCGCAGCGGACGGAGATTCAGGCACTGTCCTTTTCCGACGATGCGGAAGTCGCGGGGCCTGTCGTGTTTGCGGGTTACGGCATCGTCGTTCCGGAGTCGCAGAACTTCGGGTACGACAGCTACGCGACGCTCGACGTCAAGGACAAGATCGTGGTCGTCCTGCGCTATTTCCCTGAGGACGCAGACCAGCAGACGCGCGCCATTCTGGCCCGGTATTCCGACCTTCGCTACAAGGCGATGGCCGCGCGTCAGCGCGGAGCGCGCGCGCTACTCGTTGTGACCGGCCCGCGCTCACCGAACGCAGGCGAGTTGGTGCCCATGTCCTTCGACACGGCCATCGCCGGCTCGGGCATCCCCGCCGCGAGCATCAGCTGGCTCGATCGCCGATGTGCTTTTCTCGCTGGCGCGCCCTCTCCGCGAGACTCAAGAGGCACTGGATGCTGGCAACCCGCATGTCGCCGGCTTCGACCTGCCAGGCGCCACCGTCACCCTCACGACCAAGGTCACACGCGAACGCCAGACGGCGCGCAACGTCATTGCGTACCTGCCGGCGACGGCGCCAGTCGATGCTGCCAGTCAGCCGTGGGTCGTCATAGGCGCGCACTACGATCACCTCGGTCGTGGTGACAAGGGAAACTCTCTGGCATCCAGTGATGAAGCGAAGGGCATCCATCACGGCGCCGATGACAACGCCTCTGGAACCGCCGCAGTGCTTGGCGATCGCGGACACGCTCGTCGCGCCAACCGCGCCGGCGACATGTGCTCGTCGCTTTCTGGTCGGCCGAAGAGATCGGCCTGATCGGATCGAACGCCTTCACGACCACCCCTCCCGTGCCGCTCGGCCAGATTGCGGCCTATCTCAATTTCGACATGGTCGGCCGCATGCAGAACAACAAGCTCATCGTCCAGGCAACCGGGACGAGCCCGACGTGGGGACGAGTCCTCGAGCGCGCCAACGTCGCGGCCGGGTTCGACCTGGTCGTGCAACCGGACCCGTATCAACCGACCGACGTCGCCACCTTCAACCAGGCGGGCATCGCGAGTCTCGCCTTTTTCACGGGCGCGCACGCGGACTACCACAAGCCGTCCGATCTCCCCGACCGTGTCAACTTCGACGACCTGGATCGCGTTGCCGACATTGGAGCCGCGGTTCTCCGATCGATTGTGGACGCCGACCAGGCCCCGCAGTTCACGAAGGTTGACCAGCCGACATCGAAAGGGAGTGTGGCCGGCCTCCGGGTCACGACCGGCACGATTCCGGATTACGCCACGGAGACCAAGGGCCTGCTCTTGGGAGGTGTAACGGGAGGAGGTCCGGCCGAGCAGGCAGGTTTGATGAAGGGCGACGTCATCGTGGAGATCGCCGGCCAGACGATCGCGAATATCTACGACTATACCTATGCGCTCGAACTGCTCCGCGTGAACCAGGCGGTCAAGGTCGTGTATCTGCGCAACGGCGAACGACGCGAGACGATGCTCACGCCCGCGGCACGTCGCTAGAGTCGCGGACCACCCCTGATTCCTCCGCCAGGATCCTTTCGGCGTGCCCCCTCAGGGACTCTGTGACCCCGCTCGCTTCTACCTGTACTACCGGCACCACTGGTCCCAGTCTCCGAGCGTAGACGAGCGCGCTCGTGAAGATCCCGAGATCTCCGACCTGTAAATCCAAGACTGTTTCCAGATCCTACTCTGGCGGGCCCTGACCTTGACATGACCCGTATCAATGTCTACACTCGAAATCAAGGTGAAGCAGGACCTGTTCTTCATCAGCGCCGCCTCGGAGATGCTCGGCATGCATCCGCAGACGCTCCGCAAGTACGAGCGGCTCGGGCTCATCCGGCCATCGCGCACGATCGGCAGCATGCGCCTGTATTCGCGCGGGGAGATCGAGAAGCTGCGCCTGATCAAGCACCTGGTCGAGGAAGCTGGCATCAACCTGGCAGGCGTACAGCGTCTGTTGCTGATCAGCGAGGTGGTTCAACGCATCCACCCGCTCATGGACGAAGGCGCCCTTGCAACCGGCGCCGGACGACGCCAGTTGCTCCAGGAGATGCGGCGGCTGAGCGAGGCCTTGGGGCTCTGACCAAACTAGAGACGAAAGACTAGAGACCAAAGACTCGAGACGAGAGACCAACGACTAACGAGAGCCACCCGTGGACTTCAAGGACTACTACGCCGCACTGGGAGTAACGAAGGCCTCCACCGAGAAGGAGATCAAGCAGGCCTTTCGGAAGCTCGCCCGCACGCATCACCCGGACGTCAACCCGGGCGACAAGAAGGCGGAGCTTCGCTTCAAGGAGATCAACGAGGCGTACGAAGTCCTGGGCGACGCGGCGAAACGTAAGAAATACGACGAGCTCGGTGCCAATTGGCGGACATATGAACAGGCAGCGGCCCACGGCGACCCGAACCCGTTTGGCGGGCGCTGGAACGTGGATCTGGGCGGAGGCTCCGGGGGCGGTTTCCGCACGATGACGCCGGAGGAAATGGAGGAGGCGTTTGGGAACTCACATCCCTTCTCCGACTTCTTCACCACGTTCTTCGCTGGCGGCACGGCTTCCGGCACGGACCGGCGGAGCGCGCGAGCACGCGCGCGCCAGAAACGGGGCCAGGACGTCGAACACGAGGTGGATCTCACGCTGGAGGACGCCTTCCATGGCGCGACACGCCGGTTGTCGCTCAAACATGACGGGCACACCCGCACCGTCGACGTGCGTATCCCGGTCGGCGTCAGCGACGGTTCACGTGTGCGGATCGTCGGCGAGGGCGAAACGGGCACGGGCGGCGCCCCATCGGGCGACCTGTACCTGCGCGTGCGCCTCGCCCCGCACCTCGAGTTCGAGCGAAAGGGACGCGACCTGTACCTCAAGGTGCCAGTGCCGGTCACAACTGCGGTCCTCGGCGGCGAGGTAGAGGTCCATACAATCGAGGGCAGGTCAGTGCGACTTCGGATCCCACCCCTCACCCAGGGTGGCCAGGTGTTTCGTCTCAAGGGTTATGGCATGCCGAAAGTCAGCGACCCCAGTGACCGTGGTGATCTCTACGCGCGAGCGGAGGTCCACCTGCCGACCGAGCTCTCCCCCGCTGAACGGGAACACTACGAAGCACTCGCCAGATTGCAGGAAGGAGCGGCCAAGACAGATTCGGCCGCATAAACCATGGACCTCAACACGCTCACTGAAAAGGCGCAGCAGGCGGTCGTCGCTGCCCAGACGCTTGCCACCAGCATGAACCACGCGGAGGTGACCCCCGAGCACTTGCTCGTCGCCCTCCTCGAGCAGAAAGGTGGCATCGTCCCGTCGGTCCTCGACAAGCTGAAGATCGAGGCGACGCAGGTGGCCGCCGACGTGCGGAAGATCTTCGAGTCGTTGCCCAAGGCATACGGCGTCGACCTTCGGTTCTCACCGCGGGTGAAGTTGATCCTCGACTCGGCGCAGGCCGAGGCGCAGCGGCTCCAGGACGACTACATCAGCACCGAACATCTCCTGCTGGCCCTGGCCTCCGAAGCCGGTCGCTCCCCCGCCGCCCAGATTCTGCAGCGGACCGGCGCCACCAAGGATGTGCTGTATTCCGCGCTGAGCCTCGTACGCGGGAACCAGCGGGTGACGTCGCAGAACCCCGAAGCGACGTACGAGGCGCTCGCGCGCTACGGTCGCGACCTGACCGAACTTGCCCGCAAGGGAAAGCTCGACCCGGTGATCGGACGGGACGAGGAAGTCCGGCGCGTCATCCAGGTCCTGTCCCGCCGCACCAAGAACAACCCGGTCCTCATCGGCGAGCCCGGCGTCGGCAAGACGGCGATCGTCGAGGGCCTCGCTCAGCGCATCGTCGGGGGGTGACGTTCCGGAGGGGCTCAAGAACAAGAAGATTTTCGCTCTCGACATGGGGGCGCTCGTCGCCGGCGCGAAGTACCGTGGTGAATTCGAGGAACGGCTCAAGGCGGTCCTCAAGGAGATCACCGAATCCGACGGACAGATCGTGCTGTTCATCGACGAGCTGCATACCGTCGTGGGCGCAGGGGCCGCCGAAGGCGCGATGGACGCCTCGCAGATGCTGAAGCCGATGCTCGCCAGAGGCGAGCTGCACACTATCGGCGCCACCACGCTCGACGAATACCGCAAACACATCGAGAAGGACGCCGCGCTCGAACGCCGCTTCCAACCCGTCTTGGTCGGTGAACCGACCGTCGAAGACACGATTTCCATCCTCCGAGGTCTGCGCGAGCGCTATGAGATTCATCACGGTGTGAAGTTCAAGGATGCCGCGCTGGTCGCCGCCGCCGTGCTGTCCCATCGCTATATCTCCGACCGTTTTCTGCCTGACAAGGCCATCGATCTGATGGACGAATCCGCGTCGAAGCTGCGTATGGAGATCGACTCGATGCCGGCCGAGCTCGACGAAGTCCGCCGACGCGTCATGCAGCGCGAGATCGAGCGTGAGGCGCTGCGAAAGGAGACCGACAGGGCCTCGGTCGAACGGCTCGACAGGCTCGAGCGTGAGCTGGCCGATTTGAAGGAAGAACAGAGCCGGCTGCACGCGCACTGGGCGCAAGAGAAAGAGGCGATTCAGGGAGCGCGGAAGGTCAAGGGGGAACTGGAACAGGTTCGTCTCGAGATGTCGCATGCTCAGCAGGCGGGCGACTACGCGAAGGCGTCCGAACTCCAGTACGGCCGCCTGCCCGAGCTCGAGCGAAAGATCGCCGACGAAGAGTCCCGCCTCGCCGAGCTGCAGAAGAGCCAGCGAATGCTCAAGGAAGAGGTGGACGAAGAAGACATCGCGGAAGTTGTCGCGAAATGGACCCATATCCCCGTGAGCCGGCTCCTCGAAGGTGAGGTCCAGAAGCTGATTCACATGGAGGAGCGGCTCCACGAGCGTGTCGTCGGGCAGAACGAGGCCACGGTCGCGGTATCGAGCGCGATCAGGCGAGCCCGCGCAGGGCTGCAGGATCCCAATCGCCCGCTCGGAAGTTTCATCTTTCTCGGGCCGACTGGCGTCGGCAAGACAGAACTGGCCCGCGCGCTCGCTGAGTTCCTGTTCGACGACGAACACTCGATGATCCGGATCGACATGTCCGAGTACCAGGAGAAGCATACGGTCTCCCGGATGATCGGTGCACCGCCGGGATACGTCGGTTACGAGGAGTCCGGACAGCTGACGGAGGCGGTCCGGCGGCGGCCGTACTCGGTCGTGCTATTCGACGAAATCGAGAAAGCGCATTCGGAAGTCCTGAATGTGCTGTTGCAGCTCCTCGACGACGGACGGCTGACGGACGGAAAAGGCCGAACGGTGGACTTCAAGAACGTCGTGGTCATCATGACGTCGAACCTGGGCAGCCAGGCGATCGCCGAGGCCTCGAACGAGTCAACGCAGCAGAGCGGACAGGTGTCCGAGGAGCTGAAGCGACAGGTGACCGAAGCCCTGCGGCAGCACTTCAGGCCCGAGTTCATCAATCGTGTGGACGAGGTGATCTTCTTCCATCCGCTCGGTCTCGAGCACATGAAGACCATCATCGATATCCAGCTCCGGGGTCTGCTGAAGCGGCTGTCGGACCGCAAGATCCGTGTGGAGCTCACGGAAGCAGCCAAGGGCTTCCTGGTCGCGGAAGGGTACGATCCGATGTACGGGGCTCGTCCGCTCAAACGAACCATTCAGCGCCGCGTGCTCGATCCGCTGGCGATGCGCGTGCTCGAAGGCGAGTTCCGCGAGGGAGACGTCGCCGTCGTCGACCTGCGCAATAGCGGATTGGTAATCGAAAAGGCTGCCGCGGCCGTCACCCCGTAAACTGAGAGCAGTGGCACCACCGAGGATTCCCCTGAATATGGCATCGCGTGACAAACGGCCGGGCGAGCGGCGGACGTTCACCGGCCCGGGCCGGCCGAGCGGACCGCTCTGGTACGTGCTCGGCTTCCTCATGGTCATGGCGCTGGTGCAGGTCTGGTTCACGCCACCGGCGGGGCGATCGATTTCGTACAGCGAATTCAAGACCGCCGTTCGAGGCAGTCAGGTCGCAGACGTCACCATCGGCGAACAGTCCATCCGCGGCACATACAACCGCGACGTCAACGGCAGCCGCAACTTCAACACCGCGCGAATCGAGGATCCGAAACTACTCGAGGAGCTCGACGCCACCGGCGTCAAGTACACGGGAGAATTCGTCAGCCGCTGGCTTCCCGAGGTCATCGGGTGGGTTATTCCCCTTCTGCTGCTGTTCGTGCTCTGGAACTTCCTCATGCGTCGCATGGGAGGCGCCGAGGGCGGCATCATGTCCTTCGCCCGGAGCAAACACCGAACGTTTGCCGAAGATGACGTCAAGGTGAGTTTTGCCGACGTGGCAGGCGTCGACGAAGCCGAACAGGAGTTGCGCGAGATTGTCGAGTTCCTGAAGACACCCGGCAAGTACACCGCGCTCGGCGGGCGAATCCCGAAGGGCGTGCTGCTGGTCGGCCCGCCCGGCACCGGCAAGACGCTCCTTGCGCGCGCGGTGGCCGGCGAGGCCAAGGTCCCCTTCTTCAGCCTGAGCGGATCCGAGTTCGTCGAGATGTTCGTCGGCGTCGGAGCGGCCAGGGTCCGCGACCTCTTCTCGCAAGCCGAGCTGAAGGCTCCCTGCATCATCTTCATCGATGAGCTCGACGCGCTCGGCCGCGCGCGCGTCCAGAGCCCGATGGGATCGCACGAGGAGCGCGAACAGACACTCAACCAGCTGCTGGCGGAGATGGACGGCTTCGATTCGCGCAAGGCGATCATCATCATGGCCGCCACGAACCGGCCCGAAGTCCTCGACCCGGCGCTGCTGCGTCCGGGGCGCTTCGACCGGCAGGTGCTCGTCGACAAACCCGATGTCAAAGGTCGCGTGGAGGTCCTCACCATTCACACCAAGAAGGTGACGCTCGCGCCGAACGTTGACCTCAAGATCATCGCGGCCCGCACCGCCGGCTTTGCCGGCGCCGACCTCGCGAACCTCGTGAACGAAGCGGCCCTGCTCGCGGCGCGCAAGGACAAAGCGGCCGTTGAAATGAGCGACTTCGAGGAGGCGATCGACCGCCTCATCGCTGGGCTCGAAAAGAAGCGGGTCATGAGCCAGAAGGAACGCGAGATCGTGGCCTATCACGAGGCCGGTCATGCGCTCGTGGCGACCTTGATTCCTGGTATGGACCCGGTCCACAAGATCTCGATCGTGCAACGTGGCTTCGGAGCGCTGGGGTACACGATGCAACTGCCGCTCGAGGATCGCTACCTGATGCAGCGAGGCGACCTGCTCAATCAACTGGCAGTCCTGCTGGGCGGGCGCACCGCCGAGGAGCTCGCGCTCGGCGAGATCTCCACCGGCGCGCAGAACGACCTCCAGCGGGCCACGGACATCGCACGGGCCATGGTCACCGAGTGGGGTATGAGCGAGGCGCTGGGCGCCATCAACTACGACGGCAACAAGCGGAGCAAGTACCTCGACATCTCCGTCGGCCCGGAGCGCGGCGCGTACGCCGAGGACACCGCCAGACTCATCGATGCCGAGGTGAAGCGCATCATGGGTGACGCACACAACGAGGCGCGACGAATCCTGTCGGACCATCGTGACGTGCTCGAGTCGGTCACGCGTCGATTGCTCGAGCGCGAGGTCATGGAGGGTGACGAGCTTCGAATCCTGATGAATCTGCCTCCAACAGCCGCGACTTCCTCCCTGGAGTCCGAGACGCAGCAGACCCCGTGACGCAACCAGCCTACGCCGTGGCGCGCAGCATCGCGCCTACCGTCGCACAACACCTGCGCTTCCATCGAGCCGCCCTGCCTCCGCAGGACCCGGCCCAACCGCCGCTCGAGCTCCTTCCGGATTCCGGTGCCATCGAGGCGCTGGTGGACACCGCCTTCTGGGCTAGCGTGCGCCGGGAGGAGGGCTACATCCCCAAGATATCGCTGGCCTTCCTGCGCCCGATACCCGAGGTGTCTCCGCTCCTTTTCGCGCGCTCGCTTCCGCTCGACCCAAGCGCCCTCACGCGCCTGGCGGCGGCGGTGGAGAGGCCGGGCATTCACCTTGGTGTCTGGCCGGAGGAGGGGGCGCTGAAGGTCTGGGGAATGACCCACACCATCCCGCCGTTCTGTTTCGTCGTGGAGGTCGTCGCACCTGGCCTGCTCGTGCTCAAACACCGACCTCGCCACGAGTCTCGCAAGTTCGTCAACCTGGCGGTGCTCGAGGGCGATAGCGTCAAGGTCGTGGATGAACGCGCGTCGCTCATCGACGACTGCCCCGTCCTGCTCACGTCGATGCTGGGCTTTGAAGCGGTCGCGGTCAACGGTGACGCCCTGAACGTGCAGGTGCAGCTCGCCCTGTCGATGCGACGTCACGGACGAGGCGGCATCCTGCTGATCGTCCCCTCCGATGACCTCGCGTGGCGCGACTCCATCGTCCATCCGATTCGCTACGCTGTGGAGCCCGCCTATCAGGAATTGAGCCAGCTCTTGGCGCAGCGGGACGCCATGGTCGACCACGAATGGAGCGAGGCGATCGATCGTGCTATCGATGCGCTCGCGGGCTTGACCGCGGTCGATGGCGCCACTGCTGGTGACCGATCGGTACGATCTGCTGGCATTCGGAGCAAAGATCACGCGCCTTCGCGGCTCAGTAACGGTGGAACACGTCGTGGTCACGGAACCTGTCGAAGGAAGCATCGTGGAGCGCATGCACCCCGGGCAACTGGGTGGTACACGTCATCTCTCAGCTGCTCAATTCGTACACGACCAGCGGAGCGCCGTCGCACTCGTGGCGTCGCAGGATGGACGCTTCACAATTTTTGCCTGGTCGGCGTACGATGACGCCGTTCACGCGCATCGCGTGGAAGTTCTGCTGCTCTGATACTTTTGACACCGCCGTACTGCCCGTGTAGCATTCGCGGGCATGATCAGTCAGCACGCGCGTCGCTGGGTAGCGGTGGTGGCGACGGCGTGGCCGCTGGCCGTGCCGGCTCTCGGTCAGCAGGTTGTGACCCAGTCTGTCTGTCCAGACGACGAGCCCGCGAAGTTCCACGCCTGCGCGCTCGCAGCCGCCAAGTCGTACAACCCACCCCGCACCGCTGACGGCAAGCCGGATTTCAGCGGCTATTGGCGACGCAGGACCCAGGCATTCGAGGATCTCGAGACGCATCCAAAGACACCCGATGACGGGGGTGGACCGAGCGTGGTGGTCGACCCGGCCAACGGTAAGGTCCCGATGCAGCCATGGTCCGACCTGCGGCGTCGGGAGAACGCGGCCAGATACCTCCATCACAACGCCGCCTGCTTCCCTGCGGGTGCTATCGGCGTGATGTACATGGCCAATCTGTATCAGTTCATCCAGGGTCCCGATTCCCTGGTCCTCGTAGGAGAGGGGCTCTCCGCACACCCCTATCGCATCATTCCCGTCGATGGCCGGCCGCACGTTGGCAAGAGCATGCTTCTGTGGCTTGGAGACCCACGCGGCCGATGGGATGGCAACACCCTCGTGATTGAAACCACGAATCAGAACGGCAGGAACTATCTCGATCAGCGCGGGCGCTTCTACACAGAGGAGGCACGGATGGTGGAGCGAATGACCCTGATCGATCCCAACACAATCCATTGGCAGGCGACGATCGAGGACCCGAACGTCTTCACAAGGCCGTTTACCATCGCCTTTGCGTTCAGACGGAATGCGGTCGCCGGCGCTGAAGTCTGGGAAGAAGCCTGCTTCGAGGACAACACGGAGCAGATGCAGCTATTCAGGAACAGCGGGTTCAGGGTGTATCCGGGGATCACCGCTCGCGAAGCACGGGAACTCAAGAAGACCTGGGAGGAACGGGAGGCTCAGCCATGAGGTCGTACCGATTCAGCGGTGCGCTACTCGTTTGCCTCGGCATGCTGACCGCCTCGCCTCTGAGCGGGCATCATTCGATCGCGGCTGGGTTCGACATGGAAAAGACGACGACCGTCACGGGCGCCGTGACGAGCATGGCGTGGAAAAACCCGCACGCCCTCCTGTTGATCGACGTGAAGGATGCCAAAGGCCAGACACAAACCTGGTCCGTCTGGTTCAGCAGCTCCAACGGGATGTACCGCCGCGGCTGGAGAAAGGATGACCTGCCGGTCGGTGCCACCGTGACGGTCACTGGGTTCGCGGCCAGGGACGGCTCGCCCAGATCTACGGCGGCGAAACCAAGCTGCCGGACGGCCGCACGCTGTTCGGCGGCGACGCACCTGCGGACACACCCTGATGGCGGGCGCAGCGAACCGGCGCAGCATCATTCTCGGACTTGCCCTTTCGTTGGTGTCGATCTCGGCCTCCGCGCAGCAGCCATACAGGGCGCCCCGTACGCCGGATGGGCAGCCGGACCTGCGGGGAATCTGGCAGGCACTCAACACCGCCGTCTGGAACATCGAGGACCACGCGGCCGAACTCGGGATCCCCGCCGGCCAGGGGATCGTCGAGGGCGGTGGGATTCCTTACCTTCCGAGTGCGCTCGCGAAACGGCAGCAGAACTTCGCCAACCGGCGGACGGACGATCCGGAAGCGAAATGTCAGATGCCCGGCGTGCCGCGCATCACCTACATGCCGTACCCGTTCCAGATCGCTCAAACAGCGAAGCAGGTAACGATTCTCTACGAGTACGTCCATACATTCCGGAACATCTATCTGGACAGTCCTCATCCCAAGGGCCCGATCAACTGGTGGATGGGAGACTCGCGAGCGAGGTGGGACGGCGACACGCTCGTTGTCGACGTCGTGCATTTCACGGACCAGACGTGGTTCGACCGGTCCGGCAACTTCCACAGCGATGCACTGCACGTCATCGAGCGCTATACGCGCACCGGGCCGGACCACATGCTGTATGAGGCAACGATCGAAGATCCGAATGTGTTCTCGAGACCGTGGAAAATCAGCATGCCGCTGTACCGGCGACAAGAGGCCAACGCGCGCCTCCTCGAGTACGAGTGCTACGCGTATCTTGAAACCGAGAGAGACGCGCGTTAGTAGACCGCTTATTGATTCGGCGTAGAGCGGAGGCTTTAGCCTCCGCGGACACGCGCACGCTGAAGCGTGCGCTCTACGGCGAAACGCAAATCGCTCTAGTCGGTCACGCACCCCTCGGACGCTGACTTCACCAGACGCACGTACTTCCCGAGCACGCCCGTCGTCGCCTTTGGGGGCGGCTGCTTCCACGCGGCGCGACGCGACGCCAGCTCGGCATCGCTCACTTCAACGTGCAGACGGCAAGCTCCAGCATCGATGACAACCCGATCGCCGTCTTTCAGCAGGGCGATGGGGCCGCCGTCCTGCGCTTCCGGTGTGATGTGGCCAATGATGAACCCGTGCGAACCGCCCGAAAATCTGCCATCGGTGAGCATGGCGACGTCCTTGCCGAGACCCGCACCCATGATTGCGGAAGTCGGCGTCAGCATCTCGGGCATGCCCGGCCCACCCTTCGGTCCCTCGTAGCGAATCACGACTACGGAGCCGCGCTCGATCTCCTTGCGCTCGAGACCCGACAGCATCGCTTCCTCCGAGTCGTACACCTTGGCAGACCCGGTGAAGCGCTCCCCTTCCTTCCCGGTAATCTTCGCGACGGCTCCATCCGGGGAAAGGTTACCCCGAAGAATCCGGATGTGGCCTCGCGGTAGCACGGGGTTCTCGATCGACTGAATGACGCGTTGCCCTGGGCTGAGCGGAGCGGCGTCGGCAAGGTTCTCCTCGAGCGTCTTTCCCGTCACCGTCATGCAGTCTCCGTGCAGATATCCACGCTCCAGCAAGTACTTCATCACCGCTGGCGTACCACCAACGGCGTGGAGATCCTCTTGGACGTACTGTCCGCTCGGCTTCAAGTCGGCCAGGAGCGGCACCCGGTCGCTGGCGCGTTGAAAGTCGTCCAGCGACAGCGGCACGCGAGCGGCCGCGGCGATGGCCAGCAAGTGGAGGACGGCATTGGTCGAACCGCCCACGGCCATGATCAGGGCGAGTGCGTTCTCGAAAGACTTCCGCGTGAGGATATCGAGGGGCTTGAGGTCTTTTTCGAGCAACAGGCGTACTGCCGTGCCCGCGCTGTGACATTCCGCCACTTTTCCGGGGTCATCGGCCGGCAACGACGAGCTGAACGGAAGCGACAGCCCGAGAGCCTCGATCGCCACCGCCATCGTGTTCGCGGTGTACATGCCGCCGCAGGCCCCCTGACCTGGGCACGAGTGCCGCACGATATCGAGCCGCTGTTCGTCCGTTATCGTGCCGGCGAGATACTCCCCGTACGACTGGAAGGCTGAAATGATGTCCCGCGGCTTGCCGAGGGCATGGCCCGCGCGGATGGTGCCGCCGTACACCATCAGCGACGGACGGTTGAGCCGAGCCATCGCGATGATCGACCCGGGCATGTTCTTGTCGCAGCCCGGCACGGTGACGAGCGCGTCGTACCACTGCGCCCCCATCACCGTCTCGATCGAGTCCGCGATCAGGTCGCGGGATGGGAGGGAGTAGCTCATCCCTTCCGTTCCCATCGAGAGACCATCGCTGACGCCGATGGTATTGAATCGGAGCCCCACCAGCCCCGCGGCCTGCGCGCCCTCTTTGACGTGCAGAGCCAGCCGGTCGAGGTGCATGTTGCAGGTATTGCCCTCGTACCACATGCTGCAGATGCCGACCTGTGGCTTCTGCATGTCTGCGTCGGTCAGGCCGATGCCGTACAGCATCGCCTGGGACGCACCTTGGCTGCGCGGTTGAGTGACTCTCGATGAGTATTTGTTCATGGTGACTAAGCGACGGTCGAATAGGCGTAGCGCGGGCTTCGGTTCCCGCGTCGCAGTACTCACGCGCAGGCTAAAGCCTGCGCTCTACACAAACTACTTCTCGCCAATGGCAGAGTGATTTACCGAACGATCAACTCCCGCTACCAGCTACCGGCTACCAACTACCGGCTAGTTACACGGACGTGGGCTGCGGCAACTTGACGGGGTCGAGGAACGGCATCATGTCGCGCAGCTTCGATCCAACGACTTCAACAGGATGATTGCGATCGCCCGCACGCATGGCGTTGAAGTTGACGCAGCCAGTCTCGTTCTCGGCAATCCAGTTCTTCGCAAACTCACCCGACTGGATCTCCTTGAGGATCTGCCGCATGGTCGCCTTCGTCTCCGCCGTCACGATGCGCGCGCCAGCCGTGTAGTCACCGTACTCCGCCGTGTCGCTGATTGAATACCGCATGTAGGCCAGGCCGCCTCGATACATCAGGTCGACGATGAGCTTCAGCTCGTGCAGGCACTCGAAATAGGCAATTTCAGGCTGGTAGCCGGCCTCGATCAACGTCTCGAACCCGGCCTTGACGAGTGCGCTCGTGCCGCCGCACAACACCGCCTGCTCACCAAAGAGATCCGTTTCAGTTTCCTCGGCGAACGTCGTCTCGATCACTCCCGCGCGCGTGCAGCCGATCGCACGGGCGTACGACAGCGCGGTGGCTCGGCCCTTCCCCGTGACGTCCTGATGGACCGCCAGCAGACCCGGCGTGCCGCCGCCTTCGTTGAATACCTCACGCACCCGGTGCCCCGGCGCCTTCGGCGCGACCATCGTCACGTCCACGTCCTTCGGCGGCACGATCCAGTTGAAACGGACGGCGAAGCCGTGCGCGAACATCAGCATCTTGCCCGCAGTCAGGTGCTGCTTGATGTCGGCGTTGTAGACCTTGGCCTGGTGCTGATCCGGCACCAGAATCATGATGACGTCCGCCCACTTGGAGGCGTCGGCGATGCTCATGACAGTCAGACCGGCGGCGCGCGCCTTGTCCACCGACTTGCTGGTTGACGGCAGGCCGACGACGACATCCACGCCGGCGTCCTTCAGGTTGAGCGAGTGGGCGTGGCCCTGCGAGCCGTAGCCAATCACCGCCACCTTGCTCTTGCGGATCAACTGGATGTCCGCATCCTTGTCATAGAACATCGTCGCCATGTATCTCTCCTAAATTGTCCACGTGGGAGGACGAGGAAGAACTCTTAAGAATACTGCGTAGCCGAAAGGGCCGTGTCGCCTCGGCGCATCGCCACTTGCCCCGTGCGTACCATCTCGATGATACCGAGGGGCTTGAGCCTGCCGATTACAGCATCGACGTGAGGAGGCTCGCCGGTAATCTCCAGCGTAATCGACTGCTCGCCCGTATCGACGATATGCGCACGGGTTTCGTCGACGACGCGCAGGAGCGTCGCCCTGTCGTGACCGGCCACCGTCACTTTGACCAGCGCCAGGTCACGCGCCACCGCCAGCCCCGAGGCGAGCTCCTCGACCTGCAGCACGTCAACGAGCTTGTTGAGGTACGCCCCGACCCTTTGCGCGCCCGCCTGGTCGCTGTCGATCACAATCGTCATCCGTGACACGCCGGTCTCGGCCGTGCGGCCCACCGTCAAGGATTCGATGTTGAAGTTGCGGCGTCGAAAGAGCGACGCCACGCGATTGAGCACACCGGGTTTGTCTTCAACGAGTGCGATGAGCGTGTGGTGCATCAGCTCTTATCCGCCCCGGTCTCCGCCAGCACAGATGCGCCCGGACGCCGGATCATGGCGTCAAGATCAGCCCCGGCCGGTACCATCGGATACACGCTATCCTCCTGCTCGACACGGAAGTCGACGATGACCGTGCCAGCCGCACTCCGCGCGCGTTGCACCACGTCGTTTACCTGGCCGCGCGTCTCGACACGGAACCCCTGGAGCCCATGCGCCTCTGCGATCTTGAGGAAATCCGGGCTCCGGAGCGGCGTCGCAGCATAGCGCCGGTCGTAGAAGAACTCCTGCCACTGCCTCACCATGCCCAGATAGCCGTTGTTGATGATCGCGATATTGACCTTCACGCCTTCCTGTGCCGCCGTGCTCAGTTCCGCCTGGGTCATCTGGAAGCCGCCGTCACCAACGATCGCCCAGACCTCCGCTTCAGGCCGCGCCATCTTGGCGCCGATGGCAGCCGGCACGGCGAAGCCCATGGTCCCGAGACCACCAGAGGTAATGAGGGTACGCGGAGCATTGTGGTGGTAATACTGCGCCTCCCACATCTGATGCTGGCCGACATCGGTCACCACCACCGCATTCCCTTCCGTGATGCGCCAGATGTCGTTGATGACGTGCGCCGCATACAGGTGCCCGGTGTCCGGCAGCGATTGAATGTCTCGAACGGCCGCATCCCCCTTCATCGAATCGATATGCGAGACCCAGGCTGAGTGATCGGCTGGCTTCACCAGATCGAGCAGATCCTTCAGCGTCTCACGCAGGTCGCCGATGATGCCCACGTCCGCCTGGACGTTCTTGTTGATCTCGGACGCGTCGATGTCGACGTGAATTTTCTTGGCGGTCGGCGCATAGGTCTTGAGGTTGCCCGTGACACGGTCGTCGAACCGCATGCCGAACGCCATCAGAAGGTCCGCCTCCTGAATCGCGTGATTGACCCACGCCTCACCGTGCATACCCATCATGCCGAGGTTGAGCCTGTGACTTGCCGGGACACCACCGAGCCCGAGCAGTGTCATGGCGATCGGTGAACCGATTCGCTCGGCGAGCGCCACCAGTTCCCGCGTCGCTCCGCTCTGAATCACGCCCTGCCCAGCCAGAATGACCGGACGCTTGGAGGCGCGAATCAGCGCCTCGGCCTTCGCCAGATCCGTGCGGAGCACTGGCGAACTCGAGCGATACCCGCGAATCTTCACGGGACGCGGATCCCACTCCCACTCGGTCGAGGCCTGCTGCGCGTCCTTGGTGATGTCAACGAGCACCGGGCCTGGTCGGCCGGTCTTGGCGAGGTGGAAGGCCTCCTTGAGGGCAGGCATGATGTCTTCAACGCGTGTCACCAGATAGTTGTGCTTCGTGATCGGCAGCGTGATGCCGCTGATGTCGGTTTCCTGGAACGCGTCGTAGCCGATCATCTTGCTCGGTACTTGACCGGTGATGCAGACCATCGGCGACGAGTCCATCATCGCGGTGGCAATCCCGGTGACCATATTCGTGGCGCCAGGACCAGAGGTGGCAATCGCGACTCCGACGCTGCCGCTCGCTCGCGCGTAGCCATCTGCCATGTGTGTCGCACCCTGTTCGTGGCGGACCAGGACGTGGTGGACGGGATAATCGAGCATCGCGTCGTAGGTCGGCAAGATTGCGCCGCCTGGGTACCCGAAGACCGTCTGAATCCCTTCGTGGACCAGGCATTCCCAGATGATCTGTGCGCCGGTGCGTATGGGCATGCGACCAAGTGTGCCTGAAGGGCGTACATCAGTCAAATTGATAGTTATTCATACATCATAAGCAGCGGCAATAACGTGCCGATCCCAGGTATCCGAAATATCGCAGGAAAGCCGGTGAGTTCCCGGAGTTGCAGGCGCGAAAATCAGGGCTGCCCTGACCCGCCAGGCTCCCGGTCAGCAGCAGACGGGGCCTGGAAGCCCACCCTTGAATGGCTGCCGTCGCAGAAGGGCTTCCGAGACGACGCCCCACATCGGCAAAGCGCGACCGGCCGCCGTTCGATGGCGTAGGGAACCCCGTTCCAATCCACCACCTGGACGTCGGCGTCGTCCACGACGATTGGACCGTTCTTGCGGAGCCTGATGATCATTTGGGCGCCTCGTGCGTTCAGTCGGTGTACGGATCCTGGCCAATCGCCACCATGCTGCACGCGACGATGACCCTGAGTTGCAGGCGACGCGCCTCCTCGAGGAGCTCATCGCTCTCGGCCCCGGGATTGATCCGAGATCTCGGCGATCCCTTTCTGCGCGAACTCCTTCAGGAGCAGCGTACCGACATCAGGCGGCACGTAGACGGTGGCCATGTCGATGACTCCAGGGACATCCAGCACCGACGGGTACGCCTGGACGCCCTCGACCTCGCGCTCGTGGGGATTGATCGCAATGACCTCATAGCCTTCCGCGCGAAACGCGCGGAGCGCCCTGTTGCCGAACTTGCGGCGGTTGCTCGAGGCGCCGATGACCGCGACGGTCTTGGGCATGGACTACTGAACTCGGGACTCGGGGCTCGGGACGGGGGACTCGGGGCCGGTGACTCGCGACTCGCTTGGGATTCGGGGCTGGACCGAGGCTCGGAATGTGCGGCTCAGGACTTGGGGTTCGGCTTTCCTGGTCGCCGGGACTGCAACGCGCGTCACTCAGCCATGGTAGTTCCCCAATCGCCGGAATACCACACAGCGAGTTGTCCCCGCGGGGATCAACACCCTGCGTCTTCGGCGGCAGTCTCCCCGGTCGTAGTGTCCGAGCTTTAGCCGGACCTCTCCCAGCCCGAGCCCGAGTCCGGTGCCCGAGTCCTAGCCCTCGAGCCCCGAGTCACTCCCTCGTCCGATAGAATGCCCACCAGTGCGCCGTGCTGTCCCCACGCTTGTCCTCGTAGCCTGCTTCTCCTTTTTTCTCGGTCTCGGGCGACCCGCGATCAGTGACTCCGACGAGGGGTTCTATGCGGAAGCGGCGCGCGAGATGGTGGAAGGAGGCGACTGGCTCACACCACATTTCAACTACGAGGAACGCTGGCAGAAACCCGTTCTCTACTACTGGCTCACGTCGGCGACGTACCTCGTCGCCGGCCCCAGTGAATGGGCGGCGAGGTTCTGGTCGGCTCTTTCGGGCCTCGGCCTCGTGCTCGTGACCTGGGCTGCCGCTCGGCGGATGTTCGCGCAAGACGATGTCCCATGGCTGGCCGGTGCGATCGTGGCCACGTGCTACGGCTACTTCGCCATGGCACGATTCGCCTTGCCAGACCTTCCGCTCACGTTCTTCATCACGCTGACGGTCTGGGCAGGTTTCGAGCGAAAGTGGATCGTCATTGGAGTCGCAGCCGGCCTTGGGTTTCTCATGAAGGGACCCGTGGCGCTGGTCGTGCCCGCACTCGTGCTGACGCCGATCTGGTGGCACGAGCGTCACACCCTTCCACTCAAGGTCCGCGACCTGACACTCGCCGCCGTGGTCGGCGCGGTCGTCGGCCTCCCATGGTACGGCGCCATGACGATCGAGCATGGCCTCCCTTACCTTCAGGGCTTCTTCGTCGGGGACAACCTCGAACGATTCGCCACTGACCGCTTCAACGAGCCTCGCGGTCTCTGGTTCTACCTGCCAATCGTGATCGGTGGCATGTTCCCCTGGTCGATCTATCTGGTGACTCTGCCGTGGCGCTCCGTTGCCGGCATCGTGCGCCGTCAGCGCCTGCTGACCGACGTGGAGTGGCGCCTGCTTGCGTGGGCGTTTCTACCGTTCCTCTTCTTCACGATCTCGATCGGCAAACAGCCGCGCTACATCCTGCCCGTGCTGCCTCCACTCGCGATCCTGCTGGCGGGGTCGATTGTGGAGCGCATCCGGAAGAGTGAACGCGGTGAAGCCTCGGGCCTCGCGGGCGCCACTTGGGGAACGGCCGTAACATTTCTCGTCCTGACGTTCCTGCTGTATCGGGCGCGTGCGTTGTTCGTGGCCGCGTATCCGCCTTTGACAACTGCCGGTATTGTTTTGACCGCTGGATCGGCGGTGGCATTGGCGTGGCTGGCGGTGACACGAAGATGGCGGCTGCTGCCGCCGGTCGCGACGGCGTGCGCCGTGGCCGTCCTCTTGACGCTGCAGTTCAGCACCATCGCGGGAATCCGTCCTGAGCCGGTCGAGCAGATGGCGGCGCTCATCGGCGCGAATCGGTCATCCGAGCCGGTCGGAACCTATCAGGTGTTCGTGCGCAACCTGGCGTTCTACACCGGTTCCGCTCAGCGCGATCTCTTCAACGAGGAACTGGCGCTGGACTTCCTCCGCTCACCGCAGCCAGTGCTCCTCGTCGTCCGAGCCACGGATCTGCCTCGTCTGGAATCTATCACCGGAGTGACGACCCGCCGACTGGGTCAGGTGCGGTATCTGAACGCGGCCAACATCCGCCTTCGAACGCTCCTCGCCCCGATTCCGGACCAGGACGTGGAAACGGTACTGCTCGTATCGAACCGTTAGTTCGTGTGTTCGGGACTCGGGGTTCGGACTCAGGTTCGGCACTCGGGACTTCAGGATCTCGGCTTATCGCGGGCGAATTGCAGGACAACTGGGTGTTACCCATGTTCCCGGCTAAGGCACCTATGTTCCCGGTTGCACTCACACAGACTCAGAAGTATCCCTACTTCGCTGTCGTATCTGCGGAACTCGCCGGACGACCGACCCCTTGAAAGGTCGTCTGCATGTCGCGGACGGAACACACCCACTGATACCGGAGGAACCCAGTATCAGAACGTGTAAAGTTCCGCGGCCCAGATGTCCAAGGGCGCGTGTAGGCACCGGGGTCGTCAATCGTGACTTCGTAACGACAGCGTCTTCTCGTCGACACGTCTGAACCGCTCGATGAGGTGCAGTTGTTCGGTGTGCAGGTGCACGGCCGCGTCCAGCCAGCTCCGGTCGTTCACGCCGACCGTATCGACCACAAGAGTGTCACCGTTCTCGTACCAGCCGATGGAATGACCCCAGGTCCTGCGGATCCGGATCGTCCGGGTGTTTCGCGTTCAGCCACACCACGCGATACGTCGGGCCAATTTCGTGGAGGATGTAAACCGCCTCTGGCGTTTGGACGAATCGCGTCTTGCTCGGATTGTTGAAAACGCGAACGAGACCGAGCGGTTCACAATATTGAATATGCGGGTCGGTGGTCTGCTCAAACCGTCCATCCCCGCCGCTCGCCGGAATTTCCTTCATCATTCGCACAACTGTTTCCGGACGGTATGGCACGTCAGGCTCCTTGCCGCGCACCATGGCGCGTGGGTCTGCTTGGCTGAGGCTTATCAGGACCGAGTGAAGCCAGTCCCCGGAGAGGTTCGGAACCCGGGAGGAGGCAGCGGTCGGACTGCTTGATACGGGTGTCTGTGCTGTGACTAGTGACGGCAGCAAGACTATTGCGAACAAGACCACCTTTCTCATGTCCACCTCACCGCGTGTCAACGGCGCGGCTCCGCCGCCGACTCCTTCGGGCGTTGCCGAGAGGGAGATCGGCGGGACGGAGTCAGAGCCCAAGTCAGTGCCCGGTAACGTTAACGAAACCAAACATCCAGTCGTTCAGGAAGTGCGAGCGATTGATGCAAAGAACTAGATAGCGACCGGTCTTGAGGAACCGATACGTCACTCAACTGGCCGTTCGAAGTCGGACCGGCGGGGATGGTTCCCGCATTAAGAAATTGGTGGCCGCCGGCCGACATGAGCCGGCCCGGTTCATACCACACCCGGTTATCCGGATGAACGTTGGTGACGTTGGCCTCGGCGACGATGACCACGTCACCCTTGCCATCGGAGATCAGATGTTGCGCGTTGGCGTTCGACGCAAGTCCGTTGCAGGGGTGGAGCGTGGGATCTGCGATCGTGCCGGGGTCGACGCCGGCACAAAGGAATTGCCCAAGCTCGCCACGAGTCGTGTCCTTGCTGACTTCATAGATCGCCATTGCGTGGCCACCGCCGTGGATTTGGAAAGTCACTTCCCCGTCCTTGAGGATCGTCACTTCTTCAGGCGTGAGATGGTGGAGCTTGTATGAGCAGGGGTCCATCGGTCCGCCGATGGCACCGGCCTGAAGGCACGGAGGCGGGCCTATGGGAGCAGTTGACAACACACCGAAATCGACGGTCGCACCCGGCACGGCGGGCTGATCGTGCGTCAGGTCGCGATGCTGTGCGAACGATACTGAATTCGGCGGGGTTGCCTTGGGGATTGGCGCTGCGCCAATTGCTCGACGTTTCGTGGGATAGGCGGACGGCGCCATTCCCCGGAGCGCCACGGAGGACCACAGTCGCGTAACCGACCTCGAGACGGCGCGACACGCGTCAGCATCAAATCGGTCCGGAGGCCATACCAATTGGCGACGGTGTCGCGGTCTACCCCGGAAGATAAAACGTGAGCCACTGGTATCGAACCGCTAGACCGCTTTTCGATTCGGCGTAGAGCGGAGGCTTTTAGCCTCCGCGGACACGCGCACGCTGAAGCGTGCGCTCTACGGCGAAACGCAAACCGGTCTAGGTCGGGAAACATCTTGCCGGGATTCAGGATCCCGTTCGGGTCGAACGCGGTCTTGACGCGCTTCATCAGTGCGATCACATCGGCCGACAGCTCGATGTCGATGTAGGGCGCCTTGGCGAACCCAATGCCGTGTTCGCCACTGATGGAGCCCTCCAGCGCGACGACGCGTTCGAACAGGACACGTTCGGCCTGCTTCGCTCGTTCGCGCTCCGCCCCGTCCGCTCGATCGACCATGAGATTGACGTGGATATTGCCATCGCCGGCATGGCCGAACGCCGCGATCCTGAGCCGATACTCATTTCTGAGCTGTTGAATGACGTCGAACAGATCAGGCACCCGGCCCCGCGGGACGACGACGTCGTGGTTGATCTTGAGGAGGCCCGTTGCCCTCAGTGACTCTGACAGTAGACGACGCGCATGCCACAGTCGATCGCGATCGGCCTCGCCGACGGCGAGCGACACCTGCGTCGCGCCGGCTGACCGACACGCGACCGCGACGAGCACCGCTTCCTCATCGACAGCGGCCTGCATACCATCGACCTCGACGATCAGCGCGGCTTCCGTGCCGGCTGGCGCAACCTCCTCACCCGAGTGGTCGCGCACCGCATTGAGCGAGTCGGCGTCCACGAGCTCGATGGTCGCGGGCGTCACGCGTTGCTGAATGAGGCCGGTCACCGCATCGACGGCCGACCGGATGCCGGAAAAGAGCGCGAGCACCGTCGCACGCGCGGGTGGCCGCGGAATCAGCCGGAGCGTGATCTCCGTGACAATGGCCAGCGTGCCTTCGGATCCAACCACCAACTGCGTCAGGTCGTAGCCGACGACACTCTTTACCGCCTTGGAACCGGTCCGTACGATTTCACCGGTGGGCAGCACCAGCTCGAGCGCCAGCACGTAGCGTTTCGTCGTGCCGTACTTGAACGCGCGGGGTCCTCCGGCACACTCGGCCACGTTGCCACCGATGGAGCACCGATCGAGGCTCGCCGGATCCGGCGGATAGAAAAGGCCGATCTTCTCCACCGCTCGCTGAAGATCCCCAGTGATGACGTGCGGCTGCACGACGGCCAGCAGATTGATCTCGTCGATCTGGATGATGCGGTTCAACCGCTCCATCGACATCACGACCCCGCCGCGTGTCGGGACGGCGCCTCCGGTGTAGCCCGTTCCGGCGCCACGCACCACAAGCGGCACGCGCGCATCGTTGCACGCGCGGGCAATGGCGGCGACCTCCAGGGTTGAACCAGGAATGACGACGACGTGAGGGGGGTGGCCCTGACGAAGGGCGTCCTGCCCGTAGATGTCGAGTGAGGCCGGATCGGAGCGAACGTGCTCCGACCCGACCACATCGACCATTGCGCGAACCAGTGAGTCAGCGCCCACAGGGACCATTCACATCAAGACGCCCCTTGCTCCTCACTCGTAAGCCAGAGCGGTTTGCGTTTCGCCGTAGAGCGCACGCTTCAGCGTGCGCGTGTCCGCGGAGGCTAAAGCCTCCGCTCTACGACAAATCGAAAAGCGGCCTTGCGTACCGTTCGTCAGCGTGCCGCGGCGGCCTTGGCCGGCTGCAGCGACTCGACGAAGCGAAGGATGCGGGTCGCGCCTTCGCGCAACTGGTCCATCGAGGTGGCGTAGGAAATCCGCAGATATCCTGGAGCGTCGAATCCTTCGCCCGGTGTGACGACCACGTACTCCTTCTCCAGGAGCCCCTGCGCGAAGTCGGCAGACGACTTGACTCCACTCGATGACAGCAGACCCGAAATATCCGGGAACAGATAGAAGGCGCCGCTTGGCTTCACGCACTGAATCCCCGGGTGCGCGGTCAGCAACCCGTGAATCGCGTCACGACGAGTCCGATACTCCGCGAGCATCGTGCTCACCGCGTCCTGCGGTCCGCTGATCGCGGCAAGCGCCGCCTTCTGCGTGATCGACGTGATGTTCGAGGTCGTCTGCCCCTGAATCACGTTGAAGGCCGCGGTCAGCTCCTTCGGCGCGACGGTCCAGCCGCAGCGCCAGCCGGTCATCGCGTACGACTTCGACGCAGACCCCGCAAGAATCGTCCGGTTCCGATGCCGATCGAACAGCACCTTCGGGAGGTTGTGCGGGACCGGCTCATAGATCAGCTGCTCGTAGCAGAGGTCCACGATGATCCAGATGCCGCGCTTCGCCGCCTCATCCGTGATGGCGGCGACCGTTGCCTCATCGACGAGCGCACCGGTTGGATTACAGGGCGAGTTGATGATGATGGCCTTCGTCTTCGGCGTAATGGCCTTGATCATCGCCTCGGCGTGGACCGCGAACCCATCGGTCGAGCGCGTCGGCACGATCACGGGCACGGCGCCCACGAGCTTGACCTGCTCTGGGATCGTCGGCCAATAGGGCGCGTGCGTGATGACTTCGTCGCCCTGATCGAACAGCGCCAACGCCGAATTGAACAGCGCCTGCTTGCCACCCGCCGTGATGAGCACCTCTGCAGGCGTGATCTCCACGCCGTAGTCACGCTTGTAGCGAGCGCAAATCGCCTCGCGCAGCTCGGGAATACCAGCTGCCGCGGTGTAACGGGTGAAGTTGGCGTCAATCGCCGCTTTCCCTGCGGCCTTCACATGCTCCGGCGTCGGAAAGTCGGGCTCTCCGGCGCTGAAGTCCACCACGTTGAAACCGGCCCGACGGAGCCGCTCCGCTTCTGCCGCCACCTTGAGCGTGGCCGAAGCTGATACCTGCGCGAGACGCTGTGCAAACATGCTCTTATTCTCCCTGTATCCCTATCGCTGTCTTCTCGTTGCGTACTGCTGTCGCCTGTTTGGCCTGCATCCATCGCTCGACGATCGGGGGCACGAGACCGTGCACCGAACCGCCGAGCCGGAATACCTCTTTCGTGAGCCGGGAACTCACATACGTGTACTGTTCGGCCGGCATCATGAATACCGTCTCCAACGCTGGCTCGAGATGACGGTTCATGAGCGTCATCTGAAACTCGTGCTCGAAGTCCGACACCGCGCGTATTCCGCGCACGATGGCGCACGCCCTCTGCCGCCGCGCGTATTCGACGAGCAGTCCGTCGAAACGGTCCACGTCGATGTTCGCGTGCGCGCTGAATACCTCCCGGATCATCGCCACTCGTTCGGCCGGGGTGAACAGCGGCGCCTTCTCCTCGTTGACCAGCACCGCGACGGTCACGTGGTCGAACAATTGGGCGCTGCGCAACACGATATCCACGTGGCCGTTGGTCAACGGATCGAACGAACCAGGGACAATCGCCAGGCGTCCGCCGGAAGTGCCGGGTGGCGTCATCGCATCTCCCTCTGCAGGGTAAAACACGTCAGCGTACTGTCGCCAGACGGGACGTCACGCACATGCCTCAGCGACTGCGGTGCGACTGGAATACGGCGTGTGGCGCGCTCCAACACAACCAATCCGTCGGCGGCCATTCGGCCGGCGACAGCCTCCAGCGTCGTCGTCACTGCACCGGACTCGATATCGTACGGGGGATCCAGCAGAATCAGGTCGAACGTCGCGTCACCGGAGAGGCGCCGTAGCACGTCGGCCACGTCACCGCACTCGATAGTATAGCCCTGCTTCTGACCGCATACATCGAGGTTCGCCGCGATCAGCGCGGCGGCCCGGCGATCCTGCTCCACGAACGTCACGTGGGAGGCGCCACGGCTCAGGGCTTCAATGCCCACCGCACCCGTGCCGGCGAATCCATCCAGCACCCGTGCACCTGCGAGCCGCGGCGCCAGAATATTGAACAGTGTCTCTCTGAGTTTGTCGGATGTCGGCCGAAGACCGTTCCACGACGGCGTCTTGAGGCGCCGACCCTTGAACCGACCCGCGATGACTCTCATTGTCGGAACCACGAAGGCCACGAAGATCGCGAAGCCAAGAGACCTCTGGGCCTAACACCACCACAATAGTTCCACCTTGTGTCTCTCGTGTCCCTAGTGTTCTTCGCGTTCTTCGTGGTTACCCCACCTCGATCAACCCGAATTGCTGCTGCCATCGCTCCTGGACGAACTGCAGTACGTCACCCGTCAGCCCTCCTTCCGCCACGAGACGGCGTGCCTCGCCGTAGGCCTCCTCCATGACGTCCCGATCGCGCACGAGGTCACCGGTCCGAAGCTGCGGCAGGCCCGACTGACGCGTGCCGAAAAAATCGCCCGGCCCCCGCAGCTCGAGGTCACGTTCGGCGATGGCGAAACCGTCGCTCGTCGAGGCCAGGGCGTTCAGCCGCTGCCGCGCGTCGTCGGTCCAGGGCGACTGATAGAGCAGCACGCAATGCGACTCCCACGGGCCGCGGCCGACGCGGCCACGCAACTGATGGAGCTGCGAGAGACCGAATCGCTCGGCGTGCTCCACCACCATCACCGACGCGTTGGGCACATCCACGCCCACTTCGACCACCGTCGTCGACACGAGGATGTGGATCTGACCGGCCGCGAACGCGTGCATGACGCGTTCCTTCGCATCGGGCTTCATCCGTCCGTGCAGGAGCGCCACGCGGTAGGACGGAAAGATCTCGGCCTGCAGATGGTCGGCCATCTCGGTCGCCGACTTGAGGTCTATCTTCTCCGATCCCTCGACGAGCGGATAGATGATGTACGCCTGACGTCCCCGGTCGAGCTCGTCGCGCAGCAACTGGTAGATCTCGTCGCGGCGCGACTCGGGCTTCACCGTGGTACGAACCGGCGTCCGGCCAGGCGGGAGATCCGTGATCTTCGAGACGTCGAGTTCGCTGTAGTCGGTCAGGGCGAGCGTGCGCGGGATCGGTGTCGCCGTCATCAGCAGCACGTCCGGGTGCAGACCCTTGGCGCGAAGCGCCGCGCGCTGCGCGACGCCGAAACGATGCTGCTCGTCGATCACCACCAGGCCGAGCCGGTGAAAACACACGCCCTCTTGCACGAGCGCATGTGTGCCCACGATCAAATTCGTCGTGCCCCGCTCGATGTGCGCATGGAGAGTGTGTTTCTGAAGGCCCGGCGTGCTGCCCGTCAGTAGATCGACGCGAAATCGGGATTTCGACAGCAAACGAGCGATGTTGCCAAAGTGCTGGCCGGCGAGGATCTCGGTCGGCGCCATGAACGCCACTTGCAGACCGTTCTCCATCGCCACGACCGCCGCAAGCAGCGCCACGATCGTCTTGCCCGCACCCACGTCTCCCTGAAGTAATCTGTGCATCGGGTGCGGCCGACGCATGTCGTCCACGATCTCCTTCGACGCCTGCCGCTGCCCAGCGGTGAGCTTGAAGGGCAAGATTTGAGCGGCCGCCGCACGAATCCGATCGTCCACGATCGGTACGAAGGGCTTCATCTCCGAGCTCATCGCCTGCCGCCGCCAGGCGTGACCGATCTGAAAGAGAAAGAACTCCTCGAAAATCAAGCGCCGTTGCGCGGGCGTCCGAAACGCGTTGAGTTGATCGACCGACGCATCGTTGGAAGGAAAATGCGACGCCTCGATCGCGGCGCGCCGGGTTGCGAGACCGAGCCTGACGCGCAGTTCGGCCGGCAGGATGTCCGGAATCTCCGCCGGGAGCTGGTCGAGGGCGAACCGCACCAGCTTGCGCTGCATGTTGGGCGTGACCGACCCAGCCTTCTCGTAGAACGGCACGATGCGACCCGTGTGAACCCCCGAGATGTCGTCGGTGACGAGCTGGTACTCGGGATTGAGCAAGTGGAGACCCGAAGAGTCGAGCTTCACCTCTCCGAAGATCACCACGCGCAAGTGCGGCTGGAGAATGTCGGCCAGGAACGGCTGGTTCATCCAGGTGCAGCGGATGGCGCCGCTTGCGTCGCCAACCACGGCGTTGAAGATCTTGAAACCGCGGCGGCGCGTGACCGACAGCTTGGCGCTCTTGATGTCGCCGATCACCGCCGCTTTCGCTCCGGCTCGCAGCGAGGCGATTGGCTGCATGCGCGCGCGGTCTTCGTAGCGAAACGGCAGCCGGTAGAAGAGGTCCTCGACCGAGATCAGACCCGCGCGTTTGAGGTCCGCCGCCTTGCGCGGCCCAACGCCTCTCAGGAACTGGAGCGGCGTGGAAAGAAAGTCATCCCGCAACGGACGCGCAGGCGGGTTACTGGACGACGACGGCCTGGCCCCGGCCGATCTCGACCTGCCGGATGCCGGCGGGAAGCATGAACACCTCGTCCAGACGGAGGCCCTCGGGGTTCTCGGTCGTCCGCGAGTAGTAGCCGAGCAACTCCTGTAGCACCGTCACCGGAACCGGGATACCTGAGATCTCCGCCGACTGGACTTCAAAGCGGGCCTGCCCCTCCTTGGTGTGAAGCAGACCGGTGACGCTCACCGGGACCGTTCCGCCGATGAGACTCAGCGGGTCGAAGCTCCCTCGTGAGCGGCGTTTCGCCACAGCATCGAGGTCAACGAGCGCCTGCCCCGCCACCTGACCCGCGCCGAGTATGGTGACCTGCGGCTGGGCGACGCCAGTGGGCAGCACCTTCTGCCAGCGATCCTTGCGATAGACGAACCAGGAGTTGACTTCGTCCTCAGTGAGTCGGTGTCCGCTGCGAACCCGCGCGCCCTTGCTCCTCGTGGTCGCGGATCGACGCGATCTTTACCGCAAAGCTCTCGGCGCTCTGGGGCGACAACGTCGCCGCGTCCACACGGACGAGCGCGATGGTGACGGCGATGAGCAGAACGACGGCCGACCGGCGCTGGAGAAGAAACATGCAGGCCTCCCACTGTCTTTTTCGAAGTGTAGCACCGTTTCTGTTGAATTTTCGCCTTTCGTTCGTGTATAGTTGCGCCACTTCCCCAGCCTTGAGCAGTCCCGGGCGGGGGCCAATTCACTACGCGACGAAGCGAGGAGGACGCCTGTGCTTCCGCTCACGAAACGACAGCGCGAAATTCTGGACTACCTCAACGAGTTCATCCAGCAGCATGGGTACGCCCCGAGCCTCGAAGAGATCGGCCGCCGGTTCAACCTGTCGTCGCTGGCCACGGTACACAAGCATCTCACCAACCTCCAGGAGAAAGGCTTCATTCGGCGCGCCTGGAACCGCAGCCGGTCGGTCGAAGTGGTTCCAACCCGGATGGGTGTCCGCGCCTTGGAACTGCCGCTGCTGGGCTACGTGGCGGCCGGTGCCCCGATTGAGGCGGTCGCGAGCAACGAGACGATCGCCGTCCCGGAAGCGCTTGTCGGCAAGCGCGACAGCTACGTGCTGCGCGTCAAGGGCGACTCGATGATCGACGAGCAGATTCGCGACGGCGACTTCGTCATCGTCGAGGACCGCAAGTCGGTCGACAACGGCGAGATGGTCATCGCCCTCGTGGGTGGCCTGGACGTCACGCTCAAGAAGTTCTATCGGGAGGATGGCAGGATCCGTCTACAGCCCGCCAACCCTGCGATGCAACCGATCATGGTCGATCCAGACCGCGTCCAGGTGCAGGGCGTCGTGGTTGGCGTCATGAGAAATTACTCGACGGGCCGATCCATAATCGGCAGCCGACAACAACCCGTAACCGCGAGCGCCAGCGTCAGAATCATCATGAGCAACCAACCCGAACGCAAGCAGATCAACTTCACCATCGTTCCCGACGAACAGCCCGGCGAGCCCCGCACCTACGCGAACTTCTGCTCGATCGCCCACACGCCGTTCGACTTCACGCTGACGTTCTGCGAAGTCATGCCGCTCTCGGAGCAAGAGTTGCGCGACGCCGAGAACCAGCATGTCGTCAAGGCACCCGTGCGAGCCCGTGTCGTGGTGCCCGTGCAGTTTCTCCCCAATCTGGTGGCGGCGTTGCAGGAGCACATGCGCGTGTTCTCGGAAACCTACTCGAACGTCGGATGGACCAAGGGACCGGTGCACTGAAGTCCTTTTTTTTTTTCCCGCAGCGACCCGGAAGATCCTCTCGGCGCTGTCAACGCACCACCCGAACGCGACGACAGAGCTGCGGTATCGCAACGCGTTCGAGCTGCTGGTCGCGACGATTCTCTCTGCGCAATCGACCGACGTACGGGTGAATCTCGTCACGCCGGCGTT